>NZ_JARTVY010000002.1:0-1183901 GCF_031450805.1 Caballeronia sp. LZ016
CAGATTCATGTTGAGTATCAGGTTGCTGATTTTCTGTACCCAACACACGCCGACCCGCGACACGCCCAGTTCCCGCGCAACGCGCAATTCGCATCCGTTGCAGGCGCTCAGGTCCTGATCACTTTGCAGCGAGGCGATGAGACCGCTCGCAGGCGCGTTGTCCGTGACGCGAAAGAGCGCGCGTTCCTGCATATCGTCGCGCAATGCGTGGCCGATCATCTGAAGCCGCTGGCTCTGAATGCGGTTGATCTCGGCATCGTTATAGACGGCGTTATCGTCGATGAGCGTGCAGTCGAGCAGTGCAATCGATTGCCGCGCGTCTTGCGCGAGAACCGAGCCGCACAGCAACATTGCGCCCGCGAGGATAAAACTCATTGCTCGAACGATGATCGTCATGTTCCAGTCTCGATAGATGCGCCAACACCATGGTGCTCATCTGTTCGCGCGACTCCAACATACCGCCGCGTGCGGACTCGATCAAGCGCCGCTGTCGCACGGTGCGCCTTGCCCGCCGCAAGCGGTGAGAAATTGGCATAGCGCTTGCAAAACTTCTGGCGAGCATTGACATGCTCGATTCACCTCAAGCTACCCGCCAGGAGAACCATCATGAAACGCACTCTCGCCATCAAAGACTTGCCGCTCGACACGCAGGCCGGCAACGAAGCCACGCTCTCGCATCAACAGATGCAGCGCATCACAGGCGGACGAGCCGTGTCCGCCGTCGTCGACGGCCGCACGCCCGGAACAGTCGATGACTGGGACATCAACATCGCCATCTTCGAAGGGCGCATTAGCGGGCCTTATATCGTGTGATGCGGGCGTCAGCGGCTCGTGCCGGCCGCGTGCGGGCCGCTGTCTCTCAAGCCGTGCTTCCCGATGGATTCGTTTCCCGAAGTGGAGTAACGTTGCTGATGCGAGCCTGGCAACGACAGGGAGGCAATGATGTCCGGCGAACCCGCTTCACACTGGCAGGTCTTCGAGTACGAAGGCTTCGACATACACGTGCTGCCGCAAGTCAAGCCGACGCCGGAACATGCGCCGCCGCGCGCGACCGAGCGATACGTGTTCATCGGCCGCGTATGCCGCCATGGAACGAATGCCGATACGCCCGCCGAAGCCGTTTATTTCCACGCCGATGGCGACGACGAATACAAGACGCCACAAGACGCCGTGAACGATGCGCGGCATATCGGCAAGAGCATCGTCGACGGCACGCATCCGGATTTATCGGTGCTATCGATCGTTTCGCATCATCATCCGGAATGACATCGCCACACATGACGCCTTCCGATCACGACGATGCGCGCGTCGAAAGTCTCAGCGCCATCACGCTTGCGACCTGCGACATGCCGCGCGCGGTGCGTTTCTATGAAGCGCTCGGCTTTCGCATCGTTCACGGCGGCGCTGACCAGGCATTCACCTCTTTCGCGCTGGGGAGCTCGTTTCTCAACATCACCCGCGAGACGCACGGTCCCGTTCAGTGGTGGGGCCGCGTCATCATCTACGTGTCCGACGTGGACGCGTTCTATCGCAAGGCGCGCGCAAACGGCATCGAACCGCAATTCGAGCCGCGCGATGCGCCGTGGAACGAGCGATATTTCCATCTCACCGATCCCGACGGTCACGAACTCAGCTTCGCACGCCCGCTATAACTCACTCGGCCGGGCATGCCTTTCGCTAATCAGCTTATGACGGGCAACGAACGCACCGGCTCGATGATATGGCCGTTCGCGTACATACCCGCACACCGCACGCGTCGAAGATATAAGCACACATCCGCCTACGTGAAAGCTCGATCATGTGCTGTTGCTATTTCGCAAAAGGGCATACGGCCACCGGAATCGCGGCGTAGAGTTAAAGTGCTTTGTCACGAGTGTGGTGCGTTGCGGCAGGCGTATTCATGCGGCTTAAAGCCTTTTGCGCGTTTAGCCGATATCCAGTCATGAAACGCCGCGTGCAGGAGACTTCAGATGAAAAGCATCAAGGAACGATCCCTACGTCATCAAGTGGAGAAATGGCTCGCGCCGGCAAGCGTGCCGGTGCATGTCACGAAGTTCAGCCGCACGCGCGCGGATCACACGCGGTATGTGTGTGTCGAGACATTGCAGGGCGCGGCATCGAGAGCGTTGTTCTTCTTTCGTCACGATGACGGACAGTGGTGCGTTTATCCGCCAGCGCCGCAGCGGACGAACAAGAGGCGAGAGCGGCTCGCGGCCTGATGGTGATAGTCAAAGACGCATGTTGTTGAAGAACTGAAACCACATCGCGCCGAGAGGATTCATCCCACTGGCGCTTTGATCAGCGGCCTGAGCCGGCTCTTCTCTGGTATCAGGCGCGGGTTCGGTCTTTGTCTTGGCTTCCCGCGATGCATGCAGCGCGACGACGCTCTCAGCAATATGCCGCGCGGTCGCTTCATCGCAATCGTGACCGAGCAACACGCCGAACACGACGTCTCCGTTATGTCCTTGCGATGCGAAGCGCATGGCAAGCGATACACGCTTCGCATAAAGCGCCTCGCGCGCCGCTTCTTCTTCACGCAACTGCGCTTCGCGGCGCGCCACTTCTTCCGCAAAGATACGGTCGTACACCTCGCGTTGCGCGGGGTCGGACAATATCGCGTAAGCCTCTTTTATCTCGTGAAACTTCGCATGCGCCGCTTCTTCGTTGCCGACGTTGCGGTCAGGATGGCAACGCATCGCAGCCTTGCGATACGCCCGCTTGATCTCGTCTTCGGTGGCGTGCTCTTGCACGCCCAGCGTTTCGTATAGCGTTGCCATCAGCGTTCTTCAGCGTTCGTTGAATGGGTGTCCAGGCATCCTAACACGCAAAAACGCGCCTCTCAGGGCTAGCGCCGCGTGATGACGCGAACGCCGGCTGCGCCCGTCAGATCGTAGATGGCGCGCGCCGGCTTCAGGTAATGCGCGATGTGCAGCCGGATCACGATCACCGCGACGATGAAGAAGCCGAGCGTCGCCCAAAGATATTCGCTGCGCCCGGCGACGACGCCATAGCGCGTATGCAGCAGCACGAAGAGCAGCCAGGCGAACGCCGGCGCATGCAGGCTCCAGTGCCGCTGCGCAAAATGCCAGGCGAGCCGTCGCACGTCGCGTCTTGCGCTGCGATCGAGGCCGGCGAGTTCGGGGCGTCCGCGAAAAGCGAATGGCATGACGTATGAAGCTGCACCATCGGCGCTTGAGGATGCATCAAGCATAACGCGCCGACGGCGTTCGGATGCATCGAGTAGACTGGTACGCATGTACGTTAATCGAACCGGAATCGCGTGGCCGCTGCTCGTGAGGGCATCCGCGAGCCACGCGTCATGAAGGGCGGCAACTTTCGGATCACGGCGGCGGTCGTCGCCAGTGCGCTCTTCATGCAGAACATGGACGGGACCATCGTCGCGACCGCCATCCCCACGATGGCCCGCGATCTCCGTGTCGATCCGGTCCATCTGAGCAGCGCGATCACTGCGTATCTCGTCGCATTGACGGTGTTCATTCCCGCGAGCGGATGGGTCGCCGACCGCTTCGGCGCACGCCGCGTGTTCATGTGGGCCATCGCCACCTTCACGCTCGCCTCGATCGCGTGCGCCGCCGCGATGAATCTGCCGCAACTGATTGCCGCGCGCATCGTGCAAGGCCTGGGCGGCGCGATGATGGTGCCCGTCGGCCGGCTCATCCTGTTTCGCGGCGTCAAGCGCGAAGAGTTGCTGCAAGCCACGACGTGGCTCACGATGCCCGCGCTCGTCGGCCCTTTGCTCGGCCCGCCGCTCGGCGGCTTTCTCACCGATGCGCTGTCGTGGCGCAGCATCTTTTGGGTCAATGTGCCGGTCGGCGTCATCGGGATGTGGCTGACGTGGAAGCTGTTGCCGCCATCGCCACCGGAAAGCCGCACGCCGCCCGACCTGCGCGGGATGCTGCTGTCGGGCGCATCGCTCAGTCTGTTCATGATCGGCATCGAGAGCGCCGGGCGCGGCGTGTTGCCCGCTGGCGTGCCGTGGATCTGCGTCGCGGCCGGCTTGCTGTTGTTTCGCGCGACGATACTGCATTGCCGGAAGACGCCGAATCCGGCCATCGATTTCTCCTTGCTGTCGATTCCGACTTTCCATGCGGCAACTATCGCGGGGAGCCTGTTTCGCGCGGGCGCCGGCGCGCTTCCCTTTCTCGTGCCGCTGACGTTGCAGGCGGGCTTCGGTTACAGCGCGTCGGCGAGCGGCCTCATCACGTTCGCAAGCGCACTCGGCTCGTTTTGCATGAGGCCGATGACCGCGCTCGCGCTGCGCCGATTCTCCGTGCGCTCGGTGCTATGTGCGGGCAGCGTCTGCTTCGCCGCTGTGCTGGCTGTCTGCTCGACGATGTCGCAAGCGTGGCCCGCGAGCGCCATCTTTCTGTTGCTGCTCGTCGGCGGCCTCGGCCGTTCGCTCAGTTTCGCCACGATGGGCGCGCTCGCATTCGCCGACGTGCCGAAACCGCGCCTTGCCGCCGCCACCTCGTTTCAGGGCACCGCGCAGCAGTTGATGAAGGCGTTCGGCGTCACGGTCGCCGCCGGGACGATCCAGGCCACGATGCTCGTATCGGGCAACACGCAGACGGAACGATGGCAACTCGCGTGCGGATTCGCCGCAACCGCCCTTCTCGTGCTGGCTTCCCTGCCGATGTTCGCGCGCCTGCCGCACGACGCGGGCGAAGGCATTTCCGCTTCGTCGGCCAAGCGTGCGGGGCGGACATAGGGTTTGGCAGCGGAATCCAGTAAGTTCTGCCACCTTGCCGAAACAATTCTTCAGATCTAGGACAAGTCCATGATCTGGAGGGGAAATTCTTCGGGCTATAATGCGGCTCCACTTTTCGATCCGAGTCCGATGCGCCGAAAGATCCTCTCAACCGCCCTCTTGCTGATTTGCGCCCAGGCCGCCTTCGCGCAGGAAAGCGCGCCGGTCGCCTCCGATGCGGCCGTGCAGGAAGCCGTTCAGCAGGATTCGCGAATCGACGAAGCGCGTCACAAGGTCACGGAAACCATCACGCGCCGCTTCGGCGTGGCGCGCGAGAAGGCGCAGGCCATCGCGACGGCGGTCATGTCGTCGGCATCGAAATATTCGCTTCCCCCGGCGCTTCTGCTCGCCATCATTTCGATCGAATCGCGCTTCAAAGAAACGGCCAAAGGCGCAAATAACGCCACGGGGCTGATGCAGGTCGTGCCTTCGGCGCACAAGAAGCTCGTGCGCGACGTCGACCTGACGGAGCCGGAAGCCAATATCGAGGTCGGCTCGGCCATCCTGCATGGCTATCTGAAGTCCGCAAAAGGCGATGTCGATGCCGCGCTGAAGAACTACGGCGGATCGAGCGCATACGCGCAGAAAGTCAGCCTTCGCGCGAAAACGTTTGAGCCGGTCACCGCACCCGCTCAGTAAGACCGCTCTTCTGGTTTTCTATTGGCGCGCCGCCGCGTGGCGGATGCCGCATAGCCATTCGAGGCTCGCGACGATCGCACCCGCTGCGCACTCGTTGCATCAATAGCCTTGTTGCTGCCCGCTGCCGTGCGACATCCCGCCCGGACTTGCACTGCCGGTGCTTCCCGGGCCGCTGCGTTGCATCGTGCCCTGCCCCATGCCGTTGTTCACGCCGTTGTTGCCCATGCCACTCTTGGCGCCGGTCCCGGTCCCGGTCCCGGTCCCGGTGCCGCTGGTGCCGTCGCTCGAGCCGCCCACGCCGCTGCCGCTCATGCCGCTGCCGCCCATGCCGACACCGCCGCCCTTGCCCGCTGCGCCCGTGCCGGCGCCCGCCGCGCCGTTGCCGCCCGCGCCCATGCCGCCACCCATGCCTGCCGCGCCCGCGCCGCCACCCGCGCTGCCGCCACCACCTGCACCGCCGCCCCCGCCGCCTGCTTGCGCATAGACGCCGCCCGACAAGCCGAGGACGAGCGCGGATGCCACTAGTTTCATCGTGATCGCTTTCATTGCGAATCTCCCAAAGTTAGCGTACCGGCTGCGCGAATAGGCTGGCGCAGCCGCTCCCTTCAAGCGCAAGCAGCATGCCGCGTTCGATGACGCGTCAGTAACCGTAACCTGTCGGCGCGCAGGGGACATACGCGCGCCGATAGCCGTCGTAGCAATAACCCGCAGGCGGTGACGGTTGCGCATACACGGGCTGCGCATAGGCGGGTTCGGCATAAGCGGGCTGGGCATAGGCCGGCTGAGCATTGACGACGGACGTCACGAGCGCGCCCAGCACCGCACCGCCGATCAACGCGCCGACGATCGCACCGCCATCACCGCCGTGTCCGCCGCCGTATCCACCGCCGCGTCCGTGCGCCGACGCCTGGCCGGCCATCGACAGACTACTGATCATCACTAAGACAAGTGCTGCGCGCTTCATGGCTTTTCTCCTGATCCCGTTGTCCGGGTTTGTGAGGAGCATCTTAAGCAGGCGCAAAAGAAATAACTGATGCAGTTGGTAACGGTACATTTCGAGGATTACAAATACGTCATTCGGATACCGAATCAATTTGCCGACGTTACACCTTCGGCAGAATTCACGTTTCCGTAACACTGGCCAGCTTGCCTTTTGCGCCGGCGTGACGCAAAGACGCGTAGTTTCATTTGCTAGCGACTCGTTACTGTTTGTCACCAGAAGGCGGTCAACGACATGCGACGACGCCGCGTTTTCATCGTCACATGCCGCGCATTGGCATGCGTCCTTGTAAAACGCAGGATCTCAGGAGTCGAACAATCATGAAGAAAATCGTCGCTGCTCTCGCATCCACGCTGCTGGTTACCACCGTATTCGCGCAGACCGTCACGACCGACGCGGACAAGGCGCAAGTGAAGGCGAATCACGAAAAGGCCGAGGCGCAGTCCACGGCGAACAAGAAGAAGGCCGATGCTCAACACGACGCCGCGAAGGCACAGGCATCGGCGAATGAGGACAAGGCATCGGCGCAAGCCGACGCCAACAAGGAAGCCGCGAAGGTAGCGCGGGCGACCACGCCGGAGCAAGCCTCCGACGCGCGCGGTGATGCCACGAAGGCACAGGCGAAAGCCAACAAGAAGAAGCACGCTGCACAGGCCAAGGCCGATGAAAAGAAGCACGACGCAGCGAAGGATGCCAACGTGGCGCAAGCCAAGGCCGACAAGGAAAAAGTCGAGGCGCAAAGCGACGCTAACAAGGCGGCCGCCGATGCGAAGGTCGACGCCGCGAAGAAGTAAGGGAAGCCGGCGGATTCAACCGACCATCGCATCGCGCATGCGGGCCGTCGAGTCGTCGCTCAGTCGAGTCGTCCGGTCCAGTGCGTTCACGGGAAGCGAGCCTTCGGGCTCGCTTTTTTCATCGCATCGATTCAATCGATACGTTCGGTCTCCGCCGCACCGACCTCATGCTCGGCGCTCGCATGATGCTCGCTCATCGGCGATACGCGATTTCGCGCGCGTTCATGCATGAGCAGTCGTCCGCTATGGACGGCGGTGAGCGCAACCGCCAGCCAGATCGGAGCATACGTGCCGAGCTTGTTCGCCGAGAACGGCTCGCCTAGTAACATGACCGCGACGCCGACGAGCAACACCGGTTCGACGTAACCGAGTATCCCGAACAGCGCGAGCGGCAGATAACGGCTCGCACGAAGGTAGGAAGCGAGCGCGATCGTGCTGAGCGCGCCGAGACCGGGCAGCAGCACCATCGACAGAAGCGGCGCGCCGGCGACCACCGCGAAGGAGCCGCGAGCGAACAGCGTGATGAGCGCAAAAGGCGCTATCAACAGGATCTCGACCGCGAACGCAACGAGCGGGTCCGCGTCGAGCCGCCGCCTCAATACGAAATAGGGCGGATAGCCCAGCATGACGACGAGCGTCGGCCAGGCGAACGCCTGCGTGACGATGAACTCATGCGCGACACCGATCGCCGCCGCCGCGACACCGGCCCACTGCAGCGCATTGAGCCGCTCGTGATAATAGAAGCGCCCGAGCAGCACCATTACGAGCGGAAGCAGGAAATAGCCGAGCGACACCTCGAGCGCGCGGCCGTGCAGCGGCGCCCAGAGAAATATCCACAATTGCAGGCCGAGCAGCGCGGCGGACACGGCGAATGCGGCAAGCATGCGCACATTTCCGGCAAGCTTCACGACGAGCGCGCATAATTGCGGCCATCGATTGCGCACGGCCACCAGCAGCAACGCGCCGGGCAATGTCCAGACCATGCGCCACGCGAAGATGTCGAGACCATCGAGCGGGGCGAGCCACTTCGTATAGGCGGACATGAGCGCGAACAACGCGGAAGCGGCAACGGACAATGCAATGCCGCGGCCCATGACGTGCTGATTCATCGATATTTCGCGCTCCATCGCCAGAATGCGTTGAACGGCATTCTAAACGCAGCATCCGCGTGACCCGCGTCTAGCGTGCTTTTTGCTTGACCGCCGAATCGCAATCTCCCGAAAGCGTCATTGCATCCGCAGCATCCGAGCGCTGTGCCTCGTTACGAAGAGGCACGCGAAGAAAACGCCGCATCGATGGAGACGTCATGACTCAGCCCGCCCTGTCGCCCCGTTTTTCCAGCGCCTTCGCAGAAGCCGTCCACGCCGGTCTTTCCAGACGGCCGCAGAAAGAGCTGCCGTCGATGTATCTGTATGACGAAGTCGGCTCCGCTCTCTTCGAAGTCATCACCGCCTTGCCCGAATACGGCGTCACGCGCGCCGAAGAACGCGTGCTCAAGGCGCATGCGGTGGATATCGTGAATGCGTTGCCCGCGAACGTGAAAGTCGCGGAACTCGGCAGCGGCAGCGGGCGCAAGACGCGGCGCATCCTGGAAGCGCTTTGCACCAGGCAGCCCACCGCGTATTACCCGATCGAGATATCGCGGACCGCTTTGCAGCTGTGTCATCGCGAACTCGGCGATATCGAGCGCGTGTCGATCGTCGGATACGAACGCGATTATCTTGCGGGCCTCGCCGAAGTGAGCGCGAAGCGGAACAAGGGCGAGCATTTGCTCGTGCTGTTTCTCGGCAGCACCATCGGCAACTTCGCGCGTCTTGCCGCGACCAGGTTCCTTCGCTCGATCCGCAGCATGCTCGAACCCGGCGATGCCCTCCTGCTCGGCACGGACCTCATCAAGCCGCTGCCCACGTTGATCGCGGCTTACGACGATGCCATCGGCGTGACGGCCGCCTTCAACCTGAACCTGCTCGCGCGAATCAATCGCGAGCTTGGCGGCGACTTTCCGCTCGATGCCTTCGAGCACGTGGCGCGTTTCAATCCCGATGCACGCAGCATCGAAATGCACTTGCGGGCGAAGCGCGCGTTGTCCGTGCGTGTGCGCGACGCGGACCTGCACGTCGAGTTTGAAGAGGGCGAAACGATCTGGTCGGAAAGCAGCCACAAGTATGCGGCCGAAGAAGTCGCGCCGATCGCCGCCGATGCGGGCTTCGAATGCACGCATCAATGGCGCGACGACGAGTGGCCCTTCGCGGAAAGCCTGCTCGTTGCGCGCTAGGGCTCAGTGCTGCTCGAAGCGTTCATAACGCTTTTCGACGTAGCGTTCCTCGCTGAAGAACTCGGTGACGCGCGCATGGGGCGGTCCACGGCGCAGCCATTCGAGCATCAGGTCGACCTGATTGGCCGCGCCCTGAATGACGGCTTCGACCGAGCCGTCATCGAGATTGGCCACCCAGCCGCGCACGCCGAGAGAATGCGCGCGCCTCACCGTGTGATGACGGAAGCCCACGCCCTGCACCACGCCTTTCACACGCACATAGTAAGTTTCGATTCTCGTATCCAGATCGGGGCCCGGCATCGCGCATTCCCTCCGTGTCTTACACATGGCCGCATTGTAGACACGCTTGGGACTGCGCGTATGAGCCGGCTCAACTCAGCCTGAACGGCTGTGCCATATCCGCGCGATCGCCCGCATGCGGACGCACGATGCGCGGCAGCGTCACTTCGAACGCGGTGCCGGCTTCGGCGGAAGAGCGCACCTTCACTTCGCCGCCGTGCATCTCCGCGATCTCGCGCGTGATGTAGAGCCCGAGCCCGAGGCCGCTCGATTCGTTCTGACGCCGCCCCGAGCGATACGGCGCGAAGACGGTCGGCAGGATCTCTGCCGGAATCTCGCCCGCGTTCTGCACGACGATCTTCACGTCGTTCGCGCCGCCCTCGAGCCTGACCTGTATCGACGATCCTTCGAGCCCGTGTTGCAGCGCATTGCCGATCAGATTCGAAAACACTTGCGAAAGCAGGTCGCCATCGCCTTGCAGCAAGGTATCGCCCTGACGCAGCACGAAGATGCGCCCCTTGCCGACGCGCGCCTCGTATTCCTCGACGATATTCTTCGCGAGCGTCGCCAGTTCGACGGCGCGCGGCTGCAACGTGACACGCCCGCCACGCAGACGCGCGAGGTTCAGCAGCTGATCGACCATGCGGACCATGCGCATGCCGCTCGACTTGATGCGCGTGCCGATATTCGCGACGTTCTCGTCCTTCACGAAGCGCGACAGATATTCCGCCGATGCGATCACCGCCGACAGCGGCGTGCGCAGATCGTGGCCGAGCACGGCCATCAGCATTTCGTTCGCGTCGAGCAGTTGCTGCATCGTCGCGAGCTGCGTCGCGAGTTGCTGCTTCTGCCGCTCCATCTGGATGAACACATCCACCTTCGAATTGAGGATGCGCGAATCGAATGGCTTGTAGAGGAAATCGACCGCGCCGGCTTCATAGCCGCGAAAGGTGCGGTTCGTGTCTTGTGCGGTCGCAGTGAGAAAGATGATCGGCACGTGCGCGGTGCGCGGGCTGCCGCGCATCAGTTCGGCGAGCTCGAAGCCGTCCATGCCGGGCATGTTGACATCGAGGATCGCGAGCGCGACTTCGTGTTTGAGCAGCAGTTCGAGCGCCGCCGGCCCGGATTCGGCCTTCAGCACCGACAGATCCGGCCGCGCGAGCGATGCTTCTAGCGCGGTGATGTTGTTGCGGATGTCATCGACGATCAGCACGTGGATGGGTTGCGTCATCTGGTGACTCCTTGCTTGGGCCATGCCTTCGTTCATAGCGTTCATCTTTGCGTCCGGCGTGTATGCGCGGCGAGGCGCGAGGCCATGTCGTCCAGCGTCAGGATGTCGCTGACCGCGCCTTGCGCGATAGCCGCCTGCGGCATCGCCGGCGCCGAGGCCGTCTTCGGGTCCTGCGCCCAGCACACGCCGCCTGCATCGCGAATGGCGCGTGCGCCGCGCCCGCCGTCATCGTTCGCACCCGACAACACGACGCCGAGCAGCCGCTCGCCATACGCATGCGCCGCCGATTCGAAGAGCACGTCCACGGAAGGCCGCGAGAAGCGCACGGGCGGATCGACGGATAACGCAATCGCGGGCGGCGCGCCGTCTTCGGCCTCCACCATCATGTGATAGCCGGGCGGCGCGAAATAGATGACGCCGGGCGCGATCACGTCCTTGTCGAACGGCTCCTGCACGGCGATGTTGCACCGCTCGGCG
The DNA here is from genome assembly GCF_031450805.1 of Caballeronia sp. LZ016. Taxonomy (NCBI): domain Bacteria; kingdom Pseudomonadati; phylum Pseudomonadota; class Betaproteobacteria; order Burkholderiales; family Burkholderiaceae; genus Caballeronia; species Caballeronia sp. LZ016. The sequence goes on from NZ_JARTVY010000002.1 coordinate 11,464, forward strand.
AAAAGCCCCGGCAACAGGCTCGGCTGCCCCTGCCGCACATGCACGACGATCAGCACCGGCAGTGCGAAGTCGCGCGGCAACGCGGGCAGCAGCAGATTGAGCGCTTCGACGCCACCCGCCGAAGCGCCGATCACGATGGCGTCGATGGTGCTCATCGCTATACCTTTTGATAAAGCCGTTCGCGCGGATTGAAGTCCGCGAAGCTGTCGGCGTGCTTCGAGAATCGCAGGCTCTCCTTGCTGCCGAGCCCGAGAAAGCCCCGCCTCACGAGCGAATCGCTGAACAGACCGAGCGCGCGGTCCTGCAATGCGCGATCGAAATAGATCAGCACGTTGCGGCACGACACGAGCTGCGCTTCGAGAAACACGCTGTCGGTGGCGAGGCTATGGTCGGCGAACACCACGCGCGACTTGAGCGTTTGCGAGAACTTCGCCGCGCCGTAGGCCGCATGGTAGTAATCGGAAAGCGAACGTTTGCCGCCTGCCGCGAGATAGTTCTGGCTGAAGCCCGCGAGCCGTTCCAGCGGATAGATGCCGCTTTCGGCCTGACGCAGCGCCTCGGCGTTGATGTCGGTTGCATAGAACACGGTGCGGTCCGCGATCTTTTCTTCCGCGAACAGCACGGCGAGCGACCATAGTTCCTCGCCGCTGCTGCAGCCCGCCACCCACACCTTGATCGACGGATAAGTCTGCAGCACGGGCACGACCTGCTCGCGGATCGCACGGAAATACGAGGGATCGCGAAACATCTCGCTGACCTGCACCGTCAGGTATTGAAAGAGCCGCGCGAACAGCGCCGGCTCGCGCAGTATGCGCTCCTGCAATTGCGAGAGCGTCGCGCAGTCGAGATCGTGCACCGCCTGCGCGAGCCTGCGCCGCAGCGAACTCACCGAGTAGTGCCGGAAGTCGTGCTGATACCTCAGATAGATGGCTTCGAGAATCAGCTTCAGTTCGATGTCGAACGTGGCTTCTTCATCGTGCTTGCTGTCGTTCATCGCGTCGGTCGTTGCGTCGGTCTTTGATTCATCGCTGCCGCAACCACACGCGGCACAGAGAAACGAGCTTATCCACATCGATGGGCTTCGATATGTAATCGTCCGCACCCGCCTCGAGACATTTTTCGCGATCGCTCTGCATCGCCTTCGCGGTCAGCGCGATGATCGGCAGGCGCGCGTGCTCCGGCCGCTTGCGGATTTCGGTCATCGCGGTAAGCCCGTCCATCTCGGGCATCATCACGTCCATGAGCACGAGATCGATGTCCTCATGGCGCGCCAGCGCCTCGAGCGCCTCGCGTCCGTTGCGCGCGATTTCGAGCTTCGCGCCAAGCGGCTCGATCACGCGTGACAACGCGAAGATGTTACGCACGTCGTCTTCCGCGAGCAGGATCGTGCGGCCCTCGAAGACGTCGTCGCGCTGACGCGCCGCGCGCAGCATGCGCTGCTGTTCCGGCGGCAACGCGCTCTCGACGCTATGCAGGAAAAGCGTGACTTCGTCGAGCAGGCGTTCCGGCGACTTCGCGCCCTTGATGATGATCGATTTCGAGTAACGGCGCAGCCGCTGCTCTTCTTCCTGCGAAATCTGCCGCCCCGTATAGACGATGACCGGCGGCGACGAAAACTCGCTGCTCGTCGATACTTTCTCGAGCAGTTCATAGCCCGAGCCATCGGGTAGCGCCAGGTCCATGACGACGCAATCGAAGCTCGCGCGCTGCAGTTCTTCGAGCGCCTGCGCGATCGATCCCGCCTCCACGATGCCCACGGTCTCGCTTGCAAGCAACGCGTGAATGCTCTGCCGCAACACGAGGTCGTCTTCCACGACGAGCACGCGCCGCATGCCTTGCGACGACCGCGCTTCGAGCTTGCGGATGGCCTGCGCGAGTTCGTCGCGCGCGCTCGGCTTGAGCGTGTAGCCGATTGCGCCGAGATGCAGCGCGACATCGGCATGATCGGTCGCGGACACGATATGGATCGGGATATGACGCGTGAGCGGATCGTGCTTGAGCCATTCGAGCACCGTGAGGCCGGACTGATCCGGCAAGCCGACGTCGAGCAGGATGCCATTGGGCTGCAGCGAGCGCGCGAGCTCGACGCCTTGCGTCGCGGTGGCGGCGTGCACGCAATCGAAGTCCAGTTCGTGCGCGAGATCGTAGAGGATATTCGCGAAGCGCCGGTCGTCCTCGATGACGAGAATCACGCGGTCCGGCCGCTGCCGGTTCGCGCGGTCATCGGCAATGCCTTGCGGCTCGGGCCTCGGCGTCTGCAGTTCCGGCTGCGGCTGCGGTGGCGCTGGCGGCTGCACGGGCGCGGGCATCGGCGGGGGCGGCGGCTTGACCGCGGCGGGCTCCGGCTCGCTCATGTGGCCGATCGTATCCAGCTTCGCGGTGACGGTGCCTTCGCGCGCGGTAATCGGCAGCGTCACCGAAAACACGCTGCCACGGCCCACTTCGCTCGATACGCCGACCGAGCCGCCCAGAAGACGCGTGAACTCGCGCGAAATCGAGAGCCCCAGACCGCTGCCGCCGTACTTGCGGCTCGTGGTGCCGTCGGCCTGCTGGAACGCCTGGAAGATGAGGTCCTGCTTGTCGCGCGGAATACCGATGCCGGTATCGCGCACCTCGAAGCGCACCGCGTCGTCGCCGGCGCGCTGCACCGCGACCGTCACGCTGCCGCGCTCGGTGAACTTGAACGCATTCGCGAGCAGATTGCGCAGCACCTGCAAGAGCCGCTGGCTGTCGGTGACGAAGTATTGCGGGACATCGCCGGCCACTTCGGTGACGAACTGCAGCCCCTTCGTTTCCGCGACCGGCGCGAACGATTGCCGGAGCGCCTGCATCAGCGATTCGACGGCGGCCGGAGCGAACTGCACGTCCATCTGACCGGCTTCCACCTTCGACAGATCGAGAATGTCGTTGATGAGCGAAAGCAGGTCGCTGTTGGACGAATGGATCGTCGCGGCGTAGCGCACCTGCTCTTCGGTGAGATTGCCCTGCCGGTTGTCCTCCAGCAGCTTCGCGAGAATCAGCGAGCTATTGAGCGGCGTGCGCAGTTCGTGCGACATGTTCGCGAGGAACTCCGACTTGTACTGGCTCGCGCGCTCCATTTCGAGCGCATTCGCGGTCAGCTCCTGCTGCGCGTGGAGCAGTTCGGTCTTCTGGCGCTCCAGATGCTGCGCATGCTCCTCGAGCTGCACGTTGGTCTGCTCGAGTTCGGCTTGCTGCTGCTCGAGGCGCGCCTGCGAATCCTGCAGCGCGCGGCCGCGCTCTTCCAGTTCCTCGTTCGAGACGCGCAGTTCTTCCTGCTGCACCTGAAGCTCTTCGCTTTGCCGCTGCGTTTCCTCCAGCAATTCGACGAGCCGCGTGCGATACCGCGCCGACCGCATGGCCATGCCCATCGCTTCGGCGGCCATTTCGAGCAGCGTGCGGGCATCGTCGAAACGGCCTTCCTTGCCGACGAAACCGATTTCGACCGCGCCGGCGATATCGCCATCGGCGAAAAGCGGCGCGATCACCACGCGCGACGCCGCCGCCGAGCCGAGCGCGGAACCGGCCTTGAGATAATGCGCGGAGGCATCGCCGAGTGCGAGCAGGCGCTTGTCCTGCACGGCCTGGCCGACGAGCCCTTCGCCGATGGCGATTCTGCGCGGCGCGCCGTTTTCATCGGGAAGCGCCCAGGCCGCGATGCGGACGAGCGCGTCGCCATCCAGCGAATAGACGACGCCGACCTTCGCGTCCACGTAGGGCACGAGCGAACGAAGGATGCTGACGCCGATCGAAGCGGGAGACTGTTCGCCGCGCAATTGCAGGCTCATCTGCATGATGCCCTGCTGCAGCCAGGCGGTGCGTTGTATGGCGAGCCGCGATTTGATATATAGATGCGCCACCACGGCCAGCACGAGCAGCACGGAAATGCCCATCGCGCGATTGAGCTGGAGCACTTCGTGCGAAGTGGGCGCATCGCCGGTGGCGAGCACGTAGCCGAGGATCATCAGCACCGACCCGGCGCCCGCCGTGACGAGCGGCACGCCCGGCCGGTCCACCCACATGCAGAGCACGACGGGCAGCACGTAAAACACCCAGATTGCGGAGCGCATCGGCGTGAGGACGTCGACGGCGAACACCACCGCGAGCGAAAGCGTGATGGCGATGTAGATCCACAGAGCGTGGTGGCGATTGTCTTCTTGCATCGTTGACCGGTAGTGACGTTTGCGAGGCCGCGCGCCCCGCAGCAGGCACGGACCATAGCACGAGCCGCAACGCCTTGTCACATGGGCTTGAGCGGCCGATTGAAACGGCGATTTCCGCGCGGAACTTGTTCCGAAGCCCCGCGCGCGAGGCGCATCGAAGAGGTAACAATGACTGATTATTCCGGCTCACGCGTGCTCGTCACCGGCGCTTCGGGGTTCGTCGGGTCCGCGGTTGCGCGGCTCGCCATCGAACGCGGTTTCGACGTGCGCATGCTGGTGCGCGCGACGAGTCCGCGCAAGAACGTGGAATCGCTCGATGCGGAGATCGTCGTGGGCGACATGCGCGACGAAGCGTCGATGCGCGCGGCGCTCGAAGGCGTGCGCTATCTCATCCACGTCGCCGCCGACTATCGCATCTGGGCGCCCGATCCCGGCGAAATCGAGCGCGCGAACCTGCAGGGCACGGAAGCCACGATGCGCGCGGCGCTCGCGGCGGGCGTCGAGCGGATCGTGTACACGAGCAGCGTCGCGACCCTGAAGGTGACGAGTTCCGGCGCGATCGTCGACGAGACGAAGCCCTCGGATGCGGCAAGCACCATCGGCGCGTACAAGCGCAGCAAGGTGCTGGCCGAGCGCGCGGTCGAGCGCATGGTCGCGAACGACGGCCTGCCCGCCGTGATCGTGAACCCGTCGACGCCGATCGGCCCGCGCGACGTGCGGCCGACGCCGACCGGGCGCATCATCGTCGAGGCGGCGACGGGCAAGATTCCCGCGTTCGTCGATACGGGCCTCAATCTCGTGCATGTCGACGATGTCGCGCATGGTCACTTCCTCGCGCTGGAGCGCGGCGTCATCGGCGAGCGATACATCCTCGGTGGCGAGAACCTGCCGTTGCAGCAGATGCTCGGGGATATCGCGGGCCTGGTCGGCCGCAAGCCGCCGACGATCCGCCTGCCGCGCGGCCCGCTGTATCCGCTCGCGATCGGCGCGGAACTGTACGCGAAGGTCAGCGGCAAGGAGCCGTTCGTGACCGTCGACGGCCTGAAGATGTCGAAGAACAAGATGTACTTCACGTCGGCGAAGGCCGAGCGGGAGCTGGGGTATCGGGCGAGGCCGTACCGCGAAGGGCTGCGGGACGCGCTGGAGTGGTTTCGGGAGAATGGGTATTTGGGGGGGTGAAATGGCCCGGCGCGCCTCGCCGGTTCAACGGGCGCACCTGGATTTGGACTGTTGACGGCTTGTAGCCGGTCACGGCTGTACTGGCCGAGTCGGTCTATTGGCCGCTTTCGCCTTGCTTTGCTGAGGCGTCGCCGACGTACTGCCATTCAAAGCTGAAAGGATCAACGCCTAGATTGCCGGGAAGATTGGGCATTGAGTCACCGCCCTTAACGAACACCTCGTGGTAACCCCCAATCGCTCTGATGGAATCGCCGACAGCAGACCAATAGCCCGTTTGCGGGGCAAAATCGCCGGGACGCGCGCGGGGCGGAGGCGGCACTTGCGTCTTCGCATCCACCTCGCCGAGAAACTCGATCTTGCGCCCCCGCGCCGCATCCTCTTCGGTCGGCTTGTACACCTTGAAGTAAAGGCGATTGGATGGCGCGTTGTCGGTGATCGGATACCGCATGCGGCCCCTGCCCTGCGCGTCCGTGCGCTCGAGCACATCGCGCACGTCGATCCAGTCGAGTTGGGTCTGCCAATAAACTATCTCGTAGGTATGTGTTCCAGTCAGCAATCGACTATTCTCGATGGCGAGGCCCAAGGGAATCGGGCTTTTCATATGTTCTTTCGCCTTGATCACATACCGATTGGCCAGAAGTTGTTCGTCAGACGGTGGCATAACAGTCGATAAGGGCCGGTCGACGGGTTCTGCAGGAAAAGGATTTATCTGTTTGCCGTTGCAGTACAGTCGAATAGGATAATCATCTGGCGTAGGCATCCACGTCGCACGGATATCATCGTCGGTCGGATTGGTAATCATCACATTGATTCTTACCTTTACGCTGTCGCTCCGAACAGTACCATCTATGAAAGATATCGTGGCTACAAGCCGATTCTTGATCCAGTTGATCTTATTGTCGGGGATCATTGTTTGATTTGCTGAATCAGCCGTTGGTTGTTTGCTTACCATACTACTGTTTCTCTCGCCGTCGTCTACGGTTGCCGCGGGCGTTGGTTCAGAACAAGCGTACCCCATAAAAAAAATGAGACACGCGATTGCATATGCGCAACGAGAACTGCCGCGCACGCGCACGGGATTACAGTTCATCTTTTACGCTCTCGATGAAGAAGGAAATGTTTTCAGCGTTAGCTAATGCTCGCTCGGGACAATATTCAGCAAGAATCCGCGCCGTCATGTGATGATAAGCGGTGGTACCGTTGATCCGATCGGGATCGTCCACTCCGGCGGGAAGCGAGACCTTCTGGTCTTTTGCATGAGCGGTGTTTCAAGATGCGCGACCTCATGCAGTTGCACTTGCAATCGATTTTGATCGATGAAAAGCATTGTTTGCCGAAAGGGAGCAAAGCGAAGACCGTATTGAGGCCCGATGTTGATGAACTCCATCTCGAAGTTCGCTTCGGCCGGCACGAGCGGTCGGCATGGGTAGTGCGCAGGGAATACCCAAGCGCCAGCCTCAAGTCCATGCGAGCCCTTGGTCACACGGTGCATCGAGAGATGACGAAAGAACTGGCGCATGCCCTGGAGGTAAGAGCACACATGATGACCTGCCGGCGCTGCCGGAAGTTGGCCGTGTAACGTTTCGGGCATCGTGATGGTGTTCGGATCGACGCCGAACCAATAGATAAACTTCTCCCAGAGTACTCGATCGGACTGCTTCCCGGCTTCTTGATGATTCGGGCTTGTTTGTGAGATGTGCTTGTTCGGCGGAGGCGGCGGCGGAAGAAGCGCGTCCGCATCCTTCCACGGGTTCAGTTGCTCAAGCCGCTTCTCTATGAGCTTCAGTGCGATATACCAATTGGCACGGATCTCGATTTCGAAAGACTCTTCCGAAAGCGCCGCATTGGTGGTCAAACACTCCCGGATGTCTGCCAGAAAACCGATGGGATGAAAATGCCAATTCTTTGCATTCATCGGAACAGTCAAGAGCTCGAGTTTGGAACCGCTCACGCCATCAGACGCGACCGCTGCCTTGGACCAAAATTGCTGCTGTTCCATATCGCGCAAGTACGCACCAAATTGCTTTTCCGTGAGTCCAGGTAACGGATGATCTTCGCCGGTCCTGAGCCTGTCGTAGCGCCTCGCATTGTCATCGCTGTCCCATTCGGTGTGGAAATGGACAGCGGTTCTACGCAGCAGTACTTCCATACCTTCGGTTTGCAAGTCAGTGAGACTGAAAGTTGATGTAGAGCTGTGCGCCGCGTTCAGTATCGCTTGCATGACTGCATCGTCGTCCTCTACGAAAGCATCTTCCGTAGCCTTGAGTTCTTTGTCCTTGTAAGTGTGCCATCCACGTGAACTCCAGTCGGCGTCCGTCGTCAACGTAACCCAGGCATCTTTCAAGAGCTCGCGGCCATCTGCCGTGGCATGGTCTTCCGAAGCGTACGCGTAATAGATATCGCGGTTGAGGTCAAACAGCTTGTAAGCGTTGAGTTCCGACGGAACGATTCCCGACCGACCTTCCGCGCTGCAGGGAACAGCAGTGACGAAGCACGATCCCGCTGGAAACAAAACCAGGTCTGTCGGAGCGACGACGGTCGCTGGGAATTTGTCCTTTACCAGGTTGGCATTTCTGGTCAACCAGACCTTTCCCATGCCATCGCTTCGGCCGTCTCGCGCATCTGCATATTCCTGATGTGCTGCGTAAGGATCCGCGATTCTCCCAGGCTCGAGCGGCATCATCTGCCTTACCAACGTATTCTCTGCGGTGAATATCTCGAAGTGGAACGAGTCTTCGAGCACACCCGATGGTCCGTCGGTTTTTCCGGCATAACCGATGATCTCTCCGACACGCACCGGATGCGAGATCGTTCTCACGGCGTCCAAGGGCCGCCATCTTCTCTCCGACGGATGGCAAGCGTAAAGCGCGCAGATGGGATAGCTAAGCCGAACAAGGTCAGAAACCCTAGGGGGCCTGGCAGGATCGAGGTCCAGATAGATGTGGTCAAGCCACCCCTCCACGGCTGCATTCGTATTGATATCGGTCACTCGCACCTTCGTCATGCGGTGCAAGTCGCTGTTGACCTCCAGTACCGTCACTTTGTCGCCACGGAGTCCGCTGACGAACAGAACGTCTTCTCCAGTCGTTAGGAATGGCGGCAACGCAGGCTTGTCGTTGAGAGCGCGCTTTGGCATCAGGTTCGCGTACAAGGAATAGAAGTGTGCCCCTGTGTAGCGATTCAGCGCGTTCCCGCCGTCGTTCTTCTCGCATTCGTGCCGAATTAAAAGGAAGCTAGCGCTGAATTGCCGAGGGCGAATTTGCTTCGCATTTCCTTGGCTTTCCTCTTGAGTCTGGACATCGAGCGCACTGTCCGTGTAATCACTATCCAGTCTGTATGCAACGACCGTCCCATCGGCAACCGCACGGATCGGCCTTGTTCCCTGGAGATGCACCCCTCCGTGCCAGAAGCGATTTTTGCCGACGGGAAAATTGCCGCCATTAGCGCCGCGCGCCAAATCGGAGTACTTCTTAACCAGGCCGGGCGTAGTGAGTGCCGCCGCAGCCGATGTCGCGTAGGACGCTGGTGGCGGCGCACTGTAATACGGATCGTCTTCAAATGGAAACGTAATGATCATTGTCGGATGTTTATATCAATATCTGCTGTTGATTCTCGGCGAACCAACTTGTGGACATGCTTAGCGAAACTCTAGATTCGTGAAGTGCTCACACGCTCATTAATGTCCGACTCCTCAGATGCCGTTCGCCGATACCGACTTGTTACGTTACGTTTCAGAGCGAAGTCCGATTGTCGCGGGAGTTCCGGCTCTTCTACCTCGGTTAGCGAAAGGCGTCTTTTAATTGAAATTAGAGACGAATGCAATTTTCGAGATGAATTCGGCAGACGGAGCAACGGTTAATTCCGACTAACCGCTTTTACCCGGCTGCGGCCTTACCGCACACGTGAGACGCTGGGGCGTCGAACTCCATCAAAGAGCGACATAGGATGGAGGAAAACTAGGCAGCAAGGAAGCTTTAGAACCAACTCTTCTATAAGACCCAAAAATTATTAAGTCGCTGATCGGAAAGGAAAAACTGCCGTTTCATACCCGATGGCGCACCGGCTTTCACACGCCTCGCGCCTGAAATGAGGCAAAATAGCGGATTGATGCCGGGGTGGTGCGACCGGCGGATTTCTTCCCAACCTGTTTCTGGATGTCGAGACTAGCGATGAGTAATCAGCAACCCACCATCATCTACACCCTGACCGACGAAGCTCCGCTGCTCGCGACCAGCGCCTTTCTGCCGATCATCCGCACCTTCACGACGCCGGCCGGCGTCAACGTCGCAACAAGCGACATCTCCCTCGCAGGCCGCATCCTCGGCGAATTTCCCGAGTTTCTGACCGAAGAACAGCGCGTTCCGGACAACCTCGCGGAACTCGGCCGCCTCACGCAGTTGCCCGACACCAACATCATCAAGCTGCCGAACATCAGCGCGTCGGTGCCGCAGCTCGTCGCGGCCATCAAGGAACTGCAGGGCAAGGGCTACAAGGTGCCCAACTATCCGGAAGAGCCGAAGAACGACGAAGAAAAGGCCATCGCGCAACGCTACTCGAAGTGCCTCGGCAGCGCGGTGAACCCGGTCCTGCGCGAAGGCAACTCCGACCGCCGCGCGCCGCTCGCCGTCAAGAACTACGCGAAGAAGCATCCGCACAGCATGGGCGAATGGAGCATGGCTTCGCGCACGCACGTCGCGCACATGAAGCATGGCGACTTCTATCACGGCGAAAAGTCCATCACGAACGACAAGGCCCGTGAAGTGCGCATGGAACTCGTCACCAAGAGCGGCGAAACCATCGTGCTGAAGCCGAAGGTCAAGTTGCAGGACGGCGAGATCGTGGACAGCATGTTCATGAGCAAGAAAGCGCTCGTCGCGTTCTACGAAGACCAGATGGAAGACGCGCGCAAGACCGGCGTCATGTTGTCGCTGCACGTGAAGGCGACCATGATGAAGGTCTCGCACCCCATCGTGTTCGGCCACGCCGTCAAGGTGTTCTACAAGGATGCGTTCGCCAAGCACGCTAAGCTCTTCGAAGAACTCGGCGTGAACGTGAACAACGGCCTCGTCGATCTGTACTCGAAGATCGAGGCGCTGCCCGATTCCCAGCGCGATGAAGTCATCCGCGACATGCACGCGTGCCATGAAAACCGTCCGTCGCTGGCAATGGTCGATTCCGCAAAGGGCATCTCGAACCTGCACGCACCGAACGACGTGATCGTCGATGCCTCCATGCCCGCGATGATCCGCGCCGGCGGCAAGATGTGGGGCGCCGATGGCCGCCCGCAAGACACGAAGTGCCTGATTCCGGAAAGCACGTTCGCGCGCATCTATCAGGAAATCATCAACTTCTGCAAGACCAACGGCGCATTCGATCCGCGCACGATGGGCACCGTGCCGAACGTCGGCCTGATGGCGCAGAAGGCCGAAGAATACGGCTCGCACGACAAGACCTTCGAGATTCCGCAGGACGGCACGGCGCGCATCGTCGACAACGCGACGAACGAAGTCCTCGAATCGCTCACGCAGCAGGTCGAGCAAGGCGACATCTGGCGCATGTGCCTCGTGAAAGACGCGCCCATCCGCGACTGGGTCAAGCTCGCCGTCACGCGCGTGCGCAACTCCGGCATGCCGGCGGTGTTCTGGCTCGACCCGTATCGTCCGCACGAGAACGAGCTCATCAAGAAGGTCGAGACGTACCTGAAGGATCACGACACCGAAGGCCTGGACATCCAGATCATGTCGCAAGTCCGCGCGATGCGTTACACGCTCGAACGCGTGATTCGCGGTCTCGACACCATCTCGGCCACCGGCAACATCCTGCGCGACTACCTGACCGACCTGTTCCCGATCATGGAACTGGGCACGAGCGCGAAGATGCTGTCCATCGTTCCGCTGATGGCGGGCGGCGGCCTCTACGAAACCGGCGCGGGCGGCTCGGCGCCGAAGCATGTGCAGCAGCTCGTGCAGGAAAATCACCTGCGCTGGGATTCGCTCGGCGAGTTCCTCGCGCTGGCGGTATCGCTGGAAGAGCTCGGCATCAAGAGCAATAACGCGAAGGCGAAGCTCGTTGCGAAGGCGCTCGACGCCGCGACCGGCAAGCTGCTCGACAACAACAAGGGCCCGTCGCCGAAGGCCGGCCAGCTCGACAATCGCGGCAGCCAGTTCTATCTCGCGATGTACTGGGCGCAGGAGCTCGCGGGCCAGTCGGAAGACCGCGACATCGCCGAGTTCTTCAAGCCGCTGGCAAAGAGCCTGGCCGAGAACGAGCAGAAGATCGTCGAGGAACTGACCGTCGTACAGGGCAGCGAAGCGGATATCGGCGGCTACTACAAGCCGGAAGACGCGAAGCTCGAAGCGGTCATGCGTCCGAGCAAGACGTTCAACGCCGTGCTGTCGCAAGCGCAGGTCAAGTAACGCCGTATTGGCGCGGGCGCTTTGGCTCGCGCCTCTCGCGCGGCGTCGTTCGGTTCGTTTCGAGCGACGCCGCCGCGCACCCTCCTCGCTGTTTTCCGTCAGCACGCGGACGCATGTACGCCGTCCGCTTCGCGTTCTCACGCATTTGGTTACAACGTGTGCCGGCTCGCGCGTAAGCGAGCGGGTAGAATCGTTGCCTCGCTGCCAGCTTCGCAAGACATACACACTCGCATGAATCTACATGACCAGCTCGGCGCGCTGGAGTCGAGCCTCGATACGCTCCTCCGGGCCGCCACCCTTCCCGCTTCCGTTGCGCCCGCTGTCTCATCATCCGACGAAACCGCCAGCGATGCACCCGCGCCGCTGCCCGTTCATGCTCTCGATGACGAGCAGGTCGGCGTGCCGGCGGAGCCCGGCGCGCTGAAAACGGCGAGCGAGCCCGAAGCAGCGACACCCCCCACGCTCACGGTGTCGCGGCCCGACCGCGATGCGATCCAGATGACCATCGCGGGCCAGTCCGTGTTGCTGAATCCCGAGGGCGTTTCGGAGTTGATCCAGGAGTTGTCGAACGTGCGGGCGTCGATGTCGGCCGAACAGCCGATGGGCGTTGCGCCCGGCTGGCGTTTCGCATCGACGAAGAATCCGGTGATGGCGGTACAGAAGCAGGCCAATGGCGACCGCCTGCTCCTCATGCGTCACACGGGTCACGGCTGGGTGCCGTTCACGTTTTCGCCGGATATGGTCGTCGAGCTATACGCGATGCTGACGAAGCGCTGAGCCGGCCCGCATCGTCACAGATTCTCCTGCGTCGGCGCCTGAACGCGCGCCTTCCACTGCCCGCCCTTGCCGCGCCAGTAACGCACAGCCGAACCGATCGTCGCCGAGACATAAAACAGCGCGACGAGCGGCAAGAGCGGCGCCCACAGCAACGACCTGCGGTAATAGCGAAGCATCGGACCATAGGCGATGCACATCATCGCCCATGCGGCGCAAGCCGGCCAGGCGCGCGTGCCCCACGCGAGCGACAACACCGGCGGCGCCAGATAAATCACCGCCATGCCGAGCACCGTGCCCGCGAGCAGCAGCGGCGAATAGCGCAACTGCGTGAACGCCGTGCGCGCGATCATGTTCCAGATTTCACGCCAGTCGTCGTATGGACGCAGCGATTCGCTGCTTTGTGCGAGATCGAGCCGGATCGGCCGTGCATCGGCCTTGCCCGCGCGATGCTTGATGCGCAGCGCGAGACTGCAATCGTCGATGAGTTCGCGTCGGATCGATTCGATGCCGCCTGCTTCCGCGAGCGCCGAGCGGCGCACGAGCATGCAGCCGCCCGCCGCGCCCGCCGTCATCTTTCTGGCGTCGTTGACCCACGCGAACGGATACAGCTTCGCGAAGAAGAACACGAAAGCGGGAACCAGCGCCTTTTCCCACAGCGAGTCGCAGCGCAGACGGACCATCAGCGAGACCAGATCGCGGTCTTCCAGGATCGTGCGGGTGACGAGTTGCGTGGCGGCATCGGCCGGATGGTAGATATCCGCGTCGGTGAGCAGCAGGAATTCGGCGGGCAAGCCGAGCTTGTCGATTGCCTCGATGCCCTGCGACTGCGCCCACACCTTGCCCGACCATCCCGGCGGCAGCGGCTTGCCGGTCAGCACGGTCAGGCGGTCGTCGAGACCCAGGTCGCGGGCGGCGGCGAGCGCAGCGGCGGCGGTGCCGTCGGTGCTGTGATCGTCGACGACGATCACGTGAAACGCGCCCGCATAGTCCTGCCTGAGCAGCGAGCCGACCGCGCGGCCGATGACATCGGCTTCGTTGCGCGCCGGCACGACGGCGACCAGCGCGGGCCACGCGCCACGCCGCGCGATCTCGGCGTTGCCGACGGCATGGACGGTCGCCGGCGACAAGGCGGGCGCGGGCAGCGCGCGCCAGAAGCCGCCACGCGCGAAGAGCAGCACGATCCAGATGAGCAGGGACAACCAGGCGATCAGTAGCATGGACAGACTTGGGCGGTCAGTGGTGACGAGGGGTGACGAACGAGGACGGCATGCGCGACGGCAGCGGGCGGGCGAACGCTATCGCATGAAAGAATGCGGACGAAGCAGCCGGCGCGCCTTCGAGCGTCCGATAGTGTAATGACTTCCGCCGATCGCCGTATTTGACCGCGCGGCAGCGTCAGGCAAAGGCGTGCGACTGCAAGCGTTAAAAAAGGGAACGCGTTAGAATACGCGGTCAACTTCGGCGAGCAGACAAACTTACCGGACCTTCATTTTCCGGTTGTTTTCCGGGGCGTTGCGCTCGTTAGCGTGAAGCGTCCCGACAGCGAAAGCATGTGTGGCCCGCCCGATTACCCGAAACCCGCGCCAGTCGGAGTTCGTTCGAACATGCGTATCATCCTTGCTCAACCCCGCGGCTTTTGTGCGGGCGTGGTCCGTGCGATCGAAATCGTCGATCGGGCGCTCGAACGGCACGGCGCGCCCGTGTACGTGCGTCACGAGATCGTGCATAACCGGCACGTCGTCGATAACCTGCGAGGCAAGGGCGCGCGTTTCGTCGAGGAACTCGAAGAAGTGCCGCACGGCGCAGTCGCAATTTTCAGCGCGCATGGCGTCGCCCGGAGCGTCGAACGCGATGCCGACGCCCGCGGCCTCGACGTGCTCGACGCCACCTGCCCGCTCGTCACCAAGGTGCATGTGCAGGGGCGGCAGTATGTATCGCAGGGCCGCACGCTGATTCTGATCGGCCATGCGGGACATCCTGAAGTGGAAGGCACGATCGGTCAGATTCCGGGCAAGGTCGTGCTCGTGCAAAGCGAAGCCGAAGTGCAGAACATGGCCCTGCCCGCCAATACGCCCGTCGCCTATGTCACGCAGACGACGCTTTCCGTGGACGACACGCGCGGCATTATCGATGCCCTGCAGCGCCGCTTCACCGATATCGTCGGCCCCGACACGCGGGACATCTGCTACGCGACGCAGAACCGGCAAGCCGCCGTGCGCGAGCTGTCCACGCAGGTGGACGTGCTTCTCGTGGTCGGCGCCACCAACAGTTCCAATTCGAACCGTCTGCGCGAAATCGGCGCGGAGAGCGGCGTGCCGAGCTATCTCGTCGCCGACGGTTCCGAGATCAAGGCCGAATGGTTTGCGCATGCGCAGACGGTCGGCATCACGGCCGGCGCTTCGGCGCCCGAAGAAATGGTCGAACATGTGATCGATGCCCTGCGCGCGATCGGCCACGTCGAAGTCACGACGATGAACGGCCGCGAGGAAAAGGTCGAATTCAAACTCCCCGCGAAGCTCTTGCAGCCGCTTGCCGCATTGTCGGCAACGACGGCGATTCGCGAAGAATAAGGAGAGGACATCAGTGTCTATTCCGATGCTTCAAAAGGCCCGCGTAGGCGCCTATATCTTCAAGCAGCACCTGACGCGCAACAAGCGCTATCCGCTCGCGCTGATGCTCGAGCCGCTGTTCCGCTGCAATCTGGCGTGTAACGGCTGCGGCAAGATCGACTATCCGGACCCGATCCTGAATCAGCGCCTGTCGCTCGAAGAATGCCTCGGCGCGGTCGACGAGTGCGGCGCGCCGGTCGTATCCATTGCGGGCGGCGAGCCGCTGCTGCACAAGGAAATGCCGCAGATCGTGCGGGGCATCATCGAGCGCAAGAAGTTCGTGTATCTCTGCACGAACGCGCTTCTGATGGAAAAGAAGATGGACGATTACCAGCCGAGCCCGTACTTCGTCTGGTCCGTCCACCTCGACGGCGACGAAGCAATGCACGACCATTCGGTGTCGCAGGAAGGCGTGTACGACAAGGCGACCAAGGCCATTCGCGAGGCGAAGCGCCGTGGCTTCCGCGTGAACATCAATTGCACGCTGTTCAACGATGCGAACCCCGAACGCGTTGCGAAGTTCTTCGATACGCTCGGCCCGATGGGCGTCGATGGCATCACGGTATCGCCGGGCTATGCTTACGAGCGCGCGCCGGACCAGCAGCACTTCCTGAACCGCGACAAGACGAAGACGCTGTTCCGGGAAATTTTCAAGCGCGGCAACAATGGCAAGAACTGGTCGTTCAGCCAGTCCGCGATGTTCCTCGACTTCCTCGCGGGCAATCAGACGTATCAGTGCACGCCGTGGGGCAATCCGGCGCGCACGGTGTTCGGCTGGCAGCGCCCGTGTTATCTGCTCGGCGAAGGCTATGCGAAGACCTTCAAGGAACTGATGGAAACCACCGATTGGGACAAGTACGGCACCGGCAACTACGAGAAGTGCGCGGACTGCATGGTGCATAGCGGCTTCGAGGCGACGGCGGTGATGGATACCGTCGCGCATCCGCTGAAGGCGCTGGCTGTATCGATGCGCGGCCCGCGCACCGAAGGCGCGTATGCGAAGGAACTGCCGATCGACAAGCAGCGTCCGGCTGAGTATGTGTTCTCGAAGCACGTCGAGATCAAGCTGGAAGAGATCGGGCGCGCGCAGAAGAATGGCAAGGGTGCCAAGACGGCGGCTGCGGCGCATTGAGTTTTGCTTTGGGTTGCAGATGATGAAGGGCGGATGGCTTTGGGCATCCGCCCTTTCTATTGGCCGCTACCAGATCGTCCTGACGTGCTCATAAGTCCTGATTTGCTCGTCCTTCGTGAGCAAGGGGGCGGATAGAAAGCGTGCCGTTGCGACAATCATTCGATCCGCCGGATCCTGATGAAAGTTACCGGGGAGATCGGCCGATGCGATTGCAATGTGGCGATCGACCGGCACGAAGCGCACGGCTTCGATTCTGCTGACCTTGTCGAGCCAGATTGCAACATCCGTGGCCAGCCGGAGTCGTCCCTTTTTGATGAGGAGCATGATCTCCCATGCTGTCATCGTCGAGACGGCGATCTCGCCCTCTTCCTTCATTTCCCGATCGATCGCGACCCGCGCCGGCTTGCTCAGCCCCTTTCCTTCGATCCACCACAGAAGCGCGTGCGTGTCCAGGACGATCATGGGAGCGTCTCCCAATCCTCCAACCCTACCGGTTCGAGAGGGTCCTCGTAGAACAACACGCTCCCGCGCAGTTCCTCCAAAGGCGTAAGCGCCGTTTGCTCGTAACGCCGGACTTCTAGCACCGGCTTTCCGTGGTCTGTCACGATCATATGTTCTCCTGTCGATTCCACGAGCCGGAAGTATTCGAGCGCCTTGGCCTTGAACTCCGATTTTGAAACTCGCCTGACAGCCATGATATCGTTCCTAGTCACATGGAACTAGTCATTTTACCCCCGTCCGAACGGTATAGGCGGAATGCAAAAAAAACGCGACGGTTCGTCACCGTCGCGTTTCATCGCTCATGCCTCGCAGCAGGCTACATCAACAACACTTCCCCGCCCCCGACCCATACCGCGCTTCCTGACGTTCGCGGAAGAACTCCGCATACGTCATCACCGGCTGATCCGGGTGCGTGTTCTGCATATGCGTGACGTAGGCGTCATAGTCGGGCATGCCGACCATCAGGCGCATCGCCTGGCCGAGATATCGTCCCGCTTGTCGAAGATCGCTGAACATCGCCGCCTCCTAGCCTCGCGCAGTATCAATGGCCGGAGCGCACGGCCGCCGCGCCGCCCGTCGGCATCGGCTCGAAGGGCGTCTCGCGCACCGTCGGACGCGCCTCGCGACGCGCGCGCAGCACCGACAACACGCCATACACCGCAATGCTCACCACCACGAAGATGAACAGCCCGGCGAGCGCCGCATCGATATAGTCGTTCACGATGATGCGCTGCATCTCCGCCAGCGACTTCGCCGGCGCCATCACCTTGCCTGCATCGGCGGCCTCGCGCAGCTTTGCCGCGTGCGCAAGGAAGCTGACCTTCGGATTCGCATCGAAAATCTTCTGCCAGCCGGCCGTCAGCGTGCAGATCAGCAGCCACACCGTCGGCACCACCGTCACCCACGCGAAACGCTCGCGCTTCATCTTGAACAGCACGACTGTCCCGAGCATCAGCGCAATGCCCGCGAGCATCTGGTTCGAGATGCCGAAAAGCGGCCACAGCGTGTTGATGCCGCCGAACGGATCGACCACGCCCTGATACAGGAAGTAGCCCCAGGCAGCGACGCACAGCGCGGTCGCGACGAGGTTCGCCGGAAGCGACTCGGTGCGGCGCAACGCCGGATGGAACGTGCCGAGCAGGTCCTGCAGCATGAAGCGGCCGGCGCGCGTGCCTGCATCGACGGCGGTCAGGATGAAGAGCGCCTCGAAGAGAATGGCGAAGTGATACCAGAAGGCCATCATCGTCGGCCCGCCGATCACCTGATGGAGAATCTGCGCCATCCCGACAGCCAGCGTCGGCGCACCGCCCGCACGCGCGATGATCGTCGTCTCGCCGACCGCCTTCGCCGTCGACGTCAGCATGTCGGGCGTGAGCGTGAAGCCCCACGACGTCACCGTCTGCGCCACCGCTTCGGGCGTCGTGCCGAGCACCGCAGCCGGGCTGTTCATCGCGAAGTAGACGCCCGGTTCGATCACGCACGCGGCAACCAGCGCCATGATCGCGACGAACGATTCCATCAGCATGGCGCCATAGCCAATCAGGCGCATGTTGACTTCGTTGTCGATCATCTTGGGCGTCGTGCCCGAGGAAATCAGCGCGTGGAATCCCGACACCGCGCCGCACGCGATCGTGATGAAGAGGAACGGGAACAGGTTGCCCGCCCAGACCGGCCCGGTGCCGTCCACGAACTTCGTGAACGCAGGCATCTTGAGTTCCGGCGCGACGATCAGAATGCCGATCGCGAGGCCGAGGATCGTGCCGATCTTCAGGAACGTCGAAAGATAATCGCGCGGCGCGAGCAGCAGCCACACCGGCAGCACCGACGCCACGAAGCCGTAGCCGATCAGAATCCAGGTGAGCTGGACGCCGGTGAAGGTGAAGAGCGGCGCGAGCGTCGGCGATTCGGCGACGTGCTGGCCATAGACGATCGCCAGCATCAGGCCGATGAAGCCGATGATCGACACTTCGCCGATACGCCCGGGGCGGATGTAGCGCGTGTACACGCCCATGAAGATCGCGATCGGGATGGTCGCCGCGACGGTGAACGTGCCCCACGGCGAGCCCGTCAGCGCCTTGACGACGATCAGCGCCAGCACCGCGAGAATGATCACCATGATGAGGAACGCGCCGAACAGCGCGATCACGCCAGGCACCGTGCCCAGCTCCATCTTGATGAGATCGCCGAGCGAGCGGCCGTCGCGGCGCGTCGAGATGAACAGGATGATGAAATCCTGCACCGCGCCCGCGAACACCACGCCCGCGAGAATCCATAACATGCCGGGCGTGTAGCCCATCTGCGCGGCCAGCACAGGCCCGACGAGCGGACCCGCGCCCGCAATCGCCGCGAAGTGATGGCCGAACAGCACGTATTTGTTAGTGGGTACGTAGTCGAGTCCGTCGTTGTGACGAACGGCGGGCGTCATGCGCAAGCCGTCGAGCTTGAGGACGGTGCCCGCGATGAAACGCGAGTAGAAGCGGTACGCGATGAGATACACGCAGACCGCCGCGATGACGATCCAGAGTGCGCTGATTCGCTCGCCGTGCGCGAGCGCGATGGTGCCGAATGCGAACGCGCCCAGCAGCGCGAGCGCGATCCAGACCAGGAATCCGGAAGCCCGATTCATGGTGTCTCCTGTTTTAGTTGCCCTTCGATGTCCGCGCGCGCGGCATGAGCCGTCGGACGCTTCGGGCGTGTAGTATTCGCCTTCGTCCGGGCGCTTACAACCGGACAACTACGTATGCCGCCTACGTGAAATTACGTAGAGCACCAAGCGTTCCAGCTTCATGAAACTGAAAGCGAAGATCTTCCTGCTGGCGATCGTGCCGTTTGCGCTGGCGATCGGCGGCATCGAATATGGCGTGCGCCATCAGGCGACGACGCTCGCGCACGCGCAGCACGCGACCCTGCAATCGGCGTACATGTCGAGCAAGGAAATCGAACTGCGGCACTACGTCGAGCTTGCGCGCAGCGCCATCGCCCCGTACTACGACGCCCCCGCAGCCGATCCGCTCACCGACGACGCGCGCCGCCGCCTCGCGCTCGACGCGCTGCATCGGCTGGACTTCGGCCCCGACGGCTACTTTTTCGTCTACACGATGCAGGGCACGTCGCTGATGCATCCGCGCCAGCCGGATCTCGTCGGCCGCGATCTGTGGACGATGCGCGACCCCGCCGGCGCGCTCACCATCCAGAAGCTGATTCGGGAGGCGTCGAAGGGCGGCGGCTATGTGCGCTACGTGTGGCAGCGGCCATCGACCGGACATCTCGCACCGAAGCTCGGCTACGTCGTGCCGCTCGAACGCTGGGGCTGGATGATCGGCACCGGCATCTATCTGGAGGATGTGGAAGCGACGCTCGGGCGCATCGATGCGCAGGCGGCGGCGAACATCGACCGGACGGTGATGTGGATCGGCGGCATCGCGCTGGCGGCGCTCGGGGCCATCGCGTTGTGCGGGGCCGTGCTCAACATCAGCGAGCATCGCAGCGCGGACGCGAAGCTGAAGCGCCTCGCGCGGCGCGTGGTGGAGTCGCAGGAACAGGAACGCGCGCGGCTGTCGCGCGAGTTGCACGACGGCATCAGTCAGATGCTCGTTTCCGTGAAGCTGCTGCTCGAATCGGCGCTGACGCGTTTCGAACGCGGCCAGGCGCGCGAGCCGGCTGCGGAAGCCGCGCTCGCGACCGGGCTCGGGCGTTTGTCCGGAACGCTGCGCGAAGTGCGCCGCATCTCCCACGCGCTGCGCCCCGCGATGCTCGACGACCTCGGCCTCGCCGCCGCGCTCGAGCAGCTCGCGCGCGAACTCGACGGGCAGGACGGCATCGAAGTGCGTTTCGAATCGACGGCGGGCGGCAAGGCCAGCCCCGCGCCGCGCCCGACGCTGCCCGATCCGGTCAACACAGTGCTGTTTCGCATCGCGCAGGAAGCGCTGAACAACATCGCGCGTCACGCGCAGGCGACGCGCGCGAGCGTCGCACTCGATATCGCGGCGAATGCGGTGCGCCTCGTCGTCAGCGACAACGGACGCGGCTTCGACGCCGAAGCCGCGCTCTACGGCCCGGCGAGCGGCCTCGGCTTGCGCAACATGCGCGAACGGCTCGACGCGCTCGGCGGCACGCTCGCCATCCAGTCGGAACTCGGCCGCACGGCGATCGCGGCGACCGTCCCGCTGCCGCTCGCCGCCCCCAACCTGTCAGGACTTTCCGATGAACTTTGAACCTGCCCGCATCGTCATCGTCGACGATCATCCGCTCGTGCGCGACGGCCTGCGCGCCCGGCTCGACGCCGTATCGCATGTTCGCGTGACCGGCGAAGCGGCCAACGGCGCCGAAGCGCTCGCGCTCGCCGCCGACGAAGCGAGCCGGCCCGATCTCGTGCTGATGGATGTGGGGATGGCGGGGATGAGCGGAATCGAACTGGCGGCGTGCTTTCACGAGCGCTTCCCGGCGATCCGCGTGCTGATGCTGTCGATGCACGACAACGTCGAATACGTGACGCAGGCGGTGCGGGCCGGCGCGAGCGGCTACGTGCTGAAGGATTCGCCCGCCGCCGAGATCATCCACGCGATCGACGCCGTGCTCGCCGGCAAGACGTTCTTCTCGGCGGGTCTCGCCGCGCGGATGATCCAGGCACAGGCGATGCAGACGCCGCAAGACCGCCTGACGCCCCGCGAACGCGACGTGCTCGATGCACTCGCGCAGGGCTTGTCGAGCAAGCAGATTGCGCAGCAGCACGGGCTATCGGTGCGCACGGTGGAGACGCACCGGCTGAATCTGAAGCGCAAGCTCTCGATCGACGGTCAGGCCGAACTGATCAAATACGCCGTCGAGCACCGGCGCGCCTGACGTGACCTGACGTGACGCGTTGCATCACCCCGCCGAGCGGGCGTTGTGCTCCGACAGGTACTTGATGAGTCCGTCCACGCCGCCTTTCTGAAGCTGGCCGGCGAACTGCTGCTGGTAGACCTGGATGAGCCACGCGCCCATCATGTCGATGTCGTAGATTTTCCAGCCCTGCGCGGTCTTGCCGAGGCGATACCGCACGGGGTTGTCGCCGCCCGTGGAAATCACATGCGACTCGACGACGGCGTCTTTCGCGCTGGCGTCGATGTTCGGGGAATCGAAGCGGAACTTGACGTCCTGATCGCGCAACTGCGACAGCGACGCCGCATAGGTCCTGACGAGCAGCGTCTGGAACTGGTCGTAGAGCTGCTTTTGCTGTTCCGGCGTGGCGGTGGCCCAGGCCTTGCCCAGCGCGATGCGCGTGGTGCGCTGAAAGTCCGTGGCGGGCAGGAAGCGCGTCTCCACGAGCTGAGTGATTTTCGCCATGTCGCCGCCGCGCGCTTGCGGGTCGGCCTTCATCGCGTTGACAGTGCCCTCGACGGCGCTCTTGACGACGGCGTCGGGATTGGATTGCGCCAGCGCCGCGTTCGAAAACGACAGGACAGCGACGAGGAAAGCGAAGCAGACAGACAGATAGCGTTTCATGGCACCCGTTCTCTAATTTCAGTGTGTGTTGGCGCGGATTCGTCAGGGCGTCGAGCCAGTATATCGACACACCGGCGGGCCGACAGTTCACCGCCGCCCCGACCGGTATACTTGCGCGGCATCGATCGTCGTCGTTGGACTCGTGGTTCGGTCGCCGAAGCAACAAGCGGCGCACCGGCCCGGCAGCGCGTTTCACGCGGCCCGCTTCATGCGTCGCCCGAAAAAATAACAGGACACACCAGGTAGCGTCTTCATGCTGACGTCCAACATCACCCGCTTCGTCACACTCGCGATCCGCCGGCCGGCGTGGATTATCGCCGTTTCACTGCTGCTCGGCGTTCTGAGCACCATTTATGTCGTTCATCACTTTCGCATCAGCACCGATGTCAGCCAGTTGATCGAAACCGAGCCCGAGTGGGCTGCGCGCAGCAAGGCAATCGAGACCGCATTCCCGCAGCGCGGCGCCACGCTGCTGATCGTCGTCGAAGCGCCCGCCCCCGAGTTCGCCGATGCCGCCGCAAGCGAACTCGCCGCCGCGCTCGCAAAGGAACCGGCGCGGTTCAAGTCGGTATCGCAACCGGAAGGCGGCGCGTTCTTCGCGCACAACGGCTTGCTTTATCTGCCCGCGAACAAGGTCGATGAAGTCACGAAGCAACTCGTGCAGGCGCGGCCGCTCATCAACACGCTCGCCCACGACCCGACGCTCACCGGCCTCGCGCAGACGCTGAACACCACGCTGAATGTGCCGCTGATGCTGGGCCAGGTCAATCTCGGCCAGATGGCCGGCCTGCTCGGTCGCAGCGCCGACGTGCTCGACCGCGTGCTCGCGAATCAGCCGACGGCCTTTTCATGGCGCGATGTCGCCGATGCGTCGAAGAAGAGCGGGCCCGGGCGCGCGTTCGTCACCGTGCTGCCCGAACTGGACTTCAACGCACTGAAGGCCGCAGCCGGCACGTCCGATGAAATACGCGCGGTGGCCGCGAAGATCGGCATCGAAAGGAAATACGGCGCGATGCTGCATCTCACCGGCGCGCAGCCGCTCGCGGACGAGGAATTCGCCTCCGTGCAGGACGGCGCGGTGCTCAACGGCGTGCTGACGTTTCTCGTCGTGCTGATGATCCTGTGGGTCGCGCTGCGCTCGAAGCGCATGATTCTCGCGGTGTTCATCACGCTCTTCGTCGGCCTGTCGATCACCGCCGCGCTCGGCCTCATGATGGTCCACGCGCTCAACATGATCTCGGTCGCGTTCATGGTGCTGTTCGTGGGCCTGGGCGTGGACTTCGGAATTCAGTTCGGCGTGAAGTATCGCGAGGAACGGCACAGGCACAAGCGGCTCGATGTCTCCCTCGCCGAGACGGCGCGGCACGTCGCGGTGCCGCTGACGCTCGCCGCCGCCGCCACCGCCGCGAGCTTCTTCTCGTTCCTGCCGACCGCGTATCGCGGCGTATCGGAACTGGGGCTGATCGCGGGCGTCGGCATGTTCGTCGCGTATCTGACCAACATGACGCTCTTGCCCGCGCTGATCAGAGTGTTCGCGCCGCCGGGCGAAGCGCAGGCGCCCGGTTTTCCGCTGCTCGCCCCCGTCGATGAATTCCTCGACCGGCATCGCAAGCCGGTGCTGATCGGCACGCTCGTCGTCGTGATCGGCGCGCTGCCGTTGCTCGCGTACCTGCGTTTCGACTTCAATCCGCTGCACCTGAAAGACCCGCATACGGAATCGATGGCGACGCTCATCTCGCTCGAAAGCTCGCCCGAAGCCGCGGTCAACGATGTCGCCGTGCTCGCGCCTTCGCTCGCGGAGGCGGATCGCATCGCGGCGAAGCTGGACAAGCTGCCGGAAGTCGAGCGCGCGACGACGCTGTCGTCGCTGATCCCGGCCGAACAGCCGAAGAAGCTCGAACTGATCAAGGCCGCCGCCGATCAGCTGCTGCCCGCGCTCGATCAGCCGGTGGCGTCGCCGGTGACGGACACGGTGCGCGTCGCGACCCTGAAGCGCGTGTCGAACCAGCTCTCGCTCGCCGCCGACGAACACCCCGGCGCGGGCGCTGCCGAAGCGAAGCATCTGTCGCAGACGCTTGCCAGGCTCGCCGCCGCCGATGCCGCCGCCCGCGATCGCGCCGAGCACGCGATGGCCGAGCCGCTGCGCCTCGCGCTCGCGCAACTGCGCGCGCTGCTGCAGCCGACGCAAATCACGCGCGCGACGCTGCCGCCATCGATGGCCGAGACGTGGGTCACCGGGAACGGCCAGGCGCTCGTCAACGTCTCGCCGAAGATTCCGCCGGGCGTCGATCCGAACGACGACACGCTGCTCGCCCGCTTCGCCGATGCCGTCGTCAAGGCCGAGCCTAACGCGATCGGCGGGCCGATTTCCGTCCGTCATTCGGCGGAGGTCATCATCCAGGCTTTCCTGCACGCCGCGCTCTACTCGCTGATCGCCATCACCGTACTCCTATGGCTCGCGCTTCGCCGTTTCGGCGATGTCCTGCGAACTTTGGTACCGTTGCTCGTCTCGGCCGTCGTGACGCTGGAGCTGTGTGTCGTGTTCCGGATGCCGCTCAACTTCGCCAACATCATCGCGTTGCCGCTAATGCTGGGCGTGGGCGTCGCGTTCAAGATCTACTTCGTCATGGCGTGGCGGTCGGGGCAGACCCGCCTGCTGCAATCGAGCCTCACGCACGCCGTGATGTTCAGCGCGGCGACCACCGCAACGGCGTTCGGCAGTCTCTGGTTCTCGCATCACCCCGGCACATCCAGCATGGGACGGCTGCTCGCGCTGTCGCTTTTCTGCACGCTGATCGGCGCGGTGGTGTTCCAGCCTGTGCTGATGGGCAAGCCGCGCAAGGTGCGGGCGGCGGACCGGGCGAAGCTGCGCGCGAGCCAGCGTCATGACAATCTAAGAGGAATTGAAGAATGAGAATGGCTTCAGCGGCGCCTGCCGCTGCCGCAGTGCGCCGGGTGACTACCGGCGCCGTCATCGCAGGCGCGCTTTTGATGGCGGGATGCGCAACCGGCCCCGATCGCAATCCGCGCGATCCGCTGGAACCGATGAACCGCACCATCTTCAAGTTCAACGACGGGCTGGATACCTACGTCGCGCGGCCCGTCGCGCAGTTTTACGTCGACTGGACACCGAGCCCGTTCCGCACGGCCGTCAGCAACTTCTTCTCGAATATCGGCGACTTCAGCAACTTCGCCAACAACCTGCTGCAACTGAAGATCACCGATGCGACGCAAGACCTGATGCGTATCGCGATGAACTCGGTGTTCGGCATCGGCGGCCTGATCGACATTGCATCGCCGGCCGGCTTGCCGAAGCATCATCAGGACTTCGGGCTGACGCTCGGGCATTACGGCATGCCCTCGGGGCCGTATCTGGTGCTGCCGCTGCTCGGCCCCAGCTCCGTCCGCGATTCGACGACGTGGCTCGTCGACTGGCGCGTGAATCCGGTGAGCTATGCCGGCTCGGAGATTCGCTGGCCGCTTTATGGCGTGAATTTCGTCAGCGCGCGGGCCGACCTGCTCGGCGCCACGGACCTGCTCTCACAAGCCGCGCTCGACAAGTACGCATTCGTGCGCGATGCGTACACGCAGCGCCGCCAGTATCTGCTGACGGGCGGCGGGTCGTCCGCGACGCTGCCCGATTACGGCGACGAAGGCGTCAGCGCGCCAGACGGCGCGAGTGCGCCCGGCGCGACGGGCGGAGGCAGCAGCGAGCAGGGCTTGCCGACTTACGTCGATCCGGGCGCGGCAGCGTCGCCGGCCGGGGGCATCGGGCCGAAATCGCCGGCGCCCGCGGCGGCGGAAAGCACGAAGCAGCCTGCGCCCGGTGACGAAGGCGCGGTATCGCCAGGTTCCAGCGAGGGGCAGGGATTGCCGAAGTACGAAGACCCGGCGGAGAGCAAGTAAGTCGCTCGAAGAAACGGGCGCTCATGCGCCCGTTTTCGTTTCTCAATGCGCTTCCGCCGTCTCTTCGCGGGCTACGTCATCGCGCGATGCGGTCGGCGCTTCCACTGCGCGCTGATCGCGCCGATAGGCCTCGAAGAGCTCGTCGGCATAGCGAATCTGCGTGCGGCCGTGCGGCTCCGGCTCGCCGCGTTCGTTCAGATTGACGAACACCATCTTCTCGACCGTCAGAATGCTTCTGCGCGTGATCTTGTTGCGCACTTCCGCGCGCAGGGTGATCGACGTGCGGCCGAAGTGCGTCGCGGTGATGCCCAGTTCGATGATGTCGCCCTGCCGCGCCGAACTGACGAAGTTGATTTCCGACATGAACTTCGTGACGACGCGCTGGTTGCCCAGTTGCGAGATGGCGTAGATGGCGGCTTCCTCGTCGATCCAGCGCAGCAGGCTGCCGCCGAACAAGGTGCCGTTGGGATTGAGGTCTTCCGGCTTGACCCACTTGCGAGTATGAAAATTCACTTGCGCTTCCTTGCGTTCCTGCGGCGGCGCACTGAGCGCGTCGTCGCCTAGGGTTTTCCCTGATTATACCGAGATGAGGGTTAACCCGCAGAAGACAAGGGCTTCAGGCGAAGGCCAGCGCCCGCGCGTTCTCGAGCGCCTGCCGCGCCTGCACGAGCGTTGTCCGGGCGGCGCGCGCATCGGCTGCGAGCTTGAGCATCGCGCCCAATTGCGACGGCTGGCGCGCAAGCTCGCGCAGAATCGGGCCGATGGCCGTGGTGCCATCGTCGCGCAGGCCGGCGGTCGCGGCGGGCGGCAGCGTGCGCCAGGCGGGATCGACGATCGCGCGGCACACCGCGAAGGGCAGCCCGCGCGCCGTCGCGATGGCCCCGGCGATATGCGATTCCATATCGACGGCGAGCGCGCCCGTCGACGAATACAGCGACCGCTTCTCCGCCTCGCTCTTGACCGGCTCCGCGACGCCGGCCATCGGGCCGCGCCGCGTGACGCGCCCGAGCGGCGTGGCGGCGATTGCTTCGACGATGCGCGCGCTCCACGCGTCGTCCACCGGCAGCGTGCCGAACGAACTGCAGACGCTTTGCGCGACGACGAGCGCGCCCGGTTCGAGATCCGGCGCGAGGCCGCCCGCCGTCCCGAAGCTGATGATGCCGCAGCAGCCGCGCGCGACCGCATCCGACAACGCGCGCTCCAGCCAGTCCGACCGTGCGGCGAAGACGACATCGACGCCGCGTCCGCGCACGATCTTCGCCTCGAATGCCATGCCCGTCACCGCGACGACGGGCACGCCCTCCGGCCGCTGGCCGCGCGGCGTGTTCACACGCCCACCGTCACGCGCGTCTGGCCTTCGCGCGTCAGATTGCGATACCGCGCCAGCGCCCACAGCGGGAAGAACTTGCGATAGCCGTGGTATCGAAGATAGAAGACGCGCGGAAAGCCGGTGGCGGTGAAGCGGGCTTCGTCCCACAGGCCGTCTTTGGCCTGTGTCCGCACCAGGTACGCGATGCCCCGCGCGACTGCCGGATGCTCGACCAGCCCCGCCGCCATCAGCCCGAGCAGCGCCCACGCCGTCTGCGATGCGGTGCTCGACGCCTGCTCGTATCCGCGATAGTCGAGCTTGTAGCTGTCGCCGTCCTCGCCCCATCCGCCGTCCGCATTCTGAATGCCGATGAGCCACTCCGCGCCTCGCCTGACGCGGGCATCCGTCGGCGCGACGCCGGCCGCGTTCAGCGCGCACAGCGCCGACCACGTGCCGTAGATGTAGTTCATGCCCCAGCGCCCGTACCAGCTTCCGTCGCGCTCCTGGTCCTTCACGACGTATTCGAGCGCGCGGCGCGCGGGCTCGCTGTTGGACGGCGTTTCGCCGAGTTGCGCGAGCATCGAGAGGCAACGGGCGGAGACATCGACGGTCGGCGGGTCGAGCAGCGCGCCGTGATCCGAGAACGGGATGTTGTTCAGGTAGAACTGCGTGTTCTCCGGCTCGAACGCCCCCCAGCCGCCGTCACTGCTTTGCATGCCGACCACCCATTCGCGCGCCCGCGAAATCGCCTCGCCGTACATTGCGGTGCCGTTTTCGCGATCGGCGCGCTCCATCGCCATCGCGACGACGGCGGTATCGTCGACATCCGGGTAATGCGGATTGGCGAACTGGAATGCCCAGCCGCCGGGCCGCACGTTCGGGCGGCGCAGGAACCAGTCGCCGCGCACGTCGAGAATCTGCAGCGGCCGCAGCCATTCGAGACCGCGCGCCACCGCCGCGCGCGCCTTCGGCATGCCCGTTTCGAGCAGTGCGTGCGAAGCGAGCGACGTGTCCCACACCGGCGAGAGGCACGGCTGGCAATACGCTTCGCCGGCGTCCGATTCGTCGATGACGAGCAGCTTGTCGATGGACTTGCGCGCAACCGCGCGGTTCGGATGCTCCGGCGGATAGCCGAGCACGTCGTACATCATGACGGAGTTGGCCATCGCCGGGAAAATCGCGCCGAGGCCGTCTTCCCCGTTGAGGCGCTCATCGACGAAACGCACCGCTTCCGCGATTGCACGTTCACGGCCCGCCTTGGGAAAAGCGCCGTCGGTGGCGCGCAGGATCGAATCGACCACGCGGAAAAACGCGAACCAGCCGCGTTTTTGATGCCCCGCGCGCTCGGGCATGCCGGTGTTCACGGGCGAATCGCGGAACACTTCGTCGATGCGCACGCCACGCGGATTACGCGCCATCGGGCGCTTCGCGTTGAGCACGAGCAGCGGCACGATCACCGTGCGCGCCCAGTACGACACCTTCGACAAGTGGAACGGGAACCACACCGGCAGGCGCATGATTTCGACCGGCATCATCGGCACCGCGCGCCAGGACACCACGCCGAACAGCGCGAGCAGGATGCGCGTGAAGACGTTCGCCTTCTCCGCGCCGCCAGCGGCCAGAATTGCGCGGCGGGCGCGCTGCATGTGCTCGGCCTCGGGAGAATCGCCGATCATCTTCAATGCGAAGTACGCCTTCACGGACGCGGAAACGTCCATCGCGCCGTCGGTGAAGAGCGGCCAGCCGCCGTCGGCGAGCTGGATCCGGCGCAGATAGCGGCCGATCTTCGCTTCGAGCGCGACATCGGCGGTTTCGCCCAGATAGTGGACGAGCAGCACGTATTCCGCGGGAATCGTGGCGTCGGCCTCGAGTTCGTACAGCCAGTAGCCTTCGGGATGTTGCGCCGCGAGCAGCGCGTCGGTGGCTTCGGTGACGGCGTGGTCCAGCGCGGCGTTCGATACCGGCGCGCCCACGGCCGACGGGGATAAATCGTTCATCAGTATTCCATCGATGGGTTCATCAGCACATCCGCGGCCTTCTGGCCCGAGCGGACAGCGCCTTCGATCGTCGCGGGCAGGCCGGTCGCCGTCCAGTCGCCCGCGAGCGTGAGATTTTGCCAGCGCGTGCGCGTCGCGGCCCGCAAGCCTTCCTGCGACGGCACGGCGGCGAACGTCGCCTGCTCTTCGACGACGACCTGCCACGGCGGCATCGGCGCTTCCGGCATGCGCGCCGCCTTCGCCACATCCCGCCAGACACTCGCCGCGATATCTTCGTGAGGCGTCGCAAGGAGGCGGTCGGCATCGGCGATCGTGGCCGTGAGCCGGCCCTCGCTCGCATGGAGCCAGTCCGAGGCGCCGCTCACGAAGAACGTCAGCCGCCCGGAGCCGGCAAAGGCGATCGGCACGTCGACCGCGAAATGCACGGTCGCGATCGCGCGGAATTCGTCGGGCGCGGCGACATCCGGCACGAGCCGCCGCGCGGCGTCCGGCGTGACGGCGAGCACGACGCCATCGCCCGGCTCGATCGATACGGGCTCGCCCGCGTTGTCGAAAGCGAGGGAGCTTACCCGTTCCCTGGAATCCGTGCCCGACAAGCCGATCGCCGCGACGCGCGCGCCGAGCCGAATCTCCGCGCCGCCATATTGCAAGAGCCGCAGCGCGGGTTCCACAAACGCGTGCGCAAGGCCGTTTCTCGCAACGAGCGGCCGGCACGCCTGCCCGCCGGCCACAAGCGTCTCCCGCAACATGTTTGCGGCCAGTGTCGCGCTGGCTCGCGAGGGATCGGCGTTCAGCAGCGCGCGCAGCAGCGGTCGCGCGAGGCGGTCCCAGACGCGACCGCTCGCGCGCATCGATTGCTCGATCGTCCGCCCGGGTTTCGCGAAGAATAGCGGCAGAAGCTGAAGGTAGTCGGCGGGCTGCGTGGCGGGCACGCGGGCATCGGCGTCGAAGATCCAGCGCGGCAAGCGTCCCGGAGAAATGCGGATGGTCCACGCGTCGCCGGCATGGGCGTCGAAGAATGGATAGTCGGGCTGCGTCGGGCCGGCGAGATTGTCTGCCGAACCGATCGTGCGCAGGTAGGCGAGCGTCGAATGATTGCCGGACAGCAGCAGATGACTGCCGTTATCGACGGTGGCGCCGAGCCTTGCGTCGAAATAGGAGCGGCTGCGGCCTCCGGCGTTGGGTGCGGCCTCGATGAGCACGACGCGCGCGCCGCGCCGTTGCGCCTGCACTGCGGCGGCGAGCCCGGCGACGCCGGCGCCGACCACGAACACCCGCCGGGACATTAGAGAAGGTTGCGCGCCACGATCCACAGCAGACGCGCACGCGGCGTGCGCACGCGCGTGCGCGGCAGGTCGAAGCCGCGTTTGAGATTGGCGTCGAGCACGGTCCGGTAGGCCGCCGACATGATGCGCGGCGCGCGCACTTCGTGGCGTGGTGAAGCGGCCATGATGGTGTCGGACTGCGCGTAGTGCCCTTTCGCGCGTTCGGCGAGCACGGCGCAGACGCGCGGCAGGCGCGCATCGCCCACGATGCTTGCCGGATCGGTCGTCGAGATGCCTTCGCGCGTGAGCAATTCGCGCGGCAGGTAGACGCGGCCGATGGCGGCGTCTTCGTCGATATCGCGCAGGATGTTGGTCAGTTGCAACGCGCGCCCCAGATGATGCGCGAGCCGGCGGCCGGCGTCTTCGTGCATCCCGAAGATTCTCACCGATAGCCGTCCGACTGCGCTGGCGACACGGTCGCAATACAGGTCGAGCGTGGCTTCGTCGGGCGCGACGATGTCGCACGCGGCGTCCATTGCCATGCCGTCGATGACGGCGTGGAAGTCGTCGCGCGAGAGCTGGAATGCGTGGATGTGGCGGGTGAGCGGTTCGATCGAGCGTCTGGGCGCGCCGCGATAGCAGGCGTCGATGTCTTCGCGCCAGCGTTCGAGTGCGAGCGCGCGTTCGCGTCGCGGCAGCGAGCCTTCGTCCGCGATGTCGTCGACAGCGCGGCAGAAGGCGTAGATCTGGTACATCGCGTCTCGCTGCGCCGCCGGGAGGATGCGCATCGCAAGATAGAACGAACTTCCCGACGATGCCTTTGCGGCGTCGGTGGTGGATTCGTCAGCGATGATGTTGGAAACGGCCAAGACGGACTCCGCTGTGGCGCCCCCAAGGGCTGGATTATGAGTTTGCAGCAGTTCCGCGGAGCGCGCGGAAACGCTTGGCGCTGTAAGGAACGGACCGGCGAGAATCACCGATGCGCCGGCGGCAATAGCGCGCCGGAAGCGGCACAGAGTATATCAATTGTTGGGCGGCGGCGTCACAGCAGCAAGAGGTAGTCTGCACCGGCGGGCTCTCGGCATTCGATTGTTATTCTTGGAAGCGCTAATTGACCTGTGATGGCGGCACATCGTACAAGGACAGCAGCGAACCGCGCTCTGCCTGAAGGCGGGGCGCTTCTTTTCGATTGCGCTCGACCGCACCTACTGACCCCAACCGTCCACACGCATGTTCCAACAAGTCAAGAGCTTACAAGTCAACGTTCGAGCACGAGTACGAACGGAATCGTCATTTGGACATGGGTATTTGAACCAACACGCCGTGCCTATCGAATGGTTCGCTCACGTCAGAAACCCGCAGCAGTTGCGGGAAGCAAGGCGGAACGCCATTGAGCGATACATTTTTGAGCGCTTCGGCGCGGCAGGGGCTAAAGCCTACCGAAAAGAAAAAAGCGAATACAAGCGATACAGGACTGCGGCGAACGCAGTAGCTCGCGCAGTTGATCGAGCCAGCAGGCTCTATCAGTGGAAATTTCCGGCTCGAACAAAGCACAAGCCTGGGAAAGCGGAGACGAGCCGCTCAGGTGAGGGGCAAACGTCCAACTTCCGCGCCGCTATGCTTCAATTGCTCGAAACGTTCTATGGGTCCTCAGAGGAAAGATCATGCTTGATCGAGCAATGGGGAGATGCGAGCAACGGCGGAGTCGTTGTGGAGTGGACAATCAGATAACCTTTGCACAGCAATACTCGTCGGAAGTATTGTGCTTTCGGATGCGAAGAACGGACTTGCCAGGCTAATTCAGCGGCACTCGCACAGAACAGCGAATTCACACACTTTCCCGCGGCTGACGACTAACGCCGTCGACGCTCGTGCATCATGGCACGATGAAACCGACGGAATTATTAAGTCATAACAAGACTCTCAATTCCCTGAAGGCGCGGCGCGCTAGGTCGAGAATTGCGATAGGGGTGAGTACGTTACCCTAGTCTGAAAGGGTAGCGTGCCGCTCAACGTCGATTATGTGCGAGGTATTTATGTGCTCATTGGTTTTATCGACCCAAGGAGCTCAGAGGACGTAAGACATCAGTGGGCGTGGAAGGTGATTCAAGGCTTTGTCAGGCTGAGGGTGTTCTACGGAGTGACTAAACTAATCAGTGCATCGGGCGGTTCAGAAAAAATCTGCTTTCTTTAGTCACTTCCTTTGCATGCGACCACAACCCTAAGCAAAGCCCACAGCCCGATTTCTCCCCCCACGCTTCGCGGCATAAAGCGCCGCATCGGCCTCGTTGATAAGCGCTTCGTATGAAGTAGTGACACCTCGCCTGGCACACGCGGCGCCGACGCTAGCCGTAACGGGCACCCGCGCCCCCTGCACATCGATAGGCGTCTCGCAAATAGCGCATCGCACTTTCTCGGCGACGATCATCGCATCGTCGAAACCCGTGCATGGCAGCAGCAGCGCGAACTCCTCGCCGCCGAAGCGCCCGAACACATCCTGCACCCGCACCGCCGCGGCGACGCGCGCCGCCATCACGCGCAGCACCGTATCGCCCACGAGATGCCCGAGCTCGTCATTGATCCGCTTGAAGTGATCCAGATCGAAAAGCAGCATCGACAGATCGCCGTCATATCGCTGCCAGCGCGAGAACTCATCGCTCAGGCGCAGTTCGAAATAGCGCCGGTTCGCAATGCCCGTCAACCCGTCGCGATCCGCGAACTCCTGCAGTTTCGCCACGGCCTCATCGCGAGCGCGCTGCATCATGCTCGCGTGCGTCGCATCGCAGATCGTCACGCACACCGCGCGCACCTCGCGATCGTGCGCGAGCGGCATGAACGTGCAATCCTGCTGCATGAAATCGACACCGCCCGTGATCGGCCGGTCATGATCGAACTTGAAGAGATACGGCCGCTGCTCCCACGAACTGAACGCGAAGCTGCCAAGCTGAAACACGCTCTCGACCTTGCGCGTCAGCCACACGCGCGGCAGTTCGGGAAAGCTCGCAAAAATGGACTCGCCCGTGACCTGCTCGGCCGTCTTGCCGCTGTGATCCGCCATGAAGCGATTCCACATCAGCACGTTGAGATCGCGATCGAGCACGAAAATGCCGAAGCCCACACGCTCGATCACCAGTTCGCTCAACACATGCCGCAGTTCTTCCATGTCGATGCGGCTCAGAGACTCGAAAGCAGTGCATCGAGCGCGTCGCGCAGATGCTGGATCGCATCCTCGGCCATCAACATGACCAGATGCGCGCGAAAGCTGTGATCCTCCAGCGCGAAGTTCACTTCGAGCAAAAGCGCCGACTTCCAGGCGAGCATCGCCGGCTGGAATACATCGTCCAGCGCGAGTTCCAGTCCGAGCATGCCCGGCGGCGAAAAAATGGGCGCCCGCCCGAGCTGCTCGAGAATGCACGACACGCATGCGCCCATCAGCACCGTCGCCACGTCGAAGATGAGTTCCGTGCGCGTGGTGGTCTCGTAAGTGGACTTGGTGTACGGATCGTCGACGAGCGCGCAAAGCTGATCCACGCTGCCGCTCTTGCACAACACGATCGCTTCGCCCTTGATGTCCGAGCGGAATCCCTGGCGCACGGCGGTGACGGCATCGGTGATGCCGGTCATCTCGCGCAGCGCCTGCGACGCCTGCGCCACCCCGACGACGCGCACGCGCGGCACCGACAACTCGATGAACGTGCCGAGCAGCTTCGACAGGCGCGTCGCGGCCTGGCCCATCGCCATGTTGGCGACTTCCTGCAGCGCATCGCGCTGATCTTCGTTGAGGGCTGGGTCAACCATGGAGTCCGTACTCCTTCAGAACGGGACGCAGCGCTTCGGAGGTGACGGGCTTCGGCAGGAAGGCGATCGCGCCGAGCGCCCGCACGCGTTCCTGAGCCATCGGCTGGACATCGGCGGAAACCACGATTACGAACGTGTTCAGGTCCTCGTGCTGAAGCGCATCGAGCACCTGATAGCCGGTCATGTCGGGCATCGTCAGGTCCAGGAACATCACCGAGGCGCGGCCCGCGCGATAAAGCTCGAGCGCCTCGCGTCCGTTCGTCGCGTAGGAAATCTCGACGTTCCAGTCCTCGGGCAGCGCGCGCGTCAGGACCTTGCGGGCGAGCAGGGAATCATCGGCAATGACAATCGGGAAAGGCATGGTCGGTCGGGTCAATGAGCGTTTCGAGCCAGGCGCCGTCACGACAGACACGGCATGCTCTCGCATGTGTTTACGGCGTTGCCGCGGAATTCTTAAGTTCTTCGCTGCGCGGTGAGTTGCCGGTCAACGTAACGGCGGGCGCGGCGACCCGCCGGGCCTTGAACATCGAGACTCGCGATGGGCATAAAGCCGGGCTTGCTTTGCGGATTCGCGGTGGATGCACTCGCCGGGCATAAATCAGAGGATTGCATTGTGGGCTGAAGGTGTTGCCAAGGCAACTCGCCAAAGTGTGAAAGTAGGAGAAATAATCTCGTTTACGGCAATGTTTCGGAAAATGCCGCCCAGCAGGTTCGCCACGGTTTCAAGTACATCCTTTTGTGTACGTTTGCGCTTCCGATAAACTCGCTAACTCGGTCGCACGCACATTCGTCCGATGAACCTGCGTGCAAGAGCCGCCGCTCGGTACACTTCGTGCGTGCCACAAACATTCGCTCCGCGCGGCCCTGTCCCGCCTCGTTGCGAAGAAGAAACGACACACCTCATAAGTAAAGTTTTCCACTTCGCTGCCAAAATGACGCTGCAACGTGAGGAACCCCACGGCGATCCCGCCTCCGATCACCGGCAGGAAGAGCCGCCCTTCCCGGTCGTCCCGGAGAGGAACTTCGCGGCGCAACGCCTGACGCTTTATGCGCTGCTCATCGCAGCCGTCGTGCTGCCGTGCGTCTATGTTGCGATCACCGCGATCTCCGACTACCGCGCCCGCGAAGCGAGCGCATCGGAGCTCGTCGCGCGCAATGCGCGCGTGGCCGAAGAGCACGCGCTCAAAGTCTTCGATCTGAACGTGACGCTGAACGAGCGCATCGTCGATCTGCTCGACGATCTCGAAGCCAACGCGATCCATCAGCAGGACGTCATCATTCACGAACGCCTCGCCGAGATGATCGGCAGCTATCCGCAGGTCGCGGCCGCATCGGTGTTCGGCCCCGACGGCAAACTGCTCGCGACGAGCCGTGCGTGGCCCACGCCCGATGTGTCCGTCGGCGATCGTGAGGATTTCAAGGGGCTGCGCAACAGCAAGAACCTCGAGCAGATTTCGCGCGTGATGGTCGGCAGCGTCGTGAAGGAGCGCGTGTTCAACACGGCGATCGCGCGTCGGGCGACCGACGGCCGGTTCATGGGAATGGTCACGATCGCGCTGCGGCCGCCGTACTTCAACGCGTTCTATCGCGAATTGCTCGGCGACAGCCCGACGGTCTCGCTCGGCCTGGCCCGCGCCGACGGCGAAGTGCTCGCGTGGTATCCCGACCGCCCCGCGGCCCGTACCGCACTGACCGCGAACTCGCCGCTACGCGCGGCATACAAGTCGGGCGCGCGCAGCGGGGTCGTCAAGATGGTGTCGGGATTCGACGACGAACTGAAGATCGTCGCGTTCCGGCGGGTCGGCGGCTATCCGGTCTATGTATCGAGCGGCTTTCCCATTTCGACGATCTGGGATCAGTGGTATCGGCACCTGAGCGTGCTCGCACTCTCGATTCTTGCGCCGTGCGTCGTGCTGTGGGGCGTGATCGGCCAGTCGCTGCGGCGGCTCGCGATCGAAGAGGAAGCGTGGGAGCGCTGGCAGGCGGAAGCGTCGATGCGCCGCTCGATCGAGTCCGCTTACCGGCAGGCGCGCAAGATGGAAGCGCTCGGCAATCTGGTCGGCAGCGTCGCGCACGACTTCAACAACCTGCTGATGATCGTCTCGACCAACGTGCAGATCGCGCGACGGCGCGGCGGGACGGGCCTCGACCGCGAACTGTCCGCGATGGAACGCGCGCTCAAGAGCGGTCAGTCGCTGACGCGCCAGTTGCTCGGCGTCGCGCGCAAGCAGCCATTGAGGAGCGAGGTCATCGCGTTCGGCCAGTGGGTGTCGGCCGTGCGCGAACTGCTGCGCGCGTCGCTGGGCGCGAAGGTCGCGCTGAACGTCGAGGTATCGGCCGATGTCGGGACGGTTCGCGTCGATCCCGCCGAACTCGAGCTCGCGCTCATCAACGTCGCGGTCAATGCGCGCGACGCGATGCCCAACGGCGGGACCTTCACCGTGCGCGCCGACAACGTGCGCTTCCGTCACGAAGACGGCTTTCCGCTCACCGGCGATTTCGTGCAGATCACGCTCGAAGACACCGGCGTCGGCATGCGTCCCGATGTGCTCGGGCGCGCGTTCGAGCCGCTTTTCACGACGAAGCCGAAAGGCATGGGCACCGGCCTCGGCCTGCCGCAAGTCTTCGCGTTCTGCGAGCGCGCGGGCGGGCTGGCGACCATCGACAGCGCCGTCGGCGCAGGCACCGCCGTGCGCCTCTATCTGCCGCGGGCGAGCGCGGCCGGCACCGCCGACAGCAGCGCGGACCCGGCCGCCGCCGCCGTCCCCGAAGCGGACGGCCTGCGCGTGCTGCTCGTCGAAGACAACGAGGAGGTCGCGGCGGGCACCGAGGCGCTCCTCACGATGATGGGTCACCAGGTCACCTACGTCTTTAACGCCGACACCGCCATCACGGTGCTCGAAAGCGCGCGCGATGCCGCTTCGCCATCGGGTTTTCCGTTCGACGTGATCCTCTCCGACATTCACATGCCGGGACAATCGAACGGCATCGACCTTGCCGAACGCATGCAGCGGTTCGAGCCACGCATCCCGGTGATTCTCGTCACCGGTTACGCGGAAGAACTGGACCGCGCGCGACAGGTCGATGCGCGCGTGCTGTCGAAACCGTTCGACATCGCCCTGCTCGATTCCCTGCTGCGCGGCGTCCGCGAAGGGCAGGCGGCGCGCTCGGTCGATCGCTGAGCGCGGTCTTGCGGCCGCTTTCGGACCACTGGCGATCCGGCACGTCTGTTGCGTGCATCAACCGCACGTGCGGCGACCGAGGGTTGCCGATCCCCGGAAATCCGCGAGAAGCGAGGAGGCGACCATGCGACATACCGTCATCGGAGTTTTCGACACTTACGCCCAGGCCGAAGATGCGCGCTCGGCGCTGATCACCGCAGGCTTCGCGCGCACCGACATCGAGTTGCAGGCGAACCCGAAGCGCGACGACGCCGCCGTGCCGTCCGATATCCCCGACGCCCAGACGCACGCGGAGCCGGGCGTGCTCGCGAACATCGAGCGCTTCTTCAGCATGCTGTTCGGCGGGCGCGACCATCCGCCCGAAGTCGCGCATTATTCCGAAGCCGTGCGGCGCGGCGCGGTGCTGGTCGCCGTCGATACATCGAGCCAGGAGCAGGCGGAAATCGCCCGCGTGACGCTGTCGGACCGGGGCGCGATCGATATCGACGAACGCGCGGCGAGCTGGTCGACGCTCTCTCAGGGCGCAAGCGCGACGCCCGCCGCAAGCGACAGCCGCGATCATTCGATCCTCGACGAACTGGGTCTCGGACTAGGCAGCGGCGTGCCGGGCAAGGCGCCGGTGAACGAACCGCGCGTCGACACGGCGCCGCGCGCGCGGGCGTATCCGCGTGCGGATGTCGGCGATCCGGCCGTGACGCCGCTTTCCGATCCGCTGGTCGATCCGGTCGGCGCGCCGCGGGTCGACGTGCCCGCCCGCACCGATCCCGCGACGCTCACCTCCCGCGATTACGTGAGCGATCCTGCCGACGATGCGCTGATGCCTGACACGCGCCCGCAGCGCGACGTCGCCGAGCCGTCGAGTGTGCAGTACGAGCAGGTCGAAACGAAGACGGCCGCCCGCAGCGCCAGCGCCAGTGACCCGCTTGCGGGGCGGGATCCCGTCACCGGCCGCGATCCGCTCGCGACCACGGGCGTCGATCCGCTCGCCGGCACGCCCGCCGATCCGCTCGCGTCAGGTTCGGAAGTCGGCGCGGATGTGGGCGAGTTGCCGGGGGCAGCGAAGCGCGATCCGTTGCCGGGCGTGCGTGTCGATCCGGACACGGACTGGCGTTCGATCGATTCGATCGAACCGCTCAGCACGCTCGACGAACCTGCCAGGCCGCAGCAACTGAATATGCAGAATCAGGCGCAATCGCAATCGATGCCGGCGATGGGCGCGTCGGGCGATCCCATCGGCACCTCGGCGGCGTCGCAGGCGGCCGTGCCGCTCGGCCCGCGCACGACGCCGAACGAGTACATGGAGTACGAGGAGGACTTCCGCGCGGATTACGACGCGAAGTATGCGGCGACCGGCGAGCCGTACGAGGACTACCAGGGCGCGTATCGCTACGGCGCGACGCTCGGCAACGACGACCGCTTCCGCAGCCGCGCGTGGGACGATCAGATGGAGTATGAAATGCGCCGCGACTGGGAGACGCGGCATCCGGAAGGCGATACGTGGGACCGCTTCAAGGCGGCGATCCGCCACGGCTGGGATCGCGTGACGGGGCAGCATCACATCTGACGCCTGGTTGTTCGCTAGCGAGACACGGCCCGCCTGCGCGGGCCGTTTTCATCGCGTCAGGCGGCGGCGTGGTCCCGCACCCAGGCGACGTACTTGTCCATGAAGTTCTGCAGATACTTCCGCGTGTCTTCGCTCACGATGTTCCCGTTCGCGTCGATCCGCTTCTCGTCGTGCTTGATGTACATCTCCGGCTGGCCGAGCAGCGCGATATCGAGATAGGCGCAGACACCCCGCAAATGCGACTGGGCAATGGCGGTGCCGATCGCACCCGGCGACGTGCCGATGACCGCGCCAGGCTTGCCGCCCCAGGCGCTATGCCCCCACGGACGCGAGCCCCAGTCGAGCGCGTTTTTCAACACGCCTGGAATCGACCGGTTGTATTCCGGCGTGACGAACAGCAGGCCGTCGGCTTCGGAGACCTTCTGCTTGAGCGTACGCGCGGACTCCGGAAAGTCGCTGTCGTATTCCTGGCTGTACAGCGGAAGGCTGCCGATATCGACGTGCTCGAACGTGAAATCGTCCGGTGCGAGTGTTTCGAGTGCGTGCGCGAGTTGCCTGTTGAACGAATCGCGTCGAAGGCTTCCTACGACCACCGCGATCTTGTAGGCCATGACCTGATCCCCCGTCGATGAAAGTGAGTGAGCCGGCGAGCTTCCGCCGGGCGCGAGGACACATCATATTCGGATCGACGGCGATGCGTCACGCAAGCCGGTTGCCGCTGCGATTGAATCCATTTTTGTGATGAATCGCGCAGTCCAGTTCGTGCCGCGTCAACACTCGGTTTGCGCCCAGCTATCCCCAAGTTTATCCACAGAATCTGTGGATAAGTCGGCATGACGGACGAGCGGCAGCGAGTTTCGATTCAAGGATGAAACAACGCGCGCGGTCGTTGCTTCGAACGATCGCTTTTCGCCGGCCTTACTGCCCGAAGAAAACGTTGCACTGCGACGCCGGGCCCTGGCAGGACGAGGCCTGTTGCGCGTCGGCTGCTTGTGCCGCGCCCGCAGCGGTGAGAAGAGCAACGGATGCAGCGATAAGGGCAAGAATGCGCTTCATGAGACACCTCCAAGTTTCGTTTGCCGATCGGACTCGATCGATGAGCGAACTTTAGCGAGGCCGCGTCTGCCGAAAAAGCGCATTCCCCTGAAGTAATTCTTGTCGCCAGCGTAATAATCGCCGGGGGCTCACAGCATGACGGCAAGACACAGCGTGACGGTCACGAGCGACACCACGGTCGAGAAAAGTATCGTGCTCGACGTCACGCTTCCATCGCGCCGATAGAATTCCGCGAGCATGAACGGGCCGGTACCGGTCGGCAGCGCGCTCAGGATGACCGCGGTCTTCGCCCACAAGCCCGGCAGCGCGAAGACTTGAACCGCGAGCCACCACGTCAGAAGCGGCTGCGCGATCAGCTTGAGCGCGACGAGCGTGCCCGTCGTCCTGACGCGGTGCGCCTCGCTCTTGCCGCCGAGAAAAAGTCCGAGCGCAACAAGCGCGCAGGGACTCGCCGCGCCGCCGAGCAATTTGATCAGCGCTTCGCCGCCTTGCGGCACGGCCAGTCCCGATGCGTTCAGCAATGCGCCCGCGACCGGTGCGATCAGCAACGGATTCTTGCCGAGCGATTTCCCCACTCGCCACAGCGTCGCGCCGATGTGCCGCTGCGTCTGCAAGCCGAGTTCGATCAGCACGATCGCCACGCCGAACAGCACGCACACCGTCATGATCGTCGCGATGACGGCCGGCGCCAGGCTCTCCTTGCCGAACGCGAGCAGGCAAAGCGGCAAGCCGACGAAGCCGGTATTCGGATAGGCGGCGTTCAGTCCGTCGATGCTGGCGTCGGCGAGCGGACGCGACTGCATCAGCCGCACGCCGAGCGTCACCGCGAACACGACCGCCGATCCGATGCCGAACACCGCGATGAACGCGGGCTGATCGAGCATGGCGAGCGGCGTTTTCGCCATCGTGTCGAAAAGCAGCGCGGGCAACGCCAGATAGACGACGAACCGGTTCAGTTCCGATGCCGCCGCCGGGCCCAGCTTGTCGAGCTTGCGGCATGCGAAGCCGGCGAAGATGAGGCCGAAGACCGGCAGGATGATCGAGAAAAGCGGGGCGAGAAGCGCGGGCAGCGTGGAAACCAGCGATGACATGGGAGGCGCTTGCGCGACGCGATGGAAAGGAGCCAAAGCATACCCTTCATCGCAGAGGTGAGAGAGTTCGGGAGCCGGGCAACGGTGAGACGGCAGCGACGGCATCGGCTCACGGATGGACCGTTCATCGGCATCGCCAGGTTGTGCAAGTGCTTGACGCACAACGTTTCCAGGAGCCGGTGCCGTATTGCTGCGAAATGTCGGCCTGCCGCTGTAGAGCCGTCCTTTGGTCCTTCGGTGAGAAGATTCGGGAGCCGCCTCGGCTACGCTGAATCCGGGTGCGTCGCGCACGGGAGCGGACGTATCCGCTGCGCCCCGCCGACACGCTCGCCACCGCAAAGGTGAGCGTTTGCGGGAGAGCCGGAACGGGCCTTGCTTGCCTCGGGGTCCCACTCGGATTCGAACAGCAATGAAAATCAAAAGACCTTGGACGTACGGTGCGGCAGTGCTCGTCTTGATCGGGGGCATCGGCGCACTGGCCGCGTGTGCGGTGCAGGGAGCGACACCGAGCGGTAACGACAACGTGCCGGAACCGTCGAAGGCCGTCGATCTCGATCGATACCTCGGCCACTGGTTCGAATTCGCGCGTTACGAGAACCGCTTCGAGCGCAATTGCGAAGCCGTCACGGCGAACTATGCGCGCCGCGATGACGGACTCATTTCGGTCATCAATGCGTGCCGCGAGGGCGGACTATCTGGGCGATATCGCGCAGCGGAAGGACGCGCGAAAGTCGTCGCCGGCTCGAATGGCGCGAAGCTGAAGGTGTCGTTCTTCGGTCCGTTCTATGTCGGCGACTACTGGATTCTCGATCACGCCGACGACTACACGTGGTCGATCGTCGGCGAACCGACGGGCCGCTATCTCTGGATTCTCACGCGTGAGGCGCGTCCTTCGGCGGAACTGCGCCGCACGCTGCTCGCACGCGCCAGCGCGCTCGGCTACGACGTGACGATGTTGCGGGAAACGCAGCACGACTGAAGCGCGCCGCTTACCGGCCGTGCCGCGTCAATTTGCCTTGCACGCCAGCAGCAGCGCGTTCTGGTTGTTCTCGCTGGATTGATCGAGCACGTCGTAGCCGCCGGGGCACGCGACCTTCGCGTTATCGGTACAAAGACGCCAGCCGCCATAAGCCGGGCACGTGACGAGTTGGGTGGGCCGGCCATCGGCGGAGAAAAGCGGCGGCGAGCTGCTGCACCCGCCGAGCGCCAGCGCGCCCGCCGCGAACATGACGAACAGGCCGATTCCCTTGCCGATTTGCATTGCGCACCCCTTGTTTCCGGTTCGTTATTCTTGATTCCGATGAATTGCGCGAGTATGCCACGCGATGCTTTCGCATCACACCGCGATGCCGAGCGCCGCGATTTTCTTGTAAAGCGTCGCGCGTCCGATGCCGATGCGCTGCGCCGCATCCGCGACACGCCCGCCGCTTGCGCGCAGCGCATCGGTCAGAAAGCGCCGTTCGAAGTCGTTCATCGCTTCGGTGTACGGCATCGGTGACACGGAGGACACGCCTTCATCCAACATGGGCAGCGTCGCGGGCTTCGAGTCGATGAACGGCGCAAGCGCGCGCGCATCGATATGCTCGCTT
Organism: Caballeronia sp. LZ016; assembly: GCF_031450805.1. Classification (NCBI taxonomy): domain Bacteria; kingdom Pseudomonadati; phylum Pseudomonadota; class Betaproteobacteria; order Burkholderiales; family Burkholderiaceae; genus Caballeronia; species Caballeronia sp. LZ016. Next base: position 54,500 of record NZ_JARTVY010000002.1, read on the forward strand.
TCCGACAGCATCAGCGCCCGTTCGAGCGTATTGCGCAGCTCGCGGACGTTGCCGGGCCACGCACAGGCGGTGAGCAGACGCAATGCGTCGTCATGCAGCACGAACTGGCTGATGTGACCGGTGCGCGCTTCGCCCGACAGCTCTTCGAGGATCGCATAGGCGAGCGCCTCGATATCGCCGAGACGTTCGCGCAAGGGCGGCGCGTGAATCGTCAGCACGTTCAGCCGGTAAAACAGATCCGCGCGGAACCGCCCCGACGCAACGAGCGTCGGCAAGTCCGCCGAGGTTGCCGCGATGATCCGCACATCGGCGCGCACGATGCGATTCGACCCGAGCGGCTCGAACTCCTTGTCCTGGAGCACGCGCAGCAGCTTGCCCTGCAGCGGCAGCGGCATGTCGCCGATTTCATCGAGAAAGAGCGTGCCGCCGTGCGCCAGTTCGAACTTGCCGACGCGCCCCTTGCGCTCCGCGCCGGTGTACGCGCCCGGCGCCGCGCCGAAGAATTCCACTTCAAGCAGCGTGTCCGGGATCGCCGCGACGTTCACGGTGACGAGCGGCTTCGCGGCGCGCGTCGATGCGCCGTGGATCGCGTGGGCGAGCAGTTCCTTGCCGGTGCCGGTTTCGCCGAGCAGCAGCACCGGCGAATCGACGAGGGCCGCGCGCCGCGCCTGGCGCTTGACTTCGAGACTCGCCGGACTCGTGCCGACGAAGCTCGCGAACGTGTACTTGGCGCGCCGCGCCTGCGCGAGCGACTGACGCGTCGCGATCAGTTCCTGCTGCACGCGCGAATAATGTGCGAACAGCGGCGTGAGCGCCTTCATCTCGTCGAAGAGCGCAAAGCCGATCGCGCCGACCGTCGCGCCCTGATCGTCCTTGAGCGGCAGCCGGGTGACGACGAGCGGCTCGCGGTCCGTCTCGAGCACGTCGAGCAGGATCGGCTTGCCCGTCGCGACGACTTCGCGCATCAGGCTATTCGGGATAACGGCTTCGCAATCGAGGCCGATGGCGTCGTTCGGATCGGAGAAGCCGAAGCGCGCGGCATAGCGCTTGTTGATCCACACGACGCGAGAGTCCGCATCGACGATGAACGTGCCTTCGCTCAGATTTTCGAAGGTCTTGAATAGCGATTCCATCGCGCGGCGCAGGACGTCGCTGTAGTCCGGCGGCACGTTGATCCAGTCGTTGCGCATGAGCGCATGTCTCCGTTTTTCTCGTATCGGCGACAGGGTATCTCATTTCGGAGACTAGCGGCTGCGCGGCAGATCGGCTCCGGCTAGCGGGGACGTCTCGTTTTGTGGACACTTTCGCGGTATCGAGACTCGCGTTCATCTTGCCGACGCCCTCGCCGTGAGCAAGGACGGCCATTGGCACGGAACCTGCATCACGCGGCTCGCCGAAAGCGCTCTGACAAGGCGCGCGGAATCATTGCAAAAAACAACCATCACGGAGACTCAATGTCGTTCCTCATCGTGCTCGCCGCCCTGGCGTTCCTGATGCTGGCCGCCTATCGCGGATACAGCGTCATTCTCTTCGCGCCGATAGCCGCGCTCGCGGCCGTCCTCCTCACCGATCCCGCCGCCGTCGCGCCGGTTTTCTCGGGCATCTTCATGGAGAAGATGGTCGGCTTCGTGAAGCTCTACTTCCCCGTGTTCCTGCTCGGCGCGGTGTTCGGCAAGGTGATCGAACTGTCGGGATTCTCCGAGTCGATCGTCGCGGCCGCCATCCGTTACATCGGCAAGTCGCGGGTGAATGCGGTGATCGTCGCGGTGTGCGCGCTGCTCACTTATGGCGGCGTGTCGCTGTTCGTCGTCGTGTTCGCCGTTTATCCGTTCGCGGCGGAGATGTATCGGCAAAGCAATATCCCGAAGCGGCTGATGCCCGGTGCGATCGCGCTCGGCGCGTTCTCGTTCACGATGGATTCGCTTCCCGGCACGCCGCAAATCCAGAACATCATTCCGACGACGTTTTTCAAGACGACCGGCTGGGCCGCGCCTTGGCTGGGCGTGATCGGCTCGGCGTTCATCATCGTCGTGGGCCTGAGCTTCCTCGAGTGGCGTCGCCGCTCGGCGATGGCGAAGGGCGAAGGCTATGGCACATCGCTCGTGAACGAGCCGGAGCGCGTTCAATCGACGAACCTGCCGAATCCGCTGCTCGCCATCGCGCCGCTCGTGCTCGTCGGTGTGGCGAACTTCGCGCTGACGCGCTGGATTCCGCTGTGGTACGGCGCGAGCTACACCGTCGCGCCCGATGCGCTGCCGGGCGTCCATACGCCGGTCACGACGGCGATCAAGCCGGTCATCGCCATCTGGGCGGTCGAAGGCGCGCTGCTGCTCGGCATCCTGCTCGTGCTGGTGACGGCGTTTTCGCGCGTGAAAGAGCGTTTCGCCGCGGGCACGCGTGCGGCGGTCGCAGGTGCGCTGCTCGCCGCGATGAACACGGCATCCGAGTACGGTTTCGGCGGCGTGATCGCGGCGCTGCCGGGCTTTCTCGTCGTGTCGGATGCGCTGAAGAGCATTCCGAATCCGCTCGTCAATGCGGCGATTTCGGTCAGCTCGCTGGCGGGCATCACGGGATCGGCGTCGGGCGGCATGAGCATCGCGCTCGCGGCGATGTCGGATCTCTTCATCAAAGGCGCGGAAGCGGCGCATATTCCGCTGGAAGTGCTGCATCGCGTGGTCGCGATGGCGAGCGGCGGCATGGACACCCTGCCGCACAACGGCGCGGTGATTACGCTGCTCGCGGTGACGGGGCTGACGCATCGCGAGTCTTATCGCGATATCTTCGCCGTTACGATCATCAAGACGCTCGCTGTGTTCTTCGTGATCGGCGTGTACTACGCGACCGGCATCGTCTGATAACCCAATCAAGGATTAGCGCTCATGACTCAAACCGCATCGAAAACGCTCGCCGGCAAGACGGCGCTCGTGACTGGCTCGACGAGCGGCATCGGCTTAGGAATCGCCACCGCGCTTGCAAACGCGGGCGCGAATCTCGTGCTGAACGGCTTCGGCGACGTGAGCGGCGCGCTCGCGCAGATCGAGGCGACCGGCGCGAAGGCGCTTCACCATCCCGCCGACATGACGAAGCCCGCCGAAATCGAAGCGATGATCGCCTTCGCCAACGAGAGCTTCGGCGCGCTCGATGTGCTCGTGAACAACGCGGGCATTCAACACGTTGCGACCATCGACGAGTTCCCGGTCGATCGCTGGGACGCGATCATCGCGATCAACCTGAGTTCGGCGTTTCACACGATGCGTGTCGCGCTCCCCGCGATGCGTGCGCGCAACTGGGGCCGCGTCATCAATATCGCGTCGGTGCACGGGCTGGTGGGATCGGCGGGCAAGTCGGCGTACGTGGCGGCGAAACACGGCATCCTCGGGCTCACGAAAGTGGCCGCGCTGGAGAATGCGCGCACCGGCGTGACGGTCAACGCGATTTGTCCGGGCTTCGTGCTGACGCCGCTGGTGCAGAAACAGATCGACGATCTGGCCGCGCGCGAATCGCTCTCAGCCGATGCGGCGCGGGCGAAGTTACTCGGGGAAAAGCAGCCGTCGGCGCAGTTCGTGACGCCGCAGCAGATCGGCGATATGGCCGTGTTCCTGTGCTCGGATGCTGCGAGCGAGATGCGGGGTTCGGCGTTGCAGATCGACGGGGGATGGAGCGCGCAGTAAGGAAGCGTAGGCGGGCGCGGATGGAGTCGCGCGCCTGCCGTTCGGGCTCTGCCAATCCGCTGCGAGAGTTCACACGCGAACGTCCGCGTCGAGACGATGCATCCCGACGGGCGTTCGCCCATCACCGCGTCAGCTATTGCTGGCCCGCCACTACGGCGGCGGGAAACGTCCATGTGCCGTCGAGTATGCTCGCGCGCGGACGATAAAGCCGGACCATGTAGTTCCATCCGTCCATCGTCGGCAGGCAATTGGGCACACGTCCGTCGCAGCCGCCGAAGCGGACCGTGATGCCGCCGTCGCTGTCCGGTTTCGCCGTGACGCTGTTCAACGAATAGGCGTTGTACGCGTTCTTCTCGTCATAGATGCTGATCGACCAGAAGCCGTCGACAGGCACGTCCTTCAGCTTGAGCGAGTACACCGTCTTGCCGTCGTTTTTTTCCGGAACGACGTTGAGGTAGATTGCGTCGCGCGGCGAGTTCGCTCCCCATGCCGATGCTGCACCGATCAGATATTGAACGGGATCGACTTCGCTTTCTTTCCGAATGCACGCTGGGTATCCGTGACCGTGCTGGCGAGGACCAACAGAGCATCGCGAATCTTCTTCTGGCCAGCCTTGTCCCAATCGGGAATTTCGAATTTTCCGGCCCGCCGGGTTGCGACACCTCGATCGCGTCCTGCAGCGCGTGAACACGCTCGAGATCGCCGGGCTGATTGGGGTCGATCAGCGTACGAACGCCCGCAAGCACGTAGCGCGTGCCGACCTTCGCCTTGTCGAGCGTATGCGGTCCCGCGCCGTATTCAGTCGTCGTGTACTGGTCCTCGCTGATGATCTGAAGCGACATGAATCGCGCTCCGGCATCCGGTAGCGTCACGGTGACTGGCCCCGCGTCGAGGTCGAAGACGCGCGTGGAGTACAGCGTATCCCGGTTGCCTCGGATCACGCTCTGACGATCGATCGGCAACAGTTCGCGAACGTGGTGCCAGCCGCCGAAACCGCCTCCCTGCACGGAGTTGTTGAAGTACATGTCGGTCTCCGCGCGAACGAAGTTGTCGACCGTCACGGGCACGGTGTCTTTCGCCAGGGCCGGCGCACCAATACTGATGAACGCAATGTAAAGGCAGCAAGTGCAGCTATTTTCATGTTGTCCCTCGTTGCTTATTGCATTGATGACTTTTCGACGTCCGGCAGTCTCCACGTCTTGTCGAAGAGAGGCTTTTGCGGGTCGCATAAATATGATGCGGACGAGCACGATCGTTCGGAAAACCCGTCCGATGCTAGCAACGTTTGATGAAAGACGAAACGAGAATGCGCAAAAGAACATCGTAGCAGCGCGATTCTCCCGAACTTGGAAGGCACATCGCGGACGGAGGGCGCTGTAACCCATCGCCGGCTGACTGCTATTCGTCGAAACCCACCGCTGAACGGCAACGTTCCCCGAGTCGTTCCGCCGCATGCCCCTAAAGCTCGTAGGGGAATCTGCCGTTAAGTCCTTGAAAGCGAAAGCGCGCCCTCAAGCGGCGCAAGAAACAAAAAGCGAAAGGACATCATGCGTAACAACCAGCCCGTCACCCAGCACGAGTTCGATTACCCCGCCTCGGAGATGCTCGTCTCCGCCACCGATCTGTCGGGCAACATCCAATACTGCAATCCGGCCTTCGTCTCGGTCTCGGGCTTTTCGCGCGACGAACTCATCGGCCAGCCGCACAACACGATCCGCCATCCGGACATGCCGCGCGAAGCATTCGCCGATCTCTGGTCGACCATCCGCGCCGGCCGCGCCTGGACCGCGCTCGTCAAGAACCGCCGCAAGAACGGCGATCACTACTGGGTGCGCGCCAACGTCACGCCCGTGATGGAGCACGGCAAGGCCGTCGGCTATCTGAGCGTGCGCGTCAAGCCGAGCCGCGCCGAAATCGACGAAGCCGAAGCCCTCTACGCGACCATGCGCAGCGGCAACTCGCAGCATCGTCTCGTCCGCGGCGCGCTCGTGCGGCGCGGCATCGCGGGCAAGCTCGCCGCCATCGCCCGCATGCCGGTCAGCGCACGCGTCGCCATGGGCTTCGCCGCGATGCCCGCCGTCACGCTGGTCGTGGCGCTATCCGCCTGGCGAGGCGCGCCGCCGATGCCGTTCTGGTTCGCGTTCGGCGCGGGCGCGGCGGTGAGCATCGCGGGATGGCTCGCGCTGTCGCGTCAGCTCGATACCCCCGTGCGCACGATGTCCGGCTTCGCTGCACGCATGGCCGCCGGTGATCTCACCGTCGACATGCCCGACGCACGCCACGACGATCTCGGCGAAGTGCAGCGCGCGCTCGGCCAGCTCAAGGCGAATCTCGCGGCGATCGTGTTTGACGTGCGCGGCCAGATCGGCGGGATGCTCGACGCCGCCCGCGAAATCTCCAGCGGCAACACGGATCTCTCGCGCCGCACCGAGCTTCAGGCGGCATCGCTCGAACAGACAGCCGCGACGATGGACCAGCTCACCACGACCGTTCAGGGCAACGCCGACGCCACCGTGCGCGCGCTCGAACTCGTCAGGGAAGCGCAGGCCGCTGCCGACGACGGCGGCCGCATCGCGAGCCAGGTCGAGCAGACGATGGAGCGGATCACGGCGGCGTCACGCCGTATCGCGGACATCACCGACGTGATCGACGGCATCGCTTTCCAGACCAACATCCTCGCGCTCAACGCGGCCGTGGAAGCGGCGCGCGCGGGCGAGGCGGGCCGCTCGTTCGCGGTCGTCGCGACCGAAGTGCGCGGGCTGGCGCAGCGGTGCGCGGCATCGGCGAAGGAAATCGAGAGCGTGGTCGCTACGAGCGTCGCGCAGATCGCGGAAGGCACGAGCCTCGTGTCGCGCACGACGAGCCAGATGCGTGCGATCGACGAGGCGGTGCACCGCGTATCGGCGATCATCATGGAAGTGGCGAAGGCGAGCGGCGAACAGGCCGACGGCATCGCGCAGGTGAATCAGGCGGTCGCGCATCTGGACGATTCGACGCAGCAGAACGCCGCGCTCGTCGAGCAGGCGGCGGCCACGGCCAAGCGGCTGGCCGAACGCGCGGTCGTGCTGGACGAAGCGGTGCGGCTTTTCACCGTCGAGCCGGCGCGCGATCCGGCGACGGCGTAGCGTGCAACGGCGCGGCGCTTGGTACTATCGGAGCATTTGCCAACGAGGAGCGCCCGATGACCGCTGAAAACAATCGCGTGGAAGAAGCGCAAGCGATGGAACGTATCGTCAATGCGACGAAGCAGGTGCAGACCGCGTTCCTCGGCTTGCAGAAGCAGTTCCCGCCCGAAGGCGACGGCCGCCCGTCGCAGATGGCGCTGCAGACCTTCGACGCCGCGCTGCAGGAACTCGAAGACGCGCAGGCCGCCTTCGATACCATGCTCAACGATCTCTTCGACGGAAATCGTTGAGAACACTCCGACGCTCCTGGCGGGATCAGCCGGGTTCGCCGCGCTTCCGCTCTCGCTACTGCGTCAGTCCGGCCATGAAACCGCACGGCTAAACGGCGCTCTCTCCTGCGCGTTGTCCGGCGCGCCGCTCACGCATTGCGCAACGCCGCGACATCCGCCCGCACGTCGCTCTGCGCGGCATCGGCGGGCAACGCGGCCGCCGCCGACCACGATACCGCGTCCGTGGACTGCCGACGCGCGGCGGCCACGCACGCATCGACCAGTTCCTTGAACGACACCGCCGCCGAACTCGTGCGTACCAGCACCTCGCCTTGCAGCGGACTCTCCGGAAACACCAGCCCGACGATCAGCTCCGCCGACGGCGCCCGCTGATGCAGCCGGCGCAGCAGGTTGCGCAGATACGGCGGCGACTCGGCGGCGTCGAACGACACGACGCAAATGATCGTCACGCCCGACAAGTCGACTTCGCCGAAGCGTCCGCGCGAGAATCCCTCGTAACCCGCCAGATCGGCGCCCAGCCCGTGCTTGCGAAAAAGCTGCACGGCGATGGTCGCGGCGAGATCGTCGAGCTCGCTTCTTCCCGCGATGCACAGCACCGACGCCGTATGCCCTTCCGCTTCGGCATCGAAGCGCTCGGGCGGCGTTTCCGACGTGATCTTGGCGGCCTCGTCCGACAACAGCGGGCTCGCGGGCGGCTCTTCCTTGCGCGGCGCAGGCGGCGCGATATCCTCCGTGTCCTCCAGCCCCTCGATGATGTCGAGCGCCGATTCGTTGATGCGCTTCAACTGATCCGCCGTCACCACGCCGCGCTGCACGTCGTTGTGCGCGAGGCGCAAGCCCTCGAGCGCGACTTCATCGTAATAGGCGATCAGCGACCGCTCCTTCAGCAGCGATTCCGCCTGAACGAGCGCCTCGTCGGGATCGTTCGCCAGCAGGCGCTGATAGAAGTTCTCGGCGGGCGTGAGCGCGGGTCGATCGCCGAACAGCACGTCGAGAAATTCGAGGCGATCCACATGTCGCCCGAGAATCACGAGGCAAAGCGTCAGCGGCGTCGACAGCACGAGGCCGATCGGCCCCCAGATCCAGCTCCAGAAAATCGCCGCGACGATCACCGCGAACGGCGACAGCCCGGTGCTGTGCCCGTACAGCAGCGGCTCGACGATCTGCCCCGCCGTGATGTCGGTGATGGCGAAGAGCACGACGGTCCATATCAGCATCGTCCATCCGGGGCCGACGGCCGCCGCGAACACCACCGCCACGATCGCCGCGATCCACGTCCCGACGTACGGCACGAAGCGCAGCAGCGTCGTCATCACGCCGAAGAGCAGCGCGCCCGGCACGCCGATGACCGCGAGCCCGATCGAAATGACGGTCCCCACGCCCACGTTAATGCCCAGTTGCGCGAGGAAATAGCGCGAAAGGCGGCGCGCGGCTTCGTCCATCGCGGTAGTCGCGCGATGCAGGTCGCGGGAGCCGAACAGGCGAATCAGGCGGTCGCGCAAATCCTCCCGCTGCAACAGGATGAACACCGCGACCACGAGCACGATGCCCGTCGTTTCAAGCGGACTGATCACCGGCGACAGGAAACGCTGCGCAAGCTCGAGCGGCGTCGGCGTCGGCTCGTGGACCTCGACGGGCATCGGCTGGTCGATGGGCGACGCGGCGGGATTGTTCTCGGCGGTGCGCGCCTCCTGCTCGCGCGCGGGCGACAGCCGCTTGAGCGCCCGCGACGCGCGCCCGAGGAACTCATCGGCGCGGCCCACGGTGAGACGCTGGATGTTGTCGACCTTGCGCTCGACGGCCACCTGATACTTGGGCAGATCGCCTGCAAGCTGCGCGACCTGCGCACCGATCAGCGCGCCCACCGCCGTCAGCACGGAGAGCGCGACCACGACCGCGACGATCACGGACGGCACCTGGCCGAAGCGCAGGCGTCGCAGGAAATCGACGAACGGCGCGAGCAGGAAGCTCAACAGGATGGCGAGGATGATCGGAATCATCACCGCGCGCCCGAAGTACAGCGCGCAAATGACGACCACGCCCGTCACCAGCGACGCCAGCGCGCGCAGGCCCGGCGCATCGGGCGGCAGGACTTTGGCAGGTGGCCGGCGCGGACCGGGAAGCTGGGGCATGGAGATTGCGCTCTTCGAGGTAGTCATGCGTGGAAGCAAGGCACGTGCCGGTCAGCTTTCTCCGGAGCGAGCGGCGTCTATCGCGGCCATCGAGACAATCAGTTGGATGCGCGCGCATCCGCGTGGGACAGTCATCCCGTTCGTTCAAAGCCGAGGCAAGAAAAAACATGGGCGTCGATTCACCGTGCATCAGCATCTGCAAGTTCGATGAAAAGACCGGCTTTTGCATCGGCTGCCTGCGCACGAAGGAAGAGTGCAGGAAGTGGAAGAAGATGAAGGACAAGCATCGCGTGCGGATCATCGATGAACGTCCGGCGCGCAAGGCGAAGCTGAAGAAGCACAAGAAGTAGCCATCGAAGGAGTCGATCATGCGAGCAATGGCCTATCTATGCGGCGCATTACTGGCAGCCGCCTCGCCGGTTCATGCGCAGTTGCATCCGAGTCCGGAAACGGACATGAACGCGCCGCACAACAGCACGCGTCTCATGCCCAACGCCCCGCTCGGCAGCGAATACCCGACCCACGGCAACGCGCAAGCCGGCGAGCTGAATCTCAATCCGTCCGATCCGCGCGCGCAGTTGTCCAACGGCCTGCCGAACAACGCCAATAGCGGCGGATACGGATCGCCGCTCGCGGGCAGCAAAGCGAACGTGCCGCCACGCGGTGACTGAACGCGCCGCACTGTTCTCGCAACGAGAACAGTCATTTGAATTTCGCTGGCATTCACCTTCTAACGGCAAGAACCGATACTGATTCTCAGAGGCCGGGACGTCTCCCGGCCGTATCCGGGGAATTGCCATGAAGCTCTATCACCATCCGCTGTCGGGGCATTCGCATCGCGCGCGCCTCTTCCTGCATCTGCTCAACATCGAGCATGACGAGGAACCGGTCGACCTCGCCGCGGGCGCGCACAAGTCGCCCGAGTTCCTGCGCATCAACCGCTTCGGCCAGGTGCCGGTGCTGGTCGACGGCGATCGCTCCATCGCCGATTCGAACGCGATCCTCGTCTATCTCGCGAAGCGCGCCGGCGCGACGCAATGGCTCCCCGAGACGCCCGAAGGCGCCGCCGCCGTGCAGCGCTGGCTGTCGGTCGCGGCCGGACAGATTGCGTTCGGCCCCGCTGCGGCGCGCCTGATCACCGTGTTCGGCAGCAAGTTCGACGCGAACGAAGTGATCGCCCGCGCCCATGCGGTGCTCAAGGTCATCGACAGCGAATTGCAGGACCGCGAGTGGATTGCGGACACCGGCGGCGCGCATCCGACGATCGCGGACGTGGCGCTCTACAGCTACATCTCGAGCGCGCCGGAAGGCAACGTCGATCTGTCGTCCTATCGCAATGTGAACGCGTGGCTGCGGCGCATCGAAGCGTTGCCCGGCTTCGTGCCGTTCCAGAAAACGGCCGCCGGACTGTCCGCCTGAAACCGCGCCCGGAGCTCACCATCATGTCCGCACCGTCAACGATCACGGCGACGCCCTGGCATCGCGGCGAAATCGCGCTGCAAAGAGCCGCGGGCGCTTACGACCGCATGCGCGCGCTCGGCCAGCGCGTCGTGCGCGACTACATGCCGGAGCAGCACCGGCAGTTCTTCGCGCAGTTGCCGTTCATCGTCGCCGGTACGGTCGATGACCACGGCGACGCCTGGGCCACATTCCTGACCGGCCGCCCCGGCTTTCTGCGCACGCCGGATGCAACGACGCTCTCCGTCGCGCATACCCGCGACCCGCTCGATCCCGCCGATGCCGGTCTGCGCGATGGCGCGTCGATCGGCATGCTCGGCATCGAGCTGCATACGCGCCGCCGTAATCGCGTCAATGGCGTGGTCCATCGTCGCGGCGATGCCTTTGAGTTGAGCGTCGAACACAGTTTCGGCAATTGCCCGCAGTACATTCAACTGCGCGACTTTGTTTTCGTGCGCGACGAGCCGCTGCGTGCGCAGCCCATCGCGCTCGACGCAACTTCGCCTCGCGTGCGGTCGATGATCGAGCGCGCCGATACGTTCTTCGTCGCCTCGTACTTCGATCGCGAGGACGGGCATCGTCAGGTGGATGTGTCGCATCGCGGAGGAAAGGCGGGCTTCGTGCGCGTATCCGATGACGGCGCGCTCACCATTCCCGACTTCGCGGGCAACCTCTTCTTCAACACGCTCGGCAACATTGCGGTGAACGGCAAGGCGGGCCTCGTGTTCGCGGACTTCGCGACGGGCGACGTGCTGCAGCTCACGGGCGACGCTGAAGTGCTGACCGAGTCGCCGGAAACCGCCGCGTTCCAGGGCGCGGAACGCCTGTGGCGCTTCACGCCGCGCCGTGTCGTGCTGCGCGAGGATGCGCTGCCGCTGCGCTGGAGCTTTCGCGACGGAGGCTGGTCGCCCAACTCGCTCATGACCGGCGACTGGAACCAGGCGGCGCAACGCTCGAAGGCGGCGGCGCTCGCGGATGCGTGGCGGCCGTACCGCGTGAGCCGGATCGTCGATGAAAGCGATGTGATCCGCTCGTTCTGGCTCGAACCCGCCGACGGCGCGGGCATCGTGCCCCACGCGGCCGGCCAGCATCTTCCGGTGCGCGTCACGCTGCCGGGCATCGCGAAGCCGGTGGTGCGAACCTACACGCTGTCGGTCGCGCCGGGCGATGGCGTCGTGCGGATCAGCGTGAAGCGTGAAGGCCGCGTGTCGGCGCATCTGCACGATACGCTGAAGGTCGGCGACATCATCGAGGCGCGCGCGCCTGCGGGCAGCTTCACGATCGATCCGTTCGAAGCGCGCCCGGCGGTGCTGCTGGCGGCCGGCGTCGGCATCACGCCGATGCTCGCGATGCTGCGCCACATCGTCTACGAGGGACTGCGCACGCGGCGCGTCCGTCCGACATGGCTCATCGCATCGGCGCGCACGCTCGCGAGCCGCGCGTTCGCCGCCGAAATCGACGCGCTCTCACAAAGCGCGGGCGGCGCGGTGCACGTGATCCGCGTGTTGAGCGACACGCAAGGCGCGGACTCGGCGCGCGATTACGACGTGTCGGGGCGCATCGATATCGATCTGCTGAAGGGCCGTCTGCCCTTCGACGACTACGACTTCTATCTGTGCGGGCCGGGCGCGTTCATGCAGTCCCTCTACGACGGCCTGCGCGCGCTGAACGTGGCCGATGCACGCATTCACGCCGAAGCGTTCGGTCCGGCGTCGCTGAACCGCGATGTCGGGCAACGGCCGACTCGTCCGCCCGCAACGCAAGCCGTCGCGGTGCGCTTCACGAAGTCGAACCGCGCGGCCGAATGGAAGCCCGAAAGCGGCAGCCTGCTCGAACTCGCGGAAGCATCGGGCGTCGAGGCGGAATCGGACTGTCGTGGCGGCACGTGCGGCACATGCAGGACGCGCATCGTCAAGGGCGCAGTGAGTTACGGGAAAGCGCCCGAGTTCCATGCTGCCGGCAACGAAGCGCTGATCTGCTGCGCGATTCCCGCCGCCGACACCAACGACGCACTCGAACTCGATCTCTGAAACACGGTCCGCGATTGCGACGGATGCCCGCATGCCCGAGAATGCACGGCAACTCATTCGCCCGCTTTCCGCATCCGACATGGACCGCTTTCAGGCAATGTCGACCTTCGTCACGGTGGTCGAAACCGGCGGCTTCGCGTCCGCCGCCCGCAAGCTCGATGTATCGCCTTCGGTCGTGAGCCGCGTCGTCACCGAGCTGGAGGAACGGCTCGGCGTGCGGCTCTTGACGCGCACGACGCGCGTCGTCCGTCTCACCGATGCCGGCAACGGCTTCTTCGAAGACTGCCGGCGCATTCTCGGCGAAGTGGACGGCGCCGAACTCGCCGCGCGCGGCACGCACGCGGCGCCGCGCGGCGTGCTCTCGCTGACCGCGCCCGTGCTGTTCGGCAGGCTGCACGTGACGCCGATCGTGCTCGACTATCTCTCGCGCTATCCCGAAGCCGATGCGAATTGCTGGTTCATCGACCGCGTGGTGAATCTGGTCGACGAGGGCATCGACGTGGCTGTGCGAATCGCGCAACTGCCCGACTCGTCGTTGCAGGCGATTCCGGTCGGGCGCGTGCGACGCGTGCTGTGCGCCTCGCCCGGCTATCTCGCGCACCACGGCACGCCGACGCATCCGGATGATCTCGAACGGCATACGATCATCGCATCAACCGGATCGTCGACGCCGCCCGAATGGCGGCTTCACGACGGCGATCGCCAGATTCTCGTGCGTACCCACCCGCGCTTCATGACCACGACGAACGATTCCGCCATCGACGCCGCGCTCGCGGACTTCGGCATCGCGCGACTGCTGTCGTATCAGATCGCGCAGCAGTTGAGCGAAGGACGGCTCGTCGTGGTGCTGCCCGAGTATCAGCCGCCGCCGCTGCCGATTCATCTCGTGCATCGCGAAGGACGCCACGTCACGCAGAAGGTGCGTGCGTTCCTCGATCTCGCGGTCGCGACGCTGCGCGCGGATGAATCGTTGCGCTAAAGCGCGCTAAACAGACGCAGCGGCGCGTTGCTTCGTGAATCTTTGCGCTAATCGAACGGGCGTTAGGCCGCGGGCCGTGCAAAATGGCGGCAAACCATGCAACATAGCTCTCTTAAGCGTTGCAGCGGGTTCCATTTTCCGCTCGTTGCAACCGCCTCTTCGAACCTCAACGGCTCACGCACCATGACGAATTCGACTTCTCCTTCGAACGAACGCCCGCTCGACATGATCATCTTCGGCGGCGGCGGAGACCTGGCCGCACGCAAGCTGCTGCCCGCGCTTTACATGGCGCACACGCACTGCAACCTGCCCGCCGATACGCGCATTCTCGCCATCGGCCGCAAGGACTGGACGCGCGAAGATTATCTGAAGAACTTCATGGAAAAGCAGTCGCGTCCGTTCATCGACGAGAAGGCTTTCGATGCCCAGTCGTGGGACAAGTTTCTCGCGCTATTCGACTACGTCCGCGTCGATGTCGAGAACGCCGAGGACTTCCGCAGGCTCGCGGAAGCCTCGCGTGACGGCGCGCAGCGCGTGTTCTACCTGTCTACTTCGCCGGAGCTTTTCACGACCATCTGCGACAACCTCGCGGCGGCGGGTATCGTCGACGATCATGCGCGCGTCGTGCTGGAGAAGCCGCTCGGTCACGATCTGGCCTCGGCGCGCGCCATCAACGATGCGGTCGGCAAGCGCTTCAGGGAAGAGCAGATTTATCGCATCGACCACTATCTCGGCAAGGAAACGGTGCAGAACCTGATGGTGCTGCGCTTCGGCAACGCCATCTTCGGACCGCTGTGGCAGGCCCCGTACATCAAGAGCGTGCAGATCACGGTGTCGGAGACGGTGGGCGTCGGCAGCCGCGCGGGCTTCTACGATCACACCGGCGCGCTGCGCGACATGGTGCAGAACCACTTGCTGCAACTGCTGTGCATCGTGGCGATGGAGCCGCCGGTCTCGCTCGACCCGGACGCGGTGCGCGACGAAAAGCTGAAAGTGCTGAAGTCGCTGCGCCCGATGACCGTATCGGACATCGCACGCGATACCGTGCGCGGCCAGTACGCGGCCGGCGCGGTCGGCGGCGAGCCGGTGAAGGGCTATCTGCAGGAAGACAACGTGCCCGCCGACAGCCGGGCCGAGACCTTCGTCGCGTTACGCGCGCATATCAACAACTGGCGCTGGGCCAACGTGCCGTTCTTCCTGCGCACCGGCAAGCGCATGCAGACGCGCAAGTCGGAAATCGTGATCGACTTCGCGGACCTGCCGTTCTCGATCATCCCGAGCGGGCCGCGCAACTATGGCAACCGTCTCATCATCACGCTGCAGCCGGAAGAGTCCATCCAGCTGCAGATGCTCGCGAAGGAACCCGGCAGCGGCATGCAGATGCTGCCCGTGAACCTCAACCTCGACTTGCAGCAGGCGATGACGCAGCGCCGCGCCGAAGCGTACGAGCGCCTGCTGATCGATGTCATTCGCGGGCGTCTCACGCATTTCATGCGCCGCGACGAACTCGAAGCGGCGTGGGCGTGGGTCGAGCCGATTCTGAACGGCTGGAAGGAACTGGGCGACAAGCCGCGTGGTTACACAGCCGGCACATTCGGGCCGGCGGCTTCGTCGGCGCTCATGGCGCGGGAAAATCTCGCCTGGGCGGAAGAGGCCTGACCTATTGCAACGTCCGGCGCGCCGCGCGCCGGCGGGTTATCGCGGTTCCGGTCGCCATCACCGCAGCCAGCACCGCGATTCCGCCGACGATGCCCGCAAGCCGCATCAGCGCGGGCATCGGGTCGGATGACCAGTCGCGGTCCTGCACGAACACCATGATGAACGCGATGGTGAACTGCCGTCCGACATAGCTCGCACCTTGCGAGCCCGTCTGCACGTGACAGCCGATCCACACGCCCGCGCATAGCGCGACCATGCACGCGAGGGCGTTGTCGCCGATCAGCGGCAGGACCGCGAGACTGACCGCGCCCGCGAGCAGGCAGCCGGCGAAGCGCTGGACCATGCGCGCGGCGATCGGCCTGTGCGTCGGCTGACCGAGCGCGGATGCCGGAAGAATCAACACGGCGATGGCCGTCACCATCGCCTGAGGGAAGCCCGGCAGGTTCCACGCGTAGGCCATCGCAGAAAGGATCATGACGGACCACGCCGCGTGCCACGCGATGCGCTTATGCCGCGCCTCTGCGGATGCCGCGGCCGCAGTCCTGACGCTTGCCCCGTCCACGCGATCCACCGCCGATGCGGCCAGCGCACCGGGCATCGGCGTGACGCCGCGTGACTTGCGATAGTGCTGCACGCCCGCGTGAAAAAGCGCGGAGACGGCCACGCACGCGAGTGTCCCGACGATCACTTCGGCCACGCGCAGCAGCGCGAACGATGCGGTCGCCGATGCCGACGCGAGCCGGTGCGCCTCGAACGTCACCATCAGCGATGTGACCGCGCCGAGCACCCACGCATAGCCCGCATCGGACACGAGCGCCCGATACACCGAAACGCCCGCAATCGCGCCGAGCAAGGGCACGAAGAGCCACGGCATGTCGCCGATGAGCGGCCCCGCCGTCGCGCCGAGCAGCGCGCCCGCGACCGTCCCGAGCACGCGATGCGCGCCGCGTTGCGCGCACGCCGAGAACTTCGAATGCATCACCGCGAATCCGCTGATCGCGGCCCACCAGACGTGCGTCAGATCGAACACATGCGCCAGTGCGACGGCAAGCGCGACCGACAGCATCGCCTGAGTCCCGAAGCGCGCGCGTGACGACGACGGCCTGATCGCGACGAGCTCGCGGCCGAGCGCGCCGAATGCATCGCGCAGAATGCCGGCGAGCGCATGAAAGCCGGCAACGGCATGTCGGGCGCTGCTATGGATGGATGGATCGTCGGGCATCGCGCGTGCGGTTGTCGTGCGTCTCATCGGAGCGTAGACGCGTATCGGCGATGACGCAAAGAATCGCATGGGGCGCGGTCTGCGCGACTGCCGAACCGATGCTATCGTGTGCGCTCCCGCCCGATCCCGGCATCGTTCGACCTACAAGGACATCTCATGGCGAAAGTTCTGGTTCTCTACTACTCGATGTATGGCCACGTCGAGACGATGGCGCAAGCCGTCGCCGAAGGAGCAAGCGGCGTGGCGGGCGTCGAGGTGACGGTGAAGCGCGTGCCCGAAACGATCGCCGCCGATCAGGCCGCGGTCATCGGCGTGAAGCTGGATCAGCAGGCGCAGGTTGCGAGCATCGACGAACTCGCCGATTACGACGCCATCGTCTTCGGCACGCCGACGCGCTTCGGCAACATGGCGGGCCAGATGCGAACCTTCCTCGATCAGACTGGCGGGCTATGGGTGAAAGGCGCGCTGATCGGCAAGATCGGCAGCGTGTTCACGTCGACGGCATCGCAGCACGGTGGCCAGGAAACCACGATCACGTCGTTTCATACGACGCTGCTGCATCACGGGATGGTGGTCGTCGGCGTGCCGTATGCGTGTCCGGCGCTCACGAACATGGAAGAGATCACCGGCGGCACGCCCTACGGCGCGACGACGATCGTCGGTCCGGACGGCAAGCGGCAGCCGACGCACAACGAACTGGAGATCGCGCGGTATCAGGGCAAGCATGTGGCGGAGCTTGCGGTGAAGATCGCGGGGTGATGGCGGTTGTATCGGCCGAGCGAACAGATAGGCGCCTCGCGTCGGCATTGCGCCGACTATCGACCGCGCCGGCGCTCGTCTGGCCGTTTGCGTTTCGCTGGCATGGTCGCTGCATGGGTAACAGCGTCACTTTCCGACAGCCCTGTCACTGAAGGATGTGACCGGACCGGCTGCCTCGTGCGCCGGTCCGTTTCTTGTCGTGCTGGCGGTAGTTCGGGAGACTAATCAATTCCAACTCGACTGCCGTTGTAGCGTGATATTCAGTGATAGTCCTCTTCGATCTGAGGTCGACTGGCGAGAATGCTCACCGTGGTGTCGTCTTCCACTTCGAACAGCACGACGTACCCTGACGAGCCGAACGAGACCAGCAACTCGCGCAGGAAAGGATCCTGCTCATCGGCCTTTCGGCACGTGAAGGGAAACGATTTCAGCACACGTGTCCCTTCGCGAATCGCCTCGAGGGCGCGCTCGGCAACGTCGATGTCCCGTTCGAGCTGGAACTGATATAGGTGCAATAAGTCATCGCGTGCGCCTCGCGTGTATCGGACTGCGTAGCTCAATGACCTGCCTGTCTTGCCTTTGCCGCTTTCAGCATGGTTTCGAGTTCGGCGTGTACGTCCTCTGCATCGAAGTACTCGCCGGTTCGTCTCGCTTCAAGACGCGCTGCCAGCCCCCGCGCAATGAATTCCCGCTGAAGGCGCCGCCGTGCAAGACTCGCGCGCAACGCCGATTCCATGAATGAAGACAGCGATTCCCCTTCGTTCAGCACGTCCTCGAGAGCCTTACGCAGTTCCGGCTCGACTCGCAGCGCAGGAATAGTGGCCGTTTTCATACTTACCTCCGGATGCATCGCAGTTGCGATACATGTTAGCGCCGAACGGCGGCCTCCCGAAAACGCTCACCTCGCCTCGCTCCCGAAAGTCCTCACCGTCGCGCCGTCCGCCTCATATCACGTTCAACATCGCAAGCGCCGTCTCCTGCAAGGGCTGCAGCACGCGGGCAAGCGCCGCCTCGTGCGTTTCCTTTCCGATCGGCATGTTCACCGATAACGCCGCGACCACTTGCCCATGCCGATTCTTGATCGGCACCGCGACGCCGCGCACGCCTACCTGCAACTGCTGCTCGATCGCGACGAAGCCATCTGCGCGCGCCTGGCGGATCTTCTCGTACAGCTTCTCCTTGTTGGTCAGCGTCAGCGGCGTGAACGGCTTGAACTCGGTCGCATCGAGCCACTGGCGGACCGCATCTTCATCCGGCTTGTAGGCGAGCATCACGAGCCCGCCGGACATCAGCGCAGCCGGCACCCGTGCGCCAAGCACGAACCCGGTGGTCATCACACGCGTGGAGCCGTTACGCGCGATGATCACGAGGTCCCAGTCATCCAGCACGCTCACATAGACGGATTCGTGAATCGTGGCGCTCAGTTGCTGGAGATACGGCTGCACGATGCGCGGCAGCCGCGCCGAATCGAAGTACGACCAGCCGACGCGCAGCACGCGCGGCGTCAGATTAAAGAGCTTGCCGTCGGTCTGCACATAACCGAGATGCGCGAGCGTCAACAAATACCGACGCGCCGCCGTGCGCGTCATGCCGGTACGCGCCGCCGCCTGCGTCGGCGTCATGCGCGCGTGCTGATCGTCGAACGCTTCGAGGATCGCGAGGCCCTTTTCCAGCCCGGCGATCCAGTCGCGCTTGTCGAGTGCGGGCTTGTTCATCGTCAAACCTTGCATTTGCTAGTGCTAACCCCCAAAGCGGTCGATTATCGGACACGCGCGTGCGATAATCGCGCATAATCTATCACAAATCGTTGCCGCCAAAGGTCCGCGCCCCTATTCTCCAATCACCCGGAGCCACGCGCTCGCCACCGCTGTCATGCGTCATGCATCGGCGGGACGACGAATCAGAAGAACGACAGGCGGCACGCGAGTTCAATCGATAAACCCATTGTTCGGAGACACACATGGCTAGCCTCAAGGAAGAAGCGCACGGCGGCCGCCAGGCGAAGAAAGCAACGGCGAGCGGCTGGATCGGCTCGGCGCTGGAGTATTACGACTTCTTCATTTACGCGCAGGCGGCCGCGCTGATCTTTCCACAGTTGTTCTTCCCGTCGGGCAATCCGAAGGTGGCGATCGTCGCGTCGCTCGCCACGTATGGCGTCGGTTATGTGGCGCGTCCTATCGGCGCGTTCGTGCTCGGCCATCTCGGCGATACGCACGGCCGCAAGAACGTCCTGCTGATCTGCATGTTCCTGATGGGCTTCTCGACGATGGCGGTCGGTCTTCTGCCGACGTACCATCAAATCGGCATGGCCGCGCCCGCGATGCTCGTCGTGCTGCGTCTGATTCAGGGCTTCGCGGTAGCGGGGGAAATCTCGGGCGCCAGCTCGATGATTCTCGAACATGCACCGTCCGGCCGGCGTGGCTATTACGCCAGCTTCACGCTGCAGGGCGTGCAGGCCGGCCAGATTCTGGCCGCCGCCGTGTTCCTGCCGCTCGCGGCGTTCATGCCCGAGGACATGTTCAATTCGTGGGGCTGGCGCGTGCCGTTCCTGCTGTCGGCGTTCGTGCTGGTCGCGGGCTACATCATCCGTCGCGAAGTGCATGAGACGCCGGCGTTCACCGCCGAAGGCGCGCAGGGCGAACTGCCGAAATCGCCGATCAAGGAAGCGTTCGCCAACAGCACGCCGGACATGATCCGCGTGGTCTGCATGGCGCTGATGAACGTGATTCCGGTCGTCGCGACGATCTTCGGGGCGGCGTATGCGGTGCAGGCTTCGTATGGCATCGGCTTTCACAAGAGCGTGTATCTGTGGATTCCGGTCGTCGGCAACATTCTGGCGGTGCTGGTGATTCCGTTTGTCGGCAATCTGTCCGATCGCATCGGACGCCGCATTCCGATGATCACCGGTTCGCTGCTCGCGGGTCTGCTCTCGTTCGCCTATCTCTACGCGATCAGCATTCGCAACGTGCCGCTCGCGATCGTGATGTCGCTGCTGATGTGGGGCGTGGTCTACCAGGGATACAACGCGATTTTCCCGAGCTTTTTCCCTGAGCTGTTCCCGACGCGCTCGCGTGTTTCGGCGATGGCGATTGCGCAGAACATCGGCACGACGATCACGGCTCTGCTGCCGGCGCTGTTCGCCACCGTCGCGCCGCCGGGATCGACGAATATTCCGCTGACGATCGGGGCGCTGGCTTTCAGCGTGACCATCATCGCGGCGATTGCGGCCTGGTCTGCGCGCGAAACGTATCGCGTGCGTCTGGAAGATCTCGGCAAGAAGGATGCAGTGCCGATGACCGAGCAGGAGTACGAGCGGATGCGCGCGAATTCGATGGCGGATAGCCGCGGAGCGAAGGCGCATGCGTGACGCGCGCCGATAACCGGGCGTCACGAGGAACGGGCCCTTCGGGGCCCGTTTTTTTTAGGTCACGCGCCTATCCCCAATGCACTCGCTCCGTTATCGAATCAACTTCGCATTGACGATATTCGACGAGGAACTAATATCGACTCATGATCCAGCCGGTCCCGCAAATAGCCGGCAATTCGTGTTTCAGCGCTCAACTCAGGGAGACGCGTCATGCCCGTCAGACTTGTCAGGAGTGAGATTGCCTGGAATCAGTCGAAGAACGAAGGCCTGGTCGTGCTTCAGTTTCAGAGCGGGCAAAGAACCGGACTGAGAGTGTCGTCGCTGGCTGAACTCGCAGGCTGGGCCGCGATAATCTCGAGCGATCAGGTGTTCGGCACGGAAGATGGCTGGGTGGTCGGCCTCGATGGAAGCGGCGCAGTACGAACCGAGGGAACCGAAGTTCCGTTTCCCGTGGCGGTCGTCGTTCCCGAAGCGGACTTTCATTTGCTGTAGCACGAACGTCGACCGCACCGGCCGCTGCAACACATCGGGGTTCGCGGCTACCATCGCTGTCATCCCATCGATGACGACAAGGCGCGCATGCCCGCCCCCACCACGCCTCTCCTTCCCGCGCTGACCATCTTCACCGCAATCGTCGATACCGGCGCCTTCTCCGCCGCCGCGGACAAGCTCGGCATGTCCGCGCCCGGCGTGAGCCGCGCGATCACGCGTCTGGAGGCGAAGCTCAAAATCCGCCTCTTCGATCGAACCACGCGCACCGTTTCCCTCACCGACGACGGACGGCGCTTCTACGACCAGGTCATGCCGCATCTGCTCGGCATTGAAGAAGCCGCCGCCACCGCCTCCAGCAGCACGACCGCCGTGCGCGGGCGCTTGCGCGTCAACGTCGATCCCATCTTCTCGCGGCTCGTGCTCGGCCCGCAGCTCGAAGCGTTCATGCAGACGCATCCGGAACTCGATCTCGAACTCATCACGCGCGACCGGCTCGGGGACATGATCGCCGATGGCTTCGATCTCGCCGTTCGCTTCGGTGAGCCGCGCAGTTCGAGCCTCGTCGCGCGCAAGCTGCTCGACACGCCCGTGCACACCGTCGCCGCGCCGTCCTACATCGCGCGATGCGGCCGGCCCGCGACGCCGCAGGCGCTCGCCACCGATGCCCACACCTGCATCGAGTTCCGCGATCCCGAGACGGGACGGCCGTTCGCGTGGGAGTTTCATCGCAAGAAGAAGCGGCTGACCGTGGAGACGCGCGGACATCTCACGCTGAACGATCCCGGCACGCTGCTGAGCGCGTGTCTGTCCGGCTATGGTGTCGCGCAGATACTCGCGCTCGGTCACGAGCATCTGATGGCCGAAGGAAAGCTCGTCGATCTCTTCCCCGACTGGCCGGACGAACGCTTTCCGCTCTATGCGTTTCATCCGTCGCGGCATCATCCGCCCGCTAAAACAAGGGCTTTTCTCGATCTCGTGATCGCGCTGACCAGCGAGCGGTAACGCTTGCGTTAGCGGGCGCACGCGTCGGGCCGCGCCTTCGCGCCCCGGCGATCCGGCGGCACCTTGCAGTTGTCGACGCGCTGTTCGTCGCTGGCCTTGTCGCCCAGGCGCTCTTTCAGCGTCTTCGCTTCCGACAATGCCGGCGCGCTCGCGGCATCGTCGGCTCGTGCGGGATTTGTCGATAACGTAAGGATGGCGAAACAATAAACAATGAGTTTCATGGCATCGATCATCACCGCATAGCCGCAACCGCACTTCCCGCTTCTTGCGCTTCCATCTCCACCGCGCGCAATCCACGCAGCGAAACCGCGAGCCCGCCCGCATCGCGATTCGTCACCGTAAACGCTGCGTGATGCCGTTGCGCCACACGCAGCGCGATCGCAAGTCCCAGCCCGCTGCCCTGCCCTTGCGTACCCACGCATCGATAGAACCGGTCGCACGCACGATCGATTTCATCCGCCGGAATGCCGGGCCCGGTATCGAGCACCGTCAGCGCGATGCCGTCGTTCTCGCGTCGCAACGTCACATCGACGCGTCCGCCATGCGGCGTATGACGAATAGCGTTGTCGAGCAGATTGTTCACGAGCACGGCAAGCGCGTGCATGTCGCCGCATATCGTGAATGCATCGTGCTCGTCGCGCGCTTCTTCGAGCACGAGGCCGAGGTCGATCGACTTGGCCTCTGCGATCAGCGAGAAATCCGCGACGCGCGTTTCGCACAGCGTGCGCAGGCTCATCGGCGCGATGGCCGCCTCGCGCGCCGCATCCTCCCGCGCCATGCTGAGCAACTGCTGCGCAAGATGGATCAGCCGGTTCAGCCGGCCATCGATCTTCGCAAGCGTCGTGCTGTCGACCTTCAGCGATCCATCGCCGATTGCGCCTTGAATCTGCAGCTTCAGCGCGGTCAGCGGCGTGCGGAGTTCGTGCGCCGCATCGGCGACGAAGATGCGCTGCGCCTCCGATGCATCGTTGAGCCGCGCGAGCAGGCCGTTCAGTTCATCGACGAGCGGACGAAGTTCATCGGGCATCGGCGTGGCGACCGCTACCGGTTCGCGCGATTCCGGTGAGCGCGCGGCGATCGACGAAGAGAGCCACCGGACCGGCGCGAGCCCACGCGCCACCACCACGAGCACGATCACGACGATCACCGGTATGAGCAAGGCAAGCGGCCAGATGATGCGCAGCGCGAGCATGACGGCCATGTCGTCGCGAACGAAGTACGGCTGCGCGACCTGCACATAGCGGTCCGGCAGCGCGACGCCGAACGCGCGCCAGCGATAGCCTTCGCGTTCCGCCGACTGGAAGCCGTCGCCGAAGCGCGGCAACGCGGGTTCGTGCGGTGAGTGATAGACGAGGCGCCCCGACTTGTCCCAGATGTCGATGACAAGCTGATCGTCCGCGATGCCGTGCAGTTCGTGTGTGCGTCCCTCGGCGGCATCGGCGGCGGTGATGTTGTCGGGCAGCGAGAGCGCGACCGTGCGCAATTCGTAATCGAAAAGCTCGCCCGCTTCGAGCCGCGCCGCGCGGAAGATGCCGTAGCCCGCAATGAGGCACGCCAGCGCAAGCCCGCAAATGAGCCAGCCGAGCAGCCAGCGGCGGATGGAGTTCATCCGATCCTCTTCAGCCGGTAACCGACGCCGCGCACCGTCACGATCTCATCCGCGCCGATCTTGCGCCGCAAGCTGTGCACATGGACTTCGATGGCGTTGCTGCCGACTTCTTCGCCCCAGCCATAGAGTTTCTCTTCGAGCTCGCGGCGGCGAAAAACGCGCGACGGTTCTTCGATCAGCGCCTGCAGCAACGCAAATTCGCGGGGCACGAGGTTGAGCGGCGCGCCGTTCTTGGCGGCTTCGTGCGCGGCGGGATCGAGCGTCAGTTCGCCATGCGCATAGACGAGTTGCTTGTGGCCCGTGCGACGTCTGAGCAGCGCGCGCACGCGGGCGGCGAGTTCATCGAGATCGAAGGGCTTCATCAGGTAATCGTCGGCGCCGGCATCGAGACCGCGAATGCGATCGTCGATGGCGTCGCGCGCGGTCAGAATCATCACCGGCGCATCGCCGCCGTTCTTGCGGTAGACGCCGAGCACGTCGAGGCCGTCGCGCTTCGGCAAAGTGAGATCGAGCAGCACGAGATCGTACACACCGTTCGCAAGCGAAAGCTCGGCGGCCCGGCCGTCCTGCGCCCAGTCCACCGTATAGCTCGCGCGACGCAGCGCGGCCAGCACGGTCTCCGCGATCATCTCGTCGTCCTCTACCAGAAGCAGGCGCATGCACGTCTCCAGGGCTTGCGTGTCGCCGCCGATTGTCCTTGACGCTTGCTTAAGCGCGGCTTAACGCGGAATCGGGTTCGACGTTTCGCGTCCTCGTTTCGCGTCCTCGTTTCGCGTGCCGCTGCATGGGCGCTTAAGCGTTGCATAAGTTTTCAGGCCGCACTATACCGCCAAGGCCGTTGCTTTGCGTTGAGGCGAGCGTGTCGTGATGAACGCCGCTTCTTCCTGCGATGCATCCACGCGGTCGGGCGTGACTCGGAACGCGCCCGGTCCGGTTTGGGCCCGGCTTCGGCCGGGCTTTTTTTCAGCGTCCCAGCCACGCCCACGCCGCATACGCCACCGCCAGCCAGACGATCACGATGACCGCGGCTCCCGTGTAGCTCTTCGGCTTCGCGCGTCGTTCGGCCATCCACGCATCGGCGCGCAGCCGGCTCTCTTGAACGATACCCGCAGGCAGTAGCCGGATCGCGAGCCAGATGAGGCCGGGCAGCAGCAGCGCATCGTCGAGATAGCCCAGAACCGGTATGAAGTCCGGAATCAGGTCGACAGGACTCAGCGCATAACCGACCACGAACACGCATAGCAGCTTGACGAATAGCGGCGTTGCCGGATTTCGATACGCAAACCAAAGCGTCATCGCATCACGCTTGATGCGTCTTGCCCATGTTCGAATCGTTTCGAAGATGCTCATCGAGGGAAACATCGGTCGGTCCGCGAACCATCGATCTTACCCCTTGAGGTGAGCGTTTTCGGGACCTGCGCATTGCGCCCGCCCCGCCAAAGCCTTCGCACCGTCCTAAAGGTGAGCGTTTTCGGGACTTCGCTTTGCGCGGCACGACGGTTGCATGTCACGCTCGCACAGTCAACCGGGAGCGATCGTACGCAATGAGGAAACCTCGCATCGTGGTCATCACCGGCGCGACGGCGGGCGTCGGACGTGCGGCGGCGCTCGAGTTCGCGCGACGCGGCGCGGACATCGCGCTCATCGCCCGGGACGAAGCCGCTCTCGCCGATACCGCCGCCGAAGTGCGCGCATACGGCGTGCGCGCGTTGCCGATCGCGCTCGACGTGAGTCACGCCGATGCCGTCGATCGGGCGGCATCGCAGATCGAAGCAACGCTCGGCCCGATCGATGTCTGGGTCAACAACGCGATGCTCACGTCTCTCGCCGCGATCGCCGACATGCCCGAACGCGATTTCGCGCGCATCACCGAAGTCACGTATCTCGGCTATGTATGGGGCTCGATGGCCGCGCTCCGACGCATGAAGCCGCGCAATCGCGGTGTGATCGTGCAAGTGGGATCGGCGCTCGCGTATCGCTCGATTCCGCTGCAGGCGGCCTATTGCGGCGCGAAGCACGCGATACGCGGCTTCACCGACTCGTTGCGTTGCGAACTGCGTCACGACAAGCGCCGCATTCACGTGACGATGGTGCAGATGCCCGCGATCAACACGCCGCAATTCGACTGGGCGAAGACCGCGACGCCTTATGCGCCACGTCCGGTTGCGCCGGTATTCCAGCCGGAAGTCGCGGCGCGCGCGATTTACTGGGCGGCGACGCATCGGCGGCGGGAGGTTTGGGTCGGGTCGTCGTCGGTGAAGGCCATTGTGGCGAACCATCTGTTTCCCGGCCTGCTCGATGCCTATCTCGGCCGCACCGGCTACGACGCGCAACAGGACGAAAGCCTTCCGGGCGCGGGCCGTCCTGACAACTTGTGGGAACCGGTGACGGCGTTGCATCGCACGCACGGGCGGTTCGATGACGAGGCGTCGGATGCGTGCCCGTCGCTTTGGCTCGGGACGCATCGCGGACTGATGCTGGGCGCGGGCGCGGTGCTCGGTGCGATGTGGCTTGCGCGCGGCCATCGGCGCAAAGTGTGACTACATGAAGCGCGGCGCCAGAAAGATCGCGAGCGCCGCGATCAGCCACGCCGCCAGTCCGCCGAGAATGGCGACGCGGTAATCGACATAGTGGATCAGCACATAGCACGTGCCGAGAAACACGAGATAGGCGGGAATGGTTCGCGCGCCGGAGAGGCACGCGGTCTTGAAGCCGCCCGGCTCACCCTTCGCGCCGACGGCCAGCAGCGCGATGATTGCGAACGTCGGCGCGAGCGGCAGGATGCCCGGCAGCACGTTGCCGCGCCTGGAAGCGGTGACGATCAACGCAGTGACCAGCCCGCCGACGATGCCCTTCCACAATACGTCCATTGAGATTCCGTCGAGTGCGAAGCAAAGCGACGGATTATAGGGAAGCGCTGCGCAATCAGCTGAGTTCGTCCTTTGGCTCGCGCGACGGCGCCATGCCATTGAACTGCGCGACGGCATCGAACATATGCGGCACGTATTTGTCGCCATGTCCGAGATTCGTCGCCAGCACGTAAATCTGCCGCACGGCTTCCGCGATGATGGCCGTCGACGACTGCGCCGACGCCAGTTGCGCATACGACCGCATGTCCTTCGCGGCGTTGCGGATGGCGAACTGCTGGCCGCTATCGTCGCCTTCGAGAAGGTACGGGATGATCCGATCGAACGTCTTGCTATGCGCGCCGCTTAAACGGCAGACGGCCGCGAACTCGTGCAGATCGAGCTTCGCCTTCGCCGCCGTGCCGAACGCTTCGGCAAGAATCGCGCCGTTAGCCTGCGCGATGAAGTTGTGGATCAGCTTGGCGCGATACCCGGATCCGTGCGCGCCGAGATGATGCACCGTCTCCGCGTACGCAGCCATCACGGGACGCAGCAACTCGAGCACTTGCGCATCGCCGCCGACCAGCACGTTCAGCCGCCCTTCCCGCGCTTCCTTCGGAGTCCGATTGACTGGCGCATCGAGGAACGCCGCGCCTTTTGCGGCCAACGCGCTGGCCGCTTCGTCGGCGAATTCGGGATCGGCGGTCGTACTGTCGACGACGACCAGGCCTTCATGCGCCCCCGCCAGCAAGCCGTTCTCTCTGAAGACGACATCGCGAACTTGCGGCGTCCCGGTCACGCAGATGATGACGGCATCGACGTCACGCGCGAGTTCGGCCGCACTGCTCACCTCTTTTGCACCGTGCGATACGAGCGCTTCCAGCGCCTCGCGGCTGCGATGGCCAAGCACGTGCAGCTCGAAGCCCTTCTTGAGCAATTGCCCTGCGATCGCGCTGCCCATGAGGCCGAGCCCGATCATGCCGACGCGTTCGACGCGCTTCGGAAGGCGTATTCCGTTGTTGTTTTCCATGGCCCCTGTCCCGTTCATTGAAGTTCGAGTTCGACCGGCGCATCCTGACGAGTCCGCGCTGCGCTGCGCGGCGCAATACGCGACCACTCGATATATCGCGCGTCCAGTTCCGCGATGCTCCCGACGCCCAATAGTCCGATCACGCGGTCGACCTCGGTCTTGAGAATCTCGATCGCGCGATCCACGCCGGCCCTGCCGCCCGCGCCCAGACCCCACGTCGTCGCGCGGCCGAGCAGCACGGCATCGGCGCCGAGCGCCATCGCCTTGACGATGTCCGAGCCGCGGCGGAATCCGCCATCGAGCATGATGGCGAGACGGCCCTTCACGGCGTCGACGACTTCGGGCAGGACTTCCATCGCCGATACCGAGCCGTCGAGCTGCCGGCCGCCGTGATTCGATAACACGATGCCGTCGGCGCCGAGCGACACGGCGCGCGCCGCGTCGTCCGGGTGAATCAGTCCCTTGACGATGAGCTTGCCCGGCCAGCGATCGCGCAGCCAGCGGATGTCGTCCCACGACAGCGACGGATCGAGTTCCTTCGCAAGCGCCGACGCGGCGCCACGCACGCTGTCCTGGCCCGGCGGCAGCAGATCGCCGAGATTGGCGAAGCGCGGCATGCCGTGCGGCCAGAGCACGTCCATCATCCAGCGCGGATGCGTCAGCACGTCGAACGTGTTGCGCATATCGAGCTTCAGCGGCCTTGCGTAGTTGCGCAAGTCCCACTCGCGCTTGCCGTAGATCGCGCTGTCGGTCGTCACGACCAGCGCTTCCACGTCGGCCTTCTTCGCGCGTTCAGCCAGCTTCGCGACGAAGTCCCGGGTGCGATACATGTAGACCTGCATCCAGATGCGCCCGCCCGCGCGCTCGACGACATGCTCCAGCGCAACCGTCGACGCGTTGCTGAGAATGTACGGGATGCCCGCCGCAGCCGCGGCGCTCGCGAGCGCAATATCGCCCTCGTGGGAGAGCAATCCGCTGAAGCCCGTCGGCCCGATCATGAACGGCGCATTGCTTCGTCGTCCGAATAGATCGATGCCGATATCGCGCTTCGATACATCGACTAGCGAGCGCGGGCGAAAGGCGATTTCCGCAAAAACATCGCGATTGCGGCGCAACGTGGACTCATCCTCCGAACCGCCTTCCACGTACTCAAAACAGAAATTGGGCACGCGCCGCCGCGCCATCCCGCGAAGCTCCTCGATGCTGTGAGCGCGGCGCGGATCGTTACCCGTATAAAGACGACGTTGCACTTCACTTCTCCTGTCGACCGGAACGAAGCCTTCGACACTTCGCTCCGGTCACATGCCCGGTCAGACCGGCAGCTTGCGTTGATAGTCGATGCCAAGCACGCACAGCGCCTGGAAGCCCGCCACCGCGACGAAGAACATCAGCGCGAGGAAGTACGAGCCCGTCGTCTGCACGATGTAACCGATGAAGATAGGCACGAAGATACCCGCGATGTTGCCGACGAAGTTCATGATGCCGTTGAGCGTGCCGGTGCGTGCACGGGTTGCCAGCATCGCCGGCGTCGCCCAGTTGCAGCCGCCGCACCAGCGCAGGAAGAACAGCGCGACGCACAGCAGGGCGACCACCATGACCGGCGCGCGGACGTAGGCGACACCGAGCATCGAGAGACCGACCGCCACTGCCCCGATGATCATCATCGTGCGATACACGACATTCGCACCCGCGCCCGACGACTTCCACTTGTCGGCGAGATTGCCGCCGATCACTTCGCCGACGAATCCGCAGAAGAAGATCAGGAACGTCGCGCCGCCCAGCGACTTCAGATCGAAGCCGTGGACCTTGTACAGGTACGTCGGCAGCCAGGTCATCAGGCCGAAGAAAATCAGGTTCGTGCAGGTGTGGCTCAGGCACATGCCCCACACCGAGCGGAACGAGAAGAAGCGAAAGAGCGATCCGCCCGGCGCGACCGTCGGTTCAGCCGCGTCTTCTTCTGCGTGAGCACGCTCGATGTACGCGATTTCCTCTTCGTTGATCGCCGGATGCTCGCGCGGCGTATTGCGGATGTACCACCATGCCCAGATGCCGCAGAGAATCGTGCCGACACCCGCGACGACGAACGCGGCGCGCCACGAGCCGAGCACCGCCATCAGCGTCGCGACGACGATCGCGCCCACGCCCGAACCGAGCGCGCTGCCGCCATCGAGCAGTGCTGCGCCGCGCGTCTTTTCGTTCTTGGTGAGCCACAGCGCGTTGAGCTTGCCGCCGCCCGGATAGATCGGCGCTTCGGTGACGCCGAGCCCGAGGCGCGTCAGCAACAGCAGGACCCAGCCCGTGCTGAACGCGCCGAGCGCCTGAAAGAAGCCCCAGCCGACCGTCGCGATCGCGATGAGTGCGCGCGGTTTCAGCTTGTCGGCCAGCATGCCTGACGGCACCTGCATGAACAGATACGTCCAGAAAAATGAGCTCAGGATCAGCCCCTGGCGCTCCGGCGACAGATCGAATTCCTGCGCGATGGCCGGCATGGCGACGGAAAGCGCCGCGCGGTCGATATAGTTGATCGAGACCAGCGCCAGCAACAGAAGAAATGTCTTCCATCGGACGTTGGTCATTCGTACGGATTGCACGCTGGACACACTCATGGTCCGGTCTCCTAAATGCTTTTATATGAAAGGCGCGGATGTCGCCATCCGCGATGCGAGGCTTATCGGCCCCAGCGCAGCACGAGCGGGTCGAGTCGGCGCGCGACTTCGAGCAGGCCTTCGCGGGTTTTCGGATGCACGGGCGCAAGCGGATGACGCACTGCATCGGATGCGATGACGCCGCCTTCCTTCATTAGCACCTTGCACGCGGCGAGCCCGCACTGGCGATTCTCATAGTTGATGAGCGGAAGCCATTGCTGATAGAGCGACGCCGCGCTTTCCTTGTCGCCGCGCATGTAGGCATCGACGATCTTGCGGATGCCGTCGGGATAGCCGCCGCCCGTCATCGAGCCGGTCGCGCCCGCTTCGAGATCGGGATACAGCGTGATCGCCTCTTCGCCGTCCCACGGACCGACGATGCTCTCGCCGCCCAGTTCGATCAGCTCGCGCAGCTTCGATGCCGCCTGCGCCGTCTCGATCTTGAAGTAGGCGACGTTCTCGATCTCGCGCGCCATGCGGGCGAGGAATGGCGCGGACAGCGGCGTGCCGGCGACGGGCGCATCCTGGATCATGATCGGAATGCCGATGGCATCCGACACCTTGCCGAAAAACTCGTAGATGCCCTTTTCCGTCACGCGAATGGTCGCGCCGTGATACGGCGGCATGATCATCACCATTGCGGCGCCGGCGGCTTGCGCGGCGGCGCTGCGGCGTGCGCAGACTTCCGAACTGAAGTGCGTCGTCGTCACGATGACGGGCACGCGGCCCGCGACGTGTTCGAGCACGACATGCATGACGGAATCGCGTTCTTCGTCGGACAGTGCGAACTGCTCGGAGAAGTTGGCGAGAATGCAGAGGCCGTTGGAACCTGCATCGATCATGAAGTCGACGCAGCGTTTTTGTCCTTCAAGATCGAGCTTGCCGTCTTCATCGAAGATCGTCGGCACGACGGGAAATACGCCGCGATATGGGACGCTGTTTGGCATGATGGTTGGTCGCAATGGTTGGGAGTTCGAAGCAGCGTCGAGGCCTGACGCAGGTTCAGGTGATCGCGCCGATCTGCCAGGGCACGAACTCGTTCTGCCCATAGCCGTGAATTTCGCTGCGGCTGCGCTTGCCCGATGCCGTGTCGAGCATCAGTTGGAACAGCTCGGCGCCCATCTCTTCGATGGACCGCTGCC
This sequence comes from Caballeronia sp. LZ016, assembly GCF_031450805.1. Taxonomy (NCBI): domain Bacteria; kingdom Pseudomonadati; phylum Pseudomonadota; class Betaproteobacteria; order Burkholderiales; family Burkholderiaceae; genus Caballeronia; species Caballeronia sp. LZ016. Next base: position 85,958 of record NZ_JARTVY010000002.1, read on the forward strand.
CGCTCAGGATCGGACCGCAGTTGAGGTCCATGTCTTCCTGCTGGCGGTTCCACAGCGCGTCGTTAGTGGCGATCTTGAGCGATGGCGTCGGCGCGCAGCCGTATGCCGATCCGCGCCCTGTCGTGAAGCAGATCAGATTCGCGCCGCCCGCTACCTGTCCGGTGGCGGAGATCGGATCGTAGCCGGGGGTGTCCATGAAGACGAGGCCCTTGGCCGTCACCGGTTGCGCATATTCGTACACTTCGACGAGATCGCTGTTACCCGCTTTCGCGATGCCGCCGAGCGATTTCTCGAGCACGGTCGTCAAGCCGCCCGCCTTGTTGCCCGCCGACGGATTGTTGTTCATCGCAGCGCGGTTGCGCGCGCAGTAGTCTTCCCACCAGTGAATGCGCGCGACCAGCTTTTCGCCGACTTCGCGGCTCACCGCGCGTCGTGTGAGCAGGTGTTCCGCACCGTAGATTTCAGGGGTTTCGGAAAGAATCGCGGTCCCGCCGTGCTTCACGAGCAGATCGACGGCAGCGCCCAGCGCAGGGTTGGCGGAGATGCCCGAGTAGCCATCGGAGCCGCCGCACTGCAGTCCGACGATCAGATGCGAAGCCGGCACCGGCTGACGCTCGACGCGGTTCGCCGCCGCCAGCATGCCCTTCACCAGTTCGATGCCGTGCGCGACCGTCTTCGCCGTGCCGCCCGTCTCCTGGATGTTGAACGTCTTCAGAAACGATGCTTCCGTGAGACCTTGCGTTTCCATCATGCGGGCGATCTGGTTCGTCTCGCAGCCGAGCCCGATGACCAGCACGCCCGCGAAATTCGGATGCACCGCATAGCCGCCGAGCGTGCGTTGCAGCAGCGCGAGCCCTTCGCCTTCGGGATCGACCGCGCAGCCGACGCCGTGCGTCAATGCAACGACACCGTCGACGTTCGGATACGCTTCGAGGCTCGAAGAGTTCGTGTCGCGTCGGAAGTGATCGGCGATCGCACGGGCCACCGTCGCCGAGCAGTTCACAGACGTTAGGATGCCGATGTAATTGCGCGTGGCGACACGGCCGTCGGCGCGGACGATTCCATCGAATGTGGCGGGCGTATCCGCGTATTGCGTGGGGCGTGCGCTCTCGCAATAGGCGTAATCGCGATCGAACTCGCCCATCGCGATGTTATGAATGTGGACGTGTTCGCCCGGCGCAATCTGTTTGTTTGCGAAGCCGATGATCTGGCCATAGCGCCGCACCGCCTGTCCCTGTTCGATCGCTCGCGTCGCGATCTTGTGGCCAGGAGGGATAAGGCCGGATACGGTGACGCCCTCATCGGGCAATGTGGTTCCCCCGACGAGCTGCTCGCGTGCAATGACGACGTCGTCGTCGCGGTGAAGGCGGATTACCAAGGGGCGTGGCCGCGCCGCGTCGGGCTGGCCGGTGTTGATCTGGCTTGCGTTCTGCATGTTGTCACCCGTGTTCGGGCCGATCGTTTGTTGTCTCCGAGGCCGACTATACGTTTGCAGTCCGCAGCCTGTATATTGAATTGTTTCCATCCCCCGATCACTTTTTCTACTCGCCGATGAACACCGTCCAGACGCTGCTGTCGCGGCTCAGAATGAAGCAGCTGCAATTGCTGATCGCGCTCGACGAGCACAAGTCGCTCCACAAGGCGGCGGCGGTCATGGCGGTCACGCAATCGGCGGCGAGCAAGGCGCTGCATGAACTGGAGACTATGTTCGATGCCGAGCTTTTCGAGCGGTCGGCTAGCGGCATGATCCCGAATCAGTATGGCCGGCGCGTCATTCAATATGCGCGTCTGCTGACAACCGATCTGACGCTGCTTTGTCAGGACATCAGCGAGATTCAGTCGGGACGCGGCGGCCGTCTTGCAATCGGCGCGATCATGGGTGCGATACCGGCGGTCGTCGTGCCCGTGCTGGAATCACTGCATGCGGAACTGCCGAACGTATCGATCGAAATCGTCGAGGACACGAGCGCACGCATGCTGCTGCAACTCGATGACGGTCATCTCGATCTCGTGATCGGAAGATCCGCGGTGAGCGCCCAGCCTTCGAAGTATCGTTATGTGACGCTCGCGGACGAACCGCTCTCGGTGGTTGTGGGGTATCGGCATTCGGCGAAGTCGAAAGGCACCATCGAGATGCGCGACCTCGCTCATTGCCGATGGGTGACGTATCCCAGTCAGATGCCGTTGCGTGAACTGCTCGAGCGCGAGATGGACCTCGCGGGCATGAACATGCCGCCCAACACCATTTCGACGGCTTCGACCTTCGTTACGGTCGCGTTGCTGAACCAGAGCAAGGACCTTGCATCGCTATTGCCGACTGATATCGCCGATATGTTCGCGCAACACAAGATGCTGCGCATACTTCCGGTAAGCCTTCGATCGCCTTCGCAGACGTTCGGCGTCGTGACGCGACGAAGCGGCGTGCTGTCACCGATGGCGGAGCGGTTCATCGAACTGTTGCGTGAGCGCGTGCGTGCATGAACGCTACAGTTCGTCTTACTAACTAATTCTCAGAACTTCATCTTGACCTGAAAGCCGATCGTGAACGGAAGGTCGCTTGAAGGAATCGGCGGAATCAAAATCAGGTTGGCTCCGACACGCTTGTACTCGAACATGACGAGCGGCGCCGCCACCGGGCCGACCATGTTGTCGTGTCCGATGCCCCAGCGGCCATAGTCATAACCGGAGATGAGTCCGCCCATCGCGGCAAGCCGGAAGAAGCCCCAATGGAGGAATTCGGGCGCCCAAACGCCGCCCCCATAGAACGAAGGCTTCGACAATGAGTTGCGGAAATAGCCCGCTGTCAGTGCCCACTCGGGCGCGACCCAGCATTCTGCGCCGATGCCCGGATTGAATTGCTCGAAATGCTTGTCCGGGTGAAAGTGATGCGATCCGATCATCGCGTCGACCCATAGGCCATCGGCGCACAAGGCGGCCCTGGCGGATGGCGCCCACGACAAGGCGCCGCAAACGAGCAGCGCGGCCACCAAGGACGCGAGGCGAAGCGGTCGGGGAGAGAAAAAGGACGGCCACAAGCGCATAGTGTTGTCCGCCATCGCGCAAATGCCGTGGCGCCTTTTTTGAGATGGAGGTCGAGGCGAACTCTACCTGATCGCGTCATTTTCGTGTGCGCTTACGAAAACGATGTGACCGTCGCATATTGGCTGGCAATGTGTCGCATTTCCTTGGGGTATTGCACGATGAAATCGAATGTCTATTGGGCGCGTCTTCTGGCGTCGGTCGCGCTGCTTCTTGCAGGCTGCACGCCGTTGCAGGTGGTCACCCATCGCGTGTCCGCCAGCGAATCGACCGTGCCGGTCGGGCGCTATGCCCTCGATCCACATCACTGGCACATCAGTTTCGACGTCGACCATTTGCATTATTCGCGCTTTGTCATTCGCTTCGACAGGGCGACGGCGCAACTCCAATGGAACGCTCGCGGCATGGAAGACAGCACCGTACGCGCGACGATCGATGCAGCAAGCGTCAATACGAACGTGCCTCTACTGGACCGGATGCTGAAAGGGCAGGATATGTTCGACGTGGCCCGGTATCCGGACATCGATTTTGTCAGCACAGAGTTCGTGCGCACCGGGAACGATCGCGGGGCGCTCACCGGCAATCTGACGATTCGCGGCACGACGCATCCCGTCACGTTGAATGTGATCTTCAACGGCCACGCGGTGAACCCGCTCATCAAGCAGGAAACGTTGGGCTTTTCGGCCGATGGGCATTTCAGCCGCGCGCAGTTCGGTCTGGCGACGTGGTATCCGGCCGTCGGCGACGATGTTCACGTCGCGATTCAGGCGGAGTTCGAGAAGACGGGTGATTAAGGCGATCCCGAAGGCTGAGCTCGGCTTTGCACGTCTGTTGGAGCGCTACTGTTAGCGCGGGCGCTCGCCGTTGACGACGCTACTTGAGAGCCAGTCAGATGCTCTGCGCATCAGCGTTGTTGGCGCGGGATACCGCCGAGCATCATGCTAAAGGGATGGTCAAGCGCCCGTCCAGTCGAGAACGACCTTGCCGCTGTTACCGGAGAGCATTGTCTCGAACGCGCGCTGATAGTCATCGACCGGGAACGTGTGCGTCAGGATCGGCGACAGGTCCAGACCGCTCTGCAACATGGCGACCATTTTGTACCAGGTCTCAAACATTTCGCGGCCGTAAATGCCTTTGATTTCGAGCCCCTTGAATATGACCTGATTCCAGTCGATGGCAGTCTGCGCGGGCGGAATGCCCAGTAAAGCAACCTTGCCGCCATGATTCATCGACTCCAGCATTGAAGTGAAGGCGCTCGGAACGCCCGACATTTCGAGGCCGACGTCGAAGCCCTCGGTCATGCCGAGTTCATGCATGACGTCGCGCAGATCCTCGCGCGTCACGTTGACGGCGCGCGTCGCGCCCATCTTGTGAGCAAGGTCCAGCCGATAATCGTTGACATCGGTGATGACAACGTTGCGCGCGCCCACGTGCCGCGCGATAGCCGCCGCCATCACGCCGATCGGACCCGCTCCGGTAATGAGCACGTCCTCACCGACGAGATTGAATGAAAGCGCCGTGTGCGTTGCATTGCCGAAGGGATCGAAGATTGCGGCGAGGTCATCGGAGATATCGGGCGGAATCTTGAACGCGTTGAAGGCGGGGATTGCGAGGTATTCGGCGAAAGCGCCTTCGCGATTCACGCCGACTCCGACCGTGTTGCGGCAAAGATGCCGCCGGCCCGCGCGGCAATTGCGGCAGAAGCCGCACGTGATGTGCCCTTCACCGGAAACGCGGTCGCCGACAGCGAACCCGCGCACTTCCTGTCCGATCTCGACGATCTCCCCAACGTACTCATGCCCGACATGCATCGGCACGGGAATCGTCTTTTGAGCCCAGTCGTCCCACTTCCAGATATGAATGTCGGTGCCGCAGATGGCGGTCTTCCGGATGCGGATGAGGACATCGTTGTGACCGACCTCGGGACGCTCGACGTCTGTCAATGTGAGACCGGGAGCGCGTTCGAGTTTAGCAAGGGCTTTCATGCGTTGGTCCTGTGGATTGCTTTGGGTGCTGTGGCCGCACGATGCTCGGCCGAGTTTATGCGCATAAAGGCTCAGCGGATGACGCCCAGCCGCCGCCCCACTCGGGCAAACGCGTCTACCGCCCGATCGATCTGCTCCGGCGTGTGCGCCGCGCTCATTTGCGTTCGAATGCGTGCGCGGCCTTTCGGCACGACTGGGTAACAGAAGCCGATCACGTACACACCTTCCCCGAGCAATGCTTCCGCCATTCGGGATGCGAGTTGCGCATCGCCGAGCATGACGGGAATGATCGGATGTTCACCGGGCACGAGGTCGAAGCCGAGCGCGGTCATGGCTTGGCGGAAATGTGCGCCGTTTTGCCGGACGCGCTCGCGCAAGTCGGCGCCTTCGTTGCTCGCAAGCAACTCAAGCACTTTCAAGGAAGCCGAAGCGATGCTCGGCGCAAGCGTATTCGAAAAAAGATACGGCCGGCTTCGTTGCCGCAGCAACTCGACGACCTCTTTGCGAGCGGCGACATATCCTCCCGATGCACCGCCGAGCGCTTTCCCAAGCGTCCCGGTAATGATGTCGACGCGGTCCAGCACGCCGCAACGCTCCGGCGTGCCCCGTCCGTGCTCGCCAATGAAACCGACGGCGTGGGAGTCGTCGACCATCACCAGCGCGTCGTAGCGATCCGCAAGATCGCAGATGCCGGCGAGGTCCGCGATAATGCCGTCCATTGAAAACACGCCATCGGTCGCGATCAGCTTGAAGCGCGCGCCGGCTTCATCGGCTTCTTTCAGACGCGCTTCCAGGTCGGCGAGGTCGTTGTTCTTGTAGCGCAGTCGTCGCGCCTTCGACAGACGCACGCCGTCGATGATGCTCGCATGGTTCAGTTCGTCGCTGATGATCGCGTCTTCATCGGTCAACAGCGTTTCGAACAGGCCACCGTTCGCGTCGAAGCAGCTTGAATAGAGGATGGCGTCATCGGTCTGAAGGAACTCCGCGATCGCACGCTCCAACTGCTTATGCACGGTCTGCGTCCCGCAGATGAAACGCACCGACGCCATGCCGAAGCCGTCTGCATCGAGACCCGCTTTCGCGGCGGCGATCAAACGCGGGTCGTCGGCGAGGCCTAAATAGTTGTTCGCGCAGAAGTTGAGTACTTCCGCCCCGCTGTCGAGCCGAATATCCGACGACTGCGGACTGGCGATGACTCGTTCGGTCTTGTAGAAACCGGCCGCGCGAATTTCATCGATGGTTTGGCGCAGATGGGTCAAATATCGGTCGTTCATCAGCAGCATCCTGTGAATGCGGGCGCTCGGCGCGTGGCCCATAGCCCTGTTATAGTCCATGCATCGCATCGGACGAGTTCGATATTTCGAACAACCTTCCGATATGCCGAACACTGTAAAGGATCGAAGAAGTCATGGCAAGCGCTCGCTCCACGCAGGCAGCCGGGGAACCGGCACCGTCCGCATCGTCGCCGCCGCGCGTCGGGGAACAGATTCAACGGTTGCGCAACGAGAGAAAGTTGACGCTCGATGACTTATCCCGTGCAGCAGGGGTTTCCAAGTCGATGTTGTCGGAGATCGAGCGCGACAAGGCGAATCCGACGATAGCCGTCGCATGGAGGCTGACGAACGCGCTCGGAATCAGCCTCGATCAATTGTTCGCGCAGCAACGGCCGCTCGAAGCGATTCGCGTGGCCGGCCCGCACGAGATACCGACGCTAAGCGGTGACAACGGTGGATATCAGCTGCGGGTGTGGGGGCCGATCGAACTGGCAGGCAAGTTCGAGTGGTACGAACTCACGCTGCAGCCGGGGGCGGCGCTCCGATCGAACGCGCACGAGCCGGGGACGCGGGAGCACATGACCGTGCTCAACGGAACGATACAGGTAGAAGCGGCAGGCACGACGCGACGTCTGAAGGCGGGCGAGACAGCCCGGTACGCTGCCGACGATGGCCATTCCATTCGAAATGCAGGAAGATCGGAAGCGAAGGCACTGCTGGTGGTGATTCACGGATGAGCCGGCGTGCTGCGGGCGTCAGTGCGAGCGGAACTTTATGCGCATCAAGTTGGGCAGCGGCCCGCCGTCAAGTAAAAACGGGACGCCGACCCGGCGTCCCGCTCAAAGTCCAGCGGCCATCGCCGCCAGTATGTGTTACGGCTTCTTCAGAGTGTCCTTCACGTCTTCGCGGACATCTCCCGCGCCCTTCTGAATCTTCCCGGCTGCTTGCTGCATGTCGCCCTTGGCTTCCTGCGCCGGGTCATCGGTTGCGTTACCGACCACTTCGTTGACCTTCCCCTTCACCTGCTTGCCAACGCCTTCAATCTGGTCCTTGTTCATTCTGGCTCTCCTTTGGTTTCGCGCTCAGAGTGCGCGCATGCTTCGTTGTGACGCCCGCGAGTTCAACGCGGGATGCCGCGTAAGCACGGCTCTACGATGCGCTTCCCGAGCGCAAGCTCATAGCGGCGCATGTCTGAATCGCACGTAGGCGGAATCGCACATACAGCGCAACGGAACAGCGCGACGCTATTTTCATCGATGCGAGTACTGTATATTTATACAGTACTGGAGACCGCTAGAGGAGGTGAATATGGAGTCGAACGGCGAACATCTCAGCAGAAAGCAGTTCGAGCGCGCGGTTCGTGACCTCGAACGCATCACGAGACAAATCGCAGGGCGTTATATCGAGAAAAGTGTGCCGCTTACCTGGCGCCTGCTGCATGCGATCGAAGCCGAAGCCGTTGCGGATCTCGGTTTCGCCGGACGCCACGAAGCCGCGTTGCGCGAATTGTTCGCGCGCCCGGACGGCTTTCATTTCCCGGAGACCGATGACGTCGTCGACCTCGCATCGTCCAACGCGTTGCCTGCCGTGTTTGCGTTCGTAGTGGATGCCTACGAGTGCGCCGCCCGGCAAGGCAGGCCGCAACTTTCCGTCGCTGCCCACTGACACGTCGTGGGACCTGGTCGCGCGACCATCCGCAGAAGTCGACGCCATCAGAGTGCGAAGTCGGCGGCCATGTCAGCGTCGGTGCGCGCCTGCAACTCGCCGCTACGGCAGGCGCGGCGAAATCGCTCATAGTCTTTCTCGACCTGGTCGGCATAGGCGCGGCCATAGCTCACGAGCGCGTCGACCAGCCGCGAGCCGCTGCCGATGTAGCCCGATATCTCCAGCGCGAGGCCGCTAGCCTTCGCGTGCGCCCGGGCGAGCGCCCAGCCGCAGAGTGCGGCGTAGTTGCGGAGCGCTTCGTCGTCGAATGTTTCGATCTGAACGGAAATCTTCATGTCGCGCAGTTGGCGCACGTAGAAGGTGCGTCCGAGCGCACCGGTCGCGAAGCCGAGGAACGGATCGCTCGCCGCCTGCATCAGGCGTTGTCCGTGAACGACTCGTTGACCCTCGTGTTGGCTTTTCGCGGAGTGTTGGGGCAGGTATCGCGCGACGACCGACGTCGACGCCTCCTTCAGTTGTAGAAACAACGGCCTGCCGTGATGGTCGGTGAAGAGCAGCACGACACAGCGCGTGCCCACGCTTCCAACGCCCACCACCTTGAACGCGACGTCCTCGAGGTGAAACTGCAAGAGCAGCGCCGCCCGCTCCGGCGTCAGCGATCTCGTGTAATCCTGCATCAGCGATCCCAGAAGCGTTGCACGATCGCCCGACAGCGTCATCCATTCGTCCGCCTGATCGATGAGCGTGCTCTCGCTGCGGATGTGGAACACGGCGGGCGGGGCATCGCGGATGCGCCAGCCGTCGCCGTCCTTGTCCGCGAGCTTCGGCAGCACAGTGTCGTGCGTGCGCCGCGACGCGCGTTCGAAACTTCGCCGGATGCGGCGCCGGGCAGCGTCGGTCTGAACAAGATCGTACAGTCGCGCGAAGCTGATTCGCTCGTACCATAGATCGAGCACGCCCATCTCGGCGTATTCGCGCATGTGTCGCTGATAGCTTTCAACGGTGCGATACGCGAGCTCGTCGGCAGCCAGACCGCCCATGCCTAAATGCCGGCCCGCAACGGTGAAGCTCGCGGTCAGGCGCTTAAGATCCCACTCCCACGGTCCGCGCGCGGTCTCGTCGAAATCGTTGAGATCGAAGATAAGCGTGCGCTCGGGCGTCGCAAAGCCGCCAAAGTTCGCGAGGTGACAATCTCCGCAGATCTGGATCGGGATACCGCTATCGGGCGTGCCGGCCAGATCGTGCGCCTGCACGATCGCGCTGCCGCGATAGAACGCGAACGGCGAAGCGAGCATCCGGCCGTAGCGCAGCGGCACCAGCGTCGCGACGCGTCTTTCGCTGCTAATGCGCAGCAATTGGATGGGGTCCCGATCGACGTCTCCGATCATCGCTTGGGCGCCGCGGGACGTGCGTTGCCGTGCGGCCCGCCCGTTGGCACGCCGCTCCTGCCACGACTGCACGCGCTGCGTTTGCGCCATCGATCGCCCCTCCTTGCCTTCGTCTCGTGTCGGACGCAAGGCCTCGCACAAGACAGTAGACGATCGGCTGCGGACGGGGCAAGACAATCCTTCTGACACTTCGACACATTTGAGCGCCACTGTGCTCTTGACGTCAGCGGCTCCAAGCCTGACTCTTTCCGGAACGCAATATGGCGCTGTCAGACGCCTTTCGAACACCATGCCGAACACTTCCGATCTCTTCGACCAACACCGCGCCGACTGGCAGGCAGACCCGCACGCAGCCTTCGACGCCTGGCTCGCCCAACAGGAATTCCGGGCGTCATCGGCCGATGTGTATCGCGCGCAATGGGGAAACTTCCTCGAATGGCTGACCGCCAAGCGGACGACGCTGCATACGGTGCAGCGGCCGGTCATCGAGCAATTCATTTCTCAACTCGATATCCGGCGGCCGCAACGCATGCGTTATCTGCGACTGATCGAGCGTGTGCTCGATCACGTGCGCGAGGTGGAATCGGCGGCGACCAATCCCGCACGGTTCATCGCCCAGGACGGTGATGCCGCCTGGCGCAAGGCGCGCGACAACGAACCGACCGGATTCCTGACCCACGACGAGCGGGCGGCGCTGATCACGCATCTCTTTTCCCCGCTCGGCGAGCTTGCGACGGGCCAGCGCTGGCGGGAGCGGCGCGACCGTGCGCTCGTCGCCGCGTTTCTCGGCGCGGGCGTCAAGACGGGTGAGGCGGCGCAATTGACCGTCGACTGCTACGCGCCCGGTGCGCCGTACGTCACCGTCGACGCATCGAATCCGCTGCAAATCCGGCAGGCGCGGCTTGCGCCGTTCGCCGTCGAGTTGCTCGACGGCTGGATCGCGGAACGGAAGGCGGTCGGGCTCGCGGGTACGTTGCTGTTTCCTGCGGCGCCGTCCGGCCGTCCGATGCACAAGGCGACGATGCTGCGCGCCATCGATGCCGTCGTCGCGGCGTCCGGCATCGGGGCATCGCGGGCCGCGCGAGCGAGTCCGCAGACGCTGCGCAATACCTACGCAGCCGAACTATTCGACGATGGCACCGACCCCGAGCGCGTCGGCCAATGGCTGGGCTTTCAGCAGTCGATCTCGGTTCATCGGCTGCATCGGGCCTGGCAGGAGTGGATGGGTGAGCAGATACGGGAGCGCGATGTCGCCCGAGCGCGCGCCGGCGCGGACGACAGCACCGGTCCCGAAAACGCTCACCTTTAGGACTGACCGTCGCCGCAACGGCTGTCACACGCGCGCCGAAGTGGGGCGGAGAAACGCCTGCACCGCCGCCAGCTTGGACGCGACCGCGCCCGAACTACGCTCGCAGTGGGGGCACGACAGTTCGAATTCGTCTTCGTGCCGCTGCAATTCCGGTTCGGCGCTCTCGCACGCCGGACAGTCTGCCGGCGCGGCGATGTACGCATCGACTTGCGTGCCGAGCGCGGCGATTTCGGCTGATGTCAGGCGGCCCTCTGCCGCGAGCGATGCGATCAACCCGCCCACCTCGGCGCTCATGCCGGCCCGCACGCGATGGGCGTCGCGTTCGCGTGTCAGTGCATCGATTTCGTCGGATTGCTCCCGCACTTGCGATTCCAGCCGGTCAGCGCGCGTTCGCGCCGCGCTAAGTTGTTGAAGGAAATCGAATTCCTTCTGCCCGGCTTCGCGTACTTTGGTCTGATACGTCGCCGCCATGCCGCGCAATGCGTCGAGTTCGACGAGCATCGGCTTGACTCGTCGTTCAGCGTCCTTCACTGCATCCTTGATCTGCTGCGCGTAATGCTCGGTGTTGTGGCGCAGTTCGCTCTGTAGCTCGTCGATACGATCACGAAGGCGCGCGGCATCGGCCTGCTCGCGCGCGATGCGTTCAGAAAGCGCCCTGTTTTCCCCCTCGAGACGCGTGACCAGGTCGCGCAGATCGCTCTGCGCGTGCGATTCGCGAGCGCGCGACGCCCTTAACTCCGCCTCCAGCGACGCAACCTGTGCCGCAGCGGCTTCCGCTCGCATTTCGGCGCGCCGTTGCGCCTGCTCGATGGCCTGGCAGCGCACCTCGGCGTCGCGGGTGGCGGCTTGGGCGGAAAGTACGCTTGCGTCGACCTTGGCGCGGTCCGCGGCCAACGCGGTATCGGCGTGTCGACGCGCCTCGGCGAAAAGCTCCGCAAGCAATTCGCCGGCGCGCTGTTGCAGCGGTTCCGGAATTGCGCCCGCTTCGACGCGAACACGTAGTGTCGAGCGGACCATTTCCCAAAACGACTCTATATCGCGGGGGATGTCGCTTGCGCTGCCGGTTTGCGTCAAATCGCGGACGGTCGTGACCGAGGGACGCACGCCCAGATCAAAGAACAAGCGCTTGCAGGCGTGGTGCGAGAGGTCTTGCCGACGTGCGCCGGTGCTGCGCATGGCGTCGAGTTCCTGGCGAAGCGTGTCGCGAAGTTGTGTATCCATAGACTGTCGGTGTGGTGAAGCGTAACGTTCATAACGCTTTACGTTTCGGGAGAAACAAGGTGGCTCGATTGTAAGGGAGGAGAATGCAGTTGGACGTCGACTGTGCCGAAGCAGTGGTTTCTCCGGGATAGTTATAGGCTAACGTCGTGAAACGTGTTCAGCTTGTGCCGGTAACGCACTGAAAACGCAAGGCTTTTTGAGCACTGGGCGTGTCCCCTGGTGTTCCACGTCGGTGACATAGAGGCTTGCGCTTCTTTCCGGGATGTTGGTTGACGTTGCTGAGAGCTACTCGCGGGGCTCTAGAGAGTAGTAAAAGTTAACACCTTTGAACCAAGTTAAAACCGTTAACGCCTCGCCAAAGCCTTATACGACAAGGGATTCCAGCCTATTGGGTGAGAGGCTCCGGGATGTATGGTGAGGCGTTACGGGATGCAACGGTGGCGGCCTTCGGGACAATGCGTGAGGACAACCGGGAAAGATGGTGAGCGGGTTCGGGGCGCTGCCTGAGTCGATCGGTGAGGGCATGCAGGAAGACATCGCGCAAGGCGCCTCGCCAGTTCTGGCTCGTTGCGAAGCAATTGGTTAATGAAAGGTGAGGTTCTACGGGATGGCCAATTAACGCTCGATTGGCCCTAGGTCGGAGCCATTTTTTCCATAAGGTGAGGCTTTTCGGGCGAAGAAGCAAACATGCGGTGAGCTAGTACGGGATTTGGAGCGTTTCCGCTAGCGTTTAATGCGTCCGGTGAGCTTATTCGGGAGAGCATCGACTGAACTCGAGTTGATGACCGTCGCTGAACGCCTTTCCGACCGCAAAGGTGAGTGTTTGCGGGAGCTAGTTTGTGACAACGGGCGACAAACCGCTCTGGCTCCATGCGATCGGTGAGGATTTTCGGGAGCGTACGTCCAAGACGGCCGATTGCGTGGCTACCCTCAGGCCGTTGGCGGGCACCTTGGAAGCTTCATTTAGTGCGCCCGGCTACCCAAACGTGAGCTAATACGGGAGGTGGACGACATCCGTTCGCCAACGGTGAGTCTTTTCGGGAAGTCGAATATTGATCAGCAAGGCCATCCGAAGCACGTAAGTGATTGTACGGACGGAGCTTTTTTGGCTGGAGTCGCTAAAGGTGAGGATTTTCAGGGGCTGTAGGGTGAGCAGTTTCAGGAGCAGCGTGAAAGGCGCGTTATTGATGGCAGGTGAGCATTTGCGGGAGGCCTTCGCGGTAGCATCTAGTCGGCGCAAGGACAGTATGCACGCGCTATCAATAAGCCACGCAGGCAAGGGTGAGACTTTGCGGGAGCTTAACAAGGCGGACGATCTCTCTGAGGCCACTCCAAATGTGCGGCAGCACGCATTCATAGCCACAGTCCCGGCAAAAAATGGCGCGCGGGCCGGTGTCTTTGCCAGACAACACCGGTATTGCCGCCAAAAAAATTTCGGGTGAGGCTTTTCGGGAGCTACCGATCACGTAGAAACAAGCCCCGGAAAACGTTGCCAACCGTTAACCCCCATGGCTTCTAGCTCTTTCAGCCAGCACGTTTCGGTGAGTGGTGAGGCTTTACGGGAACGCACTGCAGTGAGTTTGGGCGCCGTCGCTGCCGTCACCCTGTCATGGTGAAACCGCGCCCGTTTACTCACTTCACCACACCCGGTATCCTTTCTCGCAATCTCGTTCCTCCCAGACGCATGGCTACCAAGCGCGCCAAGAAAACCGACGTCGTCAGCCCTAGCTCGGCCGAATTGCGCAAAGCTGTCGAAGCCATCGCCATTCAGCCCAAGAGCGGGAAGATTACGCTGCTGACTCGCAAACTCTTCAACGTGCTGCTTGCTGTTGCGCAACAGGCGGACGAGTCGGGCGATACCTATCGCGCGCTGCTGTCGGACATCGTTGCGAATTCGGCGTTCGATTCCAACGACACCGCCCTCGTCAAGGAGCATTTGCGCCGGATGGTGTCCGTGCAGGTCGAGTGGAGCACCGGCACATCGAGTCAAAAGCCGGGGCGCAAGTGGGGCATCTCGACGCTGATCGCGGATGCGGAAATTCTCGAAGACCCGACGACGCGGCGTGTATGGGTTGAATTCTCGTTCGCGCCGAAGATCAAGAAGAAGCTGCTCGACCCGGTGCAGTATGCCCGGCTGAGCCTGCAGTTCCAGAGTCAATTGCGCAGCAGTGCCGGCCTCGCGCTTTATGAGATTTGCGTCCGGTATTTGACCAATCCCAGCCATCTGACCATGCGCGAAACGTGGGAGTGGTGGCGGCCGATCCTTTCCGGCACGCCGGACACCGAAGCAGGCGACGAAGCGAAGCGCGAGTACAAATACTTCAAGCGCGACTACTTGCGTCCCGCCATCGCTGAAGTGAATGCGGTGACGAACATCTTCGTTGAGCTCGTGGAGCATCGAGAGGGGCGTCGCGTTGCTGAGATTCAGTTTCGCGTCACGGAGCGCAAGCAGCCGATGCTCGCGCTCGATGAACATCCGAACGTCTTTGACAGCACGCTCGTCGACCGCATGGTGAAGATCGGCATTCCGCTAAAGGAAGCGCAGACGCTGTATGCCGATAGCGAGGAAAACCGCATCCGTGCGGCCCTGCAGATGACCGAGCAGCGCATGCGCAGCACGACGCTGCCGCCGGTGCGCAGCGCCGCCGCTTTGTTCAAGGATGCGCTCAAGAAGGGCTACGCGCCGCCCGTCGAAGCGTTGCCCACCGCCGCAAACGGAACTCCGACGCGCGGTGGTGCAGCGGGCGCGTCCGCTGCCGACGATCTCAAGGCTCGGTTGCTGAGCGAGTTCTCGGCTTATCGGCGAAAAGAGGCTCGTGCGCTGTACGACGAGCAAGGTGAGAAAGAACGGGAGCTCGCACGCCAGAGCTTCGAGGAAACAGTCCTGCCGGAGTTGGGCTCGCACATGCGCGATGACTGGCGCAAGCGTGGTCTCGATTCGAAGCTGGCGGAGACGTCGTTCTTTGATTGGCTCGCCCGCGAGACCTGGGGCGAGCCTACCGATGGCGACCTGCTGGCTTTCACGCTGAGCCAGTCGCGCGCGGCCTGAGCCGCGCCGTCACTCAAGCATTCAGTCCTTGGTCTGGTCGGACTGAAGCATCGCCTCGATTTGATGAAGCAACTCGTCGCGTCGCTCCCGCGATAGTCCGCGCAGTCTCAATTCAAGCCGGTCTTCGCCGTAAGATTTGAGGTCGCCCACGGAAACGCCGTCGAGTTTGATCTCCAGGCGTTGCGCATACCGCTGCCGTCCTGCGGGCTTCGGCGTCTCCTGCGGGCTTGCACGTCCCTTGACGATATCCGCAACCTGGCGCGTGCTCAGATCGTCCGACGTGATCTTGTTGATGAGCCGCAGCGTCGCATCGCTTCCACGCGCCGTGTGATACCGCGAGATCTGATAGGCCATGTTCGAGCCAAATCGATCGGGCCGTGCGACCATCTCTTGCATCACGTTCTCGGGTAGCTTGGCGATCGATAAAGCTACGGCAATCGTCGATTCGTCGAGTCCGAGATGATCCGCCAGCTCACGTTGACTCTGGAAGTGCTGCTCGTCGAGGAAGCGCCTCCAGACGACAGCGTTGTCGAAGACGGTCTGCGAATCGCGCTGAACGTTGAGGTCGTAACCCAGCTTGTAGCTCTCGATGCCGATCGGCAGATCGACGACCACCGCTTTCACCGTCTCTTTGTTCGCTTCCTTGAGCGCACGCACGCGCCGGCCGCCATCGCTGACGAAGAAGGTGCCCGGATTCTCGTAGTCGGGAATGACGTGGATCGCCTGCTGCTGACCCTGCTTGGCGAGATTCACGGCCAGTTCAGCAATCGACGCCTTCAGATAGAAGTGGCGTGGATTGAAAGGGCTCGGTTTTATCGCCTTCAAAGGCAAGTCGATGACCTGCCCTGCCGTATAGCGATTCGCCCGGCGCCACGCGCGATATTCATCCGATTCGGCGCCGGCAACCGCTTCCATTTGTTCATCCGCGACGAACGCGCTGGAGCGGCCATTGGCGGCGGTCTGTGAGACGTGCTGGATGTCGACGATGCCGTCGATCGCATTCAGCCTGTCGAGCGCGGTTCGTTTCTCGCTGCTGGTCGTGTCCGGGCGAGCCTTGAAGCCCTTGGCAAACTGCGACGGTTTCATTCAGTGTCCTTTATGCGCATAAAGTCAGGGGAGCATGGCGACGATCTCGTCGGCACAGGCGCGAATCTCGGCAGCGGCGAGGCGCGCCCCGCGATCGCTCATTTGAAGCACCGTCTGGCCGAGGGCCATCGCCTGCTTGTAGCACTCCCGCGTGGGTATCTGCGTCTTCAACAGGGGAAAGCCAAGTTCTTCCAGCGCAACCTTGAGTTCGCGCGTCAGCATCCGCTTCTCTTCGGTCTTGTTCAGCAGGAAGACGGCGCGCAAGTCCTCGTTCATGACCTGTGCCTGCTGCACGAGCTTCACCAATCCCACGCTCGACCAATAGTCGGCCGGCGAAGACGACGTCGGTATGACCGCAATACTCGCAGCCAGAAGCACGACGCCCGAAACTTTCTCGGTGATGGAGGGTGGGCAATCCACGACGATGATGTCGTAGTCGTTGACGAACTTCTTGATTTCCCGATGAATCTGCCCGCCCGCTTCCGAGAGATTGACGACGGGGAACGGGATGCCGCTATTGTCTTCAGATGCGGCGCTGGACCAATGGATCAAGGTGTTTTGGCCATCCGCGTCAACCACGAGCACCCGCTTCTTCTTTTCATGAAAAGCAGCGCCGAGGTGCATGGCGATAGTGCTCTTGCCCACACCGCCCTTCTGCTGCGTGATCGCTATGATTTCCGCCGCCACAATTAACTCCGAAATTTGATCGCGTTTGAATTCTACATTGTGGTCAATGTTTTTCCAGCCGGATTCGTCAAACGTTGCAGCGGATAGCCATTCGGACAAGGTTTATGCGCATAAAGCAGCCAGCGCTGTTGGCGCGCGGGGCAACTTTATGCGCATAAAGCACTGCCGCGACCGTCGGGCAGCGATCGACCGATCAACATCGCCTATGCTTATCCGTGCCGCACATCGGAGAGCCGCCCATGACAGTTCGCAACCTCGACATCCTCTTTGCGCCTAAGTCCATTGCCGTTATCGGTGCGTCGCCGCGTGTGGGGACGATCGGCGAAATGGTTTGGGAGCGGGCCCGATGTGCCCGTTTCGAAGGCCCGATCTGGCCGGTGAATCCGCGGCACGAGTCGCTGAACGGCGTACGGGTGTACAAAGATGTTCAAGACTTGCCGGATGCGCCGTCAGTCGCTGTTCTATGCACGCGTCCGCAGACTTGGCCATCGCTTGTCGAAGCATTGGGGCGGCGAGGAACGAAAGCGGTGGTCATCGTCGGCGAGGCACGACCGCGCTCGGACAGCGTGCACCGCGCAGGGGGCATCGCGTCCGACGAGGCAAGCGAATGGACCACGCGAACACTGGCGGCTGCACGGCCTTTTCTTATCCGCGTCGTCGGGCCAGCGAGCATCGGTGTCGTGACGCCGTCGATGGGCGCATGCATCGGCGCGCCCGCCTGTACGGTCAAGCCGGGCGGTGTCGCGTGGGTTTCGGGCTCGAACGCGCTAACGAACGGCGTCCTCGGCTGGGCACTTGCGCGCGGCCTGGGTTTCTCTCGAATTGTCGCTCTCGGCGATGAAGCCGATGTCGACTCCGGCGATATGCTCGACTTCTTGGCGAGCGACCCATCGACGCGCGCAATTCTGCTCGCGATCGAGCACGTCAGCTCGGCGCGCAAATTCATGTCGGCGGCACGCGCCGCAGCACGAAACAAACCCGTTCTGGTGTTACGCACGGGTCGCGACGATCCGTTCGATCGCCTCTACAACGCCGCTTTCCGTCGCGCCGGACTTGTCCGCGTCGATTCGCTCGACGACCTGCTTGATGAAATCGAAACGCTCGGCGTCGGCAGGGTGGCAACGAGCGACACAGCGACCGTCATAACCAGCGACCGCGGTGTCGCCGCCTTGGCGATGGACGCGTTCGGCGGTGCGGGCGGTGACCTCGCGCCTTGGCCAGTTGCCGCTCGCGATGCGGTAACTGCCGCGCTGCCCCGAGCGCGAACCGGCAATCCGCTACTGCTCGGCGATGACGCATCGCCCGCCGACTTTGGCGTCGCGCTCGAAGCGCTCGCGCCGCATCGCGAAACCGGCACCGTGTTCGTCGTTCATGCGCCGACGCACAGCGCGCCCGTCGCCGATGTAGCGCGCACTTTAATTGCACAACGGCGGCACGCTTATCGTGGCCTGCTCGCGTGCTTCTTCGGCTGCGTCGATTCGGAAACGCGCGACGAACTGCACGCTAACGGCATCCCGGTGCACACGACGCCGCATCGCCTCGCGCGCGGCTTCGCCCGTCTCGTGGATTTCCGGCAAGGGCGCGAGCTGCTGATGCAGACGCCAGACGGCGTTCCCGCAGACGTCCCGAAAGACATCGACGACGCACAGCGCGAAGTCCGCGCCGGGTTGGCGAACGGCGTCGCGGAGTTATCTGGCGAACCGGCCGCCCGCATGTGCGCACGCTTCGGCTTCGTTGTGAAGCCGGGCGCGACCGATCCGACGCCGCCGGATGCCATCGATATCGAAACGCGGCTCATCAACCACCGTATATTCGGCCCGGCGTTCGAATTCCGGGCTGCCGGCGCGCTGGGACTGGCAGATTCGCTCCACGAGTTTGCGCTCCCGCCGCTCAATCCCGTGCTCGCCCGCGACCTGATCGCCACCTCGCCGCGCGCGCGTGAATTACCCGCCGAGCTTCTTCTCAACGCGCTGACTGCGCTATCGCAACTGGTCTGCTATCTCGAGGAGATCGTCGCGCTGAAGCTGACGTTTCGCGTGAAGCGCGATTCCGTAACCGTCCTTGAGCCGCAACTGACGCTCGGTTCGCATCGGAAGCCGCTCGCGATCGTGCCGTATCCGCGCGCGATGGAAGAGACGCTCGACTGGCGCGGCATGCGCCTGACGGTGCGGCCGATTCGACCGGAAGACGAAGACGCGCATCGTGCGTTCGTCGCCGCGAACACTGCCGAAGATCTGCGCCTGCGCTTCTTCGGCGCAGTGCGCAGCTTCGATCATTCGCAGCTCGCGCGAATGACGCAGATCGATTACGACCGCGAGATGGCGCTCATCGTGACGCGCAAGAAAGACGACGGCGCGCACGAGACGCTCGGCGTGGCGCGAGCGATTGCCGATCCCGACAATGAAACCGCCGAGTTCGCGCTGGCCGCGCGCTCGGACATGAAAGGGCAGGGCTTGGGGTGGTTGCTGCTATCGAGAATCATCGACTACGAGCGCAAGCGCGGTACGCGATGGATCATCGGCGAGGCGCTGCGCGAGAACGCGGGCATGATCGCGCTGGCGCAAAAAGCGGGATTCGAACTGATCAGGACCGAGGATCCGGGCGTCGTGGGTTTCAGGATGCGCCTTTGCGACGCGCCGGCGCATCCGCCCGAAACGATACGAGCTTAGGCTGCGAGCCTGGCGACCGCGTCGTCGACTTGCGCGCGCGTGAGCGACAACTCGCTCAGCAATGATTCGGCATACGAACTTCCCGTTTCACGTTCCAGCCGGGCGATGGTCAATGCGCAGCGCGCGGCGTCCTTCGGCGTCGCGATGAACGTTTTCACCGACTGCCCCGAAGTGAACGCTTCGAAAAGCGGTTCGCGGATTTCATCCGGCAGCGCGCGCGACGTCCACTGATACGGCTTGCCGTTGTAGATCAGTTGCGGCGGAAGTGTGCGCTCTTTCTTCGCAGCAGGAATGAGCCCGTAGGTGCGCGCCGCTTCGCCAATCTGCTCGGGCGAGAAAAGCTCGTCAGGGCTGATGTCGAACTGCGCGATATGCGTTTCGATGGACTGCATCGCGGCGGCACGGTCGTCACGCTTCTTCTGTGCGCGCGCGACGATATCGCGCAACTCGTCCGCTTCATCCGTTGTGATCGTGAAGCTCGCCTGCTTTTGCTGTAGTTCGGAAAAACGCTGAAATTCTGAATCGGAGAGAAGTTTCGCCATGAGTAATGCGCTGGATGAAGGTCAGCGGCCCGTCGATACGAAGGCCGCCTTTTTGAGAGGGCCGCCATTCTAACGCGCGATGCCGCCGCTCAGTCGCGCGTCATCGAGAGGGCGCGCGCGGCGTGGTGTAGAAGTGCGGTCACATCGTCGACGGAGGGCGCCACATATTCGTCGATGCGCCGCATATACGGACACGTCAGCGCCGCGATCGCCTGACCGGAGGGGCCGAGCAGCGGGAACGCTACGTCGGTGACGCCGAAAGTCTGCTGACTGTCCTTCTTCCAGTAGCCGAGTTCGCGGATGCGTCGATGCTCGGCGTCCAGCACGGCGTCGTCGACCGGGAGTTCGCCTTTGACTTTCGTGTGCTCGGCCAGCATGTGCGCGCGCTGTTCGTCCGTCTGAAACGCGAGCATGACGCGCCCCGATCCGGTGTCGATCAGGCCGACGCGCGAGCCGAGCCGAACGGAAATGCCCCACGTGCCCGGCCCGTCTACTTGAGCGATGACGAGGAGATTACCTCGATCGTAGACGGCCAGATGAACCGATTGCTCGGCGGCATCGGTGAAACGCTGCATCACAGGCAACGCTTCCGCAATGAGCCGGTGCGTCGGCGGATGCCGATGCGCAAGTGCATACAACTTCAGCCCCAGCGAGTAACGGTCGCCTTCCGGAGAGCGCACGACATATTGCCGCGCAACGAGGCGCTCGAGCATTCGATACATCTCGCTCGCATTGCGCCCCAGCATCTTCGTGATCTCAGCGCGCGTAAGCCCCGACTTTTGTTCCGACAGCAGTTCGAGAATGTCGAGCCCTTTGTCGAGCGCGGGCGCTCGATAGCGGTCAGCATCGAGGTCGGCTAGGTCCAGCGAAGATGGCGTGCGTCGATTCATGGGTCCCGGAGCGCTAAGGGAAATCACCGACGAGGCTGCCGGCCGCATTTCTTGACTTGGCGTTGTGCGAATATGAATAATACGTTCATTGGTGAATCGTCACATCGAGGGTTTTTCCTTGCTGCTGACGTCGAACTTGCCCGCCTGAAATTCCGCCAGCCGCGATCAGCGGCTCCGCCGCAGCCACCC
The DNA here is from genome assembly GCF_031450805.1 of Caballeronia sp. LZ016. NCBI lineage: Bacteria > Pseudomonadati > Pseudomonadota > Betaproteobacteria > Burkholderiales > Burkholderiaceae > Caballeronia > Caballeronia sp. LZ016. The sequence goes on from NZ_JARTVY010000002.1 coordinate 106,951, forward strand.
GCATCGATTGATCGAGGTTTGCAGATGAGCGCAGAAACGCAGGATGTCGTCCTACGCCGACGCCCAATTGGACGCACGCCGCTAGAAGTAACGGCGTTGTCGCTCGGCACGGCGCCGCTCGGCGGTCTCTACCACGAGCTGACGGAAGAAGAAGCGCGCGACACCGTCGACGCCGCGTGGGGCGCGGGCATCCGTTTTTTCGATACCGCTCCGCACTACGGCCACACGAAGGCCGAGCATCGTCTGGGCGATGCGTTGCGGCGTTATCCGCGCGAAGACTTCGTGATCTCGACGAAGGTCGGCCGCCGCTTCGTCCCGAGAACGACGCCCGACGATGGCAGCGAAGGCTGGGCGAATCCGCTGCCCTTCCAGGCCATCTACGATTACACCTACGGCGGCATCCTGCGATCCTTCGAGGACAGCCAGCAGCGGCTCGGCATGATCGACATCGATATCGTGCTGATTCACGATATCGGTCGATACACGCACTGCGAAATGAACGCGCAGTACTGGCGGCAACTCACGGACGAAGGCGGCTTCCGCGCGCTCGATGAACTCAAGCAGTCGCGCGGGGTGAAAGCGGTCGGCCTCGGCGTGAACGAAAGCGCGGCGGTCATGGAAGCGATGGCCGAATACGAGATCGACTGCGCGCTGCTTGCCGGTCGCTACACGCTGCTCGAACAAAATCCGCTCGACGACCTATTGCCCCAATGCGAGAAGCGCGGTGTGAGCATCCTGCTCGGCGGCGCATTCAACTCCGGGATTCTGGCACGCGGTCTCGACACGAACGCGCATGGCGATCTCAAGTTCAACTACGGCGACGCACCGAAGGAAATTATCGAACGGGTAGGCAAGCTCGAACGCGTGTGTCGCGAGCATGGCGTCGCGCTATCGAGCGCCGCCCTCCAGTTTCCTTATGCGCACAAAGTTGTGGCGACGGTGCTCATGGGCGCGCGCAATCCCGGTGAAGTCCGTGAGAACGCTGCATCGTTCGGAGCGCCGATTCCTTCGTCGCTGTGGAAAGCGTTGCGGGCGGAAGGCTTGCTGCACCCGAACGCACCCGTGCCGGAGTGAACATGGCCCTGAGAATCGACGCGCATCAGCACTATTGGGACCCGGCGCGCGGCGACTACGGCTGGCTCACGCCGGCACTAGAGCCGTTATATCGGGTGTTCGGGCCGTCAGATCTCGAACCGCTCCGCGTGGCTTCGGGCATTGCGCGCACGGTGACGGTGCAAGCCGCGCCGACCGTCGAAGAAACGCGTTATCTGCTCGATATCGCGCGTGGCGACGATTCCATCGCGGGCGTCGTCGGCTGGATTCCGCTTGATTCTGTCGACGCCGTCGATTTCATCGACGAATTTTCGCGCGACCCGAAATTCAAAGGCGTCCGCCCGATGTTGCAGGACTTGCCCGACGACACGTGGATCGCCCACGCGCCGCGCGCCGAAGCGATCGAATGCCTCATCGAACGCGATCTCGCCTTCGATGCGCTGATCTTCGCGCGGCATGTCCCGTCGCTGATCGAGTTCGCGCGCCGTTACCCGGCGTTGCGCATCGTCATCGATCATGGGGCGAAGCCGCCGATTCGCGATGGCGTCGATGCGGCCTGGCAACCGTGGGCCGACGGCATCGCGCAGCTCGCCGCGTTGCCGCAGAAACCGTCCTGCAAGCTCTCGGGCCTCGCCACTGAAGCAGCCAAGGGCTGGACCGACGCGACGCTTCAACCCTTTATCGCGCATCTGCTCGCGCATTTCGGCCCCGAACGGCTGATGTGGGGTAGCGATTGGCCGGTGCTGAATCTCAACGGCGGATACACTGACTGGCACGCCGTCGCCACGCGACTCACCGCGCATCTCGATAAAACCGGCCAGGAGGCGATTTTCGGCGCAAACGCCCGCGCGTTCTACCGCCTTTGAAATCCCTCTATACCGGGCATGTCTCAAAATCAATTTCGACTGGAGCAGTGGATGGTACAAAGACTGGCAGGCAAGACCGCGTTGATCACGGCGGCGGCACAGGGCATCGGCCTCGCGACGGCGGAAATGTTCGCGGCGCAAGGCGCGCGCGTGATCGCAACGGACATCCGCATCGAATCGCTGGACGGCAAGCCTTTTGAAGTGCGCAAGCTCGATGTGCGCGACACCCAGGCCATCGACGATCTCGCGAAGGAAGTCGGCCCGGTCGACGTGCTGTTCAACTGCGCGGGCTATGTCCACGCCGGCTCGATTCTCGAAGCGAGCGAAGCCGACTGGGACTTCGCCTTCGACCTGAACGCGAAGGCGATGTACCGCACGATTCGCGCGTTCTTGCCGGCGATGCTGGAGAAGGGCGGCGGCTCGATCATCAACATGTCGTCGGCGGCGTCGAGCGTAAAGGGTGTCGCGAACCGCTTCGTGTACGGCGCGTCGAAGGCGGCGGTCATCGGACTCACGAAGTCGGTCGCGGCGGATTTCGTCACGCGCGGCATCCGCTGCAATGCAATCTGTCCGGGCACGGTCGAATCGCCGTCGCTCAAGGAGCGCATTGCGGAGCAGGCGCAGGCGCAAGGCGCGAGCGTCGATCAGGTGCAGGCCGCGTTCGTCGCGCGCCAGCCGATGGGCCGCGTCGGCCGCGCCGAGGAAATCGCCGCGCTCGCGCTGTACCTCGGTTCCGATGAGTCGTCGTTCACGACGGGTCAGATTCACATCATCGATGGCGGCTGGTCGAACTAACAGGCTCGCCGCGCATTCCTTTTCAACTTGCTGCAGAAATACGAGGATCAAACCAGATGAAGCTGCTTCGTTACGGCCCGAAGGGTCAGGAAAAGCCGGGTCTTCTCGACGCGGATGGGCAAATTCGTGACCTGTCGGCAGTCGTGGACGACATCGCCGGCGCGACGCTGACCGAAGCGGGCCTGGCGAAAGTGCGTGCCGCCGATCCGGCGTCGCTGCCGGTGGTCGAGGGCAATCCGCGCATCGGGCCGTGTGTCGGACGCGTCGGCAAATTCGTGTGCATCGGCCTGAACTATGCGGATCACGCCGCCGAATCCAACCTGCCGGTGCCGACCGAGCCGGTGATCTTCGGCAAGTGGACGAGCGCGATTTGCGGCCCGAACGACGACGTCGAAATTCCGCGCGAGTCGAAGAAGACCGACTGGGAAGTCGAACTGGGCGTCGTGATCGGCAAGGAAGCCAAGTACGTCGATGAAGCCAGCGCGCTCGATTACGTCGCGGGCTACTGCGTGATCAACGACGTCTCCGAGCGCGAGTGGCAGCTCGAGCACGGCACGCAGTGGGACAAGGGCAAGGGCTTCGACACGTTCGGCCCGATCGGTCCGTGGCTCGTCACGAAGGACGAAGTCGCCGATCCGCAGAAGCTCGATCTGTGGCTGGAAGTGGACGGCCATCGCTATCAGAACGGCAACACGAAGACGATGGTGTTCACCGTCGCGCAACTCGTCGCGTACCTGTCGAAAGTGATGAGCCTGCAGCCCGGCGACATCATCTCGACCGGCACGCCGCCGGGCGTCGGCATGGGCGTGAAGCCGAGCGCGGTGTATCTGAAAGCCGGCCAGACGATGCGCCTCGGCATAGAGGGCCTCGGCGAGCAGCAGCAGAAGACCGTAGCCGCGCAGTAAGCGTCAGGTGAACGAAAAGCCTCGCCACATGCCGTGGCGAGGCTTTCGCACGTATGGAGCGACGAAAAACGCGTCAGGCGTGATAAAACGCCTCGATCGCGCTGTCGCCGATGCGCGCGACCGTCCCTTGCGCGACCGCGACGAGCCGTTCGGCATTACCATCGGTGACGAAGACATCGCACTGACACGTCGCCTGCGTCATCCCCGCGTGGACGACGCGCGCGCGGGCCATCAGCGTGCCACTGACCGCCGGGCGCAGATGATTGATCTTGTATTCCCCCGTGACCACCTTCGGACCGAGCCGCAGCGCGCCCGCGAAGGTCAGCGCGTTGTCGACGAGATAGCTCACCACGCCGCCGTGTACGAAGCCGTGCTGCTGCCTCAGCTCGTCGCGGATCGGCAGACACAGCGTGAGGCTTGCTGAATCGACCTGCATCAGCTTGGTTCCGAGCAAGGCGCTGAACGGTTGCGCATTCAGCGCACCGCGGGCGATATCGACGATTTCGGCCATTCGGACACTCCTTGGTGGGTTCAGCGCCGTCCTGCAAAGACAATAGGCAGCGAACGCGTGCGGCGCAAGCACGTTCGGCGGAATTCGTGCAATGGTGCGTTTCGGTGCAATCCAGTCGCATAGACAGACTTTCGGGCGAACGATTCAAGCTTGCGGCGCCCGCTGCCGTAAACCCGCACTATCGCCGTGAGTTGAAACGGCTCAATTCGTTAGTCGGGTGAGAGTGATGTTGGGAAAGATCAAGGTGTCATCGGGTTTGCTCGCGGTATTGGTCGTGTTCTGCCTGTTCCAGCTCGTGACCGAAGGGCTCGGGTTCTGGTCGCTTTCGCGCACGCACGGCGATGTCGGCAGCCTGTCCGATATCGCGCTCAAGCAGGTCAACGCGGTCAACAAGACCACGCAGCATCTGATGGACGCGCGCATCAACCTGTCGCGCGCGGGAACGCGCATGGTGCGCGGCGGCACCGAGCCGGTCGAGATCGTGCAGCATGCGCGTGAAGAGATCGCGCTCGCCGACAAGTCGTTTTCCGCGTTCCTCGATGCGCCGAAGACCGGCGAAGAGAACGTCGCGCGCATGACCGCGTTAAAGGCGAAATACGCGGAGTACGCAAAGGCGCTCTCCGAGCTCGTGCAATATCTCGATTCCAATAATCTCCAGGCGTTCCTCGATCAGCCGACGCAAGGCTTCCAGGACCGCTATCTCGCCGAGCAGCAGAAGTTCGTCGATTTCGGCAATGCGTCGAGCAATGCGTATCTCGAATCGATTGATGCGCGCTACGCCTTGTTCCGCGCCGTGGGTTTCGCGATCGCCGTGGCCCTTCTGGCGGGCGTCGTCCTCGTCCATCTGACGTTGCGCCGTGGCGTGATCGCGCCGCTGGAGGAAGCGGGCCGTCACTTCGAACGCATCGCGCAAGGGCGTCTGGACGAGCGCATCGCGGAGCGCGGCACCAACGAAATCGGCCGTCTCTTCGCGGGTCTCGCCGCGATGCAGGCGAGCGTCGCCAGCACGGTGAAGACGGTGCGCGAAACGTCGGAGTCGATCAACTTCGGCGCGGATGAAATCGCGAGCGGCAACGCCGATTTGTCGGCGCGGACGGAGAATCAGGCGGCATCGCTGGAAGAAACTGCATCCAGCATGGAAGAACTCACGGCGACCGTGCGACAGAACGCCGATCACGCACGCGAAGCCAACGCGCTCGCCGGCGATGCGCTCGAAGCCACGTCGCGCGGCTCCAGCGTGGTCGACGACGTGGTCGAGAAAATGCGCGGGATCGCGCAGAGCTCCCACAAGATCGCGGAGATCATTTCGGTGATCGACGGCATCGCGTTCCAGACCAACATTCTCGCGCTGAACGCGGCCGTCGAAGCCGCACGCGCGGGCGAGCAAGGACGTGGCTTTGCGGTCGTCGCGGGTGAAGTGCGCGGACTGGCGCAACGCTCGGCGCAATCGGCAAAGGAAATCAAGGAATTGATCGGGGAATCGGTCGCGCAGGTCAGCGACGGCTCCGTGCTCGTGGAACGCGCCGGCGCGGCGATGCGTGACGTGTCCTCTTCGATTTCGCGCGTCACGCAGATGATGGCGGAAATCAGCGCGTCGTCGCTGGAGCAGAGCGTCGGCATCGAGCAGGTGAATCAGGCCGTCACGCAGATGGACGAGATGACGCAACAGAACGCGGCGCTCGTCGAGCAGGCCGCGGCTGCCGCCTCGTCATTGCACGAGCAGACGCGGCAACTCAAGGCGGCCGTTTCGGTGTTTCAGATCGCCTAGAGCGGCAACGATGCGTACGCCGTGGCCAGGTGGTACGGCGTGGTCGAAGGCATGTCCGCGCGGCTGATGTCACCGCCGGCCGCGCGGCATTCGACCCAGCCCCGCTCGTGCAAGAACCGCGCGCGAAAGCGCCCGATCTGCTCGCCGACCGGATCGCCGCGCGTGGCCAGCGCGCGCAGGTATTCGGTCTGCGCCCAGATTCGCTGGGTGCCGTCGATCACGGCGCCGGTTTCGTCCAGTGCGGCGCACACGCCGCCCGTTTCATCGTCGATGCCGTGCTTCTGCGCGAACAGGAACGCGCGTTCGAGCCGTTCGTCGAGCCCCGCCGATGCGAACGCCGCATGCCCGCTGCCGATCGCCAGAAAATACCATTCGAACTGATGCCCCGGCTCGAGCCGGTTGTTCGCAGCGCCGATCGGCAATTCGGCGATGCAGCCGGTCGGCTCGTGCACGAACGTATGCGCGATCCATTCCGCGAGCGTCGCGAGACGCGTGTCGTAGGCGGCGTCGCCGGTGGCCTCGCGCGCTGCGAGCCACGCTTCCGCAAGATGCATCAGCGGATTTTGCAGCGGTCCTTCAAGCGCCGCCGTGAAATCGTCGGATAACGCGGCGTTCAGAACCGCGCCAGGTTTCGCGAAGCGAGTTTCGACAAGATTCGACGTTTCGGCGAGCAGCGCCAGTGCATCGGCCGAACCGCTTTTCCGCGCGTAGTGCGCGCACGCGAAAACGACGAACGCGTGCGTGTACAAGTCTTTCTGTCGCTCGAGCGGTGCGCCGTTTGCATCGACGCTGTAGAACCAACCGCCGTGCCGCGTGTCCCGAAAGTAGTGCCGCAACGATTCGAACAGCGTCTTCGCGTGTTCGAGTTCGCCCGCATCGGCGAAAACGAACAGCTGACGCGCGCACGCCATCGCGCGATAACGCTTCGGCGGCAGCGGCGCGTGGTCGTCGGGCGCGACAGCTTCCAAGGGCAGCCGCAGCGCCGCGTTGAAGCCGGGGCCGCGCCATATCGGCAGCACGACGTTCGCGTAATGCGCGCGCAGCGCCGCGCCGGATTCCGGATTCGTCGATGGCGCCGCCGGTGCGGCATGCGTAGGTCGATCTTGCATACGACAACTCTGTGAGAATGTTCTGGAAAGCTACCAGTAGCCGCTGAAGCATAGCAAACGCCGCCCGGCGCGCATTCACTCACAACGACAGGAGGTGAAGAAGATGTTGAGCAACGTCGAACTCGTTTCGCGGCTCGTCATGGCCGCGGCGCTCGGCAGTGTGATCGGCTTCGAGCGCGAGCGTCTTTCCTGGGCGGCGGGACTGCGCACGCATATGCTCGTGTGCGTCGGATCGGCGCTCATCATGATGGTGTCCGCGTTCGGTTTCGCGGATGCGCTGAAAGGCGATCACGTCGTTCTCGATCCGTCGCGCGTGGCGGCGCAGGTCGTGTCGGGCATAGGCTTTCTGGGCGCGGGATCCATTCTGCTGCGCGGCGAAATCGTGCGGGGCCTGACGACCGCCGCGAGTCTCTGGTCCGTCGCGGCGATCGGGCTTGCGGTCGGCGGCGGTCTGTACACGGCGTCGATCGCGGCGACGGCGATCATCCTCGTCATTCTCGCGGGACTGAAGCCGCTGGAACGCCGCTTCATCGCCGTCAGGCAGCGCCGGCAACTCACGATGCTGGTCGATCGCGGCTCGCTTTCGTTCCACGGCCTGCACGAAGCGCTCGGTCCGGGCAGCGTGCGCGTCAAGCAATTCGTCGTGCAGCAAAGCGAGGACACGCCCGAACTCGACGAAGTGCAGGTCGAGCTTTCGCGCGTGTCGTCGCAGGAATACCGGGCCATCTGCGAGCGCCTGCGGCAACTGCCGGTCGTGCGTGAGTTTCGCGAGGAAGACGCGAATTGAGCGGCGGCGCGGCGATCTCTTGCCAAAGCCCGCTGGATAAGGCCCGCAGCCGTGCGACAATGCGGCCTCTCGAAAAATATCGCCAGACCGCATGACTGCCGCGCGTCTTTAGTGCCGCCGCAGCTTTTCGACCTATGCCAGATCCCGCTGTACCTCGAAAGCCCGATGTCGACGCGTCGTCGGCTAAAGCCCGGCGACGCGCCGAGGCAGACGCCGATGCGCAGAAGAAAATCGCTCGCGCCGCGCGGCCGGCGCAACGCCTCGGCGAGCCGAGCGATGCCCCGCGCTACGGCGAGACGCTCGACCTCTTTGCCGAGGACGCCGAACGCGCCACGCTTCAGGCGATGAACACGGATATCCGTCAGGGCACGTTCGAGGGTTTCGAGTTGCCTGAAGTGTTCTTGGCTGCGGTGGAGTCGTCGGCGAAGCGGCGCGTGGCGCGGCCCGTGGCAGTCGCGCGCGAGGCGGACGACGCGCCCGGGCAGGGCGACCTGATCGCGGACGCGCTCACACCTGCGTCGTCGACGCGAAGCAAAGCCGCGGTCACACGGCGCGCGAGCGTGGCCTGGATCGCCGCGTCCGAGCCGGCCGGCTGGCTGTCACCTTCGCGCCTGAGCGACGAAGCCGATCCGTTTCGTGCAAGCGCTTTTTCACATTCCGTCGATGCGCTGCGCACGGTGATCGACGGGCAGCGCGCGACGGCCGCAGCGCACGCGCGCCACACGAAGACGATGCTGACCCTAACGCTTTGCGCCATGCTTACGACGCTTGCAGCGGGCATCGCGCAGACCGTCGTGTTGCTGCGTGCCGGCCACGAGGCGTCCGCCTTCCCGTCCAATACCGATCCGCACGCAACGCCCGCTCGCGAGCACTGAGCGCGCCCCGTCGATGCCGTCGAACAGGTCGTTTCGACCGACGATGTAGAAAAACTACCACATTTCTCGGCAGGAAATGTTGCATTGCACTAGAAATCCGGAGGGGGTATCCCTATAATCATCGCTAAGGGAAAACCCTCAATCACCAACCGGAGTCAGACATGAGCTACCTCTTCGCCCTGCTGCAAAAATTTGCTTCGATCTTCGAATCGCCGCACCTGCCGATGGACTCGGATTACTCGTATCAAGCGCGTTTCCGCGAAGCAGAGCGTCAGCGCAAGGCACGCGGCACCGCATTCGGCTTCCGTCTGTAATGCGTCGTTGAGGGCGGCGCGGGTCATACCAAGTTAGCAAAATCCGACGGCAAGACGTCGACTATCCCGCCCGCCAGCTTCTGCTGGATTTGTAGTTTTTCTAGCACCATCCTTCGTCGTTATTCGACGAACCCCGCCCTGCGCTCCGCAGCGCGTCAGACTTCCGCTTCTCCCGTCCCGGTGCCCCGTCACCCGACGCGGTATTCTTTCGTCTCTCCCACTCCGACGCATCGAGCGCCCCTATGACCGGCGACGTCCATTTCTACGACCCCAACGAAGGCCACCGCCTCCCGCACGACCCGTTCAAGGCGATCGTCGCGCCACGCGTCATCGGCTGGATATCGAGCCGTGACGCCGACGGCAGCGTGAATCTCGCGCCGTACAGCTTCTTCGGCGCGTTCGCGACCTTTCCGTACGTCATCGGATTTTCGAGCGAAGGTCGCAAGGACAGCATCAGCAACATCGAGGCAACCGGCGAATTCGTCTGGAACATGTCCACGCGCCCGCTCGCCGAGCGCATGAACCGCACGTCGGCGCCGGTCGCGCGCGGCGTCGACGAGTTCGAACTCGCGGGCCTGACGAAAGCGCCGGGGCGCAAGGTCGGCGTCCCGCACGTCGCCGAATCGCCGGCGGCGCTCGAATGCCGGCTGCTGCAAGTCGTCCGCCTGCACGATCTGGACGGCCAGCCGATGAACAACTGGCTCGCGCTCGGGCAGGTCGTCGGTGTGCATATTCGCAGCGAATTCCTGAAAGACGGTCTCTTCGATACCGCCGCCGCCCGGCCGGTCATGCGCGCGGGCTATCGCGCCGACTATGCGGAGATCGGCGAAATGTTCCAAATGCTGCGCCCGGGCGCCTGAGTATCGGAAAACGCGCCGGGACTTGTCCCGGTGCGACACGCCGCAAACTTCCCGCCTTTTCTCCCTCCTTCCGGCAAACCCTTGTCCCGCAAGGGTCCGGCCGTCGCGCGCGCCGCTCCGCGTTATTCCCTTGTCGTATTTCTTCATGTAGCTGTCGCAAATAGTCGGCTCCGAGCACTTTTTTCTGGCAACTATGTATGCACAGCGCGGACGGCGTCCGCCACGCTTCATGGAGACTTCAATGAATTCCCCCAAGGTGGTAGTCGAAGGGCTGTGCAAGGTGTTCGGCAATAGCCCCAAACAGGCGATCGACATGCTGGCCGGCGGCGCGACGAAGGAAGAAGTCTTCGCGCGCACCGGGCAGATCGTCGGCGTTCACAACGTCTCGTTCGATGTCCAGGAAGGCGAGATTTTCGTGCTGATGGGCCTGTCCGGCTCGGGCAAGTCGACGCTGATCCGGCTCATTAACCGGCTCGTCGATCCGACCGCCGGCAAGGTGCTGATCGACGGACGCGATGTCGCCGCCGTGCCGCGCTCTGAACTGACCGCGCTGCGCCGCAAGGACATGAGCATGGTGTTCCAGTCGTTCGCGCTGATGCCGCAACGCACCGTGCTTTCGAACGCCGCGTTCGGGCTCGAAGTCGCCGGCGTCGGACGCAAGGAACGCGAGAAGCGTGCGATGACCGTGCTCGAACAGGTCGGTCTCGCGCCGTTCGCGCAGAAGCTGCCCTCGCAATTGTCGGGCGGCATGCAGCAGCGCGTCGGACTGGCGCGGGCGCTTGCCGTCAATCCCTCGCTGATGATCATGGACGAAGCGTTCTCCGCGCTCGATCCGCTCAAGCGCAAGGAAATGCAAAACGTGCTGCTCGATCTGCAACGCGAGCAGCGCCGCACGATTCTCTTCGTCTCGCACGATCTCGAAGAAGCGATGCGCATCGGCACGCGCATCGCGATCATGGAAGGCGGGCGCGTCGTGCAGATCGGCACGCCGCAGGAAATCATCACGAATCCGGCGGACGACTACGTGCAGGCCTTCTTCGACGGCATCGACACGAGCCGCTATCTCACGGCCGGCGATCTCATGCAGACCGACGCCGTCCCGCTCATGAAGCACTCCCCGCAGATCGACGCATCGAGCGTCGCGGCGACGCTCAACGGCAGCGCCGACTACGCGTTCGTGCTCGACGCCCAGCGCCGCATTCGCGGTTTCGTCGGCCGCGATGCGAACGGCAACGTCGCGCCGCACATCAATCACATCGAATGCATCGAGCGCAGCATGACGCTCGACGACGTCGTGAACCGTGTCGTTGCGAGCCGGGCGCCGCTGCCCGTCGTCGATGCGGACGGTTCGTATTGCGGTTCGGTCAACAAGACGAACGTGCTGCAGGTTCTAACGCGCCATCGAGGTTCCCATGTCTGAAATCATTCCGCTCGGTAGCTGGGTCGATCAGGGCGTCCACTATCTGCTCGACCACGACGCGAAAACGTTCGATTCCATCGGCAAGGTCATCGAGAGTTTCGCCGCGGTCATCGAACATGTCTTGCAGGCCGTTCCGATGTGGGCGCTCATGGCGTTCTTCGTCGGCATCGGCTTGTGGCGGGTCGGCTGGCGCTTCGCGGCGTTCACGCTGTTGTCGCTCCTGCTGATCTATGCGACCGGCTTCTACGACCAGATGGTCATTACGCTGGGTCTTACGCTATCCTCAACGTTTATCAGCCTGCTGGTCGGCATCCCGCTCGGCATCTGGACCGCGAAGAGCAAGGTTGTCGAGATGATCGTGCGTCCCGTGCTCGACCTGATGCAGACGATGCCCGCCTTCGTCTACCTCATTCCCGCCGCGATGCTGTTCGGTCTTGGCCGCGTGCCGGGCATTCTCTCGACCGTGATCTTCGCGATGCCGCCCGCGGTGCGCCTCACGTCGCTCGGCATCAAGCACGTGAATCGCGAGATCGTGGAAGCGGGTCAGGCGTTCGGCTGCACGCCTTGGCAGTTGCTCTACAAGGTGCAGATTCCGAACGCGCTGCCGTCGATCATGACGGGCGTGAACCAGACGATCATGATGGCGCTGTCGATGGTCATCATCGCGTCGATGGTCGGTGCAGGCGGTCTCGGCAACGACGTGCTCGCGAGCATTCAGCGGCTCGATATCGGTCTCGGCTTCGAGAGCGGCTTGTCCGTGGTGCTGCTGGCGATCATCCTGGATCGCATCACGGAGAGCTTCGGCCGTTCGCCCGGCATGGCGCGCGCTCCGCTGTTCTCGGGCCTGCGCAACGTGATGCGCGTGCGCCGCGCGCCGGCCGCGCAACAGGGTTGATGCGGTCATGAAGCGCGATGCGATCGTCCCGGCCGCGCAACAGGGTTGATGCGGTCATGAAGCGCGATGCGATCGTCCCGGCCGCTTCCGAATCGCCGCTTGCGAATCTCGCGCACTTCGGCTTCCTGACGCTGCCGAACTTCTCGATGATCGCATTCACGAGCGCGGTCGAAGTGCTGCGCATGGCCAACTACGTGGGCCGCGCGCAGCACTACACGTGGTCGGTCATCACGCCGGACGGCGAGCCGGCGCGAGCGAGCAACGGCATCACCGTCAAGCCGGCGGCCACGCTCGATGAAACCGGCATGCCCGATGTGCTGATCGTCTGCGCGGGCTGGCACGTCGCCGATTATGTCGACGATACGGTCATCAGCCTGCTGCAGCGCGTGCATGACGCGGGCGTTCCGCTCGGCGGCATCTGCACCGGTCCTTATGCGTTGCTCGCGGCCAAGCTGCTGGATGGTTATCGTTGCACCGTGCATTGGGAAGACATGTCGCCGCTCAACAAGCGCTTCCCGCACGTCCGTTTCGCAGATGAACTTTTCGTGATCGATCGCGATCGCGTAACGTGCACGGGCGGCACCGCGCCGCTCGACCTGATGCTCAACCTCGTCGGCTTGCGGCTCGGTCAGTCGGTTGCTGCTCAGGTATCCGAACAATTCATCGTCGAGCGCATACGCGGTTCGAGCGACTACCAGCACATCCCCGTCGATGCGCGCGTCGGTTTCTCCCGCGCCGAGCTGGTCGAGGTCGTTCGGCTGATGGAAGCGAACATCGAAGAACCGCTATCGCTCGATGAACTCGCGCGGCTCGTGCATCTGTCGCAACGGCACTTGCAGCGCATGTTCAAGATGTTCCTCAATGTGTCGCCGACGCACTACTACCTGACGCTGCGCCTGCGACGCGCCCGCGATCTGTTGCGCAACACCGACGCATCGATTGCGCGCGTAACGAGCATCTGCGGATTCCATTCGCCTTGCCACTTCAGCAAGGCGTATCGCGCGCAATACGGCCATGCGCCGAGCATGGAGCGGCGTCTTTCCGCGTGACGCCTGGCATCCCGTTCAACGCTACGTTCGATAGTCCGTCTTCCCGCCTTCGATCATGCGCAGCGCGGCCTGCCATTGCAGCGCGGTCACGCCTTCGATTTCATCGCTCCGATATTGCGCGGCGGTGATCTCGCAGACCCTGGCCGACGGCATGTTCAGTTCGACGCCGCCCGCGAGCGCCCGCAACTGGATCTCACATGCGCGCTCCAGAAAGTACATCTCCTGAAAGGCGGTCGGAACGGAGTTGCCGCACGCGAGCAGGCCGTGATTGCGCAGGATCATCGCGTTGTGCGGCCCGAGATCGTTGACGAGACGGTCGCGCTCCGCGAGATCGAGCGCGATGCCCTCGTAGTCGTGATACGCGATATGCCCGTAGTACTTGAGCGCGTGCTGGCTGATCGGCAGCAGGCCGTGCTTTTGCGCCGACACCGCCGCGCCGGCGGGCGTATGCGTATGCACGACGCACACCACATCGGGCCGCGCCATGTGTATGGCCGAGTGGATCGTGAAGCCGGCAGGATTGACGAGATATCGCTCGGGATGCGCGGCGTCCGCATTCACCGGCCGGCCTTCACTGTCGATGCGTACGAGATCCGACGCGCGCATTTCATCGAAGAGCACGCCGTATCGGTTGATGAGGAAGTGATGCTCCGGTCCCGGCACGCGCGCGCTGATATGCGTGAAGATCATGTCGGTCCAGCGGAAATGCGCAATCACGCGATACAGCGCCGCCAGATCGCAACGCAACGCCCATTCTTCCTGCGAATAACCGTGAGTCTCCATGCCGCTTCTCCTGGGTTTGAGGGCCGCGGAGCATTTCGATCGATGCGCTAGATCGCCTGCGCGCGGCCGGGGAAAGTCTCGTCGTAGTCCATTGCGTGATGCGTCGTTTCCTCAGCGTCCTGTGCGCCGCGCTGCTCGCGATACATCATCGGCGGAAGGCCGAATTGCTTGCGGAACTCGCGGCCGAGATGCGATGCATCCGAGAAGCCGCAACTCGACGCGATATCGGCCACGGTCTTGTCTGAACTCGTCAGCAGCCACGCGGCCGTGCGCAGCCGCACCTGCTTCGCGTATGCCTGCGGCGCCTTGCCGGTCTCCGCCTTGAAGAGGCGCTCGAGCTGGCGCGTGGACATGTCGAGCTTGTGCGCGAGCTCGTCGAGCGTCAGCGTGCGGCCGACATGCTGTTCCATCAGCAGAATGGCGCGTTTGACCTTCGGATGCGTCGCGGGCGCGAGGCCCGGCGGATGCGGTTGCGGCGCGTTGCCCTTCTGCATGTCGTCGACGAGCAGGATGCGCAGCGCCTTCTGCACGGTCGCGGTCTCGAAGTGACGCAGCAGGATGGCGGCGGCGACGTCGATGGACGCGCGTCCGCCCGAACAGGTGATGCGCCTTCTGTCGATGACGAAAAGCCGGTCCGCGACCAGCATCTGTTCGTCCGCATGCGGAAAGCGTTCGACGAAGTCCCAATAGTGGAACCAGCTCACGCATACGCGATGGCCGTCGAGCACGCCCGCGCGCATCAGCGTGAACACGCCGGTACACATGCCGACGATCGTCGCTTCCGCTGCGGCGGCGCGGCGGATGAACTGCAGCGTGGCTTCGCTCGCGGATGGCCCCGAGTGCAGCAGGCCGCCGACGACGACGACGTAGTCGAACCGCTCGGCGCTATCGAACGTTTCCCACGGCGTGATCTGAATGCCGCAGCTTGCGCGCACGGGCGCGAGCGTTTCGCCGATCACGCTCCACGAGCAGCGCACAGGACGGCTGAAATCGCCTTCGTCGGCGGAGAGACGCAGGAGGTCGACGAAACCGGAGAACGCAGTCAGCGTGAAGTTCGGCAACAGCACGATGCCAAAGCGAATACGTGATTTCGACTGGCCGTCGATGGAGAGCGGCGGGAGGACTTCAGCGGGGTTCATGCGCGTGACGTGCGGCGGCTGGACGTTATGCAGCGAGCATAACACCGGGCGCGCGCCGTGCACGCATGATCGGAAACGGGAAAGCGCCACGCAGGACGCGTGGCGCGGGGGATATCAGCCGCCGAGAACCGCGAAGGCCCACGCGAAGACGCCGCCGATCAGCGCGCCGGTGGAGCGGCCGAGAAGACTGGCGATGGTGTAGTCCCCCCAGCGTTGCTCGACTTCGGCCTTCAATATGCCGAAGTAGCGCAGGACGGGATCGACGGAGCAGGCGAACATGAGCGCGGCCCAGAGCGGCGCATAGCGCGTGAGGATGCGATCCGGAGAGAGCAGGCCTACTGCCTGAAGCGCGCCGACGATACCAGCGCCGATCACGAACGCGAGAACCCAGGATTTGAAGAACTGATCGGGAAGGGCGTGACTTTCCATTGCTGTGAACCGGTGAACGAGGAAGATCGAAGAAGAGAGGCTTGGGAGCCATGTTCTGGCGGCCTCCGGGACCTAGGGAATATACCGAGGCACGCCTTTCCAGCCTTTCAGAGCAATCTCAAAAACATCCGGATTTGCAACGAAACCGCGCAGAAACGTGTTGCGAGCGAAGTGCCGTGTTACGGGCCGACTTTCGTCGGAACGTCGCGAAGCATCGGAAATCCGTCACGTTCGGCGCGCGCCGAAAAGCGCTGACGCCGCCATCCCATTTCGATGCCGTTTTTGTTCTATCTGCCGCAATTGCGGTTTGGTGCAATGTGCCCATGCCGTGAACGGGTCATCGCCCGGCCACGCAACCGAACCGCCAACCCTGAGGGCACGCCATGAATGTCAGCGTTTTCGATCTGTTCAAGATCGGCATCGGTCCTTCCAGTTCGCATACGGTCGGCCCGATGATCGCGGCATGCCGCTTCGCATCGCATATCGAAGACGCGAACCTGCTGGGCTTCGTCACGCGTGTGCGGGCCGAGTTGTTCGGCTCGCTCGGCGCGACCGGCAAGGGCCACGGCACGGACAAGGCCGTGCTGCTCGGCCTCGAGGGCAATCTGCCCGATCTGATCGATCCGGACGTGATCGCGCCCCGCCTGAAAGAGATTCGCGAAACGCGGCGCCTGATGCTGCTCGGCAAGCACGCCGTCGCGTTCGAGGAGCGCGAGCACATCGGCTTTTATCGCAAGCTGATGCCGGGCGCGGCGGGCACCAGCATCGTGCATCCGAACGGCATGCGCTTCCAGGCGTTCGACGAACATGGCCAGTTGCTCGTCGAGAAGGAGTATTACTCGATCGGCGGCGGCTTCGTGGTGAACCGCGAAGGCGATCGCGTGAACGGCGTGCGCGCCGGCGGCAACGTGCCCTATCCGTTTCGCACCGGCGACGACATCATGCGTATCTGCCGGGAGACAGGTCTGTCTATCGCCGATATCGCGATGAAGAACGAGTGCGCGAATCGCAGCGAAACCGAAGTGCGCGAAGGGATGCTGGCGGTGTGGCGCGTGATGGCCGCATGCGTCGAGCGCGGCTGCAAGGAACGCGGCGAACTGCCCGGCCCGATGCACGTAAAGCGCCGCGCCGCCGATCTGTGCGCGCAGCTTCGTTCGCGCTCCGAAGAATCGCTGCGCGATCCGCTTTCGATGCTCGACTGGGTCAATCTTTACGCGATGGCCGTCAACGAAGAGAACGCATCGGGCGGGCGGGTCGTGACTGCGCCGACCAATGGCGCGGCCGGCGTGATTCCCGCCGTGCTGCACTACTACGTCAAGTTCATGCACGGCGCAAACGATGAGGGCATCGTGCGCTTTCTGCTGACGGCCGCGGCCATCGGCATCATCTACAAGGAGACGGCGTCCATTTCCGGTGCGGAAGTGGGCTGCCAGGGCGAAGTGGGCGTCGCGTGCTCGATGGCCGCCGCCGCGCTCGCGGCCGTGATGGGCGGCACGCCCACGCAAGTCGAAAACGCCGCTGAAATCGGCATGGAACACAACCTCGGCATGACGTGCGATCCCGTCGGCGGCCTCGTGCAGATTCCGTGCATCGAGCGCAACGCAATGGGCGCGATCAAGGCGATCAACGCCGCGCGCATGGCGATGAAGGGCGACGGCACGCATTACGTGTCGCTCGATTCGGTCATCAAGACGATGCGCGAAACCGGCGCCGACATGAAGACGAAATACAAGGAGACGTCGCGCGGCGGGCTGGCCGTGAACGTCATCGAGTGCTGAAACACCGCTACGAAACAAGGGAAACACCATGAGCCGCTATTCGATATTCAGCCTGCTGCGCAACGGCATGTCGTATCACGAGAACTGGGAGCGTCAGTGGCGCAGTCCCGAGCCGAAGCGCGAATACGACGTGGTGATCGTCGGCGGCGGCGGGCACGGTCTCGCGACTGCCTACTATCTCGCGAAGGAACACGGCATCACGAACGTCGCGATCCTCGAGAAGGGATGGATCGGCGGCGGCAACACGGCGCGCAACACGACCATCGTCCGCTCGAATTATCTGTGGGACGAGTCCGCTGCGCTGTACGAGAAAGCCATGAAGCTGTGGGAAGGGCTCTCGCAGGACCTCAATTACAACGTGATGTTCAGCCAGCGCGGCGTGATGAACCTCGCGCATACGCTGCAAGACGTGCGCGATACCGAGCGCCGCGTGAACGCAAACCGTCTCAACGGCGTCGATGCGGAGTTCCTCACGCCCGCGCAGATCAAGGAGATCGAGCCGACGATCAACCTCAACAGCCGTTATCCGGTGCTGGGCGCGTCGATCCAGCGTCGCGGCGGCGTTGCGCGTCACGATGCGGTCGCGTGGGGGTATGCGCGCGGCGCGGATCAGGCGGGCGTCGACATCATTCAGAACTGTCAGGTCGTGGGCATCCGCCGCGACGGCAATCGGGTGACGGGCGTCGATACGACGAAAGGCCATATCAAGGCGAAGAAGGTCGCGGTCGTCGCAGCGGGCAACACGACGACGCTCGCCGACATGGCGGGCGTGCGTCTGCCGATCGAAAGCCATCCCTTGCAGGCGCTGGTGTCGGAGCCGATCAAGCCGGTGGTCAACACGGTCGTGATGTCGAACGCGGTGCACGCGTACATCAGCCAGTCCGACAAGGGCGACCTCGTGATCGGCGCGGGTGTCGATCAGTACACGGGCTTCGGCCAGCGCGGCAGTTTTCACATCATCGAAGGCACGCTGGAAGCGATCGTCGAGATGTTCCCCGTGTTCTCGCGCGTTCGGATGAACCGGCAGTGGGGCGGCATCGTGGACGTGTCGCCGGATGCGTGCCCGATCATCAGCAAGACCGACGTCAAGGGCCTCTACTTCAACTGCGGCTGGGGCACGGGCGGCTTCAAGGCGACGCCCGGTTCGGGCTGGGCGTACGCGCACACCATTGCGAACGACGAGCCGCATGCGCTGAACGCGCCGTTCTCGCTGGATCGTTTCTATACGGGTCATCTGATCGACGAACACGGCGCTGCCGCCGTCGCGCACTAAAGGGAGTTGCAAACATGTTGCTGATCGAATGCCCCTGGTGCGGGCCGCGCGCCGAAACCGAATTCTCCTGCGGCGGCGAAGCGGATATCGCGCGTCCGCTGGATACCGACAAGCTCTCCGACAAGGAATGGGGCGACTACCTCTTCATGCGACGCAATCCGCGCGGCGTGCATCGCGAGCAATGGATGCACGCGCAGGGCTGCCGCCGCTGGTTCAAGGCGCAGCGTGACACGGTGACATACGAGATTCAGGGCTACGAGACGTTCGACCGTCCGCTGGCTGCGATGGACAACAAGGAGGGAGCGTCGAAATGAGCCAGAAAGACCGACTCGCCACGGGTGGGCGCATCAATCGCGCGATTGCGCTGACGTTCACGTTCAATGGCAGGACGTACCAGGGCTATCAGGGCGATACGCTAGCTTCCGCGCTGCTCGCGAACGGACAGCACTTCGTCGCGCGTAGCTGGAAGTATCACCGCCCGCGCGGCATCGTCACGGCGGGTGTCGAGGAGCCGAATGCGGTCGTGCAACTCGAAACCGGCGCATACACGGTGCCGAACGCGCGCGCCACAGAAGTGGAGCTGTATCAGGGCCTCGTTGCATCGAGCGTGAATGCGAAGCCGAACATCGAGAAGGATCGCATGGCGGTGAATCAGAAGATCGCGCGCTTCATTCCCGCGGGCTTCTACTACAAGACGTTCATGTGGCCGCGCAAGCTGTGGCCGAAGTACGAAGAAGTGATTCGCGATGCAGCCGGTCTCGGCAAAGCGCCCGAAGAACGCGATGCCGATCGCTACGACAAGTGCTTCGCGCATTGCGACGTGCTGGTGGTCGGCGGCGGACCGTCGGGTCTTGCTGCGGCCTATGCAGCGGGTTTGTCCGGTGCGCGCGTGTTTCTGATCGACGATCAGCCCGAACTCGGCGGCTCGCTGCTGTCGTGCCGTGCAGAGATCGACGGCAAGCCTGCCTCGCAATGGGTTCAGCGGATCGAAGGCGAACTCCGCAAGATGCCCGACGTGAAGATCTTGTCGCGCAGCACGGCGTTCGGCTATCAGGATCACAACCTCGTCACCGTGACGCAGCGGCTGACCGAACATCTGCCCGTTTCGATGCGCAAGGGTACGCGCGAACTGATGTGGAAGGTGCGGGCGAAACGCGTGGTGCTCGCGACCGGCGCGCACGAGCGTCCCATCGTGTTCGGCAACAACGATCTGCCGGGCGTGATGCTGGCGTCGGCGGTATCGACTTATCTGCATCGCTATGCGGTGCTGCCGGGCCGCAACGCGGTCGTTTTCACCAACAACGACGACGCCTATCAGTGCGCGCTCGACCTGAAGGCGGCGGGCGCGAACGTGACGGTCGTGGATCCGCGTCCGATGGAATCGAAAGGCGCGTTGCCCGCCGCCGCGCGACGCTACGGCGTGCGCGTGCTGAACGACGCGGTGATCACGGCGGCGCACGGCAAGCTGCGGGTGTCGTCGGTGGAAGTCGCTGCGTATGCGAAGGGACAGGTCGGCGCGAAGCAGACCGACCTGCCTTGCGACCTGGTCGCGATGTCGGGCGGCTGGAGCCCGGTGCTGCATCTTTTCGCGCAATCGGGCGGCAAGGCGCACTGGCACGACGAGAAGGCGTGCTTCGTTCCCGGCAAGGCGATGCAGGCGGAAAGCAGCGTCGGCGCATGTGCGGGCGAATTCACGCTGGCGCGCGGCATTCGTTTCGGTCTCGATGCGGGCGCGGAAGCGGCGCGCGCAGCCGGTCATATCGTGGCGCGGCCGCCTGCGGTGAAGGTCGCGGAAATCGCGGAAGCGCCGCTCATGCCGCTGTGGCTCGTCGGCGGGCGCGAACTGGCGACTCGGGGTCCTAAGCAATTCATCGACTTCCAGAACGACGTCTCCGCCGCCGACATCTATCTCGCGGCGCGTGAGGGCTTCGAATCGGTCGAGCACGTGAAGCGTTATACGGCGATGGGCTTCGGCACGGATCAGGGCAAGCTCGGCAACATCAACGGCATGGCGATTCTGGCGCAGGCGCTCGGCAAGACCATTCCCGAGACCGGGACGACCACGTTCCGCCCGAATTACACGCCTGTGACGTTCGGCACGTTCGCGGGCCGTGAGCTTGGCGAATTTCTCGATCCGGTGCGCAAGACCGCGATTCACGAATGGCATGTGCAGAGCGGCGCAATGTTCGAGGATGTCGGCAACTGGAAGCGCCCGTGGTATTACCCGCGCGGCAACGAGGACATGCATGCGGCGGTCGCGCGCGAATCGCTGGCGGTGCGTCAGAGCGTCGGCATTCTCGATGCATCGACGCTCGGCAAGATCGACATTCAAGGCCCGGACAGCGCGAAGCTGCTCAACTGGATGTACACGAATCCGTGGAGCAAGCTGGAAGTGGGCAAGTGCCGCTATGGCCTCATGCTCGACGAGAACGGCATGATTTTCGACGATGGCGTGACGGTGCGCCTCGCCGAACATCACTACATGATGACGACGACGACAGGCGGCGCGGCGCGCGTGCTGACTTGGCTCGAACGCTGGTTGCAGACGGAATGGCCCGACATGCGGGTGCGGCTCGCATCGGTGACGGATCACTGGGCGACGTTCGCGGTCGTCGGCCCGAACAGCCGCAAGGTGCTGCAGAAGGTGTGTCAGGACATCGACTTCGCGAACGCCGCGTTCCCGTTCATGAGCTATCGCGATGGCACGGTGGCGGGCGCATCGGCGCGCGTGATGCGTATCAGCTTCTCGGGCGAGCTCGCCTATGAAGTGAACGTGCCGGCGAACGTGGGCCGCGCGGTATGGGAAGCGTTGATGGAAGCGGGCGCGGAGTTCGACATCACGCCGTACGGCACGGAGACGATGCACGTGCTGCGTGCGGAGAAGGGCTACATCATCGTCGGCCAGGATACCGATGGCTCGATGACGCCGTACGACCTCGGCATGGGCGGGCTCGTCGCGAAGTCGAAGGACTTTATCGGCAAGCGGTCGCTGACGCGTTCGGATACGGCGAAGGTCGGGCGCAAGCAGTTCGTCGGACTGTTGACGGACGATCCTTCGGTTGTGCTGCCGGAAGGCGCGCAGATCGTGGCGGGTCCGTTCCAGGGCGATACGGCGCCGATGCTCGGTCATGTCACATCGAGCTATTTCAGCCCTGTTTTGAAGCGTTCGATTGCGTTGGCCGTGGTGAAGGGCGGTCTCGAGAAGATCGGCGAATCGGTCATGATCCCGCTTGCGAACGGCAAGCAGATCAACGCGAAGATCACCAGTTCTGTGTTTTACGACAGCGAAGGAGCACGTCAGCATGTTGAATGAGATCAAGGGTTCCTCGACTGTCGTCGATCGCATGACGGTCGGGCAGGGCGTGTGGCAGGAGTCGCCGCTCGTGGGCGCCGATGCGTTGTTGAAGGCGCATCAGGCGGGTGCATCGAAGGCGTTTCGCTTGACGGAGCGGCCGTTCCTTCAGCTGGTGAACGTGCGTGGCGATACGCGCGACGCCGCCTTCGTGCGCGCGGTGCAGGGCGTGATCGGCTGCGCGCCGCCGGAGAAGCCGAACACGGTGGCGAAGGGCAACGGCTATGACTTGCTGTGGCTCGGTCCTGACGAGTGGCTCGTGGTATCGGAGGCGGCGCACGACGCATCGCGCGCGGCGCCGCTGGAAGCGCGATTGCGCGAGGCGTTCGGCGGCGCGTTTGCATCGGCGGTGGATATCGGCAGCGGATACACGGTGCTCGACATCGATGGCCCGCGTACCCGCGATGTGCTGTCGCGTGGCTGTCCCCTCGATCTGCATCCCAAAGTATTCGGCGAGGGACAGTGTGCGCAGAGCCATTATTTCAAGGCCTCGCTGACGCTGGCGCCGCTGGGTGGCGATCGCTTCGAACTCATCGTGCGTCGCAGCTTTGCGGATTACTTCGTGAAGATCATGCTCGATGCCGCCGAGCCGTTGTTGTCGTGAAGCCGTTCGAGCCTTTGAACGCGGGCGGGCAGGGCTGGCGCGTCGTCGTCGATGAACTTGTGGTGATGACGCGTATCGGGCTGCACGAGCATGAGCATCGTGCGCCGCAGGCCTTATGTGTCGATGCGAGCCTGCGGTATCGTGATACGCCGCGTGAGGACGGGCTTATCGATTATGAGGCGTGGTGCAATCGCGTCACGGCGTATCTGCAGGACAAGCCGCATACGCGCCTGCTCGAAACGCTTGCGGTGGAGATTGCCGCGTTGTCGTTCGATGAATGGCCCGCGCTCGATGCGCTCACGCTGACGCTGCATAAGCCGAAGATTCGCGAAGGCACGCGACGGCTTGCCCTCGAACTCGATTGGCGGCGGGCGGATTTCGATGCATGGCGGGCGCATCGTGCTGTGGATGCGGTGACGGCATGAACGGATCGCGCGATACGGCGGCGCGTTTGTCGGAGCGCGCATTCAGGGACCGCGACGCGCGTGCTGCGCTTGCGTTGCTGGAGCGGAGCATTGCGCTGAAGCACAGGCGGATCGCGCTCATTCGGTATTTGCACGCGCAGTATCTCGATGCGCCGCTGGAGGCGCGGCATCATGAGTATGTGAAGGGGATTGCAGCGAGGTTGAGTGTCGATGCGTTGATGAGGGTGGCGCAGGCGGCGCGGGGGAGGTTCGAGGGGGGTATTCGTTGTTGAGGTGTGTGCTTTGTCTTGCCGGTTGGGGGCAGTCTCCGCGTGTGCGGAGGAACCTTGGTCGTGCCGAACGCTTGGACCTTGCGATTGGGTCTATCTCCGCGCATGCGGAGGAACCTTCTCCGCCTTGCCTGGCTTAACCGCCGCGATGGGTCTATCTCCGCGCATGCGGAGGAACCTCGAAGGTCAGCGGCCCGAGACGCTGCGGATTCGGTCTATCTCCGCGCACGCGGAGGAACCGCGCAGCGTGCGTATATGGGCCTTCAAACGCTGGGTCTATCTCCGCGCATGCGGAGGAACCCGCATGAAGCGATCAAATATCGCCATGAGTTCGGGTCTATCTCCGCGCATGCGGAGGAGCCAAGGGGATCAGATACGCGTGCCCCAGCGGCGTGGGTCTATCTCCGCGCATGCGGATGAACCCCGTAACATCGTCCAGTAGCGATTCAAGGTCTGGGTCTATCTCCGCGCATGCGGAGGAACCCGATCAACACCATTAGTCGCGCTTCGAGCGACGCGGTCTATCTCCGCGCATGCGGAGGAACCGGAATTCATGCCCACAGAAACAACAAAATCGAGGGTCTATCTCCGCGCATGCGGAGGAACCGTGAAGACGTGCAGCAACGCCAGCGCGAGCGAGGGTCTATCTCCGCGCATGCGGAGGAACCAACTCGTCGGCGGGGATTTTCAAAATCCGACCGGGTCTATCTCCGCGCATGCGGAGGAACCTTAAGTGACCAACCTTCGCCCGGATTCCAAGTGGGTCTATCTCCGCGCATGCGTAGGAACCAAGGCGTTCAACGTCGAAGAGATCTGCCGTTGGGGTCTATCTCCGCGCATGCGGAGGAACCGATCGGCAATGCTGCGTATTCGGGCGGCACAAAGGTCTATCTCCGCGCATGCGGAGGAACCTCCAGCCATGCTATGAAGTGGTCGAGGGGCGCGGGTCTATCTCCGCGCATGCGGAGGAACCAAAATGCCTCTCTCGAGCCTGAAGCGCGTCGACGGTCTATCTCCGCGCATGCCGAGGAACCCGCACTTCCCATTCGGGGGCAACGATGAAACGGTCTATCTCCGCGCATGCGGAGGAACCCACTGATGCCGCTCTCGTCGATCGTCGGTGCCGGGTCTATCTCCGCGCATGCGGAGAAACCTCGCCATCCCTGCCACGCTGACCGCAGCAAGCGGGTCTATCTCCGCGCATGCGGAGGAACCGCGACGATCTGCAACAAAGCGCCGCTTGCCGCGTGTCTATCTCCGCGCATGCGGAGGAACCGGAGAACTGGCGCGACAGCTTCGTGAGGACGGGGGTCTATCTCCGCGCATGCGGAGGAACCGATACGCGTAGAGCTTGCCGAGAATCAGCAGAAGGTCTATCTCCGCGCATGCGGAGGAACCTGGATGTGGGCGTTCCTTGGAAATGCTGCCTCGGGTCTATCTCCGCGCATGCGGAGGAACCATGTTGATAGCGCCGTTCCACCTTGTGCGTACGGTCTATCTCCGCGCATGCGGAGGAACCGCGCCGTGCGCAGGATCGGCGACACGAATGTAAGGTCTATCTCCGCGCATGCGGAGGAACCCGGTGACGGCTCGCCGGTCGTCACCTGGAGTACGGTCTATCTCCGCGCATGCGGAGGAACCTAGTCCTGATAGACCGAGATGCCGATATTCGGGGGTCTATCTCCGCGCATGCGGAGGAACCTCGTCAATGATTTTGCGGTGTTCGTCCGTGAGCGGTCTATCTCCGCGCATGCGGAGGAACCTCTGCCTGCCGCTCGCGCCATGCGCTGTACGGCGGTCTATCTCCGCGCATGCGGAGGAACCTGAGGTCGAGGAAGGTGGCACTATTCATCATGCGGTCTATCTCCGCGCATGCGGAGGAACCGCGGCCTTCGGTGGTGATGGTGAGGGTGCTCTGGGTCCATCTCCGCGCATGCGGAGGAACCTTGTCGCGGAGATCGAGCCATGCATTCTGAAGCGGTCTATCTCCGCGCATGCGGAGGAACCTAGCCATAGCTTTGGCGGTTCGGGAATGTCGCGGGTCTATCTCCGCGCATGCGGAGGAACCCTTTCGAAGAGCCTCGGTGTCGACATCCGACGCGGTCTATCTCCGCGCATGCGGAGGAACCGTCATGCGGTCCGTCCCGTAGCATCCCTCGGGAGGTCTATCTCCGCGCATGCGGAGGAACCGCGCTGCCGCCCATTGATCCGAATTGACTGAGGGGTCTATCTCCGCGCATGCGGAGGAACCGAGATGACGATCGACGAGGCATCTGCTGTGGAGGGTCTATCTCCGCGCATGCGGAGGAACCTTGAAGCGTCTTTGCGTCGATCCACACCACCGGGGTCTATCTCCGCGCATGCGGAGGAACCCTCGCTTTTGCCGAATACGTAGCCTAGAAGGTCTATCTCCGCGCATGCGGAGGAACCTCGGCCGCGCCGATCTTTATCCCGAGATTCCTGGGTCTATCTCCGCGCATGCGGAGGAACCGATGAAGCGGTGTTGCGTGGCTGGACGGGCCTGGGTCTATCTCCGCGCATGCGGAGGAACCAAAACGTACTCCTGATGCTGGCCGGATTCAAGGGGTCTATCTCCGCGCATGCGGAGGAACCGCGTCACGCACGCCTTCGTGTGCGAAGACTGTGGGTCTATCTCCGCGCATGCGGAGGAACCGCATCGATCTTCAGCGGCTATCGCGTGCACGAGGGTCTATCTCCGCGCATGCGGAGGAACCTCTACCTCCTAACTTCATGTTGTGAAAGAACAAACGTCGGTTTCGATGTTGCGAATCCGGAGCAAGTGGCGAGTATGGTGAGCGGATGTTTCCTCGTCAACTGCTGCCGTCTGACAGCGAAAAGATGAAGCGACGGTAACGCAGCCTGCAAGCAACTATCGCAAAGCAAACATCAATACCCCGCGCGCCATCAAGCTGCTTCTTGTCACCGATCAACTTTGACATTTGAACACTTATATAACGATGACTCCCGGTGCTAATCTAAGCATCACGAAGTAAATGTCACGGGCAAAGAACACGGCATCAAGACCACAAGACGCAACGATGAAAACGGCAGCGCATCAACTACAGGCTTGGGGAAAGCTGGACACCGGCGAAGGTGTTAGCGAGCCCGGCACGCATCCCCTCTGCGACCACATGCTGGACGTCGCCGCCTGTTTCATCGAAGCTGTCAAAGAACACACGCGCTTGCGCAATGCCTTCCACATGCTTGCCGGTCGCACGTTGAGCGGGAAAGACATCGAGCGTCTCGCGGTCCTCGCCTATCTCCACGACTTCGGCAAAGCAAACAGTGGCTTCCAGAGAAAGCGCTGGCAAGGCCCCGCCCCCGAAGGCTGGCCGCTTCGCGCGGGACACGGTCCAGAAGCCCTCCTGCTGTTTCGCGACGATGACATCGCATCCAGCTTGCCGTTCGAGTCCATCAAGACCTGGGGCAATGGCGTCGATGCGCTTCTGTTAGCGAGTCTCGCGCATCATGGCCGCCCGCTGTCAGCGCCCCTTGGGCATGACGCGATCATCTGGAAGCCGGTGCGCGACCGTGAGGGCGCCGCCATCTACAGCCCCAAAGATGCGTTGGCAAACATCGGCGAACAGCTACAGCAGGCCTTCCCGCTTGCCTTCGAGCCTGGCGGCGAACCGCTCCCGTCGAGTCCTGCGTTCGTTCATCTATTTGCGGGCGTCGTCCAGTTCGCGGACTGGCTGGGATCGCATCGACGGCACTTTCCGTTCAGCGAACCCGGCACACATCGAAGCCGGCATCAGGCGGCCGAACTGGCGGCGCGCGCCATCGCCACCATTGACCTCGATGCTTTCACCGCGCGCACGGAACTCGCGCAACGGCCGTTCTCCTTCGAAGCCGCATTCAATGTCGCAGCGCCCCGGCCCATGCAACGCATGCTCGGCGACGATGAACTCGGACCTTTACTCATCCTTGAAGCAGAAACGGGCAGCGGCAAGACCGAGGCCGCGCTATGGCGCTTCGCGCGCCTGTTCAGCCAGCGCAAGGTAGATTCGCTCTACTTCGCTCTGCCAACGCGCGTTGCAGCGGCACAGGTGTACGAACGCGTGCGAAAGTTTGTCGACCGCCTTTGGCCGTCGAATGCACCGGTGGTCGTTCGCGCGCTTCCTGGCTATGAAAGCGCCGATGGCAGCGACAAGATCGCAATGCCCGGCTTCAACGTGCAGTGGTCCGACAATCCCGACGACGCCAGAGCCGCTACGCGTTGGGCCGCCGAATCGCCGAAGCGCTTTCTCGCGGCAACCATCGCGATCGGGACCATCGATCAGGTCCTGCTCGCAGGCTTGCAGGTCCGCCATGCACATATGCGCCACGCGTTGCTGAGCCGTTCGCTGCTGGTCGTGGACGAAGTGCATGCGTCGGAGACCTACATGTCGCAATTGCTGGAGCAGGTGTTGAGCGCGCACCTCAACACGGGCGGCCACGCGCTGCTGCTGTCCGCGACGCTCGGCTCGCGACAGCGAACGCGTTTCCAGGGACTCACGCCGAAGCCTTCGGCGCCCATCGTATCGCTCACGGTCGAGGAGGCTTGCGCGTCGCCGTATCCCGCGCTGACGGACGGCGCCGTCATCCACGCGTTACCTGACAACGGCGCGTCAAAGATGATTCGTTGGTCGACGCTCGATGCAATCAACGACCACGAGCGCATCGCGCGCCTTGCAATCGACGCGGCGAACCAGGGCGCACGCGTGCTCATCGTTCGCAACACCGTTCCGACAGCAGTCGCCACACAGAAGGCAATCGAGCGCCTGATTGACGAGCTTGGCAACCGCACGCTGCTGTTCAAGGTCGGTGGCGTCCCGGCACTTCATCACAGTCGCTTCAGCCGTCAGGATCGGCCGCTGCTGGACGCCGCTGTTGAGGCGCGGCTCGGCAAGACCCGTAAAGCGCTCGAGGGATGCATTGTCGTCGGCACTCAGACGCTGGAGCAGAGCCTCGATATCGACGCCGATCTGCTGATCACCGACCTCTGCCCGATGGACGTGCTCTTGCAACGCATCGGGCGTTTGCATCGGCATAAGCGCGATGCGAGCGAGCGCCCGGAAGGCTTCCGCGATGCCCACGCCTGGGTGCTGACGCCCGTCGGCAAGTCGCTCGCGGAATACATCAAAGCGCCGCGCATCGGGCTCGGGCGGTTCAGCAACGGCGGCGGCGTCTACACCGATCTGCGCATGATCGAAGCGACGCGGCGACTCATCGACGAAGCGCCATCCCGCGTGATTCCGCGCGATAACCGTCTGCTGGTCGAACGCGCGACGCATCCCGACTGCCTGCTCGCAATTCAGACGGAACTCGGGCCGGAATGGGAGAAGCTCGGTCAGGCGCTCGAAGGCGGGCAAGGCGCGGAGCGGTCTCTCGCGCGAATGCAGGCGCTGGATTGCAACAAGCCGTTCTTCGAGCTTCAGTTCCCGGATGGGGAACAACGTATCGCAACTCGGCTCGGTACAGCTGACCGCCTCGTCACGTTCGATCCACCCGTGCCCGGTCCGTTCGGCGCCGATGTCAGGCAGATCGCGATGCGTCACCACCTGCTAGGTAATGACGTCAGCGCCGACGCGCAACCTTCCTGCATCACGCACGACGAGGACGGCTTCGAATTTTCGCTCGATGGCGACCGCTTCCATTACGGCCGATACGGCGTAGAGAAGCGGAAACCGTCAGACAAGGGAGCAGGCTGATCATGAGCCTCCACTATCGCTTGCTGGACGATCCGGTACTGCGCTATCGCGACGCGGCTGGACAGCCCCACAATGCCACGTTGCCCGAATTGTTCGCCGCTCTGACCAGTGACGTCGTGCGCGACTTCCCGGCGCTGAGGCCGCATCAGCGGCATTCGTGGCACGCGTTCCTGACGCAGCTCGCGGCGATAACGTTGCATGCTGTCGAGCACACCGAACCGTTCGAAACTGCCGATGAATGGCGCGCGGCGCTTCTCGCACTGACGCCGAACGATCCCGACGGCGCCGCGTTCGCGCTCGTCGCGCCTGACGATCGTCCTGCGCTGCTTCAACCGCCTTCCGAGCGCGGCGAGTCACGGACATCGAACAAGAAACCGGTTCTCACGCCGGATGCGCTCGACATGCTGGTCACGTCCAAGAATCATGATCTGAAGGCCGCACGCATGATCAACGCGCGTCCGGAAGACTGGCTATACGCACTCGTCAGTTTGCAGACGCAAGAAGGTTTTCTCGGTGCCGGCAACTACGGTGTTTCCCGCATGAACGGCGGCTTCGCCAGCCGGCCGGCGTTCGGCGCAGTGCCGAAAGGGCTGTGGGGCAAACGCTGGCAAAGAGATACGCGGCGGCTGCTCCAGCATCGTCAGCAAATC
Organism: Caballeronia sp. LZ016; assembly: GCF_031450805.1. Taxonomy (NCBI): domain Bacteria; kingdom Pseudomonadati; phylum Pseudomonadota; class Betaproteobacteria; order Burkholderiales; family Burkholderiaceae; genus Caballeronia; species Caballeronia sp. LZ016. The sequence goes on from NZ_JARTVY010000002.1 coordinate 136,571, forward strand.
GTCGACGACAAAGGGTTCAAGGAGAACGACGGAGTCGCGCTCGTCTGGGTGCGGCCGTGGGACGGCGCAACCAGCCTCGCGTTCAGTGAACTGGATCCGTTCTATATCGAAATTTGCCGGCGTGTCCGGCTCGACGTCATCGACGGAAAATTGCGGGCGCTCACCACCACGAGCAAGACCACACGCATCGCCGCGAAGGAACGTCTGGGCGCAACCGGCGATGCCTGGACCCCCGTCGCCGTGGCCGGCGGCAACGCATTGTCCATCAGGGCGGGAGGTTTCGACTACAAGCTGCTGACCAAGCTCGCGTTCACCGGCGAGTTTTCCCCGACGATTACGCGCAACATCGGCGACGACGATGGCGACGAGGGCATCGTGCTGCTCGCGCAAGCGATCACGCGTGGAAAGGGAAAGACCGAGGGCTATCACGAGAGACGCATTCCGGTATCCCGCGCGATGCGCGAGAAATTTCTCAGCGGCAATACCGATGAACTTGCAGAGGCTGCCGAAAGGCGTATCGCCGTCATCGGAGACGTACGCAAGGTCCTGTGGAGCGCACTGTGCGGCTTGTTCGGCAACGGCGAGAACACGGCGTCCGACGACATAAAAGAGAAGGCTAGCCGGTTCGCTGGCCCGTTCGAGCACGACGAGGACCGGCGCTTCTTCAATGATCTGGTCGTAGAGATCGAAGCGCCGACGAAAGATGCGAAGGAACTCGCGCATGAGACATGGCTTGCCGAACTCGCCGGGCGCGCCGAGCTTGTACTGAACCGCGCTTTCGTGGCCGGCCCGCGTGCAAGTATGCGCCGATATCGCGCGCAGAGCGCGGCACGCGCCCGATTGTTCGGTGGACTCCATGCGGGCAAGGGCCACCTTAAGACACTGGCGCGCGTGCTGAAAGTACAAGGTGATGTCGCCTCCAATCTAACAAAACACTCAACGAGGTCCGAATGAACTCGACGACGGACACGCCAGCGCCATCCGGAGTTTCAGGCTTCAGCTACCAGATCGAAGCCATCGCTGCTTTTTCTGAAAGACGCGAAGGAGGGGATCAAGGCTTCGAAGAACGACTATGTCGCGCTGAAGCGACTCGATCCGGACGCGCAGACGCTCGCGACCGCGCAGATTGCCGCCCTGATGAACGTCGCCGCCCGCGCCAGGCTCGATTGCGCGAAGTGGACTCCCGATGAATGGCGGCGCTGGGCGTTCATCGCATACGGCATCGCGCTGGCCGGACATGACCGCGCGGACAACACCCGCAGCACCCTGGGCCGGCAACTGCACCTGGCTGGTGTATCGGAGGCCCGCGTGACGCGGCTGCTCGATGCACGAGGCGCTGCGTTCTTCGAGTTACTGCGGCGCATGCTTCGCTTGATGAATAGCCGAAACGTCGCGCCCAGTTGGAATCAGCTCGGCAGGCTGGTGCTGTACGAAGGCGCACGAGAAGGGAAACGCCAGGACATCGCGGAGAAGATGCGTCTGGACATCGCGTATGGATTCTTCTCGGCGAACGCGAACGCGAGCGCATCGCGGGAACAGTGAACGCTACATCGGCAATAGAAAGCACGACAAAGATCAGGAAGGCTTAACATGACGCATCCGCGTTTCATTCAGATTCATACGCTGCACAGTTACTCGGCGGCGCTGCTCAATCGCGACGACTCCGGTTCGGCCAAGCGCTTGCCGATGGGCAACGCCATGCGCACGCGCATTTCATCGCAATGTCTCAAGCGGCACTGGCGCGTTGCGGAGGATCATCACGCGCTGTCCACGCTCGGCGTGCCGATGGCAATTCGCTCCCGCACCACGTTGGCCCGCATTCGCGACGAGATCGTCGGGCATGGTGTCTCCGAGGAGCTTGCGCAAGCGGCTGTCGAAGCGCTGCGTCACGGTGGATTGCTGGACAAGGCGGGCAAGGATCGCAAGGGTAAGGAAGCGCTCGAGACGGGTCAGGCGGTGCTGCTGGGCAAGGCGGAGATCGACTATCTCGTGAAGCGCTGTGCGGCGCTTGCCCGCGACTACAAGGACGCAGACGCGCTGAAGACGGCAGTCGCGGCGTTCCTCAAGGAAGAGCCGGACAACATCCGGGCGCTCAAGCACGGAAGCGGGCTCGAATCGGCGCTGTTCGGGCGCATGGTCACGTCGGATGTGCTCGCGCAACGCGATGCCGCCGTCTATGTCGCGCATGCCTTCACGGTGCACGAGGCGCAGGTCGAGAACGACTACTTCACCGTCGTCGACGATCTCTTGCGCGAAGCGGGCGAGCATGGCTCCGCCGGCATCTTCGATACCGAACTCGCTTCGGGCCTCTACTACGGATACGTCGTGGTGGACGTGCCGCAACTGGTCGCGAATCTCGAAGGCATCGCGGCCGAGGAATGCTTCCAGGCGCCGTCCGAACGGCGGGAGCTCGCGGCTCAAGTCGTGCATCACCTGTTGCATCTGATCGCAACGGTCAGTCCCGGCGCCAAGCGCGGTTCCACCGCGCCGTTCGGCCACGCGAGTCTCATGTTGGTCGAATCGGGCGACTGGCAGCCACGCAGCCTCAGCGCCGCTTTCGAGTCGGCCTTGAAGCCGGCGGATGGTGGCATGCGCAGCGAAGCCATCAAGCGTATCGCGGGCGAACTGAAGAAGCACGACGCCGCCTATGGCGCGCTGGATCGCGCTTATCTGGCGCTCGACCAAGCCGATATCCCGAACGCGGAGCACTTCTCGCTCGACAAGCTCGCGAACTGGGTGCAGACACGCATCGTCAAGGGCGCGTGACATGCGGCGTCACTTGCTGATGCGCCTGCGCGCGCCGCTCGTCGCGTTCGGCGGCGAGTCAATCGATAACTACGGCGTGATCCGCGATTTCCCGGCAATGTCGATGATCACCGGACTTATCGCGAATGCGCTCGGCTGGGATCGCGGCGATAGCGAGCGGCACGACCGCCTGCAGGCGCGTCTCGTGATGGGCGCGCGGCTCGATCGTTCCGGCGAGCGCCTTCCCGACTTTCAGACGGCGCAACTCGGAGCGAAAGATAGCGGCTGGACAACGCTCGGGCATTCGGAGTCGCGCCAAGGCGGCGCGGATACGTACAAGAGCCCGCATCTGCGCTACCGCGACTATCACGCCGGCCTCGACGCGCTCATCGCTCTGCGGCTCGACCCCGCAAACGAAGCTCCGACGCTCGATGACATTGCGCGCGCGCTGGATCGCCCGATGCGTCCGCTGTTCATCGGACGCAAGCCGTGCCTGCCATCGGCGCGGGTGTTCGCCGGCTTCATCGACGCCGGCGACGTTCTCGATGCGTTGCGCCGCGCGCCGTTGCCTGAAGGCCTGGACGATGACGCGTTTAGCATGCAGTGGCCAACGAACGAGGGCGCGATGCCGGATGCGACCGCACAGGCGCACGACATCTGCGACGAGCGCAACTGGACGAGCGGCGTGCACGGCGGATCGCGTCCTGTTCTCGAAGTGAGCGCGAAGCGGACATCGTTTGCGTATCCATCGACTTGTCCGGAATTCCCCTATGACCGCGCTTAATCTGATTCACTGCCAGCCCGATCCGCACAAGTTCGTTTCGTGGGCGTCGCGGCATGGTCTGGTGCCGCCCGGCGGCGACCTCGGCTACGCGTTCCACGCCGCGCTCAGTGCGGTGTTCGGATCGCTCGCGCCGAAGCCTTTTTACTATCGCGACGAGCGCGCCGGACTGCTTGCCTATACGGCGCACTCCGCCGACGCGATGCGCGAGGCGTGCGCGCTTTGCGCCGCGCCGGACCTGGCGGATGCGCTCGGTCTCGATGCAGGCCCGCACAGTCCCGGTCTTAACGTTCGCCCGTTCCCGGCGCAATGGCAGGCGGGGCGCGTGCTGGGTTTCGACGTACGCGTGCGGCCCATGCGCCGCAGCAAGGACGCCGGCCACAAATACGGCCGCGAGCGGGATGCCTACAAGCCTCCGATCGAGCAGGAAGCCGATGCCGATGCGCCAGGGCGCGAAGCCGTCTATATCGAATGGCTCGACGAGCGGCTTCGATGGAGCGGAGCGGCGAGTCTGGTCGAAGCGCGCATGACGCGGTTCCAACTCACACCTGTGATTCGCCGCACGCAAGCTGGCTCGGATGACGGCAACAAGAGGCAGTCGCGTGTGATCAACGGCCCGGACGCGGTGTTCAGCGGCCATCTGCGCGTCGAAGATTCGGATGCGTTCGCGCGGCTGCTCATGCGCGGAATCGGAAGGCATCGGGCGTTCGGGTTCGGCATGCTGTTGCTGAAGCCCGCATCCATCGACGCTTGATCGCCGGGGCGCGCGCGTGCTCAAGGGGCGGCTGGGACTCGACACTTCCCGCGTGCCTCATGCGGATCGTCATGGTCTCCTGTGGCTGGAACGTGGCGAACTGAGTGTCGTCGACGGATGCCTGCACTTCACGAGCGGCCAGTACGTCGATCAGATTCCGCATCAATCGGTATCGATGATCCTGCTCGGCCCGGGCGGCAGCGTGACGCATGATGCGCTGCGGCTGCTCGCGCGGCACGGCACCTTGCTCGCCGCGGTCGGCGCGGACGGCGTGCGCAGTTACACCGCGCCGCCGTTGATGCCGGATCGTTCGGATGTCGCCCGGCGGCAGGCCGAACTGTGGGGCAGTGCGCGACGCCGGGTGGCCGTCGCGCGGCACATGTATGCGCTGCGCCTCGGGGAAGTGTTGCCGCATCGCGATCTGGACACGCTGCGAGGCATCGAAGGGTCGCGTGTCAAGGCGATCTATCGGTTGCGGGCGCAGCAGTTCGGCATCGAGTGGCAGGGGCGCCGATACGATCGCGCGAACCCCGAGGCCGCCGACCTCGCCAATCAAGCCATCAATCATGCGGCGACGGCGGTGCAAGCGGCGGCGGCGATCGCCGTGCACGCGCTTGCGGCCGTGCCTCAGCTCGGCTTCATTCACGAGGATTCCGGCCAGGCATTCGTGCTCGACATCGCCGATCTGTTCCGCGATGACGTGACACTTTCGATTGCCTTCGCCGCAGTCAAGGAGGCGCAGCGCAGCGACGAAACGCTCGACCGGCTTGTCCGGCGTGAGGCGGCGCGCGTATTTCGAAAACAGCAGGTGATTCCCGCGATGATCGATCGCATTAAGCAGGTGTTGCGGCTCGACGAAAAGCTGGAGGAGGCGGATGGCGCTGGTCGTGGTGGTGACGCGTGACGTGGCCGACAGGTTCCGGGGGTACCTGGCGTCGGTGATGCTGGAGGTCTCGACGGGCGTGTATGTCGCGCCGCGGATGAACAAGGGCGTGCGCGAGCGGACGTGGTCGGTGCTTGCTGAGTGGCACCGGTGCGAGCCGAGGGGCAGCGTCGCGATGGTGTGGCGGGAGCGGACGCGGTCGGGGGTATCGGGATCGCGCAGTTGGGGGCGCCGGTGAGGGAGTTGGTGGACGTTGATGGGATGTATCTGGTGAGGCGGGCGGTGGGGCAGGCGTAGGCGGTTGGTGTTCTTTGAAAATTTGGTGATCCTGGTGGGATGGGTTCGGCGGTTTCTTGTTTGGGATCATGGGGTTAGAGGGTAGAGGTTCCTCCGCGTGCGCGGAGATAGACCGCGTAATATCCGGCGAGGACCGATCGAAGGTTCGGTTCCTCCGCGTGCGCGGAGATAGACCCGGATCGGCGCTGTTCACGACGAATTTCATGATGGTTCCTCCGCGTGCGCGGAGATAGACCCACGCGCCTTATCTTTCAAGGGCAGCTAGCCAAGGTTCCTCCGCGTGCGCGGAGATAGACCCCTCCCCGGGCTTCCCGCACACGTGACGCAGTTGGTTCCTCCGCGTGCGCGGAGATAGACCTCAGTCGCCACGAAAGCTCACGCTGCCCTTCGCGGTTCCTCCGCGTGCGCGGAGATAGACCCGGGAGGCCCTCGGGGAGGTAGGACCGTAGCTCGGTTCCTCCGCGTGCGCGGAGATAGACCCCATCGTTTCCCGTGTCAGGCACGCGAGCGGTAGGTTCCTCCGCGTGCGCGGAGATAGACCCTCGATGCGGTAGGGCTGTGGGTGGGAATGGGGGGTTCCTCCGCGTGCGCGGAGATAGACCTCCCGCGTCGAATAGTTTTTTAGCAGGAACGGCGGTTCCTCCGCGTGCGCGGAGATAGACCCAGGTGCGCGTCCCTTTCCTCCATCTCTTCGTAGGTTCCTCCGCGTGCGCGGAGATAGACCCGTCTTAATCCGTGGATGAACAAACAGGCAAATGGTTCCTCCGCGTGCGCGGAGATAGACCCGGACGGCCATCGAGCAGACAGTCAGTCGCGAAGGTTCCTCCGCGTGCGCGGAGATAGACCCCGCTCCGATGATCGTCCCACCGACCACAAGAAGGTTCCTCCGCGTGCGCGGAGATAGACCCGAGGGGCGCGTGGTACCTCCCGCTGCCTTACCGGTTCCTCCGCGTGCGCGGAGATAGACCTGCCGGCCCGCGCACCGAAAGCGCGCGGCGAGAGGTTCCTCCGCGTGCGCGGAGATAGACCGTGGACGGACAGCTTCCTCAAGCGCGCCGACCAGGTTCCTCCGCGTGCGCGGAGATAGACCCGCCGCGATTCAGGTGGCGGAAGGTGCTGCCAAGGTTCCTCCGCGTGCGCGGAGATAGACCCATGCCAAGGTGCTGTCCGATTTTCCCCAGTGTGGTTCCTCCGCGTGTGCGGAGATAGACCCGTCGGCCTGTTGCGCCAAAGCCATTGCAGTCGGGTTCCTCCGCGTGCGCGGAGATAGACCCTCGTCATTGGCCGTGGCGAACGCGCCATATGCGGTTCCTCCGCGTGCGCGGAGATAGACCTTATCTGCGTCCTATCGTTATGTACCGATTTTGGGTTCCTCCGCGTGCGCGGAGATAGACCCTCGTCCGAGTCCCCGAGAAGTGAGCATTGGGCGGTTCCTCCGCGTGCGCGGAGATAGACCCGTCGCGGTTTGCTCGTCGTCGAGGAGGCCTGCGGTTCCTCCGCGTGCGCGGAGATAGACCCAACGCCGAACTCATTAACCGCGTGTCATCTGGGGTTCCTCCGCGTGCGCGGAGATAGACCCGAGGGCATTCTTCGTCGGGTCCGACTCCTGCGGGTTCCTCCGCGTGCGCGGAGATAGACCGAGGATGATCGGAATCATCACCGCGCGCCCGAAGGTTCCTCCGCGTGCGCGGAGATAGACCCATCGCGCAGCAGCGCAATCCGGACGGATCGGCGGTTCCTCCGCGTGCGCGGAGATAGACCCATTAAGAATGTGAGCCGCGACGACTTACTCGCGGTTCCTCCGCGTGCGCGGAGATAGACCCTCACCGCCGCCCCAGTCCTCGCCATCGCCCCAGGTTCCTCCGCGTGCGCGGAGATAGACCCTATGGACGTAAGGGAGTTGGTGTTACGGTACCGGTTCCTCCGCGTGCGCGGAGATAGACCCTCGAAGACTGGACGCCTGAGGACACGCTGCGCGGTTCCTCCGCGTGCGCGGAGATAGACCCGCGATCCTCGGCATGCAGCCTCCTGAGCAGGCGGTTCCTCCGCGTGCGCGCAGATAGACCCAGCGACGGTTCGACAAATTTTGCGAGCTACAAGGTTCCTCCGCGTGCGCGGAGATAGACCCCGCCTCGGGGTTACACGGGATAGCAACGAGGGGGTTCCTCCGCGTGCGCGGAGATAGACCCTGAGTTGGCTCGCATCTGGACGAAGGTCGAGCGGTTCCTCCGCGTGCGCGGAGATAGACCCTACATCGGCAAACAACCGACGAAGCGGATCGGGGTTCCTCCGCGTGCGCGGAGATAGACCCGTATTCACGACTTCGCCCTGCTGCTTCGCGTGGGTTCCTCCGCGTGCGCGGAGATAGACCCGCGACACGGAAGGACTTCGGCTTCTGTCCAGGGGTTCCTCCGCGTGCGCGGAGATAGACCCGTAATGTATTCGCTTTGATCAATTTGTTGAGTGGTTCCTCCGCGTGCGCGGAGATAGACCCGCACGCGAGCAAGTCGCGAGTGTAAAGGAACAGGTTCCTCCGCGTGCGCGGAGATAGACCGTCGGATACCGCTGGTAAGTCAAGAATGGCTGGGGTTCCTCCGCGTGCGCGGAGAAAGACCCCAAGCAGGCGAGCGCCTCTTCAGCGGTAATGCGGTTCCTCCGCGTGCGCGGAGATGGACCCGGCGTGTGCACATAGATCTTGGCCATCTCAGAGGTTCCTCCGCGTGCGCGGAGATAGACCCATGACGTTCGCGCCTTCGACGAGCCCAGCAATGGTTCCTCCGCGTGCGCGGAGATAGACCCGACGCGAGACACGGTGCGAGACGTGCGCAGGCGGTTCCTCCGCGTGCGCGGAGATAGACCCATGTGGAGACGACGCTGCACGTCCCCGCAGGCGGTTCCTCCGCGTGCGCGGAGATAGACGCCGTTCGGCTATTCGTGGATTGAAGACGGCGCAGGTTCCTCCGCGTGCGCGGAGATAGACCCACAGTCACGATCACCGGCGCGCGCGTTCATGCGGTCCCTCCGCCTCCGCGGAACCCCCCCGCAGACGAGAACCGACAACATCATCACTAAGCCTCCCCGTTCACGCGGAGCTAGACCCACGCACCCCCACACCGCCAACAAGAAACCCAGTACCCAGGAAAAAGTCGCTCCCAACCAACCCCACGTCGCATTCCCCCCATCGACGCCTCGCAAAACCCCCTACTCTCCCCCAAGGCCGCGAGCATTCGCATCGAGCGACACACCCGCGCCCGCCGTCCAAAACCCAAGGAGACATCACCCATGAGCACCAATCGCGGCGTCGTATATCTCGGTCAGGGCAAAGTCGAAGTCCAGTCCATCGACTACCCGAGAATGGTCGATCCTCGCGGCCGCGACATCGGCCACGGCGTCATTCTCAAAGTCGTCAGCACCAACATCTGCGGCTCCGACCAGCACATGGTCCGCGGCCGCACCACCGCCGAAGTCGGCCTCGTGCTCGGACACGAAATCACCGGCGAAGTCATCGAAATCGGGCGGGACGTGGAGACGCTGTCCATCGGCGACCTCGTGTCCGTCCCGTTCAACGTCGCATGCGGACGCTGCCCCACTTGCAAGGCGCAACACACAGGCGTGTGCCTCAACGTCAATCCGTCCCGCGCAGGCGGCGCATATGGCTATGTCGACATGGGCGGCTGGATCGGCGGACAGGCCGAGTACGTGATGGTCCCCTACGCCGACTTCAACCTGCTCAAGTTCCCCGACAAGGCGCAGGCGATGTCCAGAATCCGCGACCTCACGTGCCTCTCCGACATCCTCCCGACCGGCTACCACGGCGCAGTCATGGCGGGCGTGAAACCGGGCGCAACCGTCTATATCGCGGGCGCGGGACCGGTCGGCATGGCGGCGGCTGCATCGGCGCGTCTGTTGGGCGCGGCATGCACCATCGTCGGCGACATGAACGAGGAACGGCTCGCACACGCACGCAAGATGGGCTTCGAGACCATCGACCTGTCGAAAGACGCAACGCTCGCCCAACAGATCGAGCAGATTCTCGGCAAGCCCGAAGTGGATTGCGCCGTCGATTGCGTCGGCTTCGAAGCCCACGGACATGGCAACGAGCACAACGAGGAAGCACCCGCCACCGTCCTCAATTCCCTGATGGAAATCACGCAGGCAGCAGGAGCGATCGGCATTCCGGGCCTCTACGTCACCGACGACCCCGGCGCCACCGACGCCGCCGCCAGAAAAGGCAGCCTGAGCATCCGCTTCGGTCTCGGCTGGGCCAAGTCGCACTCGTTCCACACCGGCCAGACGCCGGTGACGAAGTACAACCGCAACCTGATGCAGGCGATCTTGTGGGACCGCCTGCCGATCGCGGATATCGTGAACGTGTCGGTGATTTCGCTCAATGAAGCGCCGGATGGATACCGCAAGTTCGACGGCGGCGCGCCACGCAAGTTCGTGATCGATCCGCACGGCCTGCTCAAAGCGGCCTGACAAAACGAAAGCGCCTCTGAAAAGAGGCGCTTTTTTGTTGAGCCGGAGAAGTACTCAGGCGGCCATCACCGGAACCGCGCTCAGGGACGGCGCCTGCTTTCTGCGCTCACGCGTCGGCGCCGTGCCGAACGCATCGCGATAACTCTTCGAGAAATGACAAGCGGACTGGAATCCGCAAGCCATCGTGATGTGCATGATCGACATGTCCGTCTGCAGCAGCAACTCGCGCGCGCGCCGCAGCCGCAACGTCAGATAGTAATGCGTCGGCGTCATGCCGAGATGCTCGCGAAAAAGCCGCTGCAATTGCCGTTGCGACATGCCCGCCAGTCTCGCGAGTTCTTCACGCGACAGCGGCTCTTCAATGTTGTTCTCCATCAGCGAAATGACTTCGAACAAGGACTTGTTCGCCGATCCGAGCCGCGCGACGAGCGGCATGCGTTGCTGCGCGCTCGTATCCCGCACATGCTCGACGATGAACTGCTCGGCAATCTGCGTCACGCGCGCCGTGCCCACGCGCGCGGCAATCAGATTCAGCATCATGTCGAGCGGAGCGACGCCGCCCGTACACGTCACGCGATCACGGTCGATGACGAACAACTCCTTGAGAAACCGCGTGTCCGGAAACTCCTCCTTCAGCGCCGACATGTTCTCCCAGTGAATCGCGCATGCATAGCCCGCCAGCAAGCCGGCGCGCGCAAGCGCATACGTCCCGGTGCACAGGCTGCCGAGCACGCTGCCCGTGCGCGCGAAGCGGCGCAATGCGGACAGATGCGCGGGCGTCGTCGCACGCTGCACGTCGATGCCGCCGACCACGAACACGATATCCGGCTGTCCCAGGCATTCCACCGGCCCGGTATCGACGGACAGCCCGTTGCTTGCCGTAACCGGCCCGCCGTCGGGACTGACGATGGACCATCGATACAGCGGCTGCCCCGTCAGATAGTTCGCCATGCGAAGCACTTCGATCGCGTTCGTGAACGCCATCATCGTGAAGTTGGGAAGCGGCATGAACGCGAAGTGCGCCAGCGATGCCGTGCGATCGGAAGACATGGGGAGAATTGATTCCTTGGAATCTATTGTTTAACGCCGTGGCTGCGGCGTTGTGCCACTCCTGCATTGTGATAACGAGTGCAACTAGCATGCCATCGGGCTAAACCCTGAATAGCGCGACACTGCGTGCGCTTGCCGCTAAACGACGCACAAACACGGCGCGAACGGTCGTGCAAAAGCACACGCAAGGCGCACGACCGTGCCGCCGCAGTGCACGGCGGAGTGATAGGAAAACGCATTACACCCAAAGCGAATTCGCCACTTGTCGAAAACAGACGCGCATGTCGGAAAAGGAAAAGAACACGTCTGAATTCGTAAATTGACCGGCCAGGCGAAGGTCAAGAATAGACGCAACGATGCAAGCGCGAGCGGCCCAGAAGAGCGCTGAGCGGGCTTCATCCAGTGACCGTTCTTTCCTGACCACGGACCTCCCCAATGTCGAACTCGAATCCCTTCTTCGAAGCGCCGCTCGCCACGCGCGATGCCTCGGTGCGCGGCGCCATTCTTCGCGAGCTGGAACGCCAGCAATCGCAAATCGAGCTGATCGCGTCGGAAAACATCGTCTCGCGCGCCGTGCTCGAAGCGCAAGGTTCGGTGCTCACGAACAAGTACGCGGAAGGGTATCCGGGCAAGCGCTATTACGGCGGCTGCGAATTCGTCGATGAAGTGGAGACCCTTGCCATCGAGCGCATCAAGGAACTCTTCAACGCGAAGTTCGCGAACGTGCAGCCCCATTCGGGCGCGCAGGCGAACGGCGCGGTGATGCTCGCGCTCACCAAGCCGGGCGATACCGTGCTCGGCATGTCGCTCGATGCGGGCGGCCACCTCACGCACGGCGCGAAGCCGGCGCTCTCGGGAAAGTGGTTCAACGCGGTGCAGTACGGCGTGAATCGCGACACCATGCTGATCGACTACGAGCAGATCGAGGAGCTTGCGCAGCAGCACAAGCCGTCGCTCATCATCGCCGGCTTCTCGGCCTATCCGCGCAAGCTGGATTTCAAGCGCCTGCGCGCCATCGCGGATGCAGCCGGCGCGAAGCTGATGGTCGACATGGCGCATATCGCGGGCATCATCGCGGCGGGCCGTCACGACAACCCGGTCGATCACGCGCACGTCGTGACGTCTACGACGCACAAGACACTGCGCGGCCCGCGCGGCGGCTTCGTCCTGACCAACGACGAGGACATCGCGAAGAAGATCAATTCGGCGGTGTTTCCGGGGCTGCAGGGCGGTCCGCTGATGCATGTGATCGCGGGCAAGGCCGTCGCGTTCGGCGAAGCGCTGCAGCCGGAGTTCAAGACGTACATCGACAATGTGCTCGCGAATGCACAGGCGCTCGGTGAAGTGCTGAAGGCCGGCGGCGTCGATCTCGTCACGGGCGGCACGGACAACCACTTGCTGCTCGTCGATCTTCGTCCGAAGGGACTGAAGGGCAATCAGGTGGAGCAGGCGCTGGAGCGTGCGGGCATCACCTGCAACAAGAACGGCATTCCGTTCGATACCGAGAAGCCCACGGTGACGTCGGGCATTCGCCTGGGCACGCCCGCCGGCACGACGCGCGGTTTCGGCGTGAACGAGTTCCGCGAAACGGGCCGCCTCATTCTCGAAGTATTCGATTCGCTGCGCGATCGTCCCGACGGCGACCCGCAAACCGAGCAACGCGTGCGCCGCGAAATCTTCGCGCTGTGCGAGCGCTTCCCCATTTACTGAGCACGGAGCAACAAGCGATGAGCACTCTGCACGACGACAGCATCATCATCGATGGTCTCAACATCTCGAAGTTCGAACGCTCCGTGTTCGAAGACATGCGCAAGGGCGGCGTCACAGCCGTCAACTGTACGGTCTCGGTGTGGGAAGACTTCCAGAAGACCATCGACAACATCGCGGAGATGAAGCAGCAGATCCGCGAATACAGCGAAATTCTCACGCTGGTGCGTACGACCGACGACATCCTGCGCGCGAAGAAGGAGAACAAGACCGGGATCATCTTCGGCTTCCAGAACTCGTATGCGTTCGAGGACAACCTCGGCTACATCGAAGTCTTCAAGGAACTGGGCGTCAACGTCGTTCAGCTTTGCTACAACACGCAGAATCTCGTCGGCACCGGCTGCTATGAAGCCGATGGCGGTCTCTCGGGCTATGGCCGCGAAGTGATTCAGGAGATGAACCGCGTGGGCATCCTGGTCGATCTCTCGCACGTCGGCGCGAAGACGTCATCCGATGCGATCGCGTGTTCGAAGAAGCCGGTCACGTATTCCCACTGCTGCCCGTCGGGATTGAAGGAGCATCCGCGCAACAAGACCGACGAGCAGCTTCGCGAAATCGCCGATGCCAACGGCTTCGTCGGCGTGACGATGTTCGCGCCGTTCCTCAAGCGCGGCGCGGAAGCGAATGTCGACGACTATCTCGAAGCCATCGAATACGTGATCGACGTGATCGGCGAAGACAAGGTCGGTATCGGCACCGACTTCACGCAGGGCTACAGCACCGAGTTCTTCGACTGGATCACGCACGACAAGGGCCGTTATCGCCGGCTGACGAACTTCGGCAAGGTCGTGAATCCGGAAGGCATCCGCACCATCGGCGAGTTTCCGAACCTGACCGCCGCGATGCAGCGCGCAGGGTGGAGCGAATCGCGCATCAAGAAGGTGATGGGCGAGAACTGGCTGCGCGTGTTCGGCGAAGTGTGGCATGTCTAACTAAATCAGGGGAACCCGCGATGCAACCGCAACTGCCTATCGACGTGGACGCGCAAACCGGCGTCTGGACCACCGACGCGCTGCCGATGCTCTACGTGCCGCGCCATTTCTTCACGAACAACCACGTAGCCGTGGAAGAAGCGCTCGGCCGCGAGACCTATGCCGAGATTCTCTACAAGGCCGGCTACAAGTCCGCTTATCACTGGTGCGACAAGGAAGCCGCGAAGCACGGCATCGCCGGCATGGCGGTGTTCGAGCATTACCTGAAGCGTCTTTCACAGCGAGGCTGGGGTCTCTTCGACATCGTCGAGTCCGACCCGCAAAGCGCGATGGCGCGCATCCATCTGCATCATTCGTCGTTCGTGCTCGCGCAGCCGGGCAAGCAGGGCAAGCTCTGCTACATGTTCGCCGGATGGTTCGCGGGCGCGATGGACTGGGTGAACGACACCGCACCCGACAGCACGAAGAAGGGACCGCGCTCGCGTTCCATCGAAACGCAATGCGCGGCGGAAGGCCACGATCACTGCGTGTTCGAAGTCTCGCCGATCCAGCTTCACGCATAGCACGCATCAACGCATTCAAATCGAGGTCTCCGTCATGCGTTACCCGAACCTTTTCAAGCCACTCACGCTGAACAAGCTGACCTTGCGTAACCGCATCGTCAGCACCGCGCATGCGGAGGTTTATGCCGAGCCGGGCGGCCTGCCCGGCGATCGCTACATCCGCTATTACGAGGAAAAGGCGAAGGGCGGCGTGGGACTCGCCGTGTGCGGCGGATCGAGCCCGGTGTCCATCGATAGCCCCCAGGGCTGGTGGAAGTCGGTGAACCTGTCGACCGACAAGATCATCGATCCGCTCGCGCGCCTCGCCGAAGCGATGCATCGTCATGGCGCGAAGATCATGATCCAGGCGACGCACATGGGCCGGCGCTCCGCATGGCACGGCGAAAGCTGGCCGCATCTGATGTCGCCGTCGGGCGTGCGCGAGCCCGTGCATCGCGGCAACGCGAAGATCATCGAGATCGAAGAGATTCGCCGCATCATCGAAGACTTCGCGGCTGCCGCGAAGCGCGTGAAGGATGCGGGCATGGACGGCATCGAGATATCGGCGGCGCACCAGCATCTGATCGATCAGTTCTGGAGCCCGCGCACGAACTTTCGTACCGACGAATGGGGCGGTTCACTCGAAAACCGCCTGCGCTTCGGCGTGGAAGTGTTGAAGGCCGTGCGCGAAGCGGTCGGCGCGGACTTCTGCGTGGGCCTGCGCATGTGCGGCGACGAGTTCCATGAAGACGGTCTCAACCACGAGCAACTGAAGGAAATCGCGCAGGCGATGGCCGAAACGGGTCTCATCGATTACATCGGCGTGATTGGTTCGGGCGCGGATACGCACAACACGCTCGCCAACTGCATGCCGCCGATGGCGCTCCCGCCCGAACCGTTCGTGCATCTCGCGGCCGGCATCAAGTCCGTGGTGAAGCTGCCGATCATGCATGCGCAAAGCATCCGCGACGCGGGCCAGGCCGAGCGCCTGCTCGCGAACGGCATGGTCGATCTCGTCGGCATGACGCGCGCGCAGATCGCGGACCCGCACATGGTCATCAAGATTCGCGATGGCCGCGAGGACGAGATCAAGCAATGCGTCGGCGCGAACTATTGCATCGACCGCCAGTACAACGGGCTCGATGTGCTCTGCGTGCAGAACGCGGCGACATCGCGTGAAGCGACGATGCCGCATGTCATCGAGAAATCGCGCGGGCAGAAGCGCAAGGTCGTCGTCGTGGGCGCGGGCCCGGCCGGACTCGAAGCGGCGCGCGTGGCGCGGTCGCGCGGTCACGATGTCGTGCTCTTCGAGAAGAATGACTACGTCGGCGGGCAGATCATGCTCGCTGCGAAAGCGCCGCAGCGCGAGCAGATGGCGGGCATCGTGCGCTGGTTCGACATGGAAACGAAGCGGCTCGGCGTGGATCGCCGTCTCGGCGTCGCTGCGGACGACAAGGCGATCATGGCCGAGAAGCCGGACATCATCGTGCTGGCGACGGGCGGTTCATCGTTCACGGATCAGGTGCCTGCATGGGGCGTCGATCAGGGGCTCGCGGTCAGTGCATGGGACGTTCTCTCGGGCAAGGTCGAGCCGGGCAAGAACGTGCTCGTCTATGACGGCGTGAGCACGCATGCAGGCGCAGGCGTCGCGGACTTCATCTCGTCGCGCGGATCGAATGTCGAGATCGTCACGCCCGATGTGAAAGTGGCCGATGACGTCGGCGGCACCACGTTCCCCATTTTCTATCGGCGCCTCTATGCGCAAGGCGTCATTCACACGCCGAATTACTGGCTCGACAAGGTGTACGAGGAAGACGGCAAGAAGGTCGCCGTGCTGCGCAACGAGTACACCGAAGAGCAGGAAGAACGCGTGGTCGACCAGGTCGTGATCGAGAACGGCAGCACGCCCAACGATGCGCTCTACTGGAAGCTCAAGCCCGAGTCGCTCAATCGCGGGCAAGTGGACGTGCACAAGCTCTTCGCATCGGAGGCGCAACCGTGCCTGTCGGAGGAGCTCGGCAACGGGCGATTCCTGCTGTTCCGGGTCGGCGACTGTATCTCGATGCACAACATTCACGGCGCGATCTACGACGCGCTGCGTCTCTGCAAGGACTTTTGAAGGGGCATTGCGCGATGAATCCCGTGTTTGTCATCACCGTCTTGCTGTGGGCCTCGGTGGCGGGCCTCGCCTTCGCCGTCATGAGGCGCGCAGCATACTGGCGCGAAGGACGCGCGACCGCAGCGGGCGCTTATGGCTGGGGCAACCTGCTGACCATCCCGAAGCGCTATTTCGTGGACCTGCATCATGTCGTGGCGCGCGATCCGTATATCGCGAGAACGCACGTCGCGACGGCGGGCGGCGCGATCCTCGCGATGGCGCTCGTGTTTCTCAACTACGGGCTTGCGATCTATTCGCCGTGGCTCGATAAGGCGATCTTCATCGCGGCGCTCATCATGCTGGTCGGCGCGGTGTTCGTCTACAAGCGCAGGCACGGCGCGAAGGAGGTGCCCGCGCGTCTGTCGCATGGACCGTGGGACAGCCTGCCGCTGCTGCTCGGCTCGTTCGCACTCGGCCTTGCGCTGTTCATGCTGTTGCCCGCAACGTGGATGTCCGGTGCGCTCGCGATCATCGTCGCATTGCTGATCGGGGCAGGCGCCTACACGATGACCTTCGGCGCGGCGCGCGGCGGCCCGATGAAGCACGCGATGGCCGGTCTCCTGCATCTCGCGTTTCATCCACGCCAGGAGCGCTTCAAGGCGAAGCACGAGCAGGACGTGGTGCCGCCCACTGCACTGAAGAAGCCCGTGCTGGATGCGAAGGAATATGGCGTCGCCAAGCCGATCGAGTTCCGCTGGAATCAACTGCTGAGCTTCGATGCGTGCGTCCAGTGCGGCAAGTGTGAAGCGGCATGTCCCGCGTTTGCATCGGGTCAGCCGCTGAATCCGAAGAAGCTGATTCAGGACCTGGTGACGGGCATGGTCGGCGGAACCGACGCCGCCTATGCAGGCAGCCCCACGCCGGGCATACCGGTCGGCAAACATGCGGGCGCGCCCGGCAAGCCGCTGATCTCGAGCATGGTCGAAGCGGACACCATCTGGTCCTGCACCACCTGCCGCGCCTGCGTGCAGGAGTGCCCGATGCTGATCGAGCACGTCGATGCGATCGTCGACATGCGCCGCAATCAGACGCTCGTCGAAGGCAACGTGCCGGGCAAAGGCCCGATCACGCTCGCGAACCTGCGCGAGACGGGCAGCGCGAACGGCTTCGACATCGGTGCGCGCTATGACTGGTCCGTGGACTTGCAGGTGCAGGTGGCACAGCCGGGCCGCATGGTCGATGTGCTGCTGATCGCAGGCGAAGGCGCGTTCGACATGCGCTATCAACGCACGCTGCGTGCATTCGCGAAGGTGCTGAACAAGGCCGGCGTCGATTATGCGGTGCTCGGCAGCGTGGAAACGGATACGGGCGACACGGCCCGCCGCCTCGGCGACGAAGCCACGTTCCAGCAGTGCGCCGCCAAGCTGATGGATACGCTTTCGCGTTACACGTTCAGGCGCATCGTGACGACGGACCCGCACGTGCTGCACAGCCTGCGCAACGAATATCGCGCGCTCGGCGGCTTCTACGAAGTGCAGCATCACACGGCGTTCATGGCTGAACTCGTCGCGAGCGGCAAGCTCACGCCGAAGGCCGCTGCGGTGCTCGCGGACAAGAAGATCACGTATCACGATCCGTGCTATCTCGGCCGCTATAACGGCGAAACCGAAGCCCCGCGCAAGTTGCTGAAGACCATCGGCATCAAGGTGGTCGAGATGGAACGCCACGGCATGCGTGCGCGTTGCTGCGGCGGCGGCGGCGGCGCGCCGTTGACCGATATCCCCGGCAAGCAGCGCATTCCGGACATTCGCATCGGCGATGCGAAGGCGATCGGCGCTGAAGTGGTCGCCGTCGGTTGCCCGCAATGCACCGCGATGCTCGAAGGCGTGGTCGGTCCTCGTCCCGAAGTGCTCGACGTGGCGGAGCTGGTCGCCGCAGCACTGGAGTAACGCATGAACACGATCAAACGAATCGATCCGCGCCGGCCCTTCGTCATCACGACGGCAGGACTCAGGCGCATCACGCTCGGCGAGATTGGCAGCGGCGCCATGCTCGACTTCACTGCGGCGCATGCCGCGCATCACGATGCGGTCAAGCCGCGTCGCACGACGAAGGCTGCGCGCCGTGCGCTGCTCGTCGCGGCGCACACGGACCGCGGCGCGCTGGACGATCACGCGCGCCAGGCGCTCGCGGCCGCCGCCTTGCTTGCGGACGATGAGACCGAAGTCGTGCTGATCGCGTTCGGCGCCTTCAGCGATGACGCCGCATCGCTCGGGGCCGACCGCTTCATCGAACTCGACGCGTTCGACCGCCGCCGCTATGCGCCCGACGACGAACTGCGCGCACTCGCGGCATGCGTCGCGGCATTTGCGCCCGCGCATGTCTTCATGCCCGACAACGCTACCGGCGATGGCGATCTCGGCCGGCGTTACGCCGCACACGCCGACGCCGGTATCGCGACGCACGTCGTCGAGCTGGATGCGGCGCACGTTGCATCGTATGCGCAGGCTGGCCGCGCGATCGCATCGCGCGCATTGCCGGATGTGATCCTGCTCGCGCCCAACGCCGTGGACGCCAAACTGCCGTTCGTCGGCGCAGGCGAACGCGTGCAGCGCGAAGGCATCGTGCCCGCTTCGCTCGAAAGCGCCTATGTCGATCTCGGCATCGAAGAGATGGACGCCGCGCAGGTCGCGCTGGAAGAAGCGGACTTCATCATCTCGGCGGGCAACGGCGTGTCCGATGTCCCCGCGTTCGAAGCCCTTGCCTCGACGCTCGGCGCGGCGATCGGCGCGAGCCGCGTGGCCGTCGACGACGGCAAGTTCACGCGCGACAAGCAGATCGGCGCGACCGGCAAGACCGTCGAAGCCAGCGTGTATATCGCGTTCGGCATTTCGGGCGCGGTGCAGCACTTGCAGGGCATCAAGGATTGCCGTCACGTGATCGCGGTGAATACGGATGCGAGCGCGCCCATCGCCAAACGCGCGAACCTCACGATCGTCGCGGACACGCAAGAGACCATCAAGGCGCTGACCGATGCCGCCGCCGCCGCGCGAGCATCGCGTGCGAGCGGGGCGTCGATCGTCGCGACATCGCTGGCGGAAGGAGCGTTCGCATGAAGATCGCCGTACTCGTTTCCGTGGGACGTCATCCGGTGAGTGGCACGGCGCGCTACAGCCGCAACGATGCCGCGGCGCTGACCATCGCGCTCGATATCGCGAAGCAGCACGGCGCGCAACTCGATGTGCTGCATGCCGGCGATCCGGCCAGTCCCGCGCTTGCCGAATACCTTGCGCTTGGCGCGCCGCGCGTCGAAGTGCTCAACACATCGGGCGATGCCTGCGCCGCGCTCGCGCAACGGCTCGCGGGCTATGAACTCGTGATGACGGGCGCGCGCGCGGAAGGCGCATTCGACAGCGGCACGCTGCCGTACAGGCTCGCGGATGCGCTGAACATTGCGCTCGTCGGCTCCGCGGTCGATGTGAGCGTAACGAACGATGGCGTCGAAGTGCGGCAGTTCATGCCCAAGGGCTTGCGCCGGCGCGTGCGCGTGCAAGTGCCTGCGCTCGTCGCCGTTCATCCGCTTGCGAACGCCGCGCCGCGTTATGCGTATGCGCGCATGAAGGAAGGGCGCGTGGCTCCCGTCGCGGCGAGCGCACTGGCCGACAAGGAACAGGGCGTGTGGACGCTCGGCCCTGTCACCGCGAAGCCGAAGCGTCTCGCCGCGCCCGAGAAGCGCTCGGGCCACGCGCGGATGCTCTCGGCGACGACGACGGAAAGCCGTGGGGGCAGCGTCGTAATTGAAGGGAGTTCCGTCGAAAAAGCACAAGTGATACTGGCGTATTTGCGCGAGCATCAACTCGTCGATTACTGATATCGACGCACGGCAGTCGGGCAGACAAACGGGCACAACAGCGGCCAAAAGCGATGCAGGAGCACACGATGAAAGTTTCGGCAGACGTTCGCGCAATGATCGAACGCCGCAAGAAGGGCTACACGCTCGAAGCGCCGTTCTATACGAGCGAAGAGATTCACGCGCTCGATATGAAGGCGATCTTCGGGCAGCACTGGATTCAGGTCGCGATCGAGCCGGATGTGCCCGAGCCCGGCGATCACACGACGGTCGATATCGGCAACGACTCGATCCTGATCGTGCGCGACGACGACATGCAGGTGCGCGCGTTCCATAACGTGTGCCGTCATCGCGGCGCGCGCCTCTGCAACGAGGAAAAAGGCTCGCTCGGCAATATCGTGTGTCCGTATCACAGCTGGACGTATAGCCTGACCGGCGACCTGATGTTCGCCGAGCACATGGGCGACCAGTTCGACCGCTGCAAGCACAGCCTGAAAAAGGTCCATGTGCAGAACCTCGCGGGCCTCATCTTCATCTGTCTCGCCGACGAGCCGCCCGCCGATTTTGCCGTCATGCGCGAAGCGATGGAGCCGTATCTGCTGCCGCACGGCCTCAAGGATTGCAAGATCGCGGCAAGCGCCGATCTCATCGAGAAGGGCAACTGGAAGCTCACGATGGAGAACAATCGCGAGTGCTATCACTGCGTCGCGAACCATCCGGAGCTGACCATCTCGCTTTATGAATACGGCTTCGGCTATCAACGTTCGCCCGCGAACGAAGAGGGCATGGCCGCGTTCGAGCGCACCGTCGTGGAGCGCACGAAGCAGTGGGAAGCGATGAACCTGCCGTCCGCCGAAATCGAACGCCTCTCCGATCTCGTCACCGGCTTTCGCACGCAGCGCCTGCCGCTCGATCGCGACGGCGAATCGCAGACGCTCGATGCGAAGGTCGCATGCAGGAAGCTCCTGGGCGGCTTCGAACGCGCGGACCTGGGCGGCCTCTCGTTCTGGACGCAGCCGAATTCGTGGCATCACTTCATGAGCGATCACATCGTGACGTTCAGCGTGATTCCGCTTTCCGCCGGCGAAACGCTCGTTCGCACGAAGTGGCTCGTGCACAAGGATGCGCGCGAAGGCATCGATTACGACGTCGACAATCTGACGGCCGTATGGCGCGCGACGAACGAGCAGGATCGCACGCTCGTCGAGTACTCGCAGCTCGGCGCGGGCAGCAGCGCGTATCAGCCGGGCCCGTATTCGCCCTATACCGAAGGCCTCGTCGAGAAGTTCTGCGACTGGTACATCGGGCGTCTCGACGGCTATGCGAACGCGCCCGGCGAAGCGCCCGCATCGCATGGCGAGAAAATCGTTTCCTTCATGCGCTAAGCGCGTTAGAGAGGCACATCATGATGCGCGATCAGGCCACGTTCGAGCCGACGAAGAGCCGCGTGACCCAGCCGAAATTCTGGGGCGCGCTGCCCGCGCGCTGGAATAGCGACGTCGACGACACGCTCGTCTGCTGTCATGTGCGGCAGGAAACGCATGACGTGAAGAGCTTTTTCTTCAAGGCGCCCGATGAACGCGCGTTCGTGTTCGAGCCGGGGCAGTTCATCACGCTCGAGCTCGATATCGACGGCGAGCCGGTCAACCGCTGCTATACGATCTCTTCCGCGCCCACGCGCCCGCATACCATTTCGATCACGGTGAAGCGCGTGCCGGGCGGGAAGGTGTCGAACTGGCTGCATGACAACGTGGTTGCGGGAGCGCGTGTGCGCGTGCTCGGGCCATCGGGCGAATTCACCTGCGCGCGGCATCCGGCGCGCAAGTTCCTGTTCCTGTCGGCGGGTTCGGGCATCACGCCGCTGATGTCGATGAGCCGCGCGCATCATGAGCTCGGCGACGATGCCGACATCGTGTTCGTGCACAGCGCGCGCACGCCGGACGACATCATCTTCGCGCGGGAGCTCGACCTGATCGCATCGAATCAGGCGAATTTCCGCACGGCGTTCGTCTGCGAACGCGTCGGCGCGCGCACGAACTGGCCTGGCGTCACGGGCTTTCTCAGCTTGCCGCTGCTCAGGCTGATCGCGCCGGACTATCTCGATCGCGAAGTGTTCACGTGCGGTCCCGCGCCTTACATGAAGGCCGTGCGCGATCTGCTCGACGAAGGCGGCTTCGATCGCAAGCACTATCACGAAGAGAGCTTCTCGTTCGAGACGATCGCCGAAGTCGCGTCGCAACTGACGACCGCGCATGTCGCCGATGCCATCGCCACCGATGGCGAGCTCGTCGAAACCAGCAACTTCGCGCCCGCGCCCGTCGACACGACGTACAAGGTCGCGTTCGCCAAGAGCCGGCGCGAGATCGAATGCGGCAGCGGCGAACATGTGCTCGACGCCGCGAAGAAAGCGGGCGTGCGCTTGCCGTCATCGTGCACGCAGGGCATGTGCGGCACCTGCAAGGTGAAGCTCGTATCGGGCGAGGTCGCGATGAAGCACGCGGGTGGCATCCGTCAGCGCGAGATCGATCAGGGCATGGTGCTGCTGTGTTGCAGCAAGCCGTTGAGCGATCTCGTCGTCGACAAGTAGAAATTCGCGCGTCGCTTCTTGACAACTGGATGTCGCAAAAGCGCGTTACAGGGCATTTCTGGCTGGCGATTCTGACTGCACGGCGTGGGGCCGCAAAGGGGAAACCATATGAAAGCGATGAGAAGACTGTTCGTGCTGGGCGCGATGAGTGCGGCCCTTGCAGCGAGCATGGGGGCAAGCGCCGATACGAAGCCGACCATCAAGATCGGCTACGTCGAAGGCTGGGACGATAGCGTGGCGACATCGAATGTGGCGGCGCGCATCATCGAGAAGCGACTCGGTTATCAGGTGCAGCTCGTGCCCGTCGCGGCGGGCGTGATGTGGCAGGGCGTGGCGCGCGGCGATCTGGATGCGACGCTGTCCGCGTGGCTGCCGGTCACGCATGGCGCGTACTGGAACAACTTCAAGTCGAAGGTCGTGAATCTCGGTCCTAACTTCAACGACGCGAAGATCGGCCTGATCGTGCCGGAGAATGTCGATGTGACGAGCCTCACGGACCTGCCGGCGAAGAAGGCGGAATTCGATTCGCGCATCGTCGGCATCGATGCGGGCGCGGGCGTGATGCAAAAGACGAGCGAGGCGATCAAGGCCTACAACCTCGATTACAAGCTGATGCCGAGTTCAGGCAGCGCGATGACGGCGGAACTGGCGCGCTCGGAGGCATCGAACAAGCCGATCATCGTGACGGGCTGGAAGCCGCACTGGATGTTCGCGAAGTACAAGCTCAAGTTCCTCGAAGACCCGAAGAAGGTGTTCGGCGAAGCCGAGCATGTCGATAGCGTCGTGAATCCCGAGCTGGAAAAGAAGGCGCCGCCGGTGGTCGCGTTCCTCAAGAAATTCCAGTGGAAACCGGGTGAAATCGATAGCGTGATGCTCGCCACGCAGAACGGCGAAAAGCCTGTCGCGGCCGCTGACGCGTGGATCAGCGCGCACGGGGATCGGGTGGATAGCTGGGTGAAGTAAGCCCGGTTGTATGCTGCATGATGCAAAAGCGCCGCTCATGAGCGGCGCTTTTGCTTTGCACGCGTTCAGCGCAGAACGACGGTGCGTTCCCCGTTGATGAACACGCGCCGCTCGACGAACGCCTTCACCGCGCGCGCCAGCGTGATGCATTCCACATCGCGCCCGGTCGCAAGGAGGCGATCAGGGCTATAGGAATGATCGACGCGTTCCACTTCCTGCTCGATGATCGGGCCTTCGTCCAGATCGTCGGTGACGAAGTGCGCCGTCGCGCCGATCAGCTTCACGCCGCGCGTATGCGCCTGATGGTAAGGCTTCGCACCCTTGAAGCCCGGCAGGAACGAGTGATGGATATTGATCGCGCGGGCAGCCAGCTTGCGGCTGGTATCGCCGGAAAGAATCTGCATGTAGCGCGCGAGAATCATCAGTTCCGCGCCGGATGTGTCGAACAGGTCGAGCAGGCGGGCTTCCTGTTGCGGCCTGGTATCGGCGGTGATGGGCAGATGGTGAAACGGCAGCCCATGCTGCTGCGCGAGCGGCGCGAGGTCCGTATGGTTCGATCCGATGCCCACGATATCCATCTTCAGTTCGCCCATGCGCCAGCGGAACAGGAGGTCCGCGAGACAGTGTTCGAGCTTCGACACCATGATGAGCATCTTTGGGCGCACGGCGAGATCGTGGATCGCCCAGGTCATCGAGAAGCGCGCGGCAATGGGTCCGAACTCGCGTTGCAGCATGTCGAGATCGAGCGTTTCTTCGCGCCGCGCCGCATGAAACACGCAGCGCACGAAGAAGCGTTCGCTGAGGTCGTCGTCGAACACGGTGAGTTCGTCGATATAGCCGTGATGCCGCTCCAGAAAGCCGACGATGGCGGCGACCTGTCCGGCCGCGCTCGGACACGCGACGGTAAGCACCAGTTGATTGAGGCGTGATTCGGCTGACATGCGTGGCTCCGTTCCAGAGGATGCCTCGCCGCGGAATCGGGCGAGCGTGCCGCTAGTAGAGCAAACGCCAGAATACGGAGATAGAAGCGATGCGCCGTCGCAATGGTATGGAAGCGTCAGCCGGCGATTCACACTGTCCCTTCGGACGGCGCATCGCGAAGTGGCCAACGCTCCATCTAGAAGCTGAGCTTGTCGAGAGCGGCGCGCATTTGCGGCGCGACGAAGTGACGAATGGTCCGGATCTGCGAAGCATCGATGACCTTGTTGTCCTGATAGATACCGAGCATCCTGGTCATTCGGTCCAGGACGATCTCGTGGACGATGGCTACGTCTTGCCCGAAATCGGCAGCGCGGGCGCTCACGAGGCGATCGATCGCCTTGACGATGGCGAACAGTTCGTCGGTCACGCCGGGATAGACATTAAGAAACAGAATGACGATGCGTTCAATGTCGCGCGGGTCGAGATCGGGATACCACAGCGCGAGGAGGCGGCGGCGCGCCGTCTGCAGCCACGGGCCGGCGATGTCCGTCTGGCTGTTGGTGAAGCTGCCGGGATGCGACCGGTGCTCGGTCAGGACTTCATCGACATTCGCGAGCTGGCCGCCGGCCGCCATGACCAGGGTGAGATAGTCGAGGTCCTCGGCGCTGCGCGCGCAATCGTCGAACCGGACGCCATGCGCGCGAACGAAAGCGCGACGCACCATGAGCGTGCCGCCGCTGATCGTGTTGAGACCGTCGAGCAGCCGTGCCTTGATATTGCCGTCGCCCTGCGCGCAATAGGCGACGCCGTCGGGGACGTCGCCGAAGACGCTTGCGTGGGAGCCGGCCGCCGCCAGGCGTTCGTTCTCGCGGAAGGCGGCGACTTGCGCGGCAAGCCTGTGGGGAACCGCGCGGTCGTCCGAATCCACGCGGGCGATGAACTCGCCCCGGGCCGCGTCGAAGCCGGCGTTCGATGCTGCGCTGATACCCTCGTTCCGGTCGAAGCGTATCAGGCGGATGCGCTTGTCGTCGCCTGCGGCCTGCCGGGCGGCGGACAAGGTCTGATCGGTCGAGCCATCGTCCACGACGATGAGCTGCCAGTCTTCGAGAGTCTGACGCTGAACCGAGGCGATCGCCTCACCGATGAACGGCTCTGCATTGAAGGCGGGAATGACGACAGTGACGAGGGGCGAGGATGACAAGGCGGTCTCGGGTGTAACGGTTAAGCGTTTCCCGTCTCCAGCGAACGAAGGAACGATGGCCCCAGGCAGAGGCGCAGCGCGGTTTTCGACTTGCTGAATGCGGCTTTTTTACAGATTCGGAAGTATGAGGAGACACCCGGTTATTTCCTATCGGGGTTGTCTTAATTCGAGGAAATTCTATCGACATGGGGAAGCCGGCCTGCCCCGCGGGACCGCCGGCGATGTGGCGCCGAGTGCGGTTTCAGGCACCCGCGAGCGCGTTCGTCAGCGCCAGCGCAACGGTAAGGAGCTGCGGCTCGACGACCAGATCGTTATGCCGGCCCTCCACCTGCATGATGCGCAAGCCCTGCTTCGCGACGCGCCGCCAGACCGGCAGCGGATCGCCGCGATCGTCCTGCTGGATCGAGGCGCGCACATAGACGATCGGCCCGCCGAGATAGCGGCGCGGCTTGTAGGTCGTCATCGCAACGCGCATCGACTCGCGCACCAGCATCAGCGGCGGCGGCAGCCCGCGCGTTTCGGCGCCGGGGCGCTGCGCCGTCTTGCCGAAACGCATCCGCACGCGATCGCTCATCGCGAACGCCTTGCCGCGCACGTACGCGATGCGCTCGCGCCCGCCGAGCGCCCGGAACTCCCGCATGCGGTAGGCGATCATATTGGCCTGATACCGCGTCCACGCGGTGAGCGGCAGGCAGCGCTCGTGGACATAGGTATCGAGCAGACAGAGCATCTCGATCTGCTCGCCCGCCTTCACGAGCTGCTGCGCGATCTCGAACGCAACGAGTCCGCCGAACGAATAGCCGACGAGCGCATACGGTCCGCTCGGCTGCACGCCGCGCATGCGCAGCACATAGGCGCGCGCCATGTCCTCGACGCTGCGCTGCGGCGCTTCATCGCCATCGAGGCCGCGCGCCTGCAGGCCGTAGACGGGCCGTTCGCTTTGGAGCGTGCCGGCGAGCGTGAGGCATTCCATCACCGAGCCGGTGATGCTGTGGACCATGAAGAGCGGCCGTCCGCGTCCCGCGCGCATCTGCACGAGCGACGAGCTTTCCGCGCTCATGCCCGGATCGGCGGCGATGACAGCCGCGAGCCGGGCGATGGTCGGCGCGACGATCAGCGTGGCGATCGGCAGCGTGCGGTTCGTCGTCCGCTTGATGTCGGCCAGCATGCGCGCCGCAAGCAGCGAATGCCCGCCGAGCTCGAAGAAATTGTCGTCGCGGCCGATGGGCGAGAAGCTGAAATACTGCTCCCACAGCGCGCACAGATACGCTTCGATGCTTTCCGCCGATTCCCCCGGCGCGGGCAGGTCGGACTGCGCGCGCGCGAGCAGCGGATGCTCGCGAATGCCATCGAGACAGTCCGGATTCGCAAGCGACGACACGTTGCGCGCGGGCAGGCCGTTGACGGCATCGCGTGCGGCGGCTTCGGACGGCTTGCCGTTGTGCGTGACCGGCAAGCCCGCGACCTGCACGATGACATCCGGCACGAGCGCGGCCGAGCCGTGTCGCGTGAGTTCGCGCCGGATGCGGATGGCGAGCGTCGCGTTGAGATGCGCGCCTTCGCGCAGCACGAGCAGCAGCACGATGCGCTGGCCGCCATCGCCGGCGCGCGGGCCGGTTTGCGGCACGGCCATCGCCTGACGAATCTCGTGCACGTCGCTCAGGATGCGATAGATCTCGCCCGGACTCACGTTGATGCCGCGCACGTTGAGCACGCCGTCGCTGCGCCCATGCAGACGCGCGCCGCCGTCCGGCGAGAACTCGATGACGTCGCCGTGCGTCCAGACGCCTTCGTTCTCCGCGAAATACGCCTTGTGAAAGCGCGAGCCGTCCGTATCGCCGAAGAAACCGAGCGGGCGCGACGGAAACGGGTTGGTGCAGACGAGCTCGCCCGGCATGTTCGACGGCACACCATGATCGAACGCCTGCACGTTCAGGCCGAGCGTCTTGCATTGCGCTTCGCCCGCATGCACGGGAAGGTTCGGATTCCCAAGCACGAAGCAGCCGATGATGTCCGTGCCGCCCGATATCGACTGCAGCTGCAGCGGCTTCACGTGCCGATGCACCCAGTGGAACTGCGAGTCGTAGAGCACCGCGCCGGTCGACATCATCGCGCGCAGGGCGGAGAGGTCGTAGAGCGTGCCGGGCTCGAGGCCCGCGTCCTCGTTCATCTTGAGATAGGCGGGGCTCGTGCCGAACACGGTGACATGCTCGTTCGCGACGATGCGCCATAGCGTGTCCACCGCCGCCACCGGCCCGTCGTACGTGACGATCTGCACGCCCGACGCAAGCGCCGACAATTGCCAGTTCCACATCATCCACGAGCAGCTGGTGAAGAAGAACAGCTTGTCGCCGGGGCCGAAATCGCTATGCAGCCGATGCTCCTTCACATGCTCGACGAGCGTGCCGCCCGCGCCATGCACGATGCATTTCGGCTTGCCCGTCGTGCCCGACGAAAACATGATGAAGAGCGGATGGTTGAACGGAAAGCGCCGCCACGTGAAGCGCGCCGGATCGCTATGTTCGATCAGTTCGCGCACCTCGTGCTGGCGCGTTCTCACCGTGCTCGGCAGCGGCGTTTCGTCGAGACACACAATGTCGGTGAGCGTGGGCAGCGCGGCCGCCACCGCGGCGACATGTGCGCTGAGCGCGCCGGCGGTATCGAACGAGCGCTGCATCGTGTGTGCGAACAGCATGCGCGGTGCGAGCGGCGCGAAGCGGTCGAGAATGGCCTGCACGCCGTTTTCGGGCGCGGCGGTCGAAATGGTGGCGCCGAGCGAGGCGACGGCGAGCGCTGCGGTGATCGCTTCGGCGTCGTTGCGCATGATCGCGACGACGCGATCGCCGGGCTTCAGCCCGAGTTCGCGCAGCGCCTGCGCAAGCCGCATGACGCGGTCGCGCAATTCGCCGCGCGTGTACGCGACGCGGCCGCCGTCTGCATAACAGGCGACGAGCGCCACCGCGTCGTCGGGCGCGATGCGCGGGCCGAGCAGATTCTCCGCGTAATTCAGTTCGACATTCGGAAAAAACCGGGCGGTTTCGATCTCGTCGCTGGTGCAAACGGGTTCCGCCATTCCCGACCATTCGAGCCCTTCAGCCGATTCGAGAAAGGATCGCCAGAACTGGCGGAATTCGCGGGCGGAATAATCGTGAAATGCGGGGTAATCGGCGAAGTGCTCTCCGGTGTGCTTCTCGAAGTTTTCGATAAAGCGAGTCATGCGCGAACGCGATATGCGTTCCGGCGTCGGCTCGTAGAGGGACTGTCGCAAATAGAACTGCGCACTCTCCCGAATGGCGTTTTGACGTTCCATCGTCTGAAGCACCTGTAATTTGCACGGGGTTATGGATTTGTAATGTGCTCGGCGACAGGCTCCGAGAATCTCTCATTTTTCGGTGGTGCGCGTAATCGCCGGAGGCAGGCTCACTTCCTCGGAAATCAGATTACCGCGAGCTAAAGCGCCGCAATGTGCGACTAACCACAAAACGCCGTGGGGCAACAGGCAAGAACGCCCTTGCTTTTCGGGGAGAAAATGTGCTTTGAACCGCAAAGCGCAGCAATAAGTACTCGTGCGGAAAAGCTGAACATATCAATCAGCGTTAACGAGCGTGGCGGAGATTGGAATCATTCCTTTGATTCGAATCGAAACCGGACTGCACGATCCGCTGGCCGATTAAACAACTGACAATATGATTGCTTTCAAATAGAAAGGTATTGCCGCGCCCAGTTTCGGCAGAGGGGCATTCTCGCTGCGGTTTGGCGGATTCGGGAATTCGCCGGATTATCGGCGATTCGATCCACAATGACGCATGCAGAGGAGACACACTCTATAAGTCCCTTACAACGGCCATTTGCGCGACGCGTTCTATATATACCGGTATAGAACTTCGTCACCGATGCGCCGTTTACCGACTCGGCTCGACGACGCCAGCCTAATGCGCTGGAAATGCATATCGTTTATTTGCGCGAGGTAGGCAAGGCGCTGCGGTTCGTGCCCAAGCGAGTGTTCTCCAAACATGTTCCAATGCGGCGCGCTCGAACCGGTTTCGGCGTGCGAGCAAAGGCCGCTGCGTATCCGGCCATCGCAGCGAAAGACGCTCTCATGCCGGGCGCGTGATCGCACTCGCAGCGTGCTCGTCAGCCGCATCCGCGCCCGCCGCCGATCCTGCTTGCGCGCGCCACGTCCGCAGCAACAGCGCGTTCGTCACGACGCTCACGCTCGAGAACGCCATGGCCGCGCCGGCGTACATCGGATCAAGCATGCCGAACGCCGCGAGCGGGATGCCGATCAGGTTGTAGATGAACGCCCAGAACAGGTTCTGCCGGATCTTCCGATACGTTCGCCGCGAAATGTCGATGGCGTCGGCGACCAGCGCGGGATCGCCGCGCATCAGCGTGAGGCCGGCCGCTTCGATCGCCACGTCCGCGCCGCCCGCCATCGCGATGCCGATATCGGCGGCGGCGAGCGCGGGCGCGTCGTTGATGCCGTCGCCGGCCATCGCCACGACGCCGCTGTTCGCCGCCTTCAGTTGCGCGACGACGCTGGCCTTGTCGGCGGGCAGGGTCTCGGCGTGAACCGCGTCCGGCGCGATGCCGAGCGCCCGTGCGACGGCCCGCGCGCTGCCGGCGTTGTCGCCGGTGACGAGCGCGCTTCGCACACCCATTTTCGCCAGCCGGCCGATGGCGGCGCGCGCCGTCGGCTTGACCGTGTCGCCGAAAGCGAGGAGAGCGAGCGCGCGGGGGCGGTCGAGATCCATCAGCCATGACACGGTGTTGCCCTGGCCTTCGAGCTCGCGGGCGCGCGAGGCGAGGGCGGGCGGCACGTCCGCGTGCAACTCGGCGAGCCAGCGGCTGCTGCCGATCGCGATACGGCGCGCGCCCGGCGTCGTCACGCCTGCCTCCACGCCGCGCCCGGCGACCGCCCGCGCATTGTTCGCTTCGTAGTGCGGCACGCGCGCCTTCACCGCCGACGCGACGACGGCCTTCGCCAGCGGGTGCTCGCTCATGCGCTGCACCGCCGCCGCGAGCGCGAGCGCGCCGGCGCGATCCTGTCCCGGCGCGGGTTCGAACGCGACGAGCGCGGGACGGCCGACCGTCAGCGTGCCCGTCTTGTCGAACGCGACGATGGAGATGGCGTGCGCCTGTTCCAGCGCCTGCGCATCCTTGATGAGGATGCCCTGCCTCGCCGCGACGCCCGTGCCCGCCATGATCGCGGTCGGCGTCGCGAGGCCGAGGGCGCACGGGCACGCGATCACGAGCACCGCCACCGCGTTCAGCAGCGCGGTTTCGGCGCTCGCGCCGTGCAACAGCCAGCCGCCGAGCGTCGCGGCCGCGATGCCGAGGATCGCCGGCACGAACACCGCCGATACCCCGTCGACGAGCCGCTGGATCGGCGCTTTTTCCGCCTGCGCCGATTCGACGAGGCGGATGATCCGCGCGAGCGTCGTTTCCGCGCCCACGGCGGTCGTTTCGATCGCAATCACGCCTTCGCCGTTGATCGAGCCGCCCGTCGCGCGTGCGCCCGGTTCCTTCGCGACGGGCAGGCTTTCGCCGGTGATCAGGGATTCGTCGATATGGGTGCGTCCCTCGCGCACGATGCCGTCCACCGGCACGCGTTCGCCGGGCCGCACGATGGCGATATCGCCGATCCGCACGTCCGCGAGCGGGATGTCGCGCTCGCGCGACGGATCGGCGGCATCGCGCACGCGCGCCTTGTCCGGGCGAAGCGCGTTGAGCGCGCGGATCGCATCGGTCGTCTGGCGCTTGGCGCGCGCCTCCAGCCACTTGCCGAAGCGCACGAGCGTGATGACCACCGCCGACGCCTCGAAGTACAGATGCGCGTGCGCGCCGCCGTGCGCGAGCATCTGATAGACGGACAGGCCCCACGCCGCCGACGTCCCGAGCGCGACCAGCAAATCCATGTTTCCCGCGAGCGCCCGCACCGCGCGGAACGCGCTCACGTAAAAGCGCGCGCCGAAACCGAATTGCACGACGCTCGCGAGCGCGAGCTGCAGCCACGGCGAAAGCTCGCCGCCGAACATCGGCGCGAGCAGCGGCAAGGTCAGCACCGCGCTGCCGATCACCACCGCGAGTTCGCTGTCGCGCCGGGGCGAGGCGGCGGGCGTGGCTTCCGGCGCGACGAGCGCGGCTTCGTAACCCGCTTTCGTGATCGCGGCGAGGAGTTGATCGTCGGTGACGGCGCTGGCCGCGTGCACCGTCGCGCGCTCGGTGGCGAGATTGACCGCGACGGACTCGACGCCCGGCACGCGCGCGAGCATCTTCTCGACGCGCGCGACGCAGGACGCGCACGTCATTCCGCTGACGGCGAATTCCGCAGTCCGCGCTGACTGCGATGAAGGTGATGACATATGAAAAGCTCCGAATCTGGCTGAACCTATAAGGCCAGTATCGACCTTCCAGCGATTGGAAGGTCAAGGAGCGCAGAGGGCGTCAGCCGCGCGGGGAATCGCCGAGCGTGGCCTGCATCGCGTCGGCGAGCGCGCCGGCTGCATCGCCGCCGCGCTGGCGCAGGCCGTCGATTGCGCCGATGCGGTCGGCGTCGGCCTTGTTTTGCGAGAGCTTCGCCTTGCCGACGAGCCGCGTCACTTCGATCTCGATGCCGACGATGGCCGCGAGCATCTGATCGATGAAATCGCGCGGGGCATCGCCCATTTTCCACGGCGCAGGCTCTCCCGCCTCCATCTTGCGCGTGAGCCGGGCGACGACGCCGCGCACGTAGGCTTCGTCGTCGCGCACGGTGATGCGCCCATGCGCGTGCACGACGGCATAGTTCCACGTCGGCACCTGCCGATGCGTCTCCTGCTTGCTCGGATAGAAGTTCGGCGAGATGTAGCCTTCCTGGCCCTGAAAGATCACGAGCACGTCCTCGCGCGGCCCGACTTCGCGCCAGACCGGATTGGCCCGCGCCACGTGCGCGCGCAGGGTGCCGTGCTCGCCGGTGGCCGCATCGAACTCGAACGGGATGTGGTTGGCGTCAAGCCCGTTCGGACCGTGCGTGACGAGCGCGCCGAACGGATTCGCCGCGATGAGCGCGTGCAGAAGGTCGGTGCGGTTCTCTTCGAAATGGACGGGCAGATACATCGTGGCGACTCGATGACGGTAGGTTGAACGGAAAGGCGTGCGTGACGCCGATGTTACGCGATGCCGGCGCACGCGGCTTGCTAGGCCATCGGTGATAAGCAAAACGCGCCGAATCCTTGCCTATCCTCAGCGGATACGTTAAAACCCGAATTCCGAGATAGCGCCGGAAGCGGGCCCCGACGGGGAACGAAGGCCGCGTCGTCGACTCCCTTGCGCCACGCGTGCGCCCGTGCAGAACAAGAACCGGATTCCAATTCGAATGAACCAAAACCGACGCTGGACGTTCCCGCTGACCGCCGCTTTCTGGATGACGGCCAGCCTGACCGGCATGGCGCTGCTGTCCGGCTGCGCCGCCGACAAAGCGCCCGAAGCAAAGACGAGCGGCGGCGGCTGGGTGAAGGATCAGGTCGCGGATGCCTACACGTTCGGCTTTCCGCTCGTCGCGTCGGACATCGCGCGGGAGCGGGCGAGCGGCAGCGCCGGGCAGCCCGGCCGCGCGCCGCTCAACACGTTCCGTCATGCGACGGCGCTGCCGCCTGTCGGTGCGACCGGCTGGCCGACCGTCGATACGCTCGATTCGACCGCGTGGCTCGATGTATCGGCCGAGCCGGTCATCGTCTCGCTGCCCGCCGCGCCGCGCGGCCGCTACCTCGACGCCCGCGCTTTCGACGCGTGGACCAACGCGCTGTATTCGAGCGCCGACACGACGCCGTTCCCGAAAGCGCAAACGATAGCGTTCGTGCCGGCGGGATGGACCGGCTCGCTGCCCGCCAACGCGACGCGCGTCGAAACCCGCACGCGCTATGTGTGGCTGTCGGTGCGCGTGCGGGTGAACGGCCCGCGCGACGTCCGCGAGGCGCGCAAGCTGCAGACCGCGATGCGCATCGACACGGCGACCCCCGCAAAGGGCGCGGACGCGGAAGCCGGCGCGGCGCCCGCCGCCGTCACCGGCGCGTGGCCGGGCGGTTCCAGCGGCCAGTTGCCCGCGGTGCCGGCGCTGCCTGCCGCGCCGCCGACGGCATCGCCGGGCGCGCAGGCCGAAGCGCTGGACGCCAACGCGTTCTTCGCCCGTCTCGCCCGCTCGCTCGACGCCAACCCGCCCGCCACTGCCGATACCCCTGCGATGAGCCGTCTCGCCGCGCTCGGCGTGAAGCCCGGCGAGCCGGTGCAGTTCAGGAAAGCCGATGCCCCGCTGCTGGATTCCGGCGTCGCCGATGCCCGCGCGCGCCTCGCGACCGCGCCGACCAACGCGATCACCAGGAACGGCTGGACGTGGTTCGGCGATGGCGTCGGCGTATACGGCACCGATTACATCTTGCGCGCGTATCTCGCTCGCCAGCAGATCGCGACGACGACGAAGGAGGGCGAAGTGAAGCCGGTCGCACATCTGGATAGCGAGGGTCATCCGCTCAACGGCGCGAACCAGTACGTGCTGCATTTCGCGCCGAATCAGCTTCCGCCGGTGCGCGGCTTCTGGACGCTCACCGCGTACACGAAGGACGGCGCGCTCGCCGACGACAAGCTCCCGCGCATCGCGCTGTCGGATCGCGACCGGCTGAAGAAGAATCGCGATGGCTCGATCGATGTCGTCGTGTCGGCCGGATCGCCGGGCAAGGCGCGGGCATCGAACTGGCTGCCCGCACCCGATGGCGAATTCCAGCTGACGATGCGCCTCTATGCGCCGAAGCCGCAGGCAAGCGACGGCACGTGGGCGCCCCCCGCAATCGAGCGGCAATAGCTTTCTGCACGGCAAGCAAACACCAAAAGTTTTGACAACGTCGGCGCGGTGCATCGTCGTATACTCGTGCATCCCCCTTCCGAACGGCGATCCCGCGCGCACGCGCCGCCGCGCACCGAATGTCAAGCACCACGAAGTCAACCTTCACCACGGCCGGGCGAACCCTGCGCGACGTGGTTCGCGCGCGCCGCACGCGGCGCATCACAATCGGGCTCGTCATTGCATTGCTGGTCGTCGGCGTGCTCGGCTTCTTCGCCGCGCCGCCGGTCATTCGTCACGTCGCCGAATCGCAGTTGTCGCAACAGCTCGACCGGCCGGTCAGCATTCGCCGCATCGCGCTCAATCCGTACACGCTGCGATTCGAAGCCGATGACGTGCATATCGGCGAATCGGCGGCGAACATCGCGAAAGCGCCGGGCGGAACAGCGAGTTTCGTCGATGTTTCGCGGCTCGTCGTGCGGACTTCGTGGACTTCGCTTTTCCGGCTCGCGCCCGTCGTCGATGAACTGAAGATCGACTCGCCGCGCATCAGCATCGCGCGCTATGACGCCGACCATTTCAATTTCTCCGACCTGATTGCGAAGTTCTCGAAGCCGACGCCCGAGCCATCGGGCGGACCCGCGCGTTTCTCGGTATCGAACATTCAACTTGAGAACGGACGCATCGAATTCGACGACCGGACGACGAACGCGAAGCACGTCATCGATCGTGTCGCGCTCGGCATTCCGTTCATCGCGACCCTGCCCTCCGCGACCGATATCTTCGTGACGCCGCTCCTGCAGGCGCGCATCGACGGCTCGCCGCTCGTCGTCAAGGGCCGCACGAAGCCGTTCGCCACGTCGCGCGAATCGGAAGTCGCGCTCACGCTCGATGCGCTCGACGTGCCGCAGATGGCGTCGTATGCGCCGGCTTCCGTGCCGGTCGTGGTCAAGAGCGGGCGGCTCTCGACCGACCTCAACGTGCAATTCGCCTTCGCGGGCGACGTGCCGACGATCCGCATCGACGGAACCGCGACGCTCGCCGATGCAGCCGTCACCGACCGCGCGAACGCACCGCTCGCCGCGGCTCGCGCGGTGCATGTGAAGATCGCGGACATGCAGCCGTTGCGCGGCATCTATCGCTTCGACGCGATCACGCTTTCCGGGCCGGACGTGCATCTGCTGCGCGATGCTTCGGGCGCGTTGAATGTCGGCAAGCTCGCGTCGCCGTCGAAGCCGGAGGACCGCAAGCCCGCGGAAGGCAAGGACAAGACGCCGCCGCTCGACTTGTCGGTCGGGCATCTGGCGATCGACGGCGGCAAGCTCACGTTCGACGACCGTCTGCTGAAGCAGCCGGTGCAAGGCGCGCTGACCGATGTCGCGATCACGCTCGACGGCTTTTCGACGCTCGCGAAAACGCCCGCGCGCTACACGCTCAAGACCGCGTTCGACAAGGGCGGCGCGCTCGACGCATCCGGCAACGTGACGCTCGCCGCCAAAACCGCCGACGCGACGCTCACGCTCGACGCGCTCGCGCTCCCGCCGCTGCAGCCGTACATCGCGAATGCGGTGGCGGCGCGCGTCGCGTCGGGCACGCTCGGCGCGAAACTGCCGCTATCGGTCGACTGGTCGAAGCCGGACGCCGCCGTGCAGGTCGGCGCCGGCGAGCTGAAGCTCGATTCGCTCACGCTCCTGCCAGCGCATGCAGCGGGCGCTGCGCCGATCAAGCTGGCGTCGGCGAACGCGAAGATCGGCAAGGTCGATGTCGCCGCGCGCACCGCCTCGCTCGACAGCGTGCAGCTGCGCGGCCTTTCGCTCGATGCGACTCGCCGCAAGGACGGCAGCATTAATCTCGCCGCGCTCGCCGGTCCGCACGAAGCCGCGCCCGAACAGACCGCGACGCGCAAGATTCAGAAGGCGCAGGCGGCCGGTCCGGCATGGCGCTATCAGATCGGCGAGATATCGCTGGCGGAGGCATCGGCGAACTTCACCGACGAAACGCCTGCGCGGCCGGTGAAGCTGCATCTCGCACCGGTATCGGTCAGTGTGAAGCAGTTCAGCGACGATCTGACGAAACCGCTTGCCGTCGACGGCAAGCTCACGCTGAACGGCAAGGGCGCGCTCGGCGTGACGGGCAACGTGACGGTGAGTCCGCTGAAACTCGCGTTGCACGTGAAGGGCGATCAGGTCGACGCCTCCGCGTTCGAACCGTACTTCGGCGACCGGCTGAACGTGGCGGTGACGAGCGCGTATCTGAACGCGAACGGCGACGTGGCGATGTCGGGCAGCGGCAAGACGCTCGCGGCATCGTATAAGGGCGACGTCTCGCTCACGGACGTACGGATGCTCGACAAGTCCACGTCGGACCGCTTCGCCGGCTGGAAACTGCTCGGCCTCACCAGCGTGAAGGCGACGTACGGCGAGCGCGGCACGGACGTCGAGGCGGCGCGTATCATGTTCGCGAGTTTCTACGGCCGCGTGCTGCTGGATGCGCAGGGCAAGCTGAATCTGAAGAACGTCGTCGTCAGCGACAGCGGTCAGGCGCAGTCGGTGACGCAGCCGTCGGCGTCCGCGCCGGTCGCGGCGAGCGCGCCGCCGGACACCGCGAAGTCGGGGCCGCCGGTCAACATGCGCTTCGGGCAGCTCGTGCTG
Organism: Caballeronia sp. LZ016; assembly: GCF_031450805.1. NCBI lineage: Bacteria > Pseudomonadati > Pseudomonadota > Betaproteobacteria > Burkholderiales > Burkholderiaceae > Caballeronia > Caballeronia sp. LZ016. Next base: position 173,887 of record NZ_JARTVY010000002.1, read on the forward strand.
CAGAACGGCCGCGTGACTTATACCGACGACTTCATCAAGCCGAATTACACGGCGAATCTCGTCGCGATCAACGGGACCATCGGCGCGTTCGGCACGCATTCGACGACGCCCGCGCCCGTCGACGTCACCGCGAAGCTCGCGGCGAACGGGCCGGTGTCGATCAAGGGGCAGGTCAATCCGCTGATCGAGAAACCCGCGCTCGATCTGACCGCGAGCGCGCACGATGTCGAACTGACGAACCTGACGCCTTACTCGGCCAAATACGCGGGTTATCCGATCACGAAGGGCAAGCTCAACGTCGATCTGCACTACATGCTCGCCGACGACAAGCTCACCGCGAACAATCACCTGTTCATCGACCAGCTCACGTTCGGCGACCACATCGACAATCCGAGCGCGACGAAGCTGCCGGTGCGGCTCGCGGTATCGCTATTGAAGAATTCGCGCGGCGAGATCGACGTGAACATTCCGATTTCCGGATCGCTCTCGAACCCGGAGTTCTCGATCGGCGGACTCGTGTGGCAGGCCATCGTGAACCTCGTGCAGAAAGCGGTGACCGCGCCGTTCTCGCTGCTCGCGCACGCGATCGGCGGCAGCGGCGAGGAGCTGAATTACGTCGAGTTCGATGCAGGCTCGGCCACGCTCGGCGATGCCGCGCAGAAGAAGCTGGACACGATTGCGAAGGCGCTGGCCGACAAGCCGTCGATCAGGCTGGATGTGACGGGCCGCGTCGATCCGAAGGTGGACGAGCCGGGCTTGCGCAGTGCGTGGGTCGATGCGCAGGTGAAGCGCGCGAAGGTGCGCGAGCTGTCGGATCGCGGCGAGTCGGTCGACTGGTCGGCGGTGAAGGTGTCAGGCGACGACTACGACAAGTATCTGGCGAAGGTCTACAAGGCAGCGGACTTCAAGAAGCCGCGCAACATGATCGGCCTGACGAAGAGTTTGCCCGATGCCGACATGAAGGCTGCGCTGATGCAGAACGCTCCGGTCGATGAGACGGCGCTGCGCGATCTTGCACAGCGGCGCGCGCAGGCGGTGAAGGAGTATTTCGACGGGAAAATCGACAGCAGCCGAATATACGTCGTCGCGCCGAAGCTGAATGCGGACGGCATCGACGACAAGGGCGCGGGGAGCCGCGTGGAGCTGGGGTTGAAGTGAAGCGAACTGGCCATTCGGACGACTCGATGAAGAGGGAACTGCAGAGCATGATCGATACCGGAAGTCCTGAGGAAAACGGGAGTGAGCCGATGGGAACGCCTTATGACAAAGACGTGGTGGCGTGGGCCGAAGAACAGGTCGCGCTGCTGCGGGCAGGAAGGCTCTCGGCCATCGATATCGAGCATATTGCAGAGGAAATCGAGGACGTGGGTAAGAGCCAATTACGCGAGCTGGGGAGCAGGGTGTCGGTGCTTCTCGCGCATCTGCTCAAGTGGCGACATCAACCTGAGCGGCGGGGCAAGAGCTGGATGAATACCATCCGCACGCAAAGGACCGAAGCGCTTTATCTTCTGAGCGAAGCGCCGAGCCTGCGACGCCGGTTCGAGGAAGCGAGGTGGCTCGACCTTGTATGGATGAAGGCCCGGAATCTGGCGGAAACCGAGACGGGCATCGACTTCGATTCGTTCCCGGAAACATGCCCGTGGCCGATGACATCCGTGCTTGAAGAGGGATTTCTGCCGGAATGACCGCGAACGCGCGAGCGGCCCGGCTCGCGCTTTTGTCACGGGCGCGGTTCAATGCGCCGCGCCGTCTTCATCGCGGTTTGCCACTTCGTGGTAAGGATCAGGTGAATTCGGAATCGCGAAATCCGATCAAGCCCGTTTTGCGAAATTCGCGCAAAGCGAGCCGGCCAGCGCAAGCACTGATTCCTTCTGACTTAGCCAACAATTTTGACTGTTGTATCGCTCTGCACAGGGACAATTGCAGTCTTTCCGCGCTCCCCACATATATGCGCGGTACGACGAAGGAATAGCAATGGCCGAAACTTCCAGACAACGCACTGGCGAACTGTTGAAGAAACTGTTCGAAATCTTGAAGTTGCATCCCGAGGGGATGCCTGCCGGCAAGGCGCTCGAAGCGCTCGCCAACACTGTGACGCTCACGCCGTATGAATCCGGTCACTATGAAAGCGGTGTGAGGCGCTTCGAGAAGATAGTGCGGTTTGCCACTGTGGCCTGCGTGAAAGGGGGCTGGCTCGTAAAGCACAAGGGAATATGGGCAGTGACGGACGTCGGAATATCGGCCGATGCAAAGTTCAAGGATCCTGCTGAATTCTGCCGCGAAACCGGTCGGCTGTATGCACAGTGGCGGGCGTCACAGTCTCGCGATCCCGTCGGACTAGTCAACGTCTCAGCGAAGTTAAGCGAGCAGGTCGCGCTGTCATTCGATGCTGACGCGGAAGCGGCCAGCGTCACATATGACAGGCCGAGGAGCAAGCGTGGGGCGAGATCGAACAGCATCTCCACAAGATGCCACCGTACGATTTTCAGGATCTCGTCGCGGATCTGTTGCGGGCGATGGGTTACCACATCGGCTGGGTATCGCCGCCAGGCAAGGACGGCGGAGTCGATATAATCGCGAATATGGATCCGCTGGGCACGCGAGCACCGCGCATCAAGGTGCAGGTGAAGCGGATAGGGCATCGGTCGACAAGGACGGGCTCAAGTCCTTCATCGCTATCATCAACGATGACGACGTCGGACTCTTCGTTTCTCTAGGCGGATTCACCCGCGATGCGGAATCGTTCGCGCGGGACCAGGAGCGCCGCAAGATCACACTGATCGATGCAGAGCGCCTCATTGAACTGTGGATCGAGTTCTATGGGAAGCTCGACGACAATGCACGGGCGCGCATGCCGCTGACGCCCATATATTTCTTGACGCCGCAGAGCTAAAAACGCGCGGGCGCAACGGCTCTATGACTGATACTCCAAGGCATCAATGCGCCCCCGCCGCCGCTCCACCCCCGCCGCCTTTCGCCACCTTCGTGATCCAGATCAGCGGAATGATCAGAATGAAAATTACCGCCGAGATCAGAAAGATATCGTTGAGCCCCATCATCGCGGCCTGCGAGTTCACCGTGAAGTTGAACATGCCGCGCGCCTGTGCTTCGCTGATGCCGAGCGTCGATTGCGACATCGCGAGCGACTGGGAAAACGCCGGGTTATAGATATTCGCCACATCGGTCAGCCGCTCGTGATGCAGCGCGATGCGGTTGTCCCACGCGTTGCCCGCGAGCGACGTGCCCACTGCGCCACAGAACACGCGCGCGAAGTTGGACAATCCCGCCGCCCCCGGAATCTTCGATGGCGGCAAGCCCGACAAGACGATCGCCGTGAGCGGCACGAAGAACATCGCCATCGGAATGCCCTGCAGCAGCGTCGGCAGCACGAGATGGAAGGTGTCGATCTCGATCACGTACCTGGACCGCAGCCAGAACACGAATGCAAAGCCGATGAACGCCATCGTCGCGATCACGCGGGCGTCGCTGCGCGGCAGCACCTTGCCCATCACCGGCGCAAGGATCACGGCGAACACGCCGAGCGGCGCGGTGACGAGGCCGGCGTCGACGGAACGGTAGTTCAGATACTGCTGCATCCATTGCGGCAGGAGCACGAGGTTGCCGAAGAAGACGCCATACGCGACAGATATCGCCACCGTGCCACCGAAGAAGTTGCGCCCCGCGAAAAGGCGCAGGTCGACGACCGGGTTCGCCTCCGTCAGCTCCCATACGACGAAGAACGCGAACGAGATGGCCGCGACGATCGCCAGCACGACGATCACCGGCGACGAGAACCAGTCCAGGTCGCGTCCCTTGTCGAGCATGATCTGCAGCGACGCAACCCATGTGACGAGCAGCGCGAGGCCGATCACGTCGATGGGCGCCTTGCGCGTCGGCGATTCGCGCTTGCTGTAGATCGCCCACGTCACGCCCGCCGCGAAAAGGCCGACCGGAATGTTGATGTAGAAGATCCACGACCACGAATAGCTGTCGGTGATCCAGCCGCCGAGCGCCGGGCCGGCGATGGGGCCGACGGTCGCGGTCATCGCCCATAGCGCGAGGGCCATCGACGACTTCTCTTTCGGATACGAGCCGAGCAGGATCGCCTGCGAAAGCGGGATCAGCGGCCCGGCGACCGCGCCCTGCAGCACGCGCGCAACAAGCAGCACCGGCAGGTTCGGCGCGAGGCCGCACAGCCACGACGACAGCACGAACATCAGAATGGCGCCGACGAAGAGCCGGATCTGCCCGAGCCGTTGCGTGAGCCAGCCGGTAAGCGGAATCGACACCGCATTCGATGCCGCAAACACCGTGATGACCCAGGTGCCTTCGTTGACGGACACGCCGAGATTGCCGGAGATCGTCGGAATCGCGACGTTCGCAATCGACGAATCGAGTACGTTCATGAACGTCGCGAGCGCCACGGCAAAGGTGGCGAGCACGAGTCGAGCGCCCTGAAGCGGCGGCGGCGTCGGCTGCCCGGCGTTGGTTGGCGGCGGCGTGCTCATGCGGTTCCCGGTGAATCGCCGCGCGGGTCATGCGACGGCGGTTGGTCGATCCGCAAGTGTGCCTGTTGTCAGTGAATGCTGCTGGACAGACGGACGATAGGCGTCCTGACGCAGCATCAGCGCGCGTATCGACGCGTCGACACGCTGCGAGACCGGGCCATCCGCTGGAAAGCTCGCGGTTCGCACCTTCCTGCAGCTCTGAACCGACGCGTGCGCGACACGCACGCCGCGCACGCCCCGCCTTACTTCGCCGAAATGTCGATGTTCCCCAGATACTTCTTCGCGTACTTGTCGATGGTCCCGTCCGCCTTGACCTTCTCGATCGCGGCGTTCAGCTTCGTCTTGAGCGCATCGTCGCCCTTGCGGATGCCGTAAGCGATGCCGCTGCCGAGAATCTTGTCATCGCGCACCGGCGCGCCGACGAACGCATAGCCCGCGCCGTCAGGCTTCGACAGAAAGCCGCTTTGACCGGCGGGCGCGAGCACGAGGGTCGCATCGAGGCGGCCTGACTTCAGGTCCGTGTAAACCTGATTCTGATCCTGATATGGCACGACCTTCACGCCCTCGTTCTCCCAATGCGCCTTCGCGAACGTCTCCTGAATCGAGCCCTGCAGCACGCCCACGCTCTTGCCCTTCAGCGACGCCGGCGTCGGCTCGATACCGCTACCCGTCTTCGCGATGAGCTGCGTCGGCACGCGATACACGACCGTCGTGAAATCGATCGCCTGGCGGCGTTGCTCGGTCGCGTTCATCGCGGAGTTGATCGCGTCGAACTTGCGGCCCTGCAGCGCGGGAATGAGGCCGTCGAACGAGGTCTCGACCCACTTGCACTGCATCTTCGCGGCGGCGCAGACCGCATTGCCCACGTCGATGTCCAGCCCTTCCAGCTCGCCCGTCGCGGACTTCGATTCGAACGGCGGATATTGCGCTTCGAGGCCGAAGCGCAGCGTATCGGCGGCGAGCGCGGCGCCGCTTGCGAACGAGCACGCGATCAACAGCGCGGCCGCAATGTGATTCTTCTTCATCGTGATGGTCTCCGGAAAACGAAAGGCTAAATCGAGCAAAGGCGGCGCGCGCCTTCGGTGAGCGTGTCGTCGTCCTTCGCGAACGAAAGACGGATCAGGCGATTGTCGGTGCCATCGGTATAAAACGCGGACAGCGGAATGGTCGCGACGCGCGCCTCGCGGATCAGCCGAAGCACGAAGTCGCTGTCGCGCTCGTCCGAAATGGCGCTGTAGCGCGCGAGCATGAAAAAGCTGCCCGCGCTCGGCAATAGCTCGAAGCGCGAGCCTTCGAGCGCCTTCGCGAGCACGTCGCGCTTGTGCTGGTAGAACGGCCCGAGATGCAGATAGCTGGATTCGTCCGCGAGCGCCTCGGCGAAGGCCATCTGCATCGGGGTATCGGCGGAAAAGGTCATGAACTGGTGGACCTTGCGGATTTCGGCGGTGAGCGCCGCCGGCGCGAGGCAATAACCGACGCGCCAGCCCGTCACGTGATACGACTTGCCGAACGACGACACGATCACGCTGCGCGCGGCCAGTTCGGGATAACGCGCCATCCCGTGATGCAGCGCGCCATCGAAGACGACATGTTCGTACACTTCGTCCGACAGCACGACGATCTTCGTGCCGCGCGTGAGCGCCGTGAGCCGCTCGATATCGGCGGGCGTGAATGCGCTGCCCGTCGGGTTGTGCGGCGTGTTGACGAGAATCATGCGCGTCTTCCGCGTGATCGCGGCGGCGACTTCGTCCCAGTCGATGCTGAAATCTTCCGGCGACAGCTTGATCGCAACCGGCTTCGCGCCCTGAAGCTGCACGATGGGCGCATAGCTGTCGAACGACGGCTCGAAGTAGATCACCTCGTCGCCGGGATGCACGAGCGCGCTGATCGTCGCGTACAACCCTTCGCTCGCGCTCGCGACGACCGTCACTTCCGTGCCCGGATCGTATTGCGCGCCGTAGAGCTTAAGCGTCTTCACGGCGATCGCCTCGCGCAGCGCGACCGTGCCGGCCATCGGCGAGTACTGGTTATGTCCTGCCCGCATGGCTCGCGTAACCGCGTCGACGAGCTTCGGATCGCACGCGAAGTTCGGCGCGCCTTGCGACAGGTTCAGCGCATCGTGTTCATCGGCAAGCTGGCCGATGACGGTAAAAATGGTCGTGCCGACATTCGGCAGTTTGGACTCGGGGATGCAGGCGCTTTGCACGGCAGAAGACTCCACTTTGGCATTGCGGCGATTCAACCGCGGCAATAAAGCGCCGACAATCGAAAGTTTGTCATACTAGCCATGCTTGCTGCTCATGGCTACTCGACAAAAACCCGATGAAACCGCTGCCTTCGCTGGACGTGCTGAAGACCTTCCTCGTGGTCGCCCAGAAGCTGAACTTCACGCGCGCCGCAGACCTGCTCAACGTCACGCAGGGCGCGGTGAGCCGGCAAATCGCCGGACTCGAAGCGCATCTCGGCTATGCGCTCTTCGTGCGGCAGGCGCGCGGGCTCGCGCTCACGCATCAGGGAACGCTGCTGGTCGCGCCGCTGCAGCAGGCGTTCGCGCAAATCGGCGATGCGCTCGCCAAAAGCGGCAGCCAGTCCGGCACGCTGCGCGTCAAATGCCCGACCTGCGCGATGCGCTGGGTGCTGCCGCGCGTCATCCGCCTGCAGAACGAGCGGCCGGAACTGGTGGTGGAAGTGACGGCGTCGGTGTCGCATGGCGTCGAGTTCGACGCCGAGCATTTCGATGCCGCCATCGTCTTCGGCGTGCCGGCCGTGGTGTCGTCGATGAAAGGCGTGACCGTGCATCCTCTTTTCGACGAAGTGCTGACGCCCGTATGCGCGCCCGAACTGTGGAAGCCGCGCAGGCACACGACGCCCACGCCAGGCGACCTCGCCGGCAAGACGCTGCTTCATCCGACGCGCGATCGCCGCGACTGGCTGCTGTGGCTCGGCGCATACGGCTACGCGGGCTTGCCATCGGCGAAAGCGCAGCATTTCGATACGCTCGATCTTGCGATGTCATCGGCGATGCAGGGTCTCGGTGTGACCATCGGCGACGTATCGCTGATCGAAGAAGACCTGCGCGCAAGACGCGTGATCGCGCCGTTTTCACTGCGCGTGCCGAGCGGCGCGGGCTATTACCTGGTCTATCCGGAGCGGCCCGCGCCGTCGTCCGCGCTGCGGCAGTTCGCGCAGTGGCTCGACGGCGAGGCCGCGGCCACGCGGAACGCGCTGCACGCTACATCCCGTGTTTCGTGACGATCGTTTCCCACTGTCCGTTCTTTACCTGATAGAGCGTCGAGGACGCATTCTTCAGCGCGCCCTTTTCGTCGAACGCGATCGGGCCGGTGATGCCCTCGAACGATATGCTCTTCAGCACCGGGCGATACACCTTCGGATCGGCGGAGTTCGCCTTCTGCATCGCGTTGATGGCGGCCCATGCGGCGTCGTAGCCGAACGGCGCATACGAGAGGATCGCGACGCCGAAGCGCTTCTGGAATTTGTCGCCGAACGCCTTGCCTTGCGGAAGTTTGTCGAGCGGACTGCCGTATTCCCACGCCTGCGCGCCTTCGGCGGCATCGCCGGCGAGCTTGAGGAAATCGGCGTCCATCACGCCGCCGCCGCCGACGAACTGCGCGTTCACGCCGAGCTGCTTCATCCGCTTGACGACCGCCGCCGCTTGCCGGTCCAGTCCGCCGAAGAAGATCAGGTCCGCGTTCACGGCCTTCAGGCGCGTGAGCTGCGCGCTGAAGTCGACGGTCTGGTTGTCGCTGAATTCACGCGCGACGATATTGCCTCCGTTCGCCTTCACTGCCTTCTCGAACTCGTCGGCTTCGCCCTGACCGAAGGCCGTGCGATCGTCAATGATCGCGATGCGCTTCGCCTTCGTCGTCGTCACCGCGTACACGCCGGCGTTGCCCGCGTTCTGCGCATCGCTCGAGATCACCGTGAAGATGTTCTCGAGGCCGCGCGTCGTGATGGTCGGGTTGGTCGCGGCGGGATCGATCATCGGGATGCCGGCGTTGTTGTAGATCGGCGAGGCGGGCAGCGTCGTGCCCGAATTGAAGTGGCCGACGACGACCGCGACGCCGTCATCGACGAGTTTTTGCGCCGCCTGCACGCCGACGCGCGGATCGGCCTGATCGTCTTGCGCCGCGATCTCGAACTTCGCCGTCTTGCCGCCGATGGTGATTTTTTTGGCGTTGGCTTCGTCGAGCGCGAGTTGCACGCCGTTCTGGAGGTCCTTTCCGTAGCCTGCATTCGCGCCGGTGAGAGGGGCGGCGAAACCGACCTTCACCGTGACGTCCTCGGCTGCAGCCATCATCGGCGCGGCGGCGAACGCGGCGGCGCACGCCGCGATCCATGCAGACTGTTTGAAGCTCGTGCGGATACGCATGGTTTCCTCTCCTGTTGTGGTTTGGCAGTCCGGTCAGACGTGGCCGTTGCATCGCGCATGACCACTGCATGGAACACGATCAATTACCCGCCGGCAAGACGGAGTTGCCCTCGCGCGAGAGCGGCGGACATGGGCAATGTAGGAAGCCAAATTCGCCGCGTCTTGTCGTTTCATCGCGAACGGAATGCGGATTTCGGCACAGGCCCGGCCGCGCGCTTTCGCAGATGCGGCGCGGCGGCGCGGGTTTTTGCGCTTCGTCTCGCGCGACGATTTGTGCCGCGCCTATCGTCGCGATAAAAACGCCGTGCTTGACGAAGTGCATATGCACAGATAGGCTGCATCCATGACAACGAATTCTTCTCCTCTCGATTGCAATTGCTTCGCCATTCGTCAGGCCGCGCGCTATGTATCGCAGCTTTACGAGCGGCATATGAGCGTCGTGGGCATCACGCCGGCGCAGTTCACGCTCATTGCCGCGATTTCCCGCAAGCCAGGCGTGCAGATGGCCGAGCTGTCGGAATCGATGGTGATGGATCGGACCACGCTCGTGCGCGCGCTCAAGCCGCTGCAGCGCGATGGCATCGTCGAGATGGAGCAGCAAGCGCCGAGTTCGCGCGCGGTCGGATTGAAGCTGACGGCGGCGGGCAAGGTCATGCTCGCGCAGGGCTACGAGCAATGGCGCGCGGCGCAGACGGAATTCGAAGCGAAGTTCGGCGAGAAGCGCGCGAAGGCTTTGCGCAAGACGCTCTTCGAACTGACCGAGATGGAATGATCGATTGAACCGTGGCTCGCAGCGATGCGGGCTTTTATATACCGTTTTCAGTGCATATGCACTTCAAGTGGAGGTCGTCATGCAGATCAAAGGAAAGGTCGTTCTCGTCACCGGCGCGAATCGCGGTCTCGGCAAGCAGTTCGTGAAGTCGCTCCTCGATGCGGGTGCAGCGAAAGTCTATGCGGCGGCGCGCAATCCGGGCAGCGTCGATATCGAAGGCGCGAAGGCCATCAAGCTCGATGTGACGAATTCCGCGGAGATCGCGCAGGCCGCAGCGACGTACACCGACGTGCAGATCGTCATCAACAACGCAGGTGCGCTCACGCGCGGCCCGCTGCTCGATCCGGCATCGACACAGGGCGTGCGCGATCTCATCGAAGTGAACGCGATCGGACCGCTCAACGTCACGCAGGCGTTCGCGCCCGTTCTCGGGAAGAACGGCGGCGGCGCGGTCGTCAACGTGCTGTCCGTGCTGAGCTGGGTCGTATTGCCCGATGGCGGCGCGTACAGCGTGTCGAAGTCGGCGGCGTGGGCGGTGACCAACGCGCTGCGCGACGAACTGCGCGCACAGGGCACGCTCGTGGTCGGCGTGCATCCCGGTTATATCGACACGGACATGGTCGCGGAAGTCGCGGCGCCGAAGACATCGCCGGCAAGCGTGGTCGAGCAAGTGCTGGCGGCGGTCGAGCGCGGCGAAGAAGAGGTGCTCGTCGACGACACCGGCCGCGCCGTCAAGCAATCGCTTTCGACGCAAGCGCCGGTCTATATCACCGGCATCCCGCGCTGATCCGGCGTTACCGCTTCGCCGCCTTCTGCATCTCGTCGAAGCCAGCGGACGCTTCCTGCACATCGGGCGGGAAGTCGTCGAACTCCATGACCTGCCGCACTTCGATCGTCTCGTTCGGCGAGCCGGGGCAACGCTTCGCCCATTCGATCGCTTCCTCGCGCGAACTGACCTGAATCATCCAGTAACCGCCGAGCACTTCCTTAGCTTCGGCAAACGGGCCGTCGACGACGCGCGGCTTGCCTTCTTCGAAGCTGACGCGCGCGCCCATCGACGGCGGATGCAGCCCGTCGAGCGCGAGCAGCACGCCGGCCTTCTGCAGCGCTTCGTTGTATTTCATCATCGCGGCGACGGCTTCGGCGCCCGGCATCGTGCCGGGTTCCGCGCTCTCGTAACCGCGCGGGATCATCAGCATCATGAATCGCATGGACGTGCTCCTCGTGGTGGTTCGTCGGGTCATGACGTCACGACGACCGAACCCACGCCGAATCGACATTAAGCGTTTATCCCTATCCGATTCCGGTTGCCATGCGGGCACGTCGGATCAAATAATGTAATCCATTACATCCCGTCCGCCGTCGTGGCGCGCAGCATGTCGGAAACCGTTCGTCCCCGTGAGGAAGTATCGATTGCCGATGTCGCGGCACGCGCAGGCGTGTCCGTCGCGACGGTATCGCGCGTGCTCAACGGCCACACGAACGTGCGCGAGATCACACGCGACAAGGTGCGCGCGGCGGTCGCGGCGAGCGGCTATCGCATCAACGAGCTGGCTCGCAATCTTCGCACGGCCGAGAGCCGCCTCCTCCTCACGATGGTGCCCGACTTCGGCAACCCGTTCTACGCGGCGATCGTGCGCGGCATCGACAGCGTAGCGCGTCAAAATGGTTATTTCATGCTGCTGTGCGATACCGGCGCAGACCCCTTACGCGAACGCAGCTATTTCGACCTGTTGCGGGGACGGCGCGCCGATGGCGCCATCTGTCTCGATCCCGCCGCCGTGCAGAACGCGCTGGCCGACGAGGCATCGACGCTGCCGTGGGTTGCGTGCTGCGAGTTCGATCCCGACGCGGGCGTGCCGTATGTCGGCATCGACAATCATCTTGCAGCGGGCGACGTCGTGCGATATCTGATCGGCAAGGGTCACGAGCGCATTGCGCTGGTCGGTTCGGGCCAGGGCTATCTGTACGGACGGCAGCGGCTCGCAGGCTATCGCGATGCGCTCGAAGCCGCGGGCATCGCGCCGAATCCGGCATGGCGCATCGACCTCGACAGCCTCGACTACGACGCGGGCGAACGTGCCGCCGTGCAGCTCGCATCGCTTGGTCGCGACAGGCCGACGGCGATCTTCGCGGTCTCGGACACGCTCGCGATCGGCGTGATGAACGGCTTGCGCGGCGTGGGCCTGCGCGTGCCGGACGATATCGCCGTCGTCGGCTTCGACGATATCGCCGTGGCGGCGCACGTCGATCCGCCGCTGACGACCGTCGCGCAGCCGATGCAGGCGCTCGGCGAAGCCGCCGCCGATCTGCTGCTCCGGCGCCTGCGCGATCCACGCGCGGATGTGCCGGGCGTGCTGCTGCCGCATCGGCTGATCCAACGAAGGAGCGCCTGACAATGAGCCTTGCCGTGCGCTTTGAGGGAATCGAGAAGCAGTTCGGGCCGGTGCGCGTGCTGCATGGCGTGAGCTTCGATCTCGCGCCCGGACGCATCTATGGCCTGCTCGGCGAGAACGGCGCGGGCAAGTCCACGCTGATGAAGATTCTCGCGGGCTACGAGCGGCCGAGCGCAGGCATCGTGTCGATCGATGGCGCGCGCGCGGACTTCACGAGTTCGCGCGATGCCGAACGCGCGGGCATCGTGCTGATTCACCAGGAGCTGAATCTCGCGGATCATCTGAGCATCACGCAGAACATGTATCTCGGGCACGAGCTGCGCAAAGGCTATTTTCTCGATGAACCGTCGATGCGCGACGAGGCCCGCGCCGCGCTCGCCGAAGTCGGCCTGCACAAGAATCCCGATACCAGGGTGCGCGAACTGATCGTCGCGGAGAAGCAGCTCGTGGAGATCGCGAAGGCCATGCTGCGCGATGCGCGCCTGCTCATCATGGACGAGCCGACGGCGACGCTCACGCCCTCCGAAACGCAGCGCCTCTTCGCGCTGATGGCGCGCCTGAAGGACGCCGGCGCGACCATCGTCTATATCTCGCACAAGCTGGATGAAGTCGAGCGCGTGACGGATGAAGTCATCGTGATGCGCGATGGCCGTTTCGTCGCGCGCGCGCCCACGTCCGACCTGACGCGGCAGCAGATGGCGAATCTGATGGTCGGCCGTGAAGTCTCCGACATGTTTCCGCCGAAGCCCGCCCTTGCCGCCGATGCGCGCGTCGCGTTCGAAGTGGAAGCGGCATCGGTGCCGGGCTGGGCCGATGGCGTGAGCTTCTCGGTGCGCGAAGGTGAAGTGTTCGGCTTTGCGGGACTCGTCGGCGCGGGACGCACCGAATTGTTCGAAGCGCTCGTGGGCCTGCGGACCTTGAGCACGGGACGCGTGTCGATCGCGGGCGAGGCGGCCACGCTGAAAAGCCCGCGCGACGCGATGCGTCACGGCATCACGTATCTGAGCGAAGACCGCAAGGGACGCGGCCTGCACGTCGACATGGCGTTGAAGGACAACCTCACGATGATGACGCTCGAACGCTACGCGCATCCGCTCATCGACAAACGCGCGGAGCGCAATGCGCTCGGCGTCGCGCTGAAGGACTTCGGCATTCGCACGGGCAATGCGGGAAACCGCGCGCGCATGTTGTCCGGCGGGAACCAGCAAAAGCTCGCGCTCGCCAAGTTCCTGCATCCCGATCCACGCGTGATCGTGCTCGATGAACCCACGCGCGGCGTGGATGTCGGCGCGAAACGCGACATCTACTTTCTGATTCATCGCCTCGCCGCCGAAGGGCGCGCGGTAATCGTCATTTCTTCCGAGCTGATCGAACTGATCGGGCTATGCCATCGCGTCGCGGTGATGCGCGCGGGCGAACTCGTCGCGACACTCGGCATGGACCTTCTGACCGAAGAGAGGTTGATCGCGCATGCGACCGGCACACACTGAAGACACCGAACGCGAAAGCCGTTTCGCCGCCATTTCGCGCATCCTGTTCGGCATCGGGCCGCTGCTCGGGCTGATTGCGCTATGTATCGGCGGCACGCTGCTCAACAGCGACTTCGCCACGGTCGATAACGCGATGAACGTGCTCACGCGCACGTCGTTCATCGGCATCATCGCGGTGGGCATGACCTTCGTGATCATCTCGGGCGGCATCGATCTGTCGGTGGGATCGATGGCCGCGCTGATCGCGGGCAGCATGATCTACATGATGAACGGGTTGATGCAGGGAGCAAGCGGCCATGCGGTGCCGCCGCTTCTGATCGTCGCGCTCGGCATCGTGCTCGCGCTCGTGCTCGGCGCGCTGTTCGGTCTTGCGCATGGCCTGCTCGTGACGAAAGGGCGCATCGAACCGTTCATCGTGACGCTCGGCACGCTCGGCGTTTTTCGCGCGCTGCTGACGTGGCTCGCGGACGGCGGCGCGCTGACGCTCGACAATTCCCTCGTCGATCTCTACGGCCCGGTGTATTACGCGAGCCTCTTCGGCGTGCCGGTGCCGATCTGGGTCTTCGCGATCGTCGCGGGAGGCGGTGCGCTCGTGCTGAACCGCACGGTGTTCGGGCGGCACGTGCAGGCCATCGGGTCGAACGAGCAGGTCGCGCGTTATGCGGCGATACGCGTCGATCACGTGAAAATCGCGACCTATGTGCTGCTCGGGTTGTGCGTCGCGGTGGCGACCGTGCTCTATGTCCCGCGCCTCGGTTCTGCGACGCCAACGACCGGCCTCTTGTGGGAGCTCGAAGCGATCGCGGCCGTCGTGGTCGGCGGCACGGCGCTCAAGGGCGGCGAAGGGCGCGTGATCGGCACGGTCATCGGTGCGATCCTGCTATCGGTCATCAACAACATCCTCAATCTCACGAGCATCATCAGCGTGTATCTGAACGCGGCGGTGCAGGGTGCCGTGATCATCTTCGTAGCCTTCTTGCAGCGTGGCCGTCGTTAATAATCGAACAGGAGACATCGTCATGAAGAAACTCTTCCGCGCGCTCACCGCGCTGACGCTCACGGCGAGCGCGTTCGCCGTTGCGCCATCCGCTCGCGCCGCCGACAAGGTCGTGGTGGGCGTCGCCATCCCGACCGCCACGCACGGCTTCACGGGCGGCATCGTCTGGTGGGCGAACGAGGCGAAAAAGGAGCTGGAAAAGGCGCATCCGGACCTGAAGATCATCGTCAAGACGGCGGGCGGCGCGCCCGAGCAGGCGAATCAGCTGCAGGATCTCGTGACCGTCAACAAGATCAATGCGCTCGTCATCTTCCCGTTCGAATCGGCTTCGCTCACGCAGCCGGTGGCGCAAGTGAAGAAGAAGGGCGTGTACGTGACGGTCGTCGATCGCGGCCTGACGGATACCAATGCTCAGGATGCCTACGTTGCTGGCGACAACACCGCGTTCGGCAAGCTGCCCGCCGAGTATCTCGCGAAAACGCTCAACGGCCGTGGCGATATCGTCGCGCTGCGCGGCATTCCGACGACGCTCGACAACGAACGCTGGACTGCCTTCGAAGGCGTGATCAAGCAGCATCCGGACATCAGGATACTGGACGCGAAGTATGCGAACTGGAATCGCGATGACGCGTTCAAGGTGATGCAGGACTATCTCACGCGCTTCAAGCATATCGACGCCGTATGGGCCGCCGACGACGACATGATGATCGGCGTGCTGAAGGCGATCGATCAGGCGAAGCGCACCGACATCAAGGAAGTGTTCGGCGGTGCGGGATCGAAGGAAGCGGTGAAACGCATCATGGATGGCGACAAGCGCGTGCAGGCCGATGTCTCCTACTCGCCGAAGTTCATCTACGACGCGATCAAGCTGACCGCCGAAGCGCGTCTCAAGGGCGACAAGCTGCCGCCGACGACCATCATTCCTTCGGTGCTCATCACGAAGGACAACGCGAAGCAGTTCTACTATCCGAACTCGCCGTTCTGAACGCCAGGCCGGTCACGCGTTGACCGGCATTCTTATCGAGGCGAAAGATGAAGACCATCAAGGGCCCTGCGATTTTTCTCGCGCAGTTCATGGGCGACGCCGCGCCGTTCGATTCGTTGAAGAACCTAGCGTCGTGGGCGGCTTCGCTCGGCTACGAGGGCATCCAGGTGCCTTGCGATGCGCGCCTGATCGATCTCGAGAAGGCCGCATCGAGCGATGCATATTGCGATGATATCCGCCGCACCGTGGAAGATGCGGGCGTCGCGATCACCGAATTGTCGACGCATCTGCAGGGGCAGCTCGTCGCGGTGCATCCCGCTTACGACACGCTGTTCGATGGCTTCGCGGCGCCCCATGTGCGGGGCAATCCGTCCGCGCGGACCGAATGGGCGATATCGCAGCTGAAGCATGCGGCGGCGGCATCGAAGCGCCTTGGATTGAACGCGCATGTCACGTTCTCGGGGGCGCTCGCGTGGCCGTATGTGTATCCGTGGCCGCAGCGTCCGGCAGGTCTCGTCGAAGCGGCATTCGATGAACTGGCGAAACGCTGGCGTCCGATTCTCGATGAGTTCGATCGCGCGGGCGTCGATGTGTGCTACGAGCTGCATCCTGGCGAAGACCTGCACGATGGCGTGACGTTCGAGCGCTTTCTCGCGGCGGTGGACGATCATCCGCGCGCGAACATCCTCTTCGATCCGAGCCACTTCGTGTTGCAGCAGCTCGACTATCTGGCGTTCATCGACATTTATCACGCGCGCATCAAGGCGTTTCATGTGAAGGACGCAGAGTTTCGCCCCGACGGACGGCAAGGCGTGTATGGCGGCTACTCGGGATGGGTGGATCGCGCCGGACGTTTTCGTTCGCTCGGCGATGGCCAGATCGACTTCAAGGCGATCTTCTCGAAGATGGCGCAGTACGACTTCGCAGGCTGGGCCGTGCTCGAATGGGAATGTGCGTTGAAGCATCCGGAGGATGGCGCGCGCGAGGGGGTGGTGTTCATCCGCGATCACATCATCCGCGTGGCGGAGCGTGCATTCGATGACTTCGCCGGCAGCGGCGCGAGCCGGGAGCGAATGCGCGATGTGCTGGGCATCGGAGACGAGCGATGAAACGCGTGCGCCTGGGGATGGTCGGCGGGGGCGAGGGCGCGTTCATCGGCGCGGTGCATCGGATGGCGGCGCGGCTCGACGATCGCTATGAGCTGGTGGCGGGCGCGTTGTCGTCGGATGCGCGGCGGGCGGCATCGAGCGCGGCGGCGATCGGCTTGCCGCGCAGCTATGACGATTATCGCGAGATGGCGCGCATCGAGGCGGGCCGCTCCGATGGTATCGAAGCGGTGGCGATCGTCACGCCGAACCATCTGCATGCGCCGATCGCGACCGCCTTTCTCGAAGCGGGCATTCACGTGATCTGCGACAAGCCGCTCGCCGTATCGCTCGATGAAGGCGAGGCGCTCGCAAGGCTCGCGCGAGAGAAGGGGCTCGTGTTCGCGGTGACGTACACGTACACGGGCTATCCGCTCGTGCGCCACGCTCGCGCGATGGTGCGGCAGGGCATGCTCGGCGATATCCGCGTCGTGCAGGTGGAATATGCGCAGGACTGGCTCTCGTTGCCGGTGGAGACGCAGGCGAACCGTCAGGCGGCGTGGCGCACGGACCCGTCGATGGCGGGGCCGGCGGGCTGTCTCGGCGACATCGGCACGCACGCGTATCAGCTTGCCGAATACGTGACGGGAATGCGGCCGTCGGAGCTATCGGCGGAAGTGACGACGTTCGTGCCCGGGCGGCGTGTCGACGATCACGTTCAGGCGATGCTTCGGTATCCGAACGGAGCGCGCGGCATGTTGTGGGCGAGTCAGGTTGCGGCGGGCGAAGAGAACGGCTTGCGCTTGCGCGTGTATGGGACGAAGGCGGGTCTCGCGTTCGATCAGCAGTCGCCGAATGAGTTGTGGTTCACGCCGGTCGGCGGGACGTCGCGGCGCCTGACGCGCGGACGGGTGCAGGGCATCGAGGCGCAACATGCGACGCGCGTGCCGGCAGGGCATCCGGAGGGGTATATCGAAGCGTTCGCGCAGGTTTATACGGACGCGGCGGCGTGTATTGCGAGCGGGACGACTCAAGGGGATGACTGGTTGACTACCGTCGAGGATGGGGTCGCGGGGTTGAGGTTCGTGGAAGGGGTGTTGAGGAGTAGCCGGAGTGATGGGGCGTGGGTCGGCATCGATTGAAAAACGGGGCAGCTTTCGGCTGCCCCGCTCCTTCAACGGTTCAGGTCATCACGCCCAATTCGCGTGATAACTCCCCGCCTTGTCCGTCCGCTCGAACGTATGCGCGCCGAAGAAATCGCGTTGCGCCTGCACGAGATTGGCCGGCAGCCTTTCCGACCGATACGCATCGAAATAAGCGATCGCCGACGAGAACGCGGGCACCGGAATCCCCGCCTTCACCGCCGCGACCACGACATCGCGCAACGCATCCTGATACTTCGCCGCGATATCGCTGAAATACGGATCGAGCAGCAGATTCGCGAGGTCCTTGTCAGCCGCGTAAGCATCCGTGATCTTCTGCAGGAAGCGCGCACGGATGATGCAGCCCGCGCGGAAAATCTTCGCGATCTCGCCGTACTGCAGGTTCCAGTTGTACTCATCCGATGCCGCGCGCAACTGCGCAAAGCCCTGCGCATACGACACGATCTTCGACAGATACAACGCACGACGCACCGATTCGATGAACGCTTCACGATCGCCATCGAACTTCGGCGACGGGCCGGAGAGCACCTTGCTCGCCTTGACGCGCTGATCCTTCAGCGACGACAGCACGCGCGCAAACACCGCTTCGGTAATCAGCGGCAACGGCGCGCCGAGATCGAGCGCGTTCTGGCTCGTCCACTTGCCGGTGCCCTTCTGCGCCGCGCGGTCGAGAATGACATCGACGAGATCCTTGCCCGTCTCATCGTCCTTCTTCGAAAAAATCTTCGACGTGATCTCGATCAGATAGCTGTCCAGCTCGCCCTGATTCCACTCGACATACACCTTGCCGAGCTCGTCGTTCGACAAGCCCGCCACGCGCTTCAGCACGTCATAGCTCTCGGCGATCAACTGCATGTCGCCGTACTCGATGCCGTTGTGCACCATCTTCACGAAGTGGCCCGCGCCGTCCGGACCCATGTACGCGACGCACGGCTCGCCGTCCGGCGCCTTCGCCGCGATTTCGTGCAGGATCGGCGCGACGAGTTCGTACGCTTCCTTCTGCCCGCCCGGCATGATCGACGGTCCCTTCAGCGCGCCTTCCTCGCCGCCCGACACGCCCGTGCCGATGAAATGCAGGCCCGACTTCGCGAGGTCCTGATTGCGGCGGATGGTATCGGTGAAATGCGTATTGCCGCCGTCGATCAGAATGTCGCCTTTTTCGAGCAGCGGACGCAGTTGCGCAATGGTCTCGTCGGTGCCCGCGCCGGCCTTCACCATGAGCAGAATGCGGCGCGGCGTTTCGAGCGATTGCACGAACTCTTCGAGCGTGTACGTCGGCACGAGCTTCTTGTCGGAATGTTCGGCAATCAGTTCGTCGGTTTTGGCGCGGCTGCGGTTGTAGACCGAAACGGCGTGCCCGCGGCTCTCGATGTTCAAGGCCAGATTGCGGCCCATGACGGCGAGGCCCACCACGCCGATAGCTTGTTTGCTCATGCTTGATCTCCGAATGACCGAAGCGCCTGCCGCTCGTGGCGCGGGCGCTTCGGATGAAAACTGTCGATGGATGCGGCGCTCGCGCGCCACGGTGCGTCCTGGATTCGAACGACGCATGTCCAGTGGGCGAGCGCAGACCGCCCGAATTTACCACTTTGAGCCGCATCCGGCAGCGGTCGCGACCGCGCGCGCGTGCGGGCATCGGCATAGAATGGACGCCCCTGACCGTATCGCATTCTTCATGGCGCTGTCCCGGCGCACACGAGCGCATCACTATTCGGTTTATGTCGTCGAACTGTCGGACGCCGTCTGGAACGAGGCGCGCTTTCGTCGCGCGAACCCGGATTACGTGCCCGGCAAGCCGTTCGTCTATGTCGGGATGACGGGCATCGACCCGGACGTGCGTTTCGACAAGCACAAGGCCGGCATCCAGTCGAACCGGTTCGTGCGGGACTTCGGGCTGCGCCTTCTGCCCCATCTGTACGAGATGTACAACCCGATGCCCTACGACGGCGCACGCGACATGGAAGTGGAACTCGCAATCGGCTTGCGCGAAGCGGGCTATGGCGTGTGGCAGGCTTGAGCGAAACGGACAATCGACAACAAGGAGCGAGGCATGCGGATTCTGGTAGTGGGCGCGGGCGCCATCGGCGGATATTTCGGGGCGCGGCTGCTCGAAGCGGGCCGCGACGTGACGTTTCTCGTGCGCGAGCGGCGTGCGCAACGGCTGCGCGACGGCGGCCTGAACGTGCGAAGCCCCGAGGGCGATGTGCGTTTCACCAATCCGCCGATCGTGCTCACGCAGGATATCGACAAGCCGTTCGATCTCGTGCTGCTCAGTTGCAAGGCTTACGATCTCGACAGTGCGATCGATTCGCTGGCGCCCGCCGTCGGCCCGGATACGGCCATCCTGCCGCTCCTGAACGGCATGGCGCATCTCGATGCGCTCGACGCGCGCTTCGGCGCGGACAAGGTGCTGGGCGGCCAATGCGTGATCGCGGCGACGCTCGATGCTCACGGCGCAATCGTTCATCTGAACACGATGCAGTCGATGACCATCGGCGAACGCGCGGGCGGGCGGTCAGCGCGTATCGATTCGATCGGTGAGCAACTGGCCGGCGCGCGCTTTGAACTGAACGTCACCGAGAACATCCTGCAGGCAATGTGGGACAAGTGGGTTTTCCTCGCGACGCTCGCCGCCGGAACCTGTCTGATGCGCGCGCCCATTGGCGATATCGTGGCCGCGCCCGGCGGCGAAGCGCTGCTGCGCGGGCTCTTCGAAGAATGCAGCGGCGTCGCCCGTGACAACGGTCATGCGCCGGGCGAAGCGGTGATCGCGCGCTCGCGCACGTTCTTCTCGGAGCGCGGCTCGCTGATGACCGCGTCGATGCTGCGCGACATCGAAAACGACGCGGCGATCGAAGCGGATCATATCGTCGGGAATCTGTTGGCGCGGCGAAAGGCAGCGGTGGATGGAACGTCGTTGCTGGCGGTCGCCTACGCGCACTTGAAGGCGTATGAGGCGCGGCGCGGGCGTGCGTCGAAAGGCTGAGCAATTGCGAGAGGCGCACCTGACGCTGTACGCTTGCCGCTTTCTCGCCTTTTCTTGCGCGCCATGCATCAGAGCGACACGCCCCGGCCCACCATCGCCGAAATCTTCATCGGCTTTCTGACGCTCGGCCTCACGGCGTTCGGCGGCGCGCTGCCGCTTGCACGGCGCGAAATCGTCGAGCGCCGCAAATGGCTCGATGCCGACGCGTTCACCGATCTACTCGGGCTCTGCCAGTTTCTTCCGGGCGGCAACGTCATCAATCTGTCGGTGGCTATCGGCATGAAATTTCGCGGGCTGCCCGGCGCGCTCGCGGGCTTGCTCGGGCTGCTGGCCGGGCCATCGCTGGTCGTGATCGCGCTCGGCGTGATCTATCAGCGCACGCATCACGATCCGCGCGTCGCGCATCTGTTCGCGGGCCTCGCGGCGGCCGCGGCGGGACTGCTGGTCGCGATGTCGGTCAAGCTCATGTGGCCGCTTCGCAAGAAGCCCGAAGCCGCTGTCGTCGCGCTCGCGATGTTCGCGGCCATCGCCCTGTTCCGCACGCCGCTGCTCCCGTCCATGCTCGTGCTCACGCCGGTTTCGGTACTCATCGCATGGAAGGTGCGCCGATGAAAGACGATCTTGTCTCCCTCGCCGCGATCTTCAGCCAGTTGTCGCTGCTCGCATTCGGCGGCGGCAACACCATCCTTCCCGAAATGCAGCGGCAAGTCGTGCAGGTCCATCACTGGATGACCAAAGCCGACTTCTCCGCGCTTTTCGCGCTCGCGCAGGCCGCGCCCGGACCCAACATGATGGTCGTCACGCTGATCGGCTGGCACGTCGCGGGATGGCCGGGCGTGCTGATTACATCGGTTGCGAAGTTCGGGCCGTCATCGCTCGTGACGATCGCCGCGCTGCACGCGTGGGAGCGCTTCAAGGACCGTCCGTGGCGGCGTTACGTGCAGCTCGGACTCGTGCCGGTCACCGTCGGGCTCGTCGCGGCGAGCGCGCTGCTGATCGCGGAAGCGTCCGATCAGACCGCGATGCTCGCCGGCATCACGGTCGCCGTCGCGTGGCTGGCTTACCGGACGAGGCTGCATCCGCTGTGGCTGCTCGGGGCCGGCGCGCTGATCGGCCTGACGGGATTCGGGCAGTGAAGCACGCGCGGGCTGGCAGGTTTTCTGCTGCTTCGCGAGACAACGAACGCACGAGGACAGCGCCATGAGCATGACCACCGAATATGCGAAGACCGCGCCCGACCGCAGCGAAGTCGACGCCCTCACCGGGCCCACGGTCGTGGAGTTCGGCACCGACTGGTGCGGGTACTGCCGCGCCGCGCAGCCGCTGATCGCGCAGGCGTTTCAGGCGCATCGCGGCGTGCATCACATCAAGATCGAGGACGGCAGCGGCCGTCCGCTCGGCCGGTCCTTCCGCGTCAAGCTCTGGCCGACGCTCGTCTTCATGCTCGGCGGCAAGGAAGTCGCGCGCCTCGTGCGCCCCGGCGATGCCGGCGAAATCCGCGACGCGCTCGCGCTCATCGACGAGCCGCTCGCCGAATGATGGCGAGTTAAGGGTTATCGCCGAAGAGACACGCGCGGCGTCGACTTGTATGATGACCCGATGACATTGCACACCACGCCGCCGCGCATGTTCGAGAAGATTTCGCCCCGTGCGCTTTCCGATACCGTCGCGCAGCAACTTCAAAAGCTGATCGAGAAAGGCAGTTTCGCGGCGACCGGCAAACTGCCGAGCGAAGCCGTGCTCGCGCAGGAATTCGGCGTGAGCCGAACGGTGATCCGCGAGGCCGTGTCGCGTCTCAAGAACGAAGGCATGGTCGAGCCGAAGCAGGGCAGCGGCGTGTTCATTGTCGAGCGGGCGGGCATCCGGCCATTGCGCATCGATTACGCGCAGGCCGTCGAGCCGGGCGCGGTCGTGCAGATTCTCGCGCTGCGGCGGGCTATCGAAGCCGAGGTCGCCGCCGAGGCCGCCACGCGCCGCACCGATGCGCACCTCGCCGCTATCGACGCGGCGCTCGCCCGCATCGACGAAGCGGTGCGCGCTGGCCGCGATGGCGTCGCGGAAGACGTGGCGTTTCATCGCGAGATCGCGAACGCGACCGGCAATCCATATTTCCTCAAGACACTCGCGTTCCTGAATCAGTATCTGGAGGCGGGCACGCTCGTCACGCGCCGCAACGAGGCGCTGCGTGAGGACTTCTCGCGGCAGGTGCGCGAAGAGCACGCCGCAATTGCCGACGCCATTCGTGCGGGCGATCCGGCAGCGGCGCGTCACGCCGCCCAGACGCATCTTTACAACGCCGCGCGCCGTCTCGCGGAAGCCGGCATCCGCTAACCATCACTCGAAGAGAATCGCCATGTCCAGAAACGTGGGAGTCATCGGCTTGGGCGCAATGGGACTGGGCGTCGCGCGCTCGCTGTTGCGCGCGGGGTTCGCCGTTCATGCGTGCGATGTGCGCCGCGACGTGCTCGACGCCTTCGCCGCGGAAGGCGGCATCGCATGCGCGTCGCCGGCGGAGCTGGGCGGCAAGTGCGATGTGGTCGTCACGCTCGTCGTCAACGCGGCGCAGACGGAAGCCGTGCTGTTCGGCGATGACGGCGCCGTACCCGCGATGAAGCCGGGCGGCGTCGTGCTCGCCTGCGCGACGGTTTCGCCGGCTTTCGCGGTGGAACTCGGCAAGCGCGTGGAGGCGGCGGGCCTGCGGATGATCGACGCTCCCGTTTCCGGCGGCGCGGCCAAAGCGGCATCCGGCCAGATGACGATGATGACGTCCGGCCCCGCCGATGCCTACGCCGCATGCGAAGACGTGCTCGAAGCGATCGCGGGCAAGGTGTATCGGCTCGGCGATGCCCACGGCGCGGGATCGAAGGTGAAGATCATCAATCAATTGCTCGCGGGCGTGCACATCGCGGCGGCCGCCGAAGCGATGGCGCTCGGTTTGCGCGAGGGCGTCGATCCGGACGCGCTCTACGATGTCATCACGCACAGCGCGGGCAACTCGTGGATGTTCGAGAACCGCGTCCCGCACGTGCTGTCGGGCGACTACACGCCGCTTTCCGCCGTCGATATCTTCGTGAAGGACCTGGGCCTCGTGCTCGATACGGCGCGCACGTCGAAGTTTCCGCTTCCGCTGTCGGCGGCGGCGCATCAGATGTTCATGATGGCGTCGACGGCCGGCCACGGCGGCGAGGACGATATCGCGGTCATCAAGATCTTTCCGGGCATCGAGGTTCCGAAAACCGCGAAGTGACCGCAGCGCCCGGCCTGCCACGACAACACATGCAAGGAGAACGCAATGCCCCGCTTCGCCGCCAATCTCACGATGATGTACCCGGAACACGCGTTCCTCGACCGCTTCGCCGCCGCCGCGAAGGACGGCTTCGAGGCGGTCGAATTCCTGTTTCCGTATGACTTCCCCGCCGCCGAGATCAAGACGCGCCTGAGCGATAACGGCCTCGCGCAGGCGCTTTTCAACGCGCCGCCGGGAGACTGGGCGGCGGGCGAGCGCGGCATCGCTTCGTTGCCGGGGCGCGAGGACGAGTTCAGGGCGAGCGTCGATCGCGCGCTCGAATACACGGCGGTGCTCGGCAACCCGAAGCTGCACGTGATGGCGGGTCTCATTGGGCCGCAGCAGTCGCGAGACGAGCATCGCGCGGTGTATCTGAAGAATCTCGACTACGCGGCGAAAGCGGCGCGGGGCGCGGGCATCGGTATCGTGATCGAGCCGATCAATACGCGCGATATCCCCGGCTTCTTTCTCAATCGTCAGGACGAAGCGCAGGCCATCTGCGATGAAATCGGCGCGCCGAACCTGCAGGTGCAGTTCGATATCTATCACTGTCAGATCGTCGAAGGCGATGTCGCCGTCAAGCTCAAGCGCGACATGAAGCGGCCCAACGCGGGCATCGGACATATTCAGATTGCGGGCGTGCCGGATCGCAACGAGCCGGACATCGGCGAGATCAACTATCCGTATTTGTTCGACCTGATCGATTCGCTCGGCTACGACGGATGGATCGGCTGCGAATATCGTCCGAAGGCGGGCACGTCCGACGGCCTCGGCTGGCTCAAGTCCTATCTCTGATTCGGGAGCGATGCGAATGAAGATCCTCATCACCGGCGGCGCGGGTTTTCTGGGTCAGCGGCTAGCCAGACGGCTGCTCGATCGCGGCGAATTGAACGGCAAGCCCGTCACGGAGCTTGTCTTGCTCGACGTGGCGCGTCCCGCCGATGCCGCGCTTCTCGCCGATTCCCGCGTGCGCGCCGAAACCGGCGACATCTCGGACCGCGCGGTGCTGGAGCGTCACGTCGACGCGAGCACTGAAGCAATCTTCCATCTTGCCGCGATCGTATCGGGGCAGGCGGAAGCCGACTTCGACCTCGGGATGAAGATCAATCTGGATGCATCGCGTGCGCTGCTCGAAGTGTGTCGCGCGGCGGGACATGTGCCGCGCGTCGTGTTCACGAGTTCGGTCGCGGTCTATGGCGGCGCGCTGCCGGCCATCGTTCAGGACGATACGGCGCTCAATCCGCAATCTTCCTACGGCACGCAGAAGGCGATCGCCGAATTGCTGCTGTGCGACTATGCGCGGCGCGGTTTCGTCGATGGCCGCGTGCTGCGGCTGCCGACCATCAGCGTGCGGCCGGGCAAGCCGAACGCGGCGGCGTCGTCGTTTGCGAGCGGCATCATTCGCGAGCCGCTGAACGGTGAGCGCTCGACGTGTCCCGTCGATGGTGAAACGCGTCTGTGGCTGCTGTCGCCGCGAAGCGCGATCGAGGCGCTCATCGCCGGCTGTGAACTGGATCGCGCGGCACTGGGGAATCGTCCCGTCGTGAATCTGCCGGGATTGTCGGTGAGCGTGAACGAGATGGTCGCGGCATTGCGCGAAGTGGCGGGCGACGAAGCGGCGGCGCGCATCGACTGGCAGCGCGACGAGCGCATCGAGAAGATCGTCGGAAGCTGGCCGGGCGCGTGGGACACGTCGCGGGCGAAGCAACTCGGGCTGGCGGGGGATGGGTCGTTTGCGGAGGTGGTTCGGGGCTATATCGAGGAGGAGGGTCGGGCTTAAGGAGCGCACGTTCCCGGCAACCGGCGTGACCCCGTCCCCCTGCACGCCGTCACGCTTTCATCCGCATTTCCGCGCTAAACTCATCCCTTAAATGTGACGAAGGCCGGCCCGGCGCTCCATGCGCCGCCATGGATCACGGGCGTCGCTCGCCCGTTTTCCCCAATCTCCGGTTCTCCCTTCGCCGCCTCCGCGCGCGAAGCCGCTTCGTCCCGTCACTTGCCGTAGCGCCCAAGCGGGAGATTCCCATGTTGCTGCATCAGCTAGTCGATCGTTTCGGCCCGGCGATCGTTTTCCTCAACGTGATGGGCTCGGCGCTCGGGCTGCCCGTGCCCGCCATGCCGACGATGATCATCGTCGGCGCATCCATCGCGTTGATGGCCGTGAACGGCGCCGCGTTCTGGACGCCGCTGGCGGGCGTTCTGTGCGTCGCGGTGGCGGGCGGGGTGCTGGGCGATTTCGTCTGGTTCCAGGGCGGGCGCAAATACGGCGACCGCACGCTCAAAACCATCTGCAAGCTCTCGCTGTCACGCGACACCTGCGTCAAAAAAACCGAACGCTTCTTCGGCCGGTGGGGCGTGCGAATCCTGCTCGTCGCGAAGTTCATCCCCGGACTGTCGCTCGTTTCCGTGCCGCTCGCCGGCGCAATGGGCGTGCGGCTGCGCAGCTTCATCGCGCACGACGGCGCAGGCATCGCGCTGTGGGGAGCGGTCGGCCTGAGCGTCGGCGTCCTGTTCGCCGCGGAGCTGGAAATGGTCTTCGCGCTGATCTCGCGGCTCGGGCGGCAAGCCGGGATGGTCGTCGCCGTCCTGCTTGCGATCTATGTGACGTATCGCTGGTGGCGTCGCCGCGCGCTGATGGCGACGCTCGAAAAAGCGCGCATCACCGTCGACGATCTGTACTCGCTGATGCACGCCGAACCGCTGCCCGTGATCTTCGACATCCGCTCGGCCGAAAAGCGCATGCTCGATCCGTTCGCCATTCCGGGCGCGCTCTTCGCCGACGAGCGCGAGCTGCAGAAGATCATTGAAAGCTACGACAAGTCGCGCAAGGTCGTGATCTATTGCTCGTGTCCGAACGAAGTGTCGGCGGCGTGGATGGCCAAGACGATGCGCAACGCGGGCTTTCGCGACGTGCTGCCGCTGACGGGCGGCCTCGACGCGTGGCGGCTCGCCGGTTTCGAAGTCGCCAATCTCACCGAGTTCGGCGAACTCGCGGCGACGAGTCCCGAAGAAGCGGAGCAGATGGCGGCGGCATGCTCGCTGCCCATCGTGCAGCAGGTCAAGGAAGTTCAGGCGGCACAGGCGGCTGCGTCCCTGCATGAACCAGGCTTACCCCACGGAGATCGCGCATGAGTACGACCCCGAGCAACGGGCACGCAATCGAGATGCCGAACGTCGTCGCCTGGAGCCCGGGAATGCCGCCGCCCGACGATCCGAACGTCGTGCCGACGGGCGTCAATGCACCCGCATCCGGCGATGACAGCGCGCCGTTCTCGCCGCTGCACACGCGCTCGCATCAGATGTTTCCGCGCCTCACCGACGGCGAAATCGAGCGCATGAGCCGCTTCGGCACCGCGGCGCGCTGGCGTGCGGGCGAGTGGATGTTCCGCATGGGCGAAGTCGGGCGCGGCATGGTCATCATCCTGAACGGACTCGTGCGCGTCACGCGGCGCGATGCGCTCGGCGCGAACCAAATCATCGTCGAACACGGCGCGGGGCATTTCCTCGCGGAAGTCGCGCAGTTGTCCGGCAAGCCCTGTCTCGTCGACGGCATGGCGGTGGAAGACGTCGAAGGCATCGTCGTGCCGCCCGAGCGGCTCCGTGCGCTGCTCGTCGCGGAAGCCGAACTCGGCGAGCGGATCATGCGCGCGCTGATCCTGCGGCGCGTCGGCCTGATCGAGAAAGGCAGCGGCCCGGTGCTGCTCGGCCAGTCCGACGATGGCCGCCTCGTGTCGCTGCAAGGCTTCCTGCGCCGCAACGGCTATCCGCACACGGTCATCGACGCCTGCTCGGACCCGGACGCAATCGCGCTGCTCGAACGCATCTCGGCATCGACGGCGGATTTTCCGCTCGTCATCTGCCCCGATGGCACCGTGCTGCGCGCGCCCGACGAAAATCAGCTCGCCACCCAACTCGGCTGGCTGCCCGAATTCGATCCGGCGCATGTCTACGATGTCGCCATCGTCGGGGCCGGCCCCGCGGGTCTCGCGACGGCCGTTTATGCGGCGTCCGAAGGATTGTCGGTGGCGGTGTTCGATTGCCGCGCGCCGGGCGGGCAGGCGGGCGCGAGCGCGCGCATCGAAAATTATCTGGGCTTTCCGACCGGCATCTCCGGCCAGGCGCTCGCGGGCCGCGCGTTCGTGCAGGCCCAGAAATTCGGCGCGCATATCGCGATTCCGACGCGCATCAAGGCGCTGCACTGCGGTTCATCGCCGATTCAGATCGAACTGGAGAACGGCGCGCGCGTGACCACGCAAACGGTCGTGATCGCGTCGGGCGCGGCGTATCGGCGGCCGGCAATCGAAGGGCTCGAGCGTTACGAAGGGCATGGCACGTACTACTGGGCGTCGCCGGTCGAGGCGAAGCTGTGCAAGAACGCGGAAGTCGTGCTCGTCGGCGGCGGCAATTCGGCGGGGCAGGCGGCGGTGTATCTGGCGTCGCACGCGAAGCACGTACATGTGCTGATTCGCGGTTCCGGGCTCGCGGCGAGCATGTCGCATTATCTGGTCGAGCGCATCGGCTCGCTGCCGAACGTGACCGTACGCACGCGTACCGAAATCGTCTCGCTGAAGGGCGATGACCGCGCGCTCACGGCCATCCACTGCAAGACGCCCGATGGCCCGCTCACGCTCGAATCGCGCCATCTGTTCCTCTTCACCGGCGCGGACCCGAACACGGACTGGCTGCGCGACTGCAGCGTGAGCGTGGATGGCAAGGGCTTCGTGCTGACCGGCCCCGAAGCGCACGACGGACGCACGCAAGGGGTGATGGGCCTGGAGACGAGCGTGCCGGGCGTATTCGCGATCGGCGACGTGCGTTCGACATCGACCAAGCGCGTCGCGGCTGCGGTAGGCGAGGGCGCGGCGGTCGTCGCGCAGATTCACGGCTTGCTCGCGCAGCGGCAGGCTCTGAGCGTCGCCGGGGCGTAGCGTTCAGGCGCCTGCCGGAAACCGCAGCGTGAACTCGATCCATCCATCCGGCGAACACTCGGCCGACGCGCTGCCGCCATGCATGCGCACGATCGCCTGGACGATGGACAAGCCGAGCCCGCTCGATTCCGTGAACTCGCTGCGGGCCGCGTCGCCGCGATAAAAGCGGTCGAAGAGCCGCGTAAGCTCTTCGTTCGCGATGACGGCGCCGCGATTGCCCACGACGATGCACGCGCCGTTCGCATCGGCATGACCGGACAGACGCACGACGGTCCCCGCCGTCGCATAGCGCACTGCATTCACCACGACGTTGCCGATCGCGCGCCGGCACATGATCGCGTTGGCGTGCATCGCGCCGCTGGCGTCGATATCGAACGTGATGCGGCGTTCTTCCGCGATGCCTTCGAAATATGCCGCAATGGTTTCGAGTTCGTCGCGAATGTCGATACGCTCGCGCGCGATCGGCTGTTGCGAATGATCCGCCTGTGCAAGAAAAAGGATGTTCTGCGCGATGCGCGAGAGCCGCTCCAGTTCTTCGAGATTCGATTCGAGCACGCCGCGATATTCGGCGACGCTGCGTTCGTGCGCGAGCATGACCTGCGTCTCGCCGATCAATACGCCGATCGGCGTGCGAAGCTCGTGCGCCAGGTCCGCCGAGAATTGCAGCAGACGTTCGTAACCGTGTTCGAGCCGGTCGAGCATCGCGTTGAACGACGCCGCGAGGCTTTGCAGTTCCGCCGGCGCATGAGCGACGTCGAGCCGCGCCGACATGCGGTTCGGCGTGATCTCGGCGGCCTTGTCGGCCATCAGCCTGAGCGGCATGAGCCCGCGGCTCGTGACCCAGTACGCGAGCAGCATCGTCACTGCGACCGCGCCGATCACCGTGAACCATACGCGTTCGAGATACGCGGACAGCACGCGCGCTTCCTGCGTCATCACGTGCGCCGCGATGATGTCGACCACTTCGCCGCTATCGCCGATGCGCGCCTGCGCGCCGACCCAGCGCATGCGCACGCCGTCGGCGCGCGTGCCTTCGTACAGGTCGTCGAGACCGATGCGGCGATCGACCGGCACGATCGACAGCGGGGGCAACGGCATGCGCTCCGGATTGACGTTGATGAACGGCGCCGTGCCCGCGCGCCGGAAGAGGATCACGTCCTGCCGGTCGCCCAGCATGGTTTCGAAGAGCCGGGGCCGCGCTTCGAGTTCGTTGATCGTATAGAGGTCGTGCAGCAGCGAGCGAAAATGTTCGACGCGCGCGATCACCTGATAATCGGCGCGCGTGGACAGCGCGGAGTTCGTCGCCTGATACAGCGATGCGCCGACCATGCCGACGACCACGCATACGATCGCCGCAAACGACAGCGCAATGCGAACCGCGAGCGATTGCGAAGGCCGCCTCAAGAATCTTCCCCGAACGAATAGCCGATGCTGCGCACGGTATGGATGAGCTTCAGTTCGAACGGATTGTCGATCTTCGCGCGCAGACGCTTGATGGCGACATCGACCACGTTGGTATCGCTATCGAAGTTCATGTCCCACACTTCGGATGCAATCAGCGTGCGGGACAGCGCTTCGCCCCGATGCCTGCAAAAGAGATGCAGCAGCGCGAACTCCTTGTTCGTCAGCACGATGTCGATGCCCTTCCTCGTGACCTTGCGGCGCAGGACATCGACGTGAAGATCGGCGACCTGAAAGGTATCCGATTCGCGCATCACCCCACGGCGTAGCAGCGTGCGAATGCGCAGCACGAGTTCGGTGAACGAGAACGGCTTGACTAGATAATCGTCCGCGCCGAGTTCGAGGCCGTGAATGCGGTCGCTGACCTGATCGCGCGCCGTGAGAAAGATGACAGGCAGGTCACGCTTCGCGCGCAATGCGGACATGATCTGCCATCCGTCGATGCCCGGCAGCATCACATCGAGCACGATCAGTTCGTATGGGTTCGCGAGGGCCTGATGCAGGCCGTCCGTGCCGTTGCGCACGAGATCGACCTGATAGCCGGACTCGATAAGCCCTTTTTTCAGGTAGTCGCCGGTCTTGCGGTCGTCTTCGATCACGAGGATGGTCATGCGCGTGCTTCGCTGTCGTCGATACGTTGACGCCATTCTGCCAGCGCGCGCGTGAGGCCGGCGGAGTATGACAAAAAAGTCATCGAGTGGTCATCGATCCATCAGCGCCGCGCCGTTAGCATCCGTTTCATGCTCCTGTTTCGAGTCCCATTAACCCGACGCGAGGTCCGACGTGCAGCAAGGAACGCTACAGCCGCTATGGCTGCGTATCACGCACTGGCTCAATGCGATCGCCATCGTCGTGATGGTGACGAGCGGATGGCAGATCTATAACGCATCGCCGATCTTCAGGCCGCTCACGTTTCCGTCATCGATTACGCTCGGCGGCTGGCTCGGCGGCGCGCTGCAATGGCACTTCGCGGCCATGTGGCTGCTGGTGGCGAACTTCATCGTGTATGTGGCGATGAATCTTCTTACCGGGCGCTTTCGCCGGCGCATGTTTCCGTTGAGCATCAAGAGCGTCGCGCACGATGCGCTCGCCGCATTGCGCGGCAAGCTCGGCCACGACGATCTCACGCACTACAACGCCGTGCAGAAGCTCGCTTATCTCGCGGTGATCGTGGATATCGTGGTCATCGTTCTTTCGGGCCTCGTCGTGTGGAAGTCCGTGCAGTTTCCCTTGCTTCGCACGCTGATGGGCGGCTACGACAACGCCCGCGTCGTGCATTTCTTCGGCATGAGTTTCCTGGTGGCGTTCGTCGTGCTGCATGTGGTGATGGTCGCCCTCGTGCCGCGGTCGCTCGTGCTGATGATCAGAGGACGTTAAGGCCATGTCGATTCTCAAACCCAGGCTCGATGCAGAGTCCATCATCAAGGATGCCGCGAAAGAACTGAAAGCGCCCGCACGGCGTCTCTTCGGCAAGCGCATTCTTTCGTTAGGCGGCCTCGTGATGCTGTCGGGCTGCAATCTCACCGACGACAAATCCGTCAACGCGATGCTGCGCAAGATATCGTCGTTCAACGACGACGCGCAGGCGCTGCTCTTCGATCCGAACAAGCTCGCGCCGACGTATCCGGATTCGATGATCACGCGCCCGTTTCCGTTCAACGCGTTCTACGACATCGACGAAGTGCCGGAAGTGGATGCATCCGCGTACAAGCTGGAATTGGGCGGTCTCGTCAAAGGCAAGCGCGTGTGGACGCTCGATGAACTGCACGCGATGCCGCAAGAAAGCCAGGTGACGCGGCACATCTGCATCGAAGGATGGAGCGCGATCGGCAAGTGGGGCGGCGTGCGCTTCGCCCATTTTCTGGCGCGAGCGGGCGCGGACACGAGCGCGAAGTATGTCGCTTTTCACTGCGCGGACAACTACTCGACGAGCATCGACATGCCAACCGCGCTGCACGCGCAGACGCTGCTCACGCTGACTTACGACGGCCAGGTCTTGCCGCCGAAATACGGATTCCCGATGAAGCTGCGCATGCCGACCAAGCTCGGCTACAAGAATCCGAAGCATATCGTCGCGATTACCGTGACCAACGATTACCCCGGCGGCTATTGGGAGAACCAGGGCTATAACTGGTTCGGCGGTTCCTGATGACGCTTCTGCATCGCTTACCTTGTCCACTCACTGAAGGAGATTCAATGTCGATTCGCATGAAACTCGGCCTCAGCATCGCGGTGCTCGCGTTCACGACCGCCGCCTTCGCGCAGACGCCTGCAGCCAAGCCGACGCGCATTCGCGGCGATATCGTCGCGTTGTCGGGCGATACCCTGACCGTGCATCGCCGCAGCGGCGATACCGTGAAGATCGCGGTGAAGTCCGATACACCCGTCACGGCGCTGAAAAACATCAAGCTGTCCGACATCAAGCCGGGTCAGTTCGTCGGCACGGCCGCCACCACCGGCACCGATGGCAAGCTGACGGCCACCGAAGTGCTCGTCTTCCCGGAAGCCGCGCGCGGCACCGGCGAAGGCCACTATGCGTGGGATCTCGGCCCGCAAAGCTCGATGACCAACGCGAACGTCGATCAGGTCGTGCAGGGCACGAGCGGGCGCGACTTGAAGCTGTCGTACAAGGGCGGATCGAACGCGGTGACGGTGCCCGAGAACGTACCCGTCGTGACCTTCGCGCCGGCCACGCATGACGATCTCAAGCCCGGCAAGAAGGTGTTCGTGGTGGCGAGCCCGGAAAGCGGCGGCGCGTATGCGGCGCAGCGGATCGTCGTCGAAAAGGATGGCGTCGCCCCGCCGATGTAATCGCACGGGCGGATTTCAGGCCGCGTCGCGCTTCTCGGTCATATGCTCGAAGAAGCGCGCCGCGCGCCGGTCGCCCGCGTACGCGGAGTTGATCCGCACCCAAGGACACGCTTCGCCGTTCGGCCGATAGTAGCTTCCCGGCGCGAGCGTGACGCCGAACTTCAACGCTTCGTCCACGAGCACCGCTGAATCGTCGATGCCGGGCACGCTCGCCCAAACCAGGCTGCCGCCGCCCGGTTCATCGAACACTTTCCAGCCGTAACGTTCGAGCTGCTGCACCGCGCTCGACAGCGAATCGCGCACGCGCTTGCGCAGCCGCTCCAGATACTTGCGATACGTCCCGCGCTCGAGCAGGCTTGCCGCGACGCTCTCGGCGAATCGCGTTCCGCCGAGGCTCGTCAGCACTTTCACATCGACGAGATCCTTCACGAGCTGCCGGTTCGCGGCGAGATAGCCGATTCGCAGCGACGACGACAGCGTCTTCGACAAGCCCCCCACGTAGATCACGCGGTCGAACTGATCGAGCGATGCCAGCCGTTGCGTCGGCACAGCCTGGAAGTCGGCGTAGATGTCGTCTTCGACGAGCGCGAAACCATGCAGCGTCGCGAGTTGCAGCAGCTTGAACGCGACTTGCGGCGAGATGTTCGTCGCCGTCGGGTTCTGGAAGACCGTGTTGACGAAGAATAGCTTCGGCTTGTGCTGCTTCAGCAGCATTTCGGCGGCGTCGATGTCGGGTCCGTTGGCGAGCCGCGGCACGCCGACGAGACGCACGCCTTGCAGCTTCAGCAGGCCGAACAGGTTGTAGTAGCCGGGATCTTCGACGAACACGGTATCGCCCGGCTTCAGCATCGTGCGCACGATCAGATCGAGCGCCTGGCTCGCGCCGTTCGTGATCATCACGTTCGGCGAATCGGCGGCGATGCCGAGCGCGTTGAGCCGCAGGGTCACTTGCTGGCGCAGCGTGGCGTCGCCGTGCGGAATCGCGTAGTCGATCACGCTCGATACATCGCTGCGCGACGCCTGACGGATGGCCTGCGTGAGGCCGTCCACATCGCGCCACGACTCGGGGATGAAGCCGCTGGAGAGCTTTAGCGTCTCGCCGGGATAGTTGAACTGCTGAAGCACCTGATTCGATTCTTCTTCCGCGAGACGCGGATCGCAGTTTCCGGACTCGGCGTCGCGGTCGTCGACGCGATTCGCCACATAGAAGCCCGAGCCGTGCTTCGGCTGAATGAGGCCGCGCGAGGCAAGGCGGTCGTAGGCCTCAATCACGGGGAAGCGGCTGATGCGCTGCTCGGCGGCGAGCTGGCGGATCGACGGCAGCTTCGCGCCGGCCAGCACGCGCCGCGAGCGGATCATCGCTTCGATCTGGCTGACGATCTGCTCGGTGAGCGGCACGCCGGTCGCGCCGTCGATTCTGAGCGGAAGTGCGTTCATCGTTTCAAGTGTTCGGTGGAGTCGGGTGAACAGTTGGACGCGCTGTTCGCTGAGTGTCAGAAGTGATTCGAACGCAGCCGTAAAGCCATGTCAAGCCGTCCGTACGGCTAACGCAGTGTCCTGTTGCCGACTGAACAGTGGAAACTGTTCACCCTGTCTGACTTAACAGTTCCGATGCAACTGTATGCAAGTGTTCATTCAAGATGTTCGGAACCGGCCGAATAATATGCACAACGGCCAAGCGACGACTGCCACGGCGCGGCCATCCGATGAATCGACTGGGAGCGGCATCATGCGTGAAATCCGGACATTCGAACTCGACGGGCGCGATGCGCCAACACGGTGGACGAGCCATCGCCCTCAAACGCTGCGCGTGCTGCGCGGACAAATCTGGATGACGGTCGAAGGAGAGGCGGACGATCACTGGCTGAAAGCCGGCGACGCCGTCGAACTGAAGCCGTATTCGACGATCTGGGTCAGCGGCACATGCGAGGGCAGCCGGTTCGCGTTGGCGTCGGCATCGGCGGGCGACAAGAGCGTGATTGAAGTGCTGCGGGCGTGGTTTGCGCGTCGCCCGGGGCAAAACGGAACGATCGCGTCGAACCTGTGAGGCCGGCGCGAAAAAAAACCCGGCCAAAGCCGGGTCCAATGTTCCCGCGCTCTTTCGAGCGCGGTCACCTGCAAAACTACGGTCGCGCTTAAGCGGCGAGCAGCGAACGCAGCACGAACGGCAGAATCCCGCCGTGCTTGTAGTAGTCGACTTCGATCGGCGTATCGATACGCAGCAGCACCTGCACGCGATCGTCCTTACCGTCCTTGCGATGGATCACGAGCGTGACTTCCTGCTGCGGCTTGAAGTCCTCGCCGAGACCTTCGATGTCGTACGTTTCTTCGCCGGTGATGTTCAGCGACTGAATGCTGTCCGCGCCCTTGAACTGCAGCGGCAGCACGCCCATGCCGACCAGGTTCGAGCGATGGATACGCTCGAAGCTGCGCGCGACCACGGCCTTCACGCCGAGCAGTTGCGTGCCCTTCGCAGCCCAGTCACGCGACGAACCCGTGCCGTACTCTTCGCCCGCGAAGATGACGGTCGGCGTGTCGTCGGCGATGTACTTCATCGCTGCGTCATAGATCGACAGTTGCTCGCCGCTCGGCTGATGAATCGTCAGACCGCCCTCGACCCGCGTGCCGTCCGCCTTCGCCGGAATCATCAGGTTCTTGATGCGGACGTTCGCGAACGTGCCGCGCATCATCACGTCGTGATTGCCGCGACGCGAGCCGTAGCTGTTGAAGTCGGCCTTCTGCACGCCGTTCGCCTTCAGCCACACGCCCGCCGGCGACGTTTCCTTGATCGAACCCGCCGGGCTGATGTGGTCGGTCGTCACCGAATCGCCAAAGATGCCGAGCGCGCGTGCGCCCGTGACAGCCGGGATGGAATCGGCCGGCTTCATCGAGAAGTCGTTGCCGAAGAACGGCGGCTCGGCGATGTACGTCGACTTCGGCCAGTCATAGACCTGACCCGTTTCGCCCGCGATCTTGCTCCACAGGTCGCCTTCCTTCGTGAGCTGCGAGTAGTTCTTGCGGAACGCGTCGGCGTCGAGCGCGAATTTCAGCAGCGCGTGCACTTCTTCGCTCGTCGGCCAGATGTCGCCGAGATACACGTCGCGGCCATCCTTGCCCTTGCCGACCGGCTCGGTCATCAGGTCGCGCGTGATGTTGCCCGCGATGGCGTACGCCACGACCAGCGGCGGCGATGCCAGGAAGTTCGAGCGGATGTTCGGGTGAATGCGCGCTTCGAAGTTGCGGTTGCCCGACAGCACGGCGGCCGCGACGATATCGTTCTTCACGATCGCGTCGTTCAGTTCCGGCGTCAGATCGCCCGCATTGCCGATACACGTCGTGCAGCCGTAAGCGGCCAGCGTGAAGCCGAGCTTGTCGAGATACTGCAGCAGGTCGGTCTTCGTCAGATAGTCGGTGACGATGCGCGATCCCGGCGCCAGCGACGTCTTGATGTGCGGCGCTACCGTCAAACCAGCTTCGACAGCCTTCTTCGCGAGCAGGCCGGCCGCGAGCAGCACGCTCGGGTTCGACGTGTTCGTGCACGAGGTGATGGCGGCGATCAGCACGTCGCCGTTCTTCACGTCGATGCCGTCAGCGGTCTTGTACGTCGCTTCGAGCTCTTCCGGCTTCTTCGCAAAGCCGTTTTCGCCGACCGGCTTCGAGAACAGGTCGGTGAAGGTGCTCTTCACATTGCCGATCTCGATGCGATCCTGCGGGCGCTTCGGACCTGCGAGCGACGGCGCGACGGTCGACAGATCGAGCGTCAGCGTCTTCGTGTAGTCGATCTCGCCGGCGTTCGGCACGCCCCACAGGTTCTGCGCCTTGAAGTAGTTCTCGAACGCGGCGATTTCGGCGTCCGTGCGGCCCGTGCCCTTGAAGTAGTCGATGGTCTTTTCGTCGACCGGGAAGAAGCCCATGGTTGCGCCGTACTCGGGCGCCATGTTGCCGATGGTCGCGCGGTCCGGAACCGCGATCGACGCCGTGCCTTCACCGAAAAACTCGACGAACTTGCCGACGACCTTTTCCTTGCGCAGCATCTCGGTGATGGTCAGCACGAGGTCGGTTGCCGTGCAGCCTTCGCGCAGCTTGCCCTTCAGCTCGACGCCGACCACGTCCGGCGTGAGGAAGTACACGGGCTGGCCGAGCATGCCCGCTTCCGCTTCGATGCCGCCCACGCCCCAGCCCACGACGCCGATGCCGTTGATCATCGTCGTGTGCGAGTCGGTGCCGACGAGCGTGTCCGGGTAGTACACGGTGTCGTTGCCTTCGGCCTTCTTGTGAACGCCGCGCGCGAGGTATTCGAGGTTCACCTGGTGCACGATGCCGACGCCCGGCGGCACGACCTTGAACGTATCGAAGGCCTGCATGCCCCACTTCATGAACTGGTAGCGCTCGTTATTGCGCTGGAATTCCAGCTTCATGTTCAGGTCGAGCGCGTTCGGCTCGCGGAAGTGGTCGATCTGGACGGAGTGATCGACGACGAGGTCCACCGGCACGAGCGGCTCGATTGCCTTCGGGTCCTTGCCGGCACGCTTCGCGACACCGCGCATCGCGGCGATATCGGCGAGCAGCGGCACGCCGGTAAAGTCCTGCAGTACCACGCGCGCGACGACGAACGGAATTTCATCGACGCGGGCCGCGTTCGGCTTCCAGTTCGCGAGCTGCTTGATGTGCTCCTCGCTGATCTTCTTGTCGTCGTAGTTGCGCAGCACCGACTCGAGCACGAGACGGATCGAAACCGGCAGGCGCTGGATGTCGATCTTCAGTGCTTCGCCGAGTTGCGGCAGCGAGTAGAACTTGCCTTTGCCGGAACCGCTGTCGAATTCCTTGAGCGTATTGTGGAGATTGTGGGCCATGGTTGTTTTCCTAGGACTAAACGAGGAAATGCTTCGATGCAACGTTTCTGTATGACCGAGTCGATCGACTAAATCACGTACAGATCGACGTATTCATTGACCGGCATTGCTTCCAGCTTTGCCTGATCGAGCGATACCGCGAGGATCGCGTCTTGTTGCCTGGTCGGAAAGCGGCGCGCGAGATTCGTCCTGAACTTCTCGACGAGCAGCGGAATGCCATCCGCGCGGCGACGCTTGTGACCGATCGGATATTCGACTTCGACTTCATCGAACGTGCTGCCGTCGTTGAACTCGATGGTCAGCGCATTCGCGATGGAGCGCTTGTCCGGGTCGAAATAATCCTGGGTGAATTGCGGGTCTTCCACGCATTCCATCTTCGCGCGCAGCGTGTCGATGCGCGGGTCCTTCGCGACGATGTCTTCGTAATCGGCGGCGGTCAGCCGGCCGAAGATCAGCGGCACGGCGATCATGTACTGGATGCAGTGATCGCGGTCCGCGGGGTTATCGAGCGGCCCCTTCTTGTCGATGATGCGAATGGCCGCCTCATGCGTGCGTATCGTGATCTTCTTGATGTCCTCGACGCCCTTGCCGGCTTCCTTCAGCTTGCCGTGCAGCGTCATGGCCGCTTCCACCGCCGTTTGCGCATGAAACTCGGCCGGGAACGAAATCTTGAAGAGGACGTGCTCCATCACGTACGATCCATACGGACGCTGGAACCGGAATTCGTTGCCCTTGAAGAGGACATCGTAGAAGCCCCAGGTCTTGGCGGTCAGCACGGACGGATAGCCCATTTCGCCGGTCTTCGCGATCAGCGCGAGACGCACGGCGCGCGAGGTCGCATCGCCGGCGGCCCACGACTTGCGCGAGCCCGTGTTCGGCGCATGACGATACGTGCGCAGCGAATGACCATCGACGAACGCGAGCGATACCGCGTTGATGAGTTCTTCGCGCGTGAGGCCGATCATCTGGCCGACCACCGCCGTGGAAGCCAGCTTCACGAGCAGCACGTGATCCAGGCCGACCTTGTTGAACGAGTTCTCGAGCGCGATGCAGCCCTGGATCTCGTGCGCCTTGATCATCGCGATCAGGACGTCTTTCATGGTGAGCGGCGTCTTTCCCGACGCGATCGCGTTACGCGAGAGCCAGTCCGCGGTGGCGAGGATGCCGCCCAGGTTGTCCGACGGATGGCCCCATTCGGCGGCGAGCCAGGTGTCGTTGAAGTCGAGCCAGCGGATCATCGCGCCGATGTTGAAGGCGGCCTGAACCGGATCGAGCTGAAACTGGGTGCCCGGCACCCTGGCGCCGTTGGGGACGATCGTGCCGGGCACGATCGGTCCCATCAGCTTGGTGCAGGCGGGATAGGAGAGGGCTTCGAGTCCGCAACCGAGCGTGTCGATCAGGCAGTTGCGCGCCGTTTCGAGCGCGAGCGTGCTGTCGACGCTGTAGTTGAGAACATAGTCGACTATGTCTACGAGTACCTTGTCCGGCTCGGGGCGGACATTGGAGATCGGTGCGGACATCGAGGATTCCCTGTTTGGATGCTGACGTTGCTTATTCCGCCGGCTTGAGCAGCAGCGGATTCTGCTTCAGCGCTTCGGACTGCGTCGGCGCTGCGGCGCCTGCGGCCATGTCGGACGTCATGCATTCGTCGGCGAGGCGCGACGAATCCTTGTCCGAGAACAGCATCGCCTTGGTCGGGATCACGACAAGGTCCATGCCCGTTGCCGAATCGTGGAAGCGATCCGCGCCGGTCGTCGTTTCCTGACGCGGCAGCTTGTAGTCCTTCTTCGCCCAGTTGACCGTGACGATCGCGTCACGCTTCATGTCGCCCTTCAGATAGAAAGCGAGACCGTCCTTGCAGGCCCACTTCACCGAGCCTTCGGGGATCGGGTCGGTCTTGGCTGCTGCTGCTGCCGCCGCCTTGGGAGAGCGTTTGATGATGCGGCGTGCCGGGGCGGGGCGCTTGGCCTTGCTCGCGCCCGACTCGGTTGTCGCGGCGAAGGCGTCGGCGCTCACGAACACGCTGGTGGTGGCGAGCGTGCCGACGATTGCAGCGATCAGAAGCTTATTCATCTAAAAACCTTTCAAAGACATTGGGGTTGATTGGCGGTTGTTGCGCGGATTGGAACGCTTCACGACGCACTTCCGATCGCGCAAGCCCGCTATTTTCGCTTATTTATCGGCACGAACTTCAGATTCTCCGGCCCCGTATAGTTCGCGCTCGGCCGGATGATCTTGTTGTCGATGCGCTGCTCGATGATGTGCGCGCTCCATCCCGACGTGCGCGAAATGACGAAGAGCGGCGTGAACATCGCGGTCGGCACGCCCATCATGTGATACGAGACCGCGCTGAACCAGTCGAGGTTCGGGAACATTTTCTTCGCGTCCCACATGACCGATTCGAGTCGTTCGGCAATATCGAAGAGCTTCGTGTCGCCCGCTTCGGCCGACAGCGACTTCGCGACTTCCTTGATGACCTTGTTGCGCGGATCGGAGATCGTATAGACCGGATGGCCGAAGCCGATCACCACTTCCTTGTTTTCGACGCGGCGGCGAATGTCGGCTTCGGCTTCGTCGGGCGTCTGATAGCGTGACTGAATCTCGAACGCGACTTCGTTCGCGCCGCCGTGCTTCGGGCCGCGCAGCGCGCCGATTGCGCCGGTGATTGCCGAATACATGTCCGATCCCGTTCCCGCGATCACGCGGCCCGTGAACGTCGAAGCATTGAACTCGTGCTCGGCGTAGAGGTTGAGCGAGACGTGCATCGCCTTGACCCACGACTCGGACGGCGCCACGCCATGCAGCAGATGCAGGAAGTGCCCGCCGATGGAATCGTCGTCGGTTTCCACTTCGATGCGCCGGCCGTTGTGCGAATAGTGATACCAGTAGAGCAGCATCGAGCCGAGCGACGCCATCAGCTTGTCCGCGATGTCGCGCGCACCGGGTACGTTGTGATCGTCCTTTTCGGGCAACACCGTGCCGAGCACGGAGACGCCGGTACGCATGACGTCCATCGGATGCGCGGACGCCGGAATCCATTCGAGCGCCGCCTTCAGGTTCGCGGGCAGCCCGCGCAGCGCCTTCAGCTTCGCTTTGTAGGCGCTCAGTTCCGCGACGTTCGGCAGCTTGCCGTGCACGAGCAGATACGCGATTTCCTCGAATTCGCTCGTGGTCGCAATATCCAGAATGTCGTAGCCGCGATAGTGCAGGTCGTTGCCGGTTTTGCCGACGGTGCACAGCGCGGTATTGCCCGCCGTCACGCCGGAAAGGGCGACGGATTTCTTCGGCTTGAAACCACCCGCTGCGGCGGGCGCGTCGGTCGTTGCGGTGTCGCTCATTGCCTCAAGTCTCCTGTGAACGCTCGTGAAAGAGCGTCGTCTCTTCTGCTTGAAAGGCGCGTCGGACATTCGGCCCGTACGCGGCGTAACGAAACCCTTGCATTCAAGCCGCGCTTCCCATCGAAGCCGCTCCGAAGAGCGGGGCGCACTCGTCCGGCATCGCGTGGCCGGTGGCTTGGGCGCGACGCAGCACCGACCAGTAATAGCGATAGCTCGCGCGGTCGTGCAGCGTGTCGCCGTGGCGCGTCGGCCCCCATTGCGCGCGTTGCGCAGCGAGGAGGATCTCGGCGGCAAGCGTGATCTCGTCCGAGCGCGGCGAGAAGGCATCGACGATAGGCCTGATCTGCGACGGATGGATGCTCCACATGCGGGTGTAGCCGAACTCGTTGCGGGCGCGGGCGGCATCGTTCGCGACGATGCTCATGTCCCGCACTTCCGTCGATACGTTATGCGACGGCGCCTTGCCGTGCGCATGACACGCCGCCGCGATTTCCAGCTTCGCACGGCGCACGAGCGGATGCTCGAACTGGCCGGGCGAGCGCATGGCGGTATCGGGAATGGCGCCGTTGTGCGCGGACACGAAGTCCATCAGCCCGAAGCTCAGCGATTCGACGCCGGCCAGCGCGGCCAGTTCGAAGACTTCCGCGAGCGCGCCGTGCGTTTCGACCAGCAGATGACACGGTATGGCCCGCGCGATGCCGAACTCGCAACGCGATGCCTCGATGAACGCAACCATCTCGGCGGCGTCGAACACGCTGCGGATTTTCGGCAGCATCACGAAAGCAGGCGCTTTCTTTGCCTGACGAAGGATGATGCGAACGTCCTCGCGCCATGCCCGATGATGGAAGTCGTGGATGCGTACGCCGACGCGCCCGAAGCGGTCGTCCTCGCCGCCGACGAACGACGCCACCATCTCCGCATGCTCGGCTTCCTGGCCGACCTGCGCGCCGTCTTCGCAATCGAGCGTGATGTCGAACACCGGCCCGAGTTCGGCCTGCAGCGCGAGCGACTTCCGGATCAGCTTCTCGCTGCCGGCGTAGTGGTCGCAAGGCGGCAGGACGGCGGGTTGCGGCTCGCCGTCGAACAGCACTTCGGCGGGGGTGAGAGCGGGCATTGTCGGCGTCGGCTCCGGTTGGAAAGAGAGTTCGATGCTGCTCGTGCTTCTGATTCGGCCGCGCTCGAATGCCGTTGGCGTTCGTTCAAGCGCGATCGAATCAGCCGCGAACGCCGTGAAGCGCTCGCGCTGACGGGAACCGCGAAGGCTCCCGATGATGCCGGGCTTAGTTGCCCAGCAGATGCGCCACGCCGTCGCGCTCTTCGAGCAGTTCGTTCAGCGTGCCGTCCATCTTCTCGCGCGAGAACGCGTCGATTTCCAGGCCTTCGACGCGCTTGTACTCGCCGTTTTCGCACGTGACCGGCACGCCGTAGATGATGTCTTCCGGAATGCCGTACGAGCCGTCCGACGGAATGCCCATCGTGACCCACTTGCCGTTCGTGCCGAGCACCCAGTCACGCACGTGATCGATGGCCGCGTTAGCCGCCGATGCCGCCGACGACAGGCCGCGTGCTTCAATGATCGCCGCGCCGCGCTTGCCGACCGTCGGAATGAACGTGTTGCGGTTCCATTCGTCGTCGTTGATGAGCTTCGTGAGGTTCTCGCCTTCGGCGGTCGCGAAGCGGAAGTCGGGGTACATCGTCGGCGAATGGTTGCCCCACACGGCGAGCTTTTCGATCGACGCAACGGGCTTGCCCGACCTGGCGGCCAGTTGCGACAGCGCGCGGTTGTGATCCAGACGCAGCATCGCGGTGAAGTTCTTCTTCGGCAGATCCGGAGCCGACTTCATCGCGATGTACGCGTTCGTGTTCGCCGGGTTGCCGACGACCAGCACCTTCACGTCGCGGCTGGCGACTTCGTTCAGCGCTTTGCCCTGAACCGTGAAGATTTCGGCGTTCGCCGACAGCAGGTCCTTGCGCTCCATGCCCTTCGAACGCGGACGCGCACCGACGAGCAGCGCGATGTCGGCGTCCTTGAACGCGACCTTGGGATCGTCCGTGACGACCACGCCCGCGAGCAGCGGGAACGCGCAGTCTTCCAGTTCCATCACGACGCCCTTCACGGCGGCTTGCGCTTGCGGCAGATCGAGCAACTGAAGGATCACGGGCTGGTCTTTGCCGAGCAGATCGCCATTGGCGATGCGGAACAGCAGCGAGTAGCCGATTTGACCTGCGGCGCCGGTGACGGCAACGCGCTTTGCGGACTTAGCCATTGAAACTCTCCTGACGGTGCGTGGAACGCTAGGGAAAAACGCCATTTTATGCGCGTTACGCGAAGCGTTGATGAAGACATGCCAGCCATGCC
The DNA here is from genome assembly GCF_031450805.1 of Caballeronia sp. LZ016. Lineage (NCBI taxonomy): Bacteria > Pseudomonadati > Pseudomonadota > Betaproteobacteria > Burkholderiales > Burkholderiaceae > Caballeronia > Caballeronia sp. LZ016. Next base: position 217,695 of record NZ_JARTVY010000002.1, read on the forward strand.
GCCGCTCGTCCCGGTAGGGGCGCCACGCATGGCGCGGCATGAAAGCGTGACGGCATGGCTGTCATGCCATGAATTCTTCTTCGAGCGAGAGATTGCGCGGTATGACGTGAGGGGACGGCCATTCGCTAGAGTCTGACGGACAAGCGCCCTTTCGAGACGGCGCTGAACGTTGCGAGGCGATAGACAGGCAGCGGCGCGCGAATCGATTGGCCGATCGGCGTGAGGCGGAAGCGAAAGGGCGTGCCTGGCGGTTGGCGACGCGCCCCGTGACTGGCCGAACGCCGCGCCTTTGCGGCGAAAACCGCCGAAAAAACCGGTCTGAACGAACTTTCCACGGACTGCGCAGCGACCCGCAAACCCTTGCTCGACAAGGAGTGTAGGATTGGTCGGAGGCAAAGTCAACAGTATCTTATGTCTTATATAAGACATAGGATCGTGCGTGAAAATGTGGACGCGCGACAGCCGTTTGTGTTGAAATGCGCGGCATGAATTCCAACGCGGCAAACCCGGCGAGCACCACCCCACCGAACGGCAACGCACAGTCGGCCGAAGCCGCGGGCGCGCCGTCGCCGACATTCAGCCCGCTGTATCAGCAGATCAAGGCGCTCATCACGCAGGGCCTCGAATCGGGCGAATGGAAGCCGGGCGAAATCATTCCGAGCGAAGTGGAACTGGCTGCCCGCTACAAGGTAAGCCAGGGCACGGTCCGCAAGGCTATCGACGAACTCGCCGCCGACAATCTTCTCGTGCGCCGCCAGGGAAAGGGCACGTTCGTTGCGACGCACAGCGAAGATCGCGTGCAGTTCCGCTTCCTTCGCCTTCTGCCCGACGATGGCGACGTCCATCCCCACGTGAGCCGCCTGCTCGAATGCCGGCGCCTGCGTGCGCCTGCCGAAATCGCGCGTCAGCTCGATCTCAAGCCCGCCGATCCCGTGGTGCTCATCAAGCGCCTGCTGCAGTTCGACGGCGTCACGACCGTGTTCGACGAAATCTGGCTGCCGGGCGCAATCTTCCGCGGGCTGACGGCGGAGCGGCTCGCCGATTACAAGGGTCCGCTCTACGCGATGTTCGAGACCGACTTCGGCACGCGCATGATCCGGGCGTCGGAGAAGATCCGCGCGGTGGCGGCCGACGAGCCGGTCGCGAAATTGCTGGAAGTACAGCCCGGTTTTCCGCTCCTGTCGGTCGAGCGGATCTCCTACACCTACGGCGATCGCCCGGTGGAAGTGCGTCGCGGCTGGTATGTCACGACCGGCTATTACTATCAGAACGACTTGAGTTGACCGAATGAATACTGGGGCCGCGGGCATCGGCTGAAGGACTCGCGGAGCATCGACAAAGCATTCACGTTCGCCATTTTCACGCGTGCAGCAATAGTCTCTTGGGCGGGTTTTCCCTGCAGCGTGAAATAAAAAGGCGCTAAAATCGCGGGTTAGTGTAATAACAAGTTGGGGTCTAGCATGGCTGAAGCCGTAAAAAAACCAAGGCCCGAGTACCGGAACATCGGGCTTGGACAGATTGCGAAATATCGCTTGCCGCTAGCAGGGAAGGTCTCCATCCTGCACCGTATCAGCGGCTTGCTGCTCTTCGTTGCACTGCCGTTCCTTCTCTATCTGCTCGATCAGAGTCTGACGTCGGAAATTAGTTTCGACGCATTCAAAGGCTTTCTGGCCCACCCCATCGTCAAGATCATCACGCTCGTGCTGTCCTGGGCGTATCTGCATCACTTCTGCGCCGGCATCCGCTTTCTCGTGCTCGACACCCACGTCGCCGTGAACAAGGAAGGCGGCCGTCAGACCGCGCTGGCGGTGCTCGTCGTGTCGCTGCTGCTGACGTTCGTCGTCGCGTTGAAACTTTTCGGAGCCTTCTAATAATGGGTACGCAAAACAGAGTCGGCCCGAAGCGCCTGGTCGTCGGCGCGCACTACGGCCTCGGTGAATGGCTCGCGCAGCGCATTACCGCCATCGTCGTTGCTGTCTATACGCTCGTCCTGCTCGTGCTGTTCTTCGGCGCGCGCAACTTCTCCTATGAAGGCTGGGCGTCCATCTTCGCAATGCAGTGGATGAAGCTCGCCACTTTCGTAGCCTTGCTTTCGCTCTTCTATCACGCGTATGTCGGCATGCGCGACATCTGGATGGATTACGTGAAGCCGGTCGGCCTGCGCCTGTTCCTGACGGTGCTGACCGTGCTCTGGCTCATCGGATGCGCCGGCTACGCTGCACAGATTCTCTGGAGAGTTTAAAGAACATGGCTGCAATCAAGACTTCCCTGCCGCGTCGCCGTTTCGACGTGGTCATCGTCGGCGCGGGCGGCTCGGGCATGCGCGCATCGCTGCAACTCGCGCGGGCGGGCCTGTCGGTCGCGGTGCTGTCGAAGGTGTTCCCGACGCGCTCGCACACCGTCGCGGCGCAAGGCGGCATCGGCGCATCGCTCGGCAACATGAGCGAAGACAACTGGCACTATCACTTCTACGACACGATCAAGGGCTCCGACTGGCTCGGCGACCAGGACGCGATCGAGTTCATGTGCCGTGAAGCGCCGAACGCAGTCTACGAACTCGAACACATGGGCATGCCGTTCGACCGCAACGCGGACGGCACCATTTATCAGCGCCCGTTCGGCGGCCACACCGCGAACTACGGCGAAAAGCCGGTGCAGCGCGCTTGCGCCGCGGCGGACCGTACCGGCCACGCGCTCTTGCACACGCTGTATCAGCAGAACGTCGCGGCCAAGACGCACTTCTTCGTCGAATGGATGGCGCTGGACCTGATCCGCGACGCCGACGGCGACGTGCTCGGCGTGACCGCGCTCGAGATGGAAACGGGCGAAGTCTATATCCTCGAAGGCAAGACCACGCTGTTCGCCACGGGCGGCGCGGGCCGCATCTTCGCGGCATCGACGAATGCGTTCATCAATACGGGCGACGGCCTCGGCATGGCGGCGCGTTCGGGCATCGCTTTGCAGGACATGGAGTTCTGGCAGTTCCACCCGACCGGCGTGGCCGGCGCGGGCGTGCTGATCACCGAAGGCGTGCGCGGCGAAGGCGGCATTCTGCGCAATTCGAACGGCGACCGCTTCATGGAGCGCTATGCGCCCACCTTGAAGGACCTGGCGCCGCGCGACTTCGTTTCGCGCTCGATGGACCAGGAAATCAAGGAAGGCCGTGGCGTGGGTCCGAACAAGGATCACGTGCTGCTCGACCTGTCGCACATCGGCGCCGAGACGATCATGAAGCGTCTGCCGTCCATTCGCGAGATCGCGCTGAAGTTCGCGAACGTCGACTGCATCAAGGAGCCGATCCCCGTCGTTCCGACCATCCACTATCAGATGGGCGGGATTCCGACGAACATGCACGGGCAGGTCGTCGGCACGTCGAACGGCTACAACGAACCGGTGAACGGCTTCTACGCAGTGGGCGAATGCTCGTGCGTGTCGGTCCACGGCGCGAACCGCCTGGGCACGAACTCGCTGCTCGACCTGGTGGTGTTCGGCCGCGCGGCGGGCAATCACATCATCAAGTACGCGAAGGAATCGCGCGAGCACAAGCCGCTGCCGGCCGATGCCGCCGACTTCGCGCTCGAGCGTCTCGCCGTTCTGGAGAAGTCGACCTCGGGCGAATACACGCAGAACATCGCGAACGACATCCGCTCGACGATGCAGGCGCATGCCGGCGTGTTCCGTACGTCGAAGCTGCTGTCGGAAGGCGTCGGCAAGATCGCGGAACTGGCGGAGCGCGTGAAGCACGTGCATCTGAAAGACAAATCGAAGGTGTTCAACACCGCTAAGGTCGAAGCGCTCGAACTGGCGAACCTGATCGAAGTCGCCCGCGCGACGATGGTCTCGGCCGAAGCGCGCAAGGAAAGCCGCGGCGCGCACGCGCACAGCGACTACGAGCATCGCGACGACGACAACTGGATGCGCCATACGCTGTGGTTCAGCGAAGGCAATCGCCTCGACTACAAGCCGGTCCAGATGAAGCCGCTGACGGTCGAATCGGTGCCGCCGAAGGCGCGCACCTTCTAAGGGCAAGGGAATCGAAATGGCAAAACGTATTTTTGAAGTCTACCGCTACGATCCGGACAAGGACGCGGCCCCGCGCATGCAGCGTTACGAGCTCGAAATCGACTCGCACGAACGCATGTTGCTGGACGCATTGGTAAAGCTGAAGGCGCTGGATGAAACCTTGTCGTTCCGCCGTTCGTGCCGCGAAGGCGTGTGCGGTTCGGACGCGATGAACATCAACGGCAAGAACGGCCTCGCGTGCCTGACGAACCTGAACGATCTGCCGGAGCGCATCGTGCTGCGTCCGCTGCCGGGCCTGCCGGTCGTGCGCGACCTGATTTGCGACTTCACGCAGTTCTTCAACCAGTATCACTCGATCAAGCCGTACCTGATCAACGACACGCCGCCGCCCGAGAAGGAGCGTCTGCAGTCGCCGGTCGAGCGCGACGAGCTGGACGGCCTGTACGAGTGCATTCTGTGCGCGAGCTGCTCGACGTCGTGCCCGAGCTTCTGGTGGAATCCGGACAAGTTCGTCGGACCGGCGGGCTTGCTGCAAGCCTATCGCTTCATCGCGGACAGCCGCGACCAGGCAACCGGCGAGCGCCTCGACAACCTGGAAGATCCGTATCGTCTGTTCCGTTGCCACACGATCATGAACTGCGTCGACGTGTGCCCGAAGGGGCTCAACCCGACGAAGGCGATCGGCAAGATCAAGGAATTGATGGTGCGCCGGGCTGTCTGAAAGGGACGATGCAATGGTCGACAAGCAAGACAGCGCTCACCAGTCCGACCCTCTTCGCCGCGCGCGCCTTCGGTGGCGCGCACGGCGCGGCCTGCTGGAAAACGATCTGATCTTCGAGCGTTTTTTCAGCCGATATGAGCATGACCTCAGTGACGCCGACGTGGCCGCTCTGACCCGCCTGCTGGAGCTGAGCGACAACGAACTGATGGACCTGCTGCTCGCACGGACCGAGCCGGAAGGCGAGCTTGCCACGCCGGACGTGATTCGCGTGATTCAGATGCTGCGTTCCGTGTGATTTCGGCAGAAATCCCCGGAGTTTTGCACAATGCGCCCTGAGTCCGGGCGCCAGGCGGCCGAGAGCAGACAGCGGTCGATCGTGCAGTCCTGCCGCGCAGCTTCCGTCGTGCAAATTATCGAAAACCTGTATCCATACTTCGATTGAGGATGTGCTATGACCCCGTCAGATGTTAAAGCCACGCTATCGTTCAGCGACAACTCGCCGAGCGTCGAAATGCCGATCTACAAGGGCACGATGGGCCCCGACGTGATCGACATCCGCAAGTTGTACGGTCAGACCGGCAAGTTCACGTATGACCCGGGCTTCATGTCGACGGCGGCGTGCAATTCGGCGATCACCTACATCGACGGCGACAAGGGCGAGCTGCTGTATCGCGGCTACCCGATCGAGCAGTTGGCCGTGAACGCCGACTTTCTCGAGACCTGCTATCTGCTGCTGAAGGGCGAGTTGCCCACGGCTGCGCAGAACAAGGAATTCGTGGACACGGTAACGCGTCACACGATGGTGCACGAGCAGATGCACTTCTTCTTCCGCGGCTTCCGTCGCGACGCGCACCCGATGGCGGTCCTGACGGCGGCGGTCGGCGCGCTGTCGGCGTTCTATCACGACTCGCTGAACATCAACGATCCGCGTCACCGCGAAGTCTCCGCAATCCGCATGATTGCGAAGCTGCCGACGCTCGTCGCCATGGCGTACAAGTTCAGCATCGGCCAGCCGTTCGTGTATCCGCGCAACGAGCTGTCGTACAGCGCGAACTTCATGCACATGATGTTCGCGAACCCGTGCGAAGAGTACAAGGTCAACGACGTGCTCGTGCGAGCGCTCGACCGTATCCTGATTCTGCACGCGGACCACGAGCAGAACGCGTCGACGTCGACGGTGCGTCTCGCGGGTTCGTCGGGCGCGAATCCGTTCGCGTGTATCGCTGCGGGCATCGCATGTCTGTGGGGCCCGGCGCACGGCGGCGCGAACGAAGCCGCGCTGAACATGCTGGAGGAAATCGGCTCGGTCGACAACATTCCCGAGTTCATCAAGCAGGTGAAGGACAAGAACTCGGGCGTGAAGCTGATGGGCTTCGGTCACCGCGTCTACAAGAACTACGACCCGCGCGCGAAGCTGATGCGCGAAACCTGCCACGAAGTGCTGAACGAGCTCGGCCTGCACGACGACCCGCTCTTCAAGCTCGCGATGGAACTGGAAAAGATCGCGCTGGAAGACGAATACTTCGTGTCGCGCAAGCTGTACCCGAACGTCGACTTCTACTCGGGCATCGTGCAGCGCGCGCTGGGCATCCCGACGTCGATGTTCACGTGCATCTTCGCGATGGCGCGTACGGTGGGCTGGATCGCGCAGTGGAACGAGATGATCGCCGACCCCGAGCAGAAGATCGGCCGTCCGCGCCAGTTGTTCATCGGCCAGACGCCGCGTGAAGCGAAGGCTGTCGACAAGCGTTGATCGGTTGATGCGGTAGAGCAGAGTGCGTTTCGAAGCCCCGGCGGGTGACTGCCGGGGCTTTTTTTGCTTTTTGCGCGGCCTGTGCGTGGACACCATCGGCACGCATGGTGACATCGTTTGATGCTACGATGTGTGCCTGACAAAGGAGATATCCATGCGTACAACCATCGCACTCGACGACGATTTGCTCGCTAAGGCGCAAGCCTATACCGGCGTCGCCGAGAAATCGGCGCTCGTCCGCGAGGCGCTCAAAGCCCTGATCCAGCGGGAGGCCGCCCGACGCCTCGCCAGTCTGGGTGGAAGCCAGCCCGGCGTCGAAGGAGCGCCGCGTCGCCGGCAGGACGCCGAATGATTCTCGTCGATACATCCGTGTGGATCGACCACATCAACGCCTCGGAACCCGTGCTCGTCGATCTGCTCAGCGAGGAACGCGTCCTGGCACATCCCTTCGTGATCGGGGAAATATCGCTCGGCAGCCTACGCGCGCGCGATATCGTGCTCGGTGCGCTGCGCGATCTGCCCCAAGCGTCTGTGGCGACGCCTGAGGAAGTCTTTTTCCTGATCGAGCGGGAGAAGCTGTTCAACCGGGGCATTGGATTCGTCGACACGTCGTTGTTGGCGTCCGCTCGTTTAAGCGCGGGCGTGAGCATCTGGACGCGGGACAAGCGCCTGCACAAGGTCGCATCGGAGCTTGGTCTGGCCGCGATGCTTGGACATTGATTGCATCCGGGTGCAACAACAACGCCCAGGCAGGTACTCCCCATCCAGGTATCGCCACCACTACGATAACCCACTGTTTCTTCACGCTTTTTTCGCCTAGCCTAGTACCACGCGCCGGCGCGGAGGTGGCATAATCGTCCAACAAGCCGCTTCCCAATACACCCCGCAGTCACCCACGAAAGCGCTCACCATGTCACAGACTCTTTACGACAAGTTGTGGAACACGCACGTCATCCACACGGAAGAGGACGGCACCTCCATCCTCTATATCGATCGTCATCTGCTCCACGAAGTCACGAGCCCGCAAGCGTTCGAAGGTCTGAAGCTGGCCGAGCGCCCCGTATGGCGCATCAGCGCGAATCTCGCCGTCTCCGACCACAACGTTCCGACGACCGACCGCTCGCACGGCATCGCCGATCCGGTCTCGAAGCTGCAGGTCGACACGCTCGACGCCAATTGCGATGAATTCGGCATCACGCAGTTCAAGATGAACGATCTGCGTCAGGGCATCGTGCACATCATCGGGCCGGAACAGGGCGCGACGCTGCCGGGCATGACCATCGTCTGCGGGGATTCGCATACGTCGACGCACGGCGCATTCGGCGCCCTCGCGCACGGCATCGGCACGTCGGAAGTCGAGCACGTCCTCGCCACGCAGACGCTTCTGCAGAAGAAGAGCAAGAACATGCTCGTCAAGGTCGAAGGGCCGCTGCCGCGCGGTTGCACCGCGAAGGACATCGTGCTCGCGGTCATCGGCAAGATCGGCACGGCGGGCGGCACGGGTTACGCAATCGAGTTCGGCGGCTCGACCATCCGCTCGCTGACGATGGAAGGCCGCATGACCGTCTGCAACATGGCGATCGAAGCGGGCGCGCGCGCGGGCATGGTCGCCGTCGACGATACGACCATCAACTATCTGAAGGACCGGCCGTATTCGCCGCAGGGCGTCGAGTGGGATCAGGCGGTGGAATACTGGCGTCAGTTCAACTCGGACGATGGCGCGCAGTTCGATCGCGTCGTCGAGATCAACGCCGCCGAGATCGTGCCGCAGGTGACGTGGGGCACGTCGCCGGAAATGGTGACGTCGATCGACGGCCGCGTGCCTGATCCCGAGCGTGAAAAAGATCCCGTCAAGCGCGACGCGATGGAACGCGCGCTGACCTACATGGCGCTGCAGCCGAACACGCCGATCGAATCGATCAAGCCGGACAAGATTTTCATCGGCTCATGCACGAACGCGCGCATCGAAGACCTGCGCGCGGCGGCGTATGTGGTGAAGTCGCTCGGCAAGCGCGTTGCGCCGAGCGTGCGGCTCGCGATGGTGGTGCCGGGTTCGGGTCTCGTGAAGGCGCAGGCCGAGCGCGAAGGGCTCGACAAGATCTTCACGAACGCCGGTTTCGAATGGCGCGAGCCGGGTTGCTCGATGTGCCTCGCGATGAATGCCGACCGGCTGGATCCGGGCGAGCGCTGCGCGTCCACGTCGAACCGCAACTTCGAAGGACGTCAGGGCGCGGGCGGCCGCACGCATCTGGTCAGTCCGGCGATGGCCGCCGCCGCCGCGATCGAAGGCCATTTCGTCGATGTTCGCAAGCTCGCGTGATCAATCGGGATACTGAGAAAGACCATGGAAAAATTCACTGTTCATAGCGGGCTCGTGGCGCCGCTGGATCGCGAGAACGTCGACACCGACGCGATCATCCCCAAGCAGTTTCTCAAGTCCATCAAGCGCACGGGCTTCGGCCCGAATGCCTTCGACGAATGGCGTTATCTCGATGTCGGCCAGCCCGGGCAGGACAACAGCACGCGTCCGCTCAATCCGGACTTCGTGCTGAACCAGCCGCGCTATCAGGGCGCGTCGATTCTGCTGACGCGCAAGAACTTCGGCTGCGGCAGTTCGCGGGAGCACGCGCCGTGGGCGCTGGATCAGTACGGTTTTCGCGCGATCATCGCCCCGAGTTTCGCGGACATTTTCTATAACAACTGCTTCAAGAACGGCCTGTTGCCGGTCGTGCTGTCGGAGCAGCAGGTGGACAAACTTTTCAACGAGACGTATGCGTTCGTCGGCTTCAAGCTGACGATCGATCTCGAAGCCCAAGTCGTGCGAACCGGCGACGGCGCCGAATATCCGTTCGAAGTCCCCGGCTTCCGCAAATTCTGTCTGCTGAACGGTTTCGACGATATCGGTCTGACGCTGCGTCATGCGGACAAGATCAAGGCGTTCGAAGCGGAGCGGCTCGCGAAGCAGCCGTGGTTGAATAATCGCGTGATCGGATAATCGGCGCGCGCACACGTTGAAGGAAGAGACGATGAAAATTGCAGTGCTCCCCGGCGACGGGATCGGCCCCGAAATCATGGCCGAAGCGGTCAAAGTCCTGAACGCGCTCGGCGAAAAGTTCGAGCTGGAAGAAGCGCCCGTCGGCGGCGCGGGTTATGAAGCCCATGGACATCCGCTGCCGGAATCGACGCTTGCGCTCGCGAAAGAAGCCGATGCAATCCTCTTCGGCGCAGTCGGCGACTGGAAGTACGACACGCTCGAGCGCGCGCTGCGTCCCGAACAGGCCATCCTCGGACTGCGCAAGCATCTGCAACTGTTCGCGAACTTCCGCCCGGCTATCTGCTATCCGCAATTGACGGCCGCTTCGTCGCTTAAGCCGGAGATCGTGTCGGGACTCGACATTCTGATCGTGCGCGAACTGAACGGCGACATCTACTTCGGCCAGCCGCGCGGGGTGCGTCAGGCTCCGGACGGCCCGTTCGAAGGCGCGCGCGAAGGCTTCGACACGATGCGCTATTCGGAGCCGGAAGTGCGCCGCATCGCGCACGTGGCGTTCGCCGCCGCGCAGAAGCGCCAGAAGAAGCTGACGAGCGTCGACAAGGCCAACGTGCTGGAAACCTCGCAACTGTGGCGCGACACGATGATCGACGTCGCGAAGGAATACCCGGACGTCGAGCTGTCGCATATGTATGTCGATAATGCGGCGATGCAGCTCGTCAAGGCGCCGAAGGCGTTCGACGTCGTCGTGACCGGCAACATGTTCGGCGACATCCTCTCGGACGAAGCCGCGATGCTGACCGGCTCGATCGGCATGCTGCCGTCCGCGTCGCTCGACAAGAACAACAAGGGCCTGTACGAGCCGTCGCACGGTTCCGCGCCCGATATCGCGGGCAAGGGCGTGGCCAATCCGCTGGCGACCATCCTGTCGGCGGCCATGATGCTCCGCTATTCGCTCGGGAAAGCCGAGCAGGCGGACCGCATCGAAAGCGCGGTGAAGAAGGTGCTGGAGCAGGGCTACCGCACCGGCGATATCGCGACGCAGGACGGCAAGACCGTCGGCACGAAGGAAATGGGCGAGGCAGTGCTCGCCGCGCTGTAATCGCTTGCTGAAACGATCGGCCGTTTCTTTCAGGGCGGCCGAATCGGTAGCATTGACGCGTTATCCGAATCGATTCGGGACGCATGGCGTAACTGCGGACGAACGCACCGCATATCGTGTATATTGTTTGGCCATGGCGAAGCACTCTCAATTCTCTACGGATTCCATCGGTCGCGGCATCGACGCTCGCGCGACGGGTCTCGCCATCGTCAAGCGCATCGACGTCATTGCCACGTCGAAAACGCGCATTACGAAAATCTCCATCAAAGCGATCACGATTCGCTGATCGTCCCTCGTGTCCGAGCGTCTTCCCCGCGCGGCCACGCCGGGCAAGGATGCGGGGAAGAATCCACACATAAGGTTAGTCATGAACGTAGGTCTCGTTGGTTGGCGCGGTATGGTCGGCAGCGTCCTGATGCAGCGCATGCAGCAGGAAGGCGATTTCGACCTGATCGAACCGGTGTTTTTCAGCACCAGCAATGCGGGCGGCAACGCGCCGTCGTTCGCCAAAAACGAGACGAAGCTCAAGGACGCAACGAGCATCGACGACCTGAAGAAGTGCGACGCCATCATCACCTGCCAGGGCGGCGACTACACCAACGACGTGTATCCGAAGCTGCGCGCGGCGGGCTGGAAGGGCTACTGGATCGACGCGGCGTCGGCGCTGCGCATGAAGGACGACGCGGTCATCATTCTCGATCCGGTCAACCTGAACGTCATCAAGGATTCGCTCGTCAAGGGCGGGCGCGATTTCGTCGGCGGCAACTGCACGGTCAGCCTGATGCTGATGGCGCTGGGCGGCCTGTTCCGCGAGAACCTCGTCGACTGGATGACGGCCATGACCTATCAGGCCGCGTCGGGCGCGGGTGCGCAGAACATGCGCGAACTGCTGTCGCAAATGGGCGCGCTGAACGCGTCCGTGGCGGGCGATCTCGCGAATCCGTCGTCGGCCATTCTGGACATTGACCGCAAGGTTCTGTCGACCATGAACAGTGACGCCATGCCGACCGAGCATTTCGGCGTGCCGCTCGCCGGCTCGCTGATTCCGTGGATCGACAAGGATCTCGGCAACGGCATGTCGAAGGAAGAGTGGAAGGGCGGCGCGGAAACCAACAAGATTCTGGGCAAGCCTGCCATGGGCGAGCCGGGTTCGATTCCCGTCGATGGCCTCTGCGTGCGGATCGGCGCAATGCGTTGCCACTCGCAGGCTCTGACCATCAAACTGAACAAGGACGTGCCGCTCGACGAAATCAACGGCATTCTCGCTTCCGCGAACGACTGGGTGAAGGTCGTGCCCAACGAGCGCGAAGCGTCGATGCGCGATCTGTCGCCCGCCGTGGTCACAGGCACGCTGACGGTGCCGGTGGGCCGTCTGCGCAAGCTCGCGATGGGCGGGGAGTATCTGTCGGCGTTCACGGTCGGCGACCAGCTTCTGTGGGGCGCTGCCGAGCCACTGCGCCGCATGCTTCGCATTCTGTTGGACAAGTAAAGTAAACTACGCGCCAGAAAGCGCGGACTCGAAGAAAAAGCGTCGCGTTAATCGCGGCGCTTTTTTGTTTTCTGCGGCCCGTTCTTGCGACTGCGTGCGGACGCCGGACGCCACCGGTTTCGGCTCTCGTTCTGCGTTCCTGTTTCAATTTTTTGCCGTACCTTGGAGTTTCAATGATTCGACGACCCCGCCGGTCCTTCATCCCGTCATCGCGTGCGGCGCTCGCCGCGGCAAGCGTCGCCATCTGCACGCTGCTCTGGACGAACCCCGGCGCGGCGCTCGCGCAGGCAAGCGGTGCAGCCGCGGACAACGCCTCGGTGGCCGTCGCGCCCGGCCAGCGGTACACGGTCAAGCCCGGACAGTCGCTCAGCGACGTTGCCGGCGAACTCACCGGTTCCAAAGAGCGCGCCGTCAGGGAGAAGATGGCGCGTGCGCTCTTCGATGCGAATCCGAACGCGTTCGCGGGCCACGACATCAACAGGCTCAAGCTCGGCGCAGTGCTGAACGTTCCGGCGAGCGATACGGGCGGGGCATCGGCGCCGCAGGGTCCTGTCGGCACGGATCAGTCCAGTGCGCCTGTGGCCGCTCCCACAGCGCCCGCGACGTCTGCGCCGGAAGTGACGGCTGAAGCGGCGTCCGACGTTGCGCCGGCGGCAGCGGGCGTCGAGCCGGCTTCCGCCGTTGAGCCGGCGTCGGAGCCACAGACCGCGCCGGCCGTCGAACCGGCGGCTAGCGCAGCGATCGCCGAAACCACGCCTGCGCGCCGTGTCGGTCTCGATCCGATGCTGCTGGGTCTCGCGATCGCGGTACTCGTGCTGCTGTTCCTCCTGATGATGTGGCGCAGCGCGCGGCGTCGGCGGGCAAATGCGCAAGCCGAGGCCGACGCGAAGCGTCGTCAGCGCCCGACGGTCACGCCCGCTTTTCCTGCACGACTCGCGGACACGGGCGCTGCCGATCTCGAAGGCAAGGCGGTCCAGCGCGACGAGTCGGAACTGAACGCGGTGGCGGCGAGCATCGAAAGCTATGAGGCGGCTCAGTCGTTCGCCGCGCCATCCGACGACAATGCCGCCCCGTCCGTCGAAACGGGAACCCAACCCGCCGCGCCGTCCGCGCCGTTCGTGCCGTCGCCGCCCGCCGCGCTTCACGCCGGCTTCGTGCCGCCGCCACACGCGGCTTCGGAGGACGAACAGGAACGTGAAGCCCACGACCGCGAAATCGCCGCGCGCGAAGCCGCGGCACGCGAGGCCGAAAAATGGGAAGCTGAAGAACGCCAGGCGGCGGCCCTGCAAGCCGCGACGCAGGAGGCCGAAGAACGCGAAATTCGCGCACGCGAAGCAGCGGCGCGGGATGCGCTCGCCGCTGAAATAGCGCGCCGCGAAGGCGACGCCCGCGAAGCCGCCGAACAGGAAGCGCAGGCGCAGCAGGCCCGAGAGGCCGCAGCGCGGGAGATCATCGCGCGCGAGGCCGAATTGCGGGATGCACAGGCGCAGGCCGAACACGCGGCGCATCGCGACGCGCATCAGGAAGAACCCGCGGAAGACGGCGAACCGGCGCCCGGCGATCGTTTCCCGATGCCCAAATTTCCGACCGAGGCGGTCGAGGCGCTGGATTCGCTCGACCTCGGTTTGCCGCCGCGCATGGAACTGACGCTCGCGACGCCCGCCGTTGCCGATGCGGAGCCTGCGCTGCAAGACCGGCAGACGCCGATCGAACCGGTGCCCTTCGTGCCGCAGCCGGTCGCCGAGACGGATATCGCGCATCCGCCGAAAGCGGAGCCGCTGTCCGCCGCCGCGCAGATCGAAGCGGGCACGGCCGGCCCTGCGTCCGTGGCGGGACTTGGCGCGACGCAGTTCGGACCGCTCAGCCTGGATTTCAACCTGGATTTGCCGTCGAGCCACAGCGAGCCGCTGCCGTCGCTGACCCCGGCGCAACTCGCGACGATTGCGCGCAACAAGCTGGAGCTGGCCGTCGAATATATCGAACTGGGCGATCTCGGCGGCGCGCGCACGTTGCTGCAGGAAGTCATCGCATCGAACGATACGGCCACGCGCCAGCAAGCCGCCGCGCTGCTCTCGACGCTCGCGCCGCATTCCTGACATGCGCATCGCGTTAGGCATTCAGTACGACGGCGCCGCGTTCAGCGGGTGGCAATCGCAACCGCACGGCAACACGGTGCAGAACGAACTTGAACGCGCGCTCGCGGAATTTGCACAGCGGCCGCTGCAGACGGTCGTCGCGGGACGAACGGATACGGGCGTGCACGGGCTCGGTCAAGTCGTCCACTTCGATACGGAGCTCGATCGCGCCGAATTCTCCTGGGTGCGCGGCACCAACGCGTTTCTGCCGGAAACGGTCGCGGTGCAGTGGGCCAAGCCGATGCCCGACGATTTTCACGCGCGTTTCGCGGCCTTCGAGCGCACCTACTATTACGTGTTGTACGTCAACCCGGTGCGTTCACCCATGCTCGCGAAACGCGCGGGCTGGGTGCACACGCCGCTCGACGTTGCCGCAATGCGCGACGCCGCCGCGTGCCTCGTCGGCGAGCACGATTTCTCGTCGTTTCGCGCGGCCGACTGCCAGTCGAAGACGCCGGTCAAGCACGTGTATTGCATCGATGTGCGCGAACAGGGGAATTTCGTCCACTTCCGCTTTCGCGCCAACGCGTTCCTGCATCACATGGTGCGCAACCTGATGGGATGCTTCGTCGCGATCGGACGCGGCCGGCACCCCGTTTCGTGGATGGCCGACGTTCTCGCCGCCCGCGACCGTCGCGCCGCCGCACCGACTTTCATGCCCGACGGGCTTTATCTGGCGGCAGTCGGCTATCCCGAACGCTTCGGAGTGCCGCCGCCGCATACCGCGAGCATGCCGTGGAGCGCCATCTGGGCCGATCAGACATGAGTAACCAGGATTTGCATAGAACGAGAGTCAAGCTCTGCGGGCTTTCGCGCGCGGACGACGTGAAGCACGCCGTCGCGCTCGGCGCGGACGCGGTGGGTTTCGTCTTCTACCCGCCGAGCCCCCGTTCGGTGAGCGTTTCGCAGGCCGTCGATCTCGCGCGGCACGTGCCGCCGCTAGTGGCCGCAGTCGGCCTGTTCGTCAACGCGACGCCAGAATGGATCGAGGAAGTCACATCCAGCGTGCCGCTTTCGCTCCTGCAGTTTCACGGCGACGAAACGCCGGAACGATGCGCCGAACTCGCCGCGATTGCGGGTTTGCCCTATTGGCGCGCAGTGCGTGTCGGGCCTGATGCGGCCGCAAGCGATTTGGTAGAATCGTCGCTTAAATATGCAGCCGCAGGCGGCATTCTGCTCGACGCGCTCGTCGAGGGCTTCGGCGGCGGCGGAAAGGTATTCGATTGGTCACTTATCCCAACAGATCTCGGGCATCGGGCCGTTTTGAGTGGTGGGTTGAACACGCAAAACGTCAGTGACGCCATCCGGCGCGTGCGCCCGTTCGCGGTCGATGTCTCCAGCGGCATCGAAGTGCCGGGCGCGAAGGGCGTGAAAGATCCCGCCCGAATGACGGCGTTCGTGCGCGCGGTGCGCGAAGCGGACGCCGGCTGATTCCGAACGCGGCGCTGACCCGAACTGTCGGCCCGCCACCGAGAGAGTGACGCAATGTACAACTTGCCTGACGAAAGAGGCCATTTCGGCCAGTATGGCGGCGTATTCGTTTCCGAAACGCTCATTCATGCACTCGACGAACTGCGCCGCGCCTATGACGCGGCCCGCCAGGACCCCGAGTTCCAGGCCGAATACGACTACGAACTGAAGCATTACGTCGGCCGTCCTTCCCCGATCTATCACGCAAAACGCTGGAGCGACATGCTTGGCGGCGCGCAGCTTTATCTGAAGCGGGAAGACCTGAATCACACGGGCGCGCACAAGGTCAACAACGTGATCGGCCAGGCGCTGCTCGCGCGCAAGATGGGCAAGCCGCGCGTGATCGCCGAGACCGGCGCGGGCCAGCACGGCGTCGCGACAGCGACCATCGCGGCGCGTTTCGGGATGGAATGTGTCGTCTATATGGGCGCGGAAGACGTGCGGCGGCAAGCGGCGAACGTCTATCGCATGAAGCTGCTGGGCGCGACCGTCGTGCCGGTCGAGTCCGGCTCGCGCACGCTGAAGGACGCGCTCAACGAAGCCATGCGCGACTGGGTCACGAACGTCGAAAACACGTTTTACATCATCGGCACGGTGGCGGGACCGCATCCTTATCCGATGATGGTGCGCGACTTCCAGCGCGTGATCGGCGACGAATGCCGCGTGCAGATGCCCGAGATGGCGGGCCGTCAGCCGGACGCGGTGATCGCGTGCGTGGGCGGCGGATCGAACGCGATGGGCATCTTCTATCCGTATATCGAAGACAAGGACGTGCGGCTGATCGGCGTCGAGGCGGCGGGCGACGGCATCGACACGGGCCGTCACGCGGCCTCGTTGATGGGCGGCAGTCCCGGCGTCCTGCACGGCAACCGCACCTACCTGCTGCAGGACGACAACGGCCAGATCATCGAGACGCATTCGGTGTCGGCGGGGCTGGATTATCCGGGCGTCGGTCCCGAGCACGCGTGGCTCAAGGATGCGGGCCGCGCCGAGTACGTCGGCATCACGGACGACGAAGCGCTAAAGGCGTTCCACGACTGCTGCCGTATCGAGGGCATCATTCCGGCGCTGGAATCGAGCCACGCGCTTGCCTACGGCGCGAAGCTCGCGAAGACGCTGCCGCGCGACAAGGTGCTGCTCGTCAACCTGTCCGGCCGCGGCGACAAGGACATGCACACGGTCGCGGAGCGATCGGGCATTCAGTTCTAAGCCGCAGATGCGCACTGTCATCGACGAACCGTTGTCCGCCGGCGCGCTGCAAGGCGCCGGCATCGACATTCGCAACCGCGATTTCCTGGCCGATGCCGCGAGCATTCCCGATGCGTCGATCGATCTGATCGTCGCCGATCCGCCCTACGGACTGGGCAAGGATTACGGGAACGACTCGGACATGTTGTCGGGCGACGCCTTTCTGGAGTGGACGTATCGCTGGCTGGACATGGCGATTCCGAAGCTCAAGAAGAGCGGCTCGCTTTATATCTTCTGCACCTGGCAATACTCGCCGGAACTGTTCGTGTTCCTGAAGCGCCGGATGACGATGGTCAACGAGATCGTCTGGGACCGGCGCGTGCCGAGCATGGGCGGGACCACGCGCAAGTACACGTCGGTGCACGACAACATCGGTTATTTCGCGGTATCGAGGGACTATTACTTCGATCTCGATCCGGTGCGCATCCCTTACGACGCAGTGACGAAGAAGGCGCGCTCGCGCAAGATCTTCGAAGGCAGCAAATGGCTCGAGCTGGGCTATAACCCGAAGGACGTCTGGTCGGTATCGCGGCTGCACCGGCAGCATGCGGAGCGCGTCGATCATCCGACGCAAAAGCCGCTGGAAATCGTCGAACGCATGGTGCTGGCGAGTTGTCCGCCGGGCGGCCGCGTGCTCGATCCGTTCATGGGCAGCGGCACGACGGCAGTTGCGTGCGCGCGCCACGGACGCCTCTTCACGGGTTACGAAATCAACGCCGATTACTGCGCGATCGCGGACGCCCGCATCGCGCAGGCGCGCGCGGTGCCCGTCCAGCCCGCTGCCGTTGCGCTTGCCGCCGAAGCGCCAGCCGCCGAATAACGTCGCTGACTGCGTCCATCGACGCCTACCGAATACGACTTCGAGAATTCCCATGTCCCGTATCAAGAACACGTTCGCGGCGCTTGCCGCGCAAGGCAGGAAAGGGCTGATCCCGTTCATCACCGCGGGCGATCCGAACCCGGAACAGACCGTCGAGTTCATGCACGCGCTCGCGAAGGGCGGCGCGGACGTCATCGAACTGGGCGTACCGTTCTCCGACCCGATGGCCGATGGCCCCGTTATCCAGCGTTCGTCTGAGCGCGCACTGGCGCGCGGCGTGACGCTGAAGCGCGTGCTCGCCGACGTCGCGCGCTTTCGCGAAACCGACGACACGACGCCCGTCGTGCTGATGGGCTATGCGAACCCGATCGAGCGCATGGGCGCCGAAGCGTTCGCGCAAGCCGCCAAACAGGCGGGCGTGGACGGCGTGCTGGTCGTCGATTATCCGCCCGAGGAATCGGAAGACTTCAGCGCGACGATGCGCGCCGCCGGCATCGATCCGATCTTCCTGCTCGCGCCCACGTCGACGGACGAGCGCATCGCGGCGGTCGGCAAAATTGCGAGCGGCTACGTCTACTACGTGTCGCTCACCGGCGTGACCGGCGCAGCAAATCTGGACGTTTCCCGCATCGCGAGTAAAATCCCGGCCATCAAGTCGCATGTGCCCCTGCCGATCGGCGTCGGTTTCGGCATTCGCGACGCCCAGACCGCCCGCGCCGTGGCCGAAGTCGCGGATGCCGTCGTCATCGGCAGCCGGCTCGTGCAGTTGCTCGAAGAGGCGTCGCCCGAAACGGCCGCGGGCTCGCTGACGAGCTTCATCGCGGACATCCGCACGGCGCTCGACTCCGCCAGGTAATTTTCGCCGCCGCGCGCGCGACTCGCGCGCCGCGGCCCCCGAACAGTCAAGGAAAAACGATGAGCTGGCTCGACAAACTGCTGCCGCCCAAGATCAAGCAAACCGACCCCAAGAGCCGCAAGGGCATTCCAGAGGGCCTCTGGGTGAAGTGTCCGTCGTGCGAGGCGGTGCTGTACCGCAACGACGTCGAGGCGAATCTGCATGTTTGCCCGAAGTGCAGTCATCACATGCGTATCGGCGCGCGCGAGCGGCTCGACCGCCTGCTCGACCCGGAAGGCCGCTACGAAATCGGCCAGGAAGTCGTTCCGGTCGACGCCCTCAAGTTCAAGGACAGCCGCAAGTACCCGGATCGCCTGAAAGAGGCGATGGAAGACACCGACGAAACCGACGCGATGGTCGTCATGGGCGGCGCCATCCATACGCTGCCGTGCGTGGTCGCGTGCTTCGAATTCTCGTTCATGGGCGGCTCGATGGGCTCGGTCGTCGGCGAGCGCTTCGTGCGTGGCGCGCGCAATGCGCTCGAGCAGAACGTGCCGTTCATCTGCTTCACGGCGTCGGGCGGCGCGCGCATGCAGGAAAGCCTGCTCTCGCTGATGCAGATGGCGAAGACCACCGCCCTGCTGACCAAGCTGTCCGAGGCCAGGCTGCCGTTCATCTCCGTCCTGACCGATCCGACGATGGGCGGCGTGTCCGCGAGCTTCGCGTTCCTGGGCGATGTGGTAATCGCCGAGCCGAAGGCGCTGATCGGCTTCGCGGGCCCGCGCGTGATCGAGCAGACCGTGCGCGAGAAGCTGCCGGAAGGCTTCCAGCGCGCCGAATTCCTGTTGCAGAAGGGCGCGGTCGACATGATCATCGATCGCCGGAAGATGCGTGAAGAAATTGCGCAGTTGATGGCGCTGATGACGCGGCAGCCCGCCGATTCCGTCGCCTGAGGCCGCTTTCGTTCAGCGCCGCGCCGCGCGTGAACCCGCGAGGTTCCGCGCGGCGTTTTTGCTTTCTCCATCTCGAAAATGAACACTTTCCCCACACTCGACGCGTGGCTCGCCCATCTGGAGGCGGCGCATCCTGTCGGAATCGACATGGGTCTGACGCGGATCGGCTTTGTCAAGGACGCGCTCGGGCTCACGTTCGACTGCCCGGTCATTACCGTGGGCGGCACGAACGGCAAGGGCTCGACCTGCGCGATCCTCGAAACCATCCTGCTGCGCGCGGGGTATCGCGTGGGCTGCCATACGTCGCCGCATCTGCTCGCGTTCAACGAGCGCGCGCGGATCGACGGCGCCGAGGCCGGCGACGCCGAACTGCTCGAGCATTTCGAAGCCGTCGAGAAAGCACGGGCGAGCCTGCCCGAGCCGGTTTCGCTGACCTACTTCGAATTCACGACGCTCGCGATCCTGCATCTCTTCGCGTCGCGGGGGCTGGATGCGGTGATTCTCGAAGTCGGGCTCGGCGGACGGCTGGACGCGGTCAATATCGTCGATACGGATTGCGCGGTGATTACGAGCATCGACATCGACCATACGGACTATCTCGGCGATACGCGCGAGAAGATCGCGTTCGAGAAAGCGGGCATCTTCCGTTCCGGCAAACCTGCGGTGTGCGGCGATCCCTCGCCGCCGCAGACGCTGATCGATCACGCCGAGTCCATCGGCGCGGACTTGTGGCTCGTCGGCCGCGATTTTCGCTACGAGGCTCAGCCGGGCAACGAACGGCAGCAATGGAGCTATATCGGGCGCACGCAGCGGCGCGCGGCGCTCGCCTATCCGGCGCTGCGTGGCGCGAATCAGCTCATCAACACGTCGGCGGCGCTGGCCGCGCTCGAAGCGTTGCGCGACCGGCTGCCGGTGTCGGCGCAGGACATTCGCCTCGGACTCGCGAACGTCGAATTGCCCGGACGATTCCAGGTGCTGCCGGGCAAGCCGCAGATCATCCTCGATGTCGCCCACAATCCGCACGCCGCCGCCGTGCTCGCGCAAAACCTCGGCAACATGGGCTACTTCCCGTACACCTACGCGGTCTTCGGCGCGATGAACGACAAGGATATCGACGGCGTCATCCGCCAGTTCCGGGGCGAGATCGACCACTGGAACGTGACCGCCTTGCCGACGCCGCGCGCGGCATCGGCGGAGCGGCTCGAAGCGGCGCTGCGCGAGGCCGGTGTCAGCGAAGGTCCCGACAGCAGCGTTGCACGCTTCGATACCCCTGCCGACGCTTTTCGAGATGCGTTAAGCCGGGCGTCCGAAAATGATAGAATCGTCGTTTTCGGCAGTTTCTATACGGTGGCTGGCGTCATGGCCTACCGCAAATCGCAGCATCACTGAGACGGTCGGCCAGGCCGGCGTCCAAGCATCACGCACCAAGCCATACATGGGACTTTTCTCGTTCGGCAAGAAAGACGACGCACGCGCGGCGAGCGACGCATACTCCGATTCCCCGCGCGGCTCACGTCACACCGTGCGCACGGAACGCCGCACGCGCCGCTCCGAGCGTACGGACGCCGACGCGATGATGCTCGACCCGACCCTGCCTGAGAAACAGCGCGCGCGTCGCCGGCTGGTCGGCGCGATCGCGCTGGTGCTCGCGGCGGTCATCGTCCTGCCGATGGTGCTGGATTCGCGCCCGAAGCCCGTCACCGACGACATTTCCATCGACATCCCGAGCCGTGCCGCGCCGGCCGCGAAGCCATCGCGCGACGCGCAAGACGCCGATACCCAGGCGGGCGTCGCACATGACGGCCCGGCTACGGACTCCGCGCCAGCGGCAGCGCAGGCGCAAAAGACGCAGACGCAGACGCAGGCGTCCGCGCCCGTTGCGCAGGCCAGGCCCGAAGCGAAGCCGGAGGCACGGCCGGAATCGGCGCCCGCCGTGGCCGCAAAGCCGGCCGTGAAGCCGCACGCCGCCGAGCAGGCAGCGGATACGGACAGCACGTCGAGTACTGCATCCGCTGCCGCGAACACGCCGTCGTCTCCTGCAGGCAGCCGCTTCGTGCTGCAGATCGGCACATTCGATGATGAAACCGCCGCGCAGAACTGGGTCCACAAGTTGAAAGCCGCGGGCGTGCCCGCATATGTCGAGCATCGCCAGCAGCCGGACGGATCGTCGCGCTCGCTGCTGCGCGCGGGACCGTTTCCGGATCGCGCGGCGGCGTCGGCTGCGCTGGTGAAGGTGCGCCAGGCGGGACTCGCCGGCGGCAAGCGGCCGGCGTCGAACTAAGCGCCGATGTTCACGAGCTTCGACTACGCGGTAATGGCGGTGATCGGCTTGTCGGCCCTGCGCGGCATGTGGCGCGGCTTGCTCGCCGAGGCGTTTGGACTGGTGGGGTGGATCGCTGCGATACTGATCGCGAGCCGCTTCGTCGGCGTGGTCGTGCCGTATATCCCGTCGACATGGCCCGGCGGCGCGCTGACGCAATGGCTTATCGCGTTTCTGCTGGTGGTGGGCGCGGTGCTGCTGCTGTCGAGTGTCCTGTCGGCGCTCCTGACGCGCATCACGGAGGTCACCGGCCTGCGCGGCGTGGACCGCTCGCTGGGCTTGCTGTTCGGCCTCGCCAGAGGCGCGATACTCGTGGTGATTCTGGTCGCCCTTGCCGGCTTGACCGAATTGCCGCAGAAGGAATTCTGGCGCAACGCGCTGCTCCGGCCGACGGTCGAGCAGGGCGTGCGTGAACTGAAACCGCTGCTTCCCGATACGCTCGCCGCGTATGTGCACGTCGCCCCCGATTCGGGCGATCCGGCGCGAAACGCCGCACAATAGACGAACGGCTGGCTACACGAGGAACGCGCGACGCCAGGCTGCGTCGCCGCTGATTCGGCTTGCACGAATCGGGGCGATGCGCGCAGGCGGCACGCCTTTCGACCCCGTTTCGACTCTTTGAAGGACCATGCCATGTGCGGCATCGTAGGTGTAGTTTCCCAGAGCCCTGTCAATCAGGTCATCTATGACGCCTTGCTGCTGTTGCAGCATCGCGGTCAGGACGCGGCGGGCATCGCCACGGCCAACGGCAACAACTTCCACATGCACAAGGCCAACGGCATGGTGCGCGACGTGTTCCGCACGCGCAACATGCGCAGCCTGCCGGGCACGGTCGGCATCGGTCAGGTGCGCTATCCGACGGCCGGTTCGGCGTCGAACGAGGAAGAAGCGCAGCCGTTCTACGTCAACGCGCCGTTCGGCATCATCCTCGCGCACAACGGCAATCTGACGAACTGGATGCAGTTGAAGGACGAGATGTTCCGGATCGATCGCCGGCACATCAACACCGCATCCGATACCGAAGTGCTGCTCAACGTCTTCGCGCACGAACTGCAACTGGCGAGTTCCGGCCTGCAGCTCGACGCCGCCGCGTTGTGGAAAGCGGTCGCGGGCGTGCATCGCCGCGTGAAGGGCTCGTATGCGATCGTTTCGCTGATCGCGGGTTACGGCCTCGTCGCGTTCCGCGATCCGTTCGGCATTCGCCCGCTCGTGCTCGGCAAGCTGGAAACGTCGACGGGCGTCGAGTGGATGGTGGCGTCGGAGTCGGTGGCGATCGAGGGTATCGGCTTCGAATTCGTGCGCGATATCGAGCCGGGCGAAGCGATTTTCATCGACGCCGAAGGCAATCTGCACAGCCACCAGTGCGCTGAAAAGCCGGTGCTGAATCCCTGCATCTTCGAACTGGTCTATCTCGCGCGTCCGGATTCGTGCCTCGATGGCGTACCGGTCTATAACGCGCGTCTGCGCATGGGCGACTATCTCGCCGAGAAGATCAAGCGCGTCCTGCCCGACGTGCCGATCGACGTCGTCATGCCGATTCCCGATTCGTCGCGCCCCGCCGCGATGCAGGTGGCGGCCAAGCTCGGCGTCGAGTATCGCGAAGGTTTCTTCAAGAACCGCTACGTGGGGCGCACGTTCATCATGCCCGGTCAGGCGGTGCGCAAGAAGTCGGTGCGCCAGAAGCTGAACGCAATGGGCATCGAGTTCAAGGGCAAGAACGTGCTGATCGTCGACGATTCGATCGTGCGCGGCACGACATCGCATGAAATCGTGCAGATGGCGCGCGATGCCGGCGCGAACAAGGTCATTTTCGCGTCCGCTGCGCCGCCGGTGAAGTTCCCGAACGTGTACGGCATCGACATGCCGACGCGCGGCGAACTCGTCGCGCATGGCCGCAGCGACGAAGAAGTGGCGCGCATGATCGGCGCGGACTATCTCGTGTATCAGGACGTTGAAGACCTGAAGAGCGCCGTGCGCGATATCAATCCGGCGTTGAAGGAGTTCGAGGCGTCGTGCTTCGACGGCAATTACATCACCGGCGATGTCACGACCGATTACCTTGATCGCATCGAGACCGCGCGTCTTGCGCCGCAAGAGCAAACGGATCGCGATATCGCGGGCGAAGCGCTCGAAGGCGGTGCGGCGCGCTCGCAACTGCACTTGCAACTGTCGGTGGAGTAAGCTGCTGGCGGCTTCGATGAAGCCCGCTGCGTCGATGAGACGAGCGGGCTTTTTTGCGTCTGTCGGGTCGGTTGCGTCGTTTGCGTCGGTTGTATCTATTGCGCGCGCACGAGCCCGCTGTTGCGCCATTGTCCCGGCGCAATGCCGAAGCGTTTCGAGAACGCATGCGTGAATGCGCTTTGATCGGCGAAGCCGACATCGAGCGCGATATCGCTCAGTGCGATGCGCGGATCGGCAAGTAGCGCGAGCGCGGTATCGAGCCGCAAGCGAAGCAGATAGCGATGCGGCGTCTCGCCGAACGCTTCGTTGAACAGTTGATGAAAGCGCCGCATGCCGAAGCCGCAATGCGCGGCGAGATCGGCCACGCGCAGCGGCTCGGAAAGATGCGCGCGCAGCCATCGGTCGATGCGGGCGAAGTCGAGTCCGCGCAGTTCATCGGCGAGCGAAGCGCCGGCATCGGCCATCAACGCGCCGCATAGACGCGTGGCCGCTTGCCATGCTAAGCGCCGCGGCAGCGTGATGTCGTCGATGTTCGCACTCGTCGCCACGTGCGCGACGAGCTGCGTGATGCGGGCGTCGAGCTCGATGGTGCGAGCGCGTTC
Source organism: Caballeronia sp. LZ016 (assembly GCF_031450805.1). Lineage (NCBI taxonomy): Bacteria > Pseudomonadati > Pseudomonadota > Betaproteobacteria > Burkholderiales > Burkholderiaceae > Caballeronia > Caballeronia sp. LZ016. The sequence goes on from NZ_JARTVY010000002.1 coordinate 242,339, forward strand.
GAAGAAGCGCGCCGGCACCGCTACCGACGCCGCGGGCAAGTCCAGCACGAGCTGGCGATTCGCGCCTTCGGCCCAGTATTCGTGACGCGCGCCGGCCGGAATGATCCACGCGCGATGACGGTCGATCTGCGATTCGCTGCCTTCCACCGCCATGCCCATCGAGCCGTCGAAGCCGAGCACGATCTGATGGAAGTCGTGCTCGTCCGACGCCTGCACCGCTTCATAGCGGCGCAGCGAGACGGTGGGCGTCGAGGAGGGCAGCGGCGCGCTCACGTGCGCCTCAGACGTCGAGCAGTTCCACTTCGAAGACGAGCGTGGCGTTCGGCGGGATCACGCCGCCTGCGCCGCGCACGCCATAGCCGAGTTGCGGCGGGATGGTGAGACGGCGCACGCCGCCGACCTTCATGCCCTGCACGCCTTCATCCCAGCCCTTGATGACCATGCCGCCGCCGAGCACGAATGCGAAGGGTTCGTTGCGGTCCTTGCTCGAATCGAACTTCTGGCCGTCGGTCAGCCAGCCGGTGTAATGCACGCTGACCGTCTTTCCCGCGACGGCTTCGGCGCCTTCGCCGACGGTGACGTCTTCATACTTGAGACCGGAATCGGTCGTGACTGTCGACATGTTTGCTCCCTGGTTGCACGGCGTGTTGCCGATGGTCGAAACCAGCATTGTAGAACGGAGCGGGAAAGAGGATGAGGCGTCTGCCGATGCCCCACGCAAGCATCGCCGCTCGCGTGGCGCATGAACTTACTTCGCGAGCAGATCCGAAGGTTGCGGCGATCCCGGATCGTACGCGCCCCGCGATGGCGTCGTCGACATCATCACGTTCTGCGCCTGTGCGTCGAAGACTTCGCGCGAGAAGCGGCGGCGGAAGTCGCCGGTGAGCGCAGTCATCGGCACATCGCGCGCCGCGAAGATACGCTCGACGAAAGCGTCGTGATCGCCGGGCGGAAAAAGCAGCGCATCGGGCAGATACGAATCGAGCCCGCAAATGCGCGACACGACGATCGGCCGCTCCGCCAGCACCGCTTCGATCATGACGAGCGGCACGCCTTCGAAAGCCGAAGGCAGCACGAGCGTATCGCTTGCAACGATATACGGCAGCACGTCGCTCTTCGGGCCGACGATGCGCACGCACGCAGTCAGCGTCGGACTTGCATCGACCATGGCCGCGAGCCTCGACGCATCCGCGCCTTCACCGACGATCAGCACGATGGTCCGCTTGAACGCTTGCGGATGGCGCTCGATCGCTTCGAGCAGGAAGTCCTGACGCTTCTGCTTGAAGTTGATACGGCCGATATGCGCGATGACCGTGGTGCCATCATCGGGCAAGCCGAGCGATGCGCGCGCCGCTGACTTCGTGAGCATCGAGCGGCTGAAGCGGTCATCGACATAGTTCTCGAGAATCATCGTTCGCGCATGGGGCGCGAGCGTGCGCAGTTTGCCACGCAGATGTTCGTTGAGCGTCACGAATTCATCAGGCATCCGATACATCACGCGCTTCACGAGCCACTTGACCTTCTCGGTTGCGCTCTCGCTGGCCGGGCCGTCATCGACGAGCGGCAGGTAGCTCAATGCACGCACACGCGCATAACGCGCGGCGAACAGCCCTGCGATGCCCGATACGATCGTGCCCTGCGCGATCAACAGCTTCGAGAGTTGCAGCGTGCGCAGCGTCGCAGCCGTCGAACGGATCGCGCGGAACAGCGCGAACAGATCGCCGCGTATCGATTCAGCGGTGTAGGACAGGCTCACCATGCGCACCTTCGCATTGTGGCGAGCCAGATCGCTCACATAGCGATGCAGCGCCGCATTGCTCCTCGGCACGAGGATGTGCAGCGTTTGTACATTTCCGCTCGTGATGAGCGCGAGCATGAATCGCTTGAGCATTTCTTCATGCCCACCATTGATGCCCGAGTCGCAATAGATTCCAACGTTCACCGGCTTTCTCCCCTAACAGCGCGCGCCGTGCGCGTATTCACTGCTTGTTGATGAATTGCATCAGCAGCCGCGCACTTTCCGTCCAGCGATAGCGCTCGGCGTGCGCGAGTCCACGGCGCCTGAGTTCTTCGCTTAGCTTAGGCGAATCGAGCAGTTCGCGCAGCTTTGTTGCCATGTCATCGACCGAATATGGATCGCAATAGATCGACGCGTCGCCGCATGCTTCCGGAAGCGCCGCAGCGCGTCCGACCAGCGTGGGGCATCCGTTGCGCATTGCCTCCAGCGGAGGAATGCCGAAGCCTTCATAGATGGACGGATACAGAAAACACGCGGCATGCTGATACAGCGCCTTGAGTTTTTCGTCGCTCACATAACCCGCTTCCTTGATGTTGGGCGCGCTCGACAGGTCGTGTGCCTTGCCGAAGATCGCTGCATTCTTCATACCGACGATGACAAGGTCGATTGAAGGATCGTTCAGACGCATGAACGCCTCGACCAGCCGCTTGAAATTCTTTGTCGGATTCATACTGCTTACTGCAAGGACGTAACGATTGACCTTGAGATTTAATTCCCCGATAACCGAGACATCGGGCACGACATGATCGAGATGATCCGCAGCAAGCGGGACCACACCGATGCGCTCGGGCTTCACGCCCACATGATGCGCAAGCCGGTCGCGCGAGAACTTCGAGTTCGTCAGCACGCAGCTCGACGTGCGCGCAAGAATCCAGAACATCACGCGATACCACATGCGGAACTTCCACGAGAAATGCGCGGGTGTGTCGAACACCGCGGCATCGTGCATGTAGATGATCTGGTTGGAGCGGAAGATCGAGCCCGAGTTACTCAGGTTGACGATGCGCGAACGCCCCGCGAAGAGCGGCAGCACGAACTGCTCCCACACCACGCCCTTGCCGAATCCGAGCTTCACGGTAGGCACGCCGTCGACCGGCATCAGTCCGGACTGCGGAGGCACGGCGAGCGTCACATGCGCCCCTTCCGGCAGCTTCATGAGCGCAGCGACGAGTTCGCGCGCGACACGTTGCACGCCTGTCGTCTTCTGGCTCGTGAATCGCCCGTTGTAGACGAGCTTGCTGGTTGCGATTGAAGTATCCATGGATTGCGGATTAAAACTGTGAGTCCGGCCGGGCTTCATACGATGCGACTTCGTTTGCGCCGAGTGGTTCGCGCACGGGCTTGTCGGATTCCGCTTCGTAGCCTGTTTCGTAGATCGCAAGCCATTGACGGAAGATCGTATCCATCGAGAAGCGCGTAATTGCAGAGTGCCGCGCGGCAGCGCCCATGCGCGCACGCAATGCGGCATCGTCGCGCAGACGGGCGATGTATGTCCGCATCTCTTCGATGCTCTTCGCAACGAAGCCCGTCACGCCATGCCTCACGACATCGCGATTGCCGACGACATCCGTGACGACAGCGGGAATGCCGGCGACCTGTGCTTCGATGAGCGCGATGGGCATGCCTTCCCAGCGCGATGTCTGCACATAGACATCGAGCTGCGCAGTCAGTTCAAGCGCACGATCGCGCGTGACCCATCCGCTGCATGCAACCGCGCGGCGCGTTTCCTGGGGCAATTCGTCGGGATTGCCGCCTATCCACGAGAAGCTGGCAGAGTGTGTTCGTAAGTCTGCGGCAAGCGTAGCGAATGCTTCGTGGTTCTTCTGATACGACGCGCGCCCGCTCATGCCGATCACGATGCGATCGTCGGCCTTCTCGATGCGCGTCGGTATCTCCGGTACGTCGACGCCGTTCTCGATTAACATTGCACTGCGTGGATTGACCTTGCTTTCAATTTCCTGCAACTCACTCGCCGAACACGCAACGATAGTGCCGCCCATGCGCGCTGCGATACGTTCGAAGTTCAGGTAAGCCAACTGCCTGGCGGACGACACATCGCGCCGCAGGAAGGACAGGCCATGAGGGGAATAGAACACGCGCGCATCCGGCGTCGCGATGCGTGCCGCCGCGCGGCCCAGCACGCCTGCCTTCGATGAATGAAGATGCACCACGGAGGGATTGCAACGACGAAGCGCGCGCACGAGATTCCATAGTCCCGCCCAGTCCTTCGCGGGGTGCACTTCGCGGCACATGTTCACGTGCACGAGCTGGACTGCCGGATGAAAGAGCCTTGCGAAATTCGCGGGACTTTCCGGACGGATCGAATGAAGGATCGTCACACTGATTCCTGCTGCCGCTGCGCGGTTCGACAGTTGCGTCAGCATGGACAGCACCCCGCCACCGAACGCCTCGGTTATGTGGACGATCTCTTTCATTCCCGGACTCTTCTTTTAGTGTATTGCCGTGCACCCCGTTGCACTCGCAATGGAGAATAGGCGCGGGCCGGTCCTGTCAATAGTTGGTAGCACACATATCCCCGAGCTAAGCCTGGCGGGACTGTGCGCGAATACACGTTGAAAGCAGAACACAAGGAATTAGAGCGGACGCGCAGCATCATTAATCGAAAGCGATGTCTATCGTTCGATTAACACGTCTCGTATTTGCCGCTTGATTGACTATGGCGCGGTGCGTCGATCAGTCCGGAAGAGACCGGACATTCGGCCGGGCGATGAAAGCCCGCGCCATCCTGTCGAGAGACAGCGCGTGCTTCGACGAGCGCACCTATTCGCGTGACGAGAGCCGGCACTGAAAGTCCATACATGTGACTTGCCGTTGCGCCTCAAGCCGACATGCGCGGCAAGATCGACGCTGTGCTCTGGCCGTGCCGACGAAGTCAGTTGACTTCGGGTTCGGTCTTGGCGTTCGCCTGTTGCGAGAAGGCGACCTCGCACACTTCGAGGAGCACCCTCAAATCCTTGACCGGAATGGCAGCCGATTGCATGCGCAGGTTCTCTGCGCGCTCGACCAGCTTCTGCACACGTTCAAATGATAGGTCGTCTGGTTTCATGCCGCAGCTCACAATAAGTATTCTTACCTAGTACCATAAACCCCGAACCATGGCCCGTCCGTGCGCCACCACACATACACGGCTGCGACTTCGGGAGTAGCGAAGCAAGCAGACGCGCCAAGGCCGCTGCTAAAGAGCGGCCGTATTCGATTTGAGGGCTTTATGCACGGACGTTCCGAACGGCGTCGGAGCGCGAAGAGAGTACGTCTGTACGTCCAGCAGCACGAAACGCGCCAGAGGTCTTCAATTGGCGCCTTCCGTGATCGGACGCTGACGCTTGAGCAACGGCACGCCTTCGAGATGCAGCGTGAAAGCCATTGCTGCCGCGATAGCCGTTTCGACGATCAGCACTGTCGCCGCTGCACCTTGCTCGTGAAAGAGCGTCGCCAACACCGCGAGCAATGCGAAGTTGAGGATCGCGGAGCCAATCAGCACGCGGCTGAAGTGCGATTTCATGCCCAGCGGAAGCATCGTCTGAACGCCGAAGAGATCGGCAAGGCCGGACATCAGCGGAACGAAGGCCATCCACCGAAGGACATCCACCGTGGGTCCGAATTGCGGCCCGTAAAGCAGCTTCACCGCGAGCGGTGCGCCGAAGAAAATGCACACGGAGATGATCGATACGATCGCGCCTTGCACCACGAACATCTTTCGCAGGAACGCGAATGCATCATCGCGTGCATGGTGCATCAAAAAGCTCACACGCGGATAAGCGGCTGTCTTGAGCGGCCGCAGCATGTTCAGCGCCGCGCGAATCAGCTTGTCGCCGGCGGCGAAGTATCCGCCCGCCACATTGCCCGCGATGAAGGTCAGCAAGACGATGTTGCTCGACGCGTAGATATCGACGAGCGATGTCGCCATAAAGACGCTCCAGCCGTCCTTCAGCCGTTCGATGATGGTCTTGAACGACACATGAACGAAATCGAGCTCGCGCCGGAAATACAGATAGACGCAGATCGCGATGCCCGACAAGAGCGGCACGAGCGTATTGACCAGCATTGCGTTGTTGACGTCGTCGTGATGGCGCACGAAGAGATACATCGCGGGAATGCTGAGCGCGCGGCCCACGAACACGATTGCACTAATGACACCCAGGTCTTCGACGCCCTGGAAATACCACGTAGGAATGAGCATCGAGCCGATCGCCATGCCGAAGCCGACAAGCAGAAGCGACCTGTTCTCCGCAAGCATCGGCACGATGAACGTGAGCAGCAGCAGCACGATGAAGCCGGCGACCGACAGTGCTATCTGCGCGTACATCGTCTCCCAGAACATCTTTGAGCGAAGCGCGCGGTTATCACGGTTGATCGAAATCTTGGGTGTGGCAGTGAGCGAGAAGCTGTAGTTGGTCAGCGTGATGAAATACGCCGTAAAAGCCATGGCAAACGAGAGCCGTCCATATTCGCTCGGGCCGAGGACGCGTGCCAGCCACGGCAGCGTCAAAAGCGGTGCAAGGTAGGTCGATACCTGCAACGTCATCAGAATGGTGAAGTTCTTTCGAAAAGATGCCATTGAGCGGTTTTTCCCGACTTGAAGTGCTGCCCTGATGTCGATGACGCAAAAAATGCTGCCTTCTGCATGTTTGCCCTTTAGCCGGGCAATTCCATGACAACGCCCGCGACGAATAGTTTCGTCAAGCGTTATCTCGGCATGACAGAGGCGCAAGGCCAGGGAGGGTAAAGCGTCCGTGCCTTGGCCTGACAGCGGATGCGCGATAAGGGCATTGCGAGAGGTGATGCAACGCTGGACTGACTGCGCGCCAGTGCGGGCCAATTTGAGGCGCCGGAGATGACGCGACGCGTCCGCAGCGAGCATTAAACCCGAGAAAAAATAAATCTTCAGTGGGTTGGCACACGCAAATTCGCCGCGCGATGTGCTGTGCGGGAAAAACGACCGCGGAGCAGGGCGGCTCCGCGGACGATCGCTCAGGCCGACGCGCTGTCGGCTATCTTGGGTGTCGCGCGTTGCGTGCCCTCGATGATCGCGTCCTCACGCTTGATGTAATGCGGCGGCAGGCCGACGAACTTGCGTACGACGTTGCGCGTGATTTGATCGACGATGAGCCGGCTTTCGGCGTGTTTGTCCATCAGCACGCGGGCCCAGTCGGTCGTGCCGCCATTGAAGACGAGCCCTTGTTTCGCGCTGCCGTTGCCCGGCGGACGATATACGCCCATCGCGCCCATGCCGCCGATGTCCCAGCCCTCGAGCCTCACCGTGTCCGCGAGCGTGACGAAACCGTTGGACTTGGGCGGCACGCCATCGACTTCATAGCCGACGAGCCGGTCCACCGCGCCGAAGGTTTGTCCATTGCGCAAGCCCGTGCCTGCGAAGACCCAGTGGTCCGCATTGCGCACGGTAAAGCCGATTGCTTCGCGTTCGCGCTTGATCCATCCGCCGCGCAAGCGCTTCCACACGCCGTATTTGCCGCCGCCGTACCCGTATGAGAGACCGATGAGATCGGATTCGTCATGCCCCGGCCATTGTTCGCCCAGCCGATTCATCACCGCGTAATCGCCGTCGATGGGCGCGTTAGCATAGTCGATCGGGCGAAAGCATGTATTGCCGCTGAAGATCGCAAGATTGCCGCCATCGGCGATGAAACGCGCGACACGCTCGCGCATTTCCTTGCTCCAGTACTCGTGATGTCCGACGCTCAGCATGCAGCGATAGGCGTCGAGCTTGAGGTCCGAGCCGCGATGCAGGTCGTGGTCCGTATAGAAGTCGCACGCAATGCCTTCAGCGCGCAGCCAGCGAATGAATTTCGCATCCCAGTGCGTGAATTGCTGACGCGGCGAACGCATGTCGTACGGGTCGGCCGGCTCGCCGAGCTGAGCGCCGAGACCGCCGCCCGGGCGCAAGACGCTTACCCGCGTTTGGGCGCGCGTGCGATGAATGGGATCGCCGTAATAGCAGCCTCCGCCCATCGAGTTATAGGCGTGGTACGTGTTGATCGGCACGATATACGCGATGTCCGCAGAAGGCTTGCGTGGTCTCGCGATGATGAGCGCCATGCTGTCGCTATCGGGCGGGCCTGCAAAAACGGGCCTGTGTGCGGCGACGCGACGTCCGAGATCGGTCAGCGGCTCGCCGCTTGCATCGACTTCATAGGCGATGGCGACATACGCGCCGCTTTCGAGTGCGTCCTGGTTCGGCTTGATGGTGACGACGGGCCAGCGCCAGTCCTCATCGAAACGCACGGGCCTGAGATCGCCCGGCGATTGAAACACGATCCTGCCGTTCTTCATCTCGGCACGCACGCTGCCGCCCGGTTGCACGGCGACACCGCCGATGCTCGTCAGGTCTTCATCGTTGCCCTGCTGATAAATGGCGATGGAAAAGCGCGAGCCTGGTTGCACCGCGAGCTCGAACCAGTCGCCCGCCGTGAAGCCGGGCCTTATCGGATAGATCTGCATGTCACGCCCTCGTATTGTCCTTTGTTATTCGTTCTTGTCATTGGCTGCCGGCGGCGACGGCGCGCGGCGCCGGTGACGGCGCTCGCAATTCCTTGCCGAGTACGCGCTTCACCATGCGCTTGGTCTGGAACCAGCGCCGGTCCGCGACGATCCGCGCATGGAAGCGAAGCGCCGAAGGCGTATCCCTGCGATTGCCGGCAAACACGCGATAGCGCGCCGCAGTCGCTTCCATCATTCGCATCGATTCGGCGAAGGCGCGTGCATCGACGCGTGCAGCCTCATGGCAGGCATAGGCAAAGACCTTATGGAACATCGCGAGCCAGAAAGGATCTTGCGGACCGCCGTTGCAGCGCGCGAGCGTTTCTTCGGCGCATGTGGTGAGACTCATCACCGTAAAGGGCGACGCTTTCGTCGTGATGCTGCCCGCGCGGCGGCGATAAAAATAGAGGTCGTCGGCCAGGCGGTAGAGCGTTTGCGCACGCGAATAGACGAGCGGAATCGCGGCAGCATCTTCGTACACGCGGCCTGCGGGAAACTCGATGCCGTTCCACAACTCACGCCTATAGACGCGCGCCACAGGAAAGACCTGATATACGCGCGCGAAATCTAGCAGCGCGTTCAGGTCGCAGGTGCGCGGGCCGGTGGTCGCGGGATGAATCAACTCGAGATGCTCGATGACCTTGCCATTCGAATTGATGATGCCGACATTGAACTCGATGATGTCCGCCACGTTCCTGTCGAGCAGTGGCATGATCTTCGCGGTGAAATCGGCGGACCAGACATCGTCGGAATCGAGAAAGCCGATAAACGGCGATGACGCCAGCGCGATCGCTCGATTGCGAGCAGCGGACACGCCGCGGTTTTCCTGGTGAATGACCTGGATGTTTCGCCCGCGTTCGCTGCGTTGAATTTCGAGGATGCGTTCCAGCGTGCAGTCTGTCGAACCGTCGTCGATGACGATGATTTCGATCTCGTTCGCGCGCGGTTGCGATAGTGCCGACTCGAGTGAAGCGGCGATGAAATGCTCGACGTTATAGGCGGGAATGATCACCGACAGCAATGTCGGCGTGACGCTGCGGGCGCGTTTCATGGACTCGTGTCACCGGTTGGTGTTTTTGAATTGAGGCTTACCGTGGCCGAGAGCGGCGTTTGCTGATCGGAGTACGACTCCCCGTCGCGGCCATGCTGTCTGCAGGTCCGGCCGACCAGTGCGCTATCTTGGGAAGCAGCTTATAGTCATTTGTAAGCACAAAGTGTTCGACGACGCACGATGCCCGGGCGCGTCATCGGCCGCTTCGTGTCTTAGACCGCATAGACGAGAGGCGACAGCGCTTCACGGCGGCACGCATGGTGCTTGCTGACTCGATGCATCAAGCGTTTTACGCTTCGCAAACGCGTGAGGCGCTCACATATAATTGATCTGGTCGGGCTTTGACCATGCCTTTGTTTCTTGGCGACATGAACCGCAACATCGATATACGCAAGGACCAACAACCGTGACCACGTCTTTTTCAAGTACGGTCGAGCCCGGAGGCGCGCAGCAAAATGATCCGGCCGCTTCAGGAAACGATGGCGTGCTCGTGCTCGATGCCGCCCAGCGTTGCCTCTCTGCCGACGCCTCCTTTGCACATATCTTCGATATCGGCTCCGGCGCACTGACTGGCCGCGCGCTGAACGAAACGCCCTTACCCAAGCCGCTTGCAGCCGCGCTTGCCGAAGCTGCGGATGCCGCGCTCGCGGGCAACGCCATTCGGCGTGCACAGGTGTCCATCGACGAGGACGAGGCGACGCGCAGCTTCGCGATTCTTGCGCTGCCTTCGAATGAATCCGTCACGCTGATCGTTTCGCCGTGCACGGGTGCATCCCAGGCGCAGGAGAAGGCCGAGCGCTTTGCGCATTTGCGGGCTGAGGCATCGCTTTTCATGCGAGATCATGTCTTGTCCGTCGTGTCGCATGACTTGCGTGGACCGCTCAATGCGATACATAGCTGGGGTTACGTGCTCGAACGAAAGGTCGACGCTAAGGACCCCGCGGCGCAACGTGCGCTTGCGGGCATCCGTTCGGGTGTCGAGCAACAAGTGAAGCTGATCGAACAATCCGTCGATACGACCCGTGCCGAAACGAAGGCTCTCGCGTTGTCGCTTGCGCCGGTGGCGGTCCGCCCATTGCTCGATAAAGGCGTGTCGCTTGCGAAAGGCAGCATTGCGCGTCAGCGTGGCGTCGCGATCGCGCTCGAATCGCCGCTTGCTGAAGAGCAGGTCGAAGGCGATGCCGAACGTCTGACGCAGATGCTGTGGCTCATGATGGCGTTCGCCGTCGAAGCCAGTGCACGCGATGCGAGTGTTCAAGTGTCGAGTGCGATCGAGGGCAACATGTGGCGCACGGACGTGCGATTCACGGCATCGGCGAAGGCGCTTACGGATGCATCGTTGCCGCACGCACTCGAAGCGTTCGCGCGACGGCAGGCGCTCGAGCCGCGCGAGGGCGGGCGCATTGCGTGGGCGTTCGCGCTATGCAAGCGCGTGACGGAAGCGCATGGCGGCGCGTTCGAACATGCGAATATCGTCGATGGCGCGGAGGTGGTGCTGTCGGCGCGTATCGCGGTTGCCGGGATGTAATTTCACTTTCGATTGCCTGTCGCCCATATACTGACGCTTTCCACTTTCGAAGAGAGTTGCTTTGGCTCAGGTTGTCGCGCTGATCGGCGCATTGTTGCTCGTCGCCCTGAATGGTTTTTTCGTCGCGGCGGAATTCGGGCTCGTTAAGTTAAGGGCGACGCGCGTCAAGGCCATTGCCCGAACCAACGGCTTGCCGGGCCGGCTGCTCGCGAAGGTTCACGGGCAGCTCGACGCCTATCTTTCTGCGTGTCAGCTCGGCATTACGCTGGCATCGCTCGGGCTCGGATGGATTGGAGAGCCGGCTTTCGCCTCGCTGCTGCATCCGCTCGTTACGCTGCTCGGTGTGGAATCGGAGCGGCTTGTCGAATCCATCTCGCTGTTCTTCGCGTTCTCGGTCATTTCCTTTCTGCATATCGTCGTTGGCGAGCTTGCCCCTAAGTCGTGGGCCATCCGTCGCGCTGAACAGGTTGGCCTCTGGCTTGCCACGCCGCTCTACGGCTTTTACTGGCTGATGTATCCGTTCATCTGGGTGCTGAATTCCAGTGCGAATCTGGTTTTGCGGCTTTTTGGCATATCGGCGGAGCATGGTCACGATGCGCATTACTCGACTGACGAACTCAAGCTGATTTTGCGAGGGCGCCGGCTTGGCGGGGCATCGTCGTATAACGCGGACGAGTGGAACACCATTGCTCATTCGCTCGATTTCAGCCGCATGACGGTTTCCGATTTGATGCGGCCGGGGCATGAGCTTGTCGGTCTGCGCAATGATTTACCGGTGCGTGAGAATCTCGCGGTGATTGCGCGGCATCGCTTTAGCCGTTATCCGTTGTTTGCGGACGCGTCGGGGGAGCGGGTCATCGGCATGATTCACTTGAAGGATTTATTGCTTGCCCGCGATGCCGGGAGCAAGACCTTCAGCTTCAGCTTCAGCAAGGATGGCGAGAAGCTGGAGAAGCTGTCGCGCCATGTGCGGCCTGTGCAGTATGTTGCGCCGAACCTGTCGGCGCTGGAGTTGTTCAGGCGCTTTCGCAAGGGTGCGCCGCATTTCGCGATCGTCGGGAGAAAGGGGGCGAAGCCGATTGGCTTCATCACGCTCGATAACTTGCTGGGCGCGCTGGTGGGCCAGATCCACGATGAATTCCGTCAGGGCGATGCGGACTGGTCGCGCATGGACGATGGAACGTTGATGGGCAAGGGTTCGTTGCCGGTGGTTTCGCTGGAGCGCGCGCTGGGGATCGATATCGATGAAGGACGCGCGGAGTCGGTCGGGGGGCTCGTCATTAATGCGCTTGGCGACTTGCCGTCGGAAGGGCAACGCGTGGCGTTCGATCGGTTCGATATCGTCGTCAAGAAAATGAATGGGCCTCGGATCGTGCTCGTGCGGGTTTATCCTCGGGAGGAGGAGGCTCTTGTTTGAGTCGGCACTTTGATTCTTGCGGTTCAGGCTTGCGTTGCGTTGCGTTGCGTTGTGTTGCGTTGCGTTGGAAACTTGTGTTCGTGTCGGTCTATTAGCTCGCCCCTCCCCGGGGCGGGGGTCACTTTCTTTGCCGCTGCAAAGAAAGTAACCAAAGAAAGCAGCTTTTCGGGCCCAAAGCACAGTACGCATAACCACTTCGTAGAACATCGGCGGCACTCAGCTTGACAGAGCCCTGAATCACCTTCCACGCTCAATGACTATTAACGTCCTCCGAGCCCCTTGGCTCGACAACACCAGTGGGGCGCAAAGTACTATGGCCTGACAGGGATGACTGTTTTCCGCATCGCGGTAGTGAGTAAGTTTGAAAGCGAGTCGCAGTTACCTTCATGCCGGCACGGTCGCGCTGTTATGGTTACGTTAAGAGCGGGACACGTGACGTACGTCGGTGTTGACGAGCCAAGGGGCTCGGAGGACGTTAGTCGTCAGTGGGCGTGGAAGGTGATTCAAGGCTTTGTCAAGCTGAGTGCCACCGATCTTCTACGAAGTGGTCAGGCAAGTCTGTGCATTGGGCGGTTCGAAGAAAAGCTGCTTTCTTTGGTTACTTTCTTTGCAGCAGCAAAGAAAGTGACCCCCGCCCCGGGGAGGGGCGCACTAATAGACCGACACGGAAATACGAAGCCCTAAAAAACCTCAACCACACCCACACCCCGGCACACCTTCTTCGACCAGCAAAGCCACAGGCATAACACCAAGTGCATCGCGCAAGAAAAGCCGCTCGCCATCGGCCTTAGGCGCATTAGGACTGAGCCAATCGAACAAAGCGCGCGAATGCAGCGCCTCAGGCAGTACAACACACGTATCGCCCCAAGCAGAAGGCTCCACGAGCGGTCGCTCAACCGCTCCCCCGAGCAACGAAGCAGAAAGCCGAGTAGCGATGACAATCGCATAAGCACTGCCCGCATGCCGCGCATAAGCAATCACATGCTTCGCATGTTCCCCCTGAACAGCAAGCGGCAAATACTCCCCTTGAGCAAACAGCGACTCACAATGCTTGCGCAAAGCCAGCGCCCGCCTCACGAGCCCCAGCTTCACGCGGCCATCGCGCCAATTGGACATCTGCTCCGAAGGCGGACCTTTCTCATCGATCTCTTCAAGCCACCGCCGACGCAACGCATAATCCACCGGCCGGCGATTGTCCGGATCCACGAGACTGAAGTCCCAAAGCTCCGTACCTTGATAAAGGTCCGGCACTCCAGGCGCCGTAAGACGCAGCAGCGTCTGCTGAAAACTATCGATCGCACCGACCGGCCCGATCCGCGCAACGAACGCCGACAACTCCTGCAAGAACCCATTACGCCGCTGCGGCGAAACAATATCGAACAGGAAATCACGGCACGCCTGCTCATACGCCTCGTCCGGCGCAAACCAGCTCGTGCGCAACTTGCCCTCTCGCAAAGCCTTCAATTGCCACTGCGCCACGCGCTCGGCAAGCTCCTGAACGCCCGCTTCATCGTCCGGGGCAAGCGTGAGCGGCCAGCAGCCCACCAGCGTCTGATACAGCATCGCTTCGGCGGCAGGACCGGGCGCCCAGTCCTGCCCGCCATCCGTACCGCGCCGCAACGGCGTGTTCAACGTCGACCATGCCCTGAGCGTCGCGGCCCATTCACCGGGAATCTCACTCAATGCAGCAATGCGCGCACGCACGTCCTCACCGCGCTTGTGATCGTGCGTCGCGGTGCAAAGCATCGCATGCGGAAAGTCGGCAAGACGCTCGCGATTGCCCTTGTGAAACTCCTCGACCGATAACGCAAACTCCCCCGGATCGGCGCCCACTTCATTGCGCGAAATGAGCCGTCCATAGCGATAACACGCCGTATCCTCGACCGCCTTCGCCGCCACAGGCGACGTCAGTTGCGAGAACAAGGTCTGTGCCGCGCGACGCTGCGAGCCGGTCGATGCCTGCGGATTCTGTCCCGCCTGCGCCTGATTGCGATCACGATCGCGATCGCGACCGCGCTCCGCAGCACGCTCGCGCTGCCGGTCGTTCCGCTCGTTACGCTCGGCCGCCGCGGCATCGTCGGACAGCTTGCCGCCGAGCCATTGTGCAACCTGATCCAGAATCACGTGATCCGCATGAGCGAGCGATGCCCGCGCTTTCTCCAGCGCCTGCGAGAAATAACGCTCGTCGTCGGCGCTGCGCACGCCGCCGACCGGATAGATTCGATACACCGGAAAATGCACGACCAGCTCCGCGACGACGCGTCGAATCGACGTGAACGTGAAGTCGCGCGTGGTCTGCGCATCGCGCGCAATGCGATGCAACGCACGCGTCACACGATCCAGTTCCGCCGCCAGGTTCTCGGCGAGTATCTTGCGCCGCGCGATCAGCGCTTCATCGGCAAATTCACTGCTCTTGCCGGTGATCTCGGCCCACAACGTGGCCAGCGGCTCCGCGCCCGCCGGATCGTGCAGCAACGCGCCGACATCGTTCATGAAGTCGTAGCCGGTGGTGCCATCCACTTGCCAGTCACGGCGCAGCGGTTCACCACGCGCAAGAATCTTCTCGACTACGAAATAAGTATGGCCATCGCCGTTGCGCAACGCCTCCGGACGTTCAGTGGACAGCTCCTCGAGCCGCGCACGCAGACGCTGGCAATACTCGCGCGGCTCCGCGAGACCATCGACGTGATCGATGCGAACGCCATCAATCAAGCCTTCGGTAAAGAGCCGGAAAATCAGCGCATGCGATGCCTCGAACACCTCGGGCCGCTCCACGCGCACACCGCCGAGCGTGCTCACATCGAAGAAGCGCCGCCAGTTCACTTCGTCCGCAGCGGTGCGCCACCACGCCAGCCGGTAATGCTGCCGTTCGAGAAGTCGATGCAGCCGCTCGCGTCCCGCCTGCGTCTCCGGCGAATGCGCTGCCAGCACCGCGGCAATCGCGGCCTGGCCGCCCTCGGTCTGCGCGATGGTCACGAGGGCCGTGCGCGCTTCGGCGGCGCGCGGCTGATCGACGGGCTGCGTCGTCAGGCCGTTGAAGCGCTGCGCAAGTTCGGGCGCTTCCTGAAGCACGGAAGGGTAATCGACCGGGCACACAGGAAACACATGGGAGTAATACTCGATGACGAAACGCCCTTCATCCGCACGATAGGCGAGCTTGATCTTGCCGCCCTGCAATTCTTCGCCATAAGCCGCGCCGAGAAACGGTGCGAGCACCTTGCCGCGCAAAGCCGGGTCGGGCGAATGCCAGTCGACATCGAAGAAGCGCGCATGAGCCGCATGGCGGCCCCATTCGAGAATGTCCTGCCACCACGCATTCTCCGATCCACCGACCCCCATATGATTGGGCACGACATCGACGATCAGGCCCATGTCGTGCGCGCGCAGCTTGTCGACGAAGCGGCGCAGGCCTTCTTCGCCGCCGAGCTCGGGATTGACCTTCGTGTAGTCCACGGTGTCATAACCGTGGGTGGAGCCGGATGTTGCAGTCGTGATCGGCGATGCATACGCATGGCTCACGCCGAGCGACGCGAAATAGTCCACTTGCGCGGCGGCGTCGTCGAACGTGAAGTCCTTGTGAAGCTGAAGCCTCAGCGTGGAGCGCGGTACGGTCATGGCGATTCGGGCGTTGGGGTGTCTGAGTTATCGGGGTGAACGGCGCGCTTGCGGGCTGAATCCACGGCGAGAAGGCGATCGCAGAAGGCATCGTCGAGAAACAGTTCATCGACCGGCAGCGCAAGTCGGCGCCGCCAGTTCGGGTGCTCGTCGATCGAACCGGGCAGATTCGGCTGCTCTGCGAGGCCGAGCAAATCTTCGAGCGGATACGTGACGAGCGGGGCAGGCGTCATGCCGACGAAGGCAAGCGCCTCGTCCACCGGCGCGTTATCGACCGGCGGCGCATCGACATCGGCAGGCGCGACGCCCGCTTCCTGAAACGCGCGCCACAGATGCGCACGATCCTCGCCGCGCTCTTCCATCGCGGCCTCGACGGGATCGCGGCCATCCTCGCGCGCCATCGTCTGGCCGATCTTCGAGCGCCACTCGATATCCTCCCCGCGCCACCATCCGGTGACAGTGGGCAGGTCGTGGGTCGTCGTCGTCGCGGTCACGCCGTTGCTCCATTCGCGAGGCGGCTTGAATCCTTCGCCATCCTCAGCACGTTCGAACCATAGCACCCGGATACCCAGCAAGCCGTGCTCCTGCAGACGTTCGCTAAAGCCGGGCGGCACGGTGCCGAGGTCCTCGCCGACGACGATCGCGCGATGCCGCCACGATTCCAGCGCAATCAGTCGCAGCAGGTCGTCGAACGGATAGCGCAGATACGCGCCGTCCTTCGCGCTCTCGCCTTCGGGCACGAGCCACAGCCGCCGCAAGCCGAGAATGTGATCGATACGGATGCCGCCTGCCTGCGCGAACGAGCAGCGCAACATGTCGATGAACGCGGAGAAGCCCTGCATACGCATCGCGCGGGGCGAGAACGTCGTGAGTCCCCACGATTGCCCCGCCTGATTGAAGAGATCGGGCGGCGCACCGACCGACACGCCCGTCAGCATCTCGTCGCGATACGACCATGCGTGACTGCCCGCGCTATCGCATCCGACAGCCAGGTCCGCAACGAGACCGACGGCCATGCCCGCATCGCGCGCGGCGTGCTGCGCATGCATCAGACCTTTGGCGGCGAGCCATTGCGTGAAGAGGAAGAAGTCCACTTCGCGCCGGTGCGCTTCCGCGAAGGCGGCGACCGCGTCGCTGCGCGGATCGCGCAACGCTTCCGGCCAGTTGCGCCAGTGACCTTCGCCGTTCTGCGCGATCTGTTCGGCTTGCAGCGCTTCGAATCGTGCGTGGTCTTCGAGCGGACGTCCGCCTTCCTCGACGAACGATGCAAAGTCTTTCGCGAATGCCGATTCGCTGTCCTCCGAGAACGCATCGAACAGCGCACGCAAGACCGCGATGCGCGCCTTCATCGCACGCGGCCAGTCGATCAGCGGCGTGCGTTCCAGTTCGACGAGTTCATCGGCGACGCCTGCTTTTTCGATCGCTGCGCGCGCGGCCGGTGCGCCGAGCACTGCGGCGGGATCGACATGCGCGATGTTGAAGAAAAGCCTCGACGATGGCGAATACGGGCTGTACTTGTTCGGCTCCGCGCTGAACATCGCGTGCATGGGACTGATAGCGAGCGCGTGACTGCCGTGCTTCGCCGCCTTGGTCGCAAGCGATGCCAGCGCCGTGAAGTCGCCGATGCCGCCGTCGCCATTGCGGCGCAAGCCATACACCTGAGCCGCGATGCCGAAGAGCGGCGGCGCTTCTTTCGCGTCGTCGTCGAGGGAGCGCCAGGCATCGTCGATCGTGTAGCAGCGTGCGGGCGCGACGGCCAGCGTCGTGCGATGGTCGTTGATGACGAGCGTGTGATAGCCGGGCTCCGGAATCGGCGCGAGCAACGCAGTCTCGCCTTTGGGCGATGTAAAGCGACCGTCGATAATTTCGCCGCTTTCCATCTCGACGCGATAACGCGCGCCCGACTTCGCGACCGACACCGGCAGCGCAATGCCGCGATCCACTTCCGCCGTGATGAGCGGCGGCAGCTTGCGGCCGCTCGCTTCGGCATCGACGGCGGCCATGCTCTGTCTGATCTGCGTGGCGTTGCCGCATGGCAGGCCGAGCTTCTCGAGCAGGATACGCAACGTGTTTTCCGGCACACGCTGCGTGTTTTTGTGCGCGTCCTGCCACTCCACTTCGAAGCCCGCGCGTTCGGCGAGGGTTTCGATGGCGGAGCGCGGACGCGCATCCTTTTGCTGGTTCGCGCTCACGTGCGTTGTCCTTCGATCGGTTCCAGATGACGCGCATCGTGCGCAGTCGCGTATTCGTTCACGTCGCCGGTCATCCACGCAACGAACGTGCGCGCGCTCAACTCCCCTTCGCTCGCGCGATCCTGCGCACGCGCGGGCGTCTCGAAGATGACCTTGCCTTGCGGCGCATCGGACAGGGCGACGGGCGCATCCGCGAGATTGAGCGCGATGGTCAGCGTTTCGCCATCGCCCAGCTTCCATCGCGCGACGACTGCCTTCTCGCCAAGCACCGATGCGCCCAGCGCCTTCGCGCCCTTCAGACGCGGCGTGATGAGCTTCGCCCGCACCGTCAGCGCCGAGCGATAGAAGTGCAGCCAGTCGAGGCGGTCGAGTTCATCGCTCTTGTCCGCCACGTTCGGGGACGACATCTCGAACGTGCGCTTGTCATTCGGATCGGGAATCTGCGCGCGGCGCGTTTCGTCGGCAAAGGCGGAGAACTTCGCGAATTCGCGACGGCGGCCTTCGCGAACCGCGTCCGCGAGTTCGTCGTGATAGTCGGTGAAGAAGAGGAACGGCTGCTTCGAGCCGTATTGCTCTTCCATGAAAAGCATCGGAATTTGCGGGGAAATGAGCAAAAGTCCGGTCGCGGCGAACAGCGACTGATCGTCGGTGAGCGAGCGCAGGCGTTCGCCCATCGCGCGATTGCCGACCTGATCGTGATTCTGCAGAAACATCACGAACGCAGTCGGCGGCAGATGCGCGCTCTTTTCGCCGCGCGGCGCGCCGTCATGAATCGGCGACGGATCGCCCTGATACACGAAGCCTTCGGACAGCACGCGCGCGAGCTTCTCGATGGGCTTCTCCGAGTAAGCGCCGTAATAACTTTCGCTCTCGCCGGTCAGCAGCACGTGCAGCGTGTTGTGGGAATCGTCGCTCCACTGCGCGTTGTAGTGCTTTTCCAGCAGGTTCGCCGTGTTGTGCTCGTTTTCGAGCACGAGATGCACGTGCCGCTCCGCTTCCACGGAACTGCGCACGCGATCCGCGAGTTCGCGCAGCCATTCGTCGTCGTTGATCGCATGCACCGCATCGAGGCGCAGGCCATCGAAGCGATATTCGTTCAGCCAGTAGAGCGCGTTGTCGAAGAAAAAGTCGCGCACTTGCGGACGCTCGAAGTCGATGGCGGGACCCCACGGCGTATTCACGCCTTCGCGGAAGAACGTCTTCGCATAGGCGTGCAGATAATTGCCGTCCGGGCCGAAGTGGTTGTAGACCACATCGAGGAACACCATGAGGCCGAGGCCATGCGCGGTGTCGATGAGCTGCTTCAGTTCTTCGGGACGGCCATACGCCGAATCGGGCGCATAAGGCAGCACGCCGTCATAACCCCAGTTGCGGGTGCCGGAGAAATCGTTGAGCGGCATCAGTTCGATGGCCGTGATGCCCAGTTGCGCGAGTTCCGGCAGGCGCGCGGTGACGCCGGCATAGCCGCCCATCGCGCCGACGTGCAGCTCATAGAGCACGGTTTCTTCCCACGGCCGGCCGTGCCAGTCCGTGTTGGTCCAGCGATACGCGCGCGGATCGACGACTTCGCTCGGCCCATGCACGTCCTGCGGCTGAAAGCGCGACGCCGGATCGGGCACCGCGAGGTCTTCGTCGAGACGATAGCGATACAGCGTGCCGGCCGCAGCATCGGCTTCGGCTTCGAACCAGCCGTCGCCGGTCGCCTGCATGTCGACGAGTTCGGGCGTCGCGCTGCCGGGTCGCTGAACCTCGACTTGCACCTGGTCGCGCGACGGCGCCCAGAAGCGAAAGCGCGTGCGCGGATGCTCGCGCTCCGCGCCGGTGAGATGCGCGCCGAAGGGGAGGCAATGCGCGTGTTGGTGCTTGTGAGGATCGATCGGACGTTCGGACATGATTTCGTGCCTGGTTGCTACCGCATTGCCATTTGATGTGATGTCTGCCGCGAGCCTCGATAGGTGACGCGATGCTCGCTACGGCGTCGGATCGGATTCCGGGGCCTGATGCGAGGGAAGCGTTCCGGGGTCCGGCGGCAGCGCGGTCAGAAGACGCGGACCCTGATGCGCACCCGCCATCCATACGGCTTGCCAGTCTGCTTCACCGGTCGGCTGTGCGAGCAGCACGACGATGCTGTGCGCCGCCAGTTCCAGTGCGCTGCCGACGAGCGGCCGTTCGACGGCGTCGGGCTCCGCGCTATCCAGGAGCACGTTCCATTCCAAGTGCGGCGCGGGCGGCGCGAACGTGAGCGTCTGTGCGGAGCCGTTGATCATGAGCAGGATGACATCGATTTCGCCGTTGATTCCGGGTCCCGCGCGACGCAAGGTCAGCGCGCGGCCTTCCGGGTCTTGCCATGCTTCTATAGCAAGCGCGTTGCCGCGTTCGTCGAACCAGCTCACATCGTAGAGACCGGGCAGCACTTCGCGATCGCCGTAGAGAAAACGCGTCTCGCGCAGCACCGGATATTTTTTTCGCAGGGCGATGACGCGCGCGACGAACTCGGTCATCTCCACGCCGCGCGGGCTGTGAGCCGCGTCCCAGTCGATCCAGGATATCTCGTTGTCCTGGCAATACGCATTGTTGTTGCCTTGCTGCGTGCGAAGGAATTCGTCGCCGCCGAGGATCATCGGGGTGCCGAGCGAGAGCAGCGTCGTCGCGAGCATGGAGCGGGCGAGCCGCGCGCGGACATCGAGGATCGCGGGATCGTCGGTCGGCCCTTCGACGCCCCAGTTCGCGCTGCAATTCTCGTTGTGGCCGTCGTTATTGCCTTCCTGATTGGCGTCGTTGTGCTTGTGCGTGTACGCGGTGACATCGGCGAGCGTGAAGCCGTCGTGCGACGCGACGAAGTTCACCGACGCCCACGGTTTTCTGAAGCGCCGGTTGAACAGTTCCGCCGAGCCGGTCAGGCGCGCCGCGAGATCGGGGCGCATGCCCGCATCGCCGCGCCAGAAGCGTCGCACGCCGTCGCGGAACTTGTCGTTCCATTCGGCGAAGCCCGGCGGATGATTGCCGACCTGATAGCCATCGGGACCGATATCCCACGGCTCGGAAATGAGCTTGCGCGTCGAGAGAATCGGGTCCTGGCGGATTGCATCGAAGAAGCCGGAGCCGGGGTCGAAGCCGTGGCCTTCACGCCCGAGCGTGACGCCGAGATCGAAACGGAAGCCGTCGATATTGAACGCGGTGCACCAGTAGCGCAGCGAGTCCATCACCATCTGCAGCACGCGCGGATGCGAAAGATTGACGGTGTTTCCGCAGCCGGTCTCGTTGATGTAATGGCGTTCGTCGCCGGGAATGAGGCGATAGTAGCTGGCGTTATCGAGCCCGCGCCAGGAGAGCGTCGGCCCGAGTTCGCTGCCTTCGCATGTGTGGTTGTAGACGACATCGAGAATGACTTCGATGCCGGCCGCATGCAGCTGGCGCACGGCGATGCGCATTTCGTTGAGCCGATGCGTCGACAGATACGACGGTTCGGGCGCGAAGAAGGCGGCGGTGTTATAGCCCCAGTAATTGCGCAGTCCGCGCTCGACGAGAAAGCGGTCGTTGAGAAACGCGTGCACTGGCAGGAATTCGACGGCGGTGATGCCGAGCTTTTGCAGGTGTTCGATGAACCACGGCGACGACAGCGCAGCGAACGAGCCGCGTTCGTGCTGGCGGATATCGCTGCGGTTCATCGATGCCCCCCGCACGTGTGTTTCGTAGATGATGGTTTCGCCCCAGGGCGTGTCGGGGCGTACGTCGCGGGACCAGTCGAAGGCGTCGTCGGTAACGATGCATTTAGGCATGGCGGGGGCCGAGTCGCGGCGATCCATCGACATGTCCAGGCGATTCGAATGCACGCGATAGCCGAA
This sequence comes from Caballeronia sp. LZ016, assembly GCF_031450805.1. Taxonomy (NCBI): domain Bacteria; kingdom Pseudomonadati; phylum Pseudomonadota; class Betaproteobacteria; order Burkholderiales; family Burkholderiaceae; genus Caballeronia; species Caballeronia sp. LZ016. Next base: position 264,304 of record NZ_JARTVY010000002.1, read on the forward strand.
GAGGGCGTCGGACCATCGCCACGGGCCGACGAGCTTTTTCGCGTAGGGGTCGAGCAGCAGCTTGTGCGGATTGAAGCGATGCCCTTGCTGCGGCTGATAGGGGCCGTGTGCGCGGAAGCCGTAGACGGTGCCGGGATGGGCGCCTGGCAGATAGCCGTGCCAGACCTCGTCGGTGCATTCGGGCAGGTCGAAGCGCATCAGTTCCTTGCGGCCGGTACTGTCGAAGAGGCACACCTCGATGCGGTGAGCATTCGAACTGAATACCGCAAAGTTGACGCCCAAGCCGTCCCAGTTGGCTCCTAGCGGGTAGGGGGCGCCCGGGAGTAATTTATCGGGGAGTGCGTTCGGCATTGTGGTCTTTTCTTTATCTGCTAGCGGCGCTTCTGGTGGTTGGCTTTTGTTCGCGTCGGTCTATTGGTGCGGCCCTCCCCGGGGCGCGCTAATAGACCGACGCGAAAATGCGAAGCCCATAAGAAATCAATCGGCCCGCAAAACGATAGTAGCCAGGGGAGGCAGGGTCAAAGCAGCGGACTGCTGCCGCCCATGACTGAACGCGTCGTCAGCATGAATAACGCCACCATTCCCCGTATTAGACCCGCCATAAATGGCAGCGTCGGAGTTGAGCACCTCACTCCAACGCCCGCCGCGAGGCAATCCAACGCGATACCCATTGCGCGGCACCGGCGTCATGTTGCAAACAACGACCAGCTCCCGCCCCTCGGCGTCGGTACGCCGATAAGCGAACACGCTGTTGGCGTTGTCGTCGCCAATGATCCATTCGAACCCTCGCGGATCGCTATCGAGCTTGTGCAACGCAGGCTCACCCACATAAAGCAGATTCAGATCGCGCACGAGCTTCTGCAGCCCGCCGTGAAAAGGATCGTCGAGCAAGTGCCAGTGCGGAGATTCGTCATGGTTGAACTCCGCGACCTGCCCGAACTCGCCGCCCATGAACAGCAACTTCTTGCCCGGATGCGTCCACATGAAAGAAAGATAAGCCCGCAAGTTGGCGAACTTCTGCCACCGGTCCCCCGGCATCTTGCCAATCAGCGATCCCTTTCCATGCACCACCTCATCGTGCGAAAGCGGCAGCACGAATCGCTCGGAATAGGCATACACCATGCCGAACGTGTAGAGGTGATGGTGATACTGCCGATACACCGGGTCTTCCTGCATGTAATGCAACGTGTCGTGCATCCACCCCATGTTCCACTTGAAGTCGAAGCCCAGCCCGCCACTCTCCACGCTCGCCGTCACGCCCGGCCATGCCGTCGACTCTTCGGCAATCGTGATCGCACCCGGAATGTGCCGCACTTCCTGATTCAATCGCTTCAGAAAGGCAATCGATTCGAGATTCTCGCGGCCGCCATAGATGTTCGGCACCCACTCGCCCGCCTTGCGCGAATAATCGCGATACAGCATGGAAGCCACCGCATCGACGCGCAAGCCATCCACGTGGTAACGCTTCAGCCACGCCAGACCCGACGCGATCAGGAACGCGCTCACCTCGTTGCGGCCGAGGTTGTAGATCATCGTGTTCCAGTCCTGGTGATACCCCTCGCGCGGGTCGGCATGCTCGTAAAGCGGCGTGCCGTCGAACTGCACGAGGCCATGCGCATCGTTCGGAAAGTGCGCAGGCACCCAGTCGATGATCACGCCGATTCCCGCCTCATGCGCGCGATTCACGAACTCCGCGAACTGCTCCGGCGTGCCGAAGCGAGCAGAAGGCGCGAACTGCCCGAGCGGCTGATAACCCCACGACCCGCCGAACGGATGCTCCGCCACCGGCATGAATTCGATATGCGTGAACCCCATCGTCTTCGCATACGGAATCAGTCGCTCCGCGAGCTCATGCCAGTTCATGCCGCGATTGCCTTCTTCCGGCACGCGCAGCCAAGATTCCGCATGCGCTTCGTAAATGGCGATCGGCGCTTGCGGCGTCTGCTTCGCGGCGCGCGAATTCATCCATTCGTCGTCGGTCCATGCGTAATGATCGATGGCGTCCGCATCCGCCACCACCGATGCCGTCGAGGGCGGCCTCTCGCTCTGCATCGAGCAGGGATCGGCCTTCAGCGGCAGCGTGTGCCCTTCGCGCGTGACGATCTCGTACTTGTAGCGCGTGCCCGCACCGATGCCCGGAATGAACAGTTCCCAGACGCCGGCGTTATGACGCAGACGCATCGGATGACGGCGGCCATCCCACGTATTGAAGTCGCCGACCACCGATACGCGCCGCGCATTCGGCGCCCACACCGCGAAGCGCACGCCGGCCACGCCGCCATGCGTGATCGGCCGCGAGCCGAGACATTCGAGCACCGCATACGGGTCCGCGTGCGATAGCCGTTCGAGCCAGTCGTCGGAGAGCACCGGGCCGAACGAATACGTGTCGTGCGTTTCCTGCGGCGTGCCGTGCCAGTCGATCGCCAGCCGATATGCAGCGGGACGTTCGACATAGCCCGCGAAAAGCCCGGCATCGTGGATGCGCGTCAGCTGGCCTAACGGCTCACCGCTCGATGCATCGACGACACTCGCACCGGACGCGTTCGGCAGGAACGCGCGCACGACATGCCCGTGCTCGGTCTGATGCAGGCCGAGCATCGAGAACGCATCGGGATGCCGCGCTTCCACGAGCGCATCGATATCGAGCGGATTGAGGCCATGCGCCGGGTCGCGCGTGTCCGGTCCCGCATCGCTACGGTTATTCATGTTGGGTTCCATCCGGATTGTCCTTGGTGGCGTCGGTCACGTGACGCGTGCCGGGCGCGGGCGGCGCGCCGGTGTCGCCGAGCAGCCGGCTCGCGAGCGATGCGAGACCGCGCAGCGGCAGCCCGATCCACGTCGGCCGGTTCGCGGCTTCGTAACGGATCTCGTAAGCGGCTTTCTCGATGAGGAAGAGATCGAGCAGCGAAGTGAACACGCTCTCGTCCGCAATCGTCTCGGGCGATGTCTCGATAGCCTGCCGGTATTGCCGCAGGAACTTGTCTTCGGCGAACGCGCGCATCTTCTCGAACAGCGCGCGCTTGCGGTCGGCCGTCTGTGCGGGCGCGTTTTCGGTCGTCGGCTGAGCGGCGGCGCTCGCATACGACAGCGAACGCAGCAAGCCCGCGACGTCGCGCAGCGGACTGGTCTTGCGGCGGCGCTCATCGAGCGTGCGCGCGGGTTCGCCTTCGAAGTCGATCAGATACGCATCGCCTTGCGCCATCAGCACCTGTCCGAGATGGAAGTCGCCGTGGATGCGCGTGCACAATGCATCGGCATCCGAAGGAACGAGCTTCTTCACCGCATCGACCAGCATGTCACGACGATCCAGCAGGCTTTGCGCGAGCGCCTGGTCGTGCTCGCTGAAGCTGGCCGCTTTCTGCCCGAGAATGTCGAGCGCGCTCGTAAGCAGTTGCAGCGTGCCGTCGACCCAGCCCTTCACGTCCTTCGCGGTGGCGCGGCGCGGCGAGAACGCTTCGTCGTCGGTCGGCGTGGCGAGCGCGACATGCAACTCACCCAGCCGCTTGCCGATGATCCCCGCGATGTTGCCGTAGCCTTCGAAGCCACCTGCCTGCGCGGTCTGGTCGGGCTTGGTCTCGTCGGTTTCGCAGGTGACCGCGAGCTCGTCGACGACACGGCGCAGATAATCGAGCGCGTAGTTCCACGCATCGCCCTGGTTGTCGACGAAGCCTTGCAGAATCACGAGCGTGTGCGGCACGTTTTGCGGATCGACGCGCACGACTTCGCCATACAGCGGGCCGGTGTTCGCATAGCCGAGCTTCGTCAGATAGCGGCTCATCTCCGCTTCCGGATGGATGCCGCCGACCACGCGCCGCACGAGCTTCAACACGACCTTGTCGCCGATCACGAGCGAGCTGTTGCTCTGCTCCGCCGCGAGCCAGCGAATCTCGGGCGGCGATGCCGGACTCATGTCGAGCTCGTCGAAGCGCTCGGTCGGAATGAAGCGGATCTCACTCTTCTGCACCGTCGGCACGACGGCGCGCTGCTTGAGCTTCTGCAGGATGCCGTAGGTGAATTGCGGCACGGCGAACGCATCGGTGATATGGCCGATGGTGCGGCCACGGCGCACGCGAGCGAGCGCAAGCTGCATGTAGAGCGGCGACGTGGTCTCGGTCCCCCACGCGATCGAAAGCGGCAGCACGTAGCGCTCGGTATGCTTGCCCACGTCCGCTTCGATTTCGGTGAACGCGAAGCCTGCGCCTTCGATCGTCGTCAGCGCGGCGAGGCGCACCGCATGCAGCTTCTGATCCTTCGATGCGAACCAGCGGCGCTTGCTCAAATAGCTCGGCAATACTTCGGATTCCAGAAGACGCACGTTCTCCGGCGTCGGTCCAGTCTGTCCCGCACGAATGACCATCGTCACGAACTCCGGCAATTGCTCTGACGGCGCCTGCGACCACGCGGGCCGCATGTTGCCGGGGCAGAGCTGGAACCACAAGAAGCCATAGGGCGGGAAGGTCAGCAGATACGTGAGCTGGCCGATGGCGGGGAACGGCGAATCGGCCGTCATTTCGAGCGGCACCGACCCCGCGAATTCCGACAGATCGAGTTCCACCGCTTGCGGCGCACGCGAGAGATTCGCTACGCACAGCACCGGCGGCTCGCCTTCGAGTTCGCGCAGATACGCCAGAATCTTGCGGTTGCTCGGCTTCAGGAAGCGGATCGTCCCGCGCCCGAACGCATGCTTCGAGCGGCGCACCGCGAGCATCTTGCGCGTCCAGTTCAGAAGCGAATGCGGATCGCGGCTTTGCGATTCGACATTGACCGCGTCATAGCCATAGAGCGAGCCCATCACCGGCGGCAGCACGAGCTGTTCGGGATCGGCGCGCGAGAAGCCGCCATTGCGATCCGACGACCATTGCATCGGCGTACGCACGCCATCGCGATCGCCGAGGTGGATGTTGTCGCCCATGCCGAGCTCGTCGCCGTAATAAATGACGGGCGTGCCGGGCATCGACAGCAGCAGCGAGTTGATCAGTTCGATGCGGCGGCGATCGCGTTCCATCAGCGGTGCGAGACGGCGGCGAATGCCGAGGTTCAGGCGCGCGCGGCGATCGGCGGCATAGGTGTTCCAGAGGTAATCGCGCTCGGAGTCCGTCACCATTTCGAGCGTGAGTTCATCGTGATTGCGCAGGAAGATCGCCCACTGATTCGTGGCCGCGAGGTCCGGCGTCTGCCGCATGATGTCCGTGATCGGGAAGCGGTCTTCGCTTGCAATCGACATGTAGATGCGCGGCATCAGCGGGAAGTGGAACGCCATGTGGCATTCGTCTTCGTCGCCGAAATATTCTTTCACGTCCTCGGGCCACTGATTCGCTTCCGCAAGCAGCATGCGGTTCGGATACTCGGCGTCGATGGTCGCGCGAATCTGCTTCAGGATAGCGTGCGTTTCCGGCAGGTTCTCGTTGTTCGTGCCTTCGCGTTCGACGAGATACGGCACCGCATCCAGCCGCAGACCGTCGATGCCCATGTCGAGCCAGAAGCGCATCACGCTCAGCACTTCCTTGATGACCGCGGGATTATCGAAGTTCAGGTCGGGCTGGTGCGAATAGAAGCGGTGCCAGTAGTACTGCCCCGCAACGGGATCGTGGGTCCAGTTCGAAGGCTCTGAATCGATGAAGATGATGCGCGTCTCTTCGTACTTCTTGTCGGTATCGGACCAGACGTAGTAGTTGCGATGATTCGATCCCGGCTTTGCGCGCCGCGCACGCTGAAACCACGGATGCTGGTCCGACGTGTGATTGATGACCAGTTCCGTGATGACGCGAATGCCGCGCGCATGGGCTTCCTGAATGAAGCGCTTGACATCCGCGAGGGTGCCGTAGTCCGGATGCACGTTGCGATAGTCGGCGATATCGTAGCCGTCGTCGCGGCGTGGCGACGGATAGAACGGCAGCAGCCAGATTGCATCGACGCCAAGCTCCGCGATGTAATCGAGCTTCGCGAGCAGGCCCGCGAAATCGCCGATGCCGTCGTTGTTCGCATCGAAGAACGACTTGATGTGAACCTGATAAATGATTGCGTCCTTGTACCAGAGCGGATCATCGCTCAGCAGCGATGTCTTTTTATTGCGCTTCACCCTTGTATCCACGGTTTGCTCCAAGTGCTCTTAGTAGGCCATGTGCCCTGTTATCGGTTCACCGTCGTTCGGTGCGTGCGCATTCACTGTTCCCCGGCGAGCTGAGGCTTCGGCAGTCCCGATGTCGGCGAGATGCGCCAGATCGCGAAGGGCAGCGAATGCGGATTGAGCCGCACGTGCTGGCGCCGTCCGCGCCATTCGAAACGGTCGCCCGTCACCTGATCCTCGACCGCGATCGCATCGCCTTCGTGCACGCCCCAGCGTTCCAGCGTCTTCCACGGCAATTCGATATCCGCGCCCTGCTCGTTGAACGGATCGAGATTGATCGCGACGAGCACGACGTTATCGCCCGATGCGTTCACCTTCTCGAAGAACAAAATGTGCTCGTTGTGCGCGGGCAGAAAGTTCACGCCGAGATGCGTCTGCAACGCGGGATTCGCGCGGCGGATGCGGTTCAACGCCGTGATCTCGCCGACGATGTTGCCCGGCCGGTTCCAGTCCCACGCTCTCAGCTGATACTTTTCGGAATCCAGATATTCCTCGCTGTTGGGCAGTGCAGCGGACTCGCACAATTCGAACCCGCTATAGACGCCCCACAATCCTGACAAGGTCGCCGCGAGCGCCGCCCGAATCACGAAGCCGGGACGCCCCGAGCTTTGCAGAAAACGCGGATTGATGTCCGGCGTGTTGACGAAGAAGTTCGGGCGGAAGTAATCCTTCGCATCGGTCTGCGTGAGGTCGTGCATGTACTCCAGGAAGTCGCGCTTCGTTTCGCGCCACGTGAAGTACGTGTACGACTGCGAGAAGCCGAGCTTCGCAAGACGGTTCATCACGCGCGGCCGCGTGAAGGCTTCAGCGAGGAACATCACGTCGGGATGACGCGCACGTATATCGCCGATCACCCATTCCCAGAACGGGAACGGCTTCGTATGCGGGTTATCGACGCGGAAGATGCGCACGCCCGCCGCGATCCAGTGCAGAAACACGTCGCGCAGCGCGATCCACAGATCGGGCTTCGCGTCCTTCGCATAGAAGTCCGGATTCACGATGTCCTGATACTTCTTCGGCGGGTTCTCCGCATAGCGCAGCGTGCCGTCGGGCCGCCAGGCGAACCACGTCGGATGCTCCTTCAGCCACGGATGGTCGGGCGAGCATTGCACCGCGAAGTCGAGCGCGATCTCGAGCCCGTGTTCGTGTGCGGCATCGAGCATGCGCCTGAAGTCGTCGAGATTGCCGAGTTCCGGATGCACGGCGGTATGCCCGCCTTCCTTTCCGCCGATTGCATACGGGCTGCCGACATCGCCGGGCTGGGCCGTCAGCGAGTTGTTCCTGCCCTTGCGGTTCGCCATCCCGATCGGATGGATCGGCGGGAAATACAGCACGTCGAAGCCCATCTCGCGGATGCGCGGCATCTTGCCGATCACATCGATGAACGTGCCGTGCCGGTTCTCGTCGTCGCTCATCGAACGCGGGAAGATCTCGTACCAGCTCGCGAAGCGCGCAGCCGCGCGTTCGGAGTCGATGCGATACACCACCGGGTCGCGCGACAGGAACGGCCGATGCCGCGCCGCCGCCACGGCTTGCGCCGTCGCCGGCGCAAGGACGAGTTCGAGCTTGCGCGCGTCGTCGGCCTTCGTGAATTCCTTCACGATCTTCTCGAGCGGCGCGCTGTCGGAATCTTCGACGGTCTTCACTTCGGCGAGAATCAGCGCGAACAGATGTTTCGCTTCCTCGACTTCGAGTTCGACGGTCTGCCCGGCTTTCAGCTTCTTCTGCATGTGATCGACGAGCGACGCGTAATCGTCGCGCCACGCCATCACCACGAACTCGTGCCGGCCCACGCGTTCGAGCGGAATGCGCGTGGTCCAGAGATCGAGGCCGAGCGGCAGCACCGGCGACATAGGCGTTTCGTGCCATTCGGTCTCGTCGGCCGCGCGCCATTGCACGGCGGCCGCGATCTTGTCGTGGCCTTCCGCGAAGATCGCGGCCTGAATCTCCACCGCCTCGCCGACGATGCGTTTCGCCGGGAAGCGCCCGTGATCGACCGAAGGCGTCACGCTTTCGATCGATACGCGCGGCGCGGCGATCGCCTCCGCCACCGATTTCTTGTCGGCCGCCTTCGCGCCGCGTTTCACTTGCGGCTGCGCGAGCAGCACGAACGGCTCGGCTTCCGCGCGGAAGAGGCGCACGTCGCCCGCTTTCAGCGTCAGCGACGCGAGGCGCTCGGGTTTCGCGCCGGCATCGTCGATGGGCGCAAAGCGCGTGTAGTTGCCGGGGACGCCTTCGAGCAGGTGGCGCGTATCGACCTGCACGGGCGCAACCAGGTCCGGATTGATGACGACGAGCACCGCCGATTCGCTATGCCGCAAATCGCCGCCCGCCGCCCGAATCAGCGCCGCGTAAGGGGTGCCGGCGCCGGTCAGCGCGCGCAGCTCGCCGACGCCGGACAGCGTCTGCGTTCCGCTTTGCAGACCGTTCGCGCGCTTGACTTGCGCGCACAGATCGAAGCGCGCTTCCTTCTTCGCACGCTGATACTCCGCCGCGACGCCGTATTGCTGCGACATCGGCAAGCCGACGCCGTACTCGAAACCCATCGGCACGAGCAGGCCGGTGCCGAGCGCGGCGGCGGTGAAGAGCGCGCGGCAGTAGGCGCGTTCGATGAGCGCGGTGTCGCTCGTATCGCTCAGGTCCGCGATCAGCCGCGAGCCGAAGGGCTCCTCGGGGAATGTGATCGGCGGCGCGATGCGTGACAGCGCCGCGTGTTCGTCGACGAGCCAGGCGCTTTTGAAGTCCCACCAGCGCGTCGACGCGAAGACGGCATCGAAGCCGGCATCGACGAGGCCGTGCAGGTCGTGGCGCGATACGCCGACGGTCCACGCGAGCCAGCGCGTCTCGGGATGCTTCTCGCGCACCGCTGCGCCGAGCCTGCGCCAGACGTGCGCCGGCACCGCGTGCGGCGAGCCGAAGCGGAATCCGCCGACGCCCGCATCCGCGATCGCGCCGAGTTCGCGCGCCCACCAGGTGGTCAGTTGCTGCGCGGCTTCGCCATCGTTGAAGTTGGCGTGCGCGACATCGCGCTGACTCGGCGGGCGGCGCGGATCGAGCCGCGCATCGGCGGTCTCGAACGGCCTGAACCAGTGCTTGTTGTCCTGATACAGCCCGCCTTCCGCGCTCACGCGATCGATCACGATATCGACGAGCAGCGTGATGCCGTGCTGCTTCGCGGCATCGGCGAGTTCGCGCAAGTCCTCCGCGGCGCTCGCGTTCGATTCGAAAACAGGATGCAGGCGATGATGATCCGCGACCGCTTCACGGTGCCCGTTGCTGCCGGGCACGAACGGCGAGCCGATCAGGACGTGGTCGAAGCCCAGCGCGGCCGCGTGCTCGAACTGGGCAGGCCAGTTGGCGAGAGGGCCGACGAGAAGAGGATCGATGAAGTAGATACGGGGCGCGTACGCATGATGAGCTTGATGGTTTTCCATCGTTCGTCTTTTCCAGAGTCGTCCTGCGGTGGCGGGGATGCGGGCAACGAAATCGCGATCACGCTCACGGGTCAAACTGGCTGAAGGGCCGGTCCACACGTTTTTCGGCGCATCGCGCGCTTCGCGGACCCAAGCGACAAGCTCGGCGCCGTCGACGATGCAGGCCCGGGTCGCGTCTCGCGATGCGAATGGATCGGGCACGGCTGCCGCCACGGTCCAATGGGTTTCCAGCGGGCGTTGCATCGCCTGACAGCACGTTGCGTGCCGCGCCCAAGGGCTCGCGAAGCGGCGCTGCGTCACAGCGATACTATGCGGCAAGCCTGGGCGGATGTGGGCCGCCCCCGTTCGTTGCCGTTCGACGCTATGCGCGCTTCGCGACCAGCGGCTTGCCCGTCTGCTGCGCGTGATCGGGAAGCGGCGCGTGCGCGCCGGCCCGCACGGGCAGACGGCGCAGGCGCACGGCCGTGCGGCTCGGGCGCAGTCCGGTGAGGTCGGAATACAGCGCGATCATCTTCGATACCGCTTCGCCCCAGCCGAAATCGCACGACATCGCGTTGCGCTGCATCGTGCGCCAGACAGGCGGACGCATGTACGCATCGAGGGCGCGGCCCGCTGCGGTAACGACATCGTCGGGCGTCTCCCCGTCGAACAGAAAGCCCGTGGGCGCACGCGAGGAGGGCTGCATCGCGATGGGAGCGTCGTGCGTGCCGTCGCGCATATACACGGTTTCGCGCGAGGCGATGTCGGCTTCGGCGGCGTCGACGATGGTATCGGCCAGTCCGCCCACGCGCGATGCCACCGGCAGGGTGCCGTAGCGCATCGCGTAAAGCTGCGTGAGGCCGCACGGCTCGAAGCGGCTTCCATGCAGCAGCATGTCCGCGCCTGCGTGCAGCGCATGCGCGCGACGCTCGCTATAACCGATATGCACGCCCACGCGATCGGGCCATTCCTGCGCGAGCTTGCGAAAACCCTTCTCGATGTACGCCTCGCCCTGACCGATCACGGCGAGCTGCAGGCGCGGATGCTTCTCCAGCAGACGCGGGAGCGCCTGAAGCACGACATCGGCGAGCTTCTGGCCGGTCATGCGGCTGCCGATGGCGATCAGCGGCGCGAAAGGATCGACCGGCAGGCCGAACATGCGCTGCAGCGTGCGCTTGCAGGCGTGCTTGCCGCGCATGTCGTCGAACGAGTAATTGCGCTCGATCAGAGGATCGACGGCGGGATTCCACACGCCTTCGTCGATGCCGTTCACGACGCCCGACAGCTTGTCCGCGCAGCTTTGCAGCACGCCTTCCATCAGGTGCCCGAAGCGCGGGGTGAGAATTTCGCGCGCGTAGTTCTCACTGACGGTCGTCACGCGGTCGCTGTGAACGATACCCGCCTTCATCAGACTCAGCGCGCCATAGAACTCGATGCTCTGCGGATCGCTGAATGCGTGCACGAGCCACTTCTCCGGCACGCCGAGCGAGCGGCCGAGCGACAGCGCGTAGTTGCCCTGGAACGCGAGGTTGTGAATCGTAAAGACGCTCTTGGCCTGCACGCCGGCGTGCTTCATCAGCAGCGGCGTGAGGCCGCTGTGCCAGTCGTGCGCGTGAACGATATCCGGCTTCTTCACGCCGCGCACGCCTTCTGCGACACGCACGGCGGCTGCCGAGAGCGTCGCGAAGCGGACGGCGTTATCGGGATAGTCGCGGCCCTGCGCATCCTGATAGAGCCCCGTGCGCGCATACAGTGCATCGCAGCGCAGCAAAAGGACGGGCACGCCGGTATCGGGCATGCGCCCGCGCAAGAGCGAGGCGTCGCCGCCGGGCAGATCGTGAAGGGTGCAGACCTTGCTGACGTCCTCCGCCATCGCGATGGCGTTCGGATATGCGGGCAGGAGGATGGTGGCGTCGACGCCGGCTGCGCGCAGGGCGGCGGCGTATGCGCTGACCATGTCGCCGAGGCCGCCGGTCTTGGCGAGCGGGACGGCCTCGGAGGCGACCAGCAATACGTTCAAAGGCAAAGTGGACTCCTGTGCGGACAAACACGGGGCGATGGCCATGCGCTCGTCAACGTCTATCGGCGTGACGAGGAGCAGCCGGGCCGCGCATTCCGGTGCTGATCGGGTTGGTTCTTTTTGGCTTGCGCAGTGCAGCAATGTGCATGCCACGACCCGTTGCCGTATGTGCGGGCTCGCACGATCATTTCGGACTTATGTTCGACGAGGGTCCGCTGTCGCGCATCAGGGAACATCGAAAAGCGCATGATCGTGCCGCGTGTAAAACTGACAGCGGCAGGCGTCGCGTTTTTACACGGGGCGTTAAGAGCTTATGGCGTGGCTATGACAGGCGCATTGCGCGCCTCGCTCCGGCGTCAACCGCCGACCATGCTCGCCGCGATGTTGACCGACAGCCCGAGCACCGCGAGATTGAAGAAGAACGACAGCACCGATTGCGCGAGCGCCGTGCGGCGTGCGTCTCCGGAGCAGAGCACGACGTCCGAGGTCTGCGAGGCGACCGCGATCGTGAACGAGAAGTACAGGAAATCCCAATAGTCGGGTTTGAGATGGCGATCGGGAAACCGGAGCGCCGTATCGCCCGATGGCGAGCGATAGTAATGCCGCGCGTAATGCAGCGTGAACATCGTCGGGATGAGGAACCACGCGCCGAGCATCGTCGCGCCGGTCAGCGCGTAGTTCAGATACGCGTGCGCGCCGAGGCTTTTCGCTGCAGCCAGTTCAACGACGATCGCAACGAGGCTCGCGACGGCCGCGAGAGTCACGATCATCAGCACGGCGGCGGCGTTTTCGTCCTCGCGTTCGGCGAGCGCCTGCACGTTGCTCTGATGCGCCGTGGCCATCTGCACCCAGATCAGCGCGAGGTACAGCCACACCGCCGAGTCCCAGCCGATGAGCGCGCGCACGATGGGCCGCACGTGCCCCGGCAGCAGCGCGGTGACGCCGAAACCGATCACGAGGGCGATCAGGGCGCGCGGACGCGTGCGCAACACGGGCGGAAGAAGGTTCATCGTCTCGACGGGGAAACGTGCAAGTCAGCGATTATCACTGACGCGCCTTACAGTGCGATGCTGCGAGCGATGGCCGCAGCGCCCGCTTTCGCGCGACAATCGCCATTGGAGACCATTTCGAAACGCTCTCGCCGCTCGCCGCCGAAAACGCAGCGAAAAGCGACCCAGCACGCACACCGGCCGTTGAGCCGGCGATAAGATCGACGCATGAATGATCCTACCTATCCCGTCGTCTGCAGGCATCCAGCCAATGAGATCGGCCGCGATTTCGTCGTCGGCGATCTGCACGGCTGCGTCGATGCGCTGCGTTATCTGTTGCGCGAGATCGGCTTCGACGGCTCGCGCGATCGTCTGTTCTCAGTCGGCGACCTGATCGATCGCGGCACGGATTCTCTCGCGGCCATCGAGCTGATCGACAAGCCGTGGTTCTATCCGGTGCTCGGCAATCACGAGGATTCGCTGATCGCGGTCGCGACCGGGGCGATGCGCCGGCAGGCGTGGTACGCGATCGGCGGATCATGGGCCGAAACGCTCGCCGACGAACAGCTCCACGCGCTCGCCACGCGGCTCGCGCGGCTGCCGCTGGTGCGCATCGTCGGCGAGGGCGCGCGGCGCTTCAACGTGTTGCATGCGGAGTTCTTCGGCAGCGACGCCGATCTGGACGCCGCCGAGTTCGCGGACGAAACGCGCAGCCAGATGTTGTGGGGCCGCGGCCTTGCGCTCGGCAATGCGGACCCCGGGTTGCAGCGCGGTCTCTCGCCGACGTATTGCGGCCATACGCCGATGCGCGCCGTGCGCCAGATCGGTTCGCAGATTTTCATCGATACGGGCGCGTTCGCCTCGGAAGGGCGGCTCACGATCGTCGAAGCCGGCACCGACGAACGATGGTCCGTCAAGGAACGATGGGCCGCGTCGGAAGGCGCGCGGGAGCTGGCGCTGCCATAAAGGCACGGCCGTTGCTCAATTCCTCGCCATGTATCGAAAGCAAACAGGCGAGGCTTGCAGTGGCGACGATCGAAAGCAACGGGGCTGGCAGTACGAGCGGTGCACAGCACGGGAACGCGGCAGCCATCATCGACGATCTGCCACCCGGCCTCCGATACGTCGACGACTCGCGGCGCGGCTATACCCGCGAGTGGATCGACGGTGCGTTCGTCTATTTCAATACTCAGGGCAAGCGCATCGAGGATGAGGCCGAGATCCGGCGCATCAACGCGCTCGCCATCCCGCCCGCATATACCGATGTCTGGATTTGCCCCGATTCGCGCGGCCATCTGCAGGCGACGGGCCGCGATGCGCGCGGGCGCAAGCAGTATCGTTATCATCCGCAATGGCGCGAGACCCGCGACGCGAACAAGTACGAGCGCATGCTCGCGTTCGGCGCGGTGCTCCCGAAGCTGCGCGCTCGCGTCACGCGCGATCTCGCGCTCGACGGCATGCCGCGCGACAAGGTGCTCGCCACGGTCGTGCGGCTGCTCGACACGACGCTGATCCGCGTCGGAAGCGAGGAATACGCGCGCGAGAACCGCTCATACGGGCTGACGACGCTCAGGAAGCGGCACCTGAAAGTGTCGGCGGGAACGCTGCGCTTCAAGTTTCGCGGCAAGAGCGGCATCGAGCACGACGTCGCCGTGAGCGATGCGCGCGTCGCCCGGATCGTCAGGCGCTGCATGGACCTGCCCGGCCAGGACCTGTTCCAGTATCTCGATGCGGACGGCACGCGCCACGGCGTGACTTCGTCCGACATCAACGACTATTTGCGGGAGATCACTGGCGCGGATTTCACTGCGAAGGACTATCGGACGTGGGCGGGCAGCGTGTTCGCGCTCGCGGCGCTGCGAAAGCTGCAGTGGGAGACAGTGACCGAGGCGCGCAAGCATATTGTCGGGACCATCAAGGAAGTGTCGCAACTGCTGCGCAACACGCCGGCCGTCTGCCGCAAGTGCTACGTGCATCCGGCCGTGATCGAGGCGTTCGAGGCGGGCGAACTTGCAGAGGCGCTGCCCGCGTCGCGTCGCCACGGACTGAAGACCGACGAGGCTGCACTCGTCATCTTTCTCGAGAAAGAAGCGAAGCGCCGGGCGCGCGAGGCGGCGCGGAAGAACCGCAAGGGCGCTGCGGCAAGCGATACGCGGCTCACCGGCCTGCTCGCCGAATCGAGCCGCAAGGCGCGCGGGGGTGCGCTGAAGGGCAGCGCGAAGGACGCGGCGACGCAGGCAATCGAGACCGTCGCGCGCAAGACCGCGCCGAAGGCCGCCCGCCCTGCGACGAAGAAGCTGTCGCGCACGCGGACATCGACGGCGGTGGCGATCCGATGATCGCCTAGCCGACCTGATTCAGCTCGAACACGTAATCGATCGCATCGCCGTTCCAGTTGTATTCGAGATACGCGGCGTGATGGCAGTCGCGCAGCATCGTCGTGCGCAAGGCGGCCAGGCATTCGCCCTGGGGATCGCGCACCGACGGATACGCGATCCCCGGCGCGCCCGCCGCACGGATTGCGCGGCCCAGAGCCTTGCCGGGCGCGTAGTCGTCCGGCGCGAGAATGCGCGGATCGAGACCCGCCAGCGCGATACGGTCGTCCCGCAGATCCACGACCTCGCCGTGCGCGATCACCGTATAGAGTCGCATCTGCTGACGCAGCGGCGCTTCCCGGGTCGCGGCGAGGAACAGGCCGGCGTGATAACGCGTCTCCGCGATGGCCGTGCGCCGCTCGCGGGCGCAATAGAACACGCCGAAGCTGCCGTCCGAAAAGCGGCTGCCGCTCGGATTCAAATGCGTGAAAGCGGCCATGATCGGCCCGCACCCCGGCCCGAAACAGCGTTCGCCGGGCGGCACGAGATCGAGTTCGCCAATCTCGGTGCGCAGGCGGTCGTTGGTCATCGCTTCGAGCGCATAGAGAGCGTCGAAATCCTGTGGCGACGCGACGCGGTCGAAGAGATTCACCGCCGGGAAACGCGTCGGGATCACGCGATACGCCGGCGACCAGTCGAGTTCGCCGTGCGGCCAGCGCGCCCGCCAGTTCGATTCAGCCTGCTTGTCGTTCACGCCCATCCGCCTCGCATCGCGTCGAGATACTGGCGCACGGCGACGAGATCGCTGATATTGCCCGCCAGCATGCGGTCGAGCGCCGGCCTGCCGCCGAACGGCGGCGCGGTGTTCGGACGCCTGACCCATGTATCGGCGGCGTGCGGCTCGGGCAGCAGGATTTGCAGCGCCTTGTAGATGCCGAGAATCAGCGAGAGGCGCTCCAGCGTGTCGCGCGGCAACCGCGCCGATTCGGGCGTGTTCTTCCACTTGAAGTACGTGGAGCGGCCGGGCGAGCCGAGCAGCTTGATCTGCTCATCGGCCGACAACGCCCAGTCGCGGGCGATGTTGATGAAAGCGCGCAGGCCGGCAGCGGACAAGTCGCCGATATCCGGCGTGGAACGCGGCGCCGGCTGGCCGGCCGCCGCAGAGGCGGCGCGTGCGGCATGGGGCATGTCGTTAAGTCTCCAAAGGAACTCTTAACGCATGGTAGTCCATATATGGATTTATACAAGCGATATTTCGCCCGTGCGTGAGATGCGCTCGTCAGTCCTCGTCTTCACGCGGACCGTAGCGACGGCCGGGTACGTGCGAATTCAGCGCATCGGCGATATCGGATGGCGTGCAATCTGCCGGGACGATGCAGCGCTGCAGATGCGGATCGCTCTTCAGCGACCACTCGACCATCCGATACGCTTGACCCCACGGCGGCTGGATCGGCGCGGACAGGCGGCAGCGGCTCAGCTTGAGCGCGGTGTGGCTGCGCATCGCCCGGGCAAGATTGGCGAACGGCGGACGCGCTACGGCGTTGCGGGACATGGCACATTCCTCACGTTGGCGGCCCGGTTCGTCCGGTGGACTGCGCCGCACCGAAGGCGGCGGGCGGGCCTGATCGCGCGTCGAGTGTGTCCGTGCAGAATTAAGCCGCCCTTAATCGTCCGCGACGAGGGTCGGCGTGCGGCGATACGCCACGTCTTCCTGCCTAGAGGCAAACGTATGCGGTCAAGTGCGCCTTCGGCATTTTCACCACGGGCGGCGCGCTTTGTTTGCCGGCAGGCCGGCTTACTGTATATTCGTACAGCTTGTCTGCAACAAGGAGTTTGCCGATGATTTCCCGCAACGATTCGCTCGAAGCCGCCGCGCTCGAACGTTTCATGCGCGCGACGCGCGCGGTGAACGCCGCGTTCGACGCCACGCGAGGCGAGCCGCAGTTCGAGCACGGCGTGCGGTCGGTGGCTCGTTCGCAGCAGCGCCTGGACGACGCATTGCGCGAACTCGAAACGTCCGAGCGCTCGCTCGACGCCATCCTCTCGCGCAGCGCGCGCCAGGACCATTAGGGGCAACAGGGGCATAAATCGATGGAGCGAAACGACTTGAAACTCGCATTCCTGACGATGGCTTTCGTGCTGGGTTCGTCGCCGGTAGTGGCGGCGCCGCATTACACGGAAGTCTGGAATCCGCCCGAAGTTCACGTAGTGAAGGGCAAGAGCAAGGCGCATGGCGCATCGCGCACGGCCGGAAAGAAGAAGCGCAAGAGTGCATCGGCGGTCAAGCAGGTGGCCGACAAGGCTTCCATCGATCAGCCGGTCGCCGCGCCGCCGCGCAAGGGCGGCTCGCCGAAGCAGGCGGAGCCCGTCATTCCACGCAAGATCGACCCGAACGGACAGGTCATGCGCGTGTGACGTATTGCTGGACGAACGAAAAAGGGGCGCTCCATCGGGGCGCCCCTTTTTGTTTGAACCGGCGGCGGGGCGCTTATAGGCGTCCCATCAGCAACAGAACGATCACCACGACGAGCACGACGCCGAGAATCCCGCTCGGTCCGTAACCCCAGCTACGGCTGTGCGGCCACGACGGAATGGCGCCGATCAACAGCAGGATGAGCACAATCAACAGGATGGTTCCGATCGTCATTTGACTTCTCCTTATAAAAGACCGCGCGACCATCCGGCTCGACGTGGCCTCCCAGGCAGCCGCACGTCGGAAGCGAGGCGGGATGCCGCCAGGCCGTCCGGTGTTGCGATCGACAAGGAGCGTTGAGCAGCATCCGTGCCATCGGCGTGAAAGCCTGATGAAGCAAGGCCCGGCGCGTCACTGGCGACGCTTGCGCGGACCGCGCCGGTTGTCAAAAGGAAAGAGTTGGTCCGGCGCCTTGAAAGAATTGCACTGCGTCGATTCAGAACAGATTGCGGAAAATCCAGAACAGCAGGCCGGCCAGCGCGATCGATACCGGCAGCGTCAGCACCCAGGCGAGCGCGAGGCTGCGCACCGTGCGCCATTGCAGCCCGGAGCCGTTCGCGGCCATCGTGCCGGCGACGCCCGACGACAACACGTGCGTCGTGCTGACGGGCAGGCCGTAGGCATCGGCGGCGCCGATGGTGATCATCGCCACCAGTTCCGCCGACGCGCCTTGCCCATACGTGAGGTGCGTCTTGCCGATGCGCTCGCCGACCGTTACCACGATGCGCTTCCAGCCGACCATCGTGCCCAGGCCGAGCGCAACGGCCACGGCGACTTTCACCCACGTCGGAATGAACTTCGTCGCGTGATCGAGCTGATGCTTGTAGTTATCGAGCACGGCGCGGTCGTTCGGCGCGAAGGCGGGGGCGTTCTGCTTTTCCATCACACGCAACGCTTCGGACGCGATGTACATCTCGTTGCGCACGTTGCGGACATTGCCTTCCGGCACGGCCGCGATCGTCTCGCTCGGGCGGATCTGCGCGTCGATGGAATCGATCAGCGCTTTCAGCGAGGCGACGCTGTCAGGGGCGAGCGTCTTCGTCTGCACGTAGCGCTCGACGCGCGCACGCGCATCGGCGCCGGGAGAGGCATTGCCGCTATAACGCTGCAGCGCCTCGGATGCGCTATGGCTGACCGCGAGAAACGTCTGCGTCTCGCCCGACGTGACGGCCTTGTTCAGCGCGTAGGCGGTCGGCACGGTGCCGATCAGGATGAGCATGATGAGCCCCATCCCCTTCTGGCCGTCGTTGGAGCCGTGCGCGAACGAAACGCCGGTGCACGTCAGGATCAGCAGGCAGCGAATCCAGAACGGCGGCGGCGTGTTGTTCTTCGGTTCCTTGTAGAGCGCCGGCACGCGCACGACGAGCTTCAACACGTAGAGCAGGAAACCGGCGAGCACGAAGCCGATGAGCGGCGAAAAGAGCAGCGACTTGCCGACCGAGGCCGCCTGGCTCCAGTCGACGCCCGACGTGCCGTTGGTCCCGTGCAGCATCTGATTCATCAGGCCGACGCCGATCACCGAGCCGATCAGCGTATGAGAACTGGACGACGGCAAGCCGAGCGCCCACGTGCCGAGGTTCCAGACGATCGCCGCGATGAGCAGCGCAAAGACCATCGCGAAGCCCTGCGAGCTGCCGACGCCGATGATCAGTTCGACCGGCAGCAGTTGCAGGATGCCGAATGCGACCGCGCCGCTCGAAACCAGCACGCCGATGAAGTTCCACGCGCCGGACCAGACGACCGCGAGGTTGGGCGTCAGCGAGTGCGTGTAAATGACGGTCGCGACGGCGTTCGCCGTATCGTGGAAGCCGTTGACGAACTCGAATCCGAGCGCGATGAGCAGCGCGATGCCGAGCAGAATGTACGGGAACGCGGACGATTCGCGCACGGGCGCCAGATCTTCGAGCAAATGCATGATGCAGTACACCGCGCCCGCTCCGATGGCGAGCAGAAACACGAGGAAAGCGAGTCGCTGCCCCGGCGTGCGGCTTGTCCGGGTGTTGGGAAAGACAATCTGGTTCATGGCGCGTCCTTGAGCCTGAGGCATTGCGGAAAAGGCCATGTTTGCCGGCGCGCGTGTCGGTTTCGTGAACGCGTAAGCCTTTGTTATCTCGTATGAATCGATGTCGTCAGCGCGCCGATATAATCGGCCGCACTTCCAGCGACCCGTGACGTGACGATCGATGACCAAGACGACCCCGCCCGCGCCTCGCGATCCGCTCGAATTCGGCGGCTCCGTCTGGCTGAAAAGCGGCGACGAGACGCTCGGCGGCGCGTCGCGCATCGCGCTCTTGGCCGCCATTCGCGATACCGGATCGATCACTGCGGCGGCGAAGGCGGTCGGCATGAGCTACAAGGCGGCGTGGGACGCCATCGATACGATGAACAACCTGGCCGGCGAGCCGCTCGTGGCTAGCGCGACCGGCGGGCGCGGCGGCGGCGGAACGCGGCTCACCGCATCGGCGTTGCGGATCATCGACACGTACTTCGCCGTCGAGCGCGAGCATCGCAAGTTTCTCAGGCGAGTGGGCGAAGCCATCGAAGGCTTCGAGGACGATTGGCGACTTATCGGGAGACTGGGATTGAGAACGAGTGCACGCAATCAGCTGGCGGGGAAGGTCACGAGGATCACGCGAGGCGCGGTCAACGACGAAATCGCGCTCGGCTTGCCGGGCGGGCAGACGATCGTCGCCGTCGTCACGCATGAAAGCACCGAGGCGCTCGGCCTCGCAGAAGGCGGCGATGCGTTCGCGCTCATCAAGGCGTCGTGGGTCATGCTGATGGAAGACGCGCCGGCGAAGCTGTCGGCGCGCAATCAGTTGCGCGGAACCGTTGCAAGCGTGACGCGCGGCGCGGTGAACGCCGAAGTGACGCTTTCGCTCGACGATGCGACGACCGTCACGGCCATCATCACCAACGAGAGCGCCGATACGCTCGGACTCGCGCCGGGCCAGAAAGCGGTGGCGGTGGTGAAGGCGTCGAGCGTGATCATCGGCGTGAACGACTGAGCGTGTTACGTCAGATTGCTGCCGATGGGTCGAACGTCGGTCCGTCGATCCGGCTTGTGATAACTCTTCGACTTCCACAGCGCCCGCACGTAGGGGTACGGGTGGCCCGACAAGCCGAGCGCGATTTCGGTGATCCAGTGCTGCGTCGGCACCGGCACGCCATGCAGCGCCACGACGACGACGGCGAGGCTCGCCGCTACCGGCATCGGCGAGAGCTTACCCGGCTCCGCCCGCCATGCAATGCACACGAACGCGAGCGACACCGCCGCGCCGAGCACGCAGCCGCTCACCACTTCCGACACCGAATGCGCGTTGACCACGACACGCGATCCGCCGACGACCACGCCCAGCACCAGGCCGAACAGGACGCCGGTTCCCCGGATGGAGCCGCGCGCGGGCAATAGCGCGACGAACATCGCCACGGGCAGGACGGACGTCGCCATGTAGGCGTGCCCGCTGATGCCGGTGAAGTCCATGAGCCGGATGCCGATTCCCCATCCGATGAACGCGATCTTGCTCAGCGCGACGAGACTGCTCCCGATGCCGAAGAGCGCGATCCATTCGACGGTGTACTTCCATCGATAGCCGAGCGCGAGCCACGCTGCGGCCGCTAGCGCGACGGGGAGCATCACGCCCGTGCCGCCGAGCGCGGTGATGCTCATCCATACGGAGAAGGGCAAGTCGAGGTTCATGGTGGCGTCGTGGTACAGGCGTTGCTGCACTGCGGCACAGCGGACACTGAATGGATGCGGAAGGCGAAAGTATACGGGTTCGGAAGAAGCCGAATTTTCAAGCGAGAAGCGGCGGTTTTCTGCGTCTAACTGCTGTCTAATGCGCGATTCATCGGCTAAACGCCTTTAACTTCGCTCAAGCAGTATTGCCCGGGCAAAGCCGGCCCGCTGAATTAATGTTATTGTGCAATGCAACACGACGCGCGCCATATCGTCGCGTGTCTATTCGAAACAAGTTTGTGGGGAGCCCAGCCGAATGTCGAAAAGCCTTACCAAAGTCTGGTTGCGCGGCTTGAGACGCCTGGTCGCTGGCCAAGTGGAACTGACGCATGTGCCGAAGCCGCGTACGTCGGCCAAGCCGGTGCGTGCCAAAACCGTCAAATCGAAGCTCAAGTCCGCTGCGGCAACGAAAGCCGCAGTGTCGCCGCGTCCGTCGGCGCGCCCGGAAATGCGCGAGTCGCGGGTGCGGCCGCGCGCGTCCGCGTGGGCGCGAGGCAAGTGGGATCGCTCGTATCATTCGGCGCCGCCGACAGCCGGGCGTTTCATCAACCACCTGTCATACGGACTGTACGTGCCGCCGAAGGCCGCACTCGGCCGGATGCCGCTCGTCGTGATGCTGCACGGCTGCAAGCAGACCGCCGACGAATTTGCCCAAGGCACGCGCATGAACCTGCTCGCCGACAAGTACGGCTTCGCGGTGCTGTATCCCGAGCAGTCGAAGCACGAGCATCCACATCGCTGCTGGCACTGGTACGACGATTCAAGCGGCGCGGGCGGCGGCGAAGCGGCGTCGATCGTATCGCTCATCAAGGCGGTGATCGCGAAACATGAATTCGACGCCGAGCGCGTATATCTGGCCGGCATGTCGGCCGGGGCGGGGCTTTCTGCGATGCTCGCGGTGCGTTACCCGCATCTGTTCGCTGCGGTCGGGCTGCATTCGGGCGTCGTTTTCGGCGAAGCGACGTCCGCCATCGGCGCGATGGACGTCATGCGGCGCGGCAGCCGCACGGACCCGGTCGCCCTGATCGATGCTGCCGTCGATGTGCGGACCTATCCGGGCATGCCCGCCGTCATCGTCCACGGCGAACTGGATTCGGTCGTGACGTCGGCCAATGCGGATCAGCTCACGCAGCAGTTCTTGCGGCTGAACGGTTTCATCGACGCCTCCGGCAATCGCCGCGCCGGCGATGTCCGCGAGGAAACGCTGGATGACGGCGTCGTGCGCGACTACGTCAAGAACGGACGGCGCGTCGTGAAAACGTCGATCGTGCGCGGGCTCGGCCATTCGTGGGCCGGCGGAGACGATACCGTGGCGTTCCATTCATCCAAAGGGCGCGATTCGGCAGCGCTGATGTGGGAGTTCTTCAAGCATCAGCGCCGTTCGAGCGAAGAGACGCGAGCCGCATTCGTCGCGTGAGCGGCGGCGGATTGTTTCAAGTGTTGGAAAATGGTCTTTAGTATCAGGGTTCTAGCGGGAAAGACTGGCGTCGAATCAGGGATTACCCTATAATCGCTTTCATAGGTAGTTACCCCAGTATTCCAGCGAGGCCAATCATGTTCCTGCTTTCCCGCATCTTCCTTTTTCTGACCAAATCCGCTGAACAGCGTGACCGTGAGCGCGACGACGAGTACCTCGCCGAAGCCACCGATATTTGCGACCTCGAATATCGCATGAAGAAGCTGGATCAGCGCGCGGCGGCACGTCATCCGTCGTGGATGTCGAACTGAGCTTGATCGCCGCGTACTTCGCGGTAGACACAAAAATGCCGGCTGATAGAGCCGGCATTTTTATTTGCGCGTACGAAAAGCGTTAAGCGCCCGACGTGTCCGATGCGTTCGGCAAATCCGGCGTATCGGGCGATTGGACGCCGAAGCAACCGCGGTACGTCGCGTAGAACGAGCAGTAGAGCGCCGTCGTCACCAGGATCGATGCCGGCATCAGCACCGCGAACGCCATCTCCCGCCCTGCGCCGATCGCCTGCATGAACGCGGTCAGTCCGAACGACACCGCCAGCGCAACCGCGATCCACAGCACGCCGTACAGAACGAACGCGCCGCGATTGCGCCAGCACGAAACCAGGCTGAAAAACAGCGCCTTCGCCGTCGTGACCTCGTGCCACGCGACGAGAACCGGCGCGAACCAGAAGAGCATCGCGATCGGCAGGTAACACGCCATCGCGACGAGCACGGCCAGCGGATTGAAGCTCGCCGCCACGGTCTCCGGATCGCCGGAAGGGCCGTTGCCCATCATCAGGTTGAGCAGTGTGCCGCCGTCGACGAGCGCGGAGACGCCGAAGATCACGCCCATCGCGACGATATACAGCGCACCGAGCACCAGCAGCCGGCGCGCCACCGCGTTGCCGTAGGAGCGGAAACCATCGACGAGAATGGTCGGCCAGACCGGCTTTCCCGCGATGGTGTTCCGACAGGCCGCCATGAACCCGACCGCGATACCCGGAATGAACAGCAGCGGCAGCAACGGGCCGATGAGCGGCACGCGCGAAATCAGCGTCATCACGAACAAGTAGGCGAAAAACAGCGTGAGGAACGCGAACGGGTTGCGGCGGAACAGCCAGATGCCCTGGCGGAACCACACGTAGCCGGTCTTGGCGGGAACTTCGATCAGTCGCATGGGTGAGTTGCCGGGTTACCGTTAAGCGGAAGAAGAAGCGGCACCGATGCGCTCGCGCAGGATGCGTTCGAAGTGGCCGGGATCGTGCGCCTTGAGCATCTCTGCCTCGCGCGGACGATGGAAGTCGTACAGCCGCGAGACCCAGAAGCGCATTGCGCCGGCGCGCAGCATGTCGTTCCAGTGGCGGTCTTCGGCCGGCGTGAACGGACGCACCGTTTGATAGGCGCGCAGCAAGGCATCGACGCGCGCGGGATCGAGTTCGCCGGTCTGCAGGTCGATACACCAGTCGTTTACGGTGACGGCGACATCGAAGAGCCATTTGTCGACGCCTGCGAAGTAGAAATCGAAGAACCCGCCGAGCCGCGCGTGCTCCCGGCCGTGCGCGAACAAAACGTTGTCGCGGAACAAGTCGCAATGGCACGGGCCTTCGGGCAGCGCGGCGTAATCGGACGAGCCGAAGAACGCGGCCTGATGCGCGAGTTCGGCCTGGATGAGTTCGCGCTGGCTGTCGCTCAGGAAATCGACGATGGCCGGCACGTTCTCCTGCCACCACGACAGACTGCGCAGGTTCGGCTGATGCCGCGCGAAGTCGCGCCCCGCGAGGTGCATGCGCGCGAGCATCTGTCCGACTTCGATGCAGTGCGCAGGCGTCGGCGCAAGCTCCGGCGCGCCTTCGAGCTTCGTGACGATGGCCGCCGGCTTGTCTTTCAGCATCCCGAAGAGCGAACCATCGCGGCGCGGCATCGGGTCGGGCACCGGCACGCGATGCGACGCGAGATGCCGCATCAGGTCGAGATAGAACGGAAGCTGGCTGGCGGTGAGCTTTTCGAAGATCGTCAGCACGTACTCGCCGTGCGTTGTCGTGAGAAAGAAATTACTGTTCTCGATGCCCGACTGGATGCCGCGAAATTCGACGACATCGCCGAGATCGTAGTGTTGCAGCCAGTCGCCGAGTTCGGCGTCAGTGACGGGGGTGAATACGGCCATGCAGGAAACGTCGGTCTGGTGAATGGCCCGCGCGGGCCGAAAGAGGAAGCCCGCTGCTGAAGAGCGGGCTCGAAGCGATCTTGCTTGAGTCAATAGCGCAGATTGACGGACGGCAGGCGCGTGCTCGCCTTGCCGTTGTCGCGCACTTGCGGCGACGTGTCCGCAGGCGAGCTCATCTGGTAACGCGTGCCGAAGTTCGAATGCACGTTGATCTCGACGGGCTTGCCCTTGTCGCGGTACTCGGTGATTTCCGTCCCGTTGGAACTCAGTTCATGGAAGCTCGGCTTGCGCGGCGGCGAAATTTCCACCTTCGAACTGACGTTGGCGGGCGGGCGGTTGATGGCCTTGAGATTCGGAAGGCCCGCGGCTTCCTCCGGCGACATCGTTTGTTGCGTGGCCGGTTGTGCTGCCGGTTCGACAGCGTTGGGCGCCGATTGCGCGAAAACGCCAACGCTTGCGGCGGCGAGGACTGCCGCGGCGGCAGAAAGAAGGGGCTTCATGGGAGTTCTCCAGGCGATGGGCGGATTCTAGCAAACCCTACCGAAAGCGAAGCATTGCCTTATTCTGCGCTGCTTTTGCGGCTCGCGGCACCGTACCTCAAAAGATCGCGGCGGAGGCACCCACGCGATGAGGGGCTTCATGGTTCTCGCATTCTTCCGTGTTAATGTGATTTATCACGAGCGCACAAAGACACGCACAAGATCATGACAAACGACCGCACTCAAAGCACTCAGGGCACGCCCGCGAGCGACTTCCCGACCGAATCCTTCGACGATCCCACAGCCGCCGTCACGCGCCTTTCCGCGATCTACGAAGCGAACACGGCCTTCCTGCGCGATGCCTTCGCGCGATACCGGCGCAACGAGCAGTTCACGCATCGCGTGCGCGCGTGCTATCCGTTCGTGCGCGTGCGGACGGAGCTGAATTCGCAGATCGATTCGCGGCGCTCGTACGGCTTCGTCGCCGGCCCGGGCATCTTCGAGACGACGCTCACGCGCCCCGATCTTTTCGGCGATTACTATCGGGAGCAGTTGCGGCTTCTCGCGAAGAATCATCACGTGGGGATCGAAGTGGGCGTATCCGCGCAGCCCATTCCGATTCACTTTGCGTTTGCAGAGGGCATTCATCTCGAGGGCGATCTCGATCGTGATCGTCTGCTCGCGATGCGCAATGTCTTCGATACGCCCGATCTCGCGCTGCTCGATGACCGCATCGTCAACGGCACGTACGAACCGGCGGCGGGCGAGCCGCATCCGCTCGCGCTTTTCACGGCGGCGCGGGTGGATTTTTCGCTGCATCGCCTGCGCCATTACACGGCGACTTCGCCGACGCATTTCCAGAACTACGTGCTCTATACGAACTATCAGTTCTATATCGACGAGTTCGTGAAGCTCGGTCGCACGATGATGTCCCGCGCCGACGATGAGGAGACGCGGGCGTATCGCAGCGAGTATTCGTCGTTCGTCGAACCGGGCGATGTCGTCACGTACAACGCGAATCTGGATGCGCAACCGGAGGAAGGCGCCGCGCCGGCGCGCCTGCCGCAGATGCCCGCGTATCACCTGAAGCGCGCGGATGGCAGCGGCATCACGATGGTGAACATCGGCGTGGGGCCGTCGAACGCTAAGACGATCACGGATCACATCGCGGTGTTGCGTCCGCATGCGTGGATCATGCTCGGGCATTGCGCGGGGCTGCGCAATACGCAGCGTCTCGGCGACTACGTGCTCGCGCACGGCTATGTGCGCGAGGATCACGTGCTCGATGCGGACCTGCCGCTATGGGTGCCGATTCCCGCGCTCGCGGAAGTGCAGGTCGCGCTGGAGAAGGCGGTCGCGCAGGTCACGCAGCTCGAAGGTGTCGAGCTGAAGCGCGTGATGCGCACGGGCACGGTCGCGAGCGTCGACAATCGTAACTGGGAGTTGCGCGAGCATCGTGAGCCGGTGCAGCGGCTGTCGCAAAGCCGCGCGATTGCGCTCGACATGGAGAGCGCGACGATCGCCGCGAACGGATTCCGCTTCCGCGTGCCGTATGGGACGTTGTTATGCGTGTCCGATAAGCCGCTGCACGGCGAACTCAAGCTGCCGGGAATGGCGGATCAGTTTTATCGCGCGCAGGTGGATCAGCATTTGCAGATCGGCGTGAAGGCGATGGAGTTGCTGCGGATGAACGGCTTGTCGAAGCTGCATTCGCGCAAGTTGAGGAGCTTTGCGGAGGTGGCGTTTCAGTGAGGTGTCATCCGTAAGCGGGCGAGCTCACTTAGCGTTGACGTCGCCCGTCTGCGCAATCTTGATGAGGACGTCTTGCTCATACGCGTACCACGCCGCAAGGCACGGCTTGTCCGCGCACTTCTGTTGCCGGTGATTCCACTGCTTGCGGAGCCGCTCCGCAAGCGCTGCTTTGTCGACGACGGCGGCTTGGGCCTCCCGCACCAGATGGGCAAGAATCAAATCTGCGTTAGCCAGTTCTATATCGCGGCATATCAAGTATTCGGGAGTCGAACGAAAGCTCGCACAGTCGAAGCTCGTGCGATAGGTGCGCGCATTGGCATCTGGCAGCTGCCGCATTACCTCGTCCTCATAGCGCAGCTCTTCAGCGAACGAAACGCCGCGCGTCGCCGCTGCGTACTTCGATAGTTTGAATGCTTCGAAAAAGTTGACTACCGCTTGCATATCCTGACGGTTATAAGCGGCAGTTAACAGCTCGGCAATCGTCAGTTCGCCCTTTCGCATTTGCAGGAAGGTCCGCCAGTCGGGGTCGTTGATGATTCGATTGAATTCAGGCTCTTGCTGCATTACTTCCGCTGCAAATTGCTGTTGGGGATCAAGCTTTGACTCGGCAGTGGTTGCCTCGTACTGCGACTGCTCTGGGTCTGCAGTAACAGTCGCACCGGCAGGGCTACTCGGCGGATGTTCCTTATCAGGCGCGGGCGAATTGGCTGCACTAGCGGGCAAAGCGACGCGTTCACTGGCGTCGTTCAGCATGCCGTTCAACTGCGTGACGATCATCGCAGCCAGAGCCATCGCTCCCAGCAGAGCGCTCGCCCACAGCACGACCATGCGCCAACGAGAGAATCGGTCCGGTCTTTTCCGAGTTGAGAAAGCCCAGACCGTACACGCAATGGGAACGAATTTGAATCACGCGCGATCAGTGCGAGCACATTGCCACGGAGGCGGAAGGCTCAAATGTCGGAGCCTTCCGCACGAGCCATACGCATCACAAATAAAACATCCGATCCTCATCCGACTTGCCTTCAGCCGGCGGCTCGGCCGCTTCCTCGCGGTCTTCATAAAACCGCAGCACCGCATCGAGCACTTGGTCCGGCTCGTCGATGACCTGCATCAGATCCAGATCCTTCTCGCTGATGACACCGTTAGTGAGGAGCGTCTTCTTGAACCAGTCCAGCAGCCCTGCCCAGAATTCCGCGCCGACCAGTACGATCGGCACGTGGCGCGACTTCTTCGTCTGAATGAGCGTGAGCACTTCGGCCAGTTCATCGAGCGTGCCGAAACCGCCGGGCATCACCACGACCGCATCCGAATTCTTGACGAACGTGACCTTGCGCGTGAAGAAGTGACGAAAGCGCAGCGAAATGTCCTGCCACTGATTGCCCGACTGCTCGTGCGGCAATTCGATATTCAAACCGACCGACGGCGACTTGCCCGCGTGCGCGCCCTTGTTGGCCGCTTCCATGATGCCCGGGCCGCCGCCGGAGATGACCGCGAAGCCCGCATCCGAGAACTTTTGAGCAATTTCGATGGTGCGCTGATAGTACGGCGACTCAGGTTTCAGACGCGCCGAACCATAGATACTGATGGCAGGGCGGATCTCCGAGAGGTACTCGGTCGCCTCGATAAACTCTGCCATAATCGTGAACATCTGCCACGACGCGCGAGCCTTCTTGGCCGTCGCGCGCTCTTGATCTGCGAGCGATCGCAGACTCGGAATCACTTTTCTCTTGTTCATAATGCCTGAAGAACTCAGTCTTGAAGGTAAGACCCTGCTATTGGTCGACGGTTCTAGCTACTTGTACCGGGCTTACCATGCGATGCCTGACCTGCGTGGTCCCGACGGCGGTCCCACCGGCGCACTGTATGGAATGGTGAACATGCTGCGGCGCCTGCGGCGCGAAATCAATGCAGAGTATAGCGCGTGCGTCTTCGATGCAAAGGGCAAGACCTTCCGCGACGACTGGTACGCCGACTACAAAGCCAACCGTCCTTCCATGCCGGAAGACCTTTCGAAACAGATCAAGCCCATTCACGTCGCGGTGCGTGCGCTCGGCTGGCCGCTCGTGATGATCGAAGGCGTCGAAGCCGATGATGTCATCGGCACGCTCGCCGTTCAGGCCGAAAAACGCGGCATGAAAGTGATCGTGTCGACGGGCGACAAGGATCTGGCTCAGCTCGTGACGGATCATGTCGCCCTCATCAATACGATGACCAACGAAACGCTCGATCGCGCGGGCGTCGTGAACAAGTTCGGCGTGCCGCCGGAGCGCATCGTCGACTATTTGTCGCTCATCGGCGATACCGTCGACAACGTGCCCGGCGTCGAAAAATGCGGTCCGAAGACCGCGCTCAAATGGCTCACCGCATACGATACGCTCGATGGCATCGTCGCACACGCAAGCGAGATCAAAGGTGCGGTAGGAGACAATCTGCGCAAGGCGCTCGACTTCCTGCCGATGGCCCGGAAGCTCGTCACCGTGCACACGGAATGCGACCTCGCTTCGCAGATCGCGTCGATCGAAGAGACGCTGCCGAGCCGCCCCGAAGCACGCGACGAACTGCGCGATGTCTTTCTCCGTCACGGCTTCAAGACGTGGCTGCGAGAGATCGAAATCGCGGATGCCGTCGAAGGTCCGACCGACACGCCGCCCGCGGAAGTCACCGAGATCGTTCACCACTACGAGACCGTGCAGACGTGGGAACAGTTCGATGCCTGGCTCGCGCGCATCGATGGCGCTGAGATCACGTCGTTCGATACCGAGACCACGTCGCTCGATCCGATGGTCGCGCAGATCGTCGGCATCTCGGTGTCGGTCGAAGCGGGGCATGCCGCGTACATTCCGCTCGCGCATCGCGGGCCGGATGCGCCCGTGCAACTGCCGCGCGATGAAGTGCTCGCGAAGCTCAAGCCCTGGCTCGAGGACGCATCGAAGAAGAAGGTCGGGCAGCATCTGAAGTACGACGAACAAGTGCTTGCCAGCTACGGCATCGACTTGCGCGGCGTCGAACACGACACGCTGCTGCAGTCGTACGTGCTGGAGTCGCATCGTCCGCACGACATGGACAATCTCGCGCTGCGGCATCTGGGCGTGAAGACCATCAAGTACGAGGACGTCGCGGGCAAGGGCGCATCGCAGATCGGCTTCGACGAAGTGCCGCTCGACAAGGCCGCCGAATACGCCGCCGAAGACGCGGATGTCACCTTGCGTCTGCATCAGGCGCTTTATCCTCAGGTCGCGGAGGAAGAAGGCTTGTTGCGCGTGTACCGCGACATCGAGATGCCGACATCGCGCGTGCTGCGCAAGATCGAACGCAATGGCGTGCTGATCGATCGCGAGAAGCTCGACGCGCAGAGCAATGAAATCGCGAAGCGTCTCATCGACTTGCAGACGCAGGCGTACGAGCTCGCGGGCGACGAATTCAACCTCGGATCGCCGAAGCAGATCGGGCAGATCTTCTTCGAGAAGCTGGAATTGCCCGTTGTGAAGAAGACGCCGAGCGGCGCGCCTTCCACTGACGAAGAAGTGCTGCAAAAGCTCGCCGAAGATTATCCGTTGCCGAAGGTCCTGCTCGAGCATCGCGCGCTGTCCAAGCTCAAATCCACCTACACGGACAAGCTGCCGCGCATGGTCAATGCATCGACGGGGCGCGTGCATACGAATTATGCGCAGGCCGTCGCGGTGACGGGACGGCTGTCGTCGAACGAACCTAACCTGCAGAACATCCCGGTGCGCACGGGCGAAGGACGGCGCATTCGCGAGGCGTTCATCGCGCCGCCGGGCTGCAAGATCGTCTCCGCCGATTACTCGCAGATCGAGTTGCGCATCATGGCGCATATCTCCGGCGATGAATCGCTGATGCGCGCGTTCAGGCAAGGCGAGGACGTGCATCGCGCGACCGCGTCGGAAGTGTTCAGCGTGACGCCGCTCGAAGTCGACAACGACCAGCGTCGCATCGCGAAGGTCATCAATTTTGGGCTGATCTACGGCATGAGCTCGTTCGGTCTCTCGTCGAACCTGGGTATCACGCGCGATGCAGCCAAGCTCTATATCGACCGCTATTTCGCGCGTTATCCGGGCGTCGCCGCTTACATGGACACGACACGCACCACCGCGAAGATGAACGGCTTCGTCGAGACGGTATTCGGACGCCGTCTGTGGCTGCCCGAAATCAACGGCGGCAGCGGCCCGCGCCGTCAGGCGGCTGAGCGCGCGGCCATCAATGCGCCGATGCAGGGCACGGCCGCCGACCTCATCAAGATGTCGATGATCGCGGTGCAGGACTGGATCGAAAGCACGGGCATGGGCACGAAGATGATCATGCAGGTCCACGATGAACTGGTGCTCGAAGTGCCGGAAGAAGAACTGCCGGACGTGCGCAAGCGTCTGCCCGAACTCATGTGCGGCGTCGCGGAACTGAAGGTGCCGCTCGTCGCGGAAGTGGGCGTCGGCAACAACTGGGAAGAGGCGCATTGATGTTTCGGCGCGGCGCGTATGTCCGGCATGCGACGGCGGCGCTTGTCCATGCGCTGCGTGCTCACGCACAATGAAAACTGGCGCGGGAACGCACTCGAATTCAAAGCCATAGGGAGAGCTCCATGCATCGCTTCATCATCGTCGGCGGCGGAGCCGGCGGTCTCGAACTCGCGACGCGTCTCGGCGACCGCTTCGGTTCGAGCAACGCCAGGCCGGACACCAGGGCGCCGCGCGCGCAGATCACGCTCGTCGACCGTAATCCGACGCATATCTGGAAACCGCTGCTGCACGAAGTCGCGGCAGGCAGCATGGACCCGTTCACGCAGGAACTCGAATATGCGGCGCAGGCGCTGTGGCACGGCTTCGAGTTTCAGCAGGGCGAGCTCGTCGGGCTGGATCGCGCGCAGAAGCGCATCAGGATCGGCGCGCTGCGCGACGACGAAGCAGGCGAACTGCTGCCCGAGCGGGAGCTCGAGTACGACACGCTCGTGCTCGCCATCGGCAGCACCACGCATTTTTTCGGCGTCGACGGTGCGCAGCAGTTTTCAATCGCGCTCGATACCGTCGGCCAGGCCGAACTCTTTCGCAAGCGGCTGATCGCGGCCTGCATGCGGGCCGAGCACGTCGCGCCCGAGCCGGTCGCGGCGGGCATCGGGGAAATGGCGCCGATGCCTGCCGTCGAAGCCGCGCCGCGCATTCAGGTGGCGATCGTCGGCGCGGGCGCGACGGGCGTCGAATTGTCGGCGGAACTGCGCAACACCGCGCAAGTGCTGGCCGCTTACGGGCTGCACAAGCTCGATCCAAAGAACGATATCGGCATCGTGCTGATCGAAGCGGGGCCGCGCATCCTGCCGGCGCTGAAGGAGAGCGTGTCGAGCGCGACGGCCGAACTGCTCACCAAGCTCGGCGTCCGGCTGATGACGGGCGAAACCGTCGCGCAAGTCACGCGCGATTCGATCCGCACGGCGAGCGGCAAGATCATTCGCGCGGACCTGACCGTGTGGGCGGCGGGCATCAAGGCGCCTGCGGTGCTGTCACAACTCGATGGCTTGCCGACCAATCGCCTCGGCCAGTTGATCGTGCGTCGCACGCTGCAAACGGAAATCGACGACAACGTCTTCGCCCTGGGCGATTGCGCCGCGTGTCCTTGGCCCGGCACGGAACGCAACGTGCCGCCGCGTGCGCAGGCGGCGCATCAGCAAGCGAGCTTTTTGTTTGCGGCGTTCGAGCGGCGCATGCAGGGCAAGCCGCTGCCGGAATATACCTATCGCGATTTCGGCTCGCTCGTATCGCTCGGGCGGTATAGCGCGGTCGGCAATCTGATGGGCGGACTGATCGGCGGCAACATGCTGATCGAAGGACTCTTCGCGCGCTTCATGTATATGTCGCTGTACCGGCTGCATATCGCGGCGCTGCACGGCTACGCGCGCATGATGCTCGATACCGTCGCGCACTGGCTGCGCCGGTCCACCGCGCCCCGCGTCAAGCTGCACTGACGGCGCAGCGGCACGGCAAAGCTGTTTAGAATGAGCGGCGCGCTTATATCCGGCGCGCCCGGGCGTGCGGCATTCGCCCGTGACAGTCGTCCAGCGCCGCGCTGCATGATGCTCAACGAGAAGCGCGGTTTCCGGTTCAGCGCCATCGACGGTACTCGGCCCCATGCAGCCGACGCCCGCATCGGCGGCGCCTTGGCGGCTCTTGCCGCAGGAGCTTCGCATGCTGACTCCCGAAGTCGACAGCCTTATCCCGCACGTTCCGTTCGATCGCCGCGGCTTCCTCAAGGCCGCGCTGGGCACCGGCTTCGCCGCCGCCGTCCTGCCGGTCTCCGCGCAAACCATCCATACCGATAGCGACGGTCTCGAGGCCGGCTCCATCGGCGTGCGCGGCGCGGACGGCACGCTGGTGCCGGCGTATCGCGCGCAGCCGAAGGGCAAGACGCATCTGCCGGTCATCATCGTGATTCACGAGATCTTCGGCGTGCACGAACATATCGCCGATGTCTGCCGCCGCTTCGCCAAGCTCGGCTATCTGGCCATCGCGCCGCAATTGTTCACGCGCCAGGGCGACGCCGCGTCCATGCCGTCGATTCAGCAAATCAACGATCAGATCGTCTCGAAGCTGCCGGACTCGCAAGTGCTCTCCGACATCGACCAGATGGTCAAATGGGCGGGCGAGCACGGCGGCGATACGAAACGCCTGGGCATCACCGGCTTCTGCTGGGGCGGGCGCATCACGTGGCTCTACGCCGAGCACAATCCGAACGTGAAGGCGGCGGTCGCGTGGTACGGGCGGCTCGTCGGCAGCAAGACGGCGACGACGCCGAGCAATCCGGTCGACAATGCGGGGAATTTGCAGGTGCCGGTGCTCGGCCTGTACGGGCGGCAGGACCAGAGCATTCCGCAGGACAGCATCGAACAGATGAAGCAGGCCATCGCCAGCGCGCCGCAAAAAGGGCGCGGCTCACAGTTCGTCGTGTATGACGATGCCCCGCACGCGTTTTTCGCCGACTATCGTCCGAGCTACCGCAAGGCCGACGCCGAGGACGGCTGGAAGCGCGCGCTCGCGTGGTTCCGCGAGCACGGCGTCTGAATACGGCTCAAGGGTTCGCGCCCGTGGCGACGGGGCGGCCCGGATCGGCGCTCCATTCGCTCCACGAACCGGGGTAGAGCGCCGCGCCGTGCAGGCCGGCCACTTCCATCGCCAGCGCGTTGTGGCACGCGGTGACGCCGGAGCCGCACTGCAGAACGACGCGATCCACCGGCGTCGCGCCGATCAGCGACGCGAACGCTTCACGCAACTCGTGCGCGGTCTTGAAGCGCCCTTCCGGCGTCAGATTGTTTTTGAAGAAGTGATTCAGCGCGCCGGGAATGTGCCCGCCGACGGGGTCGATCGTCTCGTTCTCGCCGCGATACCGGTCTGCGGCGCGCGCATCGATCAGCAGATGATCGCGCGTGCCGATGCTGCGCTCGATCGCTTGCGCATCGATGGTTACCTGGAGCGGCGCGGCGGCCTTGAAGCTGCCTGGCGATGTCGGCGGCACGGCGGTGTCGAGCGACTTGCCGGCGGCTTCCCATGCCTGCAGGCCGCCATCGACGAGCGCGACGGAATCGTGCCCGAGCCAGCGCAGCAGCCACCACAGACGCGCCGCGTACATGCCGCCTTGCGCGTCATAAGCGATGACCTGCTGGCCTTCGTTCAGCCCGAAACTCGCGAGCTTCGCGACGAGCGCCGCGCGCTCCGGCAACGGATGACGACCGTTCGTGCCGGTCTTCGCGCCGGACAGATCGCGGTCGAGATGCAAATAGTGCGCGCCCGGAATGTGGCCTGCGGCGTAGGCGGCTTCTCCGGCTTCGGGCGCGGCCAGATCGAACCGGCAATCGAAGACGACGACGCTGCCGGGCGCCGTATCGAGCCGTTCGGCGAGATTCGTCGCGGAGATGAGCGTGGTGTAGTGAGTGTGCGGCATGACGGCTCCTCGAGCAGCTTGCAATGCGGGCAGAGCCGATAGTCTAAAAGAAAAAACGGGCCCGAAAGCCCGTCTCTTCGAATTGCCAGTGCGCGCTCAGATGGCGCCGAGCTGATGCCGCAGGAACTCGTGGAAATGCTGCATGCCGGATTCCATCGGACTCTGATACGGCCCGACCTGGTTCTCGCCGCGCGACATCAGCGCCCGACGGCCGGCATCCATGCGCTCGGCGATTTCATCGTCTTCGCGCGCGGTTTCCATGTACGCCGCACGTTCCGCCTCGATGAACTCGCGCTCGAACAGCGCGATTTCCTCGGGGTAGTAGAACTCGACGATGTTCGTCGTCTTTTGCGTGCCGCGCGGAATGAGCCACGACACGACGAGCACGTGCGGATACCACTCGATCATCAGGCCGGGGTAGTACACCATCCAGATGGCGCCGAACTCCGGCGGCGCGCCGTTGCGAAAGCGCAGGACTTCGTCGTGCCACTTCCGATAGGTCGGGCTGCCGGGCTTTTCCAGATTCTTGTGGACGCCCACCGTCTGCACGCTGTACCAGTCGCCGAATTCCCATTCCAGGTTGTCGCACGACACGAAGCTGCCCAGCCCCGGATGGAACGGCGCGACGTGGTAATCCTCCAGATAGACCTCGATGAAAGTCTTCCAGTTGTAATTGCACTCGTGCACTTCGACGTGATCGAACATGAAGCCCGAGAAGTCGAAGTGGCGCGCGGTGCCGAGCTTCGCGAGATCGGCCGCGACGTTGCGGCCCTCTGCCTCGAAGAGCAGGCCTTGCCAGTTCTGCAGCGGCGTCGCGCCGAGATTGAGGCAGGGCTTGTCCGCGAAGTGCGGCGCACCGAGCAACTGCCCGTTGAGATCGTAGGTCCAGCGGTGCAGCGGGCAGACGATGTTGTCCGCGGTGCCGCGGCCGTTGAGCATGATGGCCTGGCGATGGCGGCACACGTTCGACAGCAGTTCGATTTGCTGCTGATTGCGCACGAGCACGCGCCCTTCGCCCTCGCCCGGAAGCGCGAAATAGTTCCCCGCTTCGGGAACCATGAGTTCGTGCCCGACGTAGCGTGGACCCTGCTTGAAAAGTGTGTCGAGTTCGCGCGTAAGAAGCGCTTCGTCAAAGTAAGCCGTGACTGGCAGTTGGCTATGAACAGCCTTCAACTGCAATGCATTGCTCAGATTGGACATTCCCACTCCCGTTAAGACGTGAAAGCAGTGAACAACCCAACCATCGAAGATTCGATTTAGGGAGCCCGCGATTATACCGAAATCCGCCACGCCGGGGCGCATAAGGTCTTGATTTGGGTATAAATTGTCACGAGAGTTCCGCTAAGCGCGTGTTTATCGCGCCGGTGCGGGTGCGCCGTTTCATGCGGTTTTCGGGCAGATGGCGACAAGCCGGCTCGCGCGGTCCCTCGTCTGCCATACGTACCGGGTGCGGGTCGAAAATTTGGCTTTTGCCGTAGAATGTGCGACTTGGTTCCAATTTTCAACTGCACATCCACGATTCATGGCGAAGACCGCAGTCCAGGCAACAGGCGAAGAAACCGGCGGCAACGCGCCGGGCGCGGACGCCGCGTCGCTTCCGGAAAATTACGAAGCCGCGCTGGCCGAGCTCGAATCGCTCGTGGCGCGCATGGAAGAGGGCGCGCTGAGCCTCGAGGATTCGCTTGCGGCGTACCGTCGCGGCGCGACGCTTGTGGGCTTTTGCCAACAGCAGCTCGAAAAAGTGGAGCAGCAGGTTCGCGTGCTCGATGGCGAGACGCTCAAGCCGCTGCCCGCCGACGTACAGCGCGCGAGTCAGGGCGCAACTCAGGGCGCAACTCAGGGCGCGGGCGCAGCCACCGACAACGGGGACGACCTATGACCTTCGAACAATGGATGCGCGCCACGCTCGACCGCGTCGAAACCGCGCTCGAGCATTACCTTCCCGGAACGGACATCGCTCCGGCGCGGCTCCATGAAGCCATGCGCTACGCCGTGCTCGGCGGCGGCAAGCGCGTGCGCCCGCTGCTCGTTCACGCAGCCGGCGAACTGACCGGCGCGAGCGCGCAGGCGGTCGAGGCCGCGAGCGCCGCGCTCGAAATGATCCACGTCTATTCGCTGGTGCACGACGACATGCCCGCCATGGACGACGACGCCCTGCGCCGCGGCAAGCCCACGGTACACATCCAGTATGACGAAGCGACGGCGCTGCTCGTCGGCGATGCGCTGCAGTCGCAGGCGTTCGTCGCGCTGACGGCCGAAGGCAACGGTCTCTCCGATAGCCAGCAGGCCGCGCTCGTGCGCGAACTGGCGGTTGCGAGCGGCTCGGTCGGCATGGCGGGCGGGCAGGCGATCGACCTCGAAAGCGTCGGCCGCAAGCTGTCGCGGCCCGAACTCGAGACGATGCATCGCAAGAAGACGGGCGCGCTGTTGCGCGCCTCGGTGCGCATGGGCGCGCTGGCGGGCGGGCCGCCGGGCGCCGAAGCACTCGCGGCGCTCGATCAGTACGCCGCCGCGGTCGGCCTCGCGTTCCAGGTCGTCGACGACATTCTCGACGTCACCGCGGACTCCGCCACGCTCGGCAAGACGGCGGGCAAGGACGCCCAGCACGACAAACCGACTTACGTGTCCATCATCGGACTGGACGCATCCCGCGAACTCGCTGCGCAACTCGGCCGCGACGCGCACGCCGCCATCCGGCCGTTCGGCGCACGCGGCCAGCGGCTTGCTGAACTTGCTGACCTGGTTGTGAACCGGGTGCATTGAATGTTGAATGCGTGACGAACCCCACGGCGCAACAATCGCGCTGAACGAATCACGCCAGTTTTCCTACAATGGGACGACGATGTACGACTTGCTGAAATCCATCGACGATCCGGCCGACCTCCGCGCCCTCGATCGACGCCAACTGCAGCCGCTTGCCGACGAACTGCGGGCCTACGTGCTCGACAGCGTGTCGCAGACGGGCGGCCATCTGTCGTCCAACCTGGGCACGGTCGAGCTGACGATCGCGCTGCACTATGTCTTCGATACGCCGAACGACCGTATCGTGTGGGACGTCGGCCATCAGACGTATCCGCACAAGATTCTGACCGGCCGCCGCGACCAGATGCCCGGCCTGCGCCAGTTGGGCGGCATCTCCGGCTTCCCGCGCCGCGCCGAGTCCGCTTACGACACCTTCGGGACGGCGCACTCGAGTACGTCGATTTCGGCGGCGCTCGGCATGGCGGTCGCGAACAAGCTGCAGGGCGACAACCGCTATTCGATCGCCGTGATCGGCGACGGCGCAATGACGGCCGGCATGGCGTTCGAGGCGATGAACAACGCGGGCGTCGCCGACGACCTGCCGCTGCTCGTCATCCTGAACGACAACGACATGTCGATCTCCCCGCCGGTCGGTGCGCTGAATCGCCATCTCGCCCGCCTGATGTCGGGCCGTTTCTACGCCGCCGCGCGCGCGGGCGTCGAGCGCGTGCTGCGCGCCGCCCCGCCGGTGCTGGATCTTGCGCGCAAGCTCGAGGAGCACGCGAAGGGCATGATCGTGCCGGCGACGCTGTTCGAAGAGTTCGGCTTCAACTACATCGGACCTATCGACGGTCACGATCTCGACTCGCTCGTCCCGACGCTGCAGAACATCAAGGAGCTGCGCGGCCCGCAATTCCTGCACGTCGTCACGAAGAAGGGCCAGGGCTACAAGCTCGCCGAAGCCGATCCGGTGCTCTATCACGGTCCCGGCAAGTTCAACCCGGCCGAGGGCATCAAGCCGTCTACCGCGCCGTCGAAGAAGACCTACACGCAGGTGTTCGGCGAATGGCTGTGCGACGCCGCCGCGCAAGACTCGCGCGTGGTCGGCATCACGCCCGCCATGCGCGAAGGCTCGGGCATGGTCGAATTCGAGAAGCGCTTCCCGGACCGGTACTTCGACGTCGGCATCGCCGAGCAGCACGCGGTCACGTTCGCGGGTGGTCTCGCGGCGGACGGCATGAAGCCCGTCGTCGCCATTTATTCGACCTTCCTCCAGCGCGCATACGACCAGTTGATTCACGACGTCGCGCTGCAGAACCTGCCGGTGGTTTTCGCAATCGACCGCGCGGGTCTCGTCGGCGCGGACGGCGCAACGCACGCGGGAAACTACGACCTCGCGTTCCTGCGCTGCATTCCGAACATGACGGTGATGGCCGCATCCGATGAGAACGAATGCCGCCAGATGCTGTACACCGCGCTGCAGCAATCGAATCCGACTGCCGTGCGCTATCCGCGCGGCGCGGGCACGGGCGTGGCCACGGTCAAGCAGATGACCGCGCTTCCCGTGGGCAAGGGCGAGATTCGCCGCGAATCGTCGCAGAAACTCGGCTCCGGCAAACGCATCGCGATTTGCGCATTCGGCACGATGGTCGCGCCGTCGCTCGCTGCCGCCGACGAACTCGACCTGACCGTCGCCAACATGCGTTTCGTGAAGCCGGTCGATGCCGATCTGCTGCGCGAACTCGCTGCGACGCACGACGCCATCGTGACCATCGAGGAAGGCTCGATCATGGGCGGCGCGGGCTCGGCGTGCGTCGAAGCGCTGCTGGCGAGCGGCATCGTCAAGCCGGTGCTGCAACTGGGCCTGCCGGATGTGTTCATCGATCACGGCGATCCCGCGAGGCTGCTCGCGAGCGTTGGCCTCGACGCGGCCGGTATCGCGCATTCGATCCGCGAGCGTTTCCTGAGCGCCGTCGAAAGCGCGGGCAAGCTGACCAAGCGCGTCGCCTGACGCGAATTCGGCTGACAGGCGGGCCCGGGGAAGCGGCGCGCCAGACGTAAGGTCAGCCATGCGGCGCGGGTTCTCCCCCGCGCCGTTTGCGTTTCATCGTTTATCGCCGCTCAACGCCCGGTCTTTCCGCGCGCGGCGCAAAGGACATAACAAATGAATCAGATGAATCCCGCCTTCATCATGCCCGATGTGCAAAGCACGCCGGATACGCGTCAAATCGATATCGCGCGCGTCGGCGTCAAGGGCGTGCGGCATCCGCTGTCGGTGCGCACGGCGAGCGGCGTGCAGCCGAGCGTCGGCGTTTGGAACCTCGATGTGCATCTGCCCGCCGATCAGAAGGGCACGCACATGTCGCGCTTCGTCGCGCTGCTCGAGGAGAATCGCGAGCCGCTCGATCAGGCCGCGCTGCAGACCATGCTCGCCGCGATGCTTACGAAGCTCGAAGCGCACTCCGGCCGTATCGAGGTGAGCGTGCCGTATTTCGTGATGAAGACCGCGCCGATATCGGGCGTGCAGAGCCTGCTCGATTACGAAGTGACTTTCGTCGCGGAGAAGCGCAACGGCGAAACGCGTCTGTCGCTGAAAGTGCTCGTGCCGGTGACGAGCCTGTGCCCGTGCTCGAAGAAGATCTCGCAGTACGGCGCGCACAATCAGCGATCGCATGTGACGATCACGGCCGAACTGGCCGGCGATGTCGCGGCAGAGGAACTCGTGCGCGTTGCGGAAGAAGAGGCGTCGTGCGAACTGTGGGGCCTGCTGAAGCGCCCCGACGAGAAGTTCGTGACCGAGCGCGCTTATGAGAATCCCAAGTTCGTGGAAGACCTCGTGCGCGATATCGCGGTGCGGCTGAATGCCGACGATCGCATCGTCGCGTATGTGCTGGAAGCGGAGAATTTCGAGTCGATTCACAATCACAGCGCGTATGCGGTCATCGAGCGGGACAAGCGCTAAGCGTTTGCGCTGACAGCTGAACGAAGAACCGGTCCGCGCGACCGGTTTTTTCATGCAAACGCCGGTTCCGCTGCCGAATGCGTTTCCCGCACCGAATCGATGACGAGCGACGCGAGCCGCTCGACCGGGGCCGATGCGCCCGCCGACGCCCGATGCAACGCGAGCGGAATCGACGGCAGCGGCGGCAAGCCGGATTCGACGTCGTCCAACGCGCGCACGGTCGACGGCAGCCCGTAACATGTCCGCACAGTGACGCCGAGCCCGGCTGCAGCCGCGGCCCACAGCCCCGCGAGGCTCGGGCTCGTGAATGCCACGCGCCATTTGATTCCCGCGCGATCGAGCGCTGCCGTCGCCGCGCTGTGAAAGACACACGGACGGTCGAAGGCGATGAGCGGTAGCGGCTCGCTTGCGTGCTGTTGAAAAGGCACCGACGACGAGCCGATCCAGCGCATGCGCGGCGCCGCGATCGGCTCGAATTCTTTTGCGCCCGCCATGCCCCACACGAGCGCGAGATCCAGCTGACCGGTATCGATCCGTTCCAGCAGTTCGGTGTTGCGCGCGACGCGCGCTTCGATCCGCACCTTCGGATGCGCCCGCGCGAAGCGGCCGAGCACGTCCGGCAGCACGGCTTCGCCGAAGTCCTCCTGAAGGCCGAGCCGAATCCATCCTTCGAGATCGACGCCGCGCACCGCCACCGCCGCTTCGTCGTTCAGCTCGACGAGGCGCCGCGCGTAGCCGAGCATCACCTCGCCCGCGTCGGTCAGCGCCAGCCCGCGCCCCGACTTGCGAAAGAGTTCGATGCCCGCCTGCTCCTCCAGCTTGCGAAGCTGCGCGCTGATCGCTGACGTCGACCGGCCCACGCGATCCGCCGCCTTCGCAAAACTGCCCAGCTGCATGCCGGCGACGAAGCTGCGAAGCACGGCAAGGTCGAACGTCGTTTGATTCATGATAACCATCCTGTTTTATCGAATGATTCGTCCAGAACTATTTGATTTTCAGGACGATCCTAAGCCGTCAAACTGGCCGCAGTCAACGATGACGAGGCATGGCATGGCAACGACTTTCGACTCAACCGCGCCTGCGGCTGGCGGCGCGCATCGCTGGAAGGTGCTCGGCGTCGGCGTGGCGGCGAACGCGAGCTTTTCCGCCGCCGTCGCCGGCATACCGACGACCGCCGTCTGGTTGCGCAGCGGCTATCACCTGAGCAACGGCGAGCTGGGGCTCGCGCTGGGGGCGCTGGGGCTGGGCGCGGCGGTATCGGAGTTGCCGTGGGGCCTGCTCACCGATCGATGGGGCGATCGCCGCGTCCTGCTGATCGGACTGATTGCGACCGCCGCCGCGCTCGCCGCGATGAGCGTGTTCGTCGCGCCTTCGACGAGCGCGGCAACACCGTCGCTCGCTTGGCTCGTGGTCGGCCTGTGCGCGCTGGGCCTGTTCGGCGGCAGCGTGAACGGCGCGAGCGGTCGCGCGGTGATGGCCTGGTTTGCGGAAGGCGAGCGCGGCCTCGCGATGAGCATCCGGCAGACCGCCGTGCCGCTCGGCGGCGGGATCGGCGCAGCGTTGCTGCCGTGGCTCGCGTCGTCGATCGGATTCTCCGCCGTATTCGGCGCGCTGGCCGCGATGTGCGCGGTTGCCGGCGCGTTCACATGGCGCTGGCTGCGCGAGCCGCCGCACGCGAAGCCGTCGCAGCCGAAACGCGCCGCGCCGCTCGGCGACGTGCTCGTGTGGCGCATGGTGCTCGGCATCGGCGTGCTGTGCGTGCCGCAATTCGCGGTGCTGACCTTCGCCGCTGTCTTTCTGCACGATGCCGGCCGCTTCGGCGTCACGTCGATCAGTGCGACGATGGGCGCGCTCCAGCTCGGCGCGATGGTCATGCGCGTGTGGAGCGGCCGTTACACGGACCGGCATGGGAATCGTCGCGGATATTTGCGCGTATCGACGTGGATCGCGGTCGCGTCGTTCGGGGCGCTCGCGGCGGCGACGGCATCCGGCGCAGCCCGCGCGCCCGTCGTGCTCGCGGCGATGATCGTCTTCGCGGGCGTTTCGATATCGGCATGGCATGGGGTTGCGTACACCGAGCTGGCGACGCTCGCGGGCACCGCGCGCGCCGGAACCGCGCTCGGGATGACGAACACCGCCGTGTACGTCGGCCTCTTCTTGACGCCGCTCGCGATTCCTCACGTGCTGGCCGCCGGCTCCTGGACGGCCGTGTGGCTCGCGGCGGGCGCTTGCGCGACGCTCGCGCTGCCATTGTTTCCGAGGCCCGCGCGACCTTAAACTGCCGACTCCGACAACACGGAGCGCGTAATGATTCTGATCGGCCAATACGATTCCCCGTTCGTGCGGCGCGTCGCCATCGCGTTGCATCTCTACGGCATTGCGTACGAGCATCGCCCGTGGTCCGTCTTCGGCGATGCCGACAAGATCGCGCCGATCAACCCGCTGATCCGCGTGCCGACGCTCGTGCTCGATTCCGGCGACGTGCTGATCGAAAGCGCGATGATCCTCGACTACCTCGACGACGAGGCGGGCGCAACGCGGGCGTTGATCGCATCGCACGGCGCGGCGCGGCGTGAAGCCCTCAAGGTTTGCGCACTGGCGACGGGACTCGCCGACAAAGCCGTCGCGCTCGTCTACGAGCGGGTGCTGCATGAGCAGGAATCGCAGGCGTGGGTGGATCGCTGCAGGCGCCAGGTCGAGCGCGTGCTCGATGCGCTCGAAGCCGACCGCGCCGCGCGCCCGACGCCTTTCTGGTTCGGCGATGCGATCGGTCACGCGGACATCGCCGTGGCGTGCGCGCTGCGCTTCGCCCGCGAGGCGCATGCGCCGGTTTTCGCGGGCGCGCGATGGCCTGCCTTGACCGCGCACGGCGATCGATGCGAGGCGCTCGATGTGTTTCAGTCGGTCGTGCAGGCGTTCAGCCCGCCGAGGAAGAACTAGGCGCGCGCGAGCGAGGTCAGGTCCCAGCGCGGCTTCACGGTGAATGCGTAGTCGCGCACGGCCTGGTCGGGCCAGCGCGTGAGCCGCAGCGCGCCGGCGAGCGCGATCATCGCGCCGTTGTCGGTGCAAAGCGACAAATCGGGATAGTGGACGTCGAAGCGCCGCTTCTTCGCCGCCGCCGACAGCGCCTCACGCAACTGCCGGTTCGCGCCGACGCCGCCCGCGACCACGAGGCGCTTCAGTCCCGTCTTCCTGAGCGCCGCGAGCGACTTCGCGACGAGCACATCGACGGCGGCATCGACAAAACCGCGCGCCAGATCCGCTTTCGCCTGTTCACAGACGTTCGCGCCGAGCTTGCGGCTCTGGGTCAGCACGGCGGTTTTCAGGCCGCTGAAGCTGAAATCGAGATCGCCGGAGTGCAGCATCGGACGCGGCAGCGCGACCGCGCCCGGCGTGCCGAATTCGGCGAGCCGCGAGACTTCCGGCCCGCCCGGATAGCCGAGGCCGAGCAGCTTCGCGGTCTTGTCGAAGGCTTCGCCGGCGGCATCGTCGAGCGTTTCGCCGAGCGTCTCGTAGACGCCGACATCCGTGACGCGCATTAACTGCGTATGCCCGCCCGACACGAGCAGCGCGACG
This sequence comes from Caballeronia sp. LZ016, assembly GCF_031450805.1. Classification (NCBI taxonomy): domain Bacteria; kingdom Pseudomonadati; phylum Pseudomonadota; class Betaproteobacteria; order Burkholderiales; family Burkholderiaceae; genus Caballeronia; species Caballeronia sp. LZ016. The sequence continues at coordinate 308,451 of NZ_JARTVY010000002.1, forward strand.
AACGGAAAGGGCGGCGGTGCATCGACGAGCAGCGGCGACAGCAAGTGTCCTTCGAGATGATGGATGCCGACCGTCGGCTTGTCCCACGCCATCGCCAGCGCATTGGCGATGCTCGCGCCGACGAGCAGCGCGCCCGCGAGCCCCGGCCCTTGCGTGAACGCGATGGCGTCGATGGCGGCGCGCTCCGCCTTCGCCTCCGCCATCACCTGTTCGAGAAGCGGCAGCGCCCGGCGGATGTGATCCCGCGACGCCAGTTCCGGCACGACGCCGCCGTACTCGCGATGCATCGCGATCTGCGAATGAAGGGCGTGCGAAAGCAGGCCGCGCTCCGTGTCATAGAGCGCGAGGCCGGTTTCGTCGCAGGAACTTTCGATGCCGAGAACGAGCATGATGAAGGCGTCGGAGGGTAACGGGAAAGTATACCAGCGGCCCCAGTTACAATGCGCGGCATGGAATCCTTCGATATCGCCGTCATCGGCGCGGGCGCGGCCGGCATGATGTGCGCGGCCGTCGCGGCTCAGGCGGGCCGGCGCGTCGTGCTCATCGACCACGCGGAACGCCTCGCGGAAAAAATCCGCATCTCGGGCGGCGGCCGCTGCAACTTCACCAACATCAACGCGCAACCGGCGAACTTCCTGTCGGCGAATCCGCATTTCTGCCGCTCGGCGCTCGCTCGCTACACCCCGCGCGACTTTCTCGCGCTTCTCAAGCAATACCGCGTGAAGTGGCACGAGAAGCACAAAGGCCAGCTCTTTTGCGACGATTCGAGCGAGACGATCATCGATGTCCTGCGCAGCGAGTGCGATGCGGGCGGCGTCGCGTGGCGGCGGCCGGTGAGCGTGCATGCAATCCGCCAGGACGGCGCGCGCTTCACGCTCGATACGACCGCCGGCGCGATCAGCGCGGCGGCGCTCGTCATCGCGACGGGCGGACTCTCCATCCCGAAGATCGGCGCCACGGACTTCGGCTATCGCGTGGCGAAGCAGTTCGGGCACAAACTCATCGATACGCGCCCCGCGCTCGTGCCGCTCACCTTCACTTCCGCCGACTGGACGCCGTTCGCCGCATTGTCCGGACTGTCGCTGCCGGTTCGCATCAGCGCCGGCAAGGGCAAGACGCGCGGCGAGTTCGACGAGGACTTGCTGCTCACGCATCGCGGGCTGTCGGGGCCGGGCGTGCTGCAAATCTCGAGCTACTGGAATACGTCCGAATCGATTCACGTCGATCTGCTGCCGGAACTGGACGCGACCGAACTTCTGCTGGACGCGAAAGCAGGATCGAAGAAGCAGATCGGCAATTTTCTGACCGAGCATCTGCCCGCGCGGCTCGCGCATGCCTGGCTCGATGCGCAGCGCGTAAGCGTCGATGCGCGCCTCGCCGATCTCCCCGACCGCACGCTGAAAGCGATCGGCGCGTCGCTGTCCGACTGGTCGCTCACGCCGAGCGGCACGGAGGGATATCGCAAGGCCGAAGTCACGCGCGGCGGCGTCGATACGCGCGAGCTATCGTCGGCCACGATGATGAGCGAGCGCGTCGCGGGACTGTACTTCGTCGGCGAGGCGGTGGACGTCACCGGCTGGCTCGGCGGCTACAACTTTCAGTGGGCGTGGGCCTCGGGCTTCGCGGCGGGCAAGGCTGCGGCCGAGTACGCGCACGGCATCGCCAGGGTGGCCTGAGGGCGCGCGGGACGGCGTTTCTCCGGCCTCGAAAGACGGACCCGTTTGCTATACTCGGACGGTCATCGGAGGATTCCTTGCGCGCCTTTGCGCTGCTCCTTCGCCCTGACTGGCGTTACGGCGGCGCGCATATCGCTCGAGGCTTCCATCGACTCGCTACAGTCCCGCTTGAGGAGGCGCTCCCAAGCGGGTTTTTGCTTTCGCGGCGCGGTCGAACGTCGGTCGGGATTTTCCATTTCGCAATTGCACCGGGTGAACGATGAGCCTCAAAGACCAGATCAACGACGACATGAAGACTGCCATGCGCGCGCGCGAAACCGAGCGCCTCGGCACGATTCGCCTCCTGCTCGCGGCGATCAAGCAGCGTGAAGTCGACGATCGCGTGACGCTCGACGATGCCGCCGTGACCGCTGTCGTCGACAAGATGATCAAGCAGCGCAAGGACTCGATCAGCCAGTTCGAATCCGCGGGCCGCACCGATCTCGCCGACAAGGAAAAGGCCGAACTGGCCATTCTGTCCGCGTACATGCCCGAGCAGCTTTCCGCCGACGCCATCGCCGCCGAAATTCAGGCCGCGATCGCCGCGACGGGCGCGGCCGGTCCGCAGGACATGGGCAAGGTGATGGGCGTGCTGAAGCCGAAGCTCGCGGGCAAGGCGGACATGACGGCGGTATCCGCGCAAGTCAAAGCCGCGCTCGTCAAGTAACGCACGCCGCGCCGACCACCGGTGATTCCGCACGCATTTCTGCAGGATTTGCTCAACCGCGTCGATATCGTCGACGTGGTGGGCCGCTACGTCCAACTGAAAAAGGGCGGCGCGAACTTCATGGGTCTTTGCCCGTTCCATAACGAGAAAAGCCCGTCGTTCACGGTCAGCCCGACCAAGCAGTTCTATCACTGCTTCGGCTGCGGGGCGCACGGCACGGCGATCGGCTTCCTGATGGAGCACACGGGGCTAACGTTCCCCGAGGCGGTCAAGGATCTTGCGCAAGGCGCGGGGCTGACCGTACCCCAAGATCCTTCGAATTCGTTCCGTGGCGGACCGGGCGGCGGCGACAGCGCGCCGAGCAAGGCGGTCAGTACCGCGTTGACCGACGTCATGCAGACCGCCTGCGACTTCTATCGGAAGCAGTTGCGCGCCGCGCCGAACGCGATCGCGTATCTAAAGAAGCGCGGCCTCACGGGCGAAGTCGCCGCGCGCTTCGGCCTCGGCTACGCGCCCGACGGCTGGCAGAACCTGGAAGCCGCGTTTCCCGACTATCGCAACGACAATCTCGTCGAAGCAGGGCTCGTGATCGTCAGCGAGAAGACGGACGGGCAAGGCCAGGCGCGCCGCTACGACCGCTTCCGGGAACGCGTGATGTTCCCCATCCGCAATGTGAAGGGCAATGTCATCGGTTTCGGCGGACGCGTGCTCGACGGCGGCGAACCGAAATACTTGAATTCGCCGGAGACGCCCTTGTTCAGCAAGGGCAGCGAGCTTTACGGACTATTCGAAGCGCGGCTCGCGATCCGCGAGTTGGGTTACGCGCTCGTCGTCGAAGGGTATATGGATGTCGTCGCGCTCGCGCAGCTGGGCTTCGCGAACGCCGTGGCGACGCTCGGCACCGCCTGCACGCCGGTCCACGTGCAAAAGCTTTTCCGGCAGACGGACACCGTCGTGTTCAGCTTCGACGGCGACTCGGCCGGCCGCCGCGCGGCGCGTCGCGCGCTGGAAGCGGCGCTGCCGCACGCCGCGGACAACCGCACGATCAAGTTCCTCTTTCTGCCGAAGGAGCACGACCCGGACAGCTATGTCCGCGAGTTCGGCACGGACGGCTTCGGCGAGCAGGTGGATCGCGCGATGCCGTTGTCGCAATTCCTGCTTAACGAGGTGTTGAACGACAAGGAACTGGAGCAGCCCGAGGGCCGCGCAAAGGCGCTCTTCGACGCGAAGCCGCTTCTGCAGGCGCTGCCCGCCAACGCGCTCCGGGTGCAGATCCTGCATATGCTCGCGGACCGGCTCGACACGCCGTTCACGGAAATTGCAGCGCTGTGCGATATCGATTCGCGCGCGGCCGCCGTGGCCCGCGCGTCGGTGCCGAAAAGCGAGCGCCGACGCGTGACCGGCCAGGAACAGCGGGCGCTGCGCAATCTGGTGATGTATCCGGGCATCGCGGTATCGCTCGATGGCGAGAGCGAACGCACGCTCGTGACCATGACCGAGCACGGCGAACTGTTCAGCGAGGTGATCGGTCACGCGCGCGAACTGGGCGTCGCGGCGGAGTTCCAGATGCTGTCGGATGTCTTGAGAAATGCTGCTAATGCGCCAACCTACGAGGATATCTTCCAGGAAATTCTCGCCTATGATGAAAACGTGCGAGATCTGCTGCTGCGCGATCCATCGGACGAGGGCGCGGCGCAGCGCGTGGAGGAGCAGAGGCGTCTGTTAGCGGAGGAACTGCAGGCGACGGTGGTCAAGCTGCGGCACGACACGTATCGGGCGCGGCTGGATCAACTGGCGAGGCAATCGAGCTTGTCGGCGGAAGAGGTCGCAGAGTTTTCAGATTTGTCGGCGAAAGTCGCGCAGATCAAGGCGGGCAGGGCCGTCAGCCCGGATGCAGAAAGGTGAAATGCTATAATAAAAAGTTCAAAATTCGTTGTTTTCAGTCGACTATTTTGCCGGTTCGGGCTAGGTCGGCGGGGCCAATGAGCGACGTGTGACGAAGTCAGTCGGGAAGGTCGGGTAGGTTGCAGCAAGGCGCTGGTTGAATCGGCTGTCGAAGCGAACGTGGTAGCGGCGAGTGCGGTGAGGGCGCCGCGAAAGCGCGCCGGGACACGCGAGAACGGCGGGTAAGCACGCCGACGAACAGACGGGCGCAAGGGAAGCGGCTGCTATTGCGGGTAGAGCGATTCACGATCGGGCGCAGTGCGTTCGAACCGCGATAGGGCTCCGGGCAGGGGCACGCGGCAGGTCAGCAGGAAGCGGCGTGCGCATTGGGTATTCACGGTTCAATCGGTTGCCGTCCGGCAGCCGCGAGTCGAGACTAGAGCCTGTATGGCGAACTCCATGACGAAAAAGCTGAACGATGTACCCGTCGAAGACGACGCAACGCAAAACGCCGAGCCGGCTGCCGCACCTGCGGCGAAGGTCGAGAAGGTCAGGGCTCGCGACCGTCGCGCGAAGGAGAAGGCGCTGCTGAAAGACGCGTTCGCGTCGAGCGCGCCCGGCACGGTTGAAGAGCTCGAGGAGCGCCGCTCCAAGCTGCGCGCGCTCATCAAGCTGGGCAAGGAGCGCGGCTTTCTCACGTACGCCGAGATCAACGATCACCTTCCGGACAACTTCACGGAGACGGAGGCGATCGAAGGCATCATCAGCACGTTCAACGACATGGGCGTGGCGGTGTACGAACAGGCGCCCGATGCCGAGACGCTGCTCCTGAACGACAATGCGCCGAACGCTTCCTCCGACGATGAAGTCGAGGAAGAGGCGGAAGTCGCGCTATCCACTGTGGATTCCGAATTCGGCCGCACGACCGATCCCGTGCGCATGTACATGCGCGAGATGGGCACGGTCGAGCTGCTGACGCGTGAGGGCGAAATCGAGATCGCCAAGCGCATCGAGGACGGCCTTAAGCACATGGTCATGGCGATTTCCGCCTGCCCGACGACCATCGCCGACATTCTCGCGATGGCCGAGCGCGTGCAGAACGAGGAAACGCGCGTGGACGAACTCGTCGACGGCCTGATCGATCCGAACGCGGAAGACACCGACGGCTTTTCCGAGCAGGAAGCGGAGGCGATCGAATCCGAGGAAGAGGAAACGGACGAGGAAAGCGACGAAGAAGAGGAAGAGGACGACGGCGCCGCGCAAGCGAGCGCGAACGCCGCGCAACTCGAGGCGCTCAAGCGCCAGTCGCTCGAGAAGTTTTCGCTGATCAGCGAGTGGTTCGACAAGATGCGCCGCGCGTACGAGAAGGAAGGCTACAAGTCGAAGGCCTATCTGAAGGCGCAGGAAGCGATCCAGACTGAGCTGATGTCGATACGCTTCACCGCGCGCACTGTCGAGCGCCTGTGCGACACGCTGCGCGCGCAGGTCGACGAAGTGCGTCAGGTGGAGCGGCAGATTCTGCACACGGTCGTCGACAAGTGCGGCATGCCGCGGGCCGAGTTCATCGCGCGTTTTCCGGGCAACGAGACGGATCTCGACTGGGCCGATAAGGTCGTCGCCGAAGGGCATGGGTATAGCGCCGTGCTCGAGCGGAATATCCCGGCCATCCGCGAGCAGCAGCAGCGTCTGCTGGACCTTCAGGCGCGCGTGGTGCTGCCGCTGAAGGACCTGAAGGAAACGAACCGCCAGATGGCGGCGGGCGAGCTGAAGGCGCGGCAGGCGAAGCGCGAGATGACCGAGGCGAACTTGCGTCTCGTGATTTCGATTGCGAAGAAGTACACGAATCGCGGCTTGCAGTTTCTGGATCTGATTCAGGAAGGCAATATCGGCCTGATGAAGGCGGTGGACAAGTTCGAGTATCGTCGCGGGTACAAGTTTTCGACGTACGCGACGTGGTGGATTCGGCAGGCCATTACGCGATCGATTGCGGATCAGGCGCGCACCATCCGAATTCCGGTTCACATGATCGAGACGATCAACAAGATGAACCGGATTTCGCGGCAGATTCTGCAGGAGACCGGACTTGAGCCGGATCCGGCCACGCTTGCCGAGAAGATGGAGATGCCGGAAGACAAGATCCGCAAGATCATGAAGATTGCGAAGGAGCCGATTTCGATGGAGACGCCGATCGGCGACGACGACGATTCGCATCTCGGCGATTTCATCGAGGACAACAACACGGTTGCGCCGGCGGATGCGGCATTGCATGCGAGCATGCGTGATGTCGTGAAGGATGTGCTCGACTCGCTGACGCCGCGTGAGGCGAAGGTGTTGCGGATGCGCTTCGGCATCGAGATGAGCACGGATCACACGCTGGAGGAAGTGGGCAAGCAATTCGATGTGACGCGCGAGCGGATCCGGCAGATTGAAGCGAAGGCGTTGCGCAAGCTGCGTCATCCGAGCCGGTCGGACAAGCTCAAATCGTTCCTCGAAGGGAGTTGATGCGCTCCGCGGGCTTGTATTGGGATGCGTTGTAAGGCAAACTCGCAGACCTTCGAGAGTCGCCTTGCGCATCGTTCTGGAGTATCGGAAAGCGCCGTTGAGGCGCTTTCTTTTTTGTCTTGAGTTCCCGTTGCGCTTTTCTGGCGCACGTCGCGCTGTCTCAGGGCCGGAAGCTTAACTGGTATAAGCTGTCGACTCATAATCGACCGACAGTGGGTTCGAGTCCCACCCGGCCCACCATCTCTTTATTCGTTTTATCAAAGGCTTAGCGTCTTTTGCGTCCCACCAGTTCCGCCTCAGGGACACTCCGGGGACAATTCCGGGGACGATGTGGGTCATGTACCCACTAGGGGCTTCATACTAAGTCCTCACAGCGAATCTCGTTTGCGCGGCCGCAGGACTTTGGACCAGCTCGAGGACCGTTGACGATCCATTGCGGTGACCCCGAATGATTCCGTCGACGTTTCTTGCCAGGACGCACGGGCAAAGCGACGTTCCGAGTTCCCAGGCGTCTCACTCCTGATACGATGACAGTGTTATAGATGCTCGGAGACCGTTGGTGCTTACTCGTGCCTTGAACAAGGAAGAAGCGATTGCGTTGATTTCTCGCCCGGAAAGCCATTTCTTCGATAAGAAGTCCGCTAGGCTTTCCGGCGCGTCGCTTCAGAAGATCGTAGTTGCGCTCGCAAATGCAGACGGGGGAGACGTACTGATAGGTATCGAGGATGACAAGGCAGACGAGTCCCCCGAGAAGCGTTGGCATGGTCTTCCCTCAATTGAGGAGTTCAATGGCCACCTTCAGGCACTGCATGAGGTTTTTCCTCAGGTGCCCTCGTCCATGGAGTTTCTTGTGGCGAAGGATCTTCCCGGCTATGTGCTGTCAATGCGCATCGACAAAAGCCCCCAGGTTCATCAAACTTCCTCGAAGGACGTGTACCTCAGAAAGGGGGCGCAGTCGCTGCCACTTAAGAACGCCGATCATCTGGTCGCGTTGAAGTTCGCAAAAGGCCTCGCATCTTTCGAAGACAATGCTGTGGCCAATGTGCCGGCCGAGATGATCGTTGAGTCAGAAGAGCTTCGCTCTTTCCTGGTCGATTTTTCTCCCAGAACGGACGCGTTAAATTTCACTGTTAACGAAAACCTAATCGACCTGAAGACTTGGGATCCAAAGGTTTGTGGCCTTGTCTTGTTCGCGCCCAGCCCATCAGCCGTGATACCCACCCGAGCAGGCGTCAGAATTACGCGCTACGAAACCAAAGAGGATGATCCCGAAAGAGATCACCTCGCATTTTCGGATGCGTTGGAAGGACCAGCGAACCAACTCATACAGAACGTCGTGGCGCGAATAACAGCGATAATGTCCGAAATTAGCATTTGGACGGTTGATGGACTGAAGAAAGTTTCTTACCCTCCTGAAGCGATCTGGGAGATCGTCGTCAATGCCATTATTCACAGGGATTATTCAGTCGCGGATGATGTCCACATTCGTATCTTCGATAATCGGATTGAGGTTCAAAGTCCCGGTCGCCTACCTGGATTCGTGACAGTTGAGAATATCCTTGACGTTCGATATTCAAGGAACAAACAAATTGTCCGCACGTTATCGCGATACAAGACGCCGCCTAACAAGGATATGGGCGAGGGACTGAATACAGCCTTTCAAAAAATGAAGAATGGAAACTCAGAGATCCAACAATCGATGAAGTACAAAACACGGTCGTAGTAACCATCCCGCACACTCCGCTTGCCAAGCCAGAGGAATTGGTGATTGATTTCATTACGAAAAACGGAAAGATCACCAACAAGCAGGGGCGCGAGCTAACGGGAATAAAATCTGAGAATGCGATGAAAAACGTGTTTTACAGCTGCGGGACGACAAAATCATAGAGATGATTCCAAAAGGCAACAAGACCGAATGGGTTCTCCTAAAAAAATAAATTGAAGTCACCGGTGAGAATGGTTGCTCTTCGATCCCAGTTTTGGAGCGGTCGTTCAACGGCTCAATAAGCGATCTGTACGCGTGAGCCGTCAATAAGTTGGCGAGCGGCTACTGCCTGCTTGCAACGATGGCCTCCGGGCTTGCTGGGCGGTCAATTGACGCCGCCACGGCTGCCGGAGAAATAGATGTTGCGCCAACCATCGCGAGCGACTTGTCGAAGTTACGTTTGGTGTATGCATGCGTCAACGTTGCTGGGCCTACTTGTGATCGCGCCGATAAGCCGAGCGAGGACTGTCGACCTTGACCGGACGAGCGAAGCCCTTCCAAACCGGCCGTAAGCTGGGAGCAGCAGCTCCGAGAATTTTTCGTCAGACTCAAGCGTCGGATTCCGCCCGAGGTGAAGTGAGCTGGCCCTCAGGTACCCATTAGCCGCCGACATTGCTTTTGACTCACCCGCGCGATGCACACGGGCGTCTAATAAGCCTGCGCGGCGAAGCCTATGACTGCGTTGCGGTAGGCAAGCAAGTCAGCGGGTCCGTGAGCGCATTCTCCAGGCGCGCCATCTCCAGGTCGTTCTGACTGCCGTCAATCCACTTCGCATAGGTACGGAGGAACATCTCCACCGTGTGGCCGAGTTGCCGTGCGCAGAACGCCGGCGTCATGCCGGCCATCAGCATGCTCGTCGCGTATGAATGGCGCATGTTGTATGGCCGGCGATAGCGGATGCCGAGACGCTTGAGGATCGGCGCCCAGTAGACCCGCTGGAACGCCTCCTCGCTGTGCCACGGCTTACCAGTGCGCGGATCCTGGAACAGGCGCCCGCCCGCGACTTGCGTGAAGGCTCGCTGGCGCAGCAGGGCGGCGCGGGAGCGGCTGTTCAGGCGCACGAGCCGCGCCTCGGCCGTCTTGGTGCGGTTCTTCTCCTCACCCGCCACTAGCACCCGCTCGATAGCGATGGTGTTGTCCTTGAGGTCGACATAGCGCCATTCCAGCCCGTTGATCTCGGACGTGCGCAGCCCCGACCAGAACCACAGTTCGACGTAGTTGTGAATCTGTTCGTCCATTCTGGCGGCTTCGGCGATGATCGCTTCCGACTCGTCGCGCGAGAACGGGTCGGTGGGCTGACGCTGATGCTTGGCGCGCGAAACCGACTCGGCGATATTGGTCGGCATCAACTCGTCGGCCACGGCAATGCTGAGCGCGAGGCGCAACACGGAGACATAGTTGTTGATCGTCTTGCCCGACAATTCGCGGCGGCTGGCGATGGCGGTGAGGATGTGCGACAACTTCAAACTACGCAGCGGAAGGCTGCCCATCGGCCGGCCCCGGTTGTCGTAGGGCGAACGCGACCAGAACTTGACGGCCGCGTCGTAGCCAATGCGCGTCGAGGTTTCAATGCGCGTCATGTCGAGCCATTGGGTGAGCCAACCTTCGACGGTGAGCTCGCTGCCGCGCGCGCGTGACGCTTTGGTCGTCTTCGGAGCCGCCTCTACCTTCTTCGGGCGCTTCGCGGGCACCTCCTCTGCCGCTGCGCTCGGAGTCTCTTCCTCCGGAAAATACTGCGTGAGACTGAAGGACCCTGCGCGGATGCGTTCGGAGATCTCGGCGATCAGCCAGTTGGCGTATTTGACGTTTGCGGGCGTCGGCAACATAGCCGCGCCGTTGACCATCAGCGTGCGCCGATACCGCACGCCGTTCGCTGTAAAGCTCAGGCGGATGGAGCTGTCCCTCACTTCGACACCGCCACTCGTTCTACCCATTTCTCGTAAGCTCTCAAATCAATAAAAATGCCGCTGTCAGGTGAGCGGCGATATTCCCGTCCCTCGACCCACTTGCCGTCTTCGATCTTGCGGCGAATCGCCTTCTCGGTAAGGCCCGTGATAGCGGCCGCGATAGAGACGGTGACGTAGTGCGTGGGCAACGTGCGTTTCGATGACGTCGTATTCATCACGAGTAGTCCTAATGGTGGTCCGCAATGAATGAGTGCCGCATTCACCTACGCTTAGCTAGCCGCTCATCCTGCGTCCGGTGCGTCCCCGTGTGGGTCGAAACGCACGACGACTGTACCGTTGTGTTGGGCGGACAGCCACTCATGAATGCGGCCTTGCGGGGCGAGTGTGGCTCTTTTGTTCTTGCCTTAAAGGTCGCGCCGACGACGCCGGCGCTGCAAATAACCGACGCCGGCCTCGAGTCGTCTCAGGTCCTGTTGCACCTTGCGCAGACTGCGCCAGTCGGAGCTGGTCGCCGAGACGATGACGAAGTCGCCAGTGCCTCGATGCCGCACGCGCACGTGATGGTGAGTGCGGCTCACCTCGAGCGAGGGATGCCGCGCGAGCAGCTTGCGCACGTCCTTGTCATGAATGAAGCATTTCGTCATTGCTTGTCCGATACCAGTAAGTGAAAATGCGCCGCCGTACAGTATCAATTCGTAGTCCGTATCATGAATGAGACGTTCAGACACACGACCCGGCGCTGCTAGGTCAGTCGACGCCGCGCTGCATCTTTTCGGTCAGTTCGCCATCAATGTGCTCGGCCATCTCATGCAGCTCCTCGCGTTGCCGAGAGTCCGCGAGCGCGTCGATCAGCTTTGCGGCGGCGGCGAGCGAAGCTCGGTCCTTCGCTTGTTTCAGGCGCTCGGCGATCTGCGCGTACGTGAGTCCAAGCGGTGACGCATCGAATCTTGCGCGGGCGCTGCGCGGTGCTTTCGCTGCGCGCGATGCGCCGTCTGTTTCCTGTGCGTCGCCTGCAGCGGCCGGCCGGTCGAGCGCCGGCACGGCCGATGCCGCCGCCTCGCGGATCGCCGCGTTCATCGTCGCGATTGCGGTGATCGGGTCTTCGTCCGCGGGTTTGAGCGAAAAGCGCTGCGCTTCGCGGGCATCGTCGCGCGCAAGCACGGCGCGGGCGTCGGTGGACATCGGTAGGCGCTTGCACAGTCGCCGGATCACGCGCACTTTGGCCATCTCCTGCGGCCAACGCTTCCACGGTGCTTCTTCGGCGTGCGCCTGACTGAGTGCGCTGAATTTCTCGACTTCGAACCACGGCATCGGCTCAAAGTAGCGGCCGTCGTCACGCGTGCGTGCGTAGGCATAGACCAGCAGCGGCGCCGCCTCGGGGTGCTGAAAATCGGGGTGATGCCGAGAGTGCTCGCCGTATTCATCGACTACGTAGTCGAAACGATCAGCAAGCGTCACGACATGCGCGCCGAGGTCCGTCAGTTCGCCGGACTGCCGTACGAGCTTCACCAGTCCCCACACCATTGGTTGCCAGCTTGCGATGTAGCTGTTGGTCTCGCGGTAACGGTAGGCGACGATGGCGCCTTCGCGCCCATCCGGCAACAAGCCATCGGAGGCGCATTCCATGGTCGCGCGCAGTAGCGACCGGGGCGAGGCCTTGGCCAGATCATCGTTGGACTGAACCGCTGTCATGACGACGCGGCAGAAAGTGTCCAGATCGATATGCCGGGGCAGAGCCACGCGCAGTTGCTCGCGTTGCGCGGGCGAGTCAAGGTCGCGGCGGAACATGGCGATGCGCGTGCTCGCCTCATCGGTGCGAGGATCAGTCACGATGGACTCCTTGTGCGTCGTTTGCGCGTCTCGCCCATCCGGGCAGGCCGAGCAGCCGGATCGTGTCGGGATAGGCCGGCCAGCGCTGCTCACGCCGGGCCTGCGCATAGACTTGCGCGGCGGCGTGAACGAGGTCGCGGCCGGCTTTCAGTGCGTCGCTATCGATCTCGTAACAGCAGCAACCGAAGGGTGCCTTGGTTTCGACTGCGATCCAGGCAAAGAACGGCGGCGAGGCGTGTTGCGCATGCAGGACCGCATTGCGATAGTGCGCAGCCTGCGCGTGATAGCAGAAGTGCGCCATCGAGCGTGAGAAAGCATCGGGCGTCGCATCGGTGGTGGTCTTCAGATCGACGACGCCAAAGTCGGCGCGTAGCGCATCGAGCCGCGCCTTGCACGGGATATCGAACGCTTCGTCGTGCCAGAAGATCGACACCTCGGTGGCGATGTTATCGAGCAGCAGCCGCGCGCCGGCATTGGCATAAACCGCATCGCGCACGCGCTGCGCGCGGTCGAACTCCTCCTGCTTAAGCGGCACCCGTCCATTGAGATTCGCTTCGAACTCAGCCCATATCGCCTTGTCGGCGTTCGAACGCCGCTCGCACGCCGGTGCGATCGCCATGGGCGGTTCTCGGTCAGGCTCGAGCACCAGCGCATGCACTACGGTGCCGAAGGCCATCCCAGTCGTGGGCGGGCGCGGCGCTGTGCGCCAGACGTGGTAGTGGGCAGGCGAGCGTAACAGCTTGGAGATGCCCGAGGCGCTGAAAGCCTCCTGCGCGTAATAATCGATGGCGGGCAGGTCATCGAGGCGACGGGCCGGCGCGCTCATTGACGCGCTCACTAACCCGCCCACCGACGCGCCGTCGCTTCGATGGTCGGATGAAGCCAATTCAATGTTGGATTCGATCAATTCAATCACCGTGCGGAGTGCCGGATGACGTCATTCATTCCAAGAGGTCGGCGTGTGAACCGCGTTGTCATTGAAACGCCGTATTCGATGAGAGGGACGCCGCTCTCACAAGGCAAGTGGGCGCCGTGAGAAGGAACGATAGACAAGCGGTGCGGCGATTTCAAGCGCCGGATAATCCATTCTTCAGAAATAGGACCTGTCGAGCATGCTCGACACTTGATTTTTGCGGATTAATTTATGTCCATAAAAATCAACGGGTAAGCGTAAGTTTTCGAAGTGAGCTTTCTAGGTTCTTAAGCGATGTTCGACAGTATGTTCGACACCCTAGGAAATATCCCTATCAAAAAAATGATTTGACGTCCTGAATTACACGGTTCTATCGTTAGGTGGACTTTTCACTGAGTTAGGACTGAAGGCGTTTCAAAATGGTTGACACCAGAAGAGCGGTGAGAGCAAGAGCGCAACGCGTCATTGGAGTGAACGGCAAGCGCTATCCCGCGTCCTATGCAGAGAACCGCGAAGCGATACGCCAGGCGCTCGAGGCTAATCCCAAGGCGACGAACGCAGAAATAGCCCGGCGCTTCGATTCATCTCGCGATACGGTCATCGAAGTTCGGCGTGCAATGGCCGAACCACCACGGCTTGCACACGAAGAATTCGTCGATGTGCCGCTTGCACAGATTCGCGTTGGGACGCGTCATCGCGTGGACCATGGCGACATCGCGGCGCTTGCTCAAAGCATCGAAACAATCGGGCTTCTGCATCCGATCGTCGTGACACCTGAGCTCGAACTGATCGCCGGAGAGCGGCGCTTGCTAGCGTGTATGCGCCTGCAATGGGAAAGCGTGCCGGCGCGCGTGGTGAACCTTGAGTCGATCGTGCTGGGCGAATACGCGGAGAACGAGCTAAGAAAGGACTTCACCGTATCGGAGCGCGTGGCGATCGGACAGGCGATCGAGGCGCAGCTTGGCAATCGACAGGGTATGCGGACGGACATCGAACTTTGCCCAAATTTGGGCGAAGTTAAATCAGGCACGCGTTCATCGGATCTCGCTGCGGAAAGGGCTGGCTTCGGCGTTCGCGAGAGCTACCGTAAGGCCAAACAGGTCCTGCGAAGTGGCACGCCCGAGCTCATTGATGCTTTGGACGCTGGCCACGCGAGTATCCATGCCGCGGCGACGCTCGCGCAAATTCCACAAGCACAACAACGCCAGATCGTCGCGCGCAAGTGCATCCGCGCCCGCAAGCGTGCCGAAGTGCCGGAAATGCCCGTGGCCACCTCGGACACGCCCGCCTTCCTGCCGCCATCAAAGCGCCTATCGGACAACGAGCGCGTATTCAAGGTAACGGAATCAATCCGGCAGATCGCGACCAGCGATATCCGCCCCGAAGACATGCAGGCGCTGATGAAACCGTTCATGTGGCCGGCCGTGACGGAATTCCTTGACCCGGCGATGGGCTATCTGTCGAAACTCAAGGCTGTGTGGAGGCGATCGTGAAAACATCGGCGTCTAAGGTGCCGGACGGCCCGTATTCCGCTCTCGAAAACGTGAGAGAGATGACCAAGCCAGCCCAGCTATCGGCCAACCAGAGCCGCGAGGCGGAAAGATGCACTCGCTCTGCCGTTGCCGAACGCTTGGGGCCGGGCGGCACTGTCGCGGTGAGCGCTGCTCATGCGCCTGCCGAGCAAAGCGCACTTGCCGTGCGCTACGCCGACATGTGCCGCGCGATCGCCGAGTGTCATCGCATCGACGAAGTGAAGGAAATTCGCGACAAGGTGCTGGCGCTCGAGGTCTACAGCAGCCAGGCGAAGAACACGGATGCGGAACGTCAGGCTTGTGAGATTCGCTTGCGCGCAGAGCGTCGAGCGGGCGTGTTGCTCAAGGAACTTGCCGAAGCGGAGATGCGGGCAAGCGGGCCGGGGCAACGAGCGGCAGGGCCAGGGCGCGGAAAAGCGTCGTCCCATGCGACGCTTTTAGACATGGGTGTAACGCGCGATCAGTCCTCGAAGTGGCAGAAGCTCGCCCGGATCCCAGAAGAAGATTTCGAGGCCGCGCTGCGCAGCCCCGAGAAGAAGCCAACCACTGCTGCGCTCATCCGTGAGATTCGGGATCCAGCCGCCTCCGCTGTTGCGCGACTGCCGGACGATTCGCTGTGGCTGTGGGGACGGCTACGCGACTTCGAACGTGACGAATACGTTTCGAAGGATCCGCACGCGGTGTTCGACGCCATGACCGATACGATGCAAGCCGACGTTCGCCGGATCGCGCCGACGGCGATCGCCTTCCTATCCGCGATGATCGAAGGAGCAGACGATGAAGCATGACGCCAGAGAAGCCGGCACGCGCGACGCAATCGTACGTACGGTTCGGAGCACCATCACCGCCCTCGAGGGTGAAAACATCGATTGCGTCGAGTGCAACGCGGTCGCCACGCGCGCCCGCGCCGCGCTCGAAAGCGGGCATGAATCCCTCTGCGCCCGGTCGCTCCTCGCCACCCCGGCGGGCGTCGTCACGCTGTCCACCGGTCGCTTGCGCGAAGCACGTCCTGCGGACTTGATCACGCGCATCACAAGCGTCGCGCCCGACTTTGAGGCCGGCTGTCCACGCTGGATGGAATTTTTGCTCACCTGCACCCAAGGTGATACTGCACTCGTCGCGTGGCTGCAGCGGGTGTGCGGCTATTTCCTCACGGGCAGCACCAAGTACGAGCTCGTGTTCATGTTGTACGGCTCGGGTGGCAACGGCAAGACGTGCTTCCTGCGCGCCCTGCGCGACATTCTCGGCGATTACTACTGCGCGGCGCCCGTCGACATCTTTCTCGCCTCGTATCACGACCAGCATCCGGCAGGCGTGGCGATGCTCAATGGCGCGCGACTCGTTGCTTGCACGGAACTGCCCGAAGGCCGCGAATGGAACAGCACGCGCATCAAGGACATCGCGTCGGGCGAACGCATCGCGGCGCGCTTCATGCACCAGAATTTCTTCACGTTCGAGCCCGTCTGCAAGCTGTGCTTCTGCGGCAATCACAAGCCGCGTCTGCGGGCCGTCGACGAAGCCGAGCGGCGCCGCTTCCGATTGATCCCATTCACGCATCGCGTTCCTGAAGCCGAGCGTGACCCTGAGCTGAGCGCAAAGCTGCGTGTCGAATATCCCGCCATTCTCGCCTGGATGGTCGAGGGCGCGCGTCAACTGTGGAGCTCAGGCTTGGGCGAGATGCCAAGTGCGGTGCGTGAAGCGTCGGCCGACTACTTCAATGAGAGCGACTCGTTCACGCAGTGGGTCGATGAGGCGCTTGAATTCGACTCAGCTTTCTCCACGCAGTCGAGTATTCTCTATCGGGCCTATGCGGATTGGTTCACGCGCAACAGCATCGACGGGCATCGTATCGGCACCACCGATTTCAAGGCGAGACTGCTCGGCGAGCACTCACTACGTTTCGAGACCCTGAATCGCGGCAATTTCTTTCGCGGCGTGCGTCTTCGTTCCGAAAACTAAAAGCGCATTCGAGACAAAGAGGGACGCACCAGTGGAAGTGGTGGAAGCCGAGGAAGCCAATACTAAATTCTGACATGACGCGCGCGTAATAGAAGCAATATATAAGAATAGCTTCCTCGCCTTCCACCACTTCCACCGTGTGAGAGAACGACTTACTCACTGCACCACTTCCGAACCGGGGTTCCTTCGGCGAAGGGCAGCTTTCGAGAACAACCTGCGCACAGCGTACTTCCGGTCGGACAAGGACCTCCGAACGTTGAGTACGCACACTGATTTCCCTCGAAGGGACTTTCAATGGTCGATCGTGCGGTTCAGAAGGCGATAGAGCGTTCGCGCCTTACGCCACCGATCGAACCGCCACAGGCTTGCGATAGTCAACATGGCCGTCAATGGCCACACGCCTTGTTGCTCTGGACCGCGTAGAACGGCCAACAGGCAAATGAGCGCCGGCATTCCGCAGGCGGCAAGGGCAAGTAACGCGACCGCTGGCGAGGGCACGCCAATAATGTCGCCGGTTTTGTGATCCAGCCATCCGATGATGGAGTACCAATCGTCCGGATCGCGAAGCACCGAAGTCACTTCCATGCCGCTTTGCAGCCGAGGACGTCCCGGCACAGTGAGACTGAAGTAGCGCTTGCCTTCGATGGTTGCGTTAAACATCGTCGTCGGGGAACGGCCGAACGTGACGACTTCCGAGATGTCGCGCAGCTGGGCTCGCTTAGTGATGCTGGGCATCGAGCGGATCGAAGGACGGTTGCTGGGAGCGCGATCATAGCAGCGCCTCGCGGCGACTTATCCCAATTTGCCAGGAAGGTCGGCAGCGGCGGTGCCGCGCAACCCGGCGCAGAGCGGGGCAGCCCAACAAAAAGGACGGCGGAGTCAAGTCGCTGTCGCGAGCAGTCGACAGTGGATAACGCAGGGGACAACGGCGTAAGGGTGCGCGACGAGGCTGGTGCGTGAGAAGCGTGCAGGGCGAAGGAAGGCCGCTGTGGCGCGCGTGTTGGGCGAGTGCGGGGTGTGGGGCGGAGGTTGTCCACTGGTGGGAAGTTCGTCACCGTGTTTTATGTCTCATGCGCCACGCGAAAGACGCGCCCGCCCGGCCGTGACGACGGCGCCAGAACCGACAATGTCTGCCAGCTCGGTTGACATTTCTGCGTTCGGACGGGGGATAAACCGAGGATTGAACGGCGTGGGGTACCGCAAAGGTACGCGTTTCGGGGCTGAAAACTCCGCTGCTAGCCGTTCTTTCAGGTGTTGGGAATGCCGCAGTAGCCCGCCAGGCGGGACTGAGCGCGAAGTGGCCTACAAAAAAGGCGTGCCAAGGGCGCGGCAGGCTGGTTGCACGTTCAGCTTACCTCGCGCGTCCCTCGCACGAAAGTTTCCTAAGGCATGCTTGACAACCGACATTTGAAGTCTAATATGCGGGATTAATCGGAAGCTCTACCGGTGTGCCTGGAACCCGCCACATGTGACATGTCGGCGGGTTTCATCGTTTACGGCCCCACGCTTCCGATCCGCCATGCAATCGCACTACACCGACACCGCCCGCGCACTGCGCGACACGCTCCGTCTCAGTGTCGAACGCGGCGGCGCTTCTTCGCTCGCGCAACTGCACCAGCACGTCGTCAGTGAGACGACGCTGCTGGGCGAGGACGCCTGCGCGCAAGCCGCGCGCATCCGCCGCCAGCTGGAGCGGCTATCGCCGATCTATCAGGCGCTGCTCACCGTGCGCTATGCGCCGCGCGAGAGCGTGTGCTGCCGGCGTCGTTGTTGCGCCGGCCACTATCCGAATCCTGAATGGGCGCGTGCGCTCGCGCTAGTGGTCGCGCACACCGCCCAGCTCTTCAGCGGCTGCACGCCGAACCTGAAGCTGCGTCAGGCGCTAGTCGCCAACCTGTTGACGCACACGCACGAGGCCGCCGTCGATGTGGCGCAGCGGTGCGGCGTGCATCGCGCCACGGTCGCGAGCCATACGGCGATTCTCTCGACCGCGCTGTTGGGCACGCGCACCAGCGGCGGCGCTTTCGATCAAGCGTTCGCGCGCATCGACGAGCGGCTGCACGAGGCGGGCATCGTCGTGAGCGCCGCCGAAGCGCAGGACACTGAATCGCCGCAGGAGACAGCATGAACCAGCCGACTGAACCGGTTGCGGCCGCGCTACGTGCGTCGCGCCGTCGCCTCACCGGCGATCGCAATCAGTGCCCGGCCTGCGGCGAGTGCCACTATCGCTGGGGCCGCTTCGACGGCCCGGACGGCGAGGAAAGGCGCGTCACCGAGCACTGGACCGATAGCGGCGATCACTACTGGCTCGACTACGATGTGAACGCGCGCCGGATGACGGTGCGCGACACGCTCGGGCGCGAGAGCGTGCGCGAGTGGGACGCGCTGCATCAGGTGACGCGTTACGAGGACGCACTCGGGCAGGTGAGCAGCTTCGAGTGGAACGACGAGCGTCAGTTGCTCGCGATGACCGATGCGCAAGGCGGCGTGTGGCGCTGGTCATACGACGACGCCGGGCGGCTCATGTCCAGCACCGATCCGCTGGGCCGCGTCGAGCAACCGAATGGCATCCGGTGTGGGCGCTGCCGGTGCAGGAAGTCGATGCGGCCGGCCACGTCTGGCGATACGCGTACGACGAACGCGGCAACGGCGTGCTGGAACTCGATCCGCTGATGCAGCGCACCGTGCTGGACCACGATGCGTGGGGGCAGGTCACGCGCATCACCGATGCGCGCGGCGGCGAGCGCCATCTGAGCTGGACAGAGGACGGGCAGCTGGCGCGCAAGACCGTTTCACGCTCGATGCTGCGGGTCAACTGGTTGCGCGCACTGACGCGCTGAATCAGCACACGCGTTACATCCGCGATGCACAGGGCCGCGTCGTCGAGCGGCTGGATGCGGCAGGCCGCAAGGTCGCGTTCGAATACGACGCCTATGGCCGGCTCACCGCGCTGGTCAACGAGAACGGCGAGCGATACGGCTTCGGCTACGACGCGGGCGACCGGCTGATCGAGCAGATCAATCTCGATGGCCAGCGCCAGCAGACCGACTACGACGCACGCGGCGGTGTGACGGCCACGCGCTGGGCGGCGGGAACATCGGCGCAGATCGAGCATCGTTATCTGCGCGATGCGGTGGGCCGTCTCACGCGTCGCGAGAGCTTACGACTTCGAGAGATGAAGTGGATCATCGCGTGCACGACGAATGGCAGGTAAGCGAACCAAGATGTCATGAGCGCTCAAGCAACAGATGCGCGAAGACGCGTCGCTGCAATGCTTGGCTGGCACAGCCAAAGCCCGCGGCACGACGTTGTTGTCGACGCGATGGATGGGCAATCTCGCGCTGTATCGTTTCAAGTGCGCCAAGGGCGATCTTGTCTTGCGTGTGAATACGCCTGGGCTATTTCCAGCGGCTGGTACATCCGTACCGGCCGAGCGTTAGCTAATACTGAGCCCGGTTCCTCGGCGCCTGCCGTCCCTAAAGGAACTTCGGTCGGTCGTCGGCCTGCGGCCGCCGTCAGCCACGGCGCGGGATGATGAACGGCTACGGTTATCGCGCGCATGAACACGACGATGCAAAGCTGGCGTGCGCCACACGCGGGCGCGCTTTTTCCCATGGCTGATCCGTTGCTTCGGGCTGCCATACGTGCTGGCGGGCAACGGTCTGCTGCCGTTTGCATTGGAGGCTCGGCCGATGATGCTCACACTGCAAGCGCCCTTCGGCCCCCCCCCCCTTTCCTACCCAACCGCCCCATTGCCTACCCAAGCAACCCAAGCTGCCCCACATCCGCGACGCCCGCCTTCACGCCCACTCGCCGCCGCCCAACCGCGCGCTTCTCGGACGCCGCAACCGCCTCCTGCACCACAAGACTAAACGCAGGCCGCGCATCGCAAGCAATCCATTCGAGTTCTCCCGACGCGATGCGCTTCCCAATCAACGCATAAACATCCGCATCGAAAGGCCGCAATTCGGGCGCATCCGCAAGCAGTCCGGCAATCTCCTCGCGCCCGCCGCACGTCCCCACATAACACCATCGATCGATCACGTGCCAGGCCTCGCGCCCCGTCTCCGCATCGCGTTCCGCAATCGCAACCGGACCATCATGCGGCCATCGCACCACGCGCGCGCGTTCCAGCGCATCCAGCGCCCGCGCTGCATGATCCGCAAGCGATTCCGCACCGGCACACGCGCCCAGACAACGCCTGACCTGATACCCGAAGCACCCGCGCATCCGCCCCGGCGGCGCCTTTTCGATGCAAAGCGTCGCCGGACAGAGCCGGTGTTCATCGGCAAGATGACGCATGAACGCGTGTGCCTTCGCACGCGACGCGAACACGCCGAACAAATGCGGCTCGCGCGACAAATCCCGCTTGCTCGCACGCAACAGCGTCGGCGCAGGCGCACCGGGCAGCCATTGCCAGGCACACGTCGCCGATGCGCGCTTCAGCAGCCGATTGTGCACCGGCTGCAACTCCTTCACGAGCTTCGCTTCCAGCAGCAGCGCGCCCAGCTCCCCGACGGTCTCACGACATTCGATCCGCCGTATAGCCTGCGATATCGACAGATCCTTCGCCAGCCGATGATCGCCCGAAAAATGCGCCCCGACGCGCTGCTTCAGGTTGATGCTTTTGCCGACGTACAGCGGCACGTCGTCATCGCCATGAAAGAGATACACGCCGGGCGATGACGGCAGCGCATCCAGCGCGCCTTCGGGCAGCGCGGCCGGCAGACTCGCGCGCCTGACGAGCGCCTTCACGGCCGCATCGACGAGTTCCTGCGAATACAGTTCGTGAATCTTCTGCCAGAACTGCCAGAGCAGATCGGCATCGGCGAGCGCACGGTGGCGTCCTTGCGGCGCGAGATTCAGCCGCGCGATGAGCGCATCCAGCCCATGCCGCTCGACAGAAGGAAACAGCGCGCGCGACAGCCGCACCGTGCAAAGCGTATCCGCGCGAAACGCGATGCCCGCGCGGCGGAACTCGTTCTTCAGAAAGCCGTAGTCGAAGCGCGCGTTATGCGCGACGAAAAGCTTGCCATGCAGCCGCTCGGCCAGCGCGGGCGCGAGCGATTCGAAGCTCGGCTGGCCGCGCAGCATCGCATCGTCGATGCCGGTCAGACGCGCGACGAACGGCGGCACCGGCATGCCCGGATCGACGAGCACGCTCCAGCGCTCGATGCCCGCCGTGCTGGCTTCCACCACGCCGATCTCGGTGATGCGATCGGCGGTCGCATCGCTGCCCGTCGTCTCCAGATCGACGAACACGATCGGGCGCGCAAGTCCGGCGAGGAGGGCATCGGCGAGGGAATCTTCTTGCATGAACGGCGACGGAGACATAAAACGCGAATGAGCGGCGAGTCTAGCGCGAATTGCACAAACGCATGCGTCGCTCAAGCGTACGCTCGTATCTGCCGTTATTTCCGGTTCGAACACGCGCGCTGCGATGCGCCCGCGTGATCGATACAATGGCACCCTGCTTTCTGATTTTCTAGGTATATCGACATGACTTACTGCGTGGGCATGTGCGTGGACGAGGGCCTCGTGTTCCTGTCGGACACGCGCACCAACGCCGGTGTTGACCACGTCAGCGCCGCTCGCAAGATGGCCGTTTTCGAGCAGCCGGGGGAACGCGTGATCGTGCTGCTCGCAGCAGGCAATCTCGCGCTGACGCAGGCCGTGACGCAACTGCTCGCCGAGCCCACTGGCCCCGACGCGCCAACGCTCTACAACTGCGCGACGATGGCCGAGGCCGCGCGCATCGTCGGGGACGCGGTGCGCGAGGTGCATCGGCGCGACGCCATGTCGCTCGCGGAATTCAGCGTCGACTTCAATTGCAGCTTCATCCTCGGCGGGCAGATCGAGGGGCAGGGCCCGCGCATGTTCATGGTCTACGCGGCCGGAAATTTCATCGAATCGACGCGCGTGTCGCCGTATTTTCAGATCGGCGAATCGAAGTACGGCAAGCCGATCATCGATCGCGTCATCACGCCCGCATCCCCGCTCGACGAAGCCGCCAAATGCGCGCTCATCTCGATGGATTCGACCTTGCGCTCGAATCTCTCCGTCGGTCTGCCGCTCGATCTGCTCGTCTACGAGAAGGATTCGCTGCGCGTCACGCGCTTCGCCACGCTCGACAACAACAGCGCCTACTACCAGATGATCAACCGCAGTTGGGGCGAGCGGCTGCGGCAGCTTTTCGGGGAGATTCCGAACCCATCGTGGACCGATCTCGCCGACGTGCCGCTGCGTCCGCGCGAGACGCGCGCAACGGTGCCGCGGCTCGTCATCGGCGATCTGCCGCCCGGCGGGTCGGATGCGCCCGCTCAGACGCTCGCACAGGACGTCGAGGCGCCGGGCAACGCGCCGCAGGACTAACGCGCTTCAGAAACGTGCTTCAGAAGCGCCGTCCGCGCATTGCAGCGTCCCGGCGATGCGCGCTCTGATCGCCTGCATCGTGCGCGGGGAATCCACCATGACCGCGTCAATGCCAAGACACGCGGCAGCGCGATAAGCCCGCGCATCGCCGACGCCGATCGCCATGACATGCGTCTCGCCGCGCGCGCGGAAGCAGGCCATCGCTTGCGGCGTCCATAGCTTCGCATTCACCGGCGAACGTGCTTCGCCCAGCGTGAACGCCTCGACCAGCTCCATTTCTCTCGCCCACTCGAACGCGGCCCATGTGCCGGGCGGCGGCGCGTTGCAGTCATGCGCCAGCGCGACGCCGGCAAGCCGGCTGCGGGTCGTATCGCGCGATTCGAACAGGCGCGCGTGAGGGTACGCCGCAAACGCCGTCTGATACGCCGCATCGGTCGAATACAGCAGCGCGCGATTCCACGCGTTCGCCTCATCGAGCACGCGGGCCACGGCCGCCGCCTGCCGGTCGGCGGGCAAGCTTTCATGTCGAGCATGACCTGCGTCGACGGCGGAATGGCGGCGAGCGCCTCGGCGAGCGTCGGAATGCGCAGCGGATGCGCGCGGTACGGATACGTCTTCGCGCCGCTGGCATCGATGCGTGCAAAGCCGAAGCCCGCGTTCAGCCGGGCAAGTGCCGTGAAGTCCATGTTCGCGACCGCCCCTTCGCCGTCCGTATTCGCCGATAAATACGCCGGGCGATACAGCACCGGCACGCCATCGCGCGTGAGCTGGACGGAGAGCCAGATCGCGTCGGCACGATGTTCCAGCGCGCCGCTGATCGCGAGCAAGGTGTTCTCCGGGAAATCGGCCGCGCCGCCGCGATGCGCGACGATCATCGGCAGACGAGGGCCGGAAGGAGGCGTGAGAGCCTGAGACGCACAGCCGGACATGAGTGCGGCGATGGCGCAATGCCAGAGTGAAGCAAGCGCACGTGAAGCCATCCGGAACACTCCGCAGCACGAGGATCGAGCGAGTCATTGTGCAGGGGCTCGCGCGGCTCGGCTCGCCTGAACGGTTGCGAGCGGCAAATCATCGCAAGCGAGATGGAAGGCGCAAAAAAAACAGCCATCGGAAACCGATGGCTGTTCGAGGTGCTGCTGTCCGCTGACGCGGCACTCGCGTGCCGCGTCTGGCGGTTGTCGGTTCTTCTTAGAACTTGTGGCGCAGGCCGATCAGGACGAGTTCCTGGTGGCTGCGGCCGCTGTCGAAGCCGAAGTCGCTGATCGAAGCCGTTGCGCCGACCGTCGACGTCGTGCCGT
This sequence comes from Caballeronia sp. LZ016, assembly GCF_031450805.1. Classification (NCBI taxonomy): domain Bacteria; kingdom Pseudomonadati; phylum Pseudomonadota; class Betaproteobacteria; order Burkholderiales; family Burkholderiaceae; genus Caballeronia; species Caballeronia sp. LZ016. The sequence continues at coordinate 332,795 of NZ_JARTVY010000002.1, forward strand.
CCGCGTTCGTCACGCGCTGCGTGCCGCTTGCGTGCTGGTACGCGCCGACAGCGTAGACGTCGGTGCGCTTCGACAGGGCGTAGTCGGCGCCCAGGCTGACCTGGTGGTAGTTCGCCGACGTGTCGCCGCTTGCGTGCGTGTACGTGTAGCCGAGGCCCAGCAGCGTAGCCGGCGTCAGCTGGAAGTTCACGAACGCGTTGCCGACGTTGAACTTCTCTTGCGTCTGGAACAGCGAGTTGCCGTCGTTCTTGTACTGCGCGAAGCTGTACGATGCGCCGACCGTGAACGGGCCGAACACGTACTGGCCGGCGCCGCGTGCGATGCCGATCGCGTGAGCCGTCGAGTAGCCGCTGTTGATGACGCTGTTGAACAGCGAATCCGACGACGGGCTGTTCCAGCCGGTCGCGCGGTTTGCGCTCGGGTTGTTCACGTACAGGTAGCTGCCTGCGAGGCCGAACGGACCGTTGTTATACGTGACCGCGCCGCCCCAGGTCTGGCCCTGGCCGGTGGTGCCCGCCAGGTTGCTGAAACCGTAGATGCCTTCGAACTGGAAGCCCGAGAACACCGGCGAAACGTACTTGACGGCGTTGCTCACGCGCAGGCTGTTGTCGTAGTTGTCGACGTCGCCCGGGGTGGCGAACGCTGCGCCCCAGTAGTTGTCAGCCGTGAGGCCCTGAACCATGTCGACCGACGGGTCATATTGACGACCCAGCGTGACCGTACCCCACTGGTTGCCGCTCAAACCGACGAATGCCTGACGACCGAATTCGCGGCCACCCTGGTTCAGACGGCCCGTGCCCGGATCGAAGCCGCTTTCCAACTGGAACAGCGCCTTCAGACCGCCGCCCAGATCTTCCTGACCCTTCAAGCCCCAGCGCGGACCGGACAGCGTGCCGTTGACCATGCCGAACAGATGGTCGCCAGCCGGATTGGCGTGGCTCACATAGGCCAGGCCGGTATCGATCACGCCATACAGCGTCACGCTCGTTTGTGCCTGTGCTGCGCCAGCTGCGCCGAGCAAGGCCAGCGAGAGGGACGTCAGTGCGAATCGTTTCATCGAATTCTCCACGCCAATGATTAATATCGTTGTTACCGGCGCAGAGAATAACGCAACGTTTCGTAACTTAAAAAATGAAAAAAATAGAGTGTCTCGAAAAACAGACACCGTTGCCGAACGCCCGCCCACGAACGATCTGCGGCAATTCGGCAGTTGTTTTCGCGACGACAGTCACAGCGATGGAAAGTTCCGCGGGGAGTTTCCCCGACGGTCGGGCGGTATTTCTTCCCGCCATCGATTGATAACGATTTCAGTGATAAACGGCGAACGCGCGATCCGGCTTTAGCGATTCGTCATTTTCTCGGCGGCCCATCCCGCTTCGAAAGCAGTGCGACCGCCATGCCCGCGCTCGCCGCGACGAGCACCGCGCGCCACGGGTGCCGTTTCACCGCCGCGTTCGCATTCGACGCCTTGCGGCCCGCGCCGACCATCGCGATAGCGGTCGCGCGCGTCGCCGTCGATTCGGCCCGCGCGATTCTGCGCGACACTTCCAGCGCCCGCGCCATCGCCGATGCTTTGTCGCGCCGGGGTGCGGGGTCCGCGGATGCGCCAGGGGCGGCAACGGGTCGCGGCAGAGCTTGCTCCGCAGCCGCCGGTACGCCGACGCGCGTCGACCCCGCGAGCATCGAGCCGATCTTCGCGCGGCTGCCGGGCGGCACGCGAGCGCCGCTCTGAACGCCGCCGGGGCCGCGCGGATCGTGCATCCGCGCCCGCGCCGCCGAAAACTCCGCGCCGAGCAACAGCACCGCCGCCGAGAAGTAGAGCCACATCAGCAGCACCGCGAGCGATCCGGCCGCGCCGAACGCGCTCGCCGTGCCCGCGTGCGTGAGATAGAACGCGAAAAGCTTTTTCCCGGCGGAGAACAGCAGCGCCGCGACGAGCCCGCCGACGAGCGCATCGCGCCATTGAACGGGCGCGTCCGGCAGAAACTTGAGCAGCGCGCCAAACGCGACAGACAGAATCGCGAGGCCCACGACCAGTTGCACGATATCGCCGATGATGACGAACGGCGAATCGCCCCACAGCCACATGCCGACCGCCTGAATCGCCGTATCGAGCACGAGCGAGACGATCAGGAGGAACGCGACGCCCAGGACGAGCCCGAACGACACGAGCCGCACGCGAACCATCGCCATGACGCTCGAGCGTTGCTCGCCCGTCAGCGGCCAGACGATGTTGAGCGCCGTATTCAGCGATGAAAATGTCGCGGATGCGCCCACGGCCAGCAGCACGAACGAGATGATCGCGGCGATTCCCGTGCCGCCGCTGCGATGCGCGTTCTCGACGATGCTCTGCACGCCCGCCGCCGCCTGATCGCCGATCAGCCCGTTGACCTGATGGAACAGCTGTCCGCGCGCGGCTTCCGGTCCGAACACCCAGCCCGCGACGGCGATGACCATGACGAGCGTCGGCGCGAGCGAAAAGGCCGAGTAGAACGCGATGCTCGCGGCCATCGCGGCGCAGCGGTTCTCGGAAAACTGCTTGAGCGCATTGAGCGCCCACGACGCATCTTTCCTGACGGCTGCCTCTATTTTTTGCGTGGAAACGGAGCTCATCGCGGTCCTCTCGGCGGCATCGGGTCAGTATCGGCAAGGGTCCGGCGTCGCGCTGCCGCCCGCTTGCGGTAAATGCAACCGATCGAGCAGGTTTCGTTCCAATCCGCAGCAACGCGGACCTAAGCGTTCGCTTAAGTTCATTGATATGATCCCGCCTTTGCCGCAATTCGAGACGCACGCGCCGTGCGTCGCGGCAAAGAAACGGTCGGCTTTCCCGGTGAAATCCCCACGTAAGGCGAAGCATCGGGGGCCGTATCGCGTACCTATAATCCAGACCACCCCACTAATACGACGCGCCGAGGCAATCATGCCGCAAATGTCACGGCGACAGTTCCTCAAGGTCTCCGCGAGCACGCTCGCCGGATCGAGCCTGGCTGCACTGGGCTTCTCTCCGGCACCCGCGCTCGCCGAAGTCCGCCAATACAAACTGTCGCGCACCACTGAAACCCGCAACACCTGCCCGTATTGCTCGGTAGGCTGCGGCATCCTGATGTACGGCCTGGGCGACAACGCCAAGAACGCGAAGGCCAGCATCATCCATATCGAAGGCGACCCGGACCATCCGGTCAATCGCGGCACGCTGTGCCCGAAGGGCGCATCGCTCATCGACTTCATCCACAGCCCGAGCCGGCTGCTGCATCCGGAGTATCGCGCGCCGGGCTCGAACGAGTGGAAGCGCATGTCATGGGACGAGGCGCTCGACCGCATCGCGAAGCTGATGAAGGCGGACCGCGACGCGAACTTCGTCGAGAAGACGCCGGACGGCAAGACGGTCAACCGCTGGCTCAGCACGGGTTTTCTCGCGGCGTCGGCGGGCAGCAATGAAGTCGGTTATCTGACGCACAAGACTGTCCGCAGTCTTGGCATGCTCGCATTCGACAATCAGGCGCGTGTCTGACATGGCCCGACGGTGGCAGGTCTTGCCCCGACGTTTGGCCGTGGAGCGATGACGAACCATTGGGTCGACATCAAGAACGCGGACGTGATTCTGGTCATGGGCGGCAACTCGGCCGAGGCGCACCCGTGCGGTTTCAAATGGGTGACCGAGGCGAAGGCGCACAGGAAGGCGCGGCTGATCGTTGTCGATCCGCGCTTCACGCGCACGGCATCGGTTGCGGATTTCTACGCGCCGATCCGTACCGGCACGGACATTACCTTCCTTGGCGGCGTCATCAACTATCTGCTGACGCACGACAAGATCCAGCACGAGTACGTGAAGAACTACACGGACATGTCGTTCATCGTGCGCGAGGACTTCGCGTTCAAGGACGGCGTGTTCTCCGGCTACGACGCCGAAAAGCGCAAGTACGACAAGACGAGCTGGGACTACGAGCGCGGCGACGACGGCTTCGTGAAGGTGGATCCGACCTTGCAGCATCCGCGCTGCGTCTACAACCTGATGAAGCAGCACTACGCCGCCTACACGCCGGAAATGGTGACGAAGGTGTGCGGCACGCCGACCGACAAGTTCCTGAAGGTCTGCGAGATGCTGGCGTCGACCGCCGCGACCAATCGCGCCGGCACGATCCTCTACGCGCTCGGCTGGACGCATCACTCGGTCGGCGCGCAGATGATCCGCACGGGCGCGATGGTCCAGCTTCTGCTCGGCAACATCGGCATTGCGGGCGGCGGCATGAACGCGCTGCGCGGGCACTCGAACATCCAGGGGCTGACCGACCTCGGCCTGATGTCGAACCTGCTGCCCGGCTACATGACGCTGCCGATGGAAGCCGAGCAGGACTACGAGGAGTACATCACGAAGCGCGCGACCCAGCCGCTGCGGCCTAACCAGCTCAGCTACTGGAAGAACTATCGCGCGTTCCATGTAAGCTTCATGAAGTCCTGGTGGGGCGACAACGCGACCGCCGAGAACAACTTCGGTTTCGATTTCCTGCCGAAGCTCGACAAGTCCTATGACTTGCTGCAAGCCTTCGAACTGATGGCCGCAGGGAAGATGAACGGCTACTTCTGTCAGGGCTTCAACCCGCTCGCCGCCGCGCCGAACAAGGCGAAGATCGGCCTCGGCCTGTCGAAGCTGAAGTATCTCGTCGTCATGGACCCGCTCGCGACGGAAACCTCCGAGTTCTGGAAGAACCACGGCGAGTTCAACGACGTCGATGCGTCGCAGATTCAGACGGAAGTGTTCCGTCTGCCGACGACGTGCTTCGCGGAAGAGCGCGGCTCGCTCGTGAGTTCGTCGCGCGTGCTGCAGTGGCACTGGCAGGGCGCGCAGCCGCCGGGCGAAGCGCGCAGCGACATCGAGATCATGTCGGGTCTGTGGCTGCGCCTGCGAGAGGCGTATCGGGAAAACGGCGGCGCGTATGCCGATCCGATCCTGAAGATGACGTGGCCGTACTCCGATCCGGAGAGTCCGACGCCCGAAGAACTCGCGATGGAATTCAACGGCCGCGCGCTCGCCGACGTCACCGATGTCGCCGACAAGACGAAGGTGCTGGCGAAGAAGGGCGAGCAGCTCTCGAGCTTCGCGCAACTGCGCGACGACGGATCGACCGCGAGCGGCTGCTGGATCTATTGCGGCGCGTGGACGCAGGCCGGCAATCAGATGGGCCGCCGCGACAACTCCGACCCGACGGGCATCGGCCAGACGCTGAACTGGGCATGGGCGTGGCCGGTCAATCGCCGGGTGCTGTACAACCGCGCATCGTGCGATGTGAACGGCAAGCCGTTCGATCCGTCGCGCAAGCTGATCGGCTGGAACGGCAAGACGTGGTCGGGCGCGGACGTACCGGACTTCAAGGTCGACGAGCCGCCCGAAAACGGGATGAATCCGTTCATCATGAATCCGGAAGGCGTGGCGCGTTTCTTCGCCCGCGACGGCATGAACGAAGGACCCTTCCCGGCGCACTACGAGCCGTTCGAGACGCCGCTCGGCTACAACCCGTTCTTCCCGGACAACAAGATGGCCACGAGCAATCCGGCCGCCCGCGTGTTCCCGGACGACCGGGCGCAGTTCGGCACGGCGGACAAGTTCCCGCATACCGCCACGACGTATCGCCTGACCGAGCATTTCCACTACTGGACCAAGCACGTGAAGCTCAATGCGATCGTGCAGCCGCAGCAGTTCGTGGAGATCGGCGAGGACCTGGCGAAGGAAGTCGGCGTCGTCGCGGGCGACCGCGTGAAGGTGTCGAGCAATCGCGGGCACATCGTCGCGGTGGCGCTCGTCACCAAGCGCATCAAACCACTGACCGTGGAGGGGAAGAAGGTGCAAACCGTCGGCCTGCCGCTGCACTGGGGCTTCAAGGGCCTGACGCAGCCGGGTTATCTCGTCAACACGCTGACGCCTTCCGTGGGCGACGGGAACTCGCAGACGCCGGAGTTCAAGTCGTTCCTCGTGAAGGTCGAAAAGGCTTAAGGGGGAGAGATGGCTCTGCAATCGCTCGATATCAAGCGCGTCTCCGCCACCACCACGCCGCCGCCGCAGATCCGGGAGCCGGTAACGGGCACCGTCGCCAAGCTGATCGACGTGTCCAAGTGCATCGGCTGCAAGGCCTGCCAGACGGCGTGCATGGAGTGGAACGACTTGCGCGACGACGTCGGTCATACGACCGGCGTCTACGACAACCCGCGCGATCTCACCGAACACTCGTGGACGGTGATGCGTTTCACGGAGTACGAGAACCCGAAGGGCGACCTCGAATGGCTGATCCGCAAGGACGGCTGCATGCACTGCGAGGACCCGGGCTGTCTGAAGGCGTGCCCGTCGCCGGGCGCGATCGTTCAGTACACGAACGGCATCGTGGATTTCCACGAGGAAAACTGCATCGGCTGCGGCTATTGCGTGACCGGCTGCCCGTTCAACATTCCGCGCATCTCGAAGGAAGACAACCGCGCCTACAAGTGCACGTTGTGTTCGGATCGCGTGGCGGTCGGTCAGGAGCCCGCGTGCGTCAAGACGTGTCCGACCGGCGCGATCATGTTCGGCACCAAGGCGGACATGATCGAGCAGGCGGAGACTCGCGTGGAAGACCTGAAGGAGCGCGGCTTCGAGAACGCGGGTCTGTACAACCCGGCGGGCGTCGGCGGCACGCATGTGATGTACGTGCTGCATCATGCGGATCAGCCGGGGCTGTATCACGGGCTCGCCGAGAATCCGAAGATCAGTCCGCTCGTGTCGGTCTGGAAGGGTGTGACGAAGCCGCTCGCGGTCGCGGGCATGGCGCTCGCCGCGCTCGCCGGATTCTTCCATTACACGCGTGTCGGTCCGAACGAAGTGACGGCGGAAGAGGAAGCCGAAGCTCAGCGCGAAGCCGACGATGCACGCAAGGAAAGGGAGCGTTCGAATGAAACACGATAGCGAATTGCGCGACGTGCGGGGCAACCGCCTGATCGTGCGTTACACGCCGAACGAGCGCACGAACCACTGGATCACCGCGATCAGCTTCGTTCTGCTCGCGCTGTCCGGGCTCGCGATGTTTCATCCGTCGATGGCATGGCTCTATGCCGTGCTCGGCGGCGGGCAGTGGACGCGCATCCTGCATCCGTTCATCGGCTGCGTGATGTTCCTGTCGTTCCTCGTGCTGGCGTTGCGCGTGTGGCATCACAACCGCATGGACAAGAGCGACGTCCAGTGGATGAAGCAGATCGACGACGTGCTTGCCAATCGCGAAGACCGCCTGCCCGAGATCGGCAAGTACAACGCCGGTCAGAAGCTCGTGTTCTACGTGATGGTCGTGAGTCTCCTGCTGCTGCTGGCGTCGGGTGTCGTGATCTGGCGCGCGTACTTCGCGTTCTATTTCCCGATCACGGTGATTCGTCTCGCGGCGGTAGTCCACGCGGCGACGGCCTTCGTGCTGATCCTGTCCATCATCATCCACATCTATGCGGGACTGTGGATCAAAGGCTCGATCAGCGCGATGGTGCGCGGCACGGTCACCTATGGATGGGCGCGCAAGCACCATCCGCGGTGGTTCAGGGAGATCATCGGGAAGTAGGCGTCTGATCCCGACGCCGAGGAAGTCGACTGAACCGCTCGTGCTTCAACTCAGACGAGCGGTTCTTTTTTTGCGGGATCGTTCATCTCCGCGATCAGCCAGAGCTGCGTTTTCCGTGGTCTGATCGCGTTCGATTTAGCTGATATGCTTGGCCGACAAGCGCGTGGCCGATGCCGCGCCGCGCCAGGCACTCTGAGGACACACCCAAGTGGTTCAACGCATACTCGAAGCCGGCAAGATCGAATCGCTCGATCCGTCGGCCATTCCCCGGCTGCGCATGCCGGAACGCGCGACGGTGTTCAGCGCGCGCGCCACGCGCCTGCGCCAGCTCGCCGATGCAAGCAATCCCATCGCGGGTTATCTGCGCCTGATGGCCGCGCTCGCCGATGCGCAGCAACGCGTGCTCGCCGATTTCACCGCGCCGATGCCGTCGCGTGAAACCATCGAGCTCAATCAGCGGCATTCGATGCCCATCGTTCCCGCGCTCACCGATGCGCGCGATCCCGCCTGGCGCGACGTGCTGTTCATGCTGCTCGATCGCATCGAGACGGCGGGCGCGCTCACGCCCGCGCTTGCGCAGCTCGTCGCGCGTCTGCGCACGACCGAAGCCGCCGCGCTCGACGCCCAGGCCGACGCCATCCTCGCGCTGCGTTTCGCGGACATCGAGCCTGCCGGCGCGCCGTTCATCATGGCGGCGCTGCAGGTGTTGTGGACCGATGTCGCGAGCCGCATCGCAGCGAGCGACGTGCCGTATGTGGACGCGCCCGGCGTCTGCCCCGTCTGCGGCACGATGCCGGTCGCGAGCGTGGTGCGCATCGGCGGCACGCACGACGGGTATCGCTACGTGCAATGCGGCCTGTGCACGACCGAATGGCACGTCGTCCGCGCGAAGTGCTCGAATTGCGATTCGACGAAGGGCATCGCCTATCACGCGATGGACGCCGCCGAACCATCCGCCGAGGACGAACAGGCGAAAGCCGAACGCGCGCGGAACGCGCCGCTCAAGGCCGAGTCGTGCGACGAATGCGGCACCTACCGCAAGATCGGCTATCAGGACAAGGCCTACGACTTCGAGCCCTTCGCCGATGACCTCGCGAGCCTCACGCTCGACCTGCTGATGAGCGATGCCGGTTTCCAGCGCGCGTCGCCGCATCCGTGGCTGTGGCCGGAGCAGACGCGCGCTGCGGACGAAGCGGAACACGACCGATGAGCGATGTCACCGGCGGCGACGGAGGCGAATTGCGCGCGCTGATGGCGCGTGTGCCATCGGTGGAGCGCGTGCTGGCGTCGGCGGTGTTCGAGCCGCTCATCGCCGATTACGGGCGCACGCAGACGCTCGCGATGCTGCGCGCGACGCTCGACGCCTGGCGTGCCGATGCGCAAGCCGGCCGCGCATCCGTCGATGCCCTCACCGAGACGATGCTCGGCCACGCGGTCAGTCTGCGGCTCGCGAAGCATGCGCAAAGCCGCGTCAAGAGCGTGTTCAATCTGACCGGCACCGTGCTGCACACGAACCTCGGCCGCGCGCTGTTGCCCGATGAAGCCGTGCGCGCGGTGGCCGACGTCCTCACGCGTCCGGCGAACCTGGAGTTCGATCTCGATACCGGCGCGCGCGGCGACCGCGACGACCTCATCAACGATCTGATCTGCGAACTGACCGGCGCGGAGGCCGCGACCGTCGTCAACAACAACGCGGCGGCGGTGCTCCTGACGCTGTCGGCGCTCGCGCCCCGCAAGGAAGTCATCGTGTCGCGCGGCGAACTGGTGGAGATCGGCGGCGCGTTCCGCATTCCCGACATCATGAGCCGCGCCGGCGCGAAGCTGCGCGAAGTCGGCACGACGAATCGCACGCATCCGAAGGATTACGAAGAAGCGATCAACGCGAGAACCGCGCTGCTGATGAAGGTCCACTGCAGCAACTATGCGATGAGCGGCTTCACGAGGGAAGTCACCACTGCGGAACTCGCGCCGCTCGCGCGAGAACGCGGCGTGCCCGTCGCGGTCGATCTGGGCAGCGGCACGCTCGTCGATCTGACGCAATGGGGCCTGCCGCGCGAGGCGACCGTGCGCGAAACCGTCGAGGCGGGCGCGGACCTCGTCACCTTCAGCGGCGACAAGCTGCTCGGCGGCCCGCAGGCGGGCCTGATCGTCGGGCGCAAAGAGCTGATCGCGAAGATCAAGAAGCATCCGTTGAAGCGGGCGCTGCGCGTCGGCAAGCTGACGCTCGCCGCGCTCGAGGCGGTGCTGCGGCTGTATCGATCGCCGGAAACGCTGCAGACGCGTCTCACGACCCTGCGCCTGCTCACGCGCCCGGCCGATTGCATGCGCCTCGCCGCGGAACGCGTCCGGCCCGCGCTGCAACGCATGGCGGGCGATGCGTTCATCGTCACGACCGAGCCGATGTTCAGCCAGATCGGCAGCGGCGCGTTGCCTGTCGACGTGTTGCCGAGCTACGGCCTGACGGTCAGGCTCGCGAACGGCAAGCGCGCGGGCGGTCACATGAACCGCATCGAGAAGAAGCTGCGTGCATTGCCGCGGCCGGTGATCGGGCGTATCGCGGATGGCGCGCTGTGGCTCGATCTGCGTTGTCTCGAAGAAACCGACGAAGCCGCATTCATCGCGCAGTTGCAGGGCGAGGACGCATGATCGTCGGGACGGCGGGACATATCGATCACGGCAAGACGACGCTCGTGCGCGCGCTGTCGGGCGTCGACACGGATCGGCTGAAGGAAGAGAAGGCGCGCGGCATCTCCATCGAACTCGGTTATGCGTACGTGCCGCTCGCCGGCGGCGGCATGCTCGGTTTCATCGACGTTCCCGGCCACGAAAAGCTCGTGCATACGATGGCGGCGGGCGCGTGCGGCATCGACTTCGCGCTGCTCGTGATCGCCGCCGACGACGGCGTGATGCCGCAGACGCGCGAGCACCTCGCCATTCTCCAGTTGCTCGGCGTGACGCGCGGCGCGGTCGCGGTGACGAAGACCGATCGCGTCGATGTTGCCCGCGTGCGCGAAGTCCACACGCAGATCCGCTTGCTGCTCGCCGGCACCCCGCTTCACGACGCACCGTTTTTCGATACCGACGCCACCGCCGCGAACGATGCGGGCGTCGCCGCGCTCGACACGCATCTGCGCGACGCCGCCGCTCACTGGGCGATGCGCCGCGACGACGGCTTTTTCCGGCTGGCGGTGGACCGCGTGTTCACGCTGTCGGGGCAGGGCACGATCGCGACGGGGACGGTGTTCGCGGGCCGCGTGACCGTCGGCGACATGCTCGCGCTCGCGCCGCGACCGAACAGCAGCGAGCCCGTGCGCGTGCGCGGCATCCACGCGCAGAACCGCGCGGCGCAATCGGGCCGCGCGGGCGAGCGCTGCGCGCTCAATCTCGCGGGCATCGACAAGGACGCGCTTTCGCGTGGCGACTGGATCGTCGATGGGCGGATCGCGCGGGCGTCGGAGCGGATCGATGTCGACCTCACGCTGCTCGCCGACGCGGGCATCACGCTCACGCACTGGGCGCCGCTGCACGTGCATCTCGGCACGACGCATCGCGTCGCGCATGTCGCGCTGCTCGACGGCGATACGCTCGCGGCGGGTCAGGCGGCGCGCGTGCAGCTCGTCTTCGAGCAGCCCGTGTGCGCGCTGCCGGGCGATCGCTTCATCGCGCGTAATGCGCAGGCGAGCCGCACGGTCGGCGGCGGGCGCGTGCTCGATCCGTTCGCGCCCGCGCGCAAGCGTCGCACGCCGCAACGCCGCGCGTGGCTCGATGCGCTCGCCGACTGGCTCGACACCGCCCGCGCCGATGCGCTCTTCCACGAGTCGCCGTACGGCCTGCCGCGCTCGCTCGTCGAACACTTGTGCGGGATGCCGGCGGAATCCGTCGCGCTGCCGGAAGGCTTGCGCCGCGTGCCCTTGCACGACGACGCGCTCCTCATTGCCGCCGCGCACTGGAACGCGCTCGCCGCGCGTCTGACGGATGCGCTCGCCGCCTTCCATGAACGCTTCCCCGACGAGCAGGGCCCGGACGCCGCGCGCCTTCGCCGCATGGCCGCGCCGCTCGCGCCCGATGCGCTGTGGCGCGCGATCATCGACGATGCCGTCGCGAGCGGTGCCATCGCGCGCAGCGGGCCGTGGCTGCATCTGCCGTCGCATACGGTGGCGCTCGACGCCGCGGAAGAAGCGCTGGCCGGCGCGGTGCTGGCGTCGATCGAGCGGGGGCGTTTCGATCCGCCGTGGATGCGCGACCTCGCTCGCGAACACGGCGCCGACGAGGACGCGATGCGCCGCCTGTTGCGCAAGCTCGCGCGGCGCGGCGACCTGTTCCAGATCGTGCGCGATCTCTTCTATTCGCGCGCATCCATCGCTGAACTGGCGCGGCTCGCGGCGCAGAACGCCCGCTCGCGCGACGGCGCGGCCGACGCAATCGGCGCGGCCGAGTTTCGCGATGCGACCGGGCTCGGCCGCAAGCGCGCGATCCAGGTTTTGGAGTTCTTCGACAGGGTTGGTTACACTCGTTTTCACCGCGACCTGCACCTGTTGCGCGCCGACAGCCGCTGGCACGAGTCAGCCTGAACCGGCCGCACGGGTCCGCTCAACGGGCCAGGCGAACGATGGAGCATGCCTACTACCAGTTGCTGCATCTGATGTCGGCGCATCCCGAGTGGGCGCTCGCGGTGGTCCTGCTCGCGTCGTTTCTCGAATCTCTTGCCTTCGTCGGCACTTTCGTTCCCGGCAGCACGGCGATGTTCGTCGCGGGTGCGCTCGTCGGCGCGGGCGCGCTGAATCTCGGCTGGGTATTGGTCTGCGCGATTCTCGGCGCGATAGCCGGCGATGCCGTGAGCTTCTGGTTCGGCGCCCGCTACGCCGATACGCTCGCGCAAATGTGGCCGTTCCGGCGCCATCCGGGGGCGCTCGCCGCAGGCAAGCGATACTTCGAGGCCCACGGTGCGAAGAGCGTCGTGCTCGCGCGCTTCGTCGGCCCGATGCGCGCGGTCGTGCCGGTCGTCGCCGGGATTTCGGGTATGCCGCCCGCGCGCTTCTTCGTGGTCAACGTCGTGAGTGCGCTGATCTGGGCGCCGCTGCATGTGCTGCCCGGCGTCGTGTTCGGCGCGTCGATCGAACTGGCGGGCGCGGTGTCGATCCGGCTGGTCGTCATTCTCGTGGCGGTGACGGCGCTCGCGTGGCTCGTGTTCAATCTCGCGCGCGTCGTCGTGTGGCATGCGAAGGAATGGACGGTCGCCTCTCGCGAATGGCTGCTGACGTGGGCGGAGCGGAAACCGGGGGTGACGGCGCGCGTCGTCTCGCGCGCGCTCGATCCCGGCAATCCGGCGACCGGGCTGATTGCCGTGATCTCGGTATTGCTGCTCGCGTCGGCGGTGCTCTTCTTCTACGTGCTGACGAACGTGACACGCGGATCGTCGCTCGTGCAGGTCGATGCGTCGATTTATCGGCTGCTGCAATCGTTCCGGTCGACGTGGGCCGACTCCATCCTCGATGCCGCCGCCGCGCTCGGCAGCATGCCGACGCTGCTCGCGCTGGCCGCGATGGTCATCGTATGGATGATTCTCGAGCGGCGCTGGCGCACGGTGGCGTACTGGCTCGTGGCGGTCGTGTTCTCGCAAGTGCTGGTGGCGGTGATCCGCTTCACGACGCATCAGCCGCTGCCGATGTCGTTCGCGCCTGCCGGCCGCACGTTCCCGAGCAGTCATCTCGCGGCGACGGTGGTCATTTACGGCTTTCTGGCGTTCTTGCTGCTGCGGCGCGTGGGCATGCTGACGGGCGTGTTCGTCGCGACGGCGGCATCGGGCATCGTCACCGCCGTGGCGCTGGCGGGCCTCTACTTCGGCCGCTTCACCATTTCGGATGCGCTCGGCAGCGCCGCGCTCGCCGCGATCTGGGTGTTTCTGATCGCGCTGACTGCCGTGTGGCGCAATCCGGGCAAGCCGAAGCCGCGTCCACTGATGCCGCTGGCGGTGCTGACGGTCGTGTGCGCGAGCGTGGCGCTGCAGGTGAGCGACGATACCGAAGCGCATAGCAAGCCGCCCGCGACGGTCGTCGTCACGCCGATCGAATGGATGGATACGGTGTGGCGCAGGTTCTCCTGCTATCGGTCGAGTCTCGATGGCGACCGGCTCGAGCCGATCACCGTGCAATGGGCCGCGACGCCCGCGCAGATACGCGCGCAACTGGCGAGCCGCGGCTGGAAGGAGGTGACCGGCGTGACGATGCAAAGCGTGATGTCGGTGGTGTCGCCCGATGCGCCGGCGACCGCGCTGCCCGCGCTGCCGCGCCTGAACAACGGCGAGCCGTCGAAGCTCGTGTTCACGCGCTCGCCGCGCGGACCCGATCAACGCGACGTGCTGCGCTTCTGGCCGACGACGTATGCGGTGCGCGAGCATTCGGGCGCGGCGCCGACGCCGATCTGGCTCGGCTCGATCGTGCATGAACGGCTGCGGCGGCCGTCGTGGCCGTTCAACGTGTTGCGTCCGGACCGGCGCATGGATCCGATGGCGATCGATCATGGCGATGCATCGCCGTGGCGCGGCATCGAAATTGCGTCGAGCGCGGGATGCGGCAGCGTGCCGGTGATGCTCGTCGAGTCGAGGCCGAAATGATGGTGCAACGATGCCCGAGTGGCGGAGGCGCCGGTTGATCCAGATTCCGCCATCGGCGATTACGCAGTGGGGCGCGGCTGCGGTGTTCGGCAACGTTCTGCTGACGCGCCTCGGCGTGCCGCTGCCGTCCGCGCCGTTGCTCGTGTTCGCCGGATCGGTGATTGCGAGCGGGCGGCTGTCGTTCTGGCATGTGTTGCTGGCGGCGGTGAGCGGCGCCTTGTCGGGCGATGCCGTCTGGTTCTCGGCGGGACGGCTCTACGGGCGGCGCCTGGTGGCGGCTTTGTCCCGCCGGTCCTATGCGTTCGATGCGGGGATGCGCACGGCAAGCGATATGTTCGAGCGGTACGGCGTGCCGATCGTCGCGGTATCGAAGTTCGTGCCGGGCCTGGGGCTCGTCACTCCGCCGCTGATGGGCACGACGCGCATTGCCGCGTCCGCGTTCTTTCTCTGGGACGCGGCGGGAATCGTCGCGTGGGCGGGGTTCTGGCTGCTGGGCGGCGCGCTCTTTCAGCGAGAGTTGCATGCGGCGCTCGTCGAGTTTCAGACGCATGGCGCGACGATGATCGATCTGCTCGTCGTGCTGGCGTTGTTGTTCCTCGCGTACCGCTTGCTGCGGCGTCGGCCGCCTCGGGACAGCGCAGGTGACGATGTGCGCTGATGCTTGCGCTCGTGCCGCTGCATGTTGCTGCGTGTCGCTGCATGCGATAAGCGTGACGCCGTTATAATTCGACGCTCGCGCTGTTATTTATCCTCGTTTCTGCGCTCGAGGAAGGCATTCGTATCCGGTGGTGCGGCTGGGCTTCAAACCCAGTTGGGGGTGTCAGACACTCCCAGGTAGGTTCGACTCCTGCTGCCTTCCGCCATAAGGCTTGGCGGTCTTTCAGCGGTATCCCTATGTGCGTTGAGCAAAGAATGTCGGTTTCGACAGCTATTGCTTTGCGAACACACCCACTTCTAAAAGTTTCCCTTGAGCCAGCCGTTGCCCTTCGGGCGTTCAGTTGCATCCAATCAACACTGGGTGGAGCGCTCGGCGAGAGCAGCGGCCCGGCCGCCTGGCCGAGTGGCAAACCCCGTTGCGCTACCGGTCATCGCCGGGCGATTGATCGAGGTAGTCGCCGCTAACGAACACGATCGTTTCCGATGCGACATCGAGCGGCATGTCGGGGTCGACCTCTTCGCCTGCGGCGCTCGAGCCGACCCATAGTGCTCGTCCGATGAACGAGGTGTCCGGGTAAAGGTGACAGACGAATGCGCCGCCGCCCGCAGGCCGCTGCTGGCCGACATATAGCAGGTCGCCGCCGCCCAAGGAGTATCGCTCTATCTCTTCACATCCGAGCAGCGCGTGAACCGGTGAAAGAGATGTTCTGTCTCCACGCTCGACTATCGTGATAGTCCGTGCCAAGGGGTCGATCAAGTACGCGCTACCCATTGCTGTCTCTGAAAAACATGCTCCGTCGCCAGTTACTTCGCATCACTATGAATTGCTGGCCGGCGCTTCGTCTCTTGCGTGTCTGCGGGGAAAGACCATTGGTGTCAGGGACGAACCGCCGGATGCGGGTCACTAACGCAGCCTTTACCCGCGTTGACACGGGCTTCAGCTCGCTCAACGTCAGCCGGATAGGTGATCTCGTCTGCGACCGGATCGAAACCGGCGCAACGATACGTCGCGAGGTCTTTCTGCACCTGCGATCGCGTCGAAGCGTCGCCCCCAGTGATACATCCCGCGACAGCGCACATAACTGCAACAGTCGTGAGCACTGCGTTAAGCGAGCGGGCGAATTGGCTATCACGCATCGAGTCTCCGGATTCAAAGTTGTCGCGCCGTATGGGTCACGCTCACTCACTAACCAGGCAATCGCCGTGCCTCGTGACATGACTCGTGCAGCCCGCCGTCCTGGCATCCGGGTTTGGCCGCACCGAACCGGGCGCAAACGGGACGAATCTCTATAAGCGCACATCGTCGAGAATGTCTTTCGGCGAATCCACCAGCACTATTTTGCGAGGAACGGACAGACACCTGCGCCTGCGACCCGGCGTGTACTCGACGCACAATGGGTCGAAAAAGGAATGGCTATAGCGCCGCGCTCCCGCCGCGTCATACATACGAACGCGCAGCGCCTTTACAGCGGGTTGGGGGGCAGGCTTCGATGGATCGCCATCGCTGCAATTGCAGCTTCACCGACTGCAACGCAAATCTGATTCAGCGAATTCACTGCATCCCCCGCAGCGAACAGACCGCTCACGCTCGTGCGCTGCTGCTTGTCCGTCACGATCATGCCGTCGCTGTCTCGCTCGACGTTCAGGCCGCTCAATAACTCTGCTTGCGGGAAGCAGCCGAGCACCGGATAGACCGCATCGAATACGTGACGGCGGCCATTTCGGCAGACAACGCTTAGTGCTCCCTCGGTGCTGTCCGGGGATTGCAGCGCACCTGTCGGTATCAGATCGATGGCGTTCTCCGTCGCGGTGGCACATTCTTCTTGCGTCAATACACCGAGATCAGGTGCGACGACTGCGACTTGTCGACAGAAGGTGCGGAAAAACAAGGCATGCGACAGCGCACGCGATGCGGGACCGAGCATTGCAATTCGCTTGCCTTGCGCTTCGAAGCCGTCGCATATGGCGCAGAAGCGGAGCAGCCCTCGTTGGGTCAGTCGAACGGCCTCGTCGATCGGCGGGAGCCTGTCGCGGATTCCACACGCTACCAGCGCACGATGTGCGATCACACTGCGCTCGCAAGAATCCGGCTTGCTGCTGTATCGGACGATGAACCTGCCGTCTGTCTCACTGATTCCATTAACGCGTCCTTCGGCTACCGATACTTCGTAGCACGCGATCTGACGACGCATTTTCCCGAGAAGTTCTTCTCCGCTGATACCGCCCTCGAAGCCAGCGAGGTTGCGCACGATCGGGATCATCGATGCCCTGCTTTGCCCGGCATCGATGACCATCGTGGAGCGCCTGAATCGCGCGAGATAAAGCGCAGCAGTCAGTCCGGCCGGCCCGCCACCGACGACGACACAATCAACAATGGAATCCGTCATGAGTGTCCTGGTTCAACGGCTTGATAGTCGGCCTCTTTGCATGCCGACGTGAGCGGTGAGTGGGCGCAGTTCGCAGGCCACGCATGCTCGGGTGATCGCGTCATGACTGGAAGGCGTATGCGTTCTTATCGGGCGTCAGGTGGAACCGCTTGATGTTTCAATTCTGCTGCCTCACAAACTGTTAGCGGTTCTGTGGCTTGAGTTGAACAGGGCAGTTCCATCTGCAAGAAAAGGGCGCTATTGACGCCTGCCCCCTCGCGTTCGTCGATGCGTTGCTCCTCTCTGCGAAAGCGCTGCATTGCGCTCTGCGCTAGTCGAAGCATTTCGCGTGCCCCGGCGCGCGCCGTCCACGCGACGCGCTAGCACCGCATCGCCTAATCAGGCTTGTGCATTGCTCATCACGAGTCAAGGCAATGCCTGTTGCATCGCCAGACCAAATGCGAGGACAGCATTATGACTGAAGGCACTCAGCCGGACCAAGAAACGAAAGAGCAAAGAGAAGCAAGAGAGCAGCGCCGCGATTCCGAGCATGCTGGCAAAGCGCGACACAGCGGAAGCGGAAACTCACTCGGTCCAGGCGATAGCCCGACCTCTCAGGGACAGCCCAATGAATGACAACGTGTGCAGCCGTCCGGATGCGTGCAGATGCGCCGCTGAGAGTTGACCTCTCAGGTCCGGCGGCGTATCACTGTTCGCTCTGTCGAGAGCCGAGAGTACTTTCAGTGCACCGGCTTTCCGATGCCCGAGCGGAATCGGGCGCATGAGTGTTGCAACAAGCCGCCGCTCAAAGCGAAAGGCTGCGGTTCCAACGGCTCGTTTGCTCACGATGCTGTTGCTTGCTGACGTTCATCATCAGTGGCCGGCGCGATGACTGTTCTTTGAGTAAGAAGAGTTCATTCGGTTCTGAAGGTGTTCGAGCCACTCGAACTGCCCGATGATGATGCCGTTGCCAGCCCCGGATTAGCCGCGTACGAAGGCCGACGCGGCGCGCTAAGCTGCCCGCGCGCGTCGCCGAACAGCTAGATCAACTTGACCAGTTGCTTGCCGAAATTCTTCCCGCGCAAAAGCCCCAGGAAAGCTTCGGGTGCGTTCTCCAAGCCCTCCGCGATGGTCTCGCGGAAGTGAAGTTTTCCCGCAGCGACGCGCTCGCCCAGTTCTTTGAGCGCCTGCGGCCACACGTCCATCTGCTCCGTCACGATGAAACCCTGAATCTTCAGCCGTTGCCGGAGCAGCAGCGTCGGCGCCTTGATCGGCACGGGTTGACCATCGTAGCCCGAGATCATGCCGCACAACGCGATGCGTCCGTGGGCGTTCATCCGCGCGAGCACGGCATCGAGCACGTCTCCGCCGACATTCTCGAAGTATCCGTCTATGCCATCGGGCGCCGCGGCCTCGAGGTCGTCGTGCAGCTTGCCTGCCTTGTAGTCCACACAGGCGTCGAAGCCGAGCGTCTCGACGACGTAGCGACACTTCGTTGCACCGCCCGCAATGCCGATTGCCCGGCAGCCCGCAGCCTTCGCCAGTTGTCCGACGACGCTGCCGACCGCGCCGCTGGCCGCGCTGACGGCGATGGTTTCTCCCGCCTTAGCCTCGATGATGCGGTTCAGTCCCAGCCACGCCGTGACCCCTGGCATGCCCACGGCGCCGAGATAGGCCGACAGCGGCACACGCGAAGCATCGACGACACGCAGTTCCTTGCCATCCGACGTGCCGTATTCCTGCCAGCCGTACATGCCGGCCACCTTGTCGCCGACACGGAAGGACGGATTGCGCGACTCAGTCACCTCACCGACGGTCCCCCCGATCATCACTTCGTTCAACGGTTGCGGAGGGGCATAGGATTTGGCATCGCTCATGCGTCCGCGCATGTACGGATCGAGCGACAGATAGTGATTTCGCACGCGCACTTCGCCTTCCTGCAACGGCGCAAGCGGCGTTTCAATCAGCTTGAAATTCGATGTTGTCGCTTCGCGTTCAGGCCGGGACACAAGTAGCACCTGGCGATTGCGCTGTGCTTCTGCCATGCTTTTTCTCCAGTGGAAGGGGCGGTTCATGCATCCGCCGGTCGATCATAGCGTGAGGAGTTTTCACCGGCTTTTTCCGGTTGATTTACTTTGCAGACGGCCGAAGTCTCTTACGGCACTCCTCGCCACGCTCTTGCTAGTCAACGAAAGAATCTTGTTTCCGATGATAGACGTTATCAGCATGCGTGGCCCCGATACGGCGTTTTGCGCTGTTCTGTCGACTGGGCGCTGCAGTGTCGCGCTCGACCCCAAGCGCAATCACCGATCGTGCTTTCGACGCGCAGCTTCGGTTGTGCGTTCGATCGCAAGCGTCGCCAGCGGTTTTCTTGGTCGCCAGAGAAGTTACGCATAACATGTAGCAAGGCGGGCGTTGAGCGGGGGCATCGTGAACAGGCGATCCTTTCATAAGTTGCTGACGAGTACGCTGGTCTGCGCTTCAACCATGCTGGCGCCTGTCACCGCTCATGCGCAGGGCGCGAGCTTGCGACAGCCCGACGAATACGAGCGCAACAGTAGTTCTTCGCGTGTCTCGGGAGCGCATGGCATCGTCCCGAAACTGTACGACGCACGGGGAAGGCTAGTCGGTGAAATCGTCACCGGTAGCGACGATCGCGACGGCGGCGCAGTCTTGCTGAACGTGGAGGGTGTGCTCGTCGCCGCGCCGTTCGAGCGCCTTCCGGGCGATGCCGGCACGCGATCCGCAAGCCGGATGGCGTGGAGCGTCGGCGCACTCCGATATGACGGCCCCGACTGTACGGGCACCCCTTATGTCGCCTCCACCGGCTCCCCTTTGCGGCCGGCGACTGCTATCCGACGCGACGCACATGTCACGTTGTACATCGCTGTCGAGGGGCGTGTCGAAGACCATACGACCGTGTCGGTCTGGGAAGGGACGAACTGCTATCGCGGTTACCCGCCATTCGTTGACAAGGTCTGGCGAATCGAGAACTCCATAGATTTGTCGGATAGATATCCCGAACCGCTGCGCGTGGGGTTGTAACGTCGATTCGCGTTTGACTGCTTTGCTCTTTCAGCAGCGGTGTTTTCTTCGACACGAGGTGGCCAAGTGTATCGCCGACCGTTGGTCTCGTTTGTGCTCTTCCTCATTGCCTGCATGCCCGCCGTCCATGCGATGGCCCACGACTGGCCGGGTAACGGCAACAGGCACCGCTGGGACGAAGAGGAAAGATCCCATCACTCCGCTCCCAAGGCAAGGCTTTACGATGCCCGAGGCACGCTCGTCGGCGACGTCTTGTATGTATCCGGCCTCAACTATGACGGCGGGGTCGCGCTGAAGATAAACGGCGTGTTCGTCTTCGCCGGATTCGCGCGAATAGGCGGCTTTGGACAGACACAACGCTAAGCAATAGCGAATTCGCATGGCAGTATCCGCGTCTCGCATACTCCGGCGATAACTGTACGGGAACGCCTTACATCTACTACGAACGCGGTGCGTATCGACCGAGCGCAATCGCCCGTAAGGGGAATTCGGCTTCTCTGTACATCGCACAAGATACGCAGTCCCGGATAATCGGCTTCGCCTCTCGCGTGAATCCGCTGAGCCCCGCGTCCTGCACGAATGGGCCACCGTTGTTCGCCTCGAGAGCATGGCCTGTGGAAACCATCGTCGATCTCACTCAACGTTATCCCGAGCCTCTTAGAATCGGAGAGTGAGACAAGTAACGTGATTACCGTGAGGTGAACATGAGTGGCTTATCGAAATGGTTCGTCATGGCGCTGCTCGCGGCAATGGCAAGCGTGACGTCTGCAGATGAAAGCCAGCCCCACAAGCGACGCCACTCGCTTCCGAAGCTCTATGACAACAATGGCAAGCTCGTAGGCGTGATCGCAGATGGTCCCAAGGGGGACGTGTCCGATGGCGGCGTCATCATGAACATCAACGGTGCGCCGGTTTTCGTGGGCTTCGCGCTGGAAAAAGCCGCCGACGGCTCACAGTCCGCCACCAGGCTCAGGTGGAGCGGGGTGACGCCTGCATACTCCGGCGCGGCCTGCACGGGAACGCCGTACATTCCTTACGTGCTTGGACCACTGAGGCCGGCTGCGATCGAGCGAAAAGATGGAAAGGCAGTTCTGTATGTTGCGAAGGACGAACCGTCCACAGTGGTAGCCGTGCGCTCGATAGATTATTCGGGACGCTGTGTCGATTACGTCGATGAGACCGGGCAGCCTGAATGGGCTGTGGGTGATTCATTAGGCCTGACCGATGTCTATCCTGAACCGCTACACGTCGGAGAGTGATGATCACGTGCAGGCCGCAATTCAGAGGCGCGTCGATGATCTTCTCCCTCATCGCGCATGGTCAGCAAGGCATGAAAAAAGGCGGCACCATTCAGTGCCGCCCGTTCTTAAGAGCGCTCGACGCCATCGGAAAACTTACCGCACCTTGCCCGCCTTCCACGCGGACAGCAGTTGCTCATATTTCACTGTTTCGCCCTTCGGCTTTTCGTTGGCGAGCGCCTTCCACGGCGCGTGCTGGTCGGACAGCCACTTGGACGGATCGCTTTGCGGATTCAGCTCCGGCGCGCAAATCTTCATCCCTGCACGCTGCAAACGGGACAACACCTGGTCCATTTCCTTCGCAAGATTATCCATTGCGGCCTGCGGAGTTTTCTCTCCGGCGACGGCGGTGCCGACGTTCTTCCACCAGAGTTGGGCCATCTTCGGATAGTCGGGCACGTTGTTGCCGGTCGGGGTCCACGCGACGCGCGCCGGGCTGCGATAGAACTCGATCAAGCCGCCGTACTTGTCCGCATTCTTCGTGAAGTAGTCGCTATGAATATCCGAGTCGCGAATGAACGTCAAACCGACAATCGACTTCTTGAGCGACACGCTCTTAGACGTCACGAACTGCGCGTATAGCCACGCTGCAGCGCGCTGGTTCGGCGGCGTCGACTTGAAGAACGTCCACGAGCCGACGTCCTGATAGCCGTTCTGCATGCCGTCCTTCCAGTAAGCGCCGTGCGGCGAGGGCGCCATGCGCCACTTCGGCGTGCCGTCCGCATTCGTGACGTTGCCCGGCTTGAGCATCGACGCCGTGAACGCGGTGTACCAGAATACCTGTTGCGCGATCCGGCCTTGCGCGGGCACAGGGCCCGCTTCGCTGAAAGTCATGCCCGACGCTTCTGGCGGCGCGTATTTCTTTAGCCAGTCGATGTATTTGGTCGTAGCGTAGACTGCGGCCGGGCTGTTGGTTCCGCCGCCGCGCGACACCGACGCGCCCACCGGATGACATCCGTCCGGCGTCACGCGTATGCCCCATTCGTCGACGGGCATGCCGTTCGGAATGCCCTTGTCGGCTGCGCCCGCCATGGAAAGCCATGCGTCCGTGAAGCGCCAGCCGAGCGACGGGTCTTTCTTGCCGTAGTCCATATGGCCGTAAACCTTTTCTCCGTCGATGTTCTTCACGTCGTTCGTAAAGAACTCGGCGATGTCTTCATACGCGGACCAGTTGACCGGCACGCCGAGATCGTAGCCGTATTTCGCCTTGAACTTGTCCTGCAAGTCCTTGCGTGCAAACCAGTCCGCGCGGAACCAGTAGAGGTTGGCGAACTGCTGGTCGGGGAGCTGATAGAGCTTTTTGTCCGGCGCAGTCGTAAAACTCGTGCCGATGAAGTCTTTCAGATCGAGACCGGGGTTCGTATATTCCTTGCCTTCGCCTGCCATGTAGTCGGACAGCGGAACGATCACGCCATAGCGATAGTGCGTGCCGATGAGGTCCGAATCCGAAATCCAGCCGTCGTAAATGCTTTGCCCGGACTGCATCGAGGTCTGCAATTTCTCGACGACGTCCCCTTCCTGAATGATGTCGTGCTTCACCTGAATGCCGGTGATCTCACTAAAGGCGTTGGCAAGCGTCTTGGATTCGTAGGTATGCGTGTCGATGGTTTCCGACACGACATGGATTTCCTTGACGCCTTTCGCTTTGAGTTTCGCCGCTGTGTCGATGAACCATTTCATCTCGTCCATCTGCTGCTGTTTCGAAAGCGTGCTTGGCTGAAACTCACTGTCCACCCATTTCTGCGCCTCGGGCGTGCCCGCCAGAGCCTGGCTCGCGAAGGCACCCGACACGATACTTGCCACTGCCAGCGCGACGATCCGTCTCCTCTGATGCATGGTCTTCTCCTGTGTCTGCCGTGCCCCTTCGATCTTGTCGGCGCCCGCTGGGGGCATCAGCGGGACCGGCAGTTGCCAGTCTTCATTGCATGCGTCGGCCTTCTTAGCCTTTCCACATGATCGCGAGCAGCACCAGCACCGACGCTGCGAAAGCCGGCCAGGAACTCGATCCCTCCGCGCTGATCGCCAGCCACGCAAGATTGATATACGCGGCAGTCAGCAGGCCGATGAACAGGCGATCGCCGCGAGTCGTCGCGATAGGCAGAAAGCCCTTGCGTTCATGAGTCGGCGAGCGCAGTTCCCATACCGTCATGCCGCCCAGCATGACGACGATGCAGCCGAAGAAGATCGCTACCTCGGGCGTCCAGTACATCCACGAGAACATCACACTCTCCCCATCGCAAAACCCTTGGCGATGTAGTTGCGCACGAAGTAGATCACCAGCGCGCCGGGAACGATCGTGAGCACGCCCGCCGCCGACAGCACGCCCCAGTCCATACCGGCCGCCGACACGGTGCGCGTCATCACGGCAGCGATAGGCTTTGCATTGACCGAAGTCAGCGTGCGCGCGAGCAGCAGCTCGACCCAGCTGAACATGAAGCAGAAGAAAGCCGTCACCCCGACGCCCGATTTGATGAGCGGCAGGAAGATCTTCACGAAGAATGCGGGGAACGTATAGCCGTCTATGTACGCGGTTTCATCGATTTCGCGTGAGACGCCCGACATGAAGCCTTCGAGAATCCACACGGCAAGCGGCACGTTGAACAGCATGTGCGCAAGCGCGACGGCAATGTACGTGTCGGTCAGGCCGACGCTCGAATAAAGCTGGAAGAACGGCAGCAGGAACACGGCGGGCGGCGTCATGCGGTTGGTGAGCAGCCAGAAGAACATGTGCTTGTCGCCGAGAAAGCGATAGCGTGAGAACGCGTACGCGGCAGGCAGCGCCACCAGCACCGACATCACCGTGTTCATCAGCACGTAGATGATCGAATTGATGTAGCCCCAGTACCATGAAGGATCGGTGAAGATCACCCTGTAGTTCTCGAACGTCACGTGCTGCGGGAGCGTGGCGAACGTCGACATGGTTTCTTCGTTCGTGCGCAAAGAGATCGAGAACATCCAGTAGAGCGGAATCAGCGCGAACAGCATGTAGACAATGAGTATCGACGTCCGCAGTAAGCGGCGCTTATCCCGCATGGTCGTCTCCTTGCGCGGCGGGGCCGCCCGTGCCTACGCGGCTCATCCAGTTATAGAGAATGAAGCACAGCAGCAGAATGATCAGGAAATAGATCAGCGAGAAGGCGGCGGCCGGGCCCAGATCGAACTGGCCGACCGCTTTTTGCGTTAGATACTGACTCAGGAAGGTTGTCGAATCGCCGGGGCCGCCGCCCGTCAGCACGAACGGCTCGGTATAGATCATGAAGCTGTCCATGAAGCGCAGCAGCACGGCGATCATCAGCACGCCACGCATCTTGGGCAATTCGATATAGCGAAACACCGCGAAGCGGCTTGCGCCATCTATTTCGGCGGCCTGATAGAAGGCGTCCGGAATCGCGCGCAAGCCCGCATAGCACAGCAGTGCGACGAGCGGCGTCCAGTGCCAGATGTCCATCACGAGCACGGTGAGCCATGCGGCCGTGGGACTCGCGGTGTAGTTGTAGTCGAAGCCGAGACTATTGAGCCAGTAGCCGAGCAGTCCGATATCCGGCCGACCGAAAATCTGCCAGATCGTGCCCACGACGTTCCATGGAATCAGCAACGGCATGGCCAGCACGATGAGCGTGGCCGATGCGCGCCATCCCGATGCCGGCATCGCAAGGGCGACGCCCACGCCCAATGGAATCTCGAACAGCAGTACGCAGCCGGAGAAAATAACCTGTCTGCCGAGCGCTTCGCGCAAATCGGGATCAGTCATGATGTTGCGAAACCACTCCGTACCGACGAACACATGCTGCGTGGGGCCGATGATGTCCTGCACCGAATAGTTCACCACTGTCATCAGCGGCAGGATTGCGGAGAACGCGACGCAGATGAACACCGGAATGACCAGCAACCACGCCTTCTGATTGACGGGCTTGTTCATCGCATGGCCCCTTCGGAGATGCGTGTTTCGATTCTTTCGTCGTTGCAGAAGAACACGGTCTCAGGCGCGATGAGATGCAGCCAGGCAGGTCCGTCGACAACCCGCAAATGCGGCTCGAGCTTCGCATTCAACACATGGCCGTCGCATTCCGCGGTAACTAGCTGATAGTTGCCGAGCTGCTGCGCGCGCAGCACGCGCGCCTTGACCGCGCCGGCTTCTCCTTGCTGCGAAAGGCGCACGAACTCCGGACGAATCCCCAGTTTAAGCGCGCCGTTTGCCTGCTGATGCGCGCCGCGCAGCGTCGCAAGCGTGCCCGCGTCGAGCGGCAAGCGCTGCGAGCCGATTCTCGCGCCGTCGGCGTCGAGCTCGATCGAACAGAGATTCATGCCGGGACTGCCGATGAAGTAGCCGACAAAAGCGTGATCCGGCCGCAGAAAAAGGGCATCGGCTCCGCCCTTCTGAACGACGCGGCCATTTGTCATGACCACGACTTCGTCGGCGAAAGTCAGCGCTTCTACCTGATCGTGCGTCACGTAGATCAGCGTGAGCTTGAGCTGCTGATGGATTCTCTTCAACTGTCGGCGCAGCATCCACTTCATCGCGGGGTCGATCACAGTCAACGGTTCGTCGAAGAGAATCGCCGCGACGTCCTTGCGCACGAGGCCCCGCCCAAGCGAAATCTTCTGCTTGGCGTCGGCGGCCAGATTGCTTGCCTTGTTCGGCAGCTCTCGCGTCATGTCGAGAATTTCCGCGACTTCGTGCACGCGCTTCGTGACCTCGGCGGCTGACACCTTGCGATTGCGCAGCGGGAACGCGAGGTTATCGAATACGGTCATCGTGTCGTAGATCACGGGGAACTGGAACACCTGGGCGATGTTGCGCTGACGTGCGCCGAGCGCCGTCACGTCGCGTCCGTCGAACAGCACCTTGCCCTCCGACGGCTTGACGAGCCCCGACACGATATTGAGCAGCGTGGTCTTGCCGCAACCCGATGGCCCGAGCAACGCATACGCGCCGCCGTCATCCCAGACCATGCTCATGGGTTGAAGCGCGTAGTCGTCGAGCGTCGCGGGGTTCGGTCCGTACGCGTGCGCGAGATTCTGAAACTCAATGCACGCCATGAGCTGCCTCCGGGCTGGACACCAGTCGGGTATCCGCGCCGAACACAAACAGTTCGTCAGGGTCGATGAAAACGTCGAGCTGCGTGCCGAGCGCGATCTGATGCACGCCCTGCAACTGCGCAACCAGGTCCACCGCGCCCGTCAGCGTGCGCAAGTGCAGATACGTTTCGGAGCCGCTCAATTCGGCGAGTTCCAGCCGGCACGGAACGGCGATCGCATGAGAGGCCTTCGCTCGAAGGCGCAGGTGTCCAGGCCGAATGCCGATACGGCATGCGCCGGTCGCATCGGAGCCGTTTCTGACCGGAACCTCAACGCCGATCGGCAGACGCGCGCGGCCGTTGGCCGAGTCGCTCGTCAGCATGTTCATCGGCGGGTCGTTGAATACCGCCGCGGCCGCGACATTGACCGGTGCGTTATACACATCGAGCGTGGGACCGAACTGCAGAACCCGGCCTTTATCGACGATTGCCGTATAGCCGCCCAGCAGCAGCGCTTCGAGCGGTTCGGTGGTCGCGTACACGACGGTCGTCTTGCCGTCGGCGAAAAGCGTAGCCAGTTCCATGCGCAACTCCTCGCGCAGTTTGTAGTCGAGATTCACGAGCGGCTCGTCGAGCAATACCAGGGACGTGCGCTTCACGAGCGCGCGTGCGAGCGCGCAGCGCTGCTGCTGGCCACCCGACAGTTCGCCTGGCCGCCGCTGCAGCAAATGCTCGATATGGAGTTTGGCTGCGACTTCCTGCGTACGCCGGCGGATTTCGGCAGGGTCGATTTTTTGAAGGCGCAAAGGGGAGGCGATGTTTTCGAAAACCGTCATCGCCGGGTAATTGATGAACTGCTGATAAACCATCGCGAGATTGCGCTCGCGAACGCTGACGCCTGTCACGTCCTGGCCGTCGGCGAGCACTCGGCCGTCGCTCGGCCTGTCGAGCCCCGCCATTACGCGCATGAGCGTGGTCTTGCCTGCTTGTGTGGGTCCGAGCAGCACATTGATGGCGCCGGGGACGAGGCGCAAATCCACGCCGTAAAGATACGGTTGCCCGCCAGAAACGACACTGACTCGCTCCAGTTCCAGAACCAAATCTTCCTCCTCGCGGCGCGCGTAACGCCAGCTGCGGAAGCCGGCGCGTTAAGGTGGCGTCAATCGGGTTGCAGTTGGATTACATGCAGCAGCCTGAATGTCCCTTTTGTTGGTTTGGGTTTAAATCGGGGTTAACCTTACGACCGGATGAAATTAGAGAACTTCGTCGGCATGGCGCGCGAACGGTGCATCTCGCGGCTTGCCGACAGGCTGCTTGTCCAATAGTTGGGAGCGATTTAGCGAAAGGGCTTTTGGCGGGTCAGGGCTTCGGCTACTGCTGACCTATTACCGTGGCGCACGCTACGGCTTCGATTCGTGAACCATCGCAAATGCGCGCGTCATGACATTTAGCGAATCGATGTCTCCTCTTGAGGCGAATAAGTTTCTCCTGCATATAACCTGAGCGCGGAGAACCGGCAGGTAAGCCCGCACTTTGAAAAATGCGATGGCCGCTCGGGTCTTTTATCGATTCTTCTCGCACGACATCATTCGCTCACTCCACTCACTCGCTGTAATTCGCTTGCGCAAGACAGCGTTTGTTCCGCAAAGGCAGCGTTTTTCGTCGACGCGCGCCGCTTCTCTTACCGCGTCTCTGGTCACCGGAACGACACTTGCTGCCTATCACGGCGTGACAGCCCTCAATTCCGTTCGGCGCATTGCCCGGTCCGACCCGACCCGCATCTGCATTCAGTCGCTCATCGCGAGCGCTGTGACTTATGCGTGCTTGCGGTTCGCGAACTCTCCGAGCCTCACCTGGGGCGTCTTCGCCAGCCTGTTTTCGCTGCAGGTGCATTTCGACCGCAGCCTGAAAAGCGGCATGGGACAGATGGCCGGCGCTGCTATCGGAACGCTCGTCGGACTCGCGGCACTGCACAGTTTCCCTGCTGCTGAAGCCGCCTTGCCCAGGCTCGCGCTGACCACCCTGACGACGTGTCTGACATCGGCCTTTTTCCCCGCGACCAACTACAGCATCTTCGTCGCTGCGGCGCTTGCGCTTCAGCCGCCCGACAGCCCGCTCGAAGCGCTCTCGCGCGCAGTCGCGATTATCCTGGGATCGGGAATCGGCATTATGGTGTCGTTGACCGTCGTGCCGCAAATGGCGCGCTCCCGCGCGTTCGCTGTGATGGCCGAGCTGCTCGACGACTGTCGCGCGTTGCTATCGGCGGTGCCGATCCTTTCCCGCGATCATGACCGCGCCGCCGTCGATGCGTTGCACGAACAGTTTCTTCGTCACCTCGTGGACGCAAGAGCCATCAGTGGCGAAGCGCGAATTCGAGCGCGCTTCGAACGCGGCCCGACGCTCAACGCGGCGCTCGACGCTGTCCATACCCTGTGGCACGGACTCGTGTTGCTCGACCGCGTTGGCCAGTCGCATAGCGGCGCATTCGCGGCGGAAGACTGCGCCGCACTGGGCGAGCTGGTAAGCGCCGTACGGAAGAACGGCAGCGACTACCTGCACCACCTCGCAGCCTACCTTCGAGACAACGCGCCGCTGCCGGCGAGCCGGGACTTCCTCGCGCCGCTGCACGATGCCGCGACCCACGCCCGGTCGCGCTGCATGGAACGCGTCTCGCAGACCGGTCATTGTCCGCAGCGGGTGCAGGCGCTGTCCACGCTGGCGTTCGCGCTGGCAGAGGTCGAATCGAATCTGAAACGCATCAGCGACTTGCTGGAGCCGCAGGCGACGGCGTAACGAAAACGCGCGCGCTGCCGATGCAAGTCGGTCATGAAATCGCCTGGAAATGCGGCGCGGATCGAGCGGCGAGTCGATTCTTCGTGATCGCTAATTTCCCATCCGCTGCCGCGCGCTCATGAAGGGACCGGTCGGCTGGCGCTCGGGTGCAAAACGATCGAAGCCCACGGGTGCCGGCATGTCGATATAGACCGCTTCCATTCCCTGCCGGCTGTACGTTTCATGCCAGAAGCCCGCGCCGCGGCTGTCGCGCAGAAAGTCGCGCCACCACCGCGAATGAGGCTCGCTGCGAGTGAATGCTTCGAGGCTGTCGAGATCGCGCCAGTATTGACGAATGCCGATATGGTTGAGCGCGAAGAACACCTGCTGGCTCGACAGTAATCCATCCGGCGGATTAGATTCGATCTGCCGCAGCCCTTTGCCGATGCCGAGTATCGCGGCGATTCCCCGCAACCGGCGCACGCGAAAGCCCAATTGCACGACGACGAGATTCGGATACGCGCTGAGATCGACGGATCTTCGGACGACGGACGTTTGCATGGCGGCTCCTTTGCTTCTGAACTGTAAGCATAGTCGCCGATCATCCGCTCGCAAGCTGCGCTGACAGATGCGCCACTAGAGCCGCATGGATGAACCTGATGATCGAAGCCATTCACGACAGCGCCTCTCGAGCGCGACCGCCCCGAATGCAACGGTTCGTGGGGTGAAAGGTTCCGCGCGCCGGCTGCGCGGGACGGTCGATGCCGGCGTTATAGCAGCTCTCGACGTGATGCGTTCAGCGCGTGTGGCGCGCGTTGCCGCGATGAGCGCGTGCGGCGTCAAGACGGTCCGCGGCACGCTCGCTTGCGCAACCGGCCGAAGCCGGCCGCCCCTCGGTCTTCTCGCGCTTCGCGGCGCGGTCGTGCGAATTCGCGAGACGGACAACTCGGGTTCTTCGCTGACCGCGCCGGCCGCCATCATCGTCGAGTGAGGCGCGCGGCTGGCCAGCCGCGCTCGCACCCCTCGCTTACTCGTTCGGCACGTTGCTTTGCGGATCGGCGGGCGTCGCCGGGTCCGGATTCGCGGCGGCCGGCGCGTAGCTGATGACGTTCGGCAATCTCGGACTGCTCGAATTCGTGCTGTCGAGGATACGCGACTGAATCGTCGTGTTGTCCGTCACGCCCCAGAAGTTGTTCGAGAAGTCGAGGGTGTGCATCGTCGATGCAGCGTAGGTCCCGTGCGCCGCAATGACCATGCGGTTCGTATTCGGCGAGTTCGTCTTGAACAGGAACGAATTGTTCTTCGCGATGCCGGCAGGCGCGCCGCTGACCGGAAAGTCGTCGATCAAGACGAGCGAATCGACCATGTTGATGAACAGATTGTTCTGCACGATCACCGAAGGATCGAAGGCGAAGGCGGCCGAATCGACGAACGTGTTGTACCTGAGCGTCGAGTTCTTGAAGCTTGGGTAGCCGTTCGTGCCCGCCTCGTAAGTGGTGACGCCTGCGCGAACGATGGGCGTCACGTTGAGACGATAAGCCTGGCTATAGGTCATCGAAAAAGGCGCGGCGGGACTGATCTGCACGAAGGCGTCTTCGAGACGCGCATGCTGGATGCTGACCGTCCCGCCGCCCGCGTTCGCATCGACGTTGCTGACGGTCACGCCGAGAAGCTGCACCTGATCGTTGCCACCGACATTCAGCTTCCCCGCCACGTTGATGATGCCTTTCGTCGGAATCTGCCCGATGCAGTCGGACGTGCACGGCGTCGGCCTGATGCCCTCCACGATGACATTGTCCGGGATCGTCAGCGTAGCGCCCGTGGCAACGTGCATCGTGCCGGCGATGTAATACGGCGAACCGCTCGCGGGCCATGTCGTGTCGGTCGAGATGACGGCGCCATCGGCAATGACCGTCTGCGGCTGCGCGTAGACGTAGGCGGTGACGACCTTGCCGGACGCATCGGAGCAGGCCTTCGCCGGGTCTGTCGTGAAAGGGCCGCCTGAACACGTCGTGGCAGTCGAATTCGACGCCGGCGTGGCCGATGCCGCGGACGTCGCGCTGGTTTCACCGCCCCCGCCGCCGCCACATGCAGCAAGCACAACGCTCAACGCAACCGCCATGCGTGTTTTCATGATTTTCCCCGTAGTTTGTGGTGTGAACTCGCCTGCTCCGAGGCGATGAGGCACGAGGTTATCGAATGCGACGGCGGCCCATTGTGCGCTGCTCCACTTATCGCGGCGATTTCGTCTTATGTTTGGGTCTTGGCCTTGGGCTGGCTGGTCATGGCGAAGCTAAAGCAGTCACACATTCGATCTGCACCTGCCGTGGGTCTCCGAAGGCGACGACTCCGCGAGCGGACGTATCGCTCATGGTTGCGCGTGCCGCGCCGCATCCTCGATGACTGCCGCAACCTGCCGCGGACGCGACTCATACACCGAATGACTCGCGCCGGGAATCACGGTCGTGTGGCTATGCGCCCGCGCGTAATACCAGCGCTCGAGATCCGGACTGATAATCTTGTCGTCGCCCGCGACGATGCCCCAGCTCGGCTTCGAGGTCCACGCCGCAGCGGTCAACGGCGTCGAGAAAACATCCGCCGCCGTCAGCATCTGCGCATGCGATTCGAACCTGGCTTTGGCTAATGGCAGGTCGGCCGCGAAGTCTTTCGGGAACACGGCGGGACTGAGATACGTGTAGCCATCGGCGGTCTTCTCGATGGCGCCCGATTGCTTCGACGTATAACTCGGCATCTGTTTGCCGAGCGCGCTTTCATCCTCGCCGACAGCAGGCGCATGTGCGGCGACATAAACGAGACCGACGACATTCGGGTGCTCGCCTGCTTCCGTGATGACCGAACCGCCATAACTATGGCCGACGAGGATCGTCGGGCCGTGCTGCAAGTCGAGCACGCGGCGAGTGGCTGTCACATCGTCTGCAAGAGAGGTCAACGGTTCCTGCACGAGACTGACGTGATACCCATCCTTCACGAGGATGTCGTAGACCGGTTTCCAGCCAGAGCCATCGACCCACGCGCCATGCACGAGAACGATGTTCCTGACCTGTCTGGGGCTCGATGTAGCGGCGATTGCAGGAGATGACGCGAAACCGGCGGCAACCGCGAGCGCGATAGCTGCATGCGATAGAAACTTCACGAGAGACTCCATCGACGGATATAAGAGGTTAGGGACGGCCGGACAGGTTCGGCTGCCCGGCCGTGACGAATCAGCTTCCGAAGTAGGGCGTGCAGAAGCCTGCCGGCCCGACGCACGTTCCTTTCATCGACATGCGCGCCGGCGCCCCCGACGACGTGCGCTGCTGCTGCACGCCGCCGAAACCGCCGCCCGTCTGTTCCGCTGCGACTTTTGCTTCGGCGGCTTGGATGTCGTCGGGATAGTGCGGATCGCTTGCAAGCGCCGGGTTGTAACCGGCCTGCTCGACGCGCACCAGATCGGCGCGGACTTCGGCGCGGGTGAGCGGACCGCTGGACTGCGCGAAGCTCAGAGCGGGTGCGGCGAATGCGCTGGCGGCAAGTGCGAGATAAACGACGATCTTCTTCATGAGTGACACTCCTTGAATGAAATGAATGAGCCGGATGGGGCCTCGAAGCGCCTGTCGTGCGTCGGGCGTTGCTTCGTGCGGCTGACCGTGTTCATCGATGCAGCCGTGAATGAAATGTAGTGGGACGAGGCTTGCCGGCCCATCGTACGAAGGCGCGCGAGCGGCCATGCTGGCGTTGAGTTCGTGTGTACTTCGGGATAACCGGGCGTGCGATCCGCGAGGCGCGCGGATGACGCTTATCGAACCTTTGATCAGTTGCAATAGCCGGACGCATGACGCCGCTATACCAACGTATGAGCGCCGCCCGGCGAAAGAGAAAACCTATACGCACATATGATTTGCCGCGCTCGCCGCGCTCGCTAAGATGGCGTCACAGTAGCGGACCCGCACGTTTGGGCCGCGCCGACAGCACATGATCGAGGACACGCGCTTGACCTTCCCTCCACTGGTCTCAGTCATCGACGACGACGAATCGGTTCGCGCCGCCACGTCGAGCCTGTTACGCTCGCTCGGCTGGGACGTGCATCTGTACCCGTCTGCGGAATCGTTTCTGGCATTCGGGCATTTCGACGAAGTTGCGTGCATCATCAGCGACGTGCAGATGCCCGGCATGACCGGCCTGCAATTGCAGCAGCGGCTGCGCGAACTGGGCCTCGCGTTGCCGATCATCTTCATCACCGCGTTCGCATCGGATGCGGTACGCAGGCAGGCGCTCGACGGCGGCGCGCTATGCTTTCTCGGCAAGCCGGTGGACGGCGCCGTCGTATCCGATTGCCTGAGTACGTTGCAGCGACGTTTTCAATCCGACGCCCAGTGAGCGCACGCGTTCGTCAAGTCAACGCCATTCGACTGCCTATGCTTAATCCGCTTAGCCCGGCCGATCCAAGCGGCCGGCACAACGAGTCGGCCGGTATCGCGCGCCGCGATGCGCGAATCGCATGGGCGCTTGCCGGTGCGCTTGCCCTCGCGGTGTTTCTCATCGATGCGCTCACGCCGCTCGACATCGCGATAGCCGTGTTTTATGTCGTCGTCGTGCTGCTCGTCGCGTCGTCGGGCGGGCGCACGGCAACCGTCCGCGCGGCATGGGGCTGCGTGCTGCTGACGCTTGCAGGCTTCGTCCTCTCTCACGACGACTCGGTGTCGACCGGCGCCATCGCCCGATGCGCGGTGAGCCTGCTCGCGATCGCGACCACGTCTTATCTCGCGTTGAGGAATCAGACCGCCACCGCCGATCTGCGCGAGCAGGTCGAGGAGCGCAAGCAGGCGGAGCGCGCGCTCGAACGCACCGAAGCGTTCCTTCTCGACGCCCAGCGCCTGAGCCGCACGGCGAGCATCGCGACGCGCTTGCCCGAAGGCACGATGTGGTGGTCCGACGAGGCCTATCGCATCTTCCAGTACGCCCGCGACGTAGTTCCATCCATCGATGCGATTCTCGCCCGCACGCATCCCGACGATCTCGCGCTGGTGCGCAACGCGTACCGCGACGAGGAAGGCGGCGCGCCCGTGATCGATGTCGAGCATCGGCTGCGGATGCCCGATGGCGCCATCAAGCACGTGCATTACGTCGCGCATGCGGTGCAGCGAAGCGGTGAGCGGGAGTATGCCGGCGCGCTGATGGATATCACCGAGACGAAGCTCGCGCAGGAGGCGCTTGCGCGCTCGACGGCGGAACTGGCGCACGTGACGCGCATCTCGATGCTCGGCGAGCTCGCCGCGTCCATTGCGCACGAAACGACGCAGCCGATCGCCGCTATCGTCACGTGCGGCGATGCCGCGCTGCGCTGGCTGAATCGGCCGGAGCCGGATCTCGCGGAAGCGAAGCAGTCGATTGCGCAGATGATTCGCGATGCGAAACGCGCGAGCGACGTGATCCAGCGAATCCGCGCGATGGCGAAGAAGCACGAAGGTCCCGCCGCCGCATTCGCGCTGAATGGAACCGTCGAGGAGGCGCTCGAGCTGGTGCGCGGCGAACTCGACCGTCATGGCGTGGCAGTGCGGCTGCAGCTTGCCGAGCCATCGCCTGTCGTATGCGGCGATCGCGTGCAGTTGCAGCAGGTGCTCATCAACGTCATCATGAACGGCACGCAGGCGATGGCCGCCCAGACCACGCCGCGCCGGCTGCTGATTGCCACGCGCGTCTTCGACGGCGATCATGCTCATGTGGCCGTCGAGGATTCGGGGCCGGGCATCGGCGAAGACAGCGCGGGATGCATATTCAACGCCTTCTTCACGACCAAGGCCGATGGCATGGGCATGGGCCTGTCGATCTGCCGGTCTATCGTCGAGGCGCATGGCGGCCGCATCTGGGCCGAGGCTGCCGCACGAGGCGGTGCGTCCTTGCAGTTCATTCTGCCCGTCGATAAGGGGACATGTCATGAGCAGCCGGCTCGATAACGCCGCGAGCAATGCGATGGTCTATGTCGTCGACGATGACGACTCCATGCGCGAGGCCGTCGGCATGTTGCTGCGCTCCGTGGGGCTCGCGGTGCAGACGTTCGCATCGGCGCAAGACTTTCTCGCGTGCGAGATGCAGGACGTGCCGAGCTGCCTGATCCTCGACGTGCGACTGCGAGGGCAAAGCGGACTGGCGGTGCAGGAGCAGATCGCGGCCAGCGAACTCGGCTTGCCGATCGTTTTCATGACCGCGCACGGCGATATCGCGATGACCGTCAAGGCGATGAAGGCGGGCGCGCAGGACTTCCTCGCGAAGCCATTTCGTGACCAGGACATGCTCGATGCCGTCGCCACTGCGCTTGCGCGCGACGAAGAGCGCCGCAAGTCGAGCCGCTCCGTCGCCGATCTTCGGGTGTGTTATGGATCGCTGACTCCGCGCGAACGGGAAGTAATGGCCTTCGTCGTGGCCGGACTCATGAACAAGCAGATCGCATCCGAAATGAAGCTGAGCGAGATCACGGTGAAGATCCATCGCGGACAGGCGATGAAGAAAATGCAGGCCCGGTCGCTCGCGGATCTGGTTCGCAAGGCGGAGGCGCTGGGCGTCGGGCCGGATCGCGCTTGATCGGGCGGGGCGTTACGGTGGTTGCTTGTGACTGCCGTTTCGGCACGCCGGGAAAACACGCGCGGCTCGCGTAGTGAACTGACACGGCACGATGCCGTTTCGCGTCGAGTTATCGAACGGGCCGGCTACAGCGCCGCACGCGCGAAGCGCTCGGCATTCTCCGGCCGAGCGCCAGCAAGAAACCGTCCACGCACAAAAAAGGCCGCTTGCGAAAGCGGCCTTCTTCGTCTGCACGAAACGCGAACCTAGTCGTCCAGCAACGACAAGTCGCGCACCGCGCCCTTATCCGCCGACATCACCAGCTTCGCATACGCCTTGAGCGCCGCCGACACCTTGCGCGGACGTGGCTTCGCGGGCTTCCAGCCCTTCGCGTCCTGCTCCTGGCGACGGCGCGCGAGCTCGTCGTCGGACAGCAGCACGTCGATCGTCCGGTTCGGAATGTCGATGCGAATCCTGTCGCCATCGCGCACGAGGCCGATTGCGCCGCCCGCCGCCGCTTCCGGCGAGCAGTGGCCGATGGACAGGCCCGACGTGCCGCCCGAGAAACGCCCGTCCGTCAGCAGCGCGCACGCCTTGCCGAGACCCTTCGACTTGATATAGCTCGTCGGGTAAAGCATTTCCTGCATGCCGGGTCCGCCTTTCGGACCTTCGTAACGGACGATGACGACATCGCCCGCCTTGACCTTGTCGTTGAGGATGTTCTCGACTGCCTCATCCTGCGATTCCGTGACATGCGCGGTGCCTTCGAACACGAGAATGCTTTCGTCGACGCCGGCCGTCTTGACGACGCAGCCATCGAGCGCGATGTTGCCCGTCAGCACCGCGAGGCCGCCTTCCTTCGAGAACGCGTGCTCGAAGGAGCGAATGCAGCCCTCGGCTCGATCCGTGTCGAGGCTCGGCCAGCGCGTGCTCTGACTGAACGCGACTTGCGTCGGAACGCCCGCGGGTCCCGCCATATAGAAGGTCTTGACGGCTTCGTCGTCGGTCAGCTTGACGTCCCACTGCGCGAGCGCGTCTGCAAGCGTCGGCGCGTGCACGGTCGGGACATCCGTATGCAGCTTGCCCGCGCGATCGAGTTCGCCGAGGATCGCCATGATGCCGCCCGCGCGATGCACATCCTCGATGTGATACTTGTTCGTGTTCGGTGCGACCTTGCAGAGCTGCGGGACGGTGCGCGAGAGGCGGTCGATGTCCGCCATCGTGAAGTCGATCTCGGCCTCGCGGGCGATCGCCAGCAGGTGAAGGATGGTGTTGGTCGAGCCGCCCATCGCGATATCGAGCGTCATGGCGTTCTCGAAAGCCTTGAAGCCGACCGAGCGCGGCAGCACACGCGCCTCTTCGTGCTCGTAATAGCGGCGCGCCAGTTCGACGATGCCCCGGCCCGCGCGCCTGAAAAGCTGCTCGCGATCCGCGTGTGTCGCGACCACGGTGCCGTTGCCCGGCAGCGAGAGACCGAGCGCTTCGGTGAGGCAGTTCATCGAGTTGGCCGTGAACATGCCGGAGCAGGAGCCGCATGTCGGGCACGCGGAGCGTTCCACTTCGGCCACGTCGGCGTCGGAGTATGACTGGTCGGCGGCGATCACCATGGCATCGACCAGGTCGAGCTTCTTCAGTTCGATGGCCTTGGTTTTCGGATTGGCGAGGCGCGTCTTGCCGGCCTCCATCGGGCCGCCCGAAACAAAGATGACAGGGATGTTCAGGCGCATCGCGGCCATCAGCATCCCCGGGGTGATCTTGTCGCAGTTGGAGATGCAGACCATGGCGTCGGCGCAATGCGCGTTGACCATGTACTCGACCGAATCCGCGATGATCTCGCGGCTCGGCAGCGAATAGAGCATGCCGTCGTGACCCATCGCGATGCCGTCATCGACCGCGATCGTGTTGAA
This sequence comes from Caballeronia sp. LZ016, assembly GCF_031450805.1. Lineage (NCBI taxonomy): Bacteria > Pseudomonadati > Pseudomonadota > Betaproteobacteria > Burkholderiales > Burkholderiaceae > Caballeronia > Caballeronia sp. LZ016. Next base: position 370,597 of record NZ_JARTVY010000002.1, read on the forward strand.
CTCCTTGGCGACGCCGCCCGCCGCCTCGATTTCGCGTGCGACGAGCTGGCCCAGGTCTTTCAGATGCACGTGACCCGGCACGAACTGGGTGAACGAATTGACGACGGCGATGATCGGCTTCGAGAAGTCTTCGTCTTTCATGCCGGTCGCGCGCCATAGCGAGCGCGCCCCCGCCATGTTGCGGCCGGCGGTGGAAGTTTTGGAACGGTATGTAGGCATCGTGGTTGCTGTTCGAGTTTCGCGAGGGGAGGCTGGCCACGAGGGGTAACGGGCCCTCGCGCAGTGTCGACGGCCTTGTGGGCCGGACGGGCGCGGGTTGGGAATTATCACATACCTGTTACGTTCATTCTCCCTCGCCGCGCTGCCCCGCCCGCGTGTCCGCTCACGCCTGCGCCAGCTTTCTGATATGGACCAGTGCGAACAGGCTGACGATCGCCGCCGCGATCAGATAGAAGCTCGGGGCAAGCGGATTCCCCGTCAGCCCGATGAGCGACGTAATGATGAACGGCGCGAAACCGCCGAACACCGTCACCGACACGTTGTAGCCGACGGACATTCCCGTCGTGCGGTTCTTCGTCGGAAAGAGGTCGCTGAGCAACGCGGGGAGTGCGCCGAAATACGCTGCGTTGGCCAAGCCGAAGAAAATCTGGACCCAGACCAGGGTGCCGAACGCAGGATAGTCGTGCAGCAGCCGGAAAACCGGATACGCGCAGACGAGGAAGACCGCGCCTGCCACCATCATGATTCTTGTCCTGCCGACACGGTCGGACAGATGGCCGAAGAACGGAGCACCGATCATCTGGATCACGCCCGTTGCGATGGTCGCAGTGAATGCAGCGGATGCGGGCAGGCCCAGTTGCTTGACCGCATACGTGGGCATGAAGAGAATGAGATACGTCGCCACCGTTCCGAGGACCACCGCTCCGATCGCCAGCACGAGACGATGTCTTTGATCCGTGAACGTATCGGCCAGCGGCGTCTTGGTGGTTTCCGTGCCGACGAACTCGGGCGTTTCATCGATATTTCGCCTGATGTAGTACGCCACCGGTCCGATCAGTAATCCGAGGAAGAACGGCAGTCGCCATCCCCAGCTCAGCACCTGCTCCGGCGTGAGCGCGGTCGTCAGCCACGTGCCGGCCAGTGCTGCGAGCAGCGTCGTGAGTCCCTGACTGGCCGCTTGCCAGCTCGCGAAGAACCCGCGCCGCTGACCACCGTGCTCCGCGAGAAAGGCGGTCGCGCTGCCGAATTCGCCTCCCGCCGAGAAACCTTGAATCATGCGAGCGAGGACGATGCCGACCGGCGCCGCGATGCCGAGCGTCGCATATGTCGGCATGATCGCGATAAGCAGGGTGCCGGCCATCATCAAGAGAATGGATAGCGTCAACGCGGCTTTGCGGCCTGCCTTGTCCGCATAGACGCCCAGCACGACCGCGCCGAGCGGGCGCATGAAGAACGACACCCCGAACGTACCGAGCGTGAGCAGCAAGGAGACCGTCTCGCTCCCGGCGGGGAAGAACAGCCTGGAAATCGTGACGGCAAAGAACCCGTATATGACGAGGTCGAACCATTCGAGCGCATTGCCGATAGATGCGGCCACGATGACTCGCCACGCACGACGGCTCGATTCCGTCTCTTGTAGCGACAAGCCCGGCATATCAGTCATGCAGTATCTCCTGTGTTTTGCCGCGTTAGAAGCGGCGCTGTTTTCGAAGGCGAATCCAAGAGCTTGCGTTGCCTTTAGCGGCACTCCACGAGCATTATCGACTGGAAACGGCGCTGCCGTGCTCGTGTCGTCCGTTTGAGTGCGCCGTGATAGGCTAGGCTATCCCGGCGCCCGCGCGAAACATGCGATCGCATCGGGGGGGAAGGCGCAGCACATCTACCACGACACGACGCGCTCGACGCACACGCGTTTGCGGCGCACGCACGACAAGGACAATCACGCTTTGATCAAGGCAATTCTGTGGGACATGGATGGCACGCTCATCGAGAGCGAGTCACTGCATCTGGCGACGCTCGTCGAGGCGCTCGCCCATCACGGGGTGCAAGCGGGCGATGAATTGCATCCGCTCGTTTTCGGCAAGACCGGGCGCGAAGTGCATGCGCTCGTTCGCGAGCGCTTCGGGCTTTCCGTCGATTTCAGCGAATGGTCGGCGTTTCGCGCGCGGGCCTATCTGAACGGCGCGCCCCGGCTCGTGCCCCGTCCCGGCGCGCTCGAGGTGTATCGCATGGCGAAGGCGGCGGGCATCACGCAGGCAATCGTATCGAATGCTTCGCGCATGTTGCTGGAAGCGAACCTGCGCGCGTTGGGCATCGAGGAGCCGTCGCTCATCACGGTCAGCGTCAACGACGTGCGTCACGGCAAGCCGAGCCCGGAGCCATACGAACGCGCCGCGTGGCTGCTGCGTCTCGCGCCGGAAGAGGTCGTCGCAGTCGAAGACAGTCCGACCGGCGCGGGCGGCGCGATAGCGGCGCACATGCGAGTGATCGGCTGGCCCGTCGATGACGATGCCGCCGCGCTCTTTCCTGCCGAAGCGCAGATCGTGCGGTCGCCGGGTGAACTGGCGGCGACGCTCGGGCTGCAGGCGTTCTCGCTGTCCGGGGTCTAGGCAGGCAGTCGCACGGGCCCGTGCTTCATTGCGTCTGATGCGCAGCCTCACGATCGGACTCGCAAGCGCAGCCATAAGTGGATTTTCCCCACTTGAACAGACGCGAGGTCTTTCCGATGCCGGGATTGAATGAGTTGGTCGGATCGAGCTCTTCATAGAACTGCGTAAGCGACGCTTTCGCTTCGTAGAGGTGCCCGACGTTGTGCTCCGCCGGATACTCGGCGCCGCGCGCAGCCAGCAGCGCGAGGATCTCGTCCTTGATGCGGTCGCAATCGACGCCTTTCTTCACCAGATATTCCTGGTGCAGCACATGGCAGAAGAAATGACCGCAGTACATGGAATACTCGATGTCCTTCGAGATGTGCTGCGGCAGCCGTTCGAACCAGTCGGTCGTATTGCGCGGCAGGGCGATATCGAGCGCGACGATATCCTCCACCGTTCGCGGATGCACCGCGCGATACCGGACCATCGCGCCGCCGATGGTGAAGCGGTTCAGAAACGCCGCTTCGCCTTCCTTGGGCGTGCATTCGAAATAGTCGCCCTGTTGCGTGGGAAACCGCAATTGCAGATAGTCGCGCGCTTCCTGCACGCCGTCGTTACCCATCTTGAGCAGCAGGTGATGCTCGAATCTGTCGCGGTACTCGATCAGCCGTCGCGGCAGATGCTCGGGCAAAAGCCGGCTCAATGCCTGCAGCAGGCGATCGCTGATGCCACTGCCGAGCCGGGCCTTCTCGGTGAATCCATCGAACCGGCTCTTCGCTGCGAAGGCGCGCGGCACCTTGTCGGTGCCGAAGGTCCGGATGTAGAGGAACATGTCCTTGCCATAGCGGCGGCTGATGTCGAACGCGCCGCGGTGCATGTATTCCCCCGCTATCGGCAGACTCTTGAAGCCGCCGAGAATGTCGCGGCGGATGGTTTCGAGTTCGGCCGGATCGTTGCTGCCGATATAGAACACTTGCGTCTGTTCGTCCGCAGGGAACGTATCCAGCCGTAGTGCGAACACCGCGAGGTGTCCCGCAGAGCCCGATGCTTCGTAGAGCCGGCGCGGGTCTGCATTGAAGCGCGCGGGAGTGGATGCCTCGATGTCGCGCACATGCGTGCTGTACTCGTGATCGGAAGCGAGCAACCCGTTTGCTGCGGGGATATCGTCGGGCAGTTCGCCTGCGTCGAGACGGGCGAGGATGGCTTCGGCGGAGTCGCCGAGATCGATTCCGAGGTGATTGACCAGCTTCAGCTCGCCGTCGGCTGTAATGCGTGCGTGAATCGAAAGCTGCGTGAACGCCGGTCCGCGGCGAATCAGCGAACCGCCCGAGTTGTTGCACACACCCCCGGTTACGGATGCGCCGATGCAGCTCGAGCCGATCACCGAATGCGGTTCGCGCTTGAGCGGCTTCAAACGCTTCTCGAGCTGGTCGAGCGTGACGCCCGGTTGACAGATCGCCTGCTCGCCGTTGCGAATCAGATCGAGCCGGCGCAAGCGCATGGTATTGATCACGACGACCGGGCGATCGTAGCCTTCAGCCGCAGGCGTCGATCCGCCGGTGAGCCCGGTATTCGCCGCCTGACAGATGACGATGACATTCGCACGATGACACGCCTGCAGCGCCCGCCACATCTCGACGAGCGTGCCCGGCTGAATCGCGGCGAGCACCGGGCCGCCGCCGTATCGATACCCTTGCCGGAAGCGGCGCGTTTCAGTGGCGCCGGTAAAGACGTAAGCGTTTCCAACGATGTCGCCGAGCGACTGAATCAGTTCGTTCATGAAAGACCGTTTCTGTTGTAGAGACCGCAGCGAGCGAAGCCTTTCGCCTCAACGCGACGAGTTCGCTTTCTCTTCGTCAGTCCGGCTCGCGCAGCATGGCGGGCATTCGTACATGGACTTCGCGAAACACATGCGCTGCATGACCCGCGAGATGACTTCGCGCGTCTCGTCGAGATCGTTAGAGAGCGAAAAGAGATAAAGCGCCGTTTCTGGATATTACGTGAATCGGCGTTGTCTTTGGGGGATAGGCCCGCGATTACGGCACTGCGGCGACAGAGAACATCCGTGGAAACGGCTGTGCTGTTCTTCGTCTACAAGGCCCCACGGCTTCGCATTCATTTGCCGCACGACGAGGGCGCGCGCGTGCCTACAGAGTCTTGGGAACGACGAACCGGCAAGTTCCAGGCATCACATGCAATGTCGAGCGCATTCAATGTCCGGCCGACGATCCGACCGCCATTCGCTTGCCTGCGATGGATCATCGATGGTCTGACGCGGACCTCGAAGGAGTCGAGGCGCGGGTGAGGGGTGTGACGTTCGCGCAGTGTCTCCACGCACGCCATGTGATTTGTTCCACCTGCATGTATCGCAACAACATGGCGAGTCGCGTGCTGGCGTCGTGGTTATCGAACAAGCGACGGTCCATCATCGTTCAGCGATGACCGCCACGGCCTTGATTTCCACGATATAACCGCCTGCGCCGCCCAGCATATGCGCCCCCACGGCGGTCCACGCAGGCAGCGGACGTGCCTTCAGGTATCGGTCGCGCACTTGCATGAAGAGCGGGAGATCCCGCATGTCGGTGTGGAACGTGGTGATGTCGACGACATTGGCGAGCGTTGCGCCTGCGGCTTCGAGCACGGTCTTGAGATTCTCGAAGGCTTGCACGATCTGCGCTTCGCGTCCTTCCACCAGTTTCATGTTGGCGTCACGGCCGATCTGCCCCGAGACATACACCGTGTGGCCGACTCTCACTGCCGGGGCGTAGCGAATGTTGTCGTAGACCGCTTCCATTCCCGCAGGGACGATGGCTTTGCGTTCGTTCACTATGGCGTCTCCTCTCTGATTCGCTGCAATGCCTCAACCGTTGTCGCCGCCTGCAACCGGCAGCACCGCGCCTGTGATATAGCCCGCTTCGTCGGATGCGAGAAAGAGTATTGGCGCGACTTGCTCGTCCAGCGTGCCGTAGCGTTTGAAGAAGGTCGAGTCGGTGACCTGCTTTACCGCTTCGCTCATCCAGACCTTCTCTTCTGCGCTGTCTCCTGCCGCGTTGCGGGGGACGCGTCGCGCGGGCGCTTGCGTTCCACCCGGCGCCGCAGCAACGACGCGGATGTTGTGCTCGCCGTACTCCATCGCAAGGGATTGCGTCATTGCGTTGACCCCGCCTTTAGCCGCCGAGTAAGGCACGCGACGGATGCCACGCGTCGCATTGGAAGACACATTGACGATGGTCCCGCCACCCTCTGCGAGCATATGCGGCAAGACTGCATGGCACGCGTAGAGCGTCGGCATCAGCGAGCGGCGGATCTCCGCATCGATTTGAGCGGGCTCGAATTCGGCGTAGGGCCGCATACGAATCGCGCCGCCCACACCATTGACGAGAACGTCGATGCGGCCATATCGCTGCATGGCGAACGCCATCGCCGAGGCTGCGCCCTCGTACGTTTCCAGGTCTGCGACGAAGCCTGCCGTATCCGCGCCAGCCGCTTCGGCCGCCACGTCGGAGACGAAGTCGGCGCGATCGACGAAGAGCACCTTCGCGCCTTCATACGCCGCACGCAGCGCAACGCCGCGGCCGATGCCCTGCGCCGCGCCGGTCACGACCATTACCTTGCCTTCGAACCTATGCATGTTCATGAGCCACCGCCGCGACATTGGGAGTGAATTTCTCGTAGTGGAAGCTGTTCGGCGCCACGCCGTTATCGTCGAAATGCTTGCGTACTGCGTCGACCATCGGCGGGGGGCCGCACAGATAGACATCGACATCGCCATCGTTCAGGCATTCAGCGGGCATATGCTGCGTGACCCAGCCTTTGCGAGGATGACTGGACGCGGCTTCGGCAACCACGGTCGTGAACGTGAAGTTCGGCAGCTTCACCGTGTATGCCTCGATGGCCTCGACCATCACGAGGTCGAGGTCGCGCGTCGCGCCATAGATGAGATGCACCTTCTGCTGCGGGTTCGTGCGTGCGAGCACTTCGAGCATCGAGAGGAACGGGGCCAGTCCCGTGCCGCCCGCGAGGAACAATAACGGCCGTTCGACGGGACGCAGATAAAAGATGCCGATGGGTCCGGTCAGCTCGACCTTGCTGCCCGGCTTCGCGGTGTCGAGCCACGTGCTCATCACGCCCCCCGGAATCTTCTTGATCAGAAAGCTGATCTTCGATTCCCCCGGCGCGGACGAGAACGAATAGGAGCGATGCTGTCCGCTGCCCGGCACGTCGATGTTCACATACTGGCCAGCGAGGAAAGCCGGCGCAACGCCGTCCACATCCAGTTCGAGAACCACGGCGGCATCGTGATGTTGCTCGACCTTCGTGACGGTTGCAGCGAACTTGTTGTGCTCCGTCTTGCAAGATGTGGACGATGCGGGCACCGCGATGACGCAATCGCTTTGCGGCACCATCTGGCAGGTGAGGACGAGACCGCTGTCTTTCTCGTCTTCGCTCAGCGCGTCGTCGATATAGTCGTCGCCGAGATCGTATTGGCCGCTTTCGGCGCGGCATTTGCAGGTGCCGCATACGCCGTCGGAACAATCCATCGGCAGATTGATCTTCGCGCGAAAGGCGGCATCGAGAACCTTCTCGCCGGCCTTGCATTCGACAAAGCGCGTCACGCCGTCTTCGAAATTCAGTGCGATGTTATAGCTGGACATAGTGCCTCCTGCTTCGTGTCTCGTTCCCGGAAAGGGCATCAGACGTGATAGACGTCGAGCACCTGGCGGATATAGTCGTTCTTCAGCGCGATCCTCTTGCTCGATATGAGCAGGCGGTCGTCGATCCTGCGAAAGGTGACGTAAGCGGTGCCGAAGAACTGGTCCGTGATCTTGTAGCGATGACTGAGCGTGTTGAAGTTGTATCGAACATCCACTTCATTGTCGCGTTGAGCCAGCACTTCGACATTGGTCACGCTATGACTGGTCCGTGGTTCCGGCATCGACGCGCCGCTGCGCTCGGTCTTGATGCGGAACACGCGATCTTCGAGTCCGCCGCGATCCGCGTAATACATCAACGATATCTGGCTATGCGGGTCGTCGGTCAGCTTGTCGTCGTCGTCCCATGCGGGCATCCAGTAGGTGACGTCATCGGTATAGCAGGCGAGCCACTCGTCCCACTGACGATCGTCGAGAAGACGCGCTTCCTGATAGAGCGCGTTGCAGATCTTCTGATAATCGATGCTCATGCCGCCACCTCCGCCTGTTCCTTTTGCAACGCGTCGCGCATGACCCGCATCCAGTATTCGTGCTGAACCACGAAGAGGCCTTCGTCTTCACTGCGCTCGCCGGAGATCAGCGGATTCAGGCCCATGCCTTTCGCGTTCGCGTCGGGACCGTGGACCCACAGCGGCGCGCCGCGCGACATGTCGTTCCACATCGATGTCGTGCTTGCGTAACCGGCCTGACATGCGCGAAATTCTTCGAGATCGTCGCTCGTTCCCATGCCCGAGACGTTGAAGAAGTCTTCGTATTGACGAATGCGGATAGCGCGGCTCTCTGCGCTCTCGCCTTTAGGTGCGAAGCAGAAGATGCTGACTTCGGTTTTATCGACGCTGACGGGACGTACCACGCGAATCTGCGTGCTGAACTGGTCCATCAGGAACACGTTCGGATAGAGGCACAGGTTGCGCGTCTGGTTGACGATGTACTTGGCCTTGTCTTCGCCCACGCGTGCCGCGATTTCATCACGATGCTCATAGACTGGCCGCACTTCCGGATTCATCGTGTTCGTCCACAGCAGGATATGTCCGTGCTCGAAGCCATAGACGCCCGCGACGGATTTGCTCCAGCCGTTCGCATCCACGGCCTTCGTGCCTTCGACCTTGCGGCGTCCCATCGTCGCCGAGTAGTTCCAGTGGACGGTGCTGACGTGATAGCCGTCGCAACCGTTTTCCATCTGCATCTTCCAGTTGCCGTCGTAGATGTATGACGAGCTGCCGCGCAGCACTTCGAGGCCATCCGGCGCTTGTGAAACGATCTGGTCGATGATGATCTTCGTTTCGCCGAGATAGTCTTCGAGCGGCATCACGTCGTCGCTCAGGCTGCCGAACAGAAAACCGCGATAGTTCTCGAAGCGCGCGACTTTCTTCAGGTCGTGCGAGCCTTGCTTGTTGAACTGCACCGGATACTCAGTGGTCTTTTCATCCTTCACCTTGAGCAGCTTGCCTGCGTTCGAGAAGGTCCAGCCGTGGAAAGGGCACGTGAAGCTGCCCTTATTGCCATGCTTGCGGCGGCAAAGCATTGCGCCTTTATGAGCACAGGCATTGATGACCGCATGCAGTTCACCGGTCTTGTCACGCGTGATGACGATCGGCTGACGGCCGATCGACGTGGTGTAGTAATCGTTGTTGTTCGGGACCTGGCTTTCGTGCGCGAGATACACCCAGTTCTTCTCGAAGATGTGCTTCATTTCGAGTTCGTACAGATCCGGGTTCGTGAAGATATCGCGGCGGCAACGGAAAACGCCGTTTTCCGTGTCGTCCTGCACGGCATTGGCGAGCAGGTCGTCGAGCTGTCGGGCTTTATCGAATGTTGCGGACATGAGTCGTCTCCCTATGCGGGCTTCGTAGCGAAGCCCTTGCATCGGTTTGAAGAGGTCGTGCGAGAAGTCTTGCGATGCGCCCTTATGCTGCGGCGGCGACGCGCGGGCGATTGACCAACTGGTTATCCTTGCCTTGCACAAGGGAAGTCAATGCGATGTCGAATTGAATTTCTTTATACGCATCCGATTTAAGACCAAGTGCGATACCACCCGTCTTATCGACCACATGCGGCACGAGTTCTTCGCGGGTCGCATACGCGAAGTCATCCCAGATCAGCGGGTCGCCTTCGATGTTGATTTGCGTGGTCAGCTTGCGGGTCTTGCCGCTCGTCACGAAGAAATGCACGTGCGCCGGGCGATTGCCGTGGCGAGCCATCGCGTCGAGCAGTTGCTGCGTCGCGCCTTGCGGCGGGCAACCGTAACCAACCGGCATCAGCGTGCGGAATTGATACTTGCCGTTGGCGCCGGTCTTCACCGCGCCGCGAAGGTTGAAGTCATCCTGTGCGCCGGTCGGATCGAAATGGGAATAGAAGCCCTTCGAATTGGCGTGCCAGCATTCCACGATCGCATCGGCAAGGGGCTTGCCGTCCGGACCCGTCACCGTCCCACGGATGATGAGCGGACCCGCGTCTCCGTCAGTGTTGATGTCGATCTTCGAGACGCCATCACGAACCGGCGCGCCTGCGACATACAGCGGACCTTCGATCGTGCGCGGCGTGCCGCCGTGAATGTCGGCCTCGCGGTCCGCTGCATCCATGCGAATGTCGAGATACTTTTCGAGGCCGAGGCCGGCCGCGAGAAGCGCGGCCTCGCCGTCCTTGCCGAGTTTGTTGAAGTAATGAACGCCGGCCCAGATTTCGTCGGGCGTAATGTCGAGATCATCGATGGCCTTGAAAAGATCGCTAAGCAAGCGATGCGTGATCTGCTTGACGCGAGCATTGCCGTTCTGACTTCCCAAATTGGCGGCGGCCTTCAACAGGTCCTGCACTTCTTTCGAGTCGAATACCCTTGCAGTCATGTCTGCTCCTGTGTCTCTGTCTTTTGCTGGGGTTAACCCTCGTTTCAAGCGAATGCCGATATGCTCGTAAGGTATAGTCGGGGCTCGAAACAAAGCGTGAAGGCAGAATAAAGGACGGCAAACAGCCCGGTCCAACACTGATTTAGTATCGGGCCATATCCCGGAGGTATCGTATGGAGCTGCGGCATCTTCGTTACTTTGTGGCAGTGGCCGAGGAGAGAAACTTCACGCGCGCGGCCCAGCGGCTGCACATCGCGCAGCCGCCGCTCAGCCGGCAAATACAGCAGCTCGAAGAAATCCTGGGCGTGCAGCTCTTCGAAAGAAACTCGCGGCCGCTCAAGCTCACGGAGACAGGCAAGTTCTTCTACGCGCATGCAGTGCAATTGCTGGCGCAGACGGCCGAACTCGAATCGATGACGAGGCGAGTCGGCAATATCGAGCGCAGCATGTCCGTCGGTTTCGTCGCATCTACGCTCTATGGCCTGTTGCCGAAGATCATCCGGCGCTTTCGCGACGAGAACCCGACAGTCGAACTCAGTCTGCATGAGTTATCGACGATGGATCAGATGCGAGCCCTCAAGGACGGGCGAATCGATGTCGGCTTTGGCCGCCTTCGGCTTGAAGACGCCAATATCCGGCGCGTGGTGCTAAGAGAAGAAAAGATGATCGTCGCGTTTCCGGTAGGCCATCCGCTTGCGCTGTCCAGGCCGGTGTGCGCGTTGCGCGATCTCATCAATGAGACGCTGATCGTCTATCCGAAAACGCCTCGCCCGAGTTATGCGGACCAGGTGCTTGCCGCCTTCAAGGACCGGGGACTCGAGCCGCGCAAGATTTATGAAGTGCGCGAGATTCAGATTGCTCTGGGCCTCGTGGCCGCGGGCGAGGGCATTTCTATTGTGCCGAGCAGCGTCTATGGACTCAAGCGCGACGACGTCAGCTATAAAGAGCTCGATGACCCCACGCTGGTGTCGCCGATCATCATGAGCATGCGCGCAATGGACGAATCGCGCGACCTGCGGGAGATGCTCGAACTCATCTATCGGCTCTACGAGGAAGCGCAAATCCCTTTTACGGCGCGCACGGAAAAGGGGCAGTGAGCCAGCCATACCTCGCGGGTATCGCATCAGACGTCAATGGTCTTGGACAGGCCGTGAATGCCCACGCAATACTGGCGCAACTCCATTGACTCCGCCATTTCAGGTATGAACGCTCAAATCACGGCTGTCGAAGCGATCCTGGTCGATCTTCCGACCATTCGCGCCCACAAGCTCTCCATGACGACGATGCAGCAGCAAACGATGGTCATCATCCGCCTGCGATCGAGCGATGGCATCGAGGGCATCGGCGAAGCGACCACCATCGGTGGGTTGTCGTATGGCGAAGAGAGTCCCGAAGGCATCAAGCTCACGATCGACACTTACCTCGCGCCGGCGCTGATCGGACAGGACGCGACCAACATCAACGCAGCCATGCTCGTGCTGAACAAGGTCGCGCGTGGCAACCGGTTCGCCAAGTCCGGTATCGAGACCGCGTTGCTCGATGCGCAAGGAAAGCGCCTCGGCGTGCCCGTATCGGCGCTGCTCGGCGGTGCGGTCCGCAAGACGCTTCCCGTTCTCTGGACGCTCGCGAGCGGAGATACCGCCCGCGACATCGAGGAAGCCGAAGTGCTTCTGGCGGAGCGCCGGCACGATACCTTCAAGCTGAAGATCGGCCGCCGCAGCGTGCGCGACGACGTGGCGCACGTGTCGAAGATCAAAGCCGCACTGGGGGATCGCGCACGGGTCACGGTCGATGTCAATCAGGCCTGGAACGAGGTCGATGCCGCGCTCGGTATCGCAGCGCTGGAGGCCGCGGGTATCGACCTGATCGAGCAGCCCACGCCGCGCGAACATCGCGGAGCGCTTGCGCGGCTCGCGGCGCGTTTCACCGTTCCGATCATGGCGGACGAGGGCATCACCGGTCCCGAGGACGCGCTCGACCTCGTGCGGGAAGCCTGCGCCGATGTATTCGCGCTGAAGATCGCGAAGTCCGGCGGCATCTACGGCATGCTGCGCACGGCGGCCGTTGCCGATGCAGCGGGCGTATTGCTCTACGGCGGCACGATGCTCGAAGGCAGCGTGGGTTCCATCGCATCCGCGCATGGTTTCAGCGCACTCCCGCAACTGGCGTGGGGCACCGAGCTATTCGGCCCGCTGCTGCTGAAAGATGACATCGTGACGGTTCGTCCGCAGTATCGCGACTTCGATCTTCAGCTTCCCGAAGGTCCGGGGCTGGGCCTGCAAATCGATGAAGACAAGCTCGCGTTCTATCGTCGCGACAAGCGTGCATGAGTCACCGTGCTACCTCGAGGAGAAAACATGCTTTATCTCGTCAGAATGGACGTCCGTCTGCCGCACGACATGCCGCCTGCGCAGGCCGAGGAAATCAAGGCGCGCGAGAAGGCTTATTCGCAAGCGTTGCAGCGGGCAGGGAAGTGGCAGCAGTTGCATCGGGTCGTCGGCGAGTACGCGAATTACAGTGTGTTCGATGTCGACTCGCACGACGAACTGCATACCGTGTTGTCGGCTTTGCCGTTGTTCCCGTATATGACGATGCAGGTCACGCCGCTCGCCCATCATCCCTCGTCGATTCGCTGAAGGCGCTGAATCTTCCCATGAGTCAGAACGAGACCTGACCCACTCATCGACTGTGGGTTTCGGCTGTACATCGCTACGCGTTCAGCCCGGCGATCACGAGTAGAACGACGGCTTCGGCACGCGCCCATTCAGCGCCCAATCGCCGAGCTCGCGCACCTTGTAGTCGATGGGATCGTGCAGCGTATGCACGCGCACGTTGCGCCAGAAGCGATCGAGGCTCAGCGCCGCCGTGGTCGAACGCGCGCCGGTCACGTCGAACATGCGGCTCGCGACTTCCAGCCCCGCGCGCGCCGCCGCGACCTTCGACGCAGCCACCGCCACGGCCACTTCGCCGCGTTCGCTTTCGGTGAGGGCGAGGCCGCGCTGCCATGCCTCATCGAAAGACTGCATCGCGCGTTCGGTGAGCAAGCGTGCGCCTTGCAGCGCCACCCAGAAGTCGCCGAAATGCGCGACCACGTACGGGTCTTCCGATGGCCGCTCGGCCTGCGACGCGATCCACGGCCGTGTTTGCGCGAGCGTCGCTTCCCGCGCCGCCTGCAAGGCGCCTTCGCCGATGCCGACATAGATGTGGCTCAAGATAGCCTGCGCGAGCAGCGGCCGCAGACACGCGAACGGGCTGGATAGCGGGCCGGGATCGTTCAGCAATTCGTCAGCGGCGATGCTGACGCGCTCGAAAACGACCGTGCCGCTGTCCGTCTGACGCTGGCCCATGTTGTCCCAGTCGTCGAGCACGGTGATGCCCGCGCGGTTTGTCGGCGTGACGGCGATCAGCAGGCGTCCGTCTGCATCGAATGCGGAGGCGAGCAGTTGATCCGAATCGCGCGCGCCGGAACAGAAGCTCTTGCGGCCATCGAAGAGATAGCCGTTCGCTTCGCCGGGCAGCGCGCGGGTGCTCTTGTCGAGCGGATTCAGCGCGTTGCCCCAGAACCAGCCCTGCTTGACGGTCTCGCCCAGCCAGTGGCGAATCTGCGCGTCGCGGCCGAAGAGGCGGATCGTCGCGAGTTGCAGATGATGGAACGCGAAGAGATGCGCGAGCGAGCTGTCGACTTGCGCCATGCGTCGCACGATATCGAGCGTCGTCGACCACGGCGCACCGTCGCCGCCGAATTGCGCGGGTATCGACAGGCGAAGCAGCCCGCTCTTGCGCAGCAGGCCGCGCTCGTGAAAGGCCGTGCCGCCCGACTTGTCGCGCGCGGCGGCGGTTTGCGCCCATTCGCGCAGCACCGCGTCGAGCGGCTCGGTCCACGGGGCGTTCTCGGTGCGGCTCATTGCGGTGCCTCCTGATCGTGATGTGAGCGGTGCGTCCTCATTCACTGCAACGCGGTGCGTGACTGCAAGCGTATAAGACGCGAATGACGAAATCCATAGATTGATTCGTTGGTCGGGCTTTGACGGGGCCGTTTGTAAGCGGATGGCGCACGGGCAACGACTGCTTCGGTCCTCGCAAGCGCGAAGCAAGGCGGAAGGCCATGATGAAGAAATCCGTTTCATGGCGAGCAACCGTGCTCACTGTCGTATCGATTGCAGTGTTCGTTCGCACGCCTGCGCCGCCGACCCTAATGAGCTTGAAATCCGCTCCGGCGCGACCGCCGGGCCGTATTCCGGCCAGATCCGCTATGGCATCGAGCGGCACTTATAAAAGGAGGGTGTGGCTATAGAGGCCGATGGGCGCGGTCGGCCCCTTCACGAGTTTCGACTGCGCGAGCGTGTGGTCCGCCGGAACGTTCTTCAGACAAACCCGCGCGACTGTCTCGCTGCCGAACGCACCGTAAACGCTATGGCCGAGCCGGGCACCGCGATCAGACCATGCTGATGCGATCGCCACGCAACGTTCCGCTCGCGTTCCTTCTGGCCGAGCAGCGGCCGTTCTTCGAAACGGATCGCGCCGCGCACGCGCGCGTGGCTCGGCAGAAGGCGCATGGTGGCGAGGGCGATCGTCGATTTGCCGCTGCCCGACGCCCCGACGAGCGCGAGCATTTCACCCCGCGCGATCTCGCGATCGCCCGACGAACGGCAGCGTGTCCATCGAAAGAAAACGGAGAGCCTGTCGATGACGAGTAACGGCGAAGCGGCGCTCATTTGCCTTGCGCCGCGTGAGCGTCATTCAGGTCCCGAAACGCCGCGCCCGCATGACGCGAGCCGAGCCTCGCGCCGCGCCCAAACAGCTTCTCGCGCAACGTGCCTTGCGCATACGATGTCTTATAGATGCCGCTCGACTGCAGTTCGGGGATGACGAGATCGATGAAATCCTCGTAGCTTTCCGGCGTGACCGTGCGCGTGAGATTGAAGCCGTCGATGCCCGCATCATCGACCCATGATTGCAGCGCATCCGCCACCTGGACCGCATCGCCGACGATCGTCGTATAGCGGCCGCCCAGTTGCATCTGATCGAGCAGATGCCTGAGCGTCACGCCGCGCTTGCCGTCGGTCACGCGCTGCACCGACGATTCGATGCCTCGCCCCTTGTGTCCGCCCGGCGGCGACAGTTCATCGTCGAGCGCATACGTCGAATAGTCGATGCCGCTGCCCGCCGCGAAATGCGCGAGGCCCGCTTCGGGGCTTGCGTATCGCGCGTACTCCGCGAACTTCTCTTCAGCCTCCTTGCGCGTGCGGCCCACGACGACCGTCACACCCATGATGATCTTCAGATCGCTCGGAAGGCGTCCGGCTTCGGCGGCCTGCGCACGCAGGGCATCGACGAGCTTGCGCGTGCCTTCCTTGCTCTGGCTCGATACGAACACGCATTCGGCGTGACGCACGGCGAACGCCTGCCCGCGCCCCGACGATCCCGCCTGAAACAGCACCGGCGTGCGCTGCGGAGAAGGCTCGCAGAGGTGATAGCCTTCGACGTCGTAATAGCGGCCGTGGTGCTCGACCTTGCGGACCTTCGACGGATCGGCGAACACGCGGCCCTCACGGTCGCGCCGCACCGCGCCGTCCTGCCAGCTTCCTTCCCATAGCTTGTAGAGCACGTCGAGATATTCGTCCGCGCGGTCGTAGCGCTCGTCATGCGCGATCATTTCCCTCTGGCCCATCGCGCGCGCGGCGCTGTCGAGATAGCCCGTCACGATGTTCCAGCCGATACGCCCGTCCGTCAGATGATCGAGCGTGGAGAAGCGGCGCGCGAGCAGATAAGGCGCTTCATAGCTCAGATTCACCGTGATGCCGAAGCCGAGGTTCGTCGTGGCCGCGGCCATCGCGGAGACGAGCATCATCGGATCGTTGACGGGGAGTTGAATCGATTCCTTGAGCGTGAGATTCACCGATTGTCCATACACGTCGTACGCGCCGACGATATCCGCGATGAAGAGGCCGTCGAACAGGCCGCGTTCGAGCAGCTTCGCAAGATCGGTCCAGTACGACAGCTTGCGGTAGTCGGTCGAGCGGTCGCGCGGATGCGTCCAAAGGCCATGATTGATATGGCCGACGCAGTTCATGTTGAACGCGTTCAGAATGATTTGCTTCTTGCTCATGGATTCGTGCGTGCGCCATGCATGCGCCCTGTAAGAGATCACGCCACGCCGATGCGCCATTGCCCCGGCGGCAGCGTGCCATTCACGGCGAAGTCGCCGACGATGCGGTCCTTGTAGATGCGCGGGTTATGCGACGCAAGGGTGCGGGCATTGCGCCAGTATCGATCGAGACCGGACGTACGCAGCGTCGCCGATGCGCCGAGCGCGTCGAACACGCTGGCGGTGGCATCGAGAATGAGTTGCGAGGCGACCGTCTGCGCCTGCCATATTTCGATTTCCGCTTCCGCGATGACCGCGAGCGCGTCGGGCCGCTCGATGGATTGCGCTGCGCGTTCGAGCGCACGCGCCGCCTGCGCGACGATCGCACCAGTGGTCCATGCATGCGCGCGCGCGCGTCCAATGACCTGCAGCAGTTGCGGGTCTTCGGCGGCGTGCGCGGTCACCGCGTGGCTATAGCTGCGCTTGCGGGCGGCGATGGCCGCGGCGGCATCGCTGACCGCGGCGCGGCCGATGCCCGCGAGCGTCGCGATATGCACGAGCTGATAAAACGCCTCGGAGTACGGAAACGGCACACGTCCCGCGACGATCTCGCGTTCGTCGATCTTCACGTTGGTGAAGCGGCTCGTACCGCTCGCGGTGAGACGCTGTCCCATGCCGTCCCAATCGTCGATGACTTCGACACCGGCCGTGCGACGGTCCACCGTGACGGACACTTGCGCTTCGTCGGCATCGCTTGCGCCGACGTGAATCCAGTCGGCAAAGAGCGATCCCGTCGTGTAGAACTTCACGCCATCCAGACGCCATTCGCCCGCTTCTTGCGCGATGCGTGTCGCAAACTGGCTGCGAGGCGCTTCGCCGGTCTCGGACCATGCGCCGCCGACGATAGCGCCTTCGGCAAGCCGCCCGAGCCATCGCTCGCGGCGCTCTAGGGGACTGTGCAAAGTATGTTCGACGAAGCCGAAATGCGCGCGAAGCGCCTGCACGATGTTGGAATCGGCTTCCGCCAGTTCAGTCAGCAATTCGAATGATTCGACCAGACGAATGCCCGATCCGCCGTATTCTCGCGGCACACGCAACGCGGTGAAGCCGGCTTCGCGGAGCCAGCGTATTTCGTCGACGGGAAGGCGGCGCTCGACTTCGCGCGCGACGCTGCCTTCGCGAATGCGCGCGAAGATGGGCCGAAAGCGTGCGGCGAGCGCGGCATAGTTGTCGGTCGGGCCGACGCCCCAGGCTGCGCCGACGGTCGCATCGGCAGGCAGGGGAGCATTGCGATCGAAAGGCATGGAGGCTCGTTCAGGTTTCGTGAAGCGACGATTATCGGCAAGCAATGCGCGCGCGCTAAACGAGGAATTTTCAGAAGCTAAGGCGGAATCGTTGCGTTGCGATCGTTGATAGCCGATCAAAAGGCGGGAATGATCGCCCCCTGATAGCGCGACAGGATGAACTGTCTGACTTCGGGCGACTGATACGCCGCGACGAGCTGCTGAACCCACGGCTTGCCCGCATCCTGCTCGCGCACGGCGATGAGACATGCATAGATGCCCGAGCCGTCCTCCTTCAAGATCGTGTCCCGGGCGGGATTCAGTCCCGCCTTGATCGCGTAGTCGGCATTGACGGTGGTCGCGTCGAAATCGTCGAGCGTGCGCGGCAGTTGCGCCGCATCGACTTCCTTGAAGCGGAATTGCTTCGGATTGGAGACGACGTCGAGCGGCGTCGCGTTGATGCCGGTGACCGGATCGATACCTTGTCGCAGCTTGATGGCGCCGGCCCTCTGCAGCAGGAGAAGGATGCGGCTTTCATTCGCGGGATCGTTCGGGATGCCAATGGTCGCGCCCGGGGGAAGCTCGCTGAATTTCGTGTATCGCCTGGAATAAAGGCCGATCGGCCCGATCCACGTACGGCCGATTCCTACGAGCTTGTAATTGCGTGCACGAATCTGCGAAGCGAGAAAGGGCCGGTGTTGATAGCTGTTGGCGTCGAGATCGCCGGCGTCGAGCGCTGCATCGGGCTGGATGTAATCGTTGAACGATACGATTTTGATGCGCAGGCCGTAATCGCGCTCCGCGACTTTTTTGACTGCTTCGAAGATTTCCTCATGCGGCCCGCTCGTCACGCCGACCTTGAGGATGAGCTGGTCCGCGCGTGCGGCGCCAGCGAACGTAATGGCGAGTGCAAAAGGCAATAGCGTGCGCAGAAGGCGCAATGTGAGCGTTCGCACAGTGGGGCGAGTCCTTGGAATGAAAGGTGAGAGAAACAGTCATTCTAAGAATCGTGCCTGGCCTGGAGAACCAATTGCTCCGCATAACTTTATACGCGATGCATGAGCAAGATGTGGCGCGCGGCCTAATGCTTCAAACCGCAATAGGTTATCGATAGAAATTGGATGGACCCGGTCACGTCCGGCGTTAGCATGTGCTTCTTTCCAACTCGTCCTCTGGTTCATTCAAGCGATGTCCAACTTTCCCCGCTTCGGTGTCTGGGCGCTCGTGCATGGCAGCCGTGCGGCGCTGCAGGACCCCGATGAGCCTTACGACGCATCCTGGGCGCGCAACAAGGCGCTCGTGCTCGAGGCCGAGCGTCTCGGCTATGACTCCGTGCTCGTCGCGCAGCATACGATCAATCCGCACGATCCTTCGCTCGACCAGCTCGAAGCGTGGACGGCGTCCGCGGCGCTGGCGGCGCTCACGTCGCGCATCGAGATCATCGCGGCGATCAAGCCTTATCTCTATCACCCGGTGGTGCTGGCGAAAATGGCCCAGCAAATCGAGCACATCAGCGGCGGGCGCTTCGCGATCAACCTCGTCAATGCATGGAACCGGCCGGAGCTCGAACGCGCCGGCATCGGCTTTGCCGAGCACGACGAGCGCTATGCCTATGGCCGCGAATGGATCGCGGTCGTCGATGCACTATTGCGCGGCGAAGCCGTGACGCATCGCGGAGACCACTTCCGTATCGATGATTATCGGTTGCGCCCCGGCGATCCGTTTCGCGCGCGCCCGCGCATTTATGTCGGCGGCGAATCCGAGCCCGCGCGTTCGCTCGTGGCGGCGCATGGCGACGTATGGTTCATCAACGGCCAGCCACACGGCGACGTAGCGAGCCTGATCGCCGATGTTTCCGCGCGCGTGCGCCCCGAGGGACGCGAGCCCTTGCGCTTCGGGCTGTCGGCCTTCGTGATCGCGCGGGAGACGGAGCACGAAGCGCAGGCCCATTTGCAGCATCTCTTTGCACTCGCGGAACTGGACAAGCCGCTGCGCGAGCGGCAAAAGGCGAACACCGATCCGAACGCGGTGATGCATCAGACCTTCGCGCGTTCGGCGCGGGTCGGCTCGAACGGCGGGACGGCTGCCGATCTCGTCGGCGATTACGATACCGTCGCGCGGCGCATTGCGGACTTTCATCGCGCGGGCATCGAACTCTTCATGCTGCAGTTCCAGCCGTTCGAAGCCGACATGGCCCGCTTCGCGCAGGAAGTGGCGCCGCGCGTGCGTCGCCTGTTGAGCGCCTGATACAGGACGCCTTCGCTAGCGATATGCGAAGGCGTCTCTCATCATCAAAAGAACGCGCCTGTAGGCGGGAGTTGCCCGGTCAACAAGTTCTGCCCGAGCAGGCGTTCCTTGTAAAGCCGCGGATTGTGCGACGCGATGACCTTGATATTGCGCCAGTGCCGATCCAGCGCGCCGATGCGTGACACCACCGAGCCCGATCCGAGATCGATCAGCCAGCCCGCGATCTGCGGTGCGAGATCGTCGATGACGACCTTGGCCTCCGATGCCGCGAGCGTGGCGGCGAGCGTCGCGTCGTATTCGCCGCGCGTACCGTATGCATCCCACGCACGCTGCAGGGCATCGACCGCACGGTCCGCGATCGCTTCGACGCTCGCGGCATAGGCGCGGATGCGGCCAAGCATCGATTGCAGAACCGGCTCGTCGGCGGGATGCGCGGCATCGCCGTGATAGAAGTTGCGCCCTCGCGCGCGCAACGCATCAGTGGCGTCCAGCGCGACACGACGCGCGATGCCTGCAATGCAGTTCGTCAGATACACCTGATGGAAGGTGTATCCCCACGGCGCGGCTTCGTCGGACTTCGGCGGATCGGCCGGATAAAGCTGCGCGGCGGGAATCGCCACATTGCGAAAGCGCGCGGTTCCCGAACCCGTCAGGCGTTGACCGAAGCCTTGCCAGTCATCGTCATCGCCGACGCCCGGGCCGCGTTCCAGCACGTATTGCACGGTGCGGCCCGCGCGGCTCTCCACTGCGACGCCAGTGAACGCATCGTTATAGAGATTGCCCGTTGCATAGACCTTGTCGCCGGAGCCGACATAGACATCGCGCGATGCGTCCCATTCGAGCCTGCTCAAGACCTTCGTCGGTCGCGCGCCGGCTGCGGTGACATCGCTGTCGACGAAACCGAGCCCCAGCGTCTTGCCCTGGCCGGTGAGTGCCAGCACACGCGCATGGAACGGATGATCGCGGCGCCGGAGCGCGGCTTCGACCTGCCACAGATGATTGCGAAAGGCATGCGCGATGTTCGAGTCGGCGGCGGCCACATCGCGCGCGACGGCGAGCATGTCGCGCAGTGACAAGCCGTGGCCGCCGGCATCGGACGGCAAACGCAGCGCGCCGAAGCCGAGCGCCTTGAGCTTCGCGATCTCGTCATGCGGCAGGCGATGCAATCGTTCGCGTTCGGCCGCTGTCGCAGCGATGTCGCCGATGGCCTGCGAGAAGCCGAGTGCTGCCGACACGTCGGACACGAGCCTCGGCCCCGCGTTGTGCGGGCGTTCCGTCATGATGGTTGGTCTCCTCGCATCACACTTTGATGCTGTAATCCGCCACCTTGATGCGCGAATTGATGATCTTGCGTTCCGCGAGCCAGTCGGCGGCGCGCTGAAACTGCGCGACGAAAGCGGCGTCGTCGGGCTCGTGGAACTGATTGACGCGCTTGAGGCTCGTCAGATAGTCGCGAACCTGATCCGGATACTTGCCTTCGCGCTGCACGAGCAGTTCGGCGTCGGCTGAATGCGTGGACTGCCATGCGCCTTCGACGTAATACGCATCGATGACCGCGCGGATCAGCTCCGAGTTTTCCTCGGTGAACTTGCGACGCGTCACGAGCGAGCTATAGTCGATGAGAAAGTCGAGGTCGCGGCCTTCGTTGAAGATGTCCTTCGCATCGTTCGAGAAGCGGGAGATGTCCACGCCCGGCGACCACATCGACCATGCGTCGACTTTGCCTTGTGCGAACGCGGGCGCTGCATCGGGCGGATTGAGGTAGACGAACTGCACCTTGTCCCGGTCGACGCGATGCTTCTCCAGCGCCGCGATGAGCAGAAACTCGCCGAGTCCCGACCGGTTGACCGCCACCTTCCGCCCGGAAAGATCGGATACCGAATTAATGCCGCTCGACTTCTTCGCGATAATGGCCGTTGAACGCGGCGAGTAGATATCGAATGCGTTGAATACGATGGGCGAGCCGGCGAGCATCGCGGCAAGCGCGGGCGTCGTCGATCCCCAGAAGCCGAAGTCGGCGCTGCCGCCGACCACGGCCTGAATCGAGGGCGCATGATTCGGGAACGGGCCGATCCATTCGACCTTGATGCCCTTGGCCGCCAGCGTTTTCTCGAACACGCCGCGTTGCTTCGCGATATCCGGCAGGCTGCCGTAGCCCCAGCCGATGCGAACGATGTCTGTGTTGCGTGTGAGCTTGCGCGGCTCGGCCGCGTGCGCGGGGAACAGGCCGCTCGTGGCTGCGCCGGCCAGCAAGCCACCCGCCGCGCGCAACAAGCGGCGGCGGGTCATCGAAGAATCGTTCATCCTTTCAGGTCCTTCCTGTCTTGTGGGAAAACGGTCAGTGACGCTGCACGCCCAGTTCTGCGAGCAGCGTGGGCCGCAGCGCCTGCGGCGCGTGGTCGTCGGTGTCGAACGATGCCGCAATCCGTCCGGCGCGCATGACGAGGATGCGGTCGGCCAGTGCGAGCGCTTCGTCGACATCGTGCGTGACGATCAGCACACCGGGCTGATGAAGCGCCACGAGTTCCTTCACGAGTCCATGCATGCGGATGCGCGTGAGCGCGTCGAGTGCGGCGAAGGGTTCGTCGAGAAGCAATAACGCGGGATCGTGGATGAGCGCGCGCGCGAGCGCCACGCGCTGCGCCTGGCCGCCCGACAGGTTGCGCGGCCAGTCGTCCTCGCGGCCGGCAAGCCCGACTTCGGCGAGCGCGCGGGCGGCGCCGTCACGGCCGATCGTATTTTCATGACCGAGCGCCACGTTCTGCCACAACATCGCCCAGGGCAGCAGGCGATGCTCCTGGAATACGACTGATGGGCGCTCCGGCGCCTGAATCTTGCCCGCATCAGGCGTATCGAGCCGTGCGAGCGCGCGCAGCAGCGTGGTCTTGCCGCAACCGCTTTCGCCGAGCAGCGCGACGAATTCGCCCTTGCGGATATCGAGGTCGAGCGAATCGATGACGATGCGGCTGCCATAACGTCGTTGCAGCCCGCGCGCCGACACCGCGAGTGTCGATGGCTCGATGCGGTCGTGAGTCCTTGCCCCGGCGGAGATAGGTTCGATGCGCTGCGTCACTGGCGCGCTCCTTTGACGTAGTTCGCATGCCACGACAGAAAGCGGGTTTCGAGCATGCGAACGAGGGCGTCCGCGACGACGCCGATGATCGCGTAGATGATGATGGTGAGCAGGATGACGTTGGTGTTCAGAAACTCGCGTGCGTCCATCGCGAGAAAGCCGATGCCGCGCGTCGTCGCGAGCGTCTCGGCGATGACGAGCGCGAGCCACGCATGTGCGAGGGCATAGCGCACGCCTGTGAGAATCGAAGGCATCGCGCCGGGAAGCACGATTCGCCGCACGATGCCGGTCCGGCTCATGCCGATCACGCGGGCAAGTTCCATCAGCTTCGGATCGATCTGCCGGATGCCGAGCATCGTGTTGATGTAGATCGGGAAGAGCACCGCGAGCGCAACGAGAAAGATCTTCGCGACTTCGCCGACGCCGAACCATACGATGACGAGCGGAAGCATCGCGAGAAACGGAATAGCGCGGATCATCTGAATGGGACGGTCGAGCAGCGCTTGCGCGAGCGGCGAGAAGCCGACGGCGACGCCGAGCGCGAGCCCGATGGTCCCGCCGATGACGAAGCCTGCCCCCGCCCGCAGCAGCGAGACGCCGAGGTGCACGAACAGCTCGCCGTTCTGCGCCATGTTCGCGGCGGTCGCGAAGACGCTGCTCGGCGCGGGAAGAACCTGCGGTGCGATCAGTCCGGCGCGGGCGGCGGCTTCCCAGAGCAGCACGACGATCGCGGGCACGGTCCATGAAAGCCATCGATAGAACACGCCCTTCGGAACGCTCGCACGCGTGGAGGGCGTCGACGCATAGGTGTTGCGCGAAGAAGTCAGGTCGGCCATGCAGGTTCCGTGATAACCATTGTTGATCTCGATGCGCGGCGTGTCAGTCGAGAAAGGAGCTATTCATTAGAAGCTGGCGCGTACCGGCACGACAAACGTTTTATTGTTGGATGCTTTTTACGCAGCGCGTGGCAAGCAATTGCCGACGCGGCTGAGCAGCGAGCCGAAGGCGAGGGTGAACGATTGCGCGCCCGCGCGGCCCGGTTCTTGCTGCGCAGCGCCGGCGCGACCGTGAACGCGCCATCGGCGCTACAATCGGCCCCATCGCAGCCAGCGCCCGCAACGTGACGCCGGCGGTGGCAGACCGAATCAGCAAGGATCGAGGGAAAGGGAGAAGTTGTATGGCGGGGGCAGAGCTGAAAGCGGTCTTGCTTGTCGAAGACAGCGAGAACGACATCGAGTTGACGCTTCTTTCGCTACAAAGGGCAGGCTTGCAAAATCCCGTCGATGTCGTTCGCGACGGCGTAGAGGCGCTGGAATATCTGCGTTGCGAGAACAAGTGGAGCGGTCGCCCGGACGTGCACCCGGCCGTCATTCTGCTCGACAAGAAATTGCCGAGACTCGATGGCCACGACGTGCTTGCGGCCATCCGCGAAGACGAACATCTGCAGCACATTCCCATCGTGATGCTGACGTCGTCCCGCCAGGAAACAGATCTCCTGACAAGCTACGACCTCGGCGTGAATGCATACGTGGTGAAGCCGGTCGAATTCACGGACTTCATGGACGCCATCAAGGACATCGGCGCATTCTGGCTCGTGCTGAACAAGCATCGGCCACGACAGCCCGGCGCTGCGCGCATGATGCCGCCGCCAGGCGACGACTAAGCGCTCAACGGCAATTTCACCACGAACGTCGTGCCGCGCCCCATGCCGGCACTATGCGCTTCGATACGTCCATGCTGTCGTTCAACGAGCGTCTTGACGAGCCACAGGCCCAGTCCCAGGCCGCCCACGCGCCCCGATGACCTCGGCCTCAACTGCTCGAAGCGCTCGAATACCTTGTCGATCGCATCGGGGGAAATGCCACAGCCCGAATCGCTCACACTGAGCACGGCCTGCCCGTTATCGCATGTCACGGATACGTCGATGACGCCCGCATCCGTGAACTTGATCGCGTTGGTGACGAGATTCCAGACGATCTGCTTCACGCGCGCGGCATCGCCCTGAACGGTGCACGGCTCCATCCTGCGGCTCGTCAGTTGCAGGCCCTTGTGTTCGGCCTGCAGGCGAAGGTCGTTCGCGACATCCATCACGAGCCGATCCAGCGCGAGCGGTGCGAATTCGATCGACAGCTTCCCCGACACGATTGCTCCGCTGTCGAGCAGATCGTCGACCATCAGCGCCAGTTGCTTCGCGTTGCGTTGAATGGTGGCGGTGGCGCGCGGCAGTCCGCCCTTGTAATCGGTGCGGTCCAGCAGTTCGGCCCAGTTGAGAATCACGCTGATGGGCGAGCGCAGTTCGTGAGAGACCGTCGTCAGAAAATGGTCCATCGCAAGCGCGTTCCTGTCGCTCTGTTCGCGCGCGAGCCGTTCATCGCCGGCGATACGTTGCTGATCGATTTCCTGCTGTTTTCGAGCGGTGATGTCGAGCACGAAGCCGAGCATCTGCGTGGGCCGGCCGCCTTCGCCATAGCGCGCGCGGCCGCCCACCATGACCCAGTGGCCCGAACCGTCCGGCCATACGACGCGATACTCGACGCGGTAATCGCGATGCTCCGCAATGGCCGCATCCAGTTCCGCGCGCACGCGGTCGCGGTCGACAGGATCGATGAGTTCGTTGAAAAGCCGTTCTGTCGTCAGCTCTTCGTGCGCCGTCAGGCCCAGGTTGATCTTGGCCTGCGTGGTGCATGTGATGACCCCGGTCAGCAGATCGCGCTGCCATGCGCCGACTTTCGCAAAAGCAAGGACCTCCGCGAGCTGCTCGCGGCTTTCCTGTAGCTGCTTCTCTTTCTCCGCAGCGATGATCTGCCGAAGCTGCGCCTGCGACCGAAGACGCGCCTTCTCCCGCTTGTCGGCCTCACTGCGTTGCACGCGCTCGGTCACATCGCTGACGCGAATGGCGTAGTAAGAGCGCACGCCATTCGCGGGCACGATCACGCTCGCCTTGATCTTCCAGAAGCGAAAAGCGAGCTTGCCATCCGGGCCTGACGGCCATTCGGCACGGAATGGGGGCGAGGAACGCGTTTCGCCCGCCGCGAGATTCACGAGTGCAGCCGCAACCCACTGATTGCGGGCCACGCGATGCGCTTCGCTTCCGTATTGATTGATCTCGTAGATCGATTTGCCGATGAGTGCTTCACGTGTATGCCCCGTCAACTGCGAATAACGGGCGTTGACAAAACATATACGGAAATTCTCGTCCAGAATGACATACGCATCGAGGATCGCTTCAAACCATGCTGCCGCGTCCGGGCCGTCCGCTTGGGAAAGCGATCTGATGAAGTCATCCATAGGAGCCTGAAGGAGAACACGAGCGCGTTATGCGTCTTGGGCGTGTTGAGAGGTGACATTGTCACATTTTTCTTGGTTTCCTGTACGTCGCCGGCTGTCAACTTAAACCGTCGATAAAGAAGATGTAAACGAAAGCACGGAACCATATGGGATGGATCAAGGCCTTGTTCGTCCAGCGATAGCGTCGCAGTCGCCGATGCTTTCGCGTGCGCCGGGTGCGGCTATCAGTAAGGCCGCGTGCGACGAAGAAACGCTGGTGCGCAGTGTGTTCTGTCCGTTTACGGCATCCGCCAGCGAAGCTGAACTGAACAGAATATGGACACGCCAGGCAAACGTTCAATCGCCGCGTGGAAGGCATTTTCATTGCTTCATGCCACGCATGGCATGTACTCGCGCAGGTAACATAGAAAAGACTTACTGATTCGAAGAAGACCTTCAAAGATTCTGAACGTACTTTCGTGACTCCCGACCGCCGTAGAAATGCCCACAATCAACGACGACTCACTGGTGCTTGCGCTGTTGGATGCCAACCCTCTTCCTTGCGCCATCCTTGCGCGGGATCTGTCCGTCGTTTCGGGTAACGAGCGCTTCATCGAACGCTTCGGCGATTCACCGCACGCGTTTGCATCGGAAGAGTTCGTTGCGCGCCTATTGACGAGCGAGTCTGAATCATCGCGGGCGGAGTGGGGCGCGCGCGTAACGGCTGTCGCGGCGCAAGCGCTGCAAGAGGCGAGGGCGACGAGTGTGGTCGTATCCGCGCCCGCGTCTTCGACTGCCGAAGATGCGATCGCGTGGACGCTCGACTTCCGTCCGCTCGCGCAAGGCACGGCCCGCACGCAAGAGGCTGCGATGCTGCTGGTCGTAAAGGAAGAATCGACTCGCGATGCCGCGGCTCATCCCGCGTTGATGGACCTCGAGACAGCCTTGGCCGGTTATCGGATGCTGTCGGAAGCCATGCCCATCATCCTGTGGACGGCAAGTCCCGATGGCCTGCTCGATCACATCTCGAGCGCGGTATTGCGCAATACCGCCGCCGATCGGCCACTGCTTGGACGGGCATGGGAGACGTTGACTCACCCGAACGATCGCGAAGCGACGCTCGAACGATGGGCGGCATCCGTGAAGGACGGCTCGGACTATGTGATCGATCACCGCCTGCGCCAGCCGGACGGCGCGTATCGCTGGATGCGTTCGCTCGCGACGCCGCTGAAGGATCGGGAGGGCGCGATTGTCCGCTGGCTTGGCGCGACGATCGATGTGAACGAGCCGAAGAACATCGAACTGGAACGCTTGCGGCTCGAATCGCGGTATCGGGCGCTGGTCACGGTCGCGAGCGCAGTCGCGTATGTGTGCGACGACATCGGGCGTTTCGCGATTCCGCAGCCATCGTGGGAGAGTTATACCGGGCAGCCGTGGGAGAAGCATCAGGGCCACGGTTGGATGGAGATGATCCACGAAGCGGATCGCTGTCTCGCCGGGGCCGCGCTCGAACGCGCCGTGAAGACGGACCAGCCTTACCGTGTCGACGTGCGCCTGTGGCATGCGGCTTCGTCGACTTACCGGCGCTGTCAGGTTCGCGCGGCGGGCACCCGCGACAAGAATGGCGATGTCTACGAGTGGGTCGGCATGATCACCGATGTCGAAGAGACGCTCCGGACCGCGCAGAGCCTTCGTGAGGAGCGCGAGCGTCTGGACCTTTCGATCGAGGCAGCCGAAATCGGCACGTTCCATTGCCCGATTCCACTCGATCGGATCATCTGGAATCCGAAATGCAAGGAGCATTTCTGGCTGGCCCCGAACGCAGAGGTCGACCTCGAGCTGTTCTTCCAGATCGTTCATCCGGACGACCGGCAGAAGACTCGCCTGGCCATCGAGCAGGCCGTCAATGATGGCATTCCTTACGATATGGAATATCGCACCGTCTCGCCGGCCGGGGAAGTTCGGTGGATACGCGCCAAGGGCCGCACTCATCTCGACGACGATGGCGCGCCGGTGCGCTTCGACGGCATCACCATCGACATATCGCGCCAGAAGCGCCTCGAAAGCGAGCGTGACCGGCTACTGGCCAATGAACGGCTTCTGCGTCTCGAAGCGCAGCACGCGAGCAGCCTGAAAGACACGTTTCTCGCCACCGTATCGCATGAACTGCGGACACCGCTCAACGCGATGCAGTCGTGGAGCTATGTGCTGCGTCACGAAAGCGCCAACGCCGAATTGCACGCGCGCGGCATCGATGCGATCGACCGCAACGTGAAGCTGCAGGCTCGCCTCGTCGATGACCTGCTCGATCTGAGCCGTATCGCGGCGGGGCAGCTTCTCATCGAGATGGAGAAGTTCGACCTCGTGCCATTGCTCGTCTCGGAGATGGAAGACGTGGCGCTCGATGCGGCGGCGAAGGGCATCGATGTCCTTCGTTCGCTGCCTGAATCGCTCGAGATAGAAGGCGATCCCACGCGGCTCAGTCAGGTGTTTTCGAATCTGCTCGGCAATGCGCTCAAATACACGCAGCCCGGCGGACGCATACGCGTCAGCGCACGCAGACGAGGGGAACTGGCCGAAATCGAAGTGGCCGACAATGGCCGCGGCATTCCGGCGTCGTTCATCGAGCGCGTATTCGAGCCGTTCGCGCAGGCTTCTCAGGCGACGGCTACGACGCGCACATTCGGCGGCCTCGGGATCGGACTGGCGATCGCAAAGAGCATCGTCAACCTGCATGGCGGGTCGATCACGGCGCATAGCGGCGGCGAAGGACAGGGCAGCGTCTTCACTGTCGCGTTACCGTCGCGGACGGGCCACGACGTGCCGTCGCGCAACGCGGCGTCCTCCGTGCGTGACGATGTGCTGGACGGCCTCGACATCCTGCTCGTCGAAGACGAGGCCGACGCGCGCGACGCGATGACCGCCGTGCTCAACTCCGTCGGGGCGCACGTGTGCGGCGCGGAATCGGCGTCCGCCGCGCGAGCATGTCTCGCGACGCAGCGCTTCGACGTGATCATGTCCGACATCGGCATGCCGCACGAAGACGGCTACTCGCTCATCCAATCGTTGCGACATGCCGGGCATCGGACGCCGGCTCTCGCCGTGACCGCGTTCGGCAGTGCGGACGACAAGGCGCGCGCACTGCAGGCGGGGTTCGATCTGCATCTCTCGAAGCCCGTGGACCCCGCGCGTCTCTTCGATGCCATACGAAGCGTTCTCGCGCAATCACGCGTGAGCGTGCGGGAGGGCTAGCCCGTCTTGCGCGGCAAGGCGCGGCAGCCGGACCGCGACGCGTGCCTGCGTCGCGTCGAATCGCCGTCGAGTTGCGCATCGTGCGGTTGCTTGATGATCGCGTTCGCGATATTCAGCCCGCTCATGCCGCCGCGATTATTCGTGTCGTCGAGCGAGCCGCTTTCGCAGGGTCGAGCGCAATGCCGACGCGTATCGCCGATGAAACGGATCAACTCCGTCGTCGGTTACTTGCGCACATGTCGTCACGCCCGGATGCGGCTAGTGTCGAGAATGTAGTGGATGAACAACTGCATGCGCCGCACGCTGCCTGTCGAGGTCGCGAGGCCGCATCGCATCAGCCGCGTTGCCGTGTCGATGGCTTGCGCAAGTCAGCCGGAGCGTGGCAAGAGACAAACGAACGCGAACGCCCTAAGAGCGGCAACGGTTTCGTCTTGTCGCCCCGCTGGAAATGATAAAAACGGAAGGGAAGCGGTCGGGCGGCGGCTGCGTCGTTTGCTGCGTTCCCAAGATGAGCGTGGCGGTTTCTCGGAATATTGGCTAGCGCAATTCCGCTGTTCGTCCATTTTTGAATTGGTAAAAACGGCAGCAAGAGAAGCGACCGGTTCAGCATTCCGCTATACTGCGCTTCGCGTGTCGCATATACGTGCCGGCACGCTCGATCTCTCAGGTTCTGGCACGGCCCTCGGATTGGCCAGAACTTTTGCGCCGGCTCATCGAGCCGGCTTTTTTTTTGGGCGCGCCCGGCAGAGGTAGCGCCTGCACCGCCCTGGCGCTCCAAATCATCGCTCGTAATAAGGTTATTGCAAAATACGATGCGACGTTGGAACCGGTTCCACGATATCCTGCGCGCGCAGCGCCGGAAAAACCGTTATCGGCCAGCCAGAACCTGAGAGAGAGCCGAGGATCATAAGCCCACGGACCGGCGCTGCATCTATCGAAGGAGGCGGCGAACACCGCTGCCTCCGTCCCGTCCGCGACGCTCAGACTTGCGCCTGACCGCCATCGACGAAGAGTTCCGCGCCGTTCACGAAGCTCGCATCGTCGGAGGCCAGGAAGAGCGCCGCAGCAGCGATTTCGTTAGGATCGCCCACGCGACCCATCGGGATGCGCGACGCCAGATAGTCGAGCAAGCCTTGCTGCTGCGCCTCGTCCGGGCCTGCCAGCTCGACGAGTCCGGGCGTCTTGGTCGCACCGGGGCTGATGGTGTTCACGCGGATGCCGCGGTCCTTCAGGTCCAGAATCCAGCTACGGGCGAAGTTGCGGATCGCAGCCTTCGACGCCGAATACACGCTGAACGCCGCCGTCCCTTCGATGGTGGTCGTCGATCCCGCGAGGATCACGGAGGCGCCCCTCGACAGCAGCGGCAGCGCCTTCTGTACCGTGAAGAGCGTGCCCTTCACGTTGCGGTCGAACGTGTCGTGATAATGCGCTTCGGTGATCTCGCCGAGCGGCAGCATGTTTCCGCCGCCTGCGTTGGCGAAGAGCACATCGAGCCGGCCTTTCTCTGCGCGGATCTGCTCATACAGCGCATCGAGCTGGTCGAGCTTCGACGAGTCGACGCGAACGCCCGTCGCGGAGCCGACCGCGTTGATTGCCGTAACCGCTGCATCGAGTTCCGCCGGGCGGCGGCCCGTGATGTAGACGTGCGCGCCTTCCGCTGCGAAGCGCTTCGCGGTGGCGAGGCCGATGCCGCTGGTGGCGCCGGTGACGAGCGCGATCTTGCCTTCGAGCTTGCGTGCCATGATGTTTCTCCTTGTGTGTCCGGTTGAGGTGTCATGTCGTGAAGCGATGTGAGAAGAATATCGACGGATGCGTCTTTTCGAAATAGAATCGCCTGCAAACCATCGTTGCAGAATTGAAATGACGAAGCTTCCGGACTTTGAAGGCCTGGCCATGTTCGCCAAGGTTGCCGAAGAGGGCTCTTTCGCCGCCGCCGCCCGCGCGATGGGCGTCTCGGTCGCGACGGTGTCGCGCGGGGTGGCGAGGCTGGAAGATCGGCTGGGCGCGAGGCTGTTCAATCGAACGTCGCGGCAGCTCGCGCTGACGGAGTTCGGCGGCACGATCGCGCAGAAAGCCGGCGACATTTACCGGCAGGCGGAAGAGGCAGAAAGCGCCGCGCGCGAGATGTCGATTCAGCCGCGCGGGCTGGTGCGTCTCGCGGTGCCGATGTCATTCGGGCTGCGCTGGGTCGCGCCGCTCATGCCCGCGTTCTTCCGGGCGTATCCCGAAGTATCGGTGGACTTGCACCTGTCGGATGCGACGGTCGATATCGTCGCGCAGGGTTTCGATGCGGCGCTGCGGATCGCGGCCTTGCCGGATTCGTCGCTGGTGGCGAAGCGTCTGTGTCCGGTGTCGCAACTCGTCGTGGCTTCGCCGGAATATCTGAAGCGGCATGGCCGCCCGACGCATCCGCGCGATCTCGCGGGCCGCCCGTGCCTTTCGTATGCATATCGCGCGGGCAACGCCGTGTGGCGCTTCACGAACGATGCAGGCGATGAAGAACCCGTCACGCCGACGGGACCGTTGCGCGTCACGAACGCCGATGCGCTTCTGCCGATGCTGCTCGAAGGACTCGCGATTGCCGAGCTGCCCGAATTCATTGCAGGCGAATACCTCGCCGATGGCCGTCTCGAAACCATCCTGACCGACTGGCGGCTGACGCGAGGCGGCTTGTACTTCGTCACGCCATCGGCGAGGGCGCGCCCGGCGAAGGTGACGGCGCTCGGCGATTTCTTCGCGGCGCATCTTTCCGATCCTGCCTGGCTGCTGCAGGGCGGATCAGCCCGATAGGGCTCAATCCCGCCGGGGATGCGCCAGAAAGAATCGCAGCATGGCGGCGCTCGCATCCGGGCCGGCAGGATCGGTGAAGGAGCCGCGTGAACTGCCGCCCGACCACGCGTGCGGCGCGCCGTGGATCGTCCAGCATTCCGCCCGCGTGCCGTCGCGCGAGACCAGCTTGCGCACCGTGTACTTGCGGGTACTGACCATCTCGCTTGCGGGCGCGGCCGACGCGCTCGTGTCGACGCTGAAGCCGCGCAGGATCGCATCGGCGTTGGCGTAGTGAACAGTGGTGTCCGCATCGCCGTGAATGACGATGAGCGGGCAGCGCGGCGGCCGGGTGGCCGCGTGCGCGGGACGCTTGCCGCCGCGCATCGCGGCGAGCGCGGACGGGAGATCGTGCGCGCATCCGGCGGGCAGCCCCGAATGCACGCCTGCCGCGGCGTACAGGTCGGGATAGGTCTCTGCAAGTATCGCGGCCATCGCGCCTCCCGCCGATAATCCCGCGACATACACGCGCCCCGGGTCCACGCTGTGGCTCGCCATGACTTCGCGCGTGATGCCCGCGATCAACGACGGCTCGCCGCCGTCGCGCGCCTGATCGGCAGGCTTGAACCAGTTCCAGCACTTCGAGGCATTCGCCGCTTGAGGCTGAACCGGATAGACGACGATGAAGCCGTGTTCGTCCGCGAGTGCGTTCATCTGCGTGCCGGCCGCGAAGTCGTCCGCGTCCTGGGTGCAGCCGTGCAGCATGACGATGAGCGGCATCGGCTCGCCGCGATATCCGCTCGGCACGTACAGCTTGTAGTCGCGCAGTCCGGCGGCATTCGCGTAGCTTCGGCGGCTGAAGTGTCCGCGATCCTCGACGGCAGTATCGGCTTCACTCGATGTCCGGTGAACGCGCTCGGCCTTCGCACGTTCCGGGCGTTTCGCGGGCGGCGGCTCGACGTTCGCCGATTCTCCGCGTAACGCCCGCCTGATCAGGTCGGTTGCAGCGGCAGTGTCGTGTTCCTTGAAGCGCGCGAACGCTTCTTTCATCGAGTCCAGAAAGCCTTCGTTGAGTTTCATTTGTGGGTCCGTTTAGCGTTGACGGTCAGGGTCGCGCTAGCGGATTCGATCCGCGAGCGCAGCCTTGACGGCCGCCGGTGCGTGCAGTGCGCCGCGCACCAGGATTGAATCGATGGTGGCCAAGGCGAGTTCGGGCGTCACGTCGGCAGCGATGCTGGCGAGTCCGAGCACCTGGATCCGGAGCCGCTCGTTGGCGGCGCGTACCGCTTCGAGATCGCGCCTCGAGAAGTACTGCAAGCCCAGCACCAGCTCGCGCCGCGTCACCGTCTCCCGGACGACCACCGCGTGAACGGCCAGTTGATTGCGAATGGCCGTGCGAATCAGGTCTGTCCGGTTCGAATAGAAACCTTCTTCGACGAGCAAATCGATCTGGCCCAGGTCAACCGGGCCCAGATTGATCGTAATTTTTTCCGTTTCGCCGCCGCGCGTGCGGGCCGCTTCGGGGGTGTCTGTCTTTTCCATGCTCCGACGCTTCCATCCGTTCGCCATCCAATGGGATGGTTATAGACTTATCGGGCGCTAGTGTCAACTCAGGCCGCAGCGGCACGTCCGGTGCGCGGTTGCGGAAAGAACGCCGGTCGCGAGCCTTGACTCCCCCGCCATTGCGCGCGAGCATGACTCAATCGGGCGATCGTATCGATCGGCCGAATTTGTACGTACTCCCTACATCATTGCCTCGTTATGAAGCAGTGTTCGTCCCCGCCGCGGCAACAGATACGTCTATGCACGTCGAGCGATGGCGCGCGCATCGCTTACGCGACATGCGGAGCGGGGCCGCCGCTCATCAAGGCCGCGAACTGGCTGAGTCATCTGGAGCTGGACTTTTCGAGCCCCGTGTGGAGCCATCTGATGCTGGAGTTGTGCCAGCATCACACGTTGATCCGCTACGATCAGCGCGGCTGTGGTCTCTCCGATAGAGATGTCGCCGAAATATCGTTCGATGCCTGGCTGCGCGATCTCGAAACCGTCGTCGACGCCTGCGGGATCGACCGTTTTCCGCTGCTTGGCATATCGCAAGGCGCGTCGATCGCAGTCGCTTATGCGGTTGCGCATCCCGAGCGCGTGACGCATCTCGTGCTGCACGGCGGCTATTCGCGAGGACGTCTCAAACGCACCGACGATCTCGCGCTGCACGAAGAAGCGGAGATGCTCGTGCGCCTCGCGGAAATCGGCTGGGGCAAGAGCAATCCCGCGTTTCGCCAGTTCTTCACTACGCAGTTCATACCGGGCGGCAGTCCGGAACAGCATCGCTGGTTCAACGAACTCGAACGCATGACGACCACGCCGCGCAACGCGGCGCGCATCATGCGCGTCTTCAACGAGATCGATGTCTTCGATCTGCTGCCGAAGGTGGAATGCCCGGTACTCGTGCTTCATGCAAGCGGCGATGCGCGCGTTCCGTTCGATGAGAGCCGCCTGATTGCGGGCATGATCCCGGGTGCGCGGTTCGTGCCGCTCGAGAGCGACAATCATCTCGTGCTCGAAACCGAACCCGCCTGGCAGCGATGGCGCGACGAAGTGCGGGCGTTTCTTCCGGCAACGACCGCGCCCGATCCCGCCTTCGCGATGCTGACGCCGCGCGAGCGCGACATCGTCGAATTGCTGGCGGGCGGCCGCGACAACGCGCAGATCGCCGCGCGGCTCGCGTTGAGCGAAAAGACGGTGCGCAATCACCTCACCAGCATCTTTTCGAAGCTCGAAGTCGATAGCCGCGGACAGGCGATCGTGCTTGCGCGCCGCGCCGGCTTCGACGACGTTTCGACATAGACCCACGCTCGCCGGGACACGTGTCCCGCATTAACACGTATTGCGCGCCCGATCCCGGCGTCGACCGGGACGCGCGACTCATGTTTTCGCGCATGCGTCTGCCCAGAATGATCTCCAGACGGTGGCGCAACGCATTCATTCTTCTTCCGCCGAACCGTCCTTTCTCTTCCGATAGACAGTTCACGGAGTTGTCCATGAAAGCCTTCAGTCCTCAAGCCGCCCAGCAACGCTACATGAAATGCATCGAAGCATCGCGCCGCATTCGCTGGGACATCGACCGGGACGTATTACGCGGCCGTCACTTCGACCCGTTGCACAAGTTCATGCCCGAAGGACTGAGCGAAACGGAACGCCTGCCGTTTCTCGATGACGGCGAACGCCGCCTGATGTCGCAGATTCAGGGCCGCACTTACGCGAACATGTTCGGGCTGATCGAGCGCTTCATCGGCGCGAAGATGATCGAACTGGGCCGTGACCACGCGCTCGCCGATCAGACCGCATTCGAAGCCATCGTGCGATTCACCGACGAAGAGCTGAAGCATCAGGAACTGTTCCGCCGTGTCGATGTGCTCGCCGCGGCGGCCATGCCGCACGGCTATCGCTTCACGGCCAACGCCGACGACGTCGCCGCGCTCGTGCTCACGAAGTCGACGTGGTCGATCCTTGCGCTGACGTGCTGCATCGAGATCGTCACGCAGGTGCACTACCGGCAGAGCATGGAAAGCGACAGCAGCATGTCGCCGCTTTTCAAGGACATCTTCCTGTTTCACTGGCAGGAGGAGTCGCAGCACGCGATCATCGACGAAATCGAATGGCAGCGGGAAGATGCGCGCATCGACGAAGCCGCGCGCGATGCGGCAGTCGGCGATCTCATCGATCTCGTCTGTGCGATAGACGGCCTATTGCAGACGCAGGCCGCAGCCGATGCACACTGCTTCCTCTCGATGCTCGACCGCGCGTTGTCCGACGACGAGGAGGCACGCGTCTGCGCGGGCGTGCTCGATGCATATCGTTGGCAGTACATCGTTTCGGGCGTGGAGGCCCCGCGCTTCGCCGATGTGCTCAGCGGCATGGTGAGCGAAGCGCAAGGCCGGCGGCTCGCGGCCGCGCTCGAACCCCTGCAAGCCCGGACGCTCATTTGCGGCACGGATGTTTTCGCGCAGTCATGATGGCGCGAGCCCTATCACACGACCAGACGGTGTACTGCCATGATCATGTTCCTGTTCTATCTACTGGATGCCTGGCTCGACGCGAGCGAACGCAAGCGGCACGATGCGTATGTTTCCGACGCGAAAGATCTCGCCGATGTTGAGCGGCGCATACGAAAGCTCGAAACCGGCGACGTGTTGCGCTGAATCGCACTGCAAGTGCATGCGCCACCTCCGTGGCGCATGCAGGTCATACCGTTTCCGCTTGCAGATAACGTTTGACTTCCGCATTGGTCACGAAGCTCGCGGCGGAAGAGGCCGCCAGGATGTCGCGGGCCTCTTGTGGTTTCGCGATCGCAAAACCCTGCACGTAATCGACACCCAGTTCTTTCAGCGCATCGAGTGTTTGCACGTCTTCGACCCATTCGGCGATGCTGCGCATCCCGAGGTTGCGCGCGAGATTGATGATCGCTTCGACGATCGCGATATCGGCGGGATGATTGCACATCGTCCGCACGAACTCGCCGTCGATCTTCAGCGCGTCGGCCGACAGCTTCTTCAGATAGCGCAACGAGGTCTGCCCCGCGCCGAAGTCGTCGATGGCGATCTTCGCGCCCATGTCATGCACGCGTGCGATGAAGCGCTCCGTATGCTCCAGGTCGTGCAGCGCGACGCTCTCCGTGATCTCGATGCACAGGTAGTGCACCACGTCCTCGTAACGCGAGAAGAGCGCGAACAGCTCGTCGAGGAAGTGCTCGTCGTTGAGCGAGCCGCCGCTCAGATTCACGCAGACGAAGCGCGTTCTTGCGAGCGATGCGCGGTTCTCGCTCAGCCATGCAAGCGTCGTCGACAGCACCCAGCGGTCGATCTGCACGATCGTGCCCGAGTCCTCGGCGGCGGCGATCAGCTTGCCCGCAGTCGCGACGGCCCCATCGGGCGTACGCAGACGCAGCAGCATTTCGAAGTCGAGCGCTTCTCCCGGCGCGTGCATCGACATGATCGGCTGCATCACGAGGAAGAGTCCATCGGGCAAGCGGCTTTCGCCCAGCGCTTCGATGAGATTGATCTCGG
This sequence comes from Caballeronia sp. LZ016, assembly GCF_031450805.1. Taxonomy (NCBI): domain Bacteria; kingdom Pseudomonadati; phylum Pseudomonadota; class Betaproteobacteria; order Burkholderiales; family Burkholderiaceae; genus Caballeronia; species Caballeronia sp. LZ016. The sequence goes on from NZ_JARTVY010000002.1 coordinate 407,785, forward strand.
CGGCGCGTTCCTCGAACGCGGGCGCACCCTTGCGCAATGCGACGAGCCGCGCGTTGCCGCCGCGCTTCGCGGCGCGGCAGGCCCGGTCGGCGTAGGCGAGCGCGTCCTGCCCGCGTTCGCCATGCGAGCACTCGACGACGCCGATGGATCCTCTTACCTGGAAAGCGCGGGTATCGACGAGAAACGGCGCCGCGTTCAACGCGGTGACGAGTTCCTTGCAGCGCGCGATGGCATCGTCGATCGTCATGTCGGCCAGCACGCACACGAACTCGTCGCCACCGATGCGCCCGATCGGCACATGCGAGCCCAGACGCTCGACGAGACGCGCGGCGACATGCCGAAGGATCTCATCGCCCGTGCTGTGGCCGAAGAGGTCGTTGAACACCTTGAAGCGGTCGAGATCCAGATACGCGAGCGCCCACGCGCCGCGCTGTTCGCATTGCCGCGCGATGGCATGTTCGATTCCGCGCCGGTTCAGAAGCCCGGTGAGCGGGTCGTGCTCGGCGAGGAAGTGCAGGCGTTCGACCGCTTTCGAGCGGTCCGTCACGTCTTCGAGCGAACCTTCGATGAACCCGTTCGCGCGGATGGCGCGAAGCGAATAGCGGCGTCCGGCGGTGGTGGTCCCCGGCGCGCCTTCGATTTCGATCGATGCCGATTCGTCGCCTCGCAGGAGTTCGTCGAGCGCACGCTCGGCGCCTGTCGCGAAGTAGTCGGCCCAGCGATGCAGGCCGTCTTGCGCATGAGGCAGGCCGAGCATCGCGTGCAGCGCGGGATTGGCGCGAACGAAGCAATGCTCCTCGTTCAGCGTGAAGAGACCGATGGGCGTGACATCATATGTATTGCGCAGTTCGATCTGCATCTGACGGCGGCGTTCTCGCTCTTCACGCATGCGTTCGGCGATCGCGAACGCGCACAGCATGCTCGACGAGAGCGCCGTTACGACGGGACTATGCGCGCCTGCCAGCCCCTTGAAGCCGAACGCCGCCTCCAGCACTTCCGACAGCGTCGCGAACAGCACGATGCCCATCGACGCGACATACCACAGCACCGTTCGAGAGCGCGCCTTGAAGACGAGCTGCGCCAGAAAATAAGTTAGGACGACAATACAAAAGCTGGCGCTCGCCCACAGCACCGGAATGAAGTGGGCGTAACTGAGCGTGAACGCAGCGGCCATCAGGATGCAGCCGCCGTAGCGCACGGCGTGCAGCGTCCAGCGCAGGCCGATCGCTTTGAGCTCGCGGCGGAACAACTCGACGAACAGCGTCGCGGTGAGGATGTAGTACGACGCGAACGTGAATTCACGCAAGAACTGAATATGGCCGGGCGGGATGAGGCGGCCCATCCATTCGGTATCGAACCCCATCGCGTTGGCCGTCAGGCGCAGATTGCCGACGAGCCATGCGGCAAAAATGACGTACGTCCATTCGTGATTGATGATCGCCGTCACGAACACGAAGATGGCGAGCGTGAGCAGCCCGCCCGTAATCAGCGACGCACCTTGTTGGAAATCCAGTGTGGTTTCTTCGAGCTTGTCGCGGCTCAGCGCGGTCGCGGTGATATACGCGGGCCCGGAAAACGTGCCGCGGCAAAGAATGGGCGTTTCGCCCGTGCGTGCATCGAGTCGCAGCGCAAAGCCTGCCTTGTTGAAGCGAATGTCGCCGCGCGTGCCGTAGCGGTCGCCGGCGCCGAGCAGGGCAGGGAGCGCGTCCGTGCTCCAGCAGGATATCGTTTGCGCGTGCCGCGACGGAAGCTCGATGAACGCGGGAACACCGGTGTCGCGTGCGGGCGCTTCGAGCAGGAACCAGAACGGCGTTTCCGCGCGATGCGTGCTGAAGCGCGCAGAGGCAGTGGACGCCGACTCGCGCAAGCGGGCGATGGCGTCGGCGGGCTGCAGCGTCGCAGAAGGGTCCGCGATGACATGAAAGTGAAGCGGAACCGTGCCTGTGGTGTCGAACTGGCGCGGCGCCCAGAACATGACCGCGATGGTGCCGAGCGCGATCACGAACGGCGCTACGTATACGGAGAACCGCAGGAACGCCCAACTCGTCAGCCGGTCCCGAAACGTCCACTTATCGCTTGTCATTTGCTGCCCTTTCCTCCTTGACTACCGCTTTCGCCTCGTTGATCGAGATGCTACGACAATCGGCAACGACAGCACGAATGCGCCGACGCCGCCGATCACCGGTCCGCCCGATCATGCCTGAGCGGACGTTCGTTACCTTACGCTTCGCTCAGCGATTGCAGCGCGCTGTAATCGGCGCAGCCTTGCGCGTCATCGAGCGCCGCGGCGACGCTGACATCAATGTCGACGTGATCGGTTTCGAAGAAGAAGCCGTAAAACGAGTGATTGACCGCGGCCCAGCGCTGGCGGACCAGCGCAACGGGCTTGGCCATCACGCGATGGGGCATGCCGCCGACGTGCGTCATCGGCAGGAATTCGTTCTGGCCATACACGTCGCTGAAAAGCATCGCCTCGTATTCCCGGTCGAGCGGTGAACGTGCGGTAATCAGCATCCAGTCGATATCGTTCTGAACGCAATACATGTAATACGCCTTGCACAGCGCCACCTTGACCATCCGGCCGATCGCACCGCGCGCGACGCCGAGCCGTGTAGCCTCGGCAAGACGCGCCTCGTTCAGCCAGTCCGGCAGGCGGACGGATTGCTCGACCGCGAGCGGTCCGAGAACGTTCGTCTGAATCCGCATGGTGCCGAGCGGGCCCCCGTCGAGCCGCGATTGCGCGAGCAGCACGACCGTACCGGGCGAGGCGTCCAGCGCCTCGACGTCCATCGTTTCCGCGAATTCCGGCAAATGGCGCCCGTAGGCAGCCCGGCGCATTGCGACGGCCTTCTCGAGTTCTGCCTGATCACTCACGACTTTTATCGTAAACGGCAATCTTTCCGTTTTCTTGACGGTGTCGGGCGTCAGGTCCTGTTCGAGCGATGAAAAGCCCAGGTGTTGGGTGAGAAGTGCTGAGTCGATGCGGTCCATTTTTTATCCCGTGGATTAAAGAAAGAAAAAAGTGCGCCGCTTTAGGGAATAAAGGTTGGCCCCTAAACGCGACGACCAAGATTCTCACGAACGTGCGGGACGTGATGTGTCCCGGCCGCCAAGCCGGGAGCGCCGTGTCGACGAGGCGAGTAGGTTTTACATGAGTATTTCCGTGTTCCCTTTTTTCCTTAGCGAGTGAAGGCAAAAGTCAAGGCGTTTCTTACCGATGAGACACGAACTCGCTGGCGCGTGTGCGTTGCTGGTAGTCTGCGGCCTTCGCATTCGGATTGCAGTACGTTCGACACTGCATCGACCGCAATAAGTTCGCTAAGCACATGGGCAGACAATGAACCTGGGTAACAAACGGAGACCGCGACCGCTGGCCGTACTGCTCGCAGGGCTTGCGCTTTCTGGTGTCAATGCGCGAGCTCAGTCTTCTGTGACGCTCTATGGACTCGTGGATACGGCGCTGCGCTACACGACTCATGCGGATACGTCCGGCAACGACCGCCTGCAACTCTCGAACGGCGGCCTCGGCGAAAGTCATTGGGGCTTGCTTGGTTCGGAAGACATCGGCGGTGGAGCGAGCGTCGTTTTTCAGTTGGAGAATCGCTTCTTCCCGAATAGCGGGACGACTGACCCTTCCTATCCATTCTTCAACACGGCGTTCGTCGGCGTCAGGTCCTCGACTTTCGGGCGACTGACGCTGGGACGGCAAGTCAATCCGCTCGCGACGGCCGTGCTGCGGACCTATGTCACCAATCCATGGCTGCCGACGGTGTATGTCTTCAGGCCGGAGGTCGGCATGGCGCAGGGCGTCTGGACCAGCAACATGGCCAAGTACACGGCGCGCTGGCAGGACGTGACGATGGAACTCTCGTATGCGTTCGGCGGCGTGGCCGGCGCTTATGGCGCGGGAAGCCAGATTGGTGCATCCGTGACCTACGTGCCGGGCTGGCCGTTGCGGCTGGGTGCGGCTTATCTCGACACGCGCGACGCGGTGAACAGCTCCGCGCACATGAAGTCATGGACGGCGGGCGGAGCCTATACGTTCGGGAACACGTCGGTCAACGCGGGCTGGGCGGTGAATCGCGAGGACGCGGCTTATCTGGGTAACGCTCCGAACGGCCCTTATACGCCGGCTCAATTGACGGCGCTGGGATTCACGCAGTTTTCATCGCGGCAAATGTTCTTTGGCGGAGTGACACAGTTGATCGGCAGGCGCACGCACTTGTCGGCCAACGTGTGGCGCACGCTTCAGGACGGCAAGAACGCAAGCGGAGATGGTCACGCAACACAGTTCCAGGTGGTCGCCGATCATGGCCTGTCGCGCCGCACCGATGTCTATGTCGAGGCTGATTACTCGCTGTATCGCGGCGGGCTCATTGGCGCGCAATTGCAAGGCGTGAGCGGAGTGAGCGCGGCGGGAGGGTCGACGCAACTATCGGTGATGACGGGGCTTCGGCACAGCTTTTGAGCGTTGAGCGATGAAGATATCGGACAGGAACATTCAGCTATGCATGCTGGAACTGCTCGGGCGGCGCGCCCCGACTGCATCCATTTGCCCGTCCGATGTCGCCCGCCAACTCATTCCCGACGATGAAACAGCATGGCGTCAACTGATGCCCGCGATACGCCAGGTCGCCGCGCGGCTGGCGCAAGAGGGAAGCATCGTGATCACGCAAGGGGCGGTTACGGTATCGCCGGAATCGATCATTCGCGGTCCCATTCGCTTGCGGCGCGGGGCAAAATTTCCGGTGGCCTGAATCGATGAATGCTTAGGATGCTTGATGAATAATCGAGATCGTTCGTCCTGCCTTCGCTTGAAGAACCGTCGCAGCCTCAGGACACCTTCGCGCGCTTCTGCAACTCGGCCGTCGTCTCTCCTTCGCCATCCGGCAGCCAGCCCGGCGGGCGCAACACGAAGCCCACTGCGTCGGACACGCTCTTCGCGCTCAGCACGTCTTTCGCGAGGCTCGTCCAGTGCTCCGTCTCGACGACGATCGGATTGCGCGATGTGGTCGGCGTCGTAAGGCCATAACGACACGGCTCATCCGCGCGCTCTTCGACATACGTGCCGAACAGGCGGTCGAACACGATCAGCACGCCGCCGAAATTCGCATCGAGATAAGCCGCATTGGACGCGTGATGCACGCGATGCGACGAAGGCGTATTGAGCACGTATTCCAGCCAGCCGAGCTTCGGAATCCACGTCGCATGCAGCCAGAACTGATAGAGCAGGTTGATCGACAACGCCGCGAGCACGACTTCGGGCTTCACACCCAGCCACACGAGTGGCGTGAAGAACATCGCGGCGCCCGTGATCTTGCTCGTCCAGCCGAGGCGATAGGCCGAAGAAAGCGTCAACTGGTTCGGTGAGTGATGGACTGCATGCGTCGCCCAGAAAAAACGCACGGTGTGCGAAGCGCGGTGATACCAGTAGTAGCAGAACTCCATGCCGATGAACAGCAGCAAGATCGTCAGCGGCGCGTTGCTCGTCACCGTGTGGATGCGATGCTCCCACGCGAACGCGACCACCGGCGTCGCGAGCGACAGCGGCAGAAACGCAAGCAATTTGCGGCCGGCGAGATCCGCGAGAGAAATCAACACTTCGTGCCAGTCGAATGCACGGGCGGTCCCCTTGCGGACGCGGCTGAGAATCAGCGCTTCGATCATCGATGCCGCGAGCACGATGACGAGCACATACATCGATAACTTCCCGATCAGTTTCATGCTGTCGCCCTGAGTGGTTGCGAATGAACCCACTGTAGTGACGGCGCCTGTCAAAAACCACGCAGCATTTGTTTCGCCGGATGTCGCCGCCTTACGAAACGCTTGTCCGCATCGCCGGTCCTGTATAACATTGCGAATAATTCCTATTTACCAAAGAGCGTCGAATGATCGCAGCCGCGCGCAACCTCCGTTTCAGGGCAATGCAAGCATGAGGCCGGTTCTCGTCCGCCTGCATCGCTGGTTTGGTGTCGCGACCGCGCTGTTCCTGTTCGTCTCGGGGCTGACCGGTGCGGTCATCGCGTGGGATCACGAAATCGATGCGATTCTGAATCCGTCGTTCTTCCACGCACGCACCGACGGCGCGCCGCTGCCGCCGCTGGAACTCGCGCGGCGCGTCGAAGCCGCCGATCCGCGCGTCGAAGTGACCTATCTGCCGCTCGGCGTCGAGGCGGGGCATACCACGCAGATGATGGTGTGGCCGCGCACGAATCCGTCGACGGGCGCGCCGTACGCGGTCGACTACAACCAGATCGCCGTCGACCCCGCCACCGGCGAAGTTCAGGCGCGGCGGATGTGGGGCGCGGTGTCGCTCGCGCGCATCGACCTGATGCCGTTCCTCTACAAACTGCACTACACGCTGCATCTGCCGGTGCTCGCCGGCTTCGATACGGGCACGTGGCTCCTCGGCATCGTCGGCATCATCTGGCTTTTCGATAGCGGCATCGCGCTCGTGCTGTCGTTTCCGAGCGTCAAGGCGTGGCGCAAGTCGCTCGCGTTCCGCTTCCGGCGCGGCGGCTATGCGCTGACGTTCGATCTGCATCGCTCGGGCGGCGTCTGGATCTGGGCGCTGTTGCTGATGATGGCGCTCACGTCGGTTTCGATGAACCTCGCCGATCCGGTCGTGCGGCCCATCGTGTCCGCGTTCTCGAAGCTGTCGCCATCGTTTCTCGAGAACGCGGAGCTGATGCGGGCCGCGCCGCCCGGCCAGCCGGCCGCGACGCGCGCGCAAATCATCGAAACCGCCGCGCGCGATGCGAAGCGCGAAAACGTCGCGGAGCCGATGGGCGCGCTGTACTACGTGCCCGCGATGCAGGCATACGGCGTCGGCTTCTTTGCACCGGGCCACGATCACGGCGATGGCGGCCTCGGCAATGCCTGGCTTTACTACAACGGCCACACCGGAACGCTCGCCGGATCGTCCATTCCAGGCCGCGGTTCCGCAGGCGATGTCTTCATGCAGGCGCAGTTTCCGCTTCATTCGGGGCGCATTATCGGGCTGACAGGGCGCATTCTGATCAGCGCGGTCGGCGTCGCGGTCGCGGTGTTGAGCGCAACGGGCCTCATCATCTGGATGCGAAAACGCGCCGCGCGCCGTCACTCGGCCGCCGCCGCCGATGCGCGGGCGGCGCGCGGCCGCTCGCTGTCGTCCTGACGCCTGAGCACCGAACGCGTTGCGATTCCGCAAAGCCGCGCGTTATTTAAATGATAACGACTCTTATTTACGTTAGAATCCGGCGACAAGTCGAGCCGTCACGCGCCTCCGATTGCCGGTAACGACCCAAGAAAAACGCCGCCCGGATTCCTTCGACGCCCCGGGCCGGAACCGACCAACACCGACGTTTTCTCCGATTCATGCCTGTTCTCCGTTTGCAAACCTTGCAGGCCGCGCCTGCGAAGGCGCTGTCGCATCGCGCCGTCATCGTCGCGGCGATTGCCGTCGCTTTTTCCTTTCCGGCCCATGCCCAGACCGCAGCCGGCGCCGACGCCGCGCCGTCGGCTGAAAACACGCTGCCGGCCGTCCGCGTCGAGGCGAGCAAAGAGCAGCTTCCCGGCGATCTCGCGCCGACCTTCGCGGGCGGCCAGGTCGCGCGCGGCGCCGATTTCGGCGTGCTCGGCCAGCAGCGCACGCTCGACGTGCCGTTCAGCATGACGACGTACACGTCGAAGCTGATCGAGGACCAGCAGGCGCGCACCATCGGCGACGTGCTCGCGAACGATCCGGCGGTGCGTACCGCCTACGGCTTCGGCAACTTCGCGGAGACGTACATCATCCGCGGCTTTCAGCTCGATGGCGACGATGTCTCGCTCAACGGCCTGTACGGCATCACGCCGCGCCAGCTCGTCGCAACCGATGCGCTGGAGCGCGTCGATGTCTTCAAGGGCGCGAATACGTTTCTGAACGGCGCGTCGCCGAACGGATCGGCCGTCGGCGGCGGGCTGAATCTGCAGCTCAAGCGCGCGGACGACAAGCCGCTCACGCGCGTCACGCTCGAAGGCACGGCGTCGGGCGAAATCGGCGCGCATGTCGACGTGGGACGGCGCTTCGGCAGCGAAGGGCAGTTCGGCATCCGCGTGAATCAGGCGAATCACGACGGCGAAACGAGCATCGACGGTGAACATCGCCGCGACAACACCACGGCCGTTTCGCTCGACTGGCGCGGCGACAAGCTGCGTCTCTACGGCGACTTTCTCTATCAGCGGCAGCGCGTGAACGGCGGCCGGCCGACGGTGAACGTCAGCGGCAATTTCATTCCCGAAACGCCGTCGGCGACCTACAACTACGCGCAGACCTGGAGCTTCAGTTCCATCGAGGATACCGTCGGCATCCTGCGCGCGGAATACGACTTCCTGCCTGGCTGGACGGCCTATATCGCGGGCGGCATGCGGCACACGGACGAGCACGGCGAGTATTCGTCGCCGACCGTATCCAGTACGGCCACGACCGCATCGCGGCTCGGCGTGCCGCACAAGGAAGACGGCAGCTCGGCGGAAGCGGGCGTGCGCGGCCATTTCAACACCGGGCCGGTATCGCATTTCGTGACGGCGGGCGCGTCGATCGTGCGGGTGGATTCGATGTCGGCTTATACGTTCGCCGGCGCGTTCCCGACGAGCCTCTACGACACGCCGCAGGTGCCGTATCCGGCGAGCACGCTGTCGGCCGGCAATCTGGCCGATCCGGGCACGACGGCGCTCAATCTGATGCGCAGCGCATCGGTGTCGGACACGCTCGGCTTCCTGAACGATCGCGTGCTGTTCACCGTCGGCGCGCGCTATCAGGAACTGCACACCAACACGTTCGATTACACCGGCAAGCAGACCCGCGCCTATAACGATTCGATCACGACGCCGCTCTTCGGCCTCGTCGTCAAGCCGTGGCAGAACGTGGCGTTCTTCGCGAATCGCAGCGAGGCGCTTGCGATCGGGGATTCCGCGCCGAACACGGCCGTCAATTTCGGCGAGCAACTGCCGCCCCAGAAGTCGAAGCAGTACGAAGTCGGCGCGAAGTACGACAACGGCAAGTACGGCGCATCGCTTGCGCTGTTCCAGATCGAGAAGCCGCTGACGTACACGAACAGCGCCGGTTATTTCGTCGATAACGGGAACGAGCGGCATCGCGGCGTGGAGGCGTCGATCTACGGCGAGCCGTTGCGCGGCGTTCGGCTGATCGCGGGGGCGACGTACATCCACGCGACGCAGCTCGACACCGGCAGCGCGACGACGGACGGCAACATGCCGATCGGCGTGCCGACCTTCATGTTCAACGTCAATGCGGAATACGACGTGCCGGTGCTGAACGGCCTCACCTTGACGGCGCGCTGGATTCATACCGGCTCGCAGTATCTGAACGTGACGAACACGCTGTCGATTCCTGCGTGGGATCGCTTCGACCTCGGCGCGCGCTATGCGACCGTGCTGTTCGGCAAGCCGACGACGTTCCGAGCGAGCGTGCTCAACGTGGCCAACAAGTCGTACTGGTCGTCGACGATCGGCGGTTATCTGACGCAAGGCGCGCCGCGAACGGTGCTTCTGTCGATGACGACTGACTTCTGATCGAGCCGCCCGAAGAACGCGCGCCGCCGGTTCCTTTCGCGAACCGGCGGCGCTTTGTCATGGTTTCGGACCGCGCTACGCCGCGCCGGCGAGCGGTATAAACTTCGATGTATATGTCTCGCGCATGAAGCGCTCACCGTCATCATGGAACCGACTTCGAGTAAAGAAACGTCCCGCAGGCGCTTGTCGAAGCGGTCGCTCAATGTCCTCTCGGCGCTGGTCGGCATCGGCACGCTGGCGCTCGGTATCGGCTGGCTGATCTATAGCTGGACGGTCAATCTGGAAGTGCCGTACTTCGCGATTCCGCTCGTGCTGACCGTACCCGTGATCGCCGCTGTGGCGTTCCGGAACATGTGGGATTAGCGAAGCAGGAGAGGGAAGGAAAAAGAGTGAGCAAAAAAATCGCCGCGATAAACGCGGCGATTTTTCTACAGCATATGCGTTGGTAGGCTCGATTGGACTCGAACCAACGACCCCCACCATGTCAAGGTGGTGCTCTAACCAGCTGAGCTACGAGCCTGTTGAGCCGCGCATTATAGAGACCCCGCACTCGATATACAAGCCCATCGGCGAAGAATCTTCAGACGGCTGGCTCGCTCACGCAGCGAAAGCCCGCATACACGTACTGATAATGCCCCTGGAACCAGTTGCGGAAGCTCGGCCGCAACATGCACGCCGCCGTGCGGGGCGAGCCGCCTTTGATGACGAAGTGCTTGCCGTCGAAGAAATTCGCCGAGTAGCCGAGATAGAACGGGAACGGCTCGAAGCCGTCGAGCGGGCCGAAGGTCGTCGATGTCCATTCCCAGCCGTTGCCGAACTGTCCCTCGACGCCGAACGCGCTGCGGTTCTCGGGATGCGCCTGCACCGGCGTCGGGTCCCATCGGCGGAAATCGAAGTTGCCTTCCGCCACATGCGGCGCGCCGATGGCCGCGCGTTGCCACTGCGCTTCCGTGGGCAGCTTCCTGCCCGCCCAGCGTGCGTAGGCGCTGGCTTCCGCATGGCTCACGTAGACCGGCCAGTCGAGCGGAAGCGGGAGTTCCTCGAACATCGTGCGCAGCTTCCAGCCGGATTCGGCGCTGCCGGCGTCGTCGACGGCTTCGTCGCCCGCAATCCAGAACGCCGGATGCGCAATGCGATGTCGCTCCTTCCACGCCCAGTCGCCGTCGTTCCAGTAGTCGCGATTCCAGTAGCCGCCCGCATCGATGAAGCGCAGATAATCGCGGTTCGTGACCATGTAGCGGTCGATATCGAACGCCGGCACGTCCACGCGCATTTCGTCGAACTCGTTGTCCCAGCCGAATCGTCCGCTCTCGCGGGAAAGCCCCAGCGTGACCGTGCCTTCGGGAACGCGCACGGTTTCATGCACGAGCGGGCGGTCCGATGTCCGTTCGCATATCGCATTGGCCGGCGCAATTTTTCTGTCGACCGGCAATTGATGCAGCATGTACGCAAGCGTTTCCGCGTGCATCAGCCGATGTTCGATCGCGACTTCGAGCAGCTTCGCGGCAGGCTCGTCCGCGGAAACGGGGTCGGCGACGAGTTTGAGCGGATCGAAACGGGCGTCGATATCCGCGCGCACTTTCGCCTTGTAAGCCTGCACTTCGTCGAGCGAAGGCCAGTCGGCCGGCTGATCGGTCGGCAGGCCGCCATCGACGGGATCGATGCCGAACGCGAACAGCTGGTCGTAGGCGGGATCGGCGTTCGGGAGGTCGAAGAGGCGCTTGTCGAACAGATTGCGGTCGAACGCCTCGAGATGGCCGATATAGAAGACGATGCGATGCCGCTCGGCGATCGGCCGGTCGTAAAGATGCTCGCGCCTGACGATGTCGAAGAGTTCGTCGGTCACGCGGCGCGCTTCCGCGAGCCGCTCGAGCAAAGGATGACGCAGGGATGGTTCGCGATTCATTTCGCTCTGTCTCCGGTGCAAGCCGAGAGCATTGCATAGGATTCGAACAGGCGTCAAAACGCCTGCTCGCTTGCATGAAACAGCCAGTGTTTAGCGAAGTTCGTGCCAGCGCGCCGGATTGCGGCGTTTGTTCGGCTGTGGCGAGCGAACCGGCGCGCTCAGGCGATTGTCAGATGCCGCGCAGCCCGTCGAAGTCGCGGATGCGGATGGATTTGCCCTGCGCCTCGATGAGTCCAAGCTTGTCGAAGCGCGATAGCGTGCGGCTCACCGTTTCGAGCGTCATGCCGAGATAGCTGCCGATGTCGTCGCGCGTCATCCGCATCGTGAATTCCGCAGTGGCGTACCCGCGCCGCGCGAGCCGCGCGGACATGTCGAGCAGCAGGCGGGCGACGCGCTCGTCGGCGCGCAGCATGCCCAGCCGCACGACGTGTTCGGCTTCGCGATTGATCGCCTGACTCATCATGCGATGCATGCGCCGTTGCAGCGAATCCGTCTCGCGGCACATGCGCTCGAAAAGCGCGTAGGGCACGACGCAGACGGAGCTGTCTTCCAGCGCGATGGCGTCGCACGTGTGGCGGCCATCGCCGATGCCGTCGAGACCGAGGGCATCGCCCGCGAGCAGCAGGCCGGTCATGCGCCCGCGTCCGCCGTCGCGGCTGCCGTCATTCGTGACGACGGTCTTGAGCGAACCCGAGCGCACCGCGTAGAGCGAATCGAACGTGTCGCCGGTGCGAAAGAGCGCATCGCCGCGACGAATCTTGCGCGTCACGGAGATGATGTGTTCCAGCTTGGTGACGTCCCGGGCGCACAGGCCTTCGGGCATGCACAGATGGCGCATTGCGCAGCTGGAACAGTGCGCCGCTTGCCGCCGGGGGAGGATCGGATCAGACATGGCGAGCTCGGTTTCTTGATGGATGACAAATTGATTGTCCCATAGCAAGCCCGGCCGACCGCGTGAAAAAATGCCGCGCCCCCGGCGCTTGCACAATCTTCACATCATGCGGTAGAGGCGTTGTCCGAATTATTTGCCGCCGAGGGAATCAACAGCACCGGCAAGCTGGCTTGACGCAGGCAACGCTCCGCAACGCTGCCGAGAATCATCCGTTTGAAGCCCTTGCGGCCATGCGTGCCCATCACGAGCAGATCGGCGTTGAACGCGTGGGCGGCGGCGATGATGAGCGAGGCGACGTCGTCGCTGGCGGTGGCCTCGACGGTCGCGACATCGCCCGCAACGCCGCGCGCCTTCATCGCTTCGGCGGCTTCCCGCGCAACGGCTTCGCCCTGTTCGGTCAGGCCCTTCTGCAGCGCGGACGGATCGTAGCCCGGCACGTCCATGACCATCGGCCCGCTTTCGATGACGCAATACGGCTGGACGACCGCGTGATGCGTGACAGCGAGATCGAGCGCGGTATTCAAGGCGTGCTGGGACGTGCGGCTGCCGTCGATGGCGACGATGATGCGTTTGAACATGGCGTGTTCCTCGTGCGGTGAGAATGTCGGGCGCATGCCGGCCGACGCGTGGCGTGGCGCTTGCATCGCGGCGATACGCGCTTTCAGCATAGCGCGGCGGTCGTGTCGCGAGACCGCGCAGTTTTCAGGATGAGTCGATCTGTCGCAAGCGACGCCGTACAATCCGTGGTTCCACCGACTCAGCGCCCGCTTAACACGCCGCATGACCGACGACCGCACCACCGAACCCCAGCCGCACGCGCTTGCGTTCCGAACCGCCCTCTACGCGATGCTCGGCATCGGACTCGTCAACATGCTCGTCGCGCTGGACCAGACGGTGGTGAGCACGGCGCTGCCGTCGATCGTCGCGGAACTGCACGGCTTCGAGTATTACGCGTGGATTGCGAGCGCCTATCTGCTGGCGTCCGTCGTCACGGTGCCGGTGTTCGGGCGGCTCGGCGATTACTTTGGCCGCAAGCGGTTCGTCATCGCGGCGGTCGTGACCTTCACCGTCGCCTCGGTGCTGTGCGGGCTTGCGCCGAACATGCTGTTTCTGGCGTTGTCGCGGGGACTGCAGGGCGTAGGCGGCGGAATGATGGTCGGCACCGCGTTCGCCGCCATCCCCGATCTCTTCCCCGATCCGCGCACGCGGGTGCGATGGCAGGTCGTGCTCGCGGCGGCATACGGCATCGGCACGGCGGCGGGGCCGTCGCTCGGCGGATGGATGAGCCAGCACTGGGGCTGGCGCTCGACGTTCCTGATCAATCTGCCGGTCGGCGCGGCGGCGTTGTACTTCATCTGGTCGCATCTGCCGAATCTGCACCGGCCGCGCGAAGGCGGCGTGAAGATCGACTGGCTCGGCGCGGCGCTCGTCGCGCTCGTGCTCGGCGGCTTCCAGGCGCTGATCGAGTCCGTGCCGAAATCGGGACTCTCGACGGGCAACATCGCGCTCGGCTGCGCGGTGATCGCGGGCGCGGCGGCGCTGCTCGTCTGCGAGCGGCGCGCGACTCATCCGATCATTCCGCTCGATATCTTCCGCGATCCGCATCTGGTCACGCTGTTCACGCTCTCCTTCATGGCGGGCTTCGTGATGTTCTCGCTGATCTTCTTCGCGCCGCTGCTGCTGCAGGGCGGCTTCGGGCTCTCGCCCCAGGAAGCCGGCCTGCTCGCCACGCCGATCGCCGCGTGCATCGCGCTCGGCAGCTTCATCAATACCCGGATCGTGATCCATTTGCGCAAGCCGACGCAGATCCTGACCATCGGTTTCACGCTGCTCGTGCTGGCCTCGGTCGGGCTGTCGTTTGCGCGCGTGTCGACGCCGCATGTGTGGATCGAATTGCCGATGGCCGCGGTCGGCATCGGACTCGGCTTCGTGCTGAACAACATGAACGTGTTCGGGCAGGAGATCGCGGGGCGAGAGCGCTTCGGCATCACCACTGCGCTGCTGCAGTCGACCCGAATGGTCGGCGGCATGCTCGGCACGAGCATCGTCGGGACGATCGTCGCGCATCACTACGCGAACGTCGTCGAGCGCACGGTCAGCGTGCTGGGCGCGGCGGCATCGGCGCAATGGCAGCCGCGCTTCGTGGACCCGCGCATTCTCGTCGACGAAGCGTTGCGCGATACCTTGCTGCACGATCTGCGCTCGGCCGGGCTGGATGCCTCCGCGCTCTTCGACGCCGCCCGCGATGCGCTCGTGCAGGCGGTGCACATCGGCACGATGCTGACGGCAGTGGCCGCGCTGGTCGCGGTTTTGCTGGTGCGGCGGATCGGGCATATAACGTTTCGGAAGGTCGGGAAGGGGTGAACGGGGCCGTCAGGCGGTGACGGAACGCTTCTTACGGTCCCGTGTCCGTCTGCAGGGCGCGCACCGCTTTGGCACACGCAATGCGTCGCCCGCTCGCAGCATCCCTGCCGCCTGCTCAGCGGGCTGCATCACCAGCACGGAGGATTCACCATGATGATCACCGGAGAAATGCTGATCGGCGCGTCGGCCGTGCGGGGCGCCGACGCCACGCTCCGCGCGTTCGACCCCGCCCGCAACGTCGAGCTCGAACCTGTCTTCGGCGGTGGCGGCGCGGCGGAAGTCGACCGCGCGTGCGAACTTGCCGACGCCGCGTTAGATCCGTATCGGCACGCGCCGCTGGAGGCGCGCGCACAGTTTCTGGAAGCCATCGCGGACAACGTCATCGCACTGGGCGATGCGCTCATCGAGCGCGCTCAGGCGGAATCCGCGCTGCCGAAGGCGCGGCTCGAAGGCGAACGCGCCCGCACCGTCGCGCAGTTGCGGCTTTTTGCATCGCTCGTGCGGGAAGGGCGCTGGCTTTCGGCGACGCTCGATTCCGCGCAGCCGGATCGCAAGCCGCTGCCGCGTCCCGATCTGCGCTTGCAGAAGATTCCCGTCGGCCCGGTCGCCGTGTTCGGCGCGAGCAACTTTCCGCTGGCCTTTTCGGTCGCGGGCGGCGATACGGCGGCGGCGCTCGCGGCGGGCTGTCCGGTCGTCGTGAAATCGCATCTGGCGCATCTCGGCACATCGGAACTCGTGGGACGCGCGGTGCAGAAAGCAGTCGCCGACATCGGCCTGCCCGAAGGCGTGTTCTCGCTGGTCGTCGGCTCGGGCAATGCGATTGGCGAGGCGCTCGTCGCACATCCGGCGATCCGCGCGGTCGGCTTCACCGGCTCACGGCGCGGCGGTCTCGCGCTCGCGGATATCGCCGCGAAACGCCGCGAGCCGATTCCCGTTTTCGCCGAAATGAGCAGCGTGAATCCGATCTTCGCGCTGCCGGGCGCGCTCGCCACGCGCGGCGATGCGCTCGCCGCCGGCTATATCGATTCGGTTGCGCTCGGCGTCGGCCAGTTCTGCACGAATCCGGGGCTCGTGTTCGCGCTGGCGGATGCGAAACTCGACGATTTCGTCGACAACGCCACGGCCGCCCTTGAAAAAAAGGAAGCACAGACGATGCTCACGGCGGGCATCGCGGCGGCTTATGCGGATGGGATCGCGCATCGCGACGCGTCGGGCGCGCAGCGCGTCGCGACGGGCAAGGAAAGCGATGCGGCGAGCGGCGCGTTGCCGGCGCTGTATCGGGTGAGCGCGGAGCAGTTTCTCGCGACGCCGCAGCTCGCCGACGAAATCTTCGGCCCGACATCCGTGATCGTGGCGTGCGAGAGCGAGGACGAGATGATCGCGGTCGCGCGCACGCTCGAAGGCCAGTTGACCGCGACGCTGCTGATGGACAACGACGACATCGATCTGGCGCGGCGTTTAATGCCGGTGCTGGAACGCAAGGTCGGGCGGATCCTGGCGAACGGCTTTCCGACGGGCGTCGAGGTGGCGTACGCGATGGTGCACGGCGGCCCGTTCCCCGCGACGTCCGATGGGCGGTCGACATCGGTCGGCGCGATGGCGATCGAGCGGTTCCTGCGGCCCGTCTGTTACCAGGATTTGCCCGCGCCGCTGTTGCCGCAAGCGCTGGCGGACGACAACCCGCTGAACCTGTGGCGATTGAGGGATGGCGAACTGGGGCCGAACTGAGCCGGACGTATCTGCGGGAGAAGTATTTGACGTTTATTTGTGTCGCGAATAAAGTGCATTTATTCGTCACGCAGATACGCTCATGCAACAGGTCGTCGCAACGCCCGCTCAATTGGAAAAACTGCTCGCCGCCGGCCGGCGGCGCGCCGGTCTGACGCAGGCGCAGGCCGCATCGCGGCTCGGTATCAGCCAGAGCCGCGTTTCGACGCTGGAACGCAATCCCGGCGCGCTGACTCTCGATCAGTTACTCGCGATGCTCGGAGCATACGGATTACAACTCGTGGTGCAAGACCGGCCGGAACTGCCGCAAACGAGCCCGCCCGCCGAATCATGGTGACGGCTGGCCGAAAGTCGCATTCGCGGGCGTTGTCCGTCTGGGCGAATGGCGAGCGCATCGCAACCTGGCGCTTGCCGGCGCGCGGCGCGCCCGAACTTCAATATGACGCGGACTGGCTCACATCGCCGCAAGCGCGTCCGCTGTCCTTGTCGCTGCCGCTCCCGCTCGACGGCGCGCCACTGCGCGGCGGCGAAGTGCTCAATTATTTCGACAACCTGCTCCCCGACAGCGACGCGATCCGCCGCCGAATCGCGCAGCGCTTCAGCACCGACAGTGTCGACGCCTTCGATCTGTTGCGGGCGATCGGCCGCGACTGTGTCGGCGCGGTGCAGTTGCTGGGGGAAGACGAATCGCCCTTCGGCGTGGAAGCATCGAGGGAACGCCGCTCGATGATCACGAGATCGAAATGCTGCTCGACCAGACGGCCGGCGGCGGCCTGTCCGGCGCTCACGATGACGACGACTTTCGCATTTCGCTCGCCGGCGCGCAGGAGAAGACCGCACTGCTTCGCCACGGCGATCGATGGCTGAAGCCGCACGGCGCGACGCCGACCACGCATATCCTGAAGCTGCCGCTCGGGCTCGTCGGCAACCGGCGCGCGGACCTGACGACATCCATCGAGAACGAATGGCTGTGCATGGCGATACTCCGCGCATACGGCTTGCCGGTTGCGAACTGTCACATTGCCACTTTCGGGCAGCGCCGCGTGCTCGTCGTCGAACGCTTCGACCGGAGGCTGCATGCCGGCGGCGACTGGATCGTGCGGCTGCCGCAGGAAGACTTCTGCCAGGTCGCCGGCTTGCCGCCGCACAAAAAGTACGAGCACGATGGCGGGCCGGGCGTGCTGCAGCTCGCGCGCGTGTTGCAGCAATCGGTCGATGCGCGCGGCGACATCCGAACGCTGGTGACATCGCAGATTCTTTTCTCGCTGCTTGCCGCGCCGGACGGGCACGCCAAGAACTTCAGCATCCGCCTGCTCGCGGGCGGACAATACCGGCTCACGCCGCTTTACGACGTCATGTCGATCTGGCCTGTCGAAGGCGACGGCGCGAACCAGTGGTCATGGCACAAGGCCAAACTCGCGATGGCGATTCCGGGCAAGAGCCGGCACTATGCGTTCCGCGACATCCAGCGGCGGCACTTCAACGCGATGGCCGCGCGTTGCGGTTTCGCCGACGACGCGGAGCCGATCATCGAAAGCCTCATCGAACGGACACCCGGCGCGATCGAAGAAGTCGCCGCGAAATTGCCGGGCGATTTCCCGTCGCGCGTGGCGGAACGCATTTTCGACGGCTTGCGCCGATCCGCAGCCGCGCTTGCATCCATGTCTCGTGACTGACTTCACTTTCTGCAAAGGACCGCTTCATGCCTTCATCCGATCGCCGTTACCCCGACCCCGCCATTCGCGTGCTCGATCCGCGCTTCAACGCGCTGCGCATCGCTTCGGCTTCGGTCGAATGTCTCTATCAGGGCGCGCGCTGGTCGGAAGGGCCGGTCTGGTTCGGCGATGGCCGCTACGTGCTGTGGAGCGACATCCCGAACAATCGCATTCTGCGATGGGACGAGGAGAGCGGCCAGGTCGGCGTGTTTCGCAAGCCGTCCAACAACGCGAACGGGAACACACGCGATCGCGAGGGGCGGCTTGTGACTTGCGAACACCTGACGCGGCGCGTGACACGCACCGAATACGACGGCTCCATCACGGTGCTCGCGGATCGCTTCGACGGCAAGCCGCTCAATTCACCGAACGATGTTGTCGTGAAGTCGGACGGATCGATCTGGTTCAGCGACCCCGTGTTCGGCATCGACGGCTATTACGAGGGCGAGAAGCAGGAGGCGCAACTCAAGCCGTGCGTGTATCGCGTCGATGGCCGGAGCGGCGAGATCACGAAAATGATCGATGACTTCGCCGGCCCGAACGGACTCGCGTTCTCACCGGATGAATCTGTGCTGTACGTCGTCGACTCGCGCTCGACGCCGCGCAAGATATTCGCGTTCGACGTGCTGGACGGTGGCCGCGCGCTCGGCAAGCCGCGCCTTCTGATCGACGCCGGCCCCGGCACGCCCGATGGCTTTCGCGTCGATATTCACGGCAATCTGTGGTGCGGCTGGGGCATGGGCGACGCCGAGCTCGACGGCGTGCGCGTTTTCACGCCGCAAGGCGAGGCCATCGGCCATATCGATTTGCCGGAACGATGCGCGAACGTGTGCTTCGGCGGGCGGCATCGCAACCGGCTCTTCATGGCGGCGAGTCATGGCTTGTATTCGCTGTTCGTGAATACGCAGGGATGCTGAAGCAGCGTGACGCGCTGCCTCAGTCGAGGGACGGCTCGCACCGGCTCTCGGCCGAATGCGTCATGCCCGGACGGCCCAGCGCGGTCACGCGTTGCAAGGTCACGAGACCGAGCACGGCGAGGCCCGCGCCGAGCATGAAGTCGGTTTCCACGCCCGCGCGGTCGACGATCGCGCCGCCCACTGCGGAGCCCGTTGCGATCGCCACCTGAATGATGCTGACGAACATGGCCGATCCGGCCTCCGGATAGTCCGCCGTGCCGCGCTGAATCCACACGCTGAAGCACAGCGGCAACGCGCCGAACGCGACGCCCCAGATCAGCATGGCCGCCGTCTCGCCGATGTGCGAATGTCCGAGCAGCAGCATCGATACGATTGCGCCCAGCAGCAGCACGATCATCACGGCCACGGATTTCACGAGGTGCTTCGCGACCATCGCCGACATCAGCGCGTTCGAGAAGAAGCCGATGACGCCGAAGCCGAGCAGCAGCAACGTGATCGCGTTCAGCGAGAAGTCCTGTTCGAGCAATGGCGCAATGTACGTGTACGTCGAGAAGTGCGCGCCGAAAGCGAACGCGACCATCAACATGCTGAGCCGCGCATGCGGCCTTGCAAGCAGCGCCTTGAAGTCGTGAACGCGCAGGCCGGACGCGGACGGCAGCCGCGGCACGAGCAGCGCCTGCGCGATCAGTGCGACGGCGACGAGCCCCGCGGTCGCGGCGAACGAAAGCCGCCACGACGAGAACGAGGCGATGAAGATGCCGAGCGGCACGCCGATGACCGTCGCGAACGTCACGCCCGTCAGGATGATGGCCGTGGCCTTCGCCGCGTCCCTGCCTTGCACGAGGCGCGGAGCCGCGGCCGTCGCGAGCGTCCAGAAGCCGCCGAGCGCGGCGCCGAGCATCGCGCGCCCGACGAGCATCATCGCGAAGCCGGGGGCCATCGCGCACACCACGTTCGAAACGAAGAGGACGGCGGTGAGCAGCAGGAACACATATCGACGGTCCATGCGGCCCGCGCCGATGATGAGCGTCGGCGCGAAGATCGCGGCCATCACGCCGGGCGTCGTGACCATCAGCCCCGCGATGCCGGGACTCACGCCCAGGTCGTGCGCGATCTGCGGCAACAGGCCGACCGGCAGGAATTCCGCCGTCACGAACGCGAACGCGCTGACGGCGACCGCGAGCACGGCGAGCCACTGGCGGATCGTGGTGGAAAAGTCGTCCGATGCGCCGGAGACGGTGGGCGTGTCAAGTTGCATATCGATGGAAACCGGAAAGTGCCGGCAAGGCCGCGGCCTCGCTCGTCGACAGTCGAAAAGCTGGCGCACGGCGCGTTCAGACGAAACGGCCGGCGCGAAGAAGGACACACTGTAGAAGGACGGGCGGCCGGGAAAAAGGGCGGCGCGTCGAATTGAGAATCCGGAGGACGCGAACAATCGCGCGACGCTCAAGCGCGGCTGATCTTTTCCATGATTCTTTCCGGATGCCTCGGGGCCTCGAAGCCGAATCGCTCATAAACGCCGTGTGCATCCAGCGTGACCAGCATCATTCGCCTGAGCCCTTGCAGGGCGGGATGCGCCATGATGCATTCGATCATCCACGTACCGAGGCCCCCACGCTGATGCTCGGGGAGCACGAACACATCGGCGAGATAGGCGAACGTGGCGGTGTCGGTGATGACGCGCGCATAGCCGATCTGCCGTTCGCCCCTGAAAAGCCCGAACGCGAGCGAATGCCGGGCGGCGCGCTCCACCGTCTCGCGGGCGATGCCCGGCGACCAGTACGCCGCTTCGCTCAGATAACGGTGGACGACACCGAAATCGAATGTATCGACGTCGGTGCTCACGCGGTATTCGTCACGCGTCCATTGCATGGCAGCGCTTTGCATGTTCAGTGAACTTTATAAACGCGCCCCGTTTCCGCCCCTTCGACACTGCGGCTGTATGCAAGCGCCACGCGCGCACCGCTCGCCGCTTCGAACCCGCGAAAATACGGGCCGAACGTTTCCAGCGCCTCGGTCAGAACCGTCGGACTGACCCCGTTGATGCGCAGACCGCGCGGCATCTCGATTGCCGCGCCGCGCACGAAGCCTTCGATCGCACCGTTGACGGCCGCCGCGCTCGCGCCCTGCAGGATCGGCTCGGCGCCGACGATGCCGCTCGTCAGCGTGAACGAGCCGCCATCGTTCAGATAGTCGCGGGCTGTGAGGACGAGATTGACCTGGCCCATCAGCTTGTCGTCGAGGCCGACGCGAAACTGCGCGGGCGTCATTTTCACGAGTTCGCCGAAGTGGACATGCCCCGCCGTGGCGACGATCGCATCCACGCGGCGGATGCCGTCGAAGAGACGCCTGATGCTGTCGACATCGAGCAGATTAACGCGATGCGTCCCGCGCGTCGCGCCGATCTCGATGATGTCGTGACGCGCCTGCAATTCGGCGCAAACGGCCCGGCCAACCGTGCCGGTGGCGCCGATAACGGCAATTTTCATGTGCAGCCTCGCTATGCGTTGCGGTTGAGGATCGCCACGCATTGTGCACGCGCCGCTGCGCGAAGAAAAGCCAGGCGCTTATCGAGCCTTGCGCGACGGCATCGGCGAAAGCAGGTAGAGCGAGGCGGCGAGCCGGCATGCCAGCATCGCGCCGGACAGCACGGCGGCGCTGGGGAACACGTGCCATTGCATCGCGAGCGTCGGCGCGACGAGACCGACGGATGCGAAACCGAGCGCAACCGTCAGCCAGCGCGCCCACTGCAGCCTCGACGCGACGCAGACATAGAGCAGGCCGACCAGCACGCGCGAAACGATCGATGCCGCGACCGGATGGCTCGCCGCATCGCCGGGAAAACCCATCGCGAGGGAGAGCCCCAGTTCGGCCCACGAGAGGGCGTAAGCTGCGCCGAGACACGCGAGCGCGGTGCGAAACCGTTGCTCCGCCGACGTTCGTCCGGGCGCGGCGGCGCGCGTTTCCAGCGGCGCCTGCGCGGGAGTGCCGGCAGTTGCGGCAGGGGCGTTGTAATCGTCGTATGCCTGGCTCGTGCTCATGTTGGCCTTCCTCTTCTCGTTCGATTGACGCGGTCCGTCTTCCCGATTTGTTTGCAACTACCGCCAAGCGCAATCGGTGTGCCTGGACCGCGCCGTCTGGAACGAACGTTGCTGCATTGCGTTACGACACCAACGGCTCGCCACGCGCGAGCGCACGACAAAGGAGCCGACAATGAGCAACACCAAGGAACAGAATCCCACTTCCGAGCGCGATGAAGAGATCGTCGACAAGGCAGTGGAAGACACGTTTCCGGCGAGCGACCCGCCCGCGACCGGCGGCGTGACGCGCATCGAGTCCGACGAGGAAGGCGAGAAGAAGGACAAGTAAGCGCGTTTTGGCGGACAGGCTGCGCAACAACGCGCGGCCTGTCCGCACGCCGTCACGAACGCTCGATCTCGATGAGCCGCGATGGCCGCAAGTGGTTCATCGCATAGTGCTTGCGGCCGCGCAACGTGTGGCCGCGTGCATCGCGTGCCTCGAAGCGCTGCTGCGCCTCCACTTCCGGCAGCGCAGGCGTGACCATGCCGCGATCGATCATCCGATAGCCGCGCTCCAGCGCTAGCGCAAGACCATTGCGCGCGGGACGGCTGTCGAACCCGCCGAGGCCGTCGCCCGGTTCCGGGACGGTATTGACGAGCGTCGCATTCGATGAAATCACCGAGTCCGGCTCGCGTGCGCGCATTTCTGCTTCCCGTTTGGCATGAACGTTCTTGCCATCCGTATCGACGGTGTCGTCGAGCGTCTCGTCGTTGACCACATCGATGCCGCGCGGATGCCGCGGGTGCGCCTGATTCGGCGCGGATGTGTCCGCCATCGCGCCTGCGCCGGCATGCGCTTCGCGGCCGGCTTCGGCCTTTCTTGCGTCGTCCATGCTGACATGCACGGTCTCGGTCGCGGGCGTCTTGATCGGACTCCTGGCCGCACGATCGCTTTGCTTGCCTTGCGGTTCGTTAGCTTCAGCGTTGTTCACGATGACCTCCTGCGGTTCGCACGAGTGACGATGCGCCGCTGCAAGAGCCGTTCCGGCGTGCTGACGATGTAACCGGAGCCCTTGCGCAACGGGCGCTTCATCGACGCTAAAAATTTAGCGGATTTTTTTCGACACTCGGGGGTTTCACTACCAGTATTATTTGTAGCTTGTCCGCAGCAAAGCGCAATAGGCGCAATGACGCTGCCGGACTTCGGGCAACGCCATTCGAAAGAGCAGGGCACTTTAGGACGGGTGACTCATGCAACACGATGCAGCCTTTTCCCATCGAGGCTATCTTCTCAACTGCGCCCCCGCCCGGACGGCGGACGGAAGCTATCAACCGTATGTCGTCATCTCGCGTTCGAGCGATGGCGAACTCGTGGCGAACCGTTTCTTTCCCGCTGAACTGCGCTTTCGCAGCGAGGGCGACGCCATCGCGCATGCGCGGGACTGGGCCGTGCGCTGGATCGACGCGAGCAATGTCACGGTTTGAGCAAGCGGCGTCGAATCGACAGACTCACGTGTCGAAGCGCCAACTCCGGCCTGCATCGACGCAAGGCCAGTCGAAACCGGGTACGCTTGTGGTAATTCCGCCGCGCACGTCACGGCGGCCGTTTCCATTTCATCGCTGTCGATATGCAGAACACGCCTTCGCTCAGGACTTCAATGCCACGCGAGATCGCGCCTGACTCCCTCAACGACGCGCCGCTTCACGATTCGCGCGAGTGGGGCTTGTCGCGCATCGTCGCGGAACTGCGTGAGTCGCGCGAGGAGTTGCATCGCACGCGGCATCCGCTCGGCATTCGCGAGTTGCCGTCGCGCGACGCCATTGTGAAGATCGTCAACGGTCTGCGTTCCGCGCTCTTTCCGACACATTACGGCGCGCCGGATTTGACCGACGAAAGCGTCGATTACTACGTCGGTCAGACGCTGGAAAACACGCTGCGCCTGCTGCACGAGCAGATTCGCCGCGCATTGCGCTTCCTGCCCGAGCATCGCGATACCAACGATGCCGAGCTGAACACTTATGCTTTCGGCATCGCGCGCGAATTCGGCGCGCAATTGCCGGCTATCCGCGCGCTGCTCGTCTCGGATATCAAGGCCGCTTTCACCGGCGACCCCGCCGCGCAGCACATCACCGAGATTCTGCTGTGCTATCCGGGCGTATGGGCGATGACGCATCATCGTCTCGCGCACGCGCTGCATGAGCTCGGCGTGCCGCTGCTCGCGCGCTTCATCAACGAGATCGCGCATTCGCTGACGGGCATCGACATTCACCCCGGTGCGACGATCGGTCCGAGCTTTTTCATCGACCACGGCACGGGCGTGGTGATCGGCGAGACGGCGGTCATCGGCGAGCGGGTGCGCGTTTATCAGGCGGTCACGCTCGGGGCAAAGAGCTTTCCATCGGGCAATGACGGCGTGCTCGTGAAGGGCAACGCGCGGCATCCGATCGTCGAGGACGATGTCGTGATCTATGCAGGCGCGACCATTCTTGGCCGCGTCACCATCGGCAAGGGCTCGGTGATCGGCGGCAACGTGTGGCTCACGCATAGCGTTCCGCCGGGCAGCAACGTGTCGCAAGGCAAGGTGCGCGAAGGCGCGGGAGCGGATGCGCCGCGCAACGGCATCGGCAGCGACAACGGTCACGGCGCATAAACGACGAAAGGGCCGCGAAGGCCCTTTCTCTTGCCTGCCGCGAATTGCCGCTTCAGGTATTGGTCACGCTGAACGCGCTCGATTGTCCGACGATCGCAAGAAACTCGCGCCGCGTGGAAGGATCGTCGCGGAACGATCCCAGCATGCGCGACGTCACCATCGCCACGCCCGCCTTGTGCACGCCGCGTGTCGACATGCACTGATGCGCAGCTTCCAGAATGACGCCGACGCCGAGCGGTTGCAGCACCTCGTCGAGCGTATCCGCGATTTGCGCGGTCATCTTCTCCTGAATCTGCAGGCGCTTCGCGAAAGCGTCGACAAGGCGCGCGAGCTTCGAGATGCCGACCACACGCTTGTTAGGCAGATAAGCGACATGCGCCCGTCCGATGATCGGCACCATGTGATGCTCGCAATAGCTCTCGAAGCGAATGTCCTTCAGCACGATCATTTCGTCATAACCCTGCACTTCGGAGAAGGTGCGGGCCAGGATGTCGTGCGGATTCTCCGCGTAGCCCGCGAAGAACTCTTCGTAGGAACGCACGACGCGCGCAGGCGTGTCCAGCAGGCCTTCGCGGCGGGGATCGTCGCCGGCCCAGCGCAATAGCACGCGCACCGCTGCTTCGGCTTCCTCGCGCGTCGGACGATCGGCTGAATCAGCGGGCATGTCCGAGCCGGTTAGATGATTTTTGCGCGGGCTGCTCATTGAAAACTCCTTCTGTTCGGTTTTGCGGATAGCGCCGTATATTGTTCCACGTTTTATAAGGCCTATACGCGTGTCCGGTCTTTAGGGCTTTCCATGGGCCGCCCGCGCGGGCGGCGATTACGCCGGGTTGCTCTCGACGCCGCCGAGCACCATCCACGACACGCCGAACTTGTCCTGCACCATGCCGAAGCGCTTGGCGAAGAACGTCTGGGTCATCGGCATCTGCACCTGGCCGCCGTCGCCGAGGGCGCTGAAGAACTTCTCGGCCTGCTGCTCGTCGCTGGCCGTCAGCGAGAGCGACACGCCCTTGAATTCGGGCTTGCCGCTGCACATGCCGTCCGACGCCATCAACATGGAATCGCCGATGGTGAACGCGGTGTGCATGACCTTGTCTTCCGAACCTGCCGGCATGCTGCAGCCGCTGGCCGCTTCGCTGCCGCCGTCTTTCGACGCGTCGGGATTGTCCCGGAAGCGCATCATCATCAGCACTTGCGCGCCGAGCTGTTCGCGATAGAACGTGACCGCTTCTTCACAACGGCCTTCGAAAAACAAATAGGGCTGAACTTGCATGTCTGCTCCTTGAAATGCGACTGTCAGGACTTCTCGTCCGGGTCCATGTCCATCATCAGCGGCACCGAGGCGTGTTCGTGCACCACGCGCCAGTCGCCGTCTATTCTTCTGAAACATACGGTGGCGCGAACGATGTCATCGCGCCCGCCCGCCGCCACGTGATTGAGCGAGTGCAGGAACGCGATGTCACCGCTTGCCGCGACATGCATCTCCCTGAACTCGAACGTGAACGGGCCGGCGATGCTGTCGAACCAGCGTTGCCAGTTCTCGCGATAGCGCTCCACACCCTGCATGGACGCGGGCGGTACGACATCGAACACGACGGCGTCCGCCGCGTAATGCGCGACGAGCGCAGACGCGTCTTTTGCCAGCACCGCTTGCCGCCACGCTTCTGCAATCTCGCGAATGCGCGCTTCGTCATTCATACGGTCGTTCGGAACGGACATGATGCCTCCACGCGTGACGGTATTCATACGATGCGCGCCTGCCGTGACAGAACGGCTAGGGCCTGAGCGAAATTATTCTTCGCTTGTGTACACCGTCCACAAAAACTAGCAGAGATAATGGACGCTGTCCACATACGCCATCGCCCTTAGAAGCAAAATGACAATACCGAACGCGAAGAAAGCGCGAAGCACTTACAGACATGGCGACTTGCGGCGTGCATTGATCGACGCCGGGATAGAGCTTGCGCGTGAAGGCGGGCCGGATGCAATCGTGCTGCGCGAAGCGACGCGCCGTGCGGGCGTCGTGCCTAACGCGGCATATCGGCATTTCGAGAGCAGGCAGGCGTTGCTGTCGGCGGTGCGCTCGGCGGCGCTGTCGTCGGTGGCCGCGGCGATGGAAGATGAACTTGCCGCGCGCCCGAGGAAGCGTCGCCGCACCGATGCCGCGCGCGCGGGCCTGCGCGCCATCGGTGCGGGTTATCTGCGGTTCGCGCAGGAAGAGACGGGATTGTTTCGCACGGCGTTTGCCGCGCCGCAAGCGGAGTGGGCCGAGCACGATGCGCCTTATGGCGCAGGGCCGAGCGGTCTCGATCCCTTCCAGCTATTGAGCCGCGCGCTGGACGAGATGGTGGAGGCGGGCGCGCTGGAAGCGCGTCGGCGCAGGCAGGCGGAATATCTGGCGTGGAGCGCGGTGCATGGGTTCGCGCTGCTATTGATCGAAGGCCCGCTGCAAGGGCTCGGCCCCGAACAGGTCGAGCCGCTTGCAACGCGTCTTCTTGCGATGGTCGAGCAAGGCTTATGACCGCTTAACCCTTCTTTTGCGCATTGACGCTCGCCACCGGTTCAACGATGCTCAGGAGCAGCAGAAGACAGAGCAGGGATGTGCCGAACATGTAGAGGAACACGCTCGTCCAGCTATACCGATCCAGCAGCAGCCCGACCGCCAGCGGCGCGCATGCGCCACCGATCTGCCCGAGCGAATTGACGATGCCGAATGCCGTCGGATACGTGGCTTTCGTCGCCAGGCCCATCGGATAGGCGGAATATCCCGCGAAGCCGATGCCGAGCATGAGGCCGGACATGATCAGCGCCGCGCCCAGATAAGCGACGCTATCGGGTGCATCGATCAGCGCGAACATCATGATCATCGTGCCGAGCGCGCCGAGCATCATCATCGGCTTGCGGCGGCCGCCAAGCAGACGGTCCGAGATCACGCCGCCGAGCATGTTGCCCGCTACCGCGCCGATGAAAGGCGCCGACGCGAGGAAGCCCATCTTGACCGAAGCGAAGCCTTTCACGGTCACGAGATAAGTCGGGATCCACGAGATGAAGATATTGCTGATGCCGATCATGCAGCCATAGCCCAACGCTACGCCAAAGACATTCCATGAGCGGAACACCTGGCGAATGGTCTCGAGCGGAGCGACGCGCTTCGTGCGATTGATGGCGTCGAGCCAGGGCATCGGTTCGAGATGGCCGCGGC
Source organism: Caballeronia sp. LZ016 (assembly GCF_031450805.1). NCBI lineage: Bacteria > Pseudomonadati > Pseudomonadota > Betaproteobacteria > Burkholderiales > Burkholderiaceae > Caballeronia > Caballeronia sp. LZ016. The sequence goes on from NZ_JARTVY010000002.1 coordinate 435,735, forward strand.
TCGCGGCTTTGACTTCGCTCTTGCCGGAGGGCGCTTCATCGAGGATATAGCGGCGTTCGGCGGGCGAACAGAAGCGGTTCTCAGTCGGCGAATTCGTCACGAGCGCCATCCACACGAACGCGAGCACGATACCCGGCACCGCGAACACATAGAAGATTTCGCGCCATCCCCAAAGCTGGATCACGATGATGCACACCGGCGGCACGATCAGCGGCCCGAGCTTCGACGCTGCGATCCAGAGGCCGGTTGCCGTGCCTTTTTCCTTAGCCGGGAACCAGCGATTGATGATGTTCGTGCAGCCGATGCCGAGCGGTCCTTCGGACAAACCCAGTCCGACGCGATACGCCTGCAGCAGAAACACCGACGATGTGGTGCCCATCAGCCCGGTGAACACCGATGTCAGGATCATGAACACCGCAAACAGAAAGCCCGTGGTCTTCTCGCTAAGCCGCTTGTAAAGCAGACCGACGGGAATCTGCACGAAGCCATAAGCAAACGAAAAGAGGCTGACGATCAGGCCGGCCTCGGTATTCGTGATGTGGTATTCCTTCTTGAGATAGGGAAGTGCAATGCCGAAATTCGCACGGTCCGCGCAAGCGATGGCCCAAATGCAGAAGATCAGGCCCATCACGATCCATCGATGACCCGTGCGCTTGCCCGCAATGGGCTCGGCCTGCACGGACGAGACAACGCCTTCAGCGTTATTCATGTGACTTCCTCCGGTTCATTCGACGCGAGGAGAACATCGCGCATGACATGAGCGCGCGTTCTTGCGAGGGGACGTGCTTTAGCAAGCAGGGCCGCTAGGGCGTGCGAATGCGGGGGAGTGCAACGGAAGTGGGAATGTGAGGCTCGATTTCACGCTGATGTCTCCGATCAGATTCAAGGCTTTTTTAGTGTTCTTGCTGCCGATGAACCGATTCTCGCGGCGGACCTGATCGCCCGTCCAATCTTTTATTGCTATTACCTGATTCCCGTATTGAATCGATAGGCCGCGCGCCGTGCGGCGCATCGAATCGTGGATCAATTGATAGCGATTTGGGATTGGACGCGCACCGGAAAAGACGACATGATCCGTCGCAATCCACCGCCAGCGGCGAACGTGACCACACGGAGACATCATCTTGAAGCCCAGCATCTTGCAACTGAATCCCATCCTCGTGCCCGCGATCAACGACACCTTGAACGCGCTTTATACGATGCATCGCCTCTTCGAGCAGGACGACAAGGAAGCGTATATCCGCGAGCATGGCGCATCGATAAGAGGCGTCATTACAGGCGGACATACGGGCATCTCGAACGACCTCATTACGAAGCTGCCCGCACTCGAAGTGATCGCGGTGAATGGCGTGGGCACGGATGCCGTCGATCTGGAATTCGCGCGCTCGCGCGGCATTCCGGTGACGGCCACCTTCGGCGCGTTGACCGAGGATGTCGCGGATCTGGCCATCGGCCTGATCATCACGGTGCTGCGCGAGATCTGCCCCGGCAACGACTTCGTCAAGGCCGGCAAGTGGCCATCGAATCCGAGCCCCGCTGCCATTCCGCTATCGCGTCGCTTTAGCGGCAAGCGCGTGGGCATCGTGGGACTGGGAAAGGTTGGCCGCGCGATTGCGCAACGCGCATCGGCGTTTGGCTGTCCCATCGCTTATACGGATATTCGCCGCATGGACGATGTCGAGCATCGCTTCGTGCCCGATCTGCTTTCGCTTGCGCGTGAAAGCGACATTCTCGTGCTGGCCGCCGCTGCGGACAAGGCGAAAGGCATCGTGAATGCAGCCGTGCTCGATGCGCTCGGCAAGGACGGCTATCTGATCAACGTTGCACGCGGCAAGCTGGTGGCCGAGCAGGATCTCGTCGATGCGCTCAAGGGCGGCGTGATTGCAGGCGCGGGTCTCGATGTGTTCGTCGATGAGCCCAATGTGCCGTCCGAATTGTTCGGCATGGATCGCGTGGTCCTGCAGGCGCATCGCGCGAGCGCGACCGTGGAGTCGCGCACGGCGATGGGCGAGATGGTGCTCGCCAGCATCGCGCAGGCGCTTGCAGGCGAGCGTCCTGAAGGCAGCCTCACGACCTGATTCGCGCAGCGGCGCGGCGCGTCGGAAAGCGCACCTATAATGGTCGGCTATACCGTCACCCGCGCCGATATCGCCGATCACGATGCTCGACCTTGGACAAGTACGTTGCTTCGTCGCGGCCGCGACGGAGCTCAACTTCAGGCGCGCCGCCGCATTGCTCAACATGACGCAGCCGCCGCTCAGCAGGCAGATTCATCTGCTCGAGGAAAACCTCGGCGTCAAGCTGTTCGAGCGCATCGGACGCGCCGTCAAGCTGACCACCGAAGGCCATGTTTTTCTTGCCGATGCAACGCGCTTGCTCAATCTCTCGGAGCAAGCGGAAAGCGCGGTGCGTCGGGCAAGCAAGGGAAAGACGGGGCGCGTGCGAATCGGCTTTACGGGCGCGGCGGGCTATGAACTGATTCCGGAATTGCTGGTTGCGGCGCGGCGCGAACTCCCGGACATCGATGTCGTGTTGCTCGAACTCATTTCGGTCGCGCAGATCGAGGCTTTTGCCGCCAATGCAATCGACCTCGGATTTCTTAGGCCGTTGCCGTCGCGTCAGAAGCTCGAATTTCAGCTCGTGGACAGAGAGCCGTTGATCGTCGCGCTGCCAGCGGGTCATGCGTTATGCGACAACGAACAGATCGCGCTCAGGCAACTCGATCATCAACCGTTCATCATGCATTCGCCGACGCACGGAAAATACTTCTACGACCGCATCATGGGCATGCTTGCAGCGGAAGAAGTGAACCCGCTTTTCACGCAATATATCGATCAAACACCGACCATTCTGTCGCTGGTTCGCGCCGGGCTAGGTCTCGGTATCCTGCCGGCATCGGCACAACGCTTCCATTACGACAACGTCGAGTTCCGCCTGATTGCAAACAACAGCGTACAGGCGGAAATGAGCATGGCGTGGCGCGTCGATCAGGACAATCCCGCCGTCACCGCGTTCAGGCTGATGGCGGCGGACCACTTCGCCAGCAAGACGCAAAGCTGATCACCTGATATTCAGCGCTTTTGCCGTCGCATCGATCGCTGCTTTCGCCCGAGCGACGATCTCTCGCGCAACTGCTTCTGGAAATACGGTCCCGCGTCGTTCTTGACGCGTGCGACGATGCCTTCATCGCGCAATAGCTTGAGATTCGCAACCGCCACGGCCGCCGCGACCGGATGCCCTGAGTAAGTGAAGCCGTGATTGAACTCTCCGCCTTCGACGATGACATTCGCGATGCGGTCCGATAATCCGACGGCGCCCATCGGGATATAGCCGCTCGTCAGACCCTTCGCCATGGTGATGACATCGGGCTCGAATCCGAAGTGCCGATGCGCAAACCATTCACCGGTGCGTCCGAAGCCGCCGATCACTTCATCGGCGATGAAGAGAACGTCATGCTTGCGGCAGATGCGCTCGATTTCCGGCCAATAGGTCGATGACGGAAAGATCACGCCGCCCGCGCCCTGGAACGGCTCACCGATGAACGCAGCAACATTGTCCGCGCCGAGTTCGACGATCTTCGCTTCGAGCTGGCTCGCACGTTCGGCTCCGAAGGCATCGGCATCCATCTCGCCGCCTTCTCCGAACCAGTACGGCTGATCGATATGCGCGACGTGCTCCATCTTCGACGGCATCTGCTCATGCACATAAGCCATGCCGCCAAGCGTTGCGCCTGCAATCGTCGAGCCGTGATACGCGTTGCGCCGTGCAATCACGTAACGCTTGTGCGGCTTGCCTTGCAAAGCCCAGTATCGATGCACCGCGCGCAGTGCCGTATCGTTCGCCTCGGAGCCGCTGTTGCAGTAGAGAAAGCGATTGAAGCAAGCCGGGGCCAGCTGCGCGAGCATGTCCGACAGCTCGACCACCGGCGGATGCGTCGTCCTGAAGAACGTGTTGTAGTAGGGCAATGCCTGCATCTGCTCGCTCGCTGCATCGAGCAGTTCGCGTCGTCCATAGCCGACGTTGACGCACCACAGCCCCGCCATGCCATCGATGATGCGCGTGCCATCCGAGTCCCAGAGATAAACGCCATCCGCTTTCACGATGACGCGGCTGCCCGCGCCATTGAGTTCCGCCGTATCCGAGAACGGATGAATGTGATGCGCGGCATCGAGTGCGCGATAGCGCGCCGTCGAGTCGATACGATCGTTCATGTTGGCCTCCGCTCTCAGACGTGCAGCAACAAGTGCTTGCGTTCCCATGAACTGATGACACGGAAGAACGCTTCGTATTCGGTTTCCTTCAACGCCAGATAGGCGCGCACGAATTTATCGCCGAGCATGTCCGCCAACGGCTCGCAAGCGCCCATCAGGCTCAGGCCTTCGTCGAGATTGCGCGGCAGTTGAAAGGGCAGGCGATAGCCGTCGCTCGCGAGCGGCGCAGTCGGTTCGAGATGTTGCGTCATGCCGAGATAGCCCGCTGCCAGCGTTGCGGCAATCGCGAGATAAGGATTGCAATCCACGCCCGGTATGCGGTTCTCTATGCGCCGGGCTTCCGGCGAAGCATGCGGCACCCGGAAGCCGACCGTGCGATTGTCGTAACCCCATTGCACGTTGATCGGCGCTGCCATGAAGCGCGAGAGCCTGCGATAAGAATTGATATACGGGGCAAAGACAGGCATGAGTGCAGGCGTGTATTTCTGCAGTCCGGCGATATAGCTATAGAAGAGGCCAGTAGCTTCGCCATCGCGCCCGGTGAAGAGATTGCGCCCCGTCTCTTCATCGACGATGCTTTGATGCACGTGCATGGCCGAGCCCGGTTCGTTCTCCATCGGCTTGGCCATGAAGGTTGCATACATCTTGTGGCGCAACGCCGCTTCACGCACCGTGCGTTTGAAGAGAAACACACGGTCTGCAAGATCGAGCGCATCGCCGTGCAGAAAATTGATTTCCATTTGCGCTGCGCCGACTTCGTGAATCAGCGTCTCGACTTCCAGTTCCTGCACCTCGCAATACTCATAGATGTCTTCGAATAGCGGATCGAACTCGTTGACCGCATCGATCGAGTACGCCTGCCGGCCCGTTTCCGCGCGCCCCGTGCGGCCGACGGGCGGCTGCAGCGGAAGGTCGGGATCGCGATTCACATCGACAAGAAAGAATTCGAGCTCCGGCGCAACGACGGGCCGCCAGCCTTTGACCTCGAACTTCTGAAGCACTTGCCGTAACACGCGACGCGGCGAAATGGCGACCGGCGTGCCGTCGAAATGCACGCAGTCGTGAATCACCTGAGCAGTGGGATCGGCGGCCCACGGAATGAGGCGAATCGTCGTGGCATCCGGCACGCAGACCATGTCGGGATCGGTGAGGCCGGTAAAGCTCGCGTCGTCGGGATAGTCGCCGGTGACGGTCTGAATCATCACCGCTTGCGGCAGGCGCATGAATTCGCCCGATTCGAACTTGCTGCGCGGAATGATCTTGCCGCGCGCGGTGCCCGCCATGTCCGGAATGATCGCTTCAATTTCGGTGATGCGATGCTTGCGCAGGAATTCGTCTATACGTTCCATTTTCATTCTCTCTTTCCAATGCGTTTTCATTGGGCGCACTAAGCCCCGGCCTTGACGAAGCAACGGGCCGCGAAGCGTGCAGACGCGTTCGAGCCGCGCGATGGTTCGCGCGCCCGGCGGTCGTTTAAGGAAAAGCGGAGAAAGAGGCGCTACGGCAGCAGTGAAGCCACGCCGACGCAATGCACGGCGATGAACGCGCGCGTCGCGATGGCATTGCGTCGCCGCACCGAACGGCGCGACAGGGTGGTGATGACCGACATGAAGCGGCAATCGGGATTGATGCCGCAGCGATCGGTAAAGGAGCGGCTTGCGCTCGTCTTAACCAGAGGGCTTTGGACTCTCACGATAATGCTCGTTTGGCGAGATTGGACTGCTTGGGGGATGTCGGCCAAGGCCGGCCAGGTCCCTTTAGCGAGCATATACGAGCCATTTACGCCGTCAAGCCGTGTTTTCCAGCGCGGGAATTTTGGTCGCGAGCAAGACTCACTGAGATTTCATCGATAATGTCGCCTCGTCGTTCTTTAGCCTTACTGGTTCTCAACGCGCCCGATGCTTGCCAATCTGCTCGTTCAACTCGTCAACGGCCTCGCCGATGCCTGTGCGCTCTTTCTCGTTGCATCGGGGCTTTCGCTGATTTTCGGCGTGACGCGGATCGTCAACTTCGCGCATGGCTCGCTGTATATGCTCGGCGTGTACGTCGCATACAGCCTGACCAGCCGTTTCGGTGCGAGCGTCGCGGGCTTCTGGGCATCGGTCGCGGGCGCGGCGGTCATCATCGGCGCGCTGGGCGCGTTGATCGAAGTCGGCGTGCTTAGACGCATCTATCGCGCGCCAGAGCTGTTTCATTTGCTTGCGACCTTCGCGCTCGTATTGGTTTTCCGCGACGCCGCGCTCTATCTGTGGGGCCCGGAAGACCTGTTCGGCCCGCGCGCGCCGCATCTCGCAGGCGCGGTTCAATTGCTCGGCCACGCGTTGCCGGCCTATAACCTCGTCCTCATCGTGACAGGCCCGCTCGTGCTTGCCGCGCTCTGGTACGCGCTGACGCGCACGCGCTGGGGCACGCTCGTGCGGGCGGCGAGCGCGGACCGTGAGATGCTCGGCGCGCTCGGCGTGAATCAGGCATGGCTCTTTACCGGCGTGTTCTTCGTCGGCGGATGTCTCGCGGGTTTGGGCGGCGCGCTGCAGGCGCCGCGCATGTCGGCCAATCTCTCGCTCGATATCGCAAGCATCGGCGATGCCTTCGTCGTCGTCGTAGTCGGGGGCATGGGCTCGATTTCCGGCGCATTCGTCGCGGCCTTGCTGATCGCGGAAATCAAGGCGCTATGCATCGGCATTGGACACGTGTCGATCATGGGCGCGGACTTCTCATTGTCGAAATTCACGCTCGTCGCCGAATTCGTCGTGATGGCGGTCGTGCTGGTGTTGCGGCCCTGGGGACTCTTCGGCCGTCCGCGAGCGATAGCGCGCTCCGCCGCGCCTGCCGACAGGCCGCTCGTGTCCGCATCGCGCCGTATGAAACTCGCGGCAGGCGTCGTCGTATTGCTTCTTGCACTTGCGCCGCTGGCAGCCGATGCGTTTCCCTATATGCCGGTGCTGCTCGTCGAGATCATGATTGCCGTGCTGTTCGCCGCAAGCCTGCATTTCATCATGGGGCCGGGCGGCATGCATTCGTTCGGACACGCAGCGTATTTCGGCCTTGGCGCGTATGGCGCGGCATTATTCCTGAAGGCATTTTCTCTGCCGATGGAAGCGGCGCTCGTTCTCGGACCCATCGTTGCGGGCCTGGGCGCGATCGTCTTCGGCTGGTTCTGCGTGCGCTTGTCCGGCGTTTATCTCGCGATGCTGACCCTCGCGTTCGCGCAGATCGTGTGGTCGGTCGTGTATCAATGGGACGCTGTGACGGGCGGCAGCAACGGTATCATCGGCTTGTGGCCATCGCCCTGGCTTTCTTCGCCTGTCGCGTTCTATTACCTGACGCTATGCGCTGCGATAGCGGGCGTATGGCTCCTGCGTCGCATGCTGTTCGCACCGCTCGGTCTCGCGATGCGCGCAGGCCGCGATTCGCCGTTGCGCTCGGAAGCAATAGGTATCGATGTGGCGCGCGTGCAGTGGGCCGCGTTCGTCGTTGCATCGCTCGTGTGCGGGCTTGCCGGTTCGCTCTACGCGTTCTCCAAGGGCAATATTTCGCCAGAGGTCGTAAGCGTCGCGCGTTCCGTCGACGGCCTCGTGATGGTCCTGCTAGGCGGCATCCAGACGCTGGCCGGGCCGATCGTCGGCGCTGCGGTGTTCACGTGGCTGCAGGACACCGTCGCGCGCCAGACCGACTATTGGCAGGCGCTGCTCGGCGCGGCCATTCTCGTGCTCGTCATCGCGTTTCCGCAGGGCATCGCGGGCTTTCTGCGCGATCGATTGCCGGAGGCGCAATGACGCTCTTGCGCATCGAACACTTATCGAAATCGTTCGATGGCGTGCGCGCCGTCGACGACGTGTCGTTCTCTCTTGAGGCGGGTCAGCTGCTTGCGCTCATCGGCCCGAACGGTGCGGGTAAATCCACATGCTTCAACATGATCAACGGGCAGCTCAAGCCGGACACGGGCTCCATTCGATTGAACAGCCAGCAGATAGCAGGCAGGCGTCCGCGCGACATATGGCGGCTCGGCGTGGGACGCACGTTTCAGATCGCGGCCACGTTCAATTCGATGACCGTGCTCGAGAACGTGCAGATGGCCTTGCTATCGCATGAACGGCGTGTATTCGATGCGTTTGCACGCATTGCATCGTGGCGCGAGAAGGAAGCAATGGCGCTGCTCGATCTCGTCGGCATGGCCGGTCATGCGCAACGCAGTTGCGCCGTGCTGGCTTATGGCGACGTCAAGCGAGCCGAACTGGCCGTTGCTTTGGCGAATCGCCCGAAGCTGCTGCTGATGGACGAGCCGACCGCCGGCATGGCGCCCGAAGAACGCAATGCGTTGATGGCGCTGACGGCGCGCCTCGCGAAAGAGCGCAACATCGGCGTGCTCTTTACCGAGCACAGCATGGACGTGGTGTTCGAATACGCGGACACGCTCATCGTTCTGGCGCGCGGCAAACTGATCGCGCAAGGCAATGTCGATGCCGTCCGCAACGACTCGCGTGTTCGCGAGGTCTATCTGGGCACGGGCGCATCGTTCAGTCCGCGTGCCGCGCTCGACGGCGGAGCTGCACGATGACGCTGCTCGAGGTCAATGCCCTCAACGCATTCTATGGCCGTGCGCAGATTCTTTTCGATGTCGCGTTCGACGTGCGGCCCGGCGAAGTCGTCGCATTGATGGGCCGTAACGGCGCGGGCAAATCGACGACGATGAAAGCCATCATGGGCCTCATACCGCGCACGACGGGCGCGATATCGTTCATGGGGGCGAGCATCGCCGGGCTGCCGCCGTATCGCATCGCGCGCATGGGGCTCGGCTATGTGCCGGAAGACCGCCGCATATTCGGCGATCTGACCGTGATGGAAAATCTCGACGCCGGCCGTCAGCCGCCACGCGAGGGCGCGCCCTCGTGGACGCCCGAGAAACTCTTTCGCGTGTTTCCGAACCTCGGCGAAATGCGCGGCCGGCGCGCGAGCCGCATGAGCGGCGGCGAGCAGCAGATGCTGACCATCTCGCGCACGCTGATGGGCAATCCGCGCGTGGTCCTGCTCGATGAGCCATCGGAGGGCGTGGCGCCGGTCATCGTCGAGCAGATGGCCGATATGATCCTCGAACTGAAGCGCGAAGGCATCGCGATTGTGTTGTCGGAGCAGAATCTCCACTTCGCGGCGCTCGTGAGCGATCGCGTCTATGTGCTCGAAAAAGGCCTGATTCGCCATGAAGGCCCGATGAATGAATTCGTGCGCGACGATGCTGCGCGTCGTGCGTACCTGGGCGTTTGAGCGTCGATGCTCGCGCTAAAGAAATATCGCTAAAGGAGAGAGTTCGATGATGACTCGTGCAGGACGATTGCTGAAGCTGAGCCTGACCGCCATTGCGGCGCTGGGCGCATTCCAGGCCCACGCGGACACCATCAAAATCGGCGAGATCAATAGTTATAAGGCGCAGCCTGCTTTCCTGATGCCGTACAAGAACGGCTGGAATCTCGCACTGGAACAGATCAATGCCGCAGGCGGCGTCAACGGAAACAAGCTGGAAGTCGTCTCTCGCGACGACAACGGCAACCCCGGCGATACCGTGCGCGTCGCGCAGGAACTCGTCGCGCGCGAACAGGTGAAACTTCTTTTTGGCGGATATCTCTCGAATACGGGTCTTGCGCTCGCTGACTACGCCAAACAGCGGCGCATGTTCTTTCTCGCAGCCGAGCCGCTGACCGACAAGATCGTCTGGCAGAACGGCAACAAGTACACGTATCGCTTGCGGCCCTCCACTTACATGCAGGTGGCGATGCTCGTGCCGGAAGCCGCGAAGCTCGGGAAGAAGCGTTGGGCGCTCGTCTATCCGAACTATGAATACGGGCAGTCGGCGGTCGCGACTTTCAAGCGCCTGCTCAAGGCCGCGCAGCCCGATGTCGAATTCGTGGCGGAGCAGGCCACGCCGCTCGGCAATGTCGATGCGGGCGCAGTCACGCAGGCCCTTGCCGATGCGAAGCCCGATGCCATCTTCAACGTGCTCTTCAGCGCGGACCTCGGCAAGTTCGTTCGCGAAGGCAACACGCGTGGCTTGTTCAAGGATCGCGCGGTGGTGTCCTTGCTGACCGGCGAGCCGGACTATCTCGACCCGCTCGGCGCAGAAGCGCCCACGGGCTGGATCGTGACGGGTTATCCGTGGTATTCGATCGATACCCCCGCGAACAAGCAGTTCGTCGCGGCCTATCAGGCGAAATATCATGACTATCCGCGCCTCGGCTCGGTCGTCGGCTATGCGGCGATGATGTCGCTCGCCAATGGCCTCAGAAAAGCAGGCAGCGCCGATGCCGACAAGCTCGCAGCCGCATTCAAGGGCTTGCCCGTCGATACGCCTTTCGGCCCGATCGTCTATCGCAGGCAGGACAATCAATCGACGATGGGCGCCTACGTCGGCGTCACCGCGCTGAAGAACGGCAAGGGCGTGATGACGAATTTCCGTTATGTCGATGGCGCAAGCGTGCAACCCTCCGACGAAGAAGTGAAGAAGCTGCGCCCGGCAGACTGATCAGTCTTTCGGAAAGGGCTTGCTGACGAACTTCGAACCGGCAAGCCCGAAACGCCACGGCACGTCCATTGCCTTGCTGATGCCGATGCGCGGCCCGCATACGATGTCGAACGCTTCTTCAGGCGGCTCGACATGAAAGGGCGCTTCCAGCAGCGACATGCCGTTGTTCCTGTGCGTGATGCCGAGCGCCTGCGCCAGGCGTCCCGGTCCCGAGCACAAGAGCTTGAGGGGTTCCAGTCCGCGCCGCTCGCGCATCGTGTCGATGCCGGTCAATGGCTCGATCGCACGAATGAGCACTCCCGCGCCGTGCCCGTCTTCGCGGCACACGAAATTGAGGCACCAGTGAATGCCGTACGACCGATAGACATAAGCGTGCGCGGGCGGCCCGAACATGACCATGTTGCGTGGCGTGGGACCGGAAAAGGTGTGCGATGCCGGGTCTTCGCGATCGTAGGCTTCGGTTTCGACGATACGGCCGCCCACGCCATCCACGGTCACGATGGCGCCGATGAGACGGCGCGCGACCTCGTCGGAGGCGGCGGAAAAATCGATGGGTGTCGGTTTAGCTTTCACACTCCGCATTCTACGGGCGAATGCCATGCTTGGCCCGCGCGCAGCACAAGGCACGCCCGTTGCTCGAAAGCCGATGCCACTCAACTTCAAGGGAGCACCGACATGCCGGAGAAGAGAACCGTGGAGCGCGCGCAGAAAGCGAAGCGCGAGGGAAAGTCACCGAGCACCCAGGCGGGCGCGTACGTGAAGGAGCAGATCGATCACATCCGCGAAGGCAAGCACGGCGCGAAATCGACGAAGCAGGCCATTGCGATCGGCTTGTCGGAGGCGCGGCGCTCGGGCGTCAAGCTGAAGGCGCCGAAGAAGGGCGAAGCGTCGGAAGGCACGCGCAAGAAGGCCGCGCAGGATACGAAGGCCGCGCATCGCAAGACGAAGAGCCCGAGCACCGAATCGAAGAAGAAGCGTTCGGAGACGTCGACGCGCGTGCTGAAGCGCGAGAGCACGAAGGCGGCTTCGCACAAGTCGCTGTCGAAGCAGGCGCATGCCAGCGCGAGCCGCCGTTCCGCCGCCGATCGCTCGGCGTCCGCGAAGAAGGGCTGGGAGACGCGGCGCGCGCATGCGGCGGGGAAGAAGTCCGCGTCAGGCGCGCGGCACGCATCGCGTTGATGACGCGTCGATAAGCGGGACTCGCGCGAGTCCCGCTTATCGCTTCTCGCTTATCGCGGATCGCTCACCGTCTGATTCAGCGTCTGCCCCGCGATCACCGTGTTCACGAGCTTGATGTCGTGCACGTTGTACGCATAGATCGGTCCGGGCGATGTCGCTGTCGCCGGGCCTGCGGCAGCCGGCGTGCCGAAGTCGCAATTGGTGATGGTCACGCCGGTGATCGCGGGAATCGCGGGCGTGGGCGCCGGGCCGTTGTAGTCGAACGCGACCGGACCTTGCGCGACGATCGCCTGAAAGCACGATGCGGTCTTGCCGTTCAGCGTCACGTTGCTGGCCTTCACGTTCGAGATGTTGACGTTCTGCACGAGCGCCGGCCGCGTGCGGATCGCGTCCTTGGACGGCTGATAGTCGCAATCGAATGTGATGATCCCGCCTTGCGCCGCCGATGGATTCGCCGCGGTCGCCGTCACCACGCCGAGCGGTACCGTCGAATTGATCGGACTGCCCGCGAGCAGGCTGCTGCCATAGCCGGAAGGCGTCAGGCTCACGCCGTTCGGCAAGGTCACGTTGTCGACATAGAAGTCCTTCACGAAGCCGCCGCGATTCATGTTCGTCTTGACGCGGATCGCGATGTTGAGCGAGTTCGTCGCCCAGAACTGGTTGAGCATCTGCAGATTGCGCGCATAAATGCGCTGCACGCCGCCGCCCATCTCGCTGCCGAGCGTGATGCCGCCGTGGCCGCTATTCATCGTGCAGTTCTGGATCACGTGGTTTTGCGCGGGTCCGTATTGCGTGTCGAGGTCCTTGCCCGACTTGATCGCGATGCAGTCGTCGCCCGTGTTGAAGGTGACGTTCTCGCACAAGACCATGTCGCAGGCGTCCGGGTCGAAGCCGTCGTTGTTCGGGCCGATGCTGTCGACCGTCACGTTGCGGATCACGACGTTGCTGCAGTCGGTCGGATGATGCTGCCAGAACGGCGTGTTGATCGTGCGATAGCCTTCCATCAGCACGTTGGTGCAGCCGATGAATTCGATCATGCAGGGCCGCAGATAGTGCCCGATGCCGAAGATGCGCTTCTCGATCGCGACGCCCGCTTCGGACAGCGCGGGCAGATAGTTCTGATCCTGCTGCCACGGCGTCGCCGGGTCGGTGAGCCTCGCGTAGAGCGAATCGGCGATGCCGGGCGCCGCCGTCTTCAGATCGACGTTATTCGGATTGATATAGGCTTGCGACGGCGTCGACGACCCGGCGAAGCCGTACGCGCCGCTGTTGCCCTTCCATGTCCACCAGCAGGTAGCGGTATTGCCGCTGCCGGCGAACGGCGTCATCGCCTGGCCGTTGAGCACGGAGGTATTGCCTTCGCCGGTGATCGCAATGTTCGTCTGATTGCGCGCGTAGACCGGCGGGCCGTAATTCAGGCAATCGTTTGCCTGCCAGCGGCTATAGAACAGCTTGCCGTTCGCGCCGCAGTCGATGGGGCCGTCTTTCGCAAAGTCGGCCGGGTTCTGGCTGAAGAAGATCTCGCAGTTCGCGCTCAAGTGGAAATCGACATTCGAGAGCAGGACGATCGGCCCCGCGCAATACCAGTTGCCCGCCGGCACGACGACGCGTCCGCCGCCCGCCGCATTGCAGGCCGTGATGGCCGCGAGGAATGCGGGACGGGAATCGAAGGAGCCGGGCGCGTGCGTCTGGTCCGCGCCGGTGCTGAGCGGCGACTTAGACGCATCGGTGTAGGGGTTCGTCGCCGCGACGACCGCGCAGGGCTTCGCGCCGTAGTCGGTGACGAGGAACTGGCGGCCCGGCACCATCGATGTCGACACGTTCTTCAGTGCGTTGACGATCTGCGTCGCGGAACCGGACGGGCCCCAGATCGGATCGGCGGCCGTGGCGGGCGTGCCGGAATCGTCGTGACCGCCGCCACAGCCAGCGAGGATTCCCAGGCCGCCGAGACCGCCGACGAGCGGCGCGCTCGCCGACACGCCGGCGAATTTGAGGATGCTGCGGCGTCGGGGAGAAATGAGAGTGGTGGTGCGGTCCTTCATGCGTGTCTCCGTTCCGGTGTTGCCGGATATGTAGTGGGGAATTCAGACGACGTCGTACGACAAGCTTCGTGTTTAGCCGGCTTTGAAGAAACCGTTTACCTCACGGGACGATACCGGTCGCTTCCGGCAAGCGTCAAGACTCCGCCTATGGACGCGGACTCAGGACATACCCCAACGCTCATACGATGTCAGCCTTCCGTAGGTTCAGCCGGTTAAACGTCTAACTCGCGGCGGACCTAGAATGAACACGTCTCGCGCGCCCCCGAAGGAGCCGTCATGCCCCATTTCGATCGCCATGCCGGAACGCCGGTGCTGAACATCGCCTATGCCGAAACCGGCCCCGTCGATGGTCCCGCCGTCATCCTGCTGCACGGGTGGCCGGACGCGGCGCGCGCTTGGACGGCGGTCGCGGCACGGCTGAACGGCGCGGGCTTTCGCACCGTCGTGCCGGAGTTGCGCGGCGCGGGCGGCACGCGGTTTCTTCGCGACGACACCGTGCGCGACGGCTCAGGCGTCGCGCTCGCGAAAGACGCCGTCGATCTCGCGGATGCGCTCGGCATCGCGCGGTTCGATATCGTCGGTCACGACTGGGGCGCGCGCGCCGCGTATACGGTCGCCGCGCTGTTCCCCGAACGCGTGCGGCGCATGGCGGCGATCGCGCTGGCGTTTCAGCCGCGCGGCGAATTCGCGTTGCCGCCGGACTTCGCTCAGGCGCGGCGCTTCTGGTATCAGTGGTTCATGTCGCTCGATGCCGGGCCCGCCGCCGTGGCCGCCGATCCGAAAGGCTTCGCGCGCATTCAATGGGACACGTGGTCGCCGCCCGGCTGGTTCGATGAAACCGAGTTCGCCGCCACCGCGCGTGCCTTCGACAATCCCGACTGGGTCGCGGTCACGCTCAATGCCTATCGGCGGCGCTGGCGCAGCGATGAGCCATCGGATGCGACGCTCGCGCCGCTGTACGCGCGCCTTCGCGGAATCGGGCGTATTGATGTGCCCGCGCTGATGATCCAGGGCGGCGCCGATACGTGCGACGACCCTGCGATGTCCGAGGGACAGGACGCGTGCTTCACGGCGGGCTACCGGCGCGTCGTGATCGACGGCGCGGGGCATTTTCCGCCGCGCGAAGCCCCCGAAGCGGTCGCGGATGCCCTCATCGCGCATCTGCGCTAGCGGCGACCGGGCGAGCTACTTGCACAGGCACAACCGCACACTTCTGGCGCGTCTGGCGACACATACTGTATAGGTGTACAGTACTGTTCGCTGCGGCAGGCGCGCGCTGCCGAACACTTCTGCGCGCCGCCCACGGCTGTCGACCGACGCGCGAGAGCCGTCCATCACCTTGAACCGGTTGAAAAATTGGCATCGAACAACGCAATCCGCATCCGCGGCGCCCGTCAACATAACCTCAAGAATCTCGATCTCGACCTGCACACCGGCCAGATGACCGTCGTCACGGGGCCGTCCGGCTCCGGCAAGTCGAGTCTCGTCTTCGACACGCTCTATGCCGAAGGCCAGCGCCGCTACGTCGAGACGTTCAGCGCCTATGCGCGCCAGTTTCTCGACCGCATGGACCGCCCGCAGGTGGATCGCGTGGACGGGGTGCCGCCCGCGATCGCCATCGACCAGACCAATCCGGTGCGCAGCTCGCGCTCCACCGTCGGCACGATGACCGAGCTGAACGATCACCTGAAGCTGTTCTACGCGCGCGCCGCCGAACTGTTCGACAGGAAGACCGCGCACCGCGTGCGGCATGACACGCCCGAGACGATCTACGCGGAATTGCTCGACCGCACGCGCGCCGGCGATCCGCGCCTCGCGATCACGTTCCCCGTCGAACTGCCCGACGCCACGAGCGACGACGAGGTCGCGCAATGGCTGTCCGCGAGCGGCTACACGCGGGTGCAGGCCAAGCGCCACGTGCAAACGGATGCAGGCGCGCGGCAGGTGCTCGATGTCGTCGCTGACCGCTTCCGCCTCCAGAACACGGAGCGCTCGCGTGCGCTGGAGGCCATCGAAGGCGCATTGCTGCGCGGCACCGGACGCGTGAACGTGTACGTGCTGAAGGAGGAAGGCGAGCCGGACATCTGGCGCTTCTCCACCGGCCTGCACAGCCCGGAAAGCGACCTGCGCTATGCCGACCCTCAACCGGCGCTGTTCTCGTTCAACTCGGCGTATGGCGCGTGCGAAACGTGCCGCGGCTTCGGCCGCGTGATCGGCGTCGACTACGGCCTCGTCATTCCGGACGAAAGAAAGACGCTGCGCGAAGGCGCGGTCAAGACGCTGCAGACGCCCGCGTGGAAAGAGAATCAGGACGACCTCGTGAAATACGGCGCGAAGGCCGGCATTCGCCTCGGCGTGCCGTGGAGCGAGCTGACGCAGAAAGAACGCGACTGGGTCATCAAGGGTTCGCCCGACTGGACCGGCAAGTGGCAGAGCCAGTGGTACGGCGTGCAGCGCTTCTTCGACTATCTGGAGTCGAAGGCCTACAAGATGCACATTCGCGTGCTGCTGTCGAAATACCGCAGCTATACGACATGTCCCGCGTGCGCGGGCGCCCGGCTCAAGACGGAATCGCTGTTGTGGCGTCTCGGCACGAAGGAACAGGCCGATGCCGTCCTCGCGCCCGCCGGCCGCTTCTTGCCGACCGGCGTCGACTGGACGCGCGATCAGCTCGAAGCGCTGCCCGGCCTCACCGTGCACGATCTGATGCTGATGCCGATCGACCGCATCCGCCGTTTCTTCGATTCGCTGACGCTGCCCTCGACGCTGCTCGACGAAGCGCTGAAGCTGCTGCACGCGGAAGTCCGCACGCGCCTCAAGTATCTCTGTGATGTCGGCCTCGGCTATCTCACGCTCGATCGCCAGAGCCGCACGCTGTCGGGCGGCGAAGTGCAGCGCATCAACCTGACGACCGCGCTCGGCACGTCGCTCGTGAACACGCTGTTCGTGCTCGACGAGCCGAGCATCGGGCTGCATCCGCGCGATCTGAACCGCATCGTCGAGGCCATGCATCGGCTGCGCGATGCGGGCAATACGCTCGTCGTCGTGGAGCACGATCCGTCGGTGATGCTCGCCGCCGATCGTCTCATCGACATGGGGCCGGGGCCGGGCGAGCGCGGCGGGCAGATCGTCTACGACGGCACGCCCGACGACATTCAATCGGGCGACACGCTCACCGGCGCGTATCTTGGCGGCCGCAAGCAGGTCGCGCATGCGGCGAACTGGACGCGCCGCGTGGTCGATGCGAACACGCCGCGCCTCGTGCTCGAAGGCGCGAGCGATCACAACCTGCGCGACGTGACGGTCGAGATTCCGTTGCAGCGTCTCGTCTGCGTGACGGGCGTGTCCGGTTCGGGAAAGTCGACGCTGATTCAGGACGTGCTTGCGCCCGCATTGATGCGCCATTTCGGCAAGGCGACGGAAGCGCCCGGCGCGTTCCGTGGGCTGAAGGGCGCGGAGCAACTGGACGACGTGGTATTCGTCGATCAGTCGCCGATTGGCCGGACGGCGCGCTCGAATCCGGCAAGCTACGTCGGCGCGTTCGATGAAATCCGCAAGCTGTTCGCAAAAGCGCCGCTCGCCGCGCAGCGCGGTTATGGCGCGAGCATGTTCAGCTTCAATTCGGGCGATGGCCGTTGCCCGACATGCGGCGGCTCGGGCTTCGAGCACGTCGAAATGCAGTTCCTGAGCGACGTCTATCTTCGCTGCCCGGATTGCGACGGCCGGCGTTATCGCGCGGAAATTCTCGATGTGAAGATCGAGCGTGGCGGCCGTGAACTGAGCATCGCCGATGTGCTGGAACTGACGGTCAGCGAAGCGGTCTCCCTATTTGCTTCGGATGGCGAAGTATTGCGCGTGCTGCAGCCCATCGTCGATGTGGGCCTCGAATACGTGAAGCTCGGCCAGCCGGTGCCGACGCTATCGGGCGGCGAAGCGCAGCGCCTGAAGCTCGCGGGCTATCTGGCGGAGACGGCATCGCCCAGTCAGAAAGACCGGCTTTTCATGTTCGACGAGCCGACCACCGGCCTTCACTTCGACGACATCGCCAAGCTGATGCAGGCGTTGCGACGTCTGCTGGAACGCGGCCATTCGCTGATCGTCATCGAACACAATCTCGACGTGATCCGCGCGGCGGACTGGATCATCGATCTCGGTCCGGAAGGCGGCGATGGCGGCGGGCAAGTGGTCTGCGTCGGCACGCCGGACGATGTCGCCGCGTGCGAAGCGTCGCATACGGGCCGCGCGCTGCTCGACTACGAGGAAGCCATGCAGCCCGGCGCGGCGGAAAAGCGCGCGGGCGTGCCGCTGCAACTCGCGGCCGAAGTGGCGAGCGCGCGGCGCGCGCTGCAGGGCGAGGACGTGGTGCGTATCGTCAATGCACGCGAGCACAACCTCAAATCGCTCGATGTCGACATTCCGCACAACAAGTTCAACGTCGTGACCGGCGTGTCCGGCTCGGGCAAGTCGACGCTCGCGTTCGATATCCTCTTCCACGAAGGCCAGCGCCGGTATCTGGAATCGCTGAACGCGTATGCCCGCTCCATCGTGCAGCCGGCGGGCCGGCCCGAGGTCGACGCCGTCTACGGCATTCCGCCGACCGTCGCGATCGAGCAGCGCCTGTCGCGCGGCGGACGCAAGAGCACGGTCGCGACGACATCGGAAGTCTGGCACTTCCTGCGGCTGCTTTATGTGAAGCTCGGCATCCAGCATTGCGTGAACGACGGCACGCCGGTGCAGGCGCAAAGCTCGGAGTCCATCGCGGCGCAGATTCTTCGCGATTTCAAGGGGCAGCATGTCGGGCTGCTCGCGCCGCTCGTCGTGAATCGCAAGGGCGTCTATACCGATCTCGCGAAGTGGGCGAAGGCGCGCGGCAATACGCACCTGCGCGTGGACGGCGAGTTTCACGCGGTCGATCCGTGGCCCAAGCTCGACCGCTTCCGCGAGCATACGATCGAACTGCCGGTGGCGGACCTCGTCGTATCGGCGGATAACGAGGCGGAACTGCGGCGCGTGCTCGACGACGCGCTGGAAGTCGGCAAGGGGGTGATGCATCTTTGCGCGCCGCTCGACGAGCTGCACGGCGCGTTGTCGAACGGCAAGCGGCGCGGCAGCGAAGAGACCATCGTGTTCTCGACGAAACGCGCCTGTCCCACTTGCGGCACGAGCTATCCAGAACTCGACCCGCGCATGTTCTCGTACAACAGCAAGCACGGCTGGTGCAACACGTGCGTCGGCACCGGCGTGAAGCTCACACGCGAGCAGCGCGCCGCTTTCGACGATACCGTCTTCGCGCAGGACGATCGCGGCCGTGAGCAGAGCATCGGCTCGGTGGATCAGGAACCGGACGATATCGTCGATCAGCCCTGCGCCGAATGCGAAGGCACGCGCCTGAACGATGTCGCGCGCGCCGTCACGTTCGGCAACTATCCGATCACCGAAGTCGGACGCTGGACCGTGACCGATACCCGCGAATGGATCGCGTCGCTGAAGCTCGCGGGCCGCGAGGCGGATATCGCGCGCGATGTCATCAGCGAGATCGAAGGGCGTCTGCAGTTTCTCGAAGAAGTCGGTCTCGGCTATCTGAGCCTGGATCGCGCCGCGCCTACGCTCTCGGGCGGCGAAGCGCAGCGCATTCGACTGGCCGCGCAGCTGGGCAGCAATCTGCAGGGCGTGTGCTACGTGCTCGACGAACCGACCATCGGCCTGCATCCGCGTGACAATCTCATTCTGCTGAGCGCATTGAAGAAGCTCAACGACAAGGGCAATACGCTCGTCGTCGTCGAGCACGACGAGGACACCATTCGCCGCGCGGATCACATCATCGATATCGGGCCGGGCGCGGGCAAGCGCGGCGGCACGGTCGTCGCCCAGGGCAGCGTGACGGACCTCGCGGCGCACAAGGCGTCGCTCACCGGGCAGATGCTGGCGAACCCGATCGTGCATCCACTGCAGCCGCGCCGCGATGTGCGGACGGCGGCGGGCAAGCGTCCCGCCGTGCCGGAGCAATGGCTCACGGTCGAGAACGCGACGCTGCACAACCTGCGCAACGTGACGGCGAGCGTGCCGCTGAACCGGCTCGTCGCGATCACGGGCGTCTCGGGTTCCGGCAAGTCGACGCTCGCGCGCGACGTGCTGATGACCAACCTGCTCGATGCCGTCGGCCGCTCGGCGCTGTCGTCGCCAGCTGAACGGCGTGCGCGCAAGACCGCGCAGGCGGCGGAAGGCAGGCCCGCCGCGAAGTCGCGCTCGAGCGTGCTCGCGCGGGAGGCGCCGCGTCCGAAGTTCGATGTCGTCCACGCATGGCAGGGCTGCGCGGGCATCACCGGCTTCGAGGCGATCGATCGCGTGCTCGAAGTGGATCAGACGCCGATCGGCAAGACGCCGCGTTCGTGCCCGGCGACGTATATCGGCATGTGGGACACCATCCGCAAGCTGTTCGCGGATACGCTCGAAGCCCGCGCGCGCGGCTACACGCCGTCGCGCTTCTCGTTCAATACGGGCGACGGCCGCTGTCCCGCCTGCGAAGGCCAGGGCGTTCGCACCATCGCGATGAACTTCCTGCCGGACGTCAAGGTGCCGTGCGACGTGTGCCACGGCCAGCGCTTCAATCCCGAAACGCTCGCGGTGACGTGGCGCGGCAAGAACATCGGCGAAGTGCTGACGATGGAAATCGACGAGGCGGTCGAATTCTTTGCCTCGATGCCGGGCATCGGGCGTCCGCTGCAACTGATGAAGGACGTGGGCCTCGGCTATCTGACGCTCGGCCAGCCGTCGCCGACGCTTTCGGGCGGCGAGGCGCAGCGCATCAAGCTCGTCACCGAGTTGTCGAAGGTGCGCGACGACATCACGCGGCGCGGCCAGAAGCCGCCGCACACGCTCTACGTGCTCGACGAACCGACCGTCGGCCTGCACATGGCGGACGTCGCGAAGCTGATTCGCGTGCTGCATCGGCTGGTGGATGGCGGGCATAGCGTGATCGTCATCGAACACGATCTCGATGTGATCGCGGAAGCCGACTGGGTGCTCGACCTCGGGCCGGAGGGCGGCGTGAACGGCGGAACCATCGTCGCGGCGGCGGACCCGGAGACGCTCGCGAGCCATCCGCGCAGTCATACGGGCACCGCCTTGCGGCCGGTGCTCGGGCGCACGCATCGCGCGGAAGACGCGGCGTGAAGGAACTCGACGCGCCCGTTTCGTCGATGCAGCCGGGCGTGTTCGGGTTCGCGTCGTTGTCTCACGATGCGACGTTTCGGGAACGCGAAGGCTCGATGGTCGTGATGCAAGAAGGCATTGCGCCGCTGTCTTGCGCGGGCTTGGCTCACGCCGGCCAAGTATTGAGGGCCGGACGCTGTTGGGCTGACCGCCGCGTTCGCGCGCTCCCGGCGATGCGGGCATCGATAGCAAGGTGATCGCGGCGGCGCATCGCGGTCACACTTTCGCTCCCGCCGATGAAGCCGCCCGCGCCATGCGCGCCCTGTTGGCGCTACGGCAGCGGCATTGATATGCTGGCGGCCTTTCCACCACCCATGATGACGACTCGATGGACACGCAGGATAAAGCCCTGGCCCTGAAACGAATGAAGTGGTTCGCCGCCGGCTTGCTGGTCGCGGCGGGCGGGTTGTTCGCGCTCGCCAAGAGCCAGCACGACGCGGGCGCGTGGGCGTGGGTATCGGCGTTCGCGGAAGCCGCGATGGTCGGCGCGCTCGCGGACTGGTTCGCCGTCGTGGCGCTGTTCCGCCATCCGCTCGGCGTGCCGGTCCCGCACACGGCGATTTTGCCCGCGAACAAGGCGCGCGTCGCCGACAACCTCGCCGTCTTCGTGCGCGACCGCTTCCTCGGCACCGATGCGCTCGTCGCCCGCGTGAACGCCTTCGACCCGGCGAGCCGTCTCTCGGCATGGCTCGCGGAGCCGAGGAACGCCGAGCTGCTCGGCAGGAAAGCGGTCACGGCGGTCGGCCAGTTGCTGTCTTTCGTCGACGACGAGCGCGTCAAGTCGATGCTTCACGAAGCCATCCGCCGCCGCGCCGAAGCGTTCGATCTGTCCGCCGCGGCGGGCAACCTGCTGTCCACGCTGACCGCGGACCGCCGTCATCAGTTGCTGCTGGACGAGGGCCTGAAGCAGATGGCCGCGTGGCTCGACAAGCCCGAAGTGCAGGAGATGCTGGCGACGCGCATCGTCGCGGTGGCGGGTGAGGAGTATCCGAAGCTCATCGGCATGCTCGGGTTCGTCGGGCTGGACGCCGCCGACCTCGGCAACAAGTTCGCGGCGGGCCTCGTGCGCGGCGCGAACCAATGGCTGCACGACGTCACGAGCGACCCCGAGCACGAGCGCCGCAAAGCGTTCGACGCCGCCGTGGAGCGCTTCGTCGAGCGCCTGAAGTCCGACCCCGCGTTCAAGGCGCGCATCGACCTGCACAAGCGCGAGTGGCTGGATCGGCCGGAGTTGCGCGGTTATGTCGACGGACTGTGGAACGAATTCACGACTTGGCTGGGCGCCGACCTGCAACGCCCCGACTCCGCGCTGCACGCGAAAGTGGTGCAGGTCGCGTCGGGCTTCGCCCAGTCGCTGGGCGGCGATCCCCTGCTTCGCGAGTCCATCAACGAACACATGCGCGATGCGTTGAAGGCGCTCGCGCCCGAGCTGCGCGAAGGCATCGCGAAGCACATTGCCGCGACCGTCAAGCAATGGGACGACGCGACGCTCGTACGCGATGTCGAACTCAACATCGGGCGCGACCTGCAATTCATCCGCGTGAACGGCACGCTCGTGGGCGGCGCGGTAGGCGTGCTCATCCACGCCGTGGCGTTGCTTGCCGCCTGATTACTGCCGCTCGACGATCACGCTTCCCGCGCCATGCGGCGACGTGTGAGCGCTGCCGTTGATCGTAACGTTCAGGCCCGCCATCAGCGCCGCGGTGAGAAGTTCGCCGCGCGCCGGCTCGGTGTGCGCGAGCGGCGGCACGCACCATTCGTTGCCATCGGGCGTCTGAAGCACGTAGACCGCGCCCGCGCCCAGCAGGTCGGAGTCGATCATGCGGACGATGTTGCCGGTTTCGCGGGTCGCGAAGCGCGTCGTGCCGCAGCGAAACGTCGGGCTGCCCGCGCGAGGCAGGCCGACCGCGACGCCGGTGATCGCCGAATCGTCGTCGGCGGAGATGCTGACCGGCAGGCTTCTCGCGAGCGCGGATATCAGCATTCCGTGCCGGCTCGGATGATCCACCGTGTTCATCTTCGCGCAGTAGTGAGCGCCGTCGGCGGTGCGCAGGACATAGCGGATGTCCTCCAGCGAATCGGAATCGATGATCCGCACGAGCATCCCGCTGCGCGTGTCCGTCAGCTTCGCCCCGAAGAGCACCAGCGACGGCGCGGCGGGCGCCGACAACGCACCGACCGCGATGCCGGTGACGTAATGGTCCTGATTCCCGTTGACCGTGACCGGCAGGCCCGTCCGGAGTGCGAGCAACAGCAGGTTGTTCCTGTTCGCATGCTCCTGCCGGTCGATCTGCGCGTGGTACCGCGTGCCGTCCGGCGTCTTGACCATCACGATCAGCGTGTCGGACACTTCCTTGTCCATGATTTCGTCGATGACGCCCGAGCGCGGCGTGCTCGAGATGAAGGCGGGCGCGGCGCTGAGATGCGGCCCGAACGCCTTCGACCCGACCGACAGCGCCGTAAGGTAATAGTCGGCGTCGCCTGCCACGGTGACCGGCAGACTCGCCCGGAACGCCGCCATCAGCAACGCGTTGCGGTAGCCGTCCTCGCATGGGCGGATCTGCGCGCAGTGATACGTGCCGTCCCCGCTGCGGACGATGTACGCCATGGTCGCGAGCGTATCGGCGTCTTCGACCTGAACGATGGTCCCCGTCCTGACGTCCTCGAGCAGACGCCAGGTCGCGCCGATTGATGGAAGCCGGGGCGCGCCGGGCAGTGCGGCGGAAATATCGGTGATTTTGTGGCTCGTGTCGCCGGTCATCGTGACGGAAAGTCCGGATTCGAATGCCATCAACAAAGCGGAATTACGATCCGGGTATTCCCGATAATCCAATTGCGCGCAATAATGCGATCCGCCCTCGGTTCTAAGCACATATATAAAATGATCGGGCGATACGGACTGAATAACGCGGATTATGATTCCGATTCGGCAATCTGTAAGGAAGTAATCCGCGGATGCCTGCGATGGCATACTCGTTCTGGGCTTTATTCTCATCGTGCTCGACTTCGGTGCTGCAGCGGTTCGGGATTGGCGACCGTGCCAGAGCCACGCTGGGCACGCTCTTCGTCGACCCCTCGACTAGCACGGCCAGTGGATTATATTTAAACGGCTATCTTTCGGATATGCGTTCAAAAAAATATGCGCCGTCGGATGCGGGCGATTGGTTATTCCTTGATTGAAAGCAATCTCGGGAAAATATAAGAAATTTCTTATTCGAAAAGAGTAAGGGTGATTATTGAAGTGGAGTGCGCGGGAATCGTTTGCTGTTGGTTATCGCCATTAGCGCGCTTTCGGGGCAGTGGCGGTCATGCAGACACGCCGCAGCCGCGCGAGAATGCGACTTCGTGCGCGCCGCGCAACCCGTCTGCGATCTGCCATGCCGAATACGAACATCGAACTGATCGAGCGCTTCTACCGCGCCTTCGGAAACGTCGACGCCGACGCGATGGCCGCCTGCTACGCGCCCGACGTCCGCTTCGAGGACCCCGCCTTCGGCGTGCTGTTCGGGCGCGAAGCGGGCGACATGTGGCGGATGCTGCTGCACCGGGCGCGTGACTTCGCGCTGACCGTCGACGGCATCGAGTCGATCGGGCAGACCGCGAGCGCGAATGCCGTCGTGCGCTATACCTACTCGGCGACGGGGCGGCCGGTCGTCAACCACATCCGCACGCGCTTCACGATCCGCGACGGGCTCATCTTCGAACAGACCGATGCCTTCGATCTGTGGCGCTGGAGCCGTCAGGCGCTGGGGCCTGCCGGATGGTGCTTCGGCTGGACGCCGCGCATGCAGCAGGCCATCCGACGCAAGGCCCGCCGCGCGCTCGCCGACTATCGCAAGGAGGCGGCGGCATGACCATCGATCCGGCGCGTTTCGAAGACGAATGGCTCGAGGCCGATGCGCATGGCGGCTTCGCGTCGGGGACAGTGGGCACGACGCGCACACGTCGTTATCACGCGCTGCTGCTCACCGCGACGCAACCGCCCGCAGGCCGCGTCGTGCTGGTCAACGGCGTGGAGGCCTGGCTCGATGTCGACGGCGCACGCGTTCCGCTGACGATGCAGCGTTACGCGCCCGACGTGCTGTACCCGGACGCATCGGCGCAACTCGATGCCTTCGATATATCGCCGTGGCCGACGTGGCGTTATCGCATCGGCGAAAACGTGGTGGCCGTCGCGGAGGCGTTCGTCGCGAAGGAGAGCGGCGAGACCGTGCTGCGCTGGCGTCTCGAAGGCGCGCCGACGCAGGCGGCCCTGCACGTGCGCCCGCTGATCTCCGGCCGGGATTATCACGCGCTGCATCGCGAGAACGCGTCGTTCGACTTCGATGCGAGCGTCGACGGCGAGCGCGTGCACTGGCGGCCCTACGGCGCGCTGCCGGCCATCGGCGCGACGAGCAACGGTGTCTACGAACATGCGCCGGACTGGTATCGCAACTTCCAGTATGTGCGCGAACGCGAGCGCGGGCTGGATGACATCGAAGACCTCGCGACGCCCGGCGTCTTTCACTTCGATCTTGCTAGCGGCGAAGCGGTACTGATCCTGCACGCCGATACCGGCGACGATCCGCCGCGCGAACGCGATGCCCTCGCGCTTGCATCGCGGCTCGACGCGCGTGAGCGCGAGCGCCGCGCCGCGTTCGGCTCGCGGCTCGCGCGCTCGGCGGATGCCTACGTCGTCGCGCGCAAGCACGGACGCACGATCATCGCGGGCTTCCCTTGGTTCACCGACTGGGGCCGCGATACGTTCATTTCGATGCGCGGCCTGCTGCTCGCTTCGGGACGTCATGAGGATGCCGAATCGATCTTGCTCGAATGGACCGACACGCTGTCGGAAGGCATGCTGCCGAACCGCTTTCCGGACAGCGGCGGCCTGCCCGAATACAACTCGGTCGATGCGTCGCTGTGGTTCGCGATCGCGGTGCATGACTATCTCGCCACCGGCCACGCCCCCGCCGCGACCACGGCCCGCCTGCAACACACCGTCGATGCGATTCTCGAAGGCTATACGCGCGGCACGCGCTTCGACATCGTCGCGGACGGCGACGGCCTGTTGCGCGCTGGCGTCCCCGGCGTGCAGCTCACCTGGATGGACGCGAAAGCGGGCGACTGCGTCGTGACACCGCGCATCGGCAAGCCGGTCGAAGTGCAGGCGCTGTGGATCAATGCGCTGTCGATTGCATCGGCATGGAACGCGCGCTGGCAGCCAATGCGCGATCGCGCGCGGCAAGCGTTCCAGACGCGCTTCGTGGACCCTGCGACACACGCCCTCTACGATGTCGTCGATGCCGATCACGAGCCGGGCAAGCTGGATCGCTCGATCCGTCCGAATCAGATTTTCGCGGTCGGCGGCCTGCCGCATGCCATTGTCGACGGGGAGATCGCGCGCGCAGTAATCGCACAAGTCGAAGCGCATCTCCTGACGCCGCTCGGGCTGCGCACGCTCGCGCCATCGGACCCCGCGTACCGGTCGCGTTATGCGGGCGGCCTGATGGATCGCGATGGCGCGTATCACCAGGGCACCGTATGGCCCTGGCTCATGGGCCCGTTCGTCGAGGCATGGCTGCGCGTGCACGGCGCGGCGGGCGTGCGCGAGCGCTTTCTTGCGCCGCTTCATGCGCATCTCGATCAGTACGGCATCGGTCATGTCAGCGAAGTGGCGGACGGCGAAGCGCCGCATACGCCCGGCGGCACGCCGTTTCAGGCGTGGTCGCTCGCGGAGCTGCTGCGCATCGGGAAGCTGATCGACGGCGCGTGATGCATCGTTTGTGCGGGCGATCGTGGAATCGCGTTAAATTTGGCGTCTCTGAAGATCACACCCGCCGCACCGAGGAAATCCCATGCCGAAGCCGCGCACCGTCAATCAGATCCATACCGTCGAAGGCTCGCGGCTGCATGCCGGCGATTGCCCGCGCTGGCAGCGCTGGGGGCCGTATCTGAGCGAACGCCAGTGGGGCACCGTGCGCGAGGACTACAGCGAGTTCGGCACCGCGTGGGAATACTTCCCGCACGATCATGCGAGAAGCCGCGCGTATCGCTGGGGCGAGGACGGCATCGCCGGCTTCGGCGACGACAAGCTCAACTGGTGCATCTCTCTCGCGCTCTGGAACGGGCGCGATCCGATCCTCAAGGAACGCCTTTTCGGCCTCACGAATCAGGAAGGCAATCACGGCGAGGACGTGAAGGAGCTGTACTTCTATCTCGACGGCACGCCGACGCATTCCTACATGCGCATGCTGTACAAGTATCCGCACGCGGCGTTTCCGTATGCCGATCTCGTCGATGAGAACGCGCGGCGCGGCGCGGACATGCCCGAGTACGAAGTTCTCGACACCGGCGCCTTCGACGACGGACGCTACTTCGACGTGCAGGTGGAGTACGCGAAGCACACGGAGGACGATATCGTGATGCGCGTGACCGTCGAGAATCGCGCGGACGAGGCCGCCGCCATCGACGTGCTGCCGCAAATCTGGGCGCGCAATACGTGGTCGTGGAAGCCGACTCCGACCAAGCCCTCGCTCACGCTCGAAACGGTGCAAGGCGCGACGTATGTCGCCGCGCGGCATCTGGGCCACGAGCCGATGGTCGTCACCGCATGGTCGCCGCATGCGCCAGGCGTCGAATGGATCTTCTGCGAGAACGAAACCAACGTGAAGCGCCTGTTTCACATGGAGGGCGCAGGGCCGTTCAAGGACGGCTTCAACGACTACCTCGTGCATGGCGATGCAGACGCGATTCGCCGCGACACCGGCACGCGCGCTGCCGCGCGGTTTCATCTGCAGCTCGAAGCGCATGCGAAAGCGACGGTCTATTTGCGCTGGCGTCCCGAATCCGCGCCCGACGTCACGCCGCTCGATGCCGATGCGCTCATCGCGCGGCGCATCGCGGAAGCCGACGAATTTTACGGCGCGCTGCAGCACGATATCGCCGATGCCGATCAGCGGCTCGTGCAGCGGCAGGCGCTCGCGGGCATGCTGTGGTCCAAGCAGTACTACCAGTTCGATGTCACGCGCTGGCTCGACGGCGACCCGCTTCAGCCCAAACCGCCGAAGCAGCGGCGCTTCGGGCGCAACTTCGACTGGCGGCATCTGTGCAACGCGGACATCGTATCGATGCCGGACAAATGGGAGTATCCGTGGTACGCGTCGTGGGACCTCGCGTTCCATGCGGCGGCTTTCGCGCTGATCGATCCCGAGTTCGCCAAGCGCCAGTTGCTGCTGCTCGTGAAGGACCGCTATCAGCATCCGAACGGCCAGTTGCCCGCCTACGAATGGGCTTTCGGCGATGCCAATCCCCCCGTTCATGCCTGGGCGACGTGGCGCGTGTACGAGATCGACCGCGCGATCACGGGCGTGGGCGACCGCGACTTCCTGGAGCTCGTGTTCCACAAGCTGCTGCTCAACTTCTCATGGTGGGTCAACCGCAAGGACGCCGACGACCGCAACATCTTCCAGGGCGGCTTTCTCGGCCTCGATAACGTCGGCATCTTCGATCGCTCGTCGCCGCTGCCGACGGGCGGTCACATCGATCAGGCCGACGGCACCGCGTGGATGGCCGCCTACGCGCTCGACCTGATGCGAATCGCGCTGGAACTGGCGTATGCGAACAAGGTATTCGTCGATATCGCGGTGAAGTTCTTCGAGCACTTCCTGTACATCGCGGAAGCGGTGAGTTGCGAAGACGGTTGCGACACCGGCCTCTGGGACAGCGAGGACGAATTCTTCTACGACAAGCTGCGCCTGCCCGATGGCTCCAGCGTGCCGATGCGCGTGCGCTCGATCGTCGGCCTGATTCCGCTGTTCGCGGTGCACGTGCTCGAGCCGAGCGTGCATCGCGCGCTGCCGGGCCTGCGCGACCGGCTGCACTGGTTTCTGGAGCATCGGCCGGACTTGTCGCGGCTCGTGTCGCGCTGGAACGTCGCGGGGCAGGGCAATAGCGTGCTGCTGTCGCTGTTGCGCGGACATCGCATGAAAGCGCTTCTGAAGCGCATGCTCGACGAGACCGAATTCCTCTCCGATCACGGCGTGCGCGCGCTCTCGCGGGTGCATCTCGACGAGCCGTTCGTCTTCTATCACAACAGCGAGAGCTTCAGCGTGCAGTATCAGCCCGGTGAGTCGACATCGCGCGTATTCGGCGGCAATTCGAACTGGCGCGGGCCGGTGTGGATGCCGGTCAACTATCTGCTGATCGAGTCGATACTGGAATTTCATCGCTATTACGGCGACGATTTCCGCGTCGAGTATCCGACCGGATCGGGACAGAAATTCTCGCTCGCCGAAATCGCCGATGAACTCGCGCGCCGCGTGACCACGCTTTTCCTGCTCGACAAGAACGGCGAGCGGCCCGTGATGGCGGCGTATCCGTTGCTGCAAGCCGATCCGCACTCCCGCGATCTCGTGCTCTTCCACGAGTATTTTCACGGGGACAACGGCCGCGGTGTGGGGGCGTCGCATCAGACGGGATGGACGGGGCTGGTCGCGCTGCTCCTGCAACCCCGCGCGATGGGGCCGTCGGGCGCGGTCCCGCTCGCCGGCGTCGCCGATGCCGAAGTTCAGGAGTTTGCAGGCGCCAAGTAAAGCGCCGCAAATAACCGGCTTTTGCCCGAAAAGCAATCGGTGAACGGCGACTCTATTGTTCGGACAACTCTGATTCCGCTCTCGTCTCCTTCTGCGTATGTTGTGCGGACACAAACTTTCAGCGGTTTGGAGAAGAAAAATGAACGGAACGGCAGACGTCCACGGTCTGGGTCAACACAATGCATTCGCCGCCAGCAGCCTCGGCCGCCGCACGGAGCACGGGGAATCGCCGCCGTTCGGGCTCGTCATGCTGGTGTTCCTCGCGGCAATGGCCGGCGGCGCCTACGTGAGTTGCGCGCTCGACGACATCGCGTTCGGCTGGATTGCGTGCGTCAGCATCCTCGCGGCGCTCGGGGCAACCATCGACCGCCTGTTCTGCGGAACGGCCGCGCTCGAACGTCGCCTCGGTGCGCGGTCGCGGGCGCGTCAGCATGCGCTCGGCAACGCCACGCAGCAATGTAACCTCAGGCGGCAATTCATCGACTGGCGGAACGCAACAACACAGGAATGGACTTCGATGTCGGCGTACCGGCGCCATCCGCAACGGATGCGAGCGGCACCAGCGGATTCGTCTCCGGATAGTACGCGCCAAGGCAGCCGCGCGGAATGTCATACTCGACGAGCGTAAAGCCGTCCACGCGGCGCTCCACGCCGTCGTCCCACACGCTCGTGATATCGACGAGCTCGCCCGGCTCGAAGCCCAGCATGTCGATATCCTCACGGTTGGCGAACAGCACGCGGCGCTGGCCGTACACGCCCCGGTAGCGGTCGTCGAGCCCATAGATCGTCGTGTTGTACTGATCGTGCGAGCGCGTCGTCATCAGCGTCAGAAGCCGCTCGCCGTGCAGCGCACGGGCGCGGTGAATCGGCGTATCCACCGCGATCGCATGCACGATGAACCGCGCCTTGCCGCTCGGCGTCTTCCACACGCGGTCGCGCGCGGCGACGCCCAGATGGAAGCCGCCCGGCGTCTTCAGGCGCTCGTTGTACCGCTCGAATCCGTCGATTACTTTTTCGATGCCGTCGCGTATCAGCGCGTAGTCGTTCGCATGCGCGAGCCAGTCGACCTTCGCGCTGCCGAGCGTCGCGTGCGCCATGCGCGCGACGATGGCCACTTCGCTCAGCAGGTTAGGTGACGCCGGCTTGTTCATGCCGTAGGAGATGTGCACCATGCTCATCGAATCCTCGACGCTCACGCCTTGCGGCACGCCGCTCTGCATATCGATTTCGGTGCGGCCGAGCGTCGGCAGAATGAGCGCGTCGCGTCCGTGGACGAGGTGGCTGCGATTGAGCTTCGTCGTGATGTGCACGGTGAGATCGCACGAGCGCATGGCCTGCCACGTGCGCGGCGTGTCGGGCGTCGCAATCGAGAAATTTCCCCCCAGGCCGATGAACACCTTCACGCGGCCTTCGAGCATCGCATGAATGGTTTCCACGACGTCGTAGCCGTGCTCGCGCGGCGGCTCGAAATCGTAGGCGGCGGCGAGGCGGTCGAGGAACGCCTGGGTCGGCTTTTCCTCGATGCCGACCGTGCGATCCCCCTGCACGTTCGAATGCCCGCGCACCGGGCACAGGCCCGCGCCGCGCCGGCCGATGTTCCCGCGCATCATCATCAGGTTCGAAAGCAACTGGACGGTCGGCACCGAGTTCTTGTGCTGCGTGAGGCCCATGCCCCACGTCGCAATCACGGCGCGGCCGTTCGCGTAGATATCGGCGAGGCGGAGGATCTCGTCCATCGGCACGCCCGATTCGGCGATGACCGTCTCCCAGCTTTCCGCGCGCAGATCGGCGGCGAAGGCGTCGAAGCTGACCGTATGCTGCGCGACGAAATCGACATCGATCACACGCTCGCCGCCCGCGACGCGCGCCGCGTCGTCCAGTTCGATCACGCGTTTCGCGACGCCCTTGATCAGCGCGAAATCGCCGCCGACTTTGGGACGGATGAACACCGAACTGATCTTCACGCCCTTGGGGTTCAGCATGTCGAGCGTGTGCTGCGGGCTGGCGAAGCGTTCTAGCCCGCGCTCCTTGAGCGGATTGATCGAAACGATCGTCGCGCCGCGCTTCGCGCACTCGCGCAACTCGCCGAGCATGCGCGGGTGGTTCGTCGCCGGATTCTGTCCGAAGAGCAGCAGCGTGTCGGCGTGCTCGAAGTCGTCGAGCGTGACGGTGCCCTTGCCGATGCCGACCGTGTGCGGCAGGCCGCGGCTCGTCGCTTCGTGGCACATGTTCGAGCAGTCGGGGAAGTTGTTCGTGCCGACCATCCGCACGAACAACTGATACAGGAACGCGGCCTCGTTGCTGGCGCGCCCCGACGTATAGAACGCGGCGCGGTTCGGATCGTCCAGCTTCTTCAGGTGCGATTCGATCAGTTCGAACGCCGCATCCCACGGGATCGGCACATACCGGTCGCGTGTCGCGTCGTAGACGAGCGGATCGGTCAGGCGGCCGTGCTGCTCCAGTTCGTAGTCCGACTGCGCCATCAGTGACGACACCGTGTGTTTCGCGAAGAATGCCGGCGTCACGCGCTTGGCCGTGGCTTCGGCGGCGACCGCTTTCACGCCGTTCTCGCAGAACTCGAATGTCGATGCATGCTCGCGATCCGGCCACGCGCAGCCGGGGCAATCGAAGCCATCAGGCTGGTTCTGCCTGAAGAGCGTGCGGTAGTTGCCGCCCGACACCTTTTCCTTCACGAGGTTGATGGCGACCTGCTTGAGCGCGCCCCATCCGGCGGCGGGGTGATGATACGGTTCGATGCGCGGTTCGGGCTTCTTCATGACGGTGTCGGACGGCTTGCTGAGACGATGACCCACAGCGTACTGTGTCCCGAAACGAACGCGGCGCACAGAAAACATGAAATGGAAGGAGTACAGTTGCGGCGATTTGCCCTAGACTTCCGCTTGATCCAGCCGATAAAACCGCGCCCGTGAAACTCTACGAACGACTCGCCGACGAAATCGAAGCCGCCGTGCGGCGCGGCGTATTCACGCCGGGCGAGCGCATCGCGTCGGTGCGGCAGGCAAGCCAGCAGCACGGCGTGAGCATCAAGACCGTGCTGCATGCGTACGCGTTGCTGGAAAGCCGGGGCATTCTCGAGACGCGGCCGCAATCGGGCTACTTCGTGCGGGCGAAGCCGGACCATCGCGCGGCAGGGCGCAAGCGGGACGGCGAGGCGGGCGCGGGCGCGATCGCGGTCGCGGTCGCTTCGGAAGTCGACGTGAGCCGACTCGTGCTGTCGACGCTGCGCAGTATCCGCGCGCACGACGCCGTGCCGTTCGGCTCGCCGTATCCCGATACCGAGCCGTTCCCGTGGCGGCGCATCAACCAATATGCGAACGCCATCGCGCGGCGTCATGCAAGCTGGAATCTGATCGACGATCTGCCGCCCGGCAATCCCGAGCTGATCCGCCAGATTGCGCGGCGTTATGCGGAAAACGGCGTGCCGGTCGATCCGGGCGAGATTGTCATCACGGTCGGCGCCACCGAAGCGATCAACCTGAGCCTGCAGGCTGTCGCGAAACCGGGCGACACGGTCGCCGTCGAATCGCCCACGTTCTACGCGATGCTCCACGCGATCGAGCGTCTCGGCATGCGCGCGATCGAAGTGCCGACGCACCCCGCCGATGGCATCGACATCGACGCGCTCGCGCAGATCGTCGGCGAGGGCAAGATCGCGGCGTGCATGGTGATGCCGAACTTTCAGAATCCGCTCGGCTTTCAGATGCCGGATGCGCGCAAGCGCCAGCTCGTCGATCTGCTCTCGATGCACGATATTCCCGTCATCGAGAACGACGTCTATCAGGAACTGCATTTCGGCGATGCGCGGCCTTCGACGCTCAAGAACTACGATACGAAGGGCATCGTGCTGCACTGCGCGTCGTTTTCGAAGAGCCTGACCGCGTCGCATCGCATCGGCTGGGCGATGCCGGGGCGCTTTCGCGCGCAGGTCGAGAAGCTCAAGTTTCTCAATACGCTGACGACGCCATCCGTGCCGCAAGTGGCCGTTGCTGATTATCTGCGTCACGATGGCTTCGACAGGCACTTGCGCCGCGTGCGCAAGCTGTATCGGCAGCAGGCGCGCATCATGATTGCGATGGTGGAGCGCTTCTTTCCGCCCGGCACGCGCACGTCCGCGCCGCAGGGCGGTTATGTGCTGTGGGTGGAACTGCCGGAGCGCGTCGATTCGATGCTGCTGTATCGCGCGGCGCTCAGCGAGCGCATCACGGTCGGCCCGGGATATATGTTCTCGACGCGCAACGCGTTCGCCCATTACATTCGCCTCAACTACAGCTATCCGTGGACGCCGCAGCGCGAGGCGGCGCTGCAACGGCTCGGGCAACTCGTCGGCGAACTGGACGCCCGCGCGAAGGGAGCAAGGACATGAACGACGACATCGATCCGGCGCTGGTCGCCGTTCTCGCGCAACTATGGCGTGCGAAGCAGGAAACGCCCGCGCGCGCGTGGTCGCTGCCGAAACTGGCGAAGCAATCCGCCTTGCCGATGAGCGCGCTGCGCCGGCAATTGACGGCGCTCGCGGATGCGGGCCTGGCGGAAGTGCGGGTCAGCGAGCAAGGCGCGGGCTCGGCGTGGTTGACTGGGGAGGGCGAATCGCTCTGCAGTGCAATTTTTGGAGCCGACGAATGAACGACGAACGAGTCGACGCACCGAATGCCCGGAAGCGGCCGGACCCGGTCGCTCCCTGCGACGGCAATCGAGACCGCCGCTTGCAGGAAACGCCGCGCGCCGAATGGCCGCCGCTTCGCTGACGGCGTCGCCACCGCGTTGGACATCCACATCATCCTGCACGGCCGGCGCGGCCTGACCGGCCAGATTTATAGCCAGCTGCGCGCCGGCATCATCGAAGGGCGGCTCGCCGCGAACGCGCGTCTGCCGTCCACGCGCGATCTCGCCGCGCAGCTCGGCGTCTCCCGAAAGACGACGCTCGAAGTGTTCGATCGCCTCATCGCGGAAGGCTTTCTGCGCACGCGCGCGGGCGACGGCACGTTCGTCGCCGATGGCCTCGCGCGCCTGCCGGGCGCTCGTCCCGAACCGGCGTCGGCGCGCGCCCGGGCCGCCGGGATCTGGCGCGCGATGCCCGAGCGCATGGCGATGCCGATGCCGCCCGCGGACGTGTCGCTCGACTGCGACTTCAAAGGCGGCGTCACCGACAAGACGCTGTTTCCCTTCGATGCCTGGCGTCGCTGTCTGAATCAGGCGCTGCGCACACAGGCGCGCGCGGGCGGCGGCGTGGCGTCGTATCGCGATCCTGCGGGCGAGCAGGAACTGCGGCTCGGCATCGCGCGCTATCTCGGCTTCAGCCGCGCGGTGGCGTGCAACTGGCAGGATGTCGTCGTGACGCAAGGGGCGCAGCAGGCGCTCGATCTGCTCGCGCGCGTGGTCATCCAGCCGGGGGACGTCGTCGCCGTCGAAGAACCCGGCTATCCGCCTGCGCGGGCGCTGTTCGCGGCGCTGGGCGCACGCATCGCGCATGTGCCGGTGGACGGCGAGGGCATCGTCGTCAGCAGGCTGCCGCGCAACGCACGGCTCGTCTACGTGACGCCGTCGCATCAATTTCCGCTCGGCATGCCGATGACCCTCGATCGCCGCGTCGAACTGCTCGAATGGGCGGCCAGGCGCGGCGCGGTGATCGTCGAGGACGATTACGACGGCGAGTTCCGTTTCGAAGGACGGCCGGTGGAATCGCTGAAGAGTCTGGATCGGGCGGGACTGGTCGCGTATGTCGGCACGTTTTCGAAAACGCTGTTTCCCGACTTGCGGATCGGCTATGTCGTGCCGCCCGCGACGCTTCGCAAGCCGCTCTGGCACGCAAAGCAGATCGCGGACTGGCACGGCTGCATGCTGACGCAGGCGGCGCTCGGCGCGTTCATGCTCGACGGCGAATACGCGAAGCATCTGCGCCGCATGCACAAGGCGTACGCCCAGCGGCGCACGGCCTTGCTCGACAGGCTGACGGGCGATCTCGCGCCCTGCTTCGAGCCGCTTCCCGCGATGGCCGGCATCCATCTCGTCGCGCGCCTTCGCGAACCGTGGCAGGAGGCGCGCGTCGTCGCGGCGGCGCGGGAGGCGTCGGTCGGGCTGTACGGCATCCGCCCGTTCTATGCGGGCGTGGCCCGCGAGCAGGGCATGCTGTTCGGATACGGCGGCACGAGCGCGGAGACGATCGGGCGCGGTATGACGCGTCTCGCCGCGCTCATGCCGTCGCTTCGCGGATGACCGGGCGTCACTGGTCGTCGCAGAGCAGGAGCAGTTTCTCCTGGCTGGTGCACGTCGATTTCTTCCTGGGCGCGCCGGCTTCCGTGCCGCGCGTGGACACCGTCTGCGCCGAGCCCTGCGCTTTCGCGGCTGCCGTGCGCCGCGCGATGCACTGGCGCAGGTGCTTTTCCATCGGCGGATAGTACTTCCAGCCGCGCGTGAGCGGCGGCAACTCCAGCCGTACCTGCTTCCACTTCGGATGACCGCTTGCCTGCAGCGTGTCGAAGTTCGTGCAGAGGGAATCGGCGAACTTCGACAGCGCGCCGACCGTGCCGCGCAGGCCGTAGTCGTAGGTGACGAGGAATGCCTTCACGGTGAGCGTCGGCGTGTCTTCCTGAATCCAGTTCGGATAGCTCGTCGTCCGGATGGTCGCGGGGAAGTACGTCTGCTTCGCCTTTGCCGTCTCCGGAGCGGACGGATCGAGCCGCAGCAGCTTGATCTGCTGCAGCAGTTCCGGGTTCATGTCCTGAAAGAGCTTCGCGGGCTGGCCCGCGACGATCACCGCGACGTCGATCTTGCGCACGATCAGCTTGGCGAGCGCGTCTTCGTTGTTGTAGTGCTGCTCGTTCGCCTCGGGAATCGGCTCGCCGAACATCAGCCGGTAAAGCGTTTCCGCCGATTGCGCCGTGCCGCTGCCGATCGGCCCGACGCTGATGTTCTTGCCCTTGATCTCGTTGATGGTCTTGAGCGGCGAATCCGAGCGCACGACGAAGTAAATCTCCTCGTCGTACAGCGGCATGATGAGCCGCAGCGGCTGGATGATCTTGCCCGCATCCGCGTTGCCGGAACTCGCCATGTCGAGATACGCCTGATACACGTCCGACTGCACCAGCGCGAATTTCACGCCCGGCTCATATCGCATGCGCTGCACGTTTTCCGCCGATCCCTTCGACGGCAGCACTTCGAGATCGATGCCCGCCGGCTCGGCGACGTACTTCGACAAGTCCTGGCCGATCTGGATGTACGTGCCGCGTTCCTGGCCCGTCGTGATCTTGTACGGCACGGGATCGGCGAAACTCGGATTCGCCGCGCCGGCGAGCCCGATGACGGCGCAGAGCGCGAGCGCACCCCGCGCGGCATTGCGCATGAAACTGGTCGAGACCATGATTGACCCTTGAGTCGAGTTGGACGGGTTCTTCGAAACACGCGCGATGCGGCTGCATCGCGCGAAAGGCGGTCATGCGCGGGTTGCGCGGGCTGGCTTAGCGCGCGGGTTTGGGCGCGGCGTCCGTGTTGCTCCAGCCGTATTGCTTGATCGCGCGTTCGACGTCGTCGCTCTTGTCGGCGTCGAAACGCGCCGTCACGGTCGATGCAGCCGACGTGCTCGCCGCCCGCGCGCCCGGACCGGCGACCGGCGTCGTCGGCGCGAGCGTGGCGGTGGCGACGGCGGTCTGCACGGTCGCCACGGGCCTCACGGCCGGCGCGGTGTTCGATGTCGCCAGGAGCGGCGGCGCGTGCGATACGGCGGGCTGCGCGAGGGCCTGGGCCGCCGCCGGCGCCGCTGACGATTGCCCGCCAGCAGGCGTCGTGTGTTGTACGGGCGCGGGCGACGGAGTGGGACGCGGCGTCGGCGCGACATACATGCCGTTCGGCGCGGCGGGCGCGACGTACATGTCGGTCGGCGCGCTCGGCGCCACGTACATGCCGTTCTGCGCGCTCGGGGCGACATAGAGGCCGTTCCCCTGCGCGGCTTGCGCAGGCTTTGTGCTTTCGACGGTCGTCGTGGCCGATGTCGTGGCCGATGTCGTCGCCGGTTTCGCAGGCGCGGTCGCCGTCACGGCGGGGGCCGAGGCGAACGCGGGCGTCGGCGGAAGGATGGTCGCGGCGACGACTGCGTTCGTGGCCGCCTGCGCACGTGCGATCTTTTCCGCGCGCGACAAGTAGCCGGTCTCCGCGCGGGCTTCGTCGAGTGCGGCCTGCCGTGCGGCCGCCGCAGCGGCGGTGGCGTTGGCCGCGCGTGGCGTCGTGTGCCGTTCCGGCGCGGGCTTCGCGGCGGCGACGGCTGCGGGCGGTGCAGCGGTTGCGGGCGAGGAAGAAGGCGCCGAAGGCGCCGCCGTTGCAACGTTTGCCGGAGCCTGCGACGGAACGGGAGCGGGCGCCGGCGCGACCGCCACCGCGCCCGTCGCGGCGGCGGGGTTCGGCGTGTTGTCGACGGCGTTCGCCGCGCCTGCTTTCGCGCCCTGCGGCGTCGCCGCGAGCCAGCCTGCATGGGTGATGACGCGCTCGAGCATCGCCTGCGACTCGGCGTTGCTACCGTCGAGCGCCAGCGCCTCCGCCGCATTCTGCTGCACGCACGCCCAGGCGGAAGTCCGCTCGCATGCGCGGGCCAGTTGCAGCGCGGCGTCGCGTTGCAGTTCGCGGTTCGCCAGTTCGTCCTTGAGCGCATCGAATTCGGGACGCGTCTGCTGCTGCGCGGGCAGCGCCTTGATGCGGGCGCGCGCCTGCGTCAGATCGCGCCGATCCAGCGCCATGCGCGTGGCGTACAGCGGATCGTCCGGTGCGATGACGCGGGCGCTGTCCTGCGCCGTCGGGGCTTGCGGCTTCGGGGTGCCGGGAAGCGCGGATTCGGCGGGCGCATCGGTTGCGCCGCGGCCGAATGCGCCGAATTTCGGGTCGATGGCGCCGGACGCGCTCGATTCGGTCTGCGGTACGGGCTGCTCGTCCGATGCCTGCCGCAGGACGACGATCGCCCCGGCGGCGAGCGCCAGCGCGCATGCGCCCGCGATGATCGTCTTCCTGCGATCCCGGCTGCCGGAGCCGGGCAGGCCGTCGGGATCGTTGCTCGGGTCCGCGTAGGCGTTGCGCGCGGATTCCTCGGCGCGCTTCGCCCGGTGTTCCGCCGCCCGCTGCGCGATGCGCTCGCTCGCGCGCTTCGGGTCCCAGCGTCCGGTCCAGGCG
Source organism: Caballeronia sp. LZ016 (assembly GCF_031450805.1). Classification (NCBI taxonomy): domain Bacteria; kingdom Pseudomonadati; phylum Pseudomonadota; class Betaproteobacteria; order Burkholderiales; family Burkholderiaceae; genus Caballeronia; species Caballeronia sp. LZ016. The sequence goes on from NZ_JARTVY010000002.1 coordinate 474,637, forward strand.
GAGTTCGGCGCTTCGTCGTCGCCGGTATCGATCGGACCGGATGCCGACGCCGATGCCGAAGCGAACGGCGTGGAAGCCTGCTGCTCGAACATGCTCGTGCGCGGCCGTGCGTCTCCCGCGCCCCGTTTGTGGCCGAAGGCCGCGCTGCGGTCCGCGCCGCAGTTGGGGCAACTGTCGGCGCTCTTGCGCATCGTGCTGCCGCAGCGCTGGCAGACGACGGAAAACATGGATGCGGGAAACGTCAAACGCGTGGTCATGCTAAAAGCCCTCGAAGGACATATTCGATAACGTGGCTTCGGCGTCGCCTCGCGCGGGTAACGCGGGGGCTGCCGCAGCAATCCTTCGTATTGTTCCCCGTGCGAAAACTCGCTGTGGGGAAGCGAAATCCGAATATGGTTCAACCATTTCCGGACGTCAATTGCGTTTCGCACCTAGGTTCGGGCGTCCGGATGCGAGCGCGGCCGCGTTCTCGACCCGCCGCGCAGCCCCGGTCCCGATGCGAAAGCGCCGGATCGCGGCGACGGTGGCCCATTCGCAGATTCGCTGCGGTTCGGGCGATGCGCGCAGCGCCACGCTTCAGTCTGTCTGATTGCGACATTTTGCGCGGGGCGGCGGTTTTGAGACGCCATTCTTTAGCCGATAACCGACAAGGCTCCCGGGCCGCTCGCTACCCCACTGATGCCAACGCGGCCGCCACGTGGCGCAGCGCGTGGTTAGTTAGGGCGGCGAAATAAATTTCAAAAGCCCGCAAACGAAAAACGCCCCCGAAGGGGCGTCCCGCGAGACCGTGCTTCGATCAGCTCGCCAGTTGCAGCTTGCCGTCGATACGGCGATTCAGCCCCAGCGGATTGTCGATCTTGAGCGCGTCGGGCAGCAGCGCTTCCGGCAGGTCCTGATAGCTCACCGGGCGCAGGAAGCGATCGATCGCCAGGCTGCCGACCGAGGTCGAACGGCCGTCCGCCGTCGACGGGTACGGGCCGCCGTGAACCATCGCGTGACCGACTTCCACGCCGGTGCCGAAGCCGTTCACGAGAATGCGGCCGGTGCGGCGTTCGAGCGCCGGCAGGAAGCTGCGGGCATCGGCGTAATCGGCTTCGTCGATGTGCAGCGCCGACGTCAGCTGGCCTTCGAGCGATTCGATCAGCTCGCGCATCGACGCCAGATCCGGGCAGCGCACGACGAGCGACGATGCGCCGAATATCTCTTCCTGCAGTTCGAGGTTCTTGCGGAACGCATCCGCCGTCGTCACGAACAGCGCCGACTGGCCCTGATGGCCGCTCTTGGCTTCGAGACCGCGCGCGGCGATCGTCACGTCGGCGTGCGAGCCGGCCTTTTCGATCGCGCTTTCGTAGGTCTTGTGGATGCCCGGCGTGAGCATCGTCTGAGCCGTGGTTTCCTTCAGCGCCGCCGATGCCGCCTCGATGAACTTGTCGAGGTCGGGACCGTCGATGGCCAGCACGAGGCCGGGGTTCGTGCAGAACTGGCCCGCGCCGAGCACGAGCGATTGCACGAACGCCTTGCCGATGGCTTCGCCACGGTTCTTCAGCGCGTTCGGGAACAGCACGACCGGGTTGATGCTGCTCATTTCCGCGTAGACCGGGATCGGCTCGGTGCGAGCTGCGGCGAGCTTCATCAGCGCCGTGCCGCCGCCGCGCGAACCGGTGAAGCCGGCTGCCTTGATGCGGTTGTCCTTGACGAGACCCTGGCCGATGTCGCGGCCGCTGTCGAACAGCAGCGAGAACGTGCCTTCAGGCATGCCGCAATCCTTGACAGCCTTCTGCACCGCGCGGCCGACGAGTTCCGCCGTGCCCGGATGCGCCGAGTGCGCCTTCACGATGACGGGGCAACCCGCGGCCAGCGCCGATGCCGTATCGCCGCCCGCGACGGAGAACGCCAGCGGGAAGTTGCTTGCGCCGAAGACGGCGACCGGGCCGAGGCCGATGTAACGCAGGCGCAGGTCGACGCGCGGCAGCGGCTTGCGCTCGGGCTGCGGCGGGTCGATACGCACGCCGAGGTAATCGCCGTTGCGGACGACATCGGCGAACATGCGCAACTGGCCGACCGTGCGGCCGCGCTCGCCTTCGAGACGCGGGCGCGGCAGGCCGCTTTCGATCATGCAGCGCTCGATCAGGTCGTCGCCGATATCGAGGATGTTCTGGGCGATGGCTTCCAGAAACTTCGCGCGTGCTTCCGGCGCGGTTTCGCGATACACGTCGAATGCGGACCAGGCGAGCGCGCACGCGCGGTCGAGGTCGTCGAGCGTCGCGCCGCCGAAAGCCGGTTCGATGGCCGCGCCGGTCGATGCGTTGACGGCCTTGATGGAACCGTTCGCGCCGAAAACGGATTGCTGGCCGATGAGCAGATTGCCTGTGAGTTGCATGATGTCTCGTCCTTCTCGTGAAATGGATCGCCCACTCGTATGATGACTGACGAGCGTGGCGCTATGCCGACTATACGGCTCGAGGCACGCGCCTGTATAGTGAAACCTTTCCATCGCATGATCGCTTTTTGGAATCACCCGGCAGCGTCGCATGATCAAGAATTCGCTCGATGTTCTCATGTCCCGGCTGCGCATGAAGCAGTTGCAACTGCTGATCGCGCTCGACGAGCACAAGTCGCTGCACAAGGCGTCGAGCGCGATGGCGATGACCCAGTCCGCCGCGAGCAAGGCGCTCGCGGAACTCGAATCCATGCTGGAAGCGCCGCTCTTCGAGCGCGCGAAAAGCGGGCTGATCCCGAATCCGTTCGGCCGCTGCGTCATTCGTTACGCGCGCGTGCTCGCCGCCGATCTGAACGCGCTCTGCCAGGAAGTGGCGCAGATTCGCGCGGGCACCGGCGGGCGGCTGTCGGTCGGCACGATCATGGGCGCGGTGTCGGGCGTCGTCGCGCCGATCGTGAACAGGATGCACGCGAAGCATCCGGACCTCGCAATCGAAATCATCGAGGACACGAGCGCCAACATGCTCGTGATGCTGGACGATGGCCGCGTCGATCTGGTGATCGGGCGCGCGAGCGTATCGGATCAGCCGTCGAAGTATCACTATCAGCCGCTCACCGATGAGCCGCTTTGCGTCGTCGTCGGACGGATTCACGCGGAGCCGGGGGCCGGCGAGATCGGCTTCGCGGAGCTGGCGAATCATCGCTGGGTGACGTATCCGAGCTATCTGCCGATGAGCGCGCTGCTCGAGCGCGAACTCGATCTTGCCGGCCTGCCGATGCCCGCCAATCCCATTTCGACCGCATCGCCGTTCGTCACCGTCACGTTGCTGCAGGAGAGTCCCGAACTCGTGTCGATTCTCCCCGCGAGCGTCGCGCGCGTATTCGAAACTCACGGCATGCTGCGCGTGCTGCCGGTGCGGATGAAGTCGAAATCGCAGACGTACGGCGTCGTCACGCGAAAGGGCGGGGCGCTTTCGCCGGCGGCGCGGCAGTTCGTGCAGATGCTGCGCGAGACCGGCCGGCCGCAGTGAACGGGCGCGTCATCGCGTCGCGACGAGGAAAAGGCGCGGAAACGGCAGCAGCACGCAGCCGTCGTCCAGCACCGTATAGGCGGAGGCCAGCGCACAGCGGTAGCGGTTCAGGAAATCCTCCTGTTCTAGGGCGTCGAGCTTCGCCAGAAACGGCCGCAGCGCGCTGCCCTTGAACCATTCGACGACAGCATCGACGCCACCTTCGAGCGCGTGGTGATACGTCGTTCGCCAGACATCGACGCGCGCGCAATGAGGCTTCAGCAGCCGGTAATACCACTCGGCGGAGAAGCGCGCCGTGCGCTCCACGCCTTGCAGCCGCTGCCGCCACGGCGCTTGCGCCGCGACTGTGCGCATGTGCGCGTGAGCAGGCTCGTCGAGGTTGTCGGGCATCTGGATCGCGAGGCGTCCGCCGGGCGAGAGCTTGTGGACGAGGCGAGGCAGCAGCGTGTCGTGGCCGCGCACCCACTGCAGCGACGCATTGGCGAGAATCAGATCGTATGGGCCCGCGCCGTCCCACGCGGCGATATCCGCCAGTTCGAACGCCACGTGGGGCATGCGTTTGCGCGCCGCGTCGATCATGTCCTGCGAATTGTCGACGCCGATCACGCTCGCCCCGGGCGCAAAACCGACGAGCGTCTCGGTCGAGTTGCCGGGACCGCAGCCCAGATCGACGGCGGTCCGGATGGGCGCGCCCTCCGCTCCGTTCAACAGATCGCGCACCGGCCGCGTGCGTTCCGCTTCGAAAAGACTGTACTGCTGCGCTTGCCAGTCGGAAGGTGTCGTCATCGAATGCTCCAGCCGTTCGCGGGTGATCGGGCAAATAATACCGCCCGGGCCGCCGCCTTCGAAAAAGAATGCCCGAACAGGACACTCGGACATGCGCCGCGCGCCGGGCGCCGGCCTATACTGCCGTGGTGTTGCAAGCGGCAGGCGGTCGAATCGACCTGTGACGTCGCCTGTCAGACCAGCGTCATGCGCGCCGTCTCCGGCGCACAGCAATCGGAGAATCGCCCATGAGCGACACCCCAGCCGGCGGCATGAGCGGTCTCGTGACCGCGCTGCGTGAGCGGCAGACGGAATTGACCGAACGATGGATGAACCTCGTGTTCGGCGATTCCGAAGTCGAACACGCGGACCAGCTCACGTATCGCCAGCTTGCGGATCATTTGCCGAGCATCTTCGAAGAGATTTGCGTCGTGCTCGAATCGCGAACCGCCGTCGACAGCGCACGCACGCTCGAAGCCGACGCGCGGCGGCACGGCCAGTGGCGCTGGCAGCAGGGGTATCGCATCGATGAACTGGTGCGCGAGCTCGACGCATTCCGGCAGGTGCTGCTGTCGGCCATCGGCGAATATGCGGCGACGCACGAGGGTCTGTCGCGCGCCGAAGAAGAGCACGCCCGCCTCACGACCGACGAAGTCATCAGCTTCGTCACGCTGACGTCGATTCGCGAAGCCGTGAGCGAGCGCGATCGCAAGATCGACGATTACACCGGCATGCTGGAGCACGCGAATTACGAACTGACGCTGCGGCAGAAGCTGATCAGCGAGCTCTACGAGACGCGCATGCAGATCACGCGGCGCGTCGCGCACGACTTGCGCAATTTCCTGAATGTGTTCTCGACGGCGCTGCAACTGGCCGGACGCTCGCCCGCGCGGCGCGACACGGCGCTCGCGCTCGCGAATCGCCAGATCGGCGACATGGCGACGCTCGTGGACGAAATGGTCGAATACTCGAAGGTGCTCGGCGACGACTCCATCCTCACCGTCGAGTCCTTCGATCTGATCGGCCTCTACGACGAACTGTTGCAGTCGTCGCGCGTCGCGGCCGAGGCCAAAGGGCTCGCGCTCATCGGGCATCTGGACGCGAGCCTCGGCCGCGTGGTGTCGAACCGGCTGAAGGTCAAGCAGGTCGCGCTGAACCTGCTGTCGAACGCCATCAAATACACGGCGTCGGGCGAGATCGCGCTGACGATCGGCGCCGCGCCGGATAATCGCTGGCGTCTGCGCGTCGCGGATACCGGCGTGGGCATCAGCGAAGCGGATCAGGAGCGCGTGTTCGAGGAATTCGAGCGCGCCGCCGCCGACGACATCCCCGGCGCGGGGCTAGGGCTTGCGATCGTCAAGGAACTGTCGCGCACGCTGGACGGCGAGCTGCGCTTCCAGTCGTCGAAAGGGCATGGCAGCGTGTTCGAAGTCACGTTCCCGCTCGTGCTGGAGCCGAAGCCTTCCCGCGCGCCGTGACTTGCACCGGCAAAGAAAAAGGCGAACGGATTGCTCCGTTCGCCCTTCTTGCAGCACATCCGGTGACGCTTACGCGGCCACGGCTTCTTCCTCTTCCACCGATGCGCGGATCAGGTGGTCGAACGCGCCGAGCGATGCCTTCGCGCCTTCGCCCACGGCGATCACGATCTGCTTGAACGGCACGGTCGTCACGTCGCCCGCGGCGAACACGCCCGGCAGCGACGTCGCGCCCTTCGCATCGACGATGATCTCGCCGTGCTTCGACAACTCCACCGTGCCCTTCAGCCATTCGGTGTTCGGCACGAGGCCGATTTGCACGAACACGCCTTCCAGGTCCACGCGATGGCTTTCGCCGTTCACGCGGTCGGTGTAGGTCAGACCGTTGACCTTCTTGCCGTCGCCGGTGATTTCCGTCGTCTGCGCGCTCGTGACGATGGTCACGTTCGGCAGGCTGCGCAGCTTCTTCTGCAGTACCGCGTCCGCACGCAGTTCCGCGCCGAATTCGATCAGCGTCACCGCCGATACCACGCCCGCCAGATCGATCGCCGCCTCGACGCCCGAGTTGCCGCCGCCGATCACCGCGACGCGCTTGCCCTTGAAGAGCGGACCGTCGCAGTGCGGGCAGTAAGCCACGCCCCGCCCGCGATATTCGCGCTCGCCCGGCACGTTGATTTCGCGCCAGCGCGCGCCCGTCGCGAGGATGATGGTCTTCGCCTTCAGCACCGCGCCGCTCGCGAGATGAACTTCGTTGACGCGCCCCGGAACCAGCTTCTCGGCGCGCTGCACGTCCATCACGTCGACTTCATAACTCTTGACGTGCTGCTCGAGCGCGGTCGCGAACTTCGGTCCTTCCGTTTCCTGCACCGAGATGAAGTTCTCGATCGCCATCGTGTCGAGCACCTGGCCGCCGAAGCGTTCCGCGACGACACCGGTGGCGATGCCCTTGCGCGCCGAGTAGATGGCCGCTGCCGCACCGGCGGGGCCGCCGCCAACGATCAGCACATCGAACACCGGCTTCTTCTCCAGTTCCTTCGCTGCGCGAGCCGCCGAACCGCTATCCAGCTTCGCAAGGATTTCCTTCACGCCGATGCGGCCCTGGCCGAAGCTCTCGCCGTTCAGGAACATCGTCGGCACGGCCATGACCTGGCGTTCCTCGACTTCGTTCTGGAACAGCGCGCCGTCGATGGCGACGTGCTTGATGCGCGGGTTGATGATCGCCATCACGTTCAGCGCCTGCACGACTTCCGGGCAGTTCTGGCACGACAGCGAAAAATACGTTTCGAACTGGTATTCGCCATCGAGATTGCGAATCTGCTCGATGGTCGAGTCGTCGAGCTTGATCGGGTGGCCGCCGGTCTGCAGCAGCGCCAGCACGAGCGACGTGAATTCGTGGCCCATCGGGATGCCCGCGAACTGGATGCCCGCAGCCTTGCCCGGCTCGCCGATGGTGAACGACGGACGGCGCGCGGCGGCATCCCCTTTCTCGACGACGCTGATCCGCGGGGACAGCGAAGCGATTTCGTCGAGCAGGCTCTTGAGCTCGTGCGACTTGTCGCTGTCGTCGAGGAAGGCGACGAGCTCGATCGGCCGGGTGACCTTTTCCAGATAGGCTTTCAACTGATTCTTGAGGTTGGCGTCCAGCATGGCGTTGTCCGTTCCGTGACGTTGTTCTTTGCGTTCTGACCGACGCGCTCCGGCGCGGCGCAACAGCGCCGTACCGAAGGCGTAGGGGGTGAACCCGCCGCGAAGCGCGGCCGGGTCCGGATGCTCGTTGTGAGAACCGAGACTTAGATCTTGCCGATGAGGTCGAGCGACGGCGTCAGCGTTTCAGCGCCCGGCGTCCACTTGGCGGGGCAGACTTCGCCCGGGTGTGCCGCGACGTATTGCGCAGCCTGCACCTTGCGCAGCAGTTCGCCCGCGTCACGGCCGATGCCGTTGTCGTGGATTTCGCACAGCTTGATCTCGCCTTCCGGGTTGATCACGAACGTGCCGCGCAGGGCCAGACCTTCTTCCTCGATCAGCACGTCGAAGTTGCGCGAGATCGCGAGCGTCGGGTCGCCGATCATCGGATACTGAATCTTCGCGATGGTTTCCGACGTGTCGTGCCATGCCTTGTGCGTGAAGTGCGTATCCGTCGACACACCGTAGATTTCGACGCCAAGCTTCTTGAATTCTTCGTAACGATCCGCCAGATCGCCGAGTTCGGTCGGGCAGACGAACGTGAAGTCGGCCGGATAGAAGACGAACACGGACCACTTGCCCTTCAGGGTTTCGTCGGTGACGGTCACGAAGTCGCCATTGTGATAGGCGGTTGCTTTGAACGGCTTGACTTGGCTGTTGATGATCGGCATTACCAGATTCCTCTTGGAGTGGTGTTGAAGAAGTAAGTGAAGTATGAACTAAAACTATCAATCCTTGAAAATGGATTGATTTTATCATTGTAATTGATCTGGGCTATGGCGTCGATTCGTCGCGCCATCTGGCCGCGGCACTGCGCTTGCGCTTCGGAAACGTCAACAACTCACGGAGGGTTTCATGAAGATCGGCATCATTGGAGCGGGAAACATCGGACTGGTTCTCGCCGAGCGCTTCGCGCAATGCGGGCATGACGTGAACATCGCCAATTCGCGCGGGCCGGATTCGCTGCGCGACGTGGAGCGCGCGACCGGCGCGACCGCCGTCGAGGCGCGTGACGCGGTGAAGGGCGCCGAAGTCGTCGTCGTGACGATCCCGGAAGCGAAAGTGCCCGATTTGCCGAAAGACTTGTTCGCGGGCGTGCCGGCGAGCGTCGTCGTGATCGATACCGGCAACTACTATCCGCAGCAGCGCGACGGGCGTATCAAGCCGATTGAGAAAGGCATGCCGGAGAGCCGCTGGGTCGAGCAGCAGATCGGGCGTCCGGTGGTGAAGGCGTTCAACAATATCTACGCGGCGCATCTGCGCAAGAACGGCAAGCCGGCGGGCGCGGCGGGGCGCATCGCGCTGCCGGTCGCGGGCGACGATCATCGCGCGAAGAGCGTGGTGATGAAACTGATCGACGAGATCGGCTTCGATGCGGTCGATGCCGGCGAGATCGACGACTCCTGGCGCCAGCAGCCCGCCACGCCCGTCTATACCGCCGATCTGGACGCCGCCGCCCTGCGCGCGGCCCTGCAAAAGGCCGATCCGGTGCGCAAGCCGGAATGGCGCGCAACCGACAGCAGTCCAGGCACTTTCGAAAATCCGGCGTGAATCGGCGCAACAGCGCATCGATCAGCGGGCGACGGGTAAAGCGGACGCGCGCCGTGCGACAATCTGCAAACTTTCCCGATGGGCCTTACCATGACGTGCCGGATCACGCCCGGCGTCATGGACTCGCTGATTGACTATGAAAACCGTTTCTCCAACGCTTGACGTACAGAATAATGATCACCGATTCGGCGAATGCGCCGAATGCGCGGACGTCGAACTGGTCGCCACCGCCACCATTCCGACGCGCTATGGCACCTTCGGCTCTTACGTGTATCGCGTGAAGGAAACGGATGTCGAACACATTGCGTTCGTGATGGGCGACGTGAGCAACGGCGAATCCGTGCTCACGCGGCTGCATTCGGAGTGCGTGACCGGCGATGTATTCGGCTCATACCGCTGCGATTGCGGCGAGCAGCTCGATCTGGCGCTGCGTTATATCGCCGCTGAGAATCGCGGCATTCTGCTTTACCTGCGCGGGCACGAAGGGCGCGGCATCGGCCTGGCGAACAAGATTCGCGCTTACGCGCTGCAGGAACAGGGACTCGATACCGTCGATGCGAACCTGCACCTCGGCCTGCCCGACGACGCCCGCGAATACGATTCCGCCGCCGCCATCCTGCGCGCGATGGAAGTGAAGTCGGTGCGGCTGATGAGCAATAACCCCTCGAAGTTCGATACGCTGCTGCGCCATGACATTCCGGTCAGCGAGCGCGTCGCGCTCGCCATTCCGATGCGCGAGGAGAACGAGCGCTATATCAAGACCAAGCAGGCGCGGTTCGGGCACTACTTCGAAGAGAACGAATAATCGCCCGTCAGGCTGTCTCAGCGCGCGTCGTGGAAGATCACGCCGAGCATATGGCGCCGGCCCGAGCGCAACCGGCTGACACCGTGCCGCATGTTCACGCGATACACGCCGCGCGTGCCGTTCACCGGCCGCTGATGCACCGCGAAGAATACCGCGTCGCCTTGCGTGAGCGGCACCACTTCAACGCGAGATTGCATCCGCGGGCGCTGCTCCGTCATCACGAACTCGCCGCCCGTGAATTCGCGTCCCGGCGCGGACAGAAGAATCGCCATCTGGATCGGGAACACGTGCTCGCCGTATAAGTCCTGGTGCAGACAGTTGAAGTCGCCGGGGACGTAGCGAAGGAGAAGCGGCGTGGGGCGCGTCTGTCCCGCGCGATGACATCGCTCGATGAATGCCGCGTGGTCCGGTGCAAACCGCGTGTCGATCCCCATCGCCTCGTTCCAGCGATTCGCAATCGGCGCGAGATGCGCGTATGCCGCGCCGCGGATATCGTCGAGCAGCGCGGGCAGCGGATAAGCAAAGTACTTGTATTCGCCGCGTCCGAAACTATGACGCTCCATCACGATGCGGCTGCGGAACAACGCGTCGTCGTCATAGGACGCGGCCAGCGCCGCGCATTCGTCGCCCGACAGCACCCCCGGCGCAACGGCCGAACCCTGCAAGCCGAGTTGCGTTTCGATGCCCGCCCAGTCGAGCGCATCGACGCGTTCGACGATATCCGCGCCGTCGTCGTACGCGAGGGCGTTGCCAGTCGCTTTCATGAATGCTCCGGTCGATGTGTAAGTCTCGCCGTCATTTTGCGCGACGGCGGCGGCTCACACGCTCCCGGATCTTGCGGTCTGATTCAGTGCGTCGTCGCCGTGGTGCCCGTCGCGACTTCGGTGATGCGGTTCTGCAGTTCGGTCTTGCGCGCTTCGATCTTCTCGCCGAGCTTGACCAGATCGAGTCCGGTCTTGCGGATTTCCTTGAAGAGTTCGGATTCCTCTTCTTCGACGTGATGCGTGACGTTTTCCTTCAGCACGCGGAACGTCGCATCGAAACCTTCCTCGCCAGCGCGCAGTTGCGTGAACTTCTCGATCAGCGTCTTCACGAGGAAATGCTCGACATAGGCTTCCTCGACGTCGATCTTCTCGTCGTCCTTGCCGAGCGCCTCGCGGGCGGCGGGGTAGAGCAATTCCTCTTCGACGATCGCATGAATGGTCAGCAGTTCGCACGCACGCTGCACGAGCGTCGACTTGCGTTCGAGATCGTCTTTCGGCGCACGGTCGAACGCGTCGAACAACTGCTCGACGGCGCGGTGATCCGCGGCAAGGATTTCGAGCGCGTCGCCCGCTTGCGGTTGCCGAAGCGGTTGATCGGTGGTGGACATGGCTTCTCCTTATGTTTGGCCTGGGCTTTTTCACGCCGCAGGCTTTTTGGGGTGCCGTTATCCAGCAAGCAGAGTGCCCGCGTCCTCCGGTTCGCGAATCACGCTCACGTTCCACCATGCAGGCAGGAGCCGTCGCACTTCGGTGCGGGCGAAGCGATCGTCGATGAGAAACAGCACGCCGCGGTCTTGCGGACCGCGAATCACGCGCCCCGCCGCCTGCACGACCTTCTGCAAACCGGGGAACAGGTACGTGTACGCATAGCCTTCGCCGAACGCGTCGTGCATGCGCGCTTTCATCTGCTCGTTCACGGGATTCAGTTGCGGCAGTCCGAGCGTCGCGACGAACGCGCCGATCAGCCGCGTGCCCGGCAGGTCGATCGCCTCGCCGAACGCGCCGCCCAGCAGCGCGAAGCCGATGCCGCGCCCGTCCGGCTCGAAGCGCGCGAGAAACGCCTGTTGCGCGGCCTCGCTCATCGCGCGCGACTGCTGCCAGCAGACAATTGATGGATGCCGCTCCGCCACCGCCGACGCCACCTGCGTCAAATAGTCGAAGCTGCTGAAGAAGCTCAGATAGTTGCCGGGCGCGCGCTGATACTGCGCGGCGATCATGTCGGCGATGCGGTCCACGGAACGCTCGCGGTCGCGAAAACGCGTCGATACGTGGGCGATCGCGCGCACATCGAGCTGGTCCGCGGTGAACGGCGTTTCGACGTCGATGCGGACGGTCGTCGCGGGCAGGCCGAGCACGTCGGCGTAGAAGTGGGCGGGCGTAAGCGTCGCGGAAAACAGCGCGACGGTATGCGCGCGCGCGAAGCGGGGCGCGAGATGCGGCGCGGGAATCACGTTGCGCAGGCAGAACACGGCGCGGCGCTTGCCCGACAGCGCGATGTCGAACATCGAATGCGGGCCGAAGCGTTCCGCGATGCGCGTGAACTGCACGGCGTCGAAATAGAAGCGCAGCACGTCCGGCGTGAAGACGTCCGGCTGCTCGGCGAGGGTTTCGGTCATTGCGGATACCGCCTGACCCAGCGCGTTCAGCAGTTTCGCGGGCGGCTCGTCGTGCGCCGCGTATTCGATGCCCGCCGCGCTCTGCTCGCGGCTCGTCTCGCTGAACGCACGCGCCACGCGAGCCAGCGTGCGCCTGAACACGGGCGGCGCGGCGCGGCGCATCGCGTTGAACGCGCCCTGATCGAGCGTTGCGGAATACATCGCGCGCGCGCGTTCGACAAGGTTATGCGCTTCGTCGACGAGCACGGCCACGCGCCAGCGATTCGCCTCCGCGAGCGCGAAGAGCATCGCGCTCGTGTCGAAGTAATAGTTGTAGTCGCCGACGATCACATCGCCCCAGCGCGACAACTCCTGGCTCAGATAGTACGGACACACCGCGTGCTCCCGCGCCACCTCCGCAATCGACGCGCGATGCAACTGTGCGCGCCCCAGCGCGGCGGCGCGTGCGGCGGGCAGACGGTCGTAGAAGCCGCGGGCGAGCGGGCAGGAATCGCCGTGACACGAGCGGTCCGGGTATTCGCACGCCTTGTCGCGCGCGACGAGTTCGACGATCCGCAGCGGGCGTTGCGCGGATGCGCCGAGCGTCGTGAGCGCATCGAGCGCGAGTTGCCGGCCCGCGCTCTTCGCGGTGAGGAAGAAGATCTTGTCGAACTGCTGCGCGGGCCAGGCCTTCAGCAACGGAAAAAGCGTGCCGACCGTTTTCCCGATGCCGGTCGGCGCTTCAGCGACGAGGCATCGCCCCGACACGGCCGCGCGATACACGCCTTCGGCGAGCGTGCGCTGACCGGGGCGGAACGTGGCATGCGGAAACGCAAGGGCCGTGAGCGAGGCAGCGCGCGCCGCCCGATGCTGCACCTCCTGCTCGGCCCACGCGATGAACCGCTCGCATTGCGCGTTGAAATGTTCCCCGAGCGCATCGGCGGATTGCGTTTCCGTCAGCACGGTCTCCGTCTGCGCGGCGATATCGAAGTAAACGAGCGCGATCTCGATGGATTCGAGCCCGAGCTTGCGGCACATCAGATGCCCGTAGACGCGCGCCTGCGCCCAGTGCAGATGCCGATGATTCGGCGGCATCGACTCCAGCTTCCCGCGATGCGTCTTGATTTCTTCGAGCCGGTTCGATGCGGGATCGTAGCCATCGGCCCGGCCACGCACGCGCAGCGGGCCGAAGTCTTCCGACAACGCGATTTCCTTCTGATATCCCGCAGCCCGCCGCCCGGTTACGGTCACGTGACCCGCGACGCCTTCCTGCGCCGTGGGCGTGGGCGTGAAGCGAAGGTCGAGGTCGCCTTGCTTCGCGGTGAACTCGCACAGCGCGCGCACGGCGACTGTGTAGGCGGGTTCTGTAACTGTACGCATGTACAGTAGTCTAGCATGGGGAATATCGTGAGCCGGCGGGGCGTTTAGCGCTTGTCGTCACGCTTTAGGGAGAAGGCCATGAAGCTCGCCATAATCGTCGCGGCGGTCGTCGCCGTGCTCGCTGGACCGCTCGCCGGGTGCCAGACGGAAGGCGGCGGGGCGTCGCCGAACCGGTCATCGTCGAGTAGCGGCGGCGGGGCGTATTAGCGGCCTTTCGCTAGAATGGGCGCTGTCTCGATCATGCTGCCCACGGATGAAACGATGGAAACGCCCACGATAAGCAGTTGGCACGCGCATGTTTATTTCGACGCCGCTAGCCGCGACGCCGCATGGCGGTTCAGGGAACGCATCGAACAGCGCTTTTCGAGCGACTTGCAAGCCGGCGCATTGCGGCTGGGGCGCTTTCATGAACGGCCGGTCGGGCCGCATCCGCAGTGGTCGTTTCAGTTGGGATTCGGCAGCGAGCGGCTAACCACGATGCTCGAATGGCTGGCTGTCAATCATGGCGCGCTCGATATTTTCATGCATCCGAATACCGGCGACGACCTGCGCGATCATCGCGATTCGGCGGTGTGGATCGGCCGCTCGCACGAACTCGTGCTCACGGCCTTCGAACGATAACCCGCCGCGTTTTACTTCTTCGCGCCGGCCGCTTTCGTCGATACGACGCGAACAGCGGGCGGCGCGGCGGCATCGGCTGCCTGAGCGGCGCTCGCCGCATCGCCCCGGGCGGCTTCGACGACCTGGCGCGCCGCCGTGCGGGCGGCTTCGTAGGCTGAATTGGCGGATTGCGTGGCCGCGTCGATTGCCTGTTTCCACGCCGACACCACAGCCTCGCTGCCCGGTGCGCCGGTCGCGATGCTGTCGACGAATGCCTGAACGTTGCGCTGCGATTTCTCGATCTGATCCTGCGCGGCCTGCAGGTACACGCCGCGCACGCCCGTCGAGAGTTCCGCGACTTGCTGCCAGTACGCTTGTGTGCGCTGGGCGTTGGCCTGGAACTGTGCGTTCTGGAGCGCGAAGAATTCCTTGGGATCGCGTACGGAGAAAGTCTTCGTCACGTAGTCCTGGTGATCCGCCAGCGCCGTTCTCAATGTGCGCACATTCAAATCGATCAGCTTTTCAAAGCCTTCGACCGCGCGCGATGCCAGGCCGAAAGTGACGTCCAATCCCGCCTTTTGCGACGCGAGAAGATTTTCGGGCGCAAGACTGCTCGTGCTCGATTCCATGAAGTGCCTCTTTAAATATGCGGTGGATTTTGCGGCGCAGCGAGGAATCGATTTTTAGAGAAAAGTGACACGCGTGTCAATCGTCGTTTTTTAATCGGCGATTTTCCTCATGCGAATAACGGACTCGAGAGGGCGCGCCTCGGTCGCCCAGCACTCAGCTGTTGCAACTGCGCGCACGAGCGTTCGATAAGTCCTTGTGAATCAAGGTGTTTTACGTTTGCAGCGGGTAAACACTTAGGCCGAAAGGCGAGCCATCCGGTCTACCCCCACTTGACGCTGATACCCCGTCTTGAAAAAATCTCGCACTGCAACAAGCGCATGAAATCGCGGAAGACGGCATCTGTCATTCGTTCGTCATTCTTGTTTCGTACGATTCGTTGCGCAAAATCGAGCCGGCGTTGAACGGCCAGAATAGATAAATCGAGAGAGTTGAAACAGATGGGCCGACATACCCAAACCATTGGACACCTTGAACGCAGTCACGACGATAATTCCCTGCGGCGCGCAATGGCCGCGCGGCTCGACCGGGCGATGCAACGCGCGAACGTCAGTTCCGCCAAAGCAGCCAAATGGGTCGAAGTAAGCGAAGACGACGTTCAGTTCTGGCGTCGCGGCATTACCGTCCCGCCGCTTCACGCTTTCAACCGCATCGCCCGCGCGCTTGATGTCGACGTGCACTGGCTCTGCACGGGGCAGGCGCAGACGGCGCAAGCATCGCGCTAACGGGCGGCCCTGCGTGCCTCGCGTCGTGCGGGCTGCGCGCCCTGCATCACGCGGCTGCCGCCTTGCGGCCATGCATCAGCACGGTGCCGATGCCGCTCGCCGCGATGACGCACATGCCGATTGCCATCCACGAGTCGGGCGCCTGGCCGAACAGCAGCCAGCTGAAGCACGTCGCGAACGCGAGCTGCGCATAAGAAAACGGCGTCAGCACCGACAGCGGCGCGCGTCGCAGCGCCTGAAGCATCAGCAATTGACCGACGGTCGCCATCGTGGCCATGAGTGCGACGAGCATCCAGCTTGCCGCACTCACGCGCGCGAGCTCAGGCAGCAGTTGCGCCTGATCCGCCCACACAAGCACGCACAGCACGATCGTCGCGACGAGTGCCGTCAGGAAATTCGTCGTGGCGGCATCGTCCACACGTGACAGATGGCTCGATACGACCTGGAAGCACGCGAACGTCGTCGCCGACGCAATCGGAAAAATGACGGTCCAGGTGAATCCGCTGCCGCCCGGCCGCACGACCAGCAACATGCCGATGAAGCCGAGCACGACCATCGCCCACTTGCTGCGCGGGACGTGGTCCTTCAGCACGAGCGCGGCAAGCAGCGTCGAGATGAGCGGCGCGAGCATCGCAAGCGATGTGGTGACCGGAAGCGGCAAGTACCGTAGCGCGGCGAACGTGCAGGCTGAATTGGTGAGCAGCAGCAGGGCGCGAACGATCTGCAGCTTGGCGTTGCCGGTGCGCAAAAGGTTGAAAGGGCCGCGCCTCGCTTGCCACACGCCGAGCACGATCATCTGAAAGACATACCGCACCCACAGCAACGCGACGAGGGGAACAGCCGCGCCGATCAGCTTGACGGTGGAATCGCTTGCGGCGAACGCGGCGGTGGTCAGGACCATGATCGCGATGCCGGCGCCGGTGCTATCCGTATCGATTCGAAATCGCGCTTTGCCTTCCAGGGTTGCCATCGAGTGTCCGCCCGTCTGCTGCCAAGAATGAAAAACGGCTTTAATTAAGCCGTTGCTTCCATTCTGCGGACATCGAAGGCTGCTGGCAAGGCAGCAGTAAAGGACTTTTCGATTGTTGCGCGAGCGTCACGACGCACACGATTAACTAGACGGTTCGTTCAAAACGGCGCAGGGGCGCGGCGGCGGCCGCTCGGCGCGTGCGAATAAAACGTCAACGCTGCGCGGGATTATGCGCGCATCGGGCTTTGTTTTCGGCGGTTTGCTGCCTACACTTAAAGTAGTTTCTCAACGCTTGAGCGGAGGCGGCGATGCGAACGAGGCCACGTGAAGTCGTCCGCATGCTTGCGACGTTTCGGCGATCGGCGCAATGCCGCGCGTTGAGGGCAGCGTCGGCGCAAGAGGCGATGCGGCGTGCGAACGAAGAGGCAGTCGAAGCGCCCGCAGCCGCCGACACCGATTCATCGGCGGAAACGGACGCCCTCGGCAACGAGCGGGCGCCCCGGCGCATGCATTGACCGGGTCGCCCGGCGCGGCGGCTCACGCTCGCGCGGCTTTCCTGTACGGCGAGAATCGCCAGTGGCCGGCCGGATCCTTCACGGCGACGGCGCCATGTTCGTGCAGCATGTCGCCGATCGCGCCGGGCTTGATTTCATCGGTAATCCGAATGACCAGCAGCGTCCGCTGCCGAATGGCTTCATCGTTTTCGGCGGGCCTGAGCGGCCGTTGCGGCTGCGGTTCGCGCGAAACGAAGCGGTTGTGCGCGCCGATGACGCCCTGATGCTCGCCATGTGCGATGTACTCGGCCTCGTCCTCTTCGTGCGAGGGCAGTGGAAAGGCGTCGAAATCGACGTCGTTGGGGCCGGCGCGGTAAAGATGCGCGTCGTCGCGTGAAAGCCCGGCAAGTTGCAACGCGCGCAGCGCCTCGTGTCCATCGCGATAGGACGCAAATACGCCCACTATCACCTGATTGGTCGGCTGATTCATCGTCGTCTCCGTCCGCGTGTATGCGCGTACCGTCGATGCGAGCGTCCATTCCCTGATCGAACGACGCGGCGCTCGCATGAGTGCGCGGTGTTGGAATCATCAGAAGAGACAGCAACGTGCGTTCCCGCACGTATGCCCGAATGCAGCGCGCCTCCGAAAATTGTCCGGGTTGCGACCCTATCGGCAATCGCCTAAAGTGTGTGGGCTTCTTTTCAGACCACAGCGCGTCGGCCCGAATGCGCTTTTTACGAGGCTCGCATGACAGCGAAAGCGTGCGCGTGGGGGGTTCTGCTCATTATGGCAGGGGCGAGCTCCGCATGGGCAGCGCCATGCGCAAGCGACGGCGACATCGTGACGCTCGAAGGCAAGGTCACGCGACAGGCTGCGCGCCAGGCAGACGCGGCCACGAGTCGCGCGTGGGTGCTTGCGCTCGCAAGCCCTCTCTGCATCGCGGGTGCGGGTGCGCAGTCGAACGTATCGACGGTGCAAATCGTCGATGCCGAACCGCCCGAAGACGCGCGCGTGCAACTCACCGGCAAGCTCGTCACCGGCAACGTCAGCGCCTACTACGCCGTGCCGACGGCGATCTGGGTGCTTAAACAGCGGATATTGTCGGAGCGTTGACGCGAAGTTTTGCGCGGTGCAGTCAGGCCGCCTTCGCTTGCGAGCGACAGTATTGCGCGACGACCCATTGCAGCGGCTGCTCGTCGAACTTGCGCTCTTCCGCGAATCGCATGATGGCGTCGAGTTGCTGGCCGCTGCAGCGGAACGCCTGGCGGCGCGGCATCGAAAGCTTGGTCTTGTGCTTGGTCATGGCAATCCCTTTTGCTCGGTTCTCAATGGACCTTGGGACCTTCCCCGGAGGGCAGGCCGGTCGAACGGTGACCCGCTCGTGCGCCTGCTGCTCCCTCATTAAGCCGGATAGTCGCAATGCCGACCGGCTGTTAGCGCACATAGTCACCAGACAATTGCCTTAGCGCAAACCGTGGGCCTGATCGCTTCACGTCGATTTCGAGTGCTTCGTGATGCCGATAAAAACATCACCCTGTCTGCTCGACCGGCGTGACTTCGAGGTCCTGTTTCTGCGACCCGCGCAGCACCGTGATCTTCACCGCGCGATCGATTCGCGATGCATCGAGCGTGCGCTGCAAGCCGTCGACGGTATCGATGGCGACGTCATCCACCGCGACGATCCGGTCGCCCGCGCGCAGCCCGCCCGACGCGGCCGGGCTTCCCTTGACGACTTCCATCACGTGCACGGCGCTCGATGCCGGCAGCCCGAAGAAGCGCTGCACCCGCCGCGAAACCGGCGCGGTCGTGCCGGCGACGCCGATATACGCCCGCCGCACGCGCCCATGCGCGAAGATCTGCATGATGACCCACTTGGCCGTGTCGATTGCAGTGGCGAACGAGATGGCCTGCGCGCCCGAGATGATCGCGGTGTTCACGCCGATCACCTGTCCCGCCGAGTTGATGAGCGGCCCGCCCGAGTTGCCGGGATTGAGCGCGGCATCGGTCTGAATGACGTCGTAGATCATGCGGCCCGAGTTGGACCGCAACGAGCGCCCGAGCGCCGACACGACGCCCGTCGTCACCGTTTGCGCAAGCCCGAGCGGGTTGCCGACGGCAATCGCGATTTGCCCGACGCGCAGGCTGTGCGAATCGCCAAGTTCCACGTGCGGCAGCGGCTCGGGCGAACCGATGCGCAGCACCGCGAGATCGCTGTCGGGATCGTCGCCGACGAGATCGGCATGGAAGTGCGCGCCGTCTCCGAGTGTCACGCCGATGCGCGTCGCGCCGTGGACGACGTGGCTATTGGTCAGCAAATAGCCGTCGGGCGTGAAGATGAAGCCCGAACCGGTGCCGCCGGCCGCGCGCCGCGTGCCGCGCGCATCGGCGAATTCGCGTTCGACCGAAATGAACACGACGGCTTGCTGCACGCGTTCCAGCGCGCCTATGACGGTGCGGGAATAGGCATCGAGCAGCGCTGCGTCGTCGAGCGGCGTGGACGTGCGATCTGGCGCGGCGTCTTGCGAGCCGCGCGCAAGATCGTCGATGAATCGAGGACGGCTTCCCATGTCCGGACTCCGAAAGGTTGAGAGCCGACATGCGGGGCGCGGCGCGGCTTTTCAAGCTGCCGCGACGGTTTCAGGCCGGGCGTGATGCCCGCGTGAGCAGGTTCATCGGCCCGAGCGTTTCGACGATGCGGCGCTGCGCGTCGTCCCGCACGAACAGCGAGCCGGCGAAGCCGAGCGCGTTCACCGCGACGCCGTCGACATCGGCGGCGGTGCGGGCAACGGCGAGCATCCATCGGCGCGTCACGAGCAGGTTATACGGCGCGGATTGATGCTCCGCTCCCGCGACATCGAACGGCTCGATACCGATCTCACTCAGCAGCCGGCGATAGGTGTCGAACACGTCGGCCGCGCGCATCGACGTTGCATCGCCGAGCCACGCCGCCGCATGAGCGAACGGAAATCGAGGCACGCGGTACGGCGCGGCGTCGCGAGCGGCTTCGACAAGCGGTTCGATCGGCACAGGATGACCGTCGAGCGGCAGCCGCACGATCTGCAGATGCTTGTGCGGCTGGCTCGATCCCGCGACGGCGCCGCCGTTGTAGAAACCGAAGCCGTCGAATTCGCGCAGGCACGCGAGCAGCGCGGCGAGATCGCCGGCGTCGAGCAGCGCGGCTTGCGGCTCGAAATCCGTCGTCACGATCAGCAGATGATGCGCGAGCACGTTGAACTTGTTGAGCAGCAGAAAGTGCCGCTCGCCGATATCGCCGACGCGCAGCGCTTCCTCGCACGGCGAGAACGGGTCGCGCCACGCGCTGGCGGCGTCGGCTGCGGACTTCGCCGCCAGCTTCGCGGCTTGCTCCTTATGGGCGAGGTTCGCCGCCTGACGCACGAGAAAGCGCACGCCGTGGTCGTCGATGAAATGCGGAACCGTCGCGAACGAGCGGAGCGCGCCGCAGGCGAGGGCGCGTTCCGTCCGTTCAGCGATGTCGCGCCAGGAAGGCGCGCGAAGCGGGGCGCGGTCGGTCATGGAAAGAGGTTGTAGATGACGTTAGCGGCCATTCTGCGGCAATCGGGCGGCCGATGCCGCAGCGTGCTCGCAGCGCATCACGTCCAGTCGCCTTCATCGTCCTTCGGTTCCGGCAGCGTCAGGCCGGACGCGGGCAGCGGCAGCGCGGTTTTGTATCGCACCTGCTTGAACGCGAAGCTCGAGCGGATATTCGATACCCCCGGCATCTTCGTCAGCCGTTCGAGAATGAAGCGTTCGAGCGCCGCCACGTCCGGCAGGACGACGCGCAGCAGATAGTCGGCGTCGCCCGTCATCAGATAGCACTCCATGACCTCGGGCCGCTCGCCGATCGCCTGTTCGAAGCGGGCGAGCGCATCCTTGACCTGCTTTTCCAGACTGACCTGAATGAACACGTTGATGCTCAGGCCCAGCGCCTCGGGACTGAGGAGCGTTACGTGTTGCCTGAACAGCCCCGCTTTTTCCAGCGCGCGCACGCGATTGAAGCACGGCGTCGGCGACAGATTGACGGCGCGCGCCAGTTCCGAATTGGTGATGCGCGCGTTCTGCTGCAACTGATTCAGGATGCCGATATCGATGCGGTCCAGGCGCTGCTTCACTTGCACGCTCATAGTGTGAAGATTCCGGTTATTGGCGATTTCGCAGAATGAATACGCTATCGTAACGCGCCGCAGCAGCCAAATGAGACGCAAATTCTGTCGGGAACTGGATATGCTTGAAAGCATTCCAGCACCTTACGCGGAGTCGCGCCATGACGGACCTGTCGAGCGGAACCAGCCAGCTTCTTTCTCTTGCGCGAGGGCGTGAAGACACGGACCCCGCCGAAACCGCCGAATGGCTGGAGGCGCTCGATGCGGTGGTCGCGCACGTCGGCAAGGCGCGGGCGCAATACCTGTTCGACCGGCTCGCGGAGCATGCGCTGTCGGTCGGCGTCGAGTCGGCGCGGGCGCGGGCGACGCCTTACGCGAATACCATCGCCGTCGGCGACCAGCCGCCGTATCCCGGCAATCTCGACATCGAAGAGAAGCTCGCGGCGGTGCTGCGCTGGAACGCGCTGGCGATGGTCGTGCGCGCCAATCGCGCGTACGGCGAGCTCGGTGGACATATCGCGAGTTACGCGTCGGCGGCGGATCTGTTCGAAGTCGGCTTCAATCACTTCTTTCACGCTGCCGGCGACGACCACGGCGGCGACCTCGTCTATTTCCAGCCGCATTCCTCGCCGGGCGTCTATGCCCGTGCGTTCCTCGAAGGCTTTCTCGACGAGGACCACCTGCGCCATTATCGACGCGAGATCACGGGACCGGGCCTGTGTTCCTATCCGCATCCGTGGCTGATGCCCGACTTCTGGCAGTTCCCGACCGGCTCGATGGGCATCGGCCCGATCAACTCGATTTACCAGGCGCGCTTCATGCGCTATCTCCAGAATCGCGGCCTGAAGCAGACGGAAGGGCGCAAGGTGTGGGGCTTTTTCGGCGACGGCGAGATGGACGAGCCGGAATCGATCGGCGCGCTGTCGCTGGCGTCGCGCGAGCGGCTCGATAACCTCGTGTTCGTGATCAACTGCAACCTGCAGCGGCTCGATGGCCCGGTGCGCAGCAATGGCCGCATCGTCGATGAACTCGAAGCGCAGTTCACCGGCGCGGGCTGGAACGTCATCAAGGTGTTGTGGGGATCGGACTGGGACGCGCTCTTTGCGCGCGATCGCACCGGCGCGTTGCTGCGCGCGTTCGCTCATACGGTCGACGGCCAGTTCCAGACCTTCTCGGCCAATGACGGCCGCTATAACCGCGAGCGCTTCTTCGGCCAGAATCCGGAACTCGCGGCGCTCGTCGCGCATATGTCGGATGAGGATATCGACCGTTTGCGGCGCGGCGGCCACGACGTGCGCAAGCTGCACGCGGCGTATGCGAAGGCGCTCGCGCACAAGGGCCAGCCGACCGTGATCCTCGCGAAGACGATGAAAGGCTTCGGCATGGGTGCGGTCGGGCAGGGCCGCATGACGACGCATCAGCAGAAGAAGCTCGATCTCGACGACCTGAAGGCCTTTCGCGACCGCTTCCGCTTGCCGCTGTCGGATAGCGACGTCGAGCAGCTCCGGTTCTACAAGCCAGCCGACGATGCGCCCGAGATGCGCTATCTGCACGAGCGGCGCGCGGCGCTGGGTGGTTATCTGCCGCGCCGTCGCGCGCGCGCATCGCAATCGATCGTGCCGCCTGCGCCCGGCACGTGGGCGCAGTTCGCCATGGATACCGCCGGCAAGGAGATGTCTACGACGATGGCGTTCGTCCGCATGCTCGGCAGCCTGATGAAGGATGCGACGCTCGGTGCGCGCATCGTGCCGGTCGTCGCGGACGAGGCGCGCACGTTTGGCATGGCTAACCTTTTCAGGCAGGTGGGCATCTATTCGCCGCTCGGCCAGTTGTATGAGCCGGAGGACATGGGCTCGATGCTCTACTATCGCGAGGACACGCGCGGGCAGATTCTGGAGGAGGGCATTTCCGAGGCGGGCGCGATTTCATCGTGGATTGCGGCGGCGACGTCTTACAGCGTTCACGATCTGCCGATGCTCCCGTTCTACATCTACTACTCGATGTTCGGCTTTCAGCGCATCGGCGATCTCATTTTCGCCGCCGCCGATCAGCGCTCGCGCGGCTTTCTCATCGGCGCGACGGCGGGGCGCACGACGCTCGGCGGGGAGGGTCTGCAGCATCAGGACGGGACGAGCCATCTGACGGCATCGACGATTCCGAACTGCCGCGCTTACGATCCCGCGTTCGCTTATGAAGTCGCGGCCATCGTCGATGAAGGCATGCAGGCGATGATGCAGCGTCAGGAGGATGTGTTCTATTACATCACCGTGGGCAACGAGAACTACGCGCAGCCGTCCGCGCCCGGCAAGACGCTCGATGCCGCCACGCGCGAAGGCATTCTGCGTGGCATTTACCGGATCGGGGATGCGGATTCCAAGTCGGACGCGCAAGTGCAGTTGCTCGGCTCCGGCGCGATTCTGAACGAAGCGATCGCCGCGCGCGCGATGCTTCTCGCCGACTGGAACATCGATGCCGCCGTGTGGAGCGTGACGAGTTATGCGGAACTGCATCGCGATGGCGCGGCGTGCGAGCGTCGCTCGCGTTTATCGGATGAAGACGCGATGCCTTATGTCACGCGCGCGCTGGGACGAACGCGCGGGCCGGTGATCGCAGCGACGGACTATGTGCGCGCGGTGCCGGAGCTGATCCGCGCTCACGTACCGCGCCGTTACGTGACCCTCGGCACCGATGGCTTCGGCCGCAGCGATACGCGGCAATCGTTGCGCGCGTTCTTCGAGGTGGATCGCGTGGCGATCGTTCTGGCGGCGCTCAAGGCGCTTGTGGATGAAGGCGGAGTCGCGCGGGAGGTGCTCGGGCAGGCGCGGAGGAAGTATGGGCGGGATGCACGGGAGCGCGACGCGCCGTGGATGCGCTAATCTCGCACGCCAGGCAACGCCCGCACTCACGCGGCTCTATTCTGTTTGACGTCGATGATGCCGGTTATCGTGCCAGCGCTTGCTCCCCGCTTGCTCTGCAGAACGTACTCCTGCTTCATGCGGGCGAAAGAGAGAGACACGGTTTCGATGGAACTGGCGCCATCCACAGACGGCCATACCTTCGTGACGAGCACGTCGTATAGCGTGATTCGATAGTACTCCAACGGTAGTCCGCCGGACTTTCGCATGATGAGCTTCGCCTCGGATATGCGCTTGCCTTGAGCGGCATATACGGCAAGGTTGGGTGACGCCCGGTCCAGCTCGTGACGGAACGTGAGATCGGAAACGGAGGCTTTGCCTGCGCCGCCGCCCGAACCGGAAAGCATCGATGACTGCTGCTCGATGCACAACTCCCAATGGATCACTTCGATCGCACCTTCGAGCGATACATCCTGCGATTCTCCAGTGATGCCTTTGATCTGCAACAGAATATCGGACGACATGAGTCTGACCTTCAAGAATGGCCGACATCGCGGCGCGAACATGCGCGATTTCTGCAAACCGCACGAACGGCCATGACGACGAGAAGCACGCCTAGCCAGCAGGCGATGAACAAGAACAAGAGGTACACCGCCTGAAGCGGGTCCGGCTCACCGTCGAACGGAGTCGTCAGGCGATCATGCAGCCAGCGCGGACCACCCGTTGCGGTCACAGCTTCATGTATGCGATGCGCGATTGCGTAGGCAGCAGCGAATATTGCGAGGACGCACGCCAGATGCGATGGCCGGCGTCGAAAGAAGTTGCCAGCAAGACGGAGGCTGGTCCACAGCATGACGGCGGCCAACAACCAGCAGACGCCGATCGTGCCGAGAAGGCTCCCGTCGATGATGCTCTCGACGCCGATTGCCTGATAGCCCAGCGCATCGAGCGTCGTGCGAACCGAGTCGGCCATCCAGTCGGGAATTGCCCCGGCGCGAAGGTTGATGAACCGGGTGATGGCCGCACCCATCAGGAACGAGACGACGGCCCACAAGCCCACGAGCGCGAACTTCGACAAGGTATTTCGCCTCATTTGACCGTGACCGTGACCGTGACCGTGACCGTGACCGTTCCGTACGCTTTCAGCACTGAACCCGGGACCGGAAGTGAGGGGGGCGATCGCCTGATGAAACGCTGCAACAATTCGAACTCCGCAGGATTGACGAGCGTGATGCAGCCTTCGCTCAACGCGCGCTCGCCTTCCGGATGAATGCGGAAGTTGCCGCGCATCACGCCGTCGATGTTCGTCATGTCGCCGGTTTTCGGATTCCAGAGCATGAACCACTTTCTCCGGTCAGTCGAACCGACGAGCGGCGAGAAGCTGTCGCGGAGGCTACCGAGCAGGCCGCCCGATTGGCGATCGACGATGTAATAGGTGCCGCGCGGGATGGGGCCGATCCGCCTCGTAGCAACTTCAGCGGGATTGTCGCGTCCGCGCTTTTGTCCGGAGAAGGCCTCGACCGTTCCGTAGCCCGAACAAACAAGCGTGGAGGTAGCGCGATTGTTGAGTGTGAAGGTGCATTGCACAGGCATGTTACATGGGCCTTACCGGACTACGAACAAGCTCCTACGGTATCGCCTTTATATTCTTCGGTGTATCGCATTTCGTCAAAATGCTCAGTGATCCTTGGCAATTGTCAGCGATGGACGAGATGCTCATGTGCGCAATGACGTGGGGAACGGGAAAGCCGAGCGCGACGCGCCGTGGCTGCGCTAATCTCGCACGCCGAGCAACGCCCGCACTTCCTCGTCACGAGTCTGATCGAAGTCGAGATAAAACTGCCCGACGCCGAAGTACTGATGCGGCCTCAGCACGCACACGAACTCATCGACGACATGCGCGACGCGCGTCTCCGAATCGAGCGGCGCAACCGGCACGGCGGCGACGATCGTCGCGGGCGGCGCATCGCCATTGCGCAACGACATGGCAGCGACTTTCATCGTGGCGCCGGTCGCCATGCCGTCATCGACGATGATCGCGACCCTGCCCGATAAGTTCAGCGGCGGCCGCGAACCGCGATAAAGCCGCTCGCGCCGTTCCAGTTCCGCGCGCTCGCTGGCAATGACGCCATCGAGCGCGGAACGGGTCACGCCCGCATATCCGACGATGCGCTCATCGAGATAGAACGCGTCGCCGGATGCGATCGCGCCCATCGCCAGTTCGGGCTGCCACGGCACGCCGAGCTTGCGCACGACGAGCACATCGAGTGCGGCATCGAGCGCGCTCGCGACTTCGAACGCCACCGGCACGCCGCCGCGCGGCAAACCGAGCACGATGACGTCCTCGCGGTCAGCGTAGGCGGAAACAAGCGCGGCGAGCTGGCGGCCTGCGTCGCGTCGATCGGTGAAGGTCGAGGTCATTCGATGCGTCCTCGCATGCGCTGGAACACGCGCCCGCAAGCCCACGAGCGGCGGGCGCGCCGCTTCCGGCAGTGTGCGCGCAATCGCGCGTTCCCGCCATGCAGGGACAGCGGCCGCCACGGCCGCAAAAGAACGCGCGATCAGTTCGCCAGAGACATATACGGCGAGCTGAACGCCTGCGGCGGAAACAGCGGCTGCACGTTCCCTTGCCGATTGAAGCTGTATCGCACGTACACGGCCGCGAGCCATTCGCGATACTGGTACGCGTTGCCGAACGAAGCCGTCGCACCGAACGCCAGTTGCGGCGCGAGCTGATATTCGCCGGTCGCGCTCAGCGAATACGACACGCCCGTCTTGCTCTGGCCCGGGTACACCGCGCCCGCATCCGGCACCGACGATGAACCCGCCGCGTTCTGCTGACGCTGGCTATCGATCGGAAAGTAATTCGATGCATCCTGCCGGTAATGCTGCACGCCGACGGACCCCTTTACATCGTAGGTGAAAAGCCCCGCGCGTCCCATGTATTCGACCGGGAAATTGAGGATCACGTACTGCTGCGGACTGAAGTAACCGCCCTGGCCGTACGTGAAATACGACAGATTCTTGTCGTAGTGCATGAGCGTCGTGTTCGCGCCGACCGTCAGCGTCTGGTCCGGGTCCTTCAAGAGCCGCGTGTAGACGCCGCCGCCGCCTTTCGCCGCCGTGTTCGACGCGACATGCCGGCCATCGAGATACTGGAACGCCGCGTTGACGTAGACGCCGCTCGTGCCGTCGTCCCAGCCGAGGTCCGCGCGCGCGCCGCTCGAAGTCACGCCGCCCCATTCGAGGCCGGCGGCGGCGTCGCGTGCGCCGGCGTAGGAGAGCAGGCTGTCGGTGACGGCGCGGCGCGCGACGGCGAGCGAATACGAGACCTTGTCGCTGATCGCGTTCTGATACTGCACCCCGCCGACGATGTTCGTCTCGCGAAAGCCGAGCGGCGTCGTGCCGATATCGCCCTTGAAGTGGCGGTTCTCGTAGCCGACCGACAGGCCGACGCCCGTCGCCGTCTGCGAGCCGTAATTGTTGGCGATGGGCGTCGTCGTCGCGCCCTGTCCCGAGCCGAAGCGCGCGAGCGTCTGCTGGTTGCCGGCGGCGGTGCCGGCATCGAGCGTGACGGGCGTCGCGCGCACGATCACGTGTCCGTTGCCCGCCTTGATGCGGCCCTCGATGGGCGCTTCGATATCGGTGAGATTCGACAGGCCGTCCTCGCCATTCCGATTGCGGAAGACGATGCCGCCCGAAATCGTGCTCGCCTGCTCGCGGTTGATCGCGGCGAGTTCTTCGGCGACGCCGGCCGTCTGTGAACCGGCGATGCTCGCAGCACCGCCTGCGCTCGTCGTCGCGGCTGAAGCGGCGCGTTCCGCCTGCGCCGGGTAGTAAGGCTGTGCATAGCCCGCTGGCGGCTGCGGGACATACGGCTGCTGCGCGTACTGCTGCGGATACGGCTGCGGAACGTACGGCTGCGGAACGTACTGCTGCGCGACGTACTGCTGCGGATAAGGCTGCGCGTATCCGGCCGGCGGCGGCGCGTATTGCGGTTGCCCATACGGCGCCTGAGCCGGATAGGCTGCTGCCGTTGCCGGCTTGCGCGACGCCGCCCGCTTCGAAGCGGAAGCCGTGGCGGCCGGATATCCGCCCGTTTGCGCCTGGCGCGCCGCAGGCGACATCGGCCAGGGCGACGTGGCGTAGGGGTCCGCCGCGCCGTAGGCGGCTTGCTGCTGCGGATAGGCCTGCGCCGGATAAGCGCCCGGCTCCTGACCCGGATACGGCTGCAGCGGCGCAGCCGGTTGCGCGGGGCCGTAAGGATCGGCTCCGTAGCCGCCGCCCGGCGCAGCACGCGGCCCGCCCGACTGCGCCGACCCGTAAGCATCCGGCCCGTACCCGCCGCTGGCCGCCGGGCGCGGCGCTTCGTAAGGCTGTGGGGCCACGTAAGGCACGGAATACGGCGCAGGCTGCGGAGGCGGCAGATAGGTCGGCACGGGTGACGAATAAGACGAAGAAGACGAAGAAGACGGATTCAACGAGTTGAAACTGGCTTGCGGATTCCCCGACGACGCCGCTCCCACGGCCGTTTTGCCTTCGAACGGATTGGTCCCCGGAAGCGGCGTCGACCCGATGCGGTTCATCGCGGCCTGCCAGTCGCGCGGCACGTTATCGCGTCGCGCAGATCCGGCCGCAACCGACGCGTTCGCCGCGACGAGCGACCGTTGCAGGAACTGCGCGGCGAGGTCCAGCTTGCCTTGCGCGCGATACATCCGCCCGATGGCGGCAAGCAGCGCCGGATCGTTCGGCGCAGCGGCGATAGCGTCTTTCGCAATCGATTCCGCCAGCCGGAAATCGCGCACGCCCGCCGCCGCCGATATCGCGGCGCCCTGCAAACCGGTATCGTCCGGACGGCGTGCAAGCGCCGCGCGATAGCACGCGAGGGCATTGCGGTCGTCGCCTGCTGCGGTGTACATGCGGCCGAGCGCCGCCTGCAGGTCCGCGTTGTCGGGCATCGCGGCGAGCCAGGGCGCGATCACGTCGTATGCGCCCGCCAGATCGCCGCGCGTGCGTACCGCATCCGCCCGGGCGATCACGATGCCCACGTTCAGATCGTTGAAATCGGCGCGTTGCTGGGTGGTCAGCGGCATCGACTGAAGACGGCGCATCACCGAACCGAGTTCGGCGCTCTGCTGCATCGATGACAGGATGCCCGCGTATTGCAGCAGCAAGCCGGCGTCGTTGGGCGCAGTCGCTATTGCCCCGCGCACGAGCGCGAGTCCGCGCGATGCATCGCCCGCCTTCAGATACGCCGACGCCACCGCCCCGGTCAGTTCCGCGCTGCCCGCCGCAACCGGCTCGGCGCGCTGCAGAATCGCAATGGCCTGCGCGCGCTGGCCCGCGCTGGCGGCGCGCGTGGCGAGTTCCGCCTGTTGATGCACCCACAGGCGATGCTGCAACGCCGTCATCGCGGGCGTGCGCTGCGCGGCCGGGACGCGCTCGAGCTGCGCGAGGCCCGCCGTCCAGTCCTGCGTTTCGGCGGCGAGCAAAGCGCTGGCGTACAGCGCATCGGTCATGTCGGGATGAGTCGCGACGAGGCCGTCCATCATGCTGCGCGCATTGCCGACCGCGCCTTGCCGCACGTAGATGCGCGCGAGGTCGAGGCGCAGCCACGGATCGTCGGGCAGGTTGAGCAGCGCGTCTTCGAAGAGGCTGCGGGCCGCGCCCAGGTCGCCGCGCGCTTCGGCGGTGCGTGCCTGAGCCGCCTGTGCTTCGCCGCGCAGCGTGTTGATGCCGCCCGCTTTCGCCTGCTGCTCCGCGTTCAGCCGGTTCGCGAATTCGAGCGCCTCGTCGCCGCGTCCTTGCGCGGCGAGCGCGCCGACGAGCCCGCGAATCGCATCGGGATTGTCGGCCTGACGGCGCAGCGCCATGCGAAACGCCGCTTCCGCGCCACGCGGATCGCCGTTGTTGAGCAGCATGTCGCCGAGCAGCGTTTGCGCGGTGACATCCGACGGATTCACGGCGATCGCGCGCTCGAACAACGCCTTCGCCTTCGCGATCTCGCCGTTGCTGCGCGCGCCGATGCCATCGCTCGTATAAGTCCAGTACGTCGCGCTGGTGAGCGCGTCCTTCCAGCGCGCCGCGTTGCCCGCCCGCGTGGCGCGTTCGAGATACGTGCGCGCTTGTGCGAACCGCTCCTGCTTCAGCGCGACGACGCCGAGGCCGCCGAGCGCGTCCGCGTCGTTCGGATTGCCCGCGAGCACCGACGAGAAGCGCGCCTGCGCCGCGACGAGATCGCCGCGGTCGAGCGCCGCGAAGCCATCGGCGACGGCGCGGCCGCGCGCATCGACGGCGGCGTCCGCTTCTGCGCGGTCGCGGGCGGCCTTGTCCTGCTGGACCATCGCTTCGAAGCGGGCTTTCACGGCGGCGTCATCGGGCGCGGTTTGCAGATACGCCTGAAAGAGCGGTGCATCCGATGCCCGCGCGCCGAGCCACAACAGCGCCTGCCGCCAGCTCGTTTTCGCTTGGGCGCCGACGGCGTTATCGCCCGCCAGCTTCGCAAGCCGCGCGATGCCGTCGCGGCGCGTGGTATCGCGATAGGTCAGATGCTGCGCGTAGGCGAGGGCGTAGCGCGGGTCGCCGGTGTTCTGGCGCGCGAGCTGATCGAGGCCGCGACGCGCCTCGTCCCAGCCCTGCGGCGTCGCGGCGAGCGCCTGGTAATACTCGAGCTGGAGCGCGGGCGTCGCGGGCTTGCCGTCGATCGCGCGCCGGTATTCCTGCACCGCCGACGCGCTTTGTCCGCTTTGCGCGAGACGGCGCGCGTCGTTGACGGTCTGATCGCGCGGGCTGGACTGGCCGAGCCGCGCGCCGAGCTCGTCGATGCTCGGATAGTTCGGCGCGACTTGCCGCAATTGCGCGAGATACTGCTGCGCGCCGCTGCCGTCCTTGCGATCCGCGAGCACCATGCCCATGCCGAAGAGCGCGTCGGGCTGCTTCGGATCGATCCGGAGCACCTTCTGCCACGCCTGCTCCGCGAGATCGCCGCGCTTGTGCGCCTGCCAGTACTTGCCCTGATCGACGAGCACCGTCAGCGGATCGGCGCTCGCCTGCGCGAAGGCCCATGCGGGCGCCGCGCAAAGCATCGCCGCGATGGCGCGCTTCTTTGCCCGGATCAGCATGCGCTTCTCCAGTTCGGCACGAGGCGTCCGTTTTCATCGAAGCGGTATCGTCCGTCGATGAAACCGCCGCCAAAAAGTCCGAGCACGCGGTCGTAGTAGACCGCATCCTGCGAGCCGTTCAGCGCGTCCAGATGGGCGCGGGCGAGGCCGAGGCTTCGCTCGTCGTTCAGCGACTTGAAATACGGCGCGAGCGCACCCCAGTACGACAGCGGGCCTTCGCCGCTGGCCGCGCCGGTCGTCGCGGCGACTTTCTCGGGCGGGAAGCCCGCCTTCGCGACGCTCTGGCGCATGCCGGGCAGCGCGTCGAGCCACGGCCGCGCGAGCGGGTCGGCGCTTGCGGCGAGGCCGGCCCACAGGTAGACGCGAATCGCATCGTAGCTGCCGATGTCGCCGTTCTTCGGATCGACGACGAACTGGCCATTGCGATACGCCGCCCAGTCCGGCGCGTAGCCTCGCGGCGACGTGACCTTGACGAGGCGCGCGGCATTCTGCGCGAGCTTCGTCCAGGGGCCGTCGGGCATCTCGTGCGCCAGGCCGCGCAACAGCGGCAGGGGCAGATAGCTCGGATTCAGCCGCGTCACGCCGCCCGCGTTGAAGCCCTGCGGCCCCGGCAGCAGCATCGGTCCGAGACCGGGGAGATCGACGACTTCCTCCTTCACGACCTGCGCCGCGAGCGCCCGGCCGAGCCGCGTGTACGCGGGCTCGTTCCACAGGCGGCCGGCTTGCAGCAGGTCATAGGCGATCCACAGATCGGCGTCCGAGGCTGCGTTCGCGTCCATCACGCCGAAGGAACCGTCGGCCTTGCGGCCCCATTGCCACGCGGGCAAACGGACGTCGCCGGCATCGAACTTACCGCCGGCGAGATTCGCGCGCGTCCAGCCGAGCATGCGGTCGAAGCTCGCGCGGTCGTTCGCCACGAGCGCGAAGAACATGCCGTAGGACTGGCCCTCGGACGTGGTCTGCTGCGCCTCGGTGGAGCGGTCGATCACGCGGCCATCGGCCTGCACGACGCGCTCGATGAACTGGCGATAAGCCGGCCAGTCGCATGACTGCGCCGCGCTGGCATGCGACGCTGCGGCAATGGCGACGACCGCGCCCGCCGCGAGTCGGACGATAACCTCACGCATATCAATCCCTCAGACGCCGCGCCGCGAGCGAACGCAGCGCGCGGTAGAACAAGGCGGCGATGATCAGCGCGGCGATCACCGCGGACAGCACGAGCAGCAGCGGATGCGCGGACAGCGCCCAGCGCATGTAATGCATCGGCGAAAGATGGCCGACGTAATACGCCTCGCCATTCGACGTCACCGTGACCGTGCGGCCGTGGATGACCGCCATCGCGCCCTGAATGGACGGCAGCAGGTCGTTGTCGAGCAGCGCGGCGGACAGGTCCGCATCGGATTGTCCGGCCGCGCTGATGAGCGCCACTGCGCTGCGCCCGCTTTGCAGCGGCGATTCGAAGCCGGTCAGGAGCGCATCGCCGTTCGCGCTGACGAGCGACAGGTCCGCGCGCGCGGGCGAGCGCTCCGGCCCGTCTTCGCCATGCCACCAGTCGACGACCTTGAACGCCACGTCGCTCAACTGGAAGGTGCGCGCGTCGCCGTCGCCGGAAAACGGCATGTGCTTCGCCCAGCGTTGCAAGAGCGGCTGGCGGCCCGGCGCGCCGAGAATCAGCAGGTCCTTGTCGGCGAAGCGGTCCACGTCGTTCGCGTGAGTGACGGTGACGCCCGTCACCGGATAACCCGTCGATGCCCCCATGCGGCCCATCTCCAGCAGATACAGGCTGTAGTCGGCGGAGTTCGGATCGTTCGGCAGCACGACCGCCGTCTGCGACAGATCGGCGAGCCGCGTGAACGGGAAGCCGCCGTTGGCGAATGCGGCCAGATCGGGCAGCGCCATGTAATGCGGAAAGCCGGACAGGTCGATGGTCGAATTCGGATCGATCGCGCCGACGACGTTATCGAGCACGCGGCCCTGGCATTCGCCGGTCTTCGGGATGTCGTAATAGAAGTGCAGGCGCAATTGCGCGCGCGGCGTGATGAGGAGCGGCGGCAAGTAGATCTGGCGGCGCGCGGCGGCGGTCCGGTCGGGCAGCACGCGGCTGAAGTAATGCGCGAGATCGAACGTCGATGCCGACACGGCCGGAATCCGTAGCGATTGCACGAAGCCGTCGTTCACGCTGATGTTGAGCGACGAGCGATCCGGCGCGGGCCGCACCGTGTAGCGGTAAGCGAGGTCGATCGGCACGCCCTTGGTCTGCCACATGAAGAGATCCGGCGGCACGCGCAGGTTCACGCGCACGGCGTCGGCGTCGTAGCCGTTGGCGGTGAGGTCGCGCGCTTCGGCCAGCTCCCCGAATCGCACGGGACGGTCGGTGCGCAGCCAGTTCGGGGCGTCGTAAGGGCGGCGCGGCTGCAGGTCGTTGAACTGCGTGATCGTCGCGCTCGCGCCCGACAGCGTGTTCTGCCCGACGCCCAGCGCCTTGGCGGCGGTCTTCAGCTCCTTGTCGTCGCGGCCGAGCACGAGCAGCAGCCGGCCGCGCGCGGCGGCATCGCGTTCGACGACGGCGATCG
This sequence comes from Caballeronia sp. LZ016, assembly GCF_031450805.1. Taxonomy (NCBI): domain Bacteria; kingdom Pseudomonadati; phylum Pseudomonadota; class Betaproteobacteria; order Burkholderiales; family Burkholderiaceae; genus Caballeronia; species Caballeronia sp. LZ016. Next base: position 508,212 of record NZ_JARTVY010000002.1, read on the forward strand.
TCGGACCGGAGACCGGCGGAATCTCGACGCCCGGCAGCTTCGCATCGCCGATGGCGAACACGACGGCGTTGCCCGCGAGCGGCACGGCATCTGTCTGCGCGGGAAAGACCGCGCCGCGATAGCCCGCGAGCGAGCCGAAATACGACGCCACCATGCCCGCCGCCTCGAGTTCCCCGAGGCCCGGCTTGCCCGCGAACACGAAGGGCAGCTCGAGCCGGCGCACGTCGCGACGGTCGAAGAATGGCTGCGGCAACGCGGCGAGATCGGGCTTGCTCGCAATCGACGCATACGTGAGATCGAGCGAACTCGCATTGCTGACGGTCGCCCAGAGCGTCGAATTCGACGGGTCTTCGCACTGCTGCGTGTAATGCCCGATCAACTGCACGTTCAGGTGATTGAACTCGGCGATGAAGCGCGGATCGATCGCCACGTCGCGCGCGACGAGCGTGCCGGCCTGCTCGCGCGGCACCGGCAGCGTCGCGGCGACTTCGCCGTTCACGAGCACCTTCAGTTGCGAGATCGAAGGCAACAGCGACGGCGAATAGCTGTAGATGAGATGCAGCACCGCGCCGGTCACGACTTCATCGCCGCGCACCGAGAACGCGATGCCGTTCTGCCCGTCCGTGCCGCGCAACTGCAGCGGATCGAGCGCGCCGTAGTCGGCGAACGTCAGCGTCTGGCGGCGTCCTCCCGGCACGAGCATGCCGGGATCGGCGGTCGTCGGCACGCGTGAGGCGAGCGGCTTCGCGGGCTTGCCGGAAAACGCGGGGACGGGCGCCGCGAGCGCGGGCTGCGCGATGGTGTTGGGGTTATAAACGACGGCCGGGCCGGGCGCGGCATCGGCCGCCGCCGCGAGCGAGGCGGCCATCGCCATGACCGATGCAAACGCGCATGCCACTACGCCGCAGCGACGCGGCCTCGATAATCCTTTACCCATCATTGATCTTTTGTCGTCAGCTTCTTCGTGTCGGCCGGCGTCTTGCTCATCCAGGTCCGAAGGTCGCTGTACAGGTGCTCGAAAAGGCCGGCGATGCCGCGCGTGCCGACGAGCAGCACGTGCGACAGGCCGCGCAGCGGCGTATCGGCGAGGCGGCCTTCGGACCAGCCGGTCCAGGCATCCGCCCGCGCAAAAGTGGTCTTGACGAAGTCGTATTCCTGCTCGCGCGTGAGTTGCAGGAAGCGCAAGCCGACGCGCCCCGGCTCGCTGAAGCCCACGGTCGCGGGAAACGCGAATTCCTCGTCGCCGCGAAAGAGCGAGACGGTCACGCGCTCGTGCATCGGCACGGCGATGCCGTTGGGCAGCTTCACGCCGACGCCGCCTTCCGAATAGTCGATGGTCTCGCAGGCGAGCGTGCGCCCCGTCGCGAACTTGAGCATGACGGGCATTTTCATGGTCACGCGATGCGTCGAGCGCACTTGCCGGCGCTCGCTCGCCGCCGCGACCGACGCGCCGAGTATCAGCATGTTGTAGACGGTCCAGCAGAGGTTGAGCACGGTCGTCTGCACCTCGCTGCGAACGTGCCAGTTCATGCCGATATGCACCGCCCCCGCGATGAAGCCGAGCAGGTTCAGCAGCAGCAGGAACAGATACGGGCGCGAAATCGACCAGTCGAAATAAGCCTTTGCAATCTGCCCGCCCTTCGCCGTCACGTTGAACTTGCCGAGCTTCGGGTTGATGACCGCGAGCAGCGTCGGCGCGGTGATGTACGACGCCAGTACCGACTCGTACACTTCGGCCCAGAACGAATGGCGGAACGAGCGCTGCATGCGCGAATTCGTGATGCTCGCGTGCATCATGTGCGGCAGCGCGAAGATGGCGATGGTGCTCGCCGCCGCTTCGATCACGTGCGCGCCGAAGAACAGATACGACAGCGGCGCCGTCAGAAAGACGAGACGCGGCACGCCATAGAAGAAGTGCAGCATGCCGTTCAGATAGCACAGCCGCTGGCCGAGCCTGAGGCCCTTGCCCGTGAGCGGATTGTCGATGCGGAAAATCTGCGTCATGCCGCGCGCCCAGCGGATGCGCTGGCCGATATGCCCCGACAGGCTCTCGGTCGCGAGGCCGGCGGCTTGCGGGATCGCGAGATACGCAGTCGTATAGCCGAGCCGATGCAGCTTCAGCGCGGTATGCGCGTCCTCGGTGACGGTTTCCACCGCGATGCCGCCGATCTCTTCGACCATCGAGCGCCGCAGCACCGCGCACGAGCCGCAGAAGAACGTCGCGTTCCAGAGGTCGTTGCCGTCCTGCACGAGTCCGTAGAACAGTTCACCTTCGTTCGGCACTTTGCGGAACGTGCCGAGATTGCGCTCGAACGGATCGGGGGAGAAGAAATGATGCGGCGTCTGCAGCATCGAAAGCAGCTTGTCGCGCAGGAACCAGCCGAGGCAGATTTGCAGGAACGAGCGCGTCGGGATGTGATCGCAGTCGAAGATGGCGAGGTACTCGCCCTTCGTGACCTTCAGCGCCTCGTTGATGTTGCCCGCCTTCGCATGGCGGTTGTGCGTGCGGATCGTCCAGTTGACGCCGACTTCCTCGCAGAACGCCTTGAACTCGGGACGGCGGCCGTCGTCGAGCACGTGGATCGCGAGCTTGTCGGTCGGATAGTCGAGCGCAAGCGCCGCGTAGATCGTCGGCTTCACGACGGAAAGCGGCTCGTTGTAGGTCGGGATGAAGACGTCGACGGTCGGCCACGCGCCGCGGTCGGCGGGCAAGGGCAGCGGCTTGCGCTTGAGCGGCCACGCGGTCTGGAAGTAGCCGAGCATCAGCACGAGCGCCGCATAGACTTCGGCGGCGACGAGAAGCAGTCCCCATGCGGCGTCGAGCGGACGCTCCCAGTACGTCGTTTCGGTGAGCCGCCAGAACATGTAGCGGCCCGAGGCCGTCACCGACAGCATGATCATCACGAGCGTCGCGTATTGCCCTTGCAGCCGGCGGAAGCCGAGCGCGCAGACGAAGCAGATGGTCGCGAACGCAAGTTGCTGGCCGAACGCGAGCGGCACGGTGACGACGAAGTACAGCGCGAACGCGGCGAACAGCGTCAGCACAATCACGACGATGCGGCTGCTCCAGATGCCCGCATCGACGATGCGTTCGAGACGCGAAGTCGCGACGCTGACCTCCGTTTCCTGCGACGGGATTTTCGCCGAACTCATGCGACGTTCCTCGATGGCGCGATCGAATCGATGGCGGCGAGCAGCCAGTCGCCGCACGCGCGCAGATCGGCGGCGGCCTGCGAGAGCGGATCGTAGTGAATGAGGGTCGTGTCGCACGCAAGCGATTCCGCGATGCCTTCGTCCTGATGGATCACGCCCGGAAAGAGTTTCGCGCCGAGCATGTCGCGCAGCACCTTGAGCACGTCCTTGCTCAGCTGGCGCGACTGGTCGACCTGATTCACGACATAGCCCTGAGCGGCGAAGTCCGGGCGCGGCGCGGCGTAGGCGTCGATCATGCGCTCCATGCCGGGGATCGCGGCGTAGGAGGCTGCGTCCGCGAGCACCACGTTCAGCGCGAAGTTCGCCGCTGTCAGCGCGGTGCGCGTGTAGACGGAGGAGCCGGGCGGGGTATCGACGATCACGATATCGTCTGCGTCGAGCGCGAGCGAATGGAGCGAGCGCGCGAGCCACGCGGGATCGCCATCGACGAGCGTTTCGAAACGGCGGCGATCGTCTTCGAGGAGCGCGCCATAAGGCAGCACGGTGACGCCGTCGATGCCGTCGAACATCACCGTTTGCCACGGGCTGTGGCTGAGCGTGGCGCGCGAGATGCCGTCGATGCTGTCGAGCGGGATGCCGAAGTGCAGGCGCAGCGCGTTTTGCGGATCGAGATCGAGCACGATCACGCGACGATTGCGCGAGGCAAGCACCGAGGCGAGATTGGCGGCGAGTGTCGTCTTGCCGACGCCGCCCTTCGCGGATACGACCGTGATGACTTTCATGGGCGTGGGCCGCCGTTGCGCAGGCGGTGGAAAAGCCCGGCGAGGGAGTCGTCGGATGCGGCTTGGGCGGCGGGCGCCGACCGGAACAGCTTGCCGAGTATCGACGGAGACGGGCTGGACGCGGCCTTCTCGACGCGCGGCGGCGCTGCCGGCGCGTTGCGCGTCGCGGGAAGCGCCGCCTGCGCAGCGTCGTCCGGCGAGGAAAATCGCGCGGCGCTCAGCGAATCGCGCGGGGCGGGGGAAATCACCGGCGGAATCGCCCGGCGGTGCGAGCGCGCAAACAACGGCGGCTTGCCGCGATGAATAGGCGTCGGCGCCGATGCCGGCGCGGCATCCGGCTGCGCGCGCGATTCACGGCGCGCGGCGATCTCGGGAATGGCCGGCTGCGCGAAGTCGAGCGTGGCGAGCAGCGGCCAGCGGGTACGGGCGCTCCTGGCCTCGTTTTCCCGGCCGATTTCCTGATATTCCCCTGCATTGCCGCCGAAGTGATCGAACAGCTTCTCGATGTCGCGCGAAGTATTCATGGATGCCGCATCCTCGTGATGCCCTGCTTGAAACCTGGCCAGTGCTGCGTGCTGCATTTTTTTCGCCGTCCGATCCTGAACGGTCGATGCCGCCGACGATGCGGCCCTTCCTCGAAAGCGATGCTCAGGCCGCGCCGCGCGCGAGCCGGAATTCGATGGCGGCGCCGTCGCCGGTCTGGCCGATGTCGCCGTGCTGCCGAAGGGCGAGGCCGTCCGCGCCCATCGTCGAGAGCCAGTGCTGATACGCGCCTTCGAGATACGCGGGCGTCCACGCGAGCGCGCTGTCGCCGAATGCGCGAAGCGGCGCGCAGTAGTGAACGAGGCGCAGATGGTCGCGCGCGTCGGACAGCTCGACGAAGCCCCAGTCGGCTTCGCGCCACACCGCGTTGAGCGCATCGGCGAGTTCGGCCGTCGATGCGCAAGGCGGCAAGGGCGACGCATCCGCGAAACGGCTGCCGACGCGATGCATCAGTTGCCGCAACTCCGCCCCGCCGATCTGCGTTTCGAACTCATCCGCGAGCGCGGACAGCAAGCCGCGCCATTGCCGGGATATCTGACGGTCGAGCAGGTAATCGAGAGGTGCGGCCATTTTTGTTGGTTCGAATGCGCGCGCATTGCGTGCGGTTTGTTCGTTGATTCTTACCGTCGCTTGTCTGCCTGCTTAAGACACGCGTTTGGCCCGACGAGCCTTCGCTGCAATAAACGATAAACCCAGGACGATTAGCAGGTAATGCGAAACACCGCTGTTAAACGGCATCTATTCGGGTATTCAGGCGTCGTCACGTGGACGAACTTTGGACAGCAGCCGCACCCTTAGTCTCGGGCGCGAGCCCGCATCTGGCGGACGGCGAAGTGTACCATTGTGTTAATACAGTACGGTAACGAATATTCACGCTTTTATTCCGCTTGACTTTTGCGGATCACAGGCGGCTGAAAGGAACTCGCATTCCAGTGCAGTCGATATTTCGTCTGATAATAATGATGACAGCGCGATGTAATGCCGCGGAAACGGCCGTGAATACGCCGGCGAAAAAAAAGCGCCCCGAGGGGGCGCTTTGTTCAAAGACTCAAACGCTCAGGGATTCGCGCGCACCGCGTCCCTGACAGCGTCCATCACGATGCCGTAATTGAGCGGGATCTCCAGCGAATCGGCGTAGTCGGCTTCATCGGCCGATTCCGCCGGCGCGACGCCAACCGGAATCGGCTCATAGGCGGTTTCGCCTGCCGGATTGTCGCGTCCTTCGATGGCACCCTGCAATTGCGGATTCTTCACGATTAACTCCTTCCGGTAATGGAGCGGCGAGGACCTGCAAGATAAACCAGTGTCATGTCAAATTGACGACGTCCATTGGAACTCTTCACGAAACGAACTGCGTTCGGCGCGCCGGGAATCGCCGTTTGACGCGTTTCGGCAGGAGTGCGGGGCCTCTAGTTTAACGGCGTCTGCATCGCTTCATGGTGTGCGCCGGATTATAGCCGCGCGCTTCTCATATTGCCGTTGGCGCTTAAAACCGGCTCGGAAATTGCGTTCTCGGAACCGGTCGCCGGAGTTCGACGCCGGCGGCGATGCCAAAACGATTCTCGCATCCATCAATTCATCGAAACGGAATCGGGTCATTCGACGCGGCGCCGCTGTGTTTTCGCTCTCCGTGCGGAAGAATTACCGACGCCCGGAGCGGCACGTCTGCGTCGCCAAAGCCGGGAGAACGGATATGAGCAAGGTCGCGATCATCGGCGCGACGGGCAATGCCGGCAGCCGATTGCTGGAAGAAGCGTTGCGCCGGGGACACATGGTGACGGCGCTGGCCCGCGATACTTCGACCCTCGAGGCGCGCGAAGGCCTCGGCACGCGCAACGTCGACGCCACGGACACAGCCGCGCTTGCCGACGCCATCGCCGGTCACGACGCGGTGTTCAGCGCGACGCGATTCGCATCCGTGCCGGAAAGCGCGATCGTCGGTGCGGTGAAGCGCGCGGGCGTCGCGCGTCTGATGGTTGTCGGCGGCGCGGGCAGTCTCTACGTCGCGCCGGGGCGGCGCGTGCTCGATGCGCCCGGCTTTCCGCCGGCGTATCGCGAGGAAGCGACCGCGGGCGCAGCGTTTCTCGACGCGCTGCGGCGCGAGCGCGATGTCCTGTGGACCTTCGTGTCGCCGTCGGCGGAGTTCGTGAGCGGCCCGCGCACGCGCAGATTCCGGCTGGGCGTCGACGAGCTGCTCGTCGACGGCAGCGGCAGGAGCTGGATCAGCTTCGACGATTTCGCCATCGCCTTCCTCGACGCGTTCGAGCGCGGCGAATCCGTCAGGCAACGCTTCACGGTCGGATATTGAATCAGCCGTGAACGTCGGCTTCGACTTCTTCGTCCTGCGGCATGGCGGCCGCGAGGATCATCGCCGATGCGTTTTGCGGCTTCGGATCGCGCTGCGACGGGCGATACACCTGATCGCCGCGATGGATCGGCATCCCCGACAGCGAACAGACGCCTTCCGCCGTCGCCGTCGTGGCGCGCCAGCCCTGATAGCCGTAATGGCAAGTGCCGGGATCGGACCAGTACACGAGCGCGGTCGCGCTGCTCGGGCGCTCGATCACGCGCACGATGGCCTGCGGATAGGGCAGCCGCTCGTTCGACGGCTGCGGGTGGGCCCGATTCCAGTCGCGCGTCAGGCGTTCGACGAAGGCGCTCTCGGCGCGTGCGGTTCGTTGCGATGGAGCGGTGCGGCCGGTATCGGCGGGTATCGTTTCGAGCTGATGAACCGTTTGTGACCACGGATCGGCTCGTTTCGAAAGTGCTGTCATGGCATTGTTCCAGGCTTTGGCTCGACCTAGAACGTACGTCATTAAGCATATTCCGATAAATACGGCATCGGTGAAAACACTGTCCCGTTCACGCGAATAATCCCGATCTGCTTTCACACTGCGCGTTTGAAAGCCAGCCGACGCCTGACTGGCAAGGCTTTGCGGGCTGTCCAGGATTCGCTCATAGCGACCGATAAGCAAACCGGCCAGCCTTGTTTGAAAGGAGATAGAAATGAATAAGCAGGCGTTTTGAACAGAACGACTCGCGGTTTGGACAATAACCATTGCATCGGGCTGCGAGGCGCGCGCGCCAGGCAGCCCGATCGGCAATCAGCCGGCCACGGCTCGCGCAGCCGCCCGCCCGCGCAACCACTCTAGCGCGAGCAGCAGACTCGTCGAAAAGACGATGAGAATGGTCGCCAGCGCGGCGATCGTCGGACTGATGTTCTCCCGGATGCCGGTGAACATCTGACGCGGCAGCGTCGTCTGTTCCGCGCCGGCGAGAAAGAGCGTGACGACGACTTCATCGAACGATGTCGCGAACGCGAACAGCGCACCCGAAATCACGCCCGGCGCGATCACCGGCAGCGTCACGCGAAAGAACGTCGTCAGCGGATTCGCGCCGAGCGACTGGCTCGCGCGCACGAGGTTCGTGTTGAAGTTCTGCAGCGTCGCGCCGACGGTCGTTACCACGAAGGGCACGCCGAGCGCCGCATGCGCGAGAATCAGCCCGAAGTAAGTATTCGCGATGCCGAGCGGCGCGAAGAACAGGTACATGCCGACGCCCACGACGATCACCGGCACGATCATCGGCGAAATGAGCACGGCCATCAGCAGGCCCTTGCCTGCGAAGTTGGCTTTCGTCAGCCCGACTGCGGCGAGCGTGCCGAGGATCGTCGCCACCAGCGTCGCGGACGGCGCCACGATGAAGCTGTTCTTCGCGGCCATGCGCCACTCGTCGGACATGACGAGGTTGTGATACCAGCGCATCGAGAAGCCGGGAATCGGATAGACGAGGAAGGTGCTCGATGAAAACGAGAGCGGCACGATGGCCAGCACCGGAAGGATCAGATAAAGCAGCGTCAGCACGCACAGAATGCGCAGGGCGAAGTACCAGATGCGCTCGATGGCGGACGTGTGCGGCGCGAACAGCGGTTTGGCGAGTTTCATGTTCGTTACCCCAGACTCACGTTCGAGCGCGTGAAACGCCCGTAGACGACGTACAGCACGAGCGTCGCGGCGAGCAGCAGCGCGCCGAGGGCGCACGCCATGCCCCAGTTGATGGTCACGTTCGTGAAATAGGCGATGTAGTAGCTCACCATCTGGTCGTTCGGCCCGCCGAGCAGCGCGGGCGTGATGTAGTAGCCGATCGCCAGAATGAACACGAGCAGCACGCCCGCGCCGATGCCCGGATACGTCTGCGGCACATACACGCGCCAGAACGCGGCGAACGGATGGCTGCCGAGCGATACCGCCGCGCGCTGATAGGTCGGCGGCACGGATTTCATCACGCTGTAGAGCGGCAGGATCATGAAGGGCAGCAGAATGTGCGTCAGCGAGATGTAGACGCCGACGCGATTAAAGAGCAGCGCGAGCGGCGAGCCGATGAGTCCGCTGCCGATCAGCGCCTTGTTGATGAGCCCTTCGCTTTGCAGCAGCACGATCCACGCGGCGACGCGCACGAGCACCGAGGTCCAGAACGGAATCAGTACGAGGACCATGACGAGATTCGCGCGGCGCGCCGGCAGCGTCGAGATCCAGTAGGCGAGCGGATAGCCGAGCAAGAGCGCGAAAAGCGTCACCGCGAAGCCGATGACGAAGGTCCGCCCGAACACGTTGAGATAGATGGACTGGTCGGGATCGGCGTGAACGATGTCACCGAAGCCGTCCTGCTTGTGATCGAGCGACGCGAGCAGGTAGAACGGCGACAGCCGGCCCGCGTTCTTCGCGATGGCCTGCCAGTAGACCGGATCGTTCCAGCGTTCGTCGATGTCGATGATCTTCGCGCGCAACTGCGGCGGCGCAAGCGGCTTGCCGTCGTCATCGGCGAGGGGCATTGCGCGCGCGGTCTTCGCGACGAGCGAGCGATAGCCCGCAATCTCCGTGTTCAGGCGGCGGGCGAGGGCGCCCATCGAATCGCCGTCCCGGATCGCGGTCAGGTCCTGCGCGAGCGCGGCATAAGCGGCATCCGGCGGCGCGGCCTTGCGATCCCAGCCGGCGAGCGCCGCGCCGGTGTGCGGCAACGCGTTCGCCACTTCGGGATTCTCGATGGCGCGCGTGAGCAGCGCGCCGATCGGCACCACGAAGATCAGGAACAGAAAAATGGCGAGCGGCGCGATCAACGCGAGCGCCATCGCTCGTTTCTTGGCGTCGGCGAGCTTCAGCTCTTTTTTCAGGCGCGCGGTGGATTCGCCCGACTCGTCCGCGGCGATCGTGATGGTGTTCACGCTGGTGTCTCCCCTGCAACTTGGCGGTGACGCGGCCGCGCCTCGGGGAAGCGCGACCGTCGCACCGCGGTCAACCGCTTACTTGGATGCCCACGCCGAGAAGCGCTGTTCCAGTTCATCGCCGTGATCGGTCCAGAACGCCATGTCCTGCAAAACCGCGTTCTTCGCGTTCGCCGGCGAGTTCGGCATGTCGGCCTGTGTCTTCGCGTCGAGCGCCGTGATCGCGGCCTTGTTCACCGGACCATAGGCGATATGCTGCGCGTACACCTGCTGCGGCTTTTGCGACACCGAATACGCGATGTACTGCGTCGCCACGTCCTTGTTCGGCGAGCCCTTCGGGATGGCCCAGTAGTCGAGGTCGTAGATGCTGCCGTTCCACACGACCTTCAGGTTCTTGCCTTCCTTGCGCGCGGCATCGATACGGCCGTTGTAGGCGGTCGACATCACGACATCGCCCGCGACCAGGAACTGCGGCGGCTGTGCGCCGGCTTCCCACCACTGGATGCTCGGCTTCAGCTCCTCCAGCTTCCTGAACGCGCGATCCGCGCCGGCCTTGGTGCCGAGAACCTTGTAGACATCCTTCGGCGCGACGCCATCGGCCATCAGCGCGAATTCGAGGTTATAGCGCGCGCCCTTGCGCATGCCGCGCTTGCCGGGGAATTTCTTCGTGTCCCAGAAGTCCGCCCAGCCGGCCGGCGCGCTCTTGAGCTTGTCGGCGTTATAGGCAAGCGCAGTCGACCAGACGAAGAAGCCGACGCCGCACGTTTGCGGCGATTCGGGCACCAGTTCGGATTTCTTCGCGATCTTCGACCAGTCGAGCTTTTCGTAAAGACCTTCGTCGCAGCCACGGCCGAGATCGCCCGATTCCACTTCGACGACGTCCCAGTTCACGTGCTTGGCTTCCACCATCGCCTTGACCTTGGCCTGCTCGCCGTTGTACTCGACCGCGGTCACCTTGTTGTTGGTCGATTTCTCGAACGGCTGATTGAACGCGACCTTCTGCGCGTCGCCGTTCGCCCCGCCGAAGTTGACGACGGTGATGTCCGCCGCGAACGCGACCGATACGCCCGTCGCGCACATGAGCGCGGCTGCCGCCTTGGAACACAGTGCGAACTTCCTCATGATGGTTTCCTCCCTGCCTTGGTTTTATCGATGAACTGCGAGTGAAGGGCATGCTCGCCGGCACGCCGGACAACGTGTCACGCGAACACGCGCAAATGCTCGGGCGCGAATTCCAGCGCGATGGGCGCGCCGGGCGTGAAGCCTTCGAGTGCTTCGGTGCCGAGCGGCACCTTGACGAAACACTCGTCCTGATCGCGCACGCCGCAGCGCATGCGGACGTGATCGCCGAAGTAGATGAGGCTTTTTGCTTCGCCCGCGAGCGCGTTCTTGTGGCCGTTCAGGTGGCTATTCGTGTGGCCGTTCATGTGGCCGTTCATGTGTCCGTTCGCGCTCGCCGCGAGCTTCATGCGCTCGGGCCGGATGCACGCCACCGCGGCCGCGCCCGCGTTCGCCTTCGCGACGTTCAGGCCCGACAGCCGCGTGCCGTCCGCGAGCCGTATCTCGCAATACTCGCCATGCGTATGTTCGATCGTGCCCCGCAGCCGGTTACTGTCGCCGATGAAGTTGGCGACGAACTCGTTGCACGGCGCTTCGTAGAGGTGATCGACGGTATCGAGCTGCTGCACGATGCCCTTGTCGAACACGGCGACGCGGTCGCTCATGGTCAGCGCCTCGCCCTGGTCGTGCGTGACGTAGACGAAGGTCACGCCGAGCTTTTCGTGCAGCGACTTGAGTTCGTACTGCATGTGTTCGCGCAACTGTTTGTCGAGCGCGCCGAGCGGCTCGTCCATCAGCACGAGCTTCGGCTCGAAGACGAGCGCGCGAGCCAGCGCGATGCGCTGCTGTTGGCCGCCCGACAACTGCGCCGGATAACGCTTCGCGAAGCTGTCCATGCGCACCATCTTCAGCGCGTTGTTGACCCGGTGAGCACGTTCTTCGGCGGACATCTTGCGCACGGTCAGCGGATATTCGACGTTCTGCTGCACCGACAGATGCGGAAAGAGCGCGTAGTTCTGAAACACCATGCCGATGTCGCGCTTGTGCGGCGGCACCTTGTTGAGCAGCTTGCCGTCGAGCCAGATCTCGCCGCCCGTAGGGAATTCGAAGCCGGCGAGCATCATGAGGCAAGTGGTCTTGCCCGAGCCCGACGGCCCGAGCAGCGTGAGGAATTCCCCCTGATAGATGTCGAGATCGAGAGACTTCACGACGAGCGTTTCGCCGTCGTAAGTCTTTCGGACGCCGCGAAAGCTGACGATCACCTGATCGGATTTCATCTTCCGTGTCTCCTTCGGAAAGCTGAATGCGGGTTTCGGCTGCCAACGCCGCAACCCAACGGCGGACGGCGGGTGGCGGGCGGCTCCGGAAATTTTTTCCACTACTTGCGCTAACTATAGCCTGTGACGGTTCTACAATGGGGAACCATTTCAATATTCACCGGGGAGCCACTTCCGGCGTGGCCTCCCGTTCCGGGGAAACGGCGTGAACACGATCCTCCTTGCCGACTGGCTGAATGCGCGGCTCGATCGCGCGCGCGACGTGCCGATTTACCGGCAGTTGCTCGAATCGATGCAGCAGGCCATTTTGACCGGTCAGCTCGCGTCGGGCGCGAAGCTGCCGAGCTCGCGCATGCTCGCGGGCGATCTCGGCATCGCGCGCAATACGGTGCTGCACGTGTACGAGCAGTTGACGGCGGAGGGCTACGTCACGTCGACGACCGGCAGCGGCACCTACGTCGCCGACACCGCCCCGAACGACCGTGCGGCCGTGCGCAAGAAGCAGGAGCCGGCGGACGAAGCGCCGCGCAAGCCATGCATCATTTCGAAGCGGGGCGCGCGGCTGATTGCGCACGCGGGCGTCGCGCCGAAGCAGTGGGGCGCGTTCATGCCGGGCGTGCCGGACGTGGCCGAATTTCCGTCGCAGACCTGGAGCCGCCTGCAGTCGCGGCTCTGGAAGCGCGCGAGCCCGGAACTGCTCACGTATGCGCCGGGCGGCGGGTATCGGCCGCTGCGGCGCGCGTTGTCGGACTATCTGCGCGTCGCACGCTCGGTGAAATGCACGCCGGATCAGATCATCATCACGACGGGCATTCACCAATCGATCGATCTCGCCGTGCGTCTTCTGACTGATAGCGGCGATCGCGCGTGGGTCGAGGAGCCGTGCTACTGGGGCGTGCGCAGCGTGCTGCAGGCGTCGGGGCTGACGCTCGTGCCCGTGCCGGTGGATGACGAAGGTCTGAACCCCGGTGCGCGCGACATGGCCGCGCCGCCAAGCATCGCGCTCGTGACGCCGTCGCATCAGTATCCGCTCGGCATGGTGATGAGTCTCGCGAGGCGCCGTGCGCTGCTCGAATTCGCGCGGCAGCATGGCGTGTGGATCATCGAGGACGATTACGACAGCGAGTTTCGTTATCGCACCCGGCCGCTCTCGTCGCTGCAGGGCCTCGACGACGCGGGGCAGGTCATCTATGTCGGCAGTCTCGGCAAGATGATGTTCCCCGGCTTGCGCATGGGCTATATGGTCGTGCCGGAAAATCTCGTCGATACGTTCCGCACCGGTGTCGCGGAGCTATACCGCGAAGGCCAGTTGATGCAGCAAGCCGTGCTGACGGAATTCATTCTGGATGGGCATCTGACGTCGCATGTGCGGCGCATGCGCGGCCTTTACGACGAGCGGCGCCAGTTGCTCATCGACGCAGTCCGCGCGCATTTCGGCGAAACCCTCGCCGTGCGCGGCGACGAAGCGGGCTTGCATTTCGTGCTCGAATTGCCCGCCCACGCGAGCGATCGCGCCATTACCGACGATGCGTTTGCGAGCGGCGTCGTGACCCGCCCGCTCGCTCACTACTACATGAATCAGGAAGACGCGCGCAAAGGATTGATGCTGGGCTATGCGTGTGTGCCGCACGCTGAAATCGCGCCCGCCTTCGCGAAGCTGGCGGGCGTGATCGAGCGGGCTTTGAGTGCGGTGGGGGCGGCGTCCTAGACTTCTTCCGCGTCCAGGTGCTCTTGCGCTTGAGCCGGTGAGAAGGGACGCCACACAGGCGCGTCGGTCGAAAAATCATCGAGCAGGGAGAATTGATCGAGCGTGGTGTCGATATCGAACATGATGCTGGCCTTTTAATAGTTAGGGTGGCGAACGAATCAGCGTGAGCTCAGATCCGTTTGCGCCGGCGCGCCGTTGGCGTAATCGACGATCGCACGGTTGCGCGCTTCGGCTTGTGCGGCGACGGCATCGCCCCACATGCTTCGGGAAGGATAGGTATTGCGATTGAGCGCCGGCAAAGAGCCGTTCGAATAGGCAGCGGCGAGTTCGGCGCGCACTTGCGCCCGTGTTTTAGGCGCTTCGCTTGCGTTTGCCGTGGTTTGCGCGGGCGTGAGATACGTTCCCGCGCGGCCAATTCCCTGACCGCCTTCCGCAAAAGCGGTGCTCGAAATCACGGCGGAAACAGCGGCGAGCGAGAGGCTCGTAAGCAGATAGCGTTTCATGGTGCGACTCCATTCGATCCATCGGGATACGGCGCATCGTGTCGATGAACGATAACGATGCGCCGTGGCAGGACGAAATGTAGTCGCGTCGGTGCGGCGGATAAATGGCCGATTGGCGAATAGATTTATCGATTGCGGCGAATAATCTTGACGCTTAGACCACGACGTCCGCGGTGCCCGCCACTTCGGGCGTGCCGTGACGAACAACCATCGGCGATGCGGTGCTCGTCGGCAGGCAACGCTCTTCCGCTTCCTTCTGGCCTTGCAGCAGCGGGCATCGTTCGAACAGTTCCGCGACCCAGTCGACGAACACGCGCACCTTCGGCGACAGATGCCGGTTATGCGGATATACCGCTGAAATGGGCATCGGCATCGGACTCCATTGCGGCAGCAGTTCGACGAGTTCGCCCGAACGCAGATACGGCAGCGCCATGAAACGCGGCACCTGGACGATGCCCACGCCCTTGAGCCCGCAGCTCAGATACGCTTCGGCATCGTTCACCGCGATCATGCCGCGCATCTTCACTTCGATGGTCTCGCCGTCCACGACGAAATCCATGTCCATGATGCGGCCCGTGCGGCTCGAGAAGTAATTGACGGCCGTATGGTTCTGCAGATCGTCGAGCGTCTTCGGCGTACCGTTGCGTTCCAGATATTGAGCGCTCGCCACCGTGACGCCCTGAAACACGCCGATGCGCCGTGCAACCAGACTCGAATCCTGCAGCGTGCCGACGCGGATCACGCAATCCACGCCTTCCTGAATGAGATCGACCGGCTTGTCGCCGAAGCCCATCATCAATTCGATGTCCGGATAGCGCGTGTGGAAATCGCATAGCTGAGGCATGACGATGAGCCGCCCGATTGCGCCCGGCATATCCACGCGCAATTTGCCATGCGGTCCCTTGCCGTTGTTCGAGAACGTACTCTCGGCTTCCTCGATGTCCGCGAGGATGCGCACGCATCGCTCGTAATAGGCGGCGCCGTCGGGCGTGAGATTGAGCCGGCGCGTGGTCCGCTGAAGCAGCCGCACATTGAGGAAGGCTTCGAGGTTTTGAATGATCGTCGTGACCGATGCACGCGGCAGATTCAGCGTATCCGCTGCACGCGAAAAGCTGTTGGTGTCGACGACGCGAGTAAAGACCTGCATTGCTTGTAGCCGATCCATGTTCGTACCTTCGAAGCTTATAGAGGCAGGGAATTAAGCGGCTGGCTAAGAAAATCGCCGGGAGCTTAAGCGATGATTGTTCGGGGCGACCGAATTGTGTTGCCGGATTATAGGCATTTATTAAAAAAGGCGGGGACTCCAGAATTCGCACCATCGCAACTTATGCGTGACGGCCTTGCAAGCAGGGCCGTGCACGGAAATAACCATGGCATCACTGCTGGATTTGGAGCAAGGACCGAGACTGTGCATCGAAGAGGTGCGCATTGCGGGCCATGTGCAGCCCATCATGCTGCGCAGCTATCGCCCCGCCTCGGGCGGCACGGTCCTGCCCATCGTCCTCTATTTTCATGGCGGTGGTTTTACAAGCGGGACACTCGACGACGCCGACACCGCCGCCGCGACCATCGCACGCGATACGCCCGCATGGGTCGTGTCGGTCGGCTATTCGCTCGCGCCGCAGTATCCGTTTCCTGCAGCGCCTGAAGATGCCTATCGCGCGGCGCAATGGGCCGTGGCCCATGCGCGCGCGCAACGGGCCGACCCGCAGCGCGTGGGCGTGGCGGGGCACGATGCGGGCGGCAATCTCGCGACCTGTGTGGCCGCCATCGCACGGGATCGCGGCGACATCCGCATGTCCGCGCAAGTGCTTCTGGCGCCGCTGCTCGATCCGAGCATGACGCGCGTCGCCGATGAACGCAAGGTGCTGTGCCCCGATCTCGAACTGAGCGAATGCGCGCGCTGTTATCGCGCGTATCTGCCCAACCCGTCGCAACGTTTGCATCCTTATGCGGCGCCGCTCGAGTCGCGTCGTCTTGCTGGCTTGCCTCCTGCATTGATTGCGAGCGCGGAGCACGACCTCTTGCATATCGAAGCCGAAAAATACGCAGCGGAACTCATTTCCGCGGGCGTACCTACTGAAGTCACGCGGCATTGCAAGGCATCGCATCACGCGCTTGCGGCACATCCCGATGCATTGGCCGATGTCGTCGCATTCTTCAGGAAACGGCTGGCGCGCACCAAATAAGCGCTAGCTCAGCACCATAAAAAAACAATCTCAACGCAACCGGAGCCTTTCATCATGTTCTTCACTCGAAAACGCATCTACGCCGCGCTAGGCGCTGCGTTGGTCATCGCAGGCGCGGGCGGCTATACCGCCTGGCGCGGCCACGGCGACGCGGCGATCAACGAAGCCAAAGCCGCAGCGCATAGCCCGACTGCCACCGAAGTGGATGTCGCGACCGTCATTTCGAAGACCATCACCGATTGGCAAAGCTATTCCGGCAGGCTCGAAGCGGTGAATCACGTCGATATTCGCCCGCTCGTGCCCGGCACGATCGTCGCGGTGCATTTCAGGGACGGCGCGCTCGTGAAGAAGGGCGATCCGCTCTTCACGATCGATCCGCGTCCCTACGAAGCCGAAGTGGATCGCGCGCAAGCGCAACTCGCCGCAGCGCAGGCGCGCAACGGCTATACATCGACGGACGCCGCGCGCGCCGAGCGTCTGCTTGCCGATAACGCCATCGCCAGGCGCGATTACGACGAGAAGCAGAACGCCGCTCGCGAAGCCGTCGCCAACCTGAAGGCCGCACAAGCGGCGGTAGAGACCGCGAAGATCAATCTTGCCTACACGCGCATCACCGCGCCCGTTTCGGGGCGCGTGTCGCGCGCGGAACTCACGGTAGGCAATATCGTATCGACGGGTGGCAATGCGCCGTTGCTGACGACGCTCGTGTCGGTATCGCCGATCTATGCCTCATTCGATGTCGACGAACAAACGTATCTGCGCTATCTCGGCCGCGACGCGGGCAGCACGGTGCCGGTGTCGCTCGGGCTTGCCAACGAAGACGGCTACTCGCGCGAAGGCGTCGTCGATTCGGTCGATAACCGCCTCGACACGACATCCGGCACGATCCGCGTGCGGGCACGCTTCAACAATCCGGACGGCTCGCTCGTGCCCGGCCTCTATGCGCGCATCAAGGTCGGCGGCGGCACGCCTCATCCGGCCGTGCTCGTCGACGATGCCGCCATCGGCACCGATCAGGACAAGAAGTACGTGATGGTCGTCGACAAGGACAACCGCGTGCAGTATCGCGAAGTCACGCTCGGTCAGACGCACGACGGCCTGCGCGTCATCACGAAGGGACTGGAACCGGGCGAACGCATCGTCGTGAACGGATTGCAGCGCGTGCGTCCGAACGACGTGGTGAAAGCCAACGGCGTCGCGATGAACAACAGCGGCGATGCGCCCGTCGTAAAGACCGCATCGGCGCAGTGAAGCGCGTGATCGCCAACGGAAAGAACTCGTCATGAACATATCCAAATTCTTCATCGACCGCCCGATCTTTGCGGGCGTGTTATCGGTGGTCGTGCTGCTGGCGGGCATCATCGCCATGTTCAAGCTGCCGATCTCCGAGTATCCGGAAGTCGTGCCGCCATCGGTCGTCGTGCATGCGCAGTATCCCGGCGCGAATCCGAAGGTGATCGCGGAGACCGTGGCTTCGCCGCTCGAAGAGCAGATCAACGGCGTCGAGGACATGCTGTACATGCAATCGCAGGCGAACAGCGACGGCAACCTCACGACGACTGTGACGTTCAAGCTCGGCACCGATCCCGACAAGAACACGCAGCTCGTGCAGAACCGCGTGAATCAGGCGCTGCCGCGCTTGCCGCAGGACGTGCAGCGTCTCGGCGTGACGACGATCAAGTCATCGCCCACACTTACGATGGTCGTTCACCTGAACTCGCCGAACGGCCGTTACGACATGACGTATCTGCGCAATTACGCGCTCATCAACGTCAAGGACCGGCTCGAACGTATCGCCGGCGTGGGCGAAGTGCAGTTGTGGGGCTCGGGCGATTATTCGATGCGCGTCTGGCTCGATC
Organism: Caballeronia sp. LZ016; assembly: GCF_031450805.1. NCBI lineage: Bacteria > Pseudomonadati > Pseudomonadota > Betaproteobacteria > Burkholderiales > Burkholderiaceae > Caballeronia > Caballeronia sp. LZ016. Next base: position 526,506 of record NZ_JARTVY010000002.1, read on the forward strand.
CGCAAAAGGTCGCGCAGCGCGGCATGACGGCAACCGATGTCGTCAACGCGATTCGCGAGCAGAACGTGCAGGTTGCGGCGGGCGTGATCGGCGGTTCTCCGACGCTGCCCAACGTGCCGCTGCAACTGAACGTGAATGCGCGCGGCCGCTTGCAGAACGAGTCGGAGTTTCGCGACATCGTGCTGAAGACGTCGCCCGATGGCGCGGTCACGCATCTGAGCGATGTCGCGCGCGTCGAGCTTGCAGCATCCGAATACGGCCTGCGCTCGCTGCTCGACAACAAGTCGGCTGTGGCAATCGCGATCAATCAGCAACCGGGCGCGAACTCACTGCAGATTTCCGATGAAGTGCGCAAGACGATGAAGGAACTGCAGGCCGACATGCCCGCGGGCCTCGAATATCAGATCGTGTATGACCCGACGCAATTCGTGCGCTCCAGTATCGAAGCGGTGATTCACACGCTCATCGAGGCCATCGCGCTCGTCGTGCTGGTGGTGATCGTGTTCCTGCAGACCTGGCGTGCCTCCATCATCCCGCTGCTTGCCGTGCCTGTTTCGATCGTGGGGACGTTCTCGCTGTTGCTTGCGTTCGGCTTCTCGATCAACGCGCTGTCGCTGTTCGGCATGGTGCTCGCAATCGGTATCGTGGTCGACGATGCGATCGTCGTCGTCGAGAACGTCGAGCGGAACATCGAAGCAGGCTTATCGGCGAGAGATGCGACGTATCAGGCAATGCGCGAAGTGAGCGGGCCGATCATCGCCATTGCGTTGACACTGGTTGCCGTGTTCGTGCCGCTCGCGTTCATGTCCGGTCTGACGGGGCAGTTCTACAAGCAGTTCGCGATGACCATTGCGATCTCGACGGTGATCTCCGCGTTCAACTCGCTGACGCTGTCGCCGGCGCTCGCCGCGCTTCTGCTGAAGGGCCACGACGAGCCGAAGGACTGGCTCACGCGTGGAATGGATCGCGTGTTCGGCGGCTTCTTCCGCCGCTTCAACAAGGTGTTTCATCGCGGATCGGATGCCTACGGCAAGGGCGTGGCGAACGTCATCAACCGCAAGGCGATGATGATGGTCGTGTATGCGGTGCTGCTCGGCGGTGCGGTGCTGATGGGCAAGATCGTGCCCGGCGGCTTCGTGCCCGCGCAGGACAAGGAGTATCTGATCAGCTTCGCGCAGTTGCCGAATGGCGCATCGCTGGATCGCACGGAAGGCGTGATTCGCCAGATGAGCGACATCGCGCTGAAGCAGCCGGGCGTGGAAAGCGCAGTGGAGTTTCCGGGCCTGTCGGTGAACGGCTTCACGAACTCATCGAGCGCAGGCATCGTCTTCGTCACGCTCAAGCCGTTCAAGGACCGGGTGCATGACAAGTCCCTGTCCGCCAATGCAATTGCCGGAGCGTTGAATCAGAAGTATGCGGGTATCAAGGGTTCGTTCATCGCCGTGTTTCCTCCGCCGCCGGTGCTCGGCCTCGGCACGCTCGGCGGCTTCAAGATGCAACTCGAAGATCGCGGCGCGCTCGGCTATGCGGCGCTCGCCGATGCCACGCAAGCCTTCATCAAGCGCGCATCGCAGACGCCGGAACTCGGACCCACGTTCTCGAGCTATCAGATCAACGTGCCGCAACTGAACGTGGATCTGGATCGCGTGAAAGCCAAGCAACTGGGCGTCTCGGTGACGGATGTCTTCGACACGATGCAGGTCTATCTCGGCTCGCTCTATGTCAACGACTTCAACCGCTTCGGGCGCGTGTATCAGGTGCGCGTGCAGGCCGATGCGCCGTTCCGTGCGAACCCCGAAGACATCGGCTTGCTGAAGACGCGTAACGCGAACGGGGACATGGTGCCGCTTTCATCGCTCGTGAAGGTATCGCCGACGTATGGCCCGGAAATGGTGGTGCGCTACAACGGCTACACCGCGGCCGATATCAACGGTGGTCCCGCGCCGGGTTATTCGTCCGGCCAGGCACAGGCGGCTGCGGAACGCATTGCGGCTGAAGTGCTGCCGCGCGGAATCAAGTTCGAATGGACGGACCTCACGTATCAGCAGATCCTCGCGGGCAATGCTGCGCTGTGGGTGTTCCCGATCAGCGTGCTGCTCGTGTTCCTCGTGCTCGCTGCGCTGTATGAAAGCCTGACGTTGCCGCTCGCGGTGATCCTCATCGTGCCGATGAGCATTCTGTCCGCACTCGTCGGCGTATGGCTCACGGATGGCGACAACAACATCTTCACGCAGATCGGCTTGATGGTGCTCGTGGGCTTGTCGGCGAAGAACGCAATTCTCATCGTGGAGTTCGCACGCGAGCTGGAAATGCAGGGACGGTCGATCGTGCAGGCTGCGATCGAAGCGAGCCGCCTGCGTCTGCGTCCGATTCTGATGACATCGATCGCCTTCATCATGGGCGTGGTGCCGCTCGTATTGTCGTCGGGCGCGGGTTCGGAGATGCGTCACGCAATGGGTGTCGCCGTGTTCTTCGGCATGCTGGGCGTGACCCTCTTCGGTCTCATGCTGACGCCGGTGTTCTACGTGATCCTGCGCAAGCTGAGCCGCACGGAACACGTGACGGACAAGCATGGCACGCATCCGCAGATGCGCGGTATCGGTGCTTCGTACGAAGCGCAATGAGGTGGAAGATGAATAAGTCGCTAATGAAACGATGGTCGGGCTTGCCCGCTTTGATGGCGTCGCTGCTTTTGGTTGCAGGGTGCTCGCTTGCGCCGACCTATGAGAAGCCGGATGTGAACGCACCGGCCGCGTATAAGGAAACGCCGACGCTGTCGCCGTCGGAAGCGGGTACGTGGAAGACTGCGCAGCCCTCGGAAGAGATGCTGCGCGGCGAGTGGTGGACCGTGTTCGACGACGCCACGCTCAACGATCTGGAACGTCAGGCGCAAGAGGCCAACCAGAACCTGAAGGCTGCGGCGGCCCGCGTGAAGGAAGCGCGAGCAATCAACCAGACGGCGCGTGCAGGGCTTTTTCCGACGCTCGATGCCGGCTTCGGTCCGACACGCGAGAAGTTCTCGCCGGCCTCGCAATTTCTGCCGCCCAACGCGAATGTTCCTGCGCAGACGTTATGGCGCGCGCAGGCGAGCGTGTCGTATGAAGTCGATTTGTTCGGTCGCGTATCGAACTCGGTGCAGGCGGCCAGCGCCGACACGCAGCAAAGCGAAGCGCTGTTCCGTTCGGTGCAGCTCGCGTTGCAGGCCGATGTCGCGCAGAACTACTTCAATCTGCGCGAGCTGGATGCGGAAGCCGATGTATTCACGCGGACCGTGACCTTGCGCGAAGAAGCACTGAAGCTCGTGCAGCGACGTTTCGCGGAGGGCGACATCAGCGAACTCGATGTCGCGCGCGCACGGTCCGAACTGGCCACCGCCCGTTCCGATGCGATGACGGTGCAACGCTTGCGCGCGGCATCGGAACATGGTCTTGCGGTGCTGCTCGGCAAGACGCCCGCGCAATTCACGATGGCGGCCAATCCGCTCAAGCCGGTAACGGTGCGCTTGCCGCCCGGCCTGCCTTCGTCGCTGCTCGAACGTCGTCCGGATATCGCGGCAGCGGAGCGGGCGATGGCCGCAGCGAATGCGCGCATCGGCGTAGCCAAGGCGGCGTTCTTTCCGTCCTTGACGTTGACGGGATCGGGCGGCTTCGAATCCGCAACGCTCGGCGATCTCTTCAACTGGTCGAGCCGCACGTTCCTGCTCGGGCCGTTCGCGGGCACAATGCTCAATCTGCCCATCTTCGATGGCGGCCGTCGCAAGGGCAATCTCGCGAATGCGCGCGCCGTCTATGAAGAGGACGTGGCGAATTATCGTCAGCAAGTGCTCGTTGCGTTCCGCGAAGTGGAAGACAACTTGTCGGACTTGCGCATCCTCGAAACGCAGACCACGACGCAGGCCGATGCGGTCAACGCATCGGTGCGCGCCGCGCAGCTTTCGCGCAAGCAGTACACCGAAGGCGCAGTGAATTACCTCGATGTGATCGACGCCGAGCGCACCGTATTGCAATCGCAGCGGGCGGCGGTTCAGCTTGCGGGAACGCAGGCCGTATCGACGGTGAACCTGATACGCGCGCTCGGCGGCGGATGGGGCGATGCGATGCCCACGCCGGTTCCCGAATCGAGTCTCGCAAAGAACTGATGCCGGTGTTTGGCCCCGCTTGACGCGGGGCTTTTTTTTTCGAGGCGTCGATTGTTCGCGTGAAGGAACATATGTCTTCACTTGCGGGCCATTTATCGCCATCGCTCCTATCCATAGAATCGAAGTCATGGGAATGGGAGCCGCCAATGAAAGCCTTGATCGCCAGACAAATCTATCAACCCGCCGTCGTGCTGCCTCTGCTAGTGCTCATGCGGCTCATGGTCACGCTCGACTTCAATCTCGCGCAAGTCATGTTCGTGATGCTGCTAAAGGGTTCGCAGCACGCTTATCAGTTCGTCGCGCGTCAGGCGGTGCATCGCCAGCGCGGGCAGGCGATCGAACGTATCGGCTGCCGTCACTGCTGCTAAGGCTCATTAATAGACTTCGGGAACGTACATTTCCTGTGGTACGGGCTGGCGCAAATAATCGGGATTGAATACGCGTTCCGGCAGTTGTATCGAAGAATGCTCGATCTCGTGATAAGGCACCTGGCTCAACAGGTGATGAATGCAGTTCAGGCGCGCGCGCTTCTTGTCGACGGCCTGCACCACCCACCACGGCGCTTCCGGTATATGCGAGCGCTGCAGCATGACTTCCTTGGCGGCCGTGTACGCTTCCCATCGGCGACGGCTTTCAAGGTCCATCGGACTCAGCTTCCATTGCTTGAGCGGGTCTTCGATGCGCGCCTGAAAGCGCACTTCCTGTTCGTCATCGGTAATCGAAAACCAGTACTTGATGATCTGGATGCCGCTGCGCACCAGCATCTTCTCGAACTCGGGCACGGAGCGAAAGAACTCCTCGTATTCGTCGTCGGTGCAGAAGTGCATCACGCGTTCGACGCCCGCGCGGTTGTACCAGCTGCGATCGAACAAGACGATCTCGCCGCCAGCGGGTAGATGCGACACGTAGCGCTGGAAATACCACTGCGTGCGTTCGCGATTGTTCGGCGCGGGCAGGGCGGCCACGCGGCATACGCGCGGATTGAGCCGCTGCGTGATGCGCTTGATCGCGCCGCCCTTGCCGGCTGCGTCGCGTCCCTCGAATATCACGACGAGCCTGTGCCCCGTGTGCACGACCCAATCCTGCAGCTTCACGAGTTTGCCTTGCAGGCGAAAGAGTTCGCGGAAATACGTCTTGCGAATCGCTCGTTCTTCATCGGAGAACGCTGCTTCACCGTCCAGCAAACGGTCGTCGATCTCCATTTCGAATTCTTCGTCGTAGCTGTCGATCAGATCGGCGTGAAAACGGCGCTGCTTGTCCGTCATGGTCATGTCGGGCTCCGGAATGCGTTTGGATCGCGCGGTCGTTGCTGAACGCGGCGCGGGACCGCCGATTATGACCGCGTCTCGTTGCAGCCACATGACGCCGCAACGATTCGTTCATTGTAGAAACGCTCGCGCTTTCTGACACGCGTTCGTGCGCCGTTAGAATGTCCGGGCGCTTGGCGCTAAAACTCACAGAGGCGATCACGATGACCGATACGTTCGATGCAATGCAAACCGCGCGCCTATTGCCTTACGATCGCCTCGTCGACACGCTTGCCGCGACCATGCTCGACTACGCGGCGGGGCGTATCCTCAGTCCCGAGCGCATGGTCGTGCCGCTTGCCCACGGCGGCGTGATGTTGTCGATGCCCGCGACCGCCGCCGATATCGCAATGCATAAGCTCGTCAACGTATGTGCCGGCAATGGCGCTTTGGGCTTGCCGACGATACACGGCCAGGTCAGCGCATTCGATGCCAGGACGGGCGCGCTGCAATTCATGCTGGATGGTCCGACCGTCACAGGCCGCCGCACTGCCGCGGTATCCATGCTTGCAATACGCACGCTTGCCGTTCATGCGCCTCGCGCCGTGCTCGTGATCGGTACCGGCAAGCAGGCCTTGCATCATGTCGAGGCGCTTGCAAGCCTTTATCCCGAAGCACGCATCCATATTCTCGGCTCGCGGCCGGGTCGCGCCGGCGTGTTCTTCGAGGAGAACGCGGGCCTGTGCGCGAACATGGAGCCGGTCGAGCACGGCTCTGTTCCCGATGCGGTCGATGTCGTGATTACCGCGACCACGAGCAAGACGCCGGTCTACGGGCAGCCGGCGAACCCGGCTCGCCTTGTCATCGGTGTTGGCGCATTTACTTCGGACGCGGCGGAAATCGCGTCGTCCGTCATTCATGCGAGCGAGCTTTATGTCGATGACTTGGCGGGTGCCCGCCATGAAGCAGGCGACTACATTTTGGCGGGCGTCGACTGGAACGCTGTGACTCCGCTTTCATCGGCGCTCAGTGCGCGCAATGCGTCGGGGCGTCCCGTGGTTTTCAAATCAGTCGGATGCGCAGCCTGGGATCTTGCTGCATGCCGCGTGGCGAGGGCGGTTCTGTCGGATCAAAAGCCTGACGCATAAACGGTGTGGAACGTTCTTTGCTGTCTGATTTACTAATGGCGATGCGCTCGAGGCGCACCGCACTTCAGCGAAGATCAGATCAATGACTAGTCGAAACGACACCGAATGGGCGGCATGGCCGGCCGTGCGCCGGACTGCGTTTGATGGCCACCGCGACCAAAGCGGCGAGACGCATGTTGTCGGCGGAGGGCACCGCAATCCAGCAGGACGCGCAACTCCGCCCGCCGCTTACTTTATTTCCGTACTGGAGCTTGCGACAGGCGAGAAGCTAGGGAACGACGAGCGAGTGAGGGCCGTCGCCATGCTCGAATCGCAATTCGGCGAAGGACGGCCCAGGACATTGAAAGAAGCCGTGCGCATCTGCGCTGCCGCGATCGATTCCTCGACGTTGCAGCGCATGGCGCGCGGCGCCAAGGCTTAAGCTAATTCGCGGCTGACTTAGTGCGTTTTTTCATGAGCGTGTAAAACGCGCGTGTCAGCGGATCGTCTGAATGACTTCGAAGCCCTCGAATTCCGGATGGCCCAAGTAAAGCTGCCGGGTTTCGCCGCCTGCGTTGCGATGCGCGGCGCGGAACGCGTCTGAACGCGTCCAGTCTTCGAACGCCGCACGATTCGCCCAGACCGTATGGCTCGAATAGAGTACATGGTCGTCCTTGCCCGGGCCTTTCAGCAGATGAAACTCCACAAAGCCGGGCACTTCGTTCAGGTAAGAGTCACGGCTGGTCCAAAGGCGTTCGAAGTCGGCTTCTGCGCCCGGGACGATCTTGAAGCGATTCATGGCGATAAACATTTCGATGCTTGTCCTTTGCGAATTGCGCTAAGCGAGTTCTAGGCACTTCCCAGTTCGACGAGCGTCTTGAATCCCCCGAAGAACATGCGCTTCGGGTCGAACGGCGGCTCGGCGTTCTCCATCATGGCCTTCAGGCGAGGGTCGTTCATAACTTTCTCATTGACCGCATCGCGTTGCTCTCGCGAGTCGTAGAGTATCCACGAGAACGCAACCGTTTCGCCTTCCTTTAGCTGGACGCTTTGGGGGAACGAGGTCACTTCGCCTGCTTTGACGTCATCGGCGATGGTTTCGACGAACTGCAGCGCGCCATATTCGAGCCAGATTTTCCCGGCTTCCTCGGCCATGGCCCGATATGCATCAATCTTTTGGATTGGCACGGGTACGACGAAACCGTCAACGTAGTGCGCCATGTGAGTCTCCTTGAGTGTGCGGCAGCGTCACGCGCTGTCGATGCGTTTGAGCCTCACGCTGGCATCGAAGTTTCGCGTGGACCAAGTACCTTGCGCTGCATCGTAGTCGAGCCATATCGACGACAACGGCATCAGATCCATCTTTAGCAATGACGCTAACGGTTCCCCACGCACGAGCGCAAGCGCCGCCTTGACGACGATTGCATGCGTGACCACGACACAGCATTCATGCGACGCATCGTTGGCGATACGCTCGAGCGCCTGCCCGACGCGTTCGGCCAGCACGGCGATGCTCTCGCCGCCATGCGAACGCGCATTCACATCCGATAACCATGCGGCGACGTTTTCCGGTTCCTGCTGGGCGATCTCGCGAACGGCATGGCCGCGCCAACGCCCATAGTCGATGTCGTCGAAGGCGGGGTCGGTCGTGAACTGACTCGTGATCCATGCAGCGGTCTGACGCGCCGCGGCGGCGGGACTCGACATGACAGGATAGCCGCGAGGAAATTGCAAATGCATGAGTTGGTCATGCTCGGCGGGTTCGTCGCCAGTCGGAAAGCGCGCGGCTTTCATGGCGTGCGTAGCGGCGTGGCAAAGCAGAATCACGTTCACGTGAATGAATGGCTCTTGAGATGGTTGCTTTACTTTGCCGGCAATCGTCATAGAATGGCAAGCTTGCAATGCGAGGAAGCCGGTGCAAGCCCGGCACGGTCGCGCCACTGTAAGCGGCTTGTCTCAACCGACAGCCGCGAGTCAGACCCCGCTGCATGCTCTTCGTCTATCGGGACGCGCTTTTCCCTGGAGAAACCATCAATGAACGCTTCCAACGCAACGGCCTGTTCCGCTGCCCCTTCTCTGCCGGCTATCGATGCGCCTGCTCCCATTCCGGTGCGCGAAGTCCTGCCCTGGGCCGTGTTTATCGGCCTCATTCTGCTGATCGCCATTTACTTCGTCGGTGCCGAGCAGGGCGCCACATCGATTCTGTCGGGCACCTACGTCCACGAGTTCGTTCACGACGGCCGGCATTTGCTTGGCTTTCCGTGCCACTGAGGACGCACCATGATTCGCAGTCTGTTGATACGCGGCATGATCGCGGGACTCGTCGCGGGCCTGCTCGGCTTCGCCTTTGCAAAGACGGTCGGTGAAGCATCGGTCGAGCGGGCCATCGCTTTCGAAGCACAGCACGAGCACGCGCATGAAGGGCATGAAGGGCATGAAAGCGCGGCGCATGCACATGAACACGAAGGCGGCGAAGAAATCGTTAGCCGAGAGACTCAGGCAGGCCTGGGTTTGCTGACCGGCATCGCGGTATTCGCCACGGCGCTCGGCGGCATTTTCTCGCTTGTCTTTGCGGTGGCCTACGGGCGGCTCGGCGCTTTTCACGCGCGCGGCTTGGCGGCATTGCTTGCGACGTTCGGTTTCGTGAGCGTGACTATCACGCCGTTTCTGATGTATCCGCCGAATCCGCCCGCCGTCGGCAATCCGGAAACCATTGGGGCGCGCACTGCATTGTTCTTCGGCATGCTAGCGATCTCCATTGCAGCGGCGGTATTCGCGGTGTGGCTGCAAAGGCGCCTGCATAAGAGTCAGGGCAACTGGAACGCGACGGTCATCGCCGGTGCTGCATATATCGCGTTGATGGTGCTTGCGCAATTCGTCCTTCCTCGCGTCGATGAAGTACCCGCCGGTTTCTCCGCATCGCTGCTATGGAATTTCCGGCTTGCCGCTATCGGCATTCAGGCGATCATCTGGACGGCGCTCGGTCTGGTCTTCGGCGCACTTGCCGCGCGTGAACTGGAACGTCCCGCGCTGCGAAGAATGGCTGCGGCCTGAGAGATTCTCACGCCGACATCGATGCACGTCTGTTGGGCAATTCGTCGAGAAGCGCCAGTTTCGCGGCATCGTCCATTGCTCTGAAGGCTTTGATTTCTTCGCGGCTTCTGAAGCATCCCGCGCACAGTCCGTGTGCGGGATCGATTTTGCATACGCCGGTGCAAGGCGAACCAATGGGTTCTTGCGCTTTCGCGCGTTCGATCGTGAATGCGAGGTCCAATGTCGTCGTCATAGTGTTTCGCCGCGAAAAATCGCGGCGGTTGCCGCCGGGTTCGACGGCCAATAAGCGTGCATGTAAGTTGCCGTGATGCGGCCGTGCCGATATACCGCTTCGCCCGTCGCGCCCGTCGTTGCGTGTGCCGCGATGAGTTGCGGCTGCATCGCGGTATCGAGCGTGGAGTAGTGGAACGTATGGCCGGTGAGTGCGCCGTGTGCGGTGTCGAGACGCTGCATCGCAAGGCGCGATAGGCGCCGCTGCATGGAAGCATCGCCGGGCAGCAAGCCGAGCATCGCGTGCTGCTTGCCATCGATATCAGTTAGCGTGTCGAGCAGATAAAGCATGCCGCCGCATTCCGCCAAGACGGGGCGCTCGCGCGCGACGTGTTCCCTGATCGATGCTTGCGTGCGTGCATTCGATGCCAGCGCGGCTGCGTGCAGTTCGGGGTAGCCGCCGGGAAGATAGAGCGCATCGGTATCGGCGGGCAAGGGTTCGTCGGCGAGCGGCGAAAACGTGACGACAGTCGCGCCCATCGCGATCAGCAAGTCGATGTTCGCCGGATAGACGAAAGAAAACGCGGTATCGCGCGCAATCGCGATGCGTATGCCTTCGAGCAAACGCGGCGGCGCCGCAAGCGTCGCATCTTCGAACGCCACATGCGGTGGCAGATCGCGAAGCGCCGTTGATGCGATGGCATCGGCAGCGCGGTCGAGGCGCGCATCGAGGTTCGCGATTTCCTGCGCCTGCGTCAGGCCGAGATGACGCTCAGGCAGCCCGATGTCTTCGGCGTTGGAAAGATGCCCGCAATAGTGCAGTCCTTCGGGAATGGCTTCCGACAACATTTGCGCATGACGCGCCGATGCCACGCGATTGGCGAGCACGCCATGAAACGGCACATCCGTGCGATAACGCGCAAGCCCGAGCGCCACCGCGCCGAAAGTCTGCGCCATGCCATGTGCGCCGATCACGGCCAGCACGGGCACGTTGAACGCGGCGGCAAGATCGGCGCTGCTGGGCGTGCCATCAAACAGGCCCATCACGCCTTCGATAAGAATAAGATCGGCTTCACGCGCCGCTTGTGCAAGCATCGCGCGGCATGCATCGAGGCCGACCATCGACAGATGCAGCGAATAAACGGGCGAACCGCATGCCCGTTCGAGAATCATCGGATCGAGAAAATCAGGCCCCGTCTTGAAGACGCGCACGCGCCGGCCTTGCCGCGCATGATGACGGGCAAGCGCAGCCGTCACGGTGGTCTTGCCCTGATGCGAGGCGCTTGCGCCGATGAAAAGTGCAGGGCAGCGCGCCATCAGAATTCGACGCCCCGTTGCGCTTTGACGCCTTGCTCACGGTATGGATGCTTCACGAGCCGCATTTCGGTGACGAGATCGGCAATGTCGACGAGCGCCTCCGGCGCATGACGGCCTGTTACGACCACATGAAGCATCGCGGGTCGGCCCTTCAGAGCATCGAGCACTTCATCGAGCGGAAGATACTCGTACTTGAGCACGGTGTTGAGTTCATCCAGCACAACCATCTGATATTCACCGCTTTCGATCATGCGGCGCGCTTCGTTCCATCCCTTGCGCGCGGTCGCCATATCGGCTTCGCGATTCTGGGTGTTCCACGTATAGCCATCGCCCATCGTGACGAAATCGCAGTTCGCTGCCGCGCCGAGAAAATCCCGTTCGGACGTATGCAACGCGCCCTTGATGAACTGCACGACGCCGAGCTTCATGCCGTGGCCGAGCACGCGCACCGCCATGCCGAACGCGGCTGTGGTCTTGCCCTTGCCATTGCCGGTATTCACGATCAACAGGCCCTTCTCGTGATCGGCGGCGGCCTGCTTCTTTTCATGGCCTTCCTTGCGACGCTGCGTCATCCGCAAATGCGATTCGGTGTCGGTTTTCATGGGGCGTTCTTGTCTGATGGCGCGTTCTTCATTGCGATCGCGACGGTCACGCCGCCGACGATGGTCTTTCCGAGTGCGAGCCGTCCGCCGCCGCTCGCCAATATGGCGCAAGGCTCGCACACGCCGTCGACATTCATGTGCCTGGCGGCTTGGCGAGAGTAATTCACCGGCGCTATAGCAATTTCTTCCGCGTTAAAAAAATGCAAAGCCAAACGATGACGCTCGCAAAACGCCAGCAGGCCAGCTTCGCATTCTTTAGCGTCGATGCTTGCGGCCAAGGCGATTTCATCGAATGAAAGCGCGGCTTCGTCGAGCGCCGTGCGTACGGCATGCTCGATGGCGTCTGCGCTCGCGCCTCGCCTGCAACCGATGCCGACTGCAAGATGGCGCCGGGTCGCGCTAATGGTCATCATCGAAAAGAAAATGGCGGCTTGCGCCGTGCATGCGTCCCTCGCGGATGCGCGGCGTTCGGCGAAGCGCGCCGCATGAAATCACGCAATGCGCTTCGTCCCCTGCGCTGGCCGGTATCCGGGCTTGCGACCTCATCGTGCGGCCTTCCCGCCTGCGCGGCAGTGGCATTTGAGCACCGTGCGCGGCATTGCATGGCACAAGCCGCCGGTCGCGTACCGTTGCGGGGACAGCACAGGCTGGCGCGTGATTCGTCCAGAAACACGGCTTCCTGTTTCCCGTTTAACTGCGCGTTGCGTTCGAACGCGCGAGCACCAGTCGCGGGCCAAAGATACCATAGGCGCTTCTTTAAGGCGCGTGTTTCCTTGACGCTCGTGTCCGCTAAGCCTAGACTTTCACGCAGTCTGGTGCTCGTGCGCGAGCTTCTTTTCGCGCACAGTCAAACGGGAAGCAGGGAGCGCTTAGCCATTTCATGCGTATGGCGTGCGCCAACCTGCGCTGCCCCCGCAACGGTAAGCGACTGGCGGTATCGGTATTGACGATACCGCGCATTGCGCTAAACGCCACTGCCAACGGCAGGAAGGCGGCGTAATGAGTCGCAAGCCCGGATACCGGCCAGACTTTCGCCAGGACCCATGCCGCGGGGATGCGGCTCGGTTCATGATCACGAAGCCGTGCGCCTTTCCCGTTCCATCCGCATTCGATGCCTCGAGCGGCGCCGCGCACGCACACACGCCACGGAGCAACAATGCAAACCCGCAAGATTCCCGTCACCGTCGTGACCGGCTTTCTCGGCAGCGGCAAGACTACCTTGATGCGCCATATCATGTCGAATGCGCAGGGCTTGCGCCTGGCGGTGATCGTCAATGAGTTCGGCGAGCTCGGTATCGACGGCGAGATTCTGAAAGGCTGCGGCATCGGTTGCGATGACGAAGCGGCGTCTGCCGACCGCAATCTCTATGAGCTTGCGAACGGTTGTTTGTGCTGCACGGTGCAGGAAGAGTTCTACCCCGTGATGGAGCAATTGCTGGAACGGCGAGACCGCATCGACCATGTGCTGATCGAAACGTCCGGTCTTGCGTTGCCGAAGCCACTCGTGCAGGCGTTCAACTGGCCGTCCATCAAGAATGCGTTTACCGTCGATGCCGTCATCACCGTCGTCGATGGTCCCGCTGCTGCAAGCGGACAGTTCGCGGCGAATCCCGCTGCAGTCGATGCACAGCGCAAGGCCGATCCGAATCTGGACCATGAATCGCCACTGCATGAATTGTTCGAGGATCAGCTTTCATCGGCCGATCTGGTGATCGTGAACAAGACGGACCTGATGGACGCTGATGCGTTCCACAAAGTCGAAACACTCATACGTCCCGAGATTCCGCCGCAAGTGAAGATCGTCCCTGCACAAATGGGCCGGCTCGATCTGCATGCATTGCTTGGCTTGCAATCGGCATCGGAAGAGTCGATTCATCTGCGGAACGACCACCATGGCTCAGTCGATGACGAAGGCCACGCGGATCATCACCATGACGAGTTCGATTCTGTCGTGGTTAAAGCGCGCATCGAGTCGCGCGAGCAGGCGATCGCTGCGTTGCAGACGCTCGTCGAGCAACATACCATTTATCGTGTAAAGGGCTTTGCGGCACTCCCCGGCGCTGCGATGCGTCTCGTCGTGCAAGGCGTGGGGCGTCGTTTCGACAGTTACTTCGATCGACGCTGGTCCGAAGGCGAAGCGGCGAGCCGTTTCGTGCTGATCGGCGAAGACCTCGATCAGCAGGCGCTTCAGGCCGCGTTCGACGCCGCGCTCGGTAATTCGCTCGTGCAGGCCTGACACGATGCATCTGCTACGCACGACGCCCGGCGGCTTCGTCGACGATGCCGCGGGCGTCATACGCATCGAACAGACGCGCGCGCCGATCGTCGTTCTGAGTTCCGCTGACACGACGCTCGCGCTGCTGGCCAGCGTGTTTCCGCGCCTTGAAGCCGGCTTTCCCGAAGTGCGGCTCGCTAATCAGTCGTTCTTGCGCCAGCCCGCATCGGTCGACTTTTATATCGACGATGTCGTGCGTCATGCGAAAGTGGTCATCGTCGATCACCTGGGCGGCGAATCGTACTGGCCTTATGGGATCGAGCGGCTGGTAACGCTTGCGAGAAGCGAGAAGCAAGTGCTCGCAATGTTCTCGGGCGATCTCACCGAAGACCCGAATCTGATCGCCAAGAGCACGGCCGATGCCGCGTTCTGCCGTGTGTTGTCGCGTTATTTGCGGGAAGGCGGTGCGCGCAACGCAGAGGCATTTTTGCGCGCGATCGCTCTTCATGCGCTCGGCTTCGGACGCGAGCCGCAGCCGCCGTGTCCATTGCCTCCTGTCGCGATCTATCATCCCGAGCGCGATATCGCCGTGATCGACGACTGGCGCGCGCGATGGACCGAAGGCGCGCCCGTCGTCGCGGTGCTGTTTTATCGCGCGCATCTGCAGGCGGGAAATACTGCAGTATTCGATGCGCTAGTCGAATCGCTCGAGAAAGAAGGCCTTAATCCGCTGCCGATTGCCATTTCATCGCTTAAGGAAAGCGTCAGCCGTGAAGTGGTTGCACGCTTGTGTGCGGAGCATCATGCGTCGCTCGTGCTGAATACCACGGCGTTCGCTGCAGGCGTCATCGGCGAAAGCGAAGCATTCGAAGTTGCGGGCGATGCGCCCGTGCTGCAGGTAATTCTGAGCGGGGGCAATCGCGACGACTGGCTAAAGGACAATCAGGGCCTTAATTCACGCGATGTCGCAATGCATATCGCCTTGCCCGAAGTCGATGGCCGCATCATCACGCGCGCAGTAAGTTTCAAAGGGCTCGCGTATCACTGTCCGCATACGCAAGTGGACGTTGTGCGCTATCAAGCCGATGCAGAGCGCGTGCGCTTCGTCGCGGAACTCAGTCGGCGCTGGTGCGCGCTGCGGCACAAACCCAATGCGGCCAAACGCATCGCGCTCGTGCTAGCGAATTATCCGGCGAGCGAAGGGCGCATTGGCAATGGTGTGGGTCTCGATACGCCGGCATCGGCCATCAATATTCTGTCGATGCTCGCGCGCGAAGGCTATCGCGTCGGCAATATCCCCGAGAACGGCGATGCGCTCATCGCAGCGTTGACGCAAGGTGTCACGAACGATCCCGTCGTGCGCGATCTCCGGCCCGCGCTGCAAAGCCTGTCGCTCGAAGAATATCGCGCAGCGTATGACGCGCTGCCCGCCGATGCGCGCGCGGCGCTGGAAGCGACATGGGGAGCACCCGAAGACGACCCGACGATAAGACGCGGCCGCTTCATGATCGCAGGCTTTCGTTGCGGCGAAGTTTTCGTCGGCATTCAGCCTTCGCGTTCGCGTGAACGAAGCGACTACGCGAGCTATCACGACGCCGACCTCGTCCCGCCGCATTCGTATCTGGCGTTCTATTTCTGGCTGCGCTTGCGTTTCAGTGTCGATGCCATCGTGCATGTCGGAAAGCACGGCAATCTCGAATGGCTACCGGGCAAGAGCGTGGCATTGTCCGCATTGTGCTGGCCCGACCTGATTCTCGGCCCGATGCCGCATCTCTATCCGTTCATCGTCAACGATCCGGGCGAGGGCAGTCAGGCGAAGCGGCGCGCGCAGGCGGTCATCATCGATCATCTGATGCCGCCGCTCACGCGTGCCGAGAACTACGGGCCATTGCAGGACCTCGAACGTCAAGTCGACGAATACTACGAAGCGTTGATGGTCGATGCGCGCCGTGCAAAGCTGTTGCGCAAGTCGATACTCGAAAGCATCGTCGAACACAGGCTGCATGAAGAACTCGGCCTCGATGCGCCGCGTGACATCGCCGGCGAAGATGCCTTGCTCACGCGGGCCGATGCCTATCTTTGCGAACTCAAGGAAGCGCAGATTCGCGACGGCCTGCATGTGTTCGGGGTATCGCCACAAGGCGCGCAGCGCCGCGATACGTTGCTTGCGTTAGGACGCTTTCCGGCAGGCGACGGGCAAGGTGCGAACGCGGGCCTCATCACCGCGCTCGCACGCGATCTGCAATTGGGCGATACCTTCGATCCGCTCGACGCCGACTGGTCCGCATCATGGAGCGGCCCCCGCCCTGAAGCATTACAAGCGGTGAGTACTGCACCGTGGCGTCATGAGGGAGACACGCGCGAGCGCCTCGAATGTCTCGCGATGCAACTGCTCGAAGACGATGCGCAAGTGCCCGGTCCACAAACGAGGCTGGTGCTCGAACGGCTGAAAGGCGATGTTCTGCCGCGCCTGGATTCGTGCGGACCACAAGAACTCATGCAACTCAAACGCGGTCTCGAAGGGCGCTTCGTGCCGCCGGGACCGAGCGGCTCGCCATCGCGCGGCAGGCCCGACGTCCTGCCTACAGGTCGCAATTTCTATTCGGTCGATACGCGTGCCTTGCCGACGCAAGCCGCATGGTCGCTCGGGCTCAAGTCCGCGAACATGCTGGTTGAACGACACGTGCAGGACCACGGCGACTATCCGCGTGCCATCGGCTTGTCGGTGTGGGGCACCGCGACGATGCGCACGGGGGGCGACGACATCGCGCAGGCGTTCGCGCTCATCGGCGTGCGGCCCAAATGGGCGGCGGGCAGTCATCGCGTGACGGACTTCGAGATTCTGCCCATCACCATCTTCAATCGTCCGCGCGTCGACGTCACGCTGCGTGTATCGGGCTTCTTTCGCGATGCGTTCGCCAATCTCATGCATCTGTTCGACGCGGCCGTGCAAGCCGTTGCCGAACTCGACGACGAGCCCGACGACGTGAACCCGATTCGCGCGCGGATCTTGCGCGAGCGCGATGAACTCATCGGCCGCGGTGTCGATACAACCGAAGCGCGTCGCCGTGCGGGCTGGCGTGTCTTCAGCACGAAGCCCGGTGCATACGGAGCGGGCTTGCAGGAACTGATCGATGCGCGTCAGTGGCAAACCGACGCCGATTTATCAGAGGCCTATCAAAGCACAGGCGGCTACGCGTATTCGCAAGGTGGCGACGGCGTCGAAGCGCGCGCGAGCTTCGGCGCGCGTCTTTCATCGCTCGACGTGATCTTGCAGAATCAGGACAATCGCGAGCACGACATTCTCGATTCGAACGACTACCACCAGTTCCAAGGCGGCATGGTGGCGGCGGTGCGTCATCTGTCGGGCGTGCAACCGCAGGCGTACAACGCCGATCACAGCAACCCCGCAGCGCCACGCGTTCGTACGTTGAACGAAGAGATTTCGCGGGTGGTGCGTGCGCGCGTCGTCAATCCGAAATGGATCGATGGCGTCAAGCGCCACGGTTACAAGGGCGCATCCGAACTGGCTGCGACAGTCGATTATCTTTTCGGCTATGACGCCACTGCGCGCGTCGTATCCGATCACCAATATGCGCTCGTCACCGATGCCTATGTGAACGATGCCGGCACGCGCGACTTCATCGCCCGGCACAATCCGCACGCGTTGCAGTCGATCTGCGAGCGTTTGCTCGAAGCGATGGAGCGCGGCCTGTGGCAAGAGCCGGGCGACTATCGCGAGGCGGTGACGCAGCATCTGCTCGATGTCGAGCAGCAACTCGAGAGCCGACAGACTTGAACGAAACCTCTTCATTTCCAGTGTTTCCTTTCACCGCGCTCGTCGGTCAGGCGCCGTTGCAGCAGGCTCTGCTGCTAGCGGCCGTTGATCCTTCTCTGGGCGGCGTGCTGGTCAGCGGGCCGCGCGGCACAGCGAAATCGACTGCCGCCCGCGCGCTTGCAGAACTCCTGCCCGAAGGACGCCTCGTGACCTTGCCGTTGGGCGCAAGCGAAGAACAGTTGATCGGCACGCTCGACATTCAGAGCGCATTGCGTGACGGCGGCGTGAACTTCTCGCCGGGTCTTCTGGCGAGAGCGCATCGTGGTGTGTTGTATGTCGACGAAGTCAACCTGTTGCCCAATCCGCTCGTCGATCAGCTGCTCGATGTGGCGGCGAGCGGCGTGAACATCATCGAACGCGACGGAATCTCGCATCGCCATGATGCGCGCTTCGTCCTGATCGGGACGATGAACCCGGAAGAAGGTGAGCTGCGTCCGCAATTGCTGGACCGCTTCGGGCTTGCGGTCGAACTCGACAATTGCTTCGATGCGAGCGTGCGGCAGCGAATCGTCAGGTCGCGCCTCGCATTCGATACGGATCCCGAATCGTTCCGCGAACTTCACGCGGACAATCAGGCGGCGCTCGGCGAGCGTATCGATGTGGCGCGCGCGGCGCTGAGAGACTTCGATTTCGACGATGCCGTCCATGCGCGCGTCAGTGAGCTTTGCATCGCCGCACAAGTCGATGGCCTGCGCGCGGACCTCGTGATGCTGCGCGCGGCGCGTGCGCTCGCGGCGCTCGAAGGCGCGCATCGCGTCGAGACGAAGCACGTCGAATGCGTGGCCGAGGCCGTGTTGCGTCATCGACGCCGGGAGCAGGAAGCGCCGCCGCATGAAACGCCGCCTCGCCGGGCGAACGGCACGAAGGGCACGAACGGCACCAACGGTTCGGACGGAGCGAGCGCGCAAGATGGCGAATGGGGCTACGTGCCGCCAGAGCCGGTCGGCGTGACGAAGGTCAAGCAAGTCAGGCCGCTCGCCGCAAAAAAAGCCTGAGCCATCGAAGGCTCGACGCCGATGCGCAAGCGCATCGTCTTCGATGGCAGGACGCGCGTTCAAGAGGCCGCTACGTTGCACGCGATGGCGCGAAGAGCGCGCGCATCGACTGGATGGCGACGTTGCGAGCGAAGCGCGCCTTGCCGTTCGATGCGAACCACCTGCGCTTTCGCCGCACCGATGGCGATGCGAGCACGCTGCATTGCTTCGTGCTCGATTGCTCCGCTTCGATGGTCGGCGGCGAGCGTCTGGCACGCGCGAAAGGCATGTTGATCGCGCTGTTCGACCGCGTGTATCGGGAGCGCGCCGAAGTCGCGCTCGTATGCTTCGGCGGCGGTCGCGCGCAAGTGCTCCGTCAACCGGGCGCGGCGCATTGGTTCAACGAGCGATGGATCGCGCCGATTGGCGGCGGTGGCGGATCGCCGCTCACGCTAGGCATATCGAGCGCGGCAACGGTGCTGGCACGCGCTGCGCGACGCAGGCCCAGCCAGCGCCGCTGGCTATGGCTGCTGACCGATGGCCGCGTGAATGAGCGGCCCGCCGCACCCGCGCTTGCGGATCGAATCGTCGTGGTCGATTTCGATGATGGGCCGGTGCGCGTCGGCGGGGCTAAGGCGTTGGCGCTGTCGTGGCGGGCGCAATGCGTATCGGCGGATGCGCTGCTTCAATACCAGCGCGGCGTATAAACCCAGTCGCCGAACGCGCGCGTTCGCGATGAACCGACGATCACCATCGTGCGCATGTCGACGAGTCCGCCATGCAGTTCGCTGAGCGTGACAATGCGCATCGTTTCACCGGGACGCCCGACGTCGCGGCCGAGCACCACGGGCGTCGCTGCATCGCGGTGCTGCCGCACGAGATTCATCGCGCGATCGAACTGAGAGGGTCGCGCCTTCGACAGCGGGTTATAGAAGGCCATCACGAGATCGGCTTCACACGCATGCATGATGCGCTTCTCGATCATGTCCCACGGCTTGAGGTTGTCCGATAGCGACAGTACGCAGAAGTCGTGGCCGAGCGGTGCGCCCGCGCGCGCAGCCGTTGCAAGCGATGCGGATACGCCCGGCAGGATCGTCAGCTTGACCGCGTTCCATTCCGGATGCGTTGCGCGGCCTTCGTCCAGTGCTTCGAGCACGGCGGCGGCCATCGCGAACACGCCGGGGTCTCCCGATGAAACGACGACCACGTTGCGCCCGGCGCTTGCGAGTTCGAACGCATGCCGCGCGCGTTGCAACTCCTCGCGGTTGTCGGTCATGTGCACGCGTTGACCGGCGCGATAAGGCCCTGCCATGCGCAGATATGTCTCATAGCCGAGCACGTCTTCTGCGGCGGCGAGCGCTGCCTTCGATGCCGGCGTCATCGATTCGGCGTTGCCCGAACCGAGACCGATCACCGTCAGGGCGCCGCGCGCGCGGCCGATAGTTAGGATATCGATTGGTTTGTCGGCGACAGTGATGCTTATGTCTTGCGAAGGCATGGCATCGCTGAAACGCAGCGGCACGTTGAGCGCTTGCGCGGCACTCGTGAATGCCTCGCTTTTCATTGCGTGCATCGGCGCGACGAGTGCAGCAAGCGCGAGCGGCGACAAGCGGTGCTCGCGCAACGCGTCGCGCACGCGTTCAGCGACAGCACCGCCGATGTCGTGCACCCAGGCCACCACGCAGCGTGGATGAATCACGAGGTCATCTTCGCGTGCATCGATATGCGGCGTGACGCGCACGGCGAGGCGCGCATCGGCATTGCGCGGGAGATCGGCGTCATCGAGCCACGGTGCATGCCCTTCGATGCGCGTCGTTTCGCCCGCGAGCAAGTCGGAGACGAAGCGCTTGCCGCGTTCGATATCGGCCAGCGCATAACCTTCCGGCGGCGCAAGCAGACATGTGCCGAAGCGCAATTCGCCGCTTGTCGTGATCGCGGGCTGAACGTCGAGCGCCGCGGCGATTTCTCTTGCAAGCACGTTGACGCCGCTCATCCCGCCGACGAGCGGCACGACTGCGCTGCCGTCCTGCGCGACGGCGAGGACCGGCGGTTCGGCTTGCTTGTCGGTCAGGCAGGGCGCGAGTGCGCGAATCACGATCCCTGCGGAACACAGCGCGACGATGGGGGTATGCGCTGCATAGAGCGTACACAAGTACGCGCCGAAATCGTCGTATGCAACGTCAGCGGCGACGCGGCTCGCAAGACCATGCACGAGCGACCCGGCGTAGCGGGCCTGAATGCGTCGGGCAGTGGGCATCGCGCTTTCGCCGAGCACGACGATCGCGACGGTCGGGCGCGTGATCATGCCTGCCATTTCTTCCCCGGCACGACGAGCAGCGAGAAATACGGCGACGCCATCGGATCGACTTCATCGAGCGGCACGATGCGTTGATTCGCCATCGTCGCGCGTTCGACGTAAAGCGCGCGCTTGTCGAGCCCGAGATCGATCAGCACCCGGCGCACTTTCTCGAAGTTGCGCCCGAGCTTCATGACCACCGCCGCATCCGATGATTCGAGCTTGCGCCGAAGTTCGTCTTCGGACAACACGCCCGATAGCACGCTGAGACTCTGATTGCGATAGACGAGCGGCGCGCCTAGCACCGATACGCCGCCGAGCATCGAGCACACGCCGGGAACCACGTGCGCGTCGAAGCGTCCGGCGAGGCGATCGTGCAGATACATGTATGAGCCGTAAAAGAAGGGGTCTCCTTCGCAGATCACCGCGACATCACGCCCGGCTTCAAGATGATCGGCGATGGCGAGCGCCGCTTCGTCGTAGAACGCGCTGATGATGGTTTCGTAGCAAAGCGGCGGTTCGAGCGCTTCGGTCGTGACCGGATAGACGAGCGGCAGCCGCGTCTGCGCCGCGTCGAGATGCGATTCGATGATGCCGAATGCGTTGCCCCTCTTTCCCTTTGCAACGAAGTAGGCGACGACCGGCGCGGACTTGAGAAGCCGCAACGCCTTCACGGTGATGAGTTCGGGATCGCCGGGACCGACGCCCAGGCCGTAGAGCCGTCCGCTCATCATTCGGTCTCCGAAGCAAGCGCGTTCACGGCGGCGGCGGTCATCGCGCTTCCGCCGCGCCGTCCGAGCAGGGTGACGTACGGCACCCCGCGGCTGTCGGCCGCAAGCAGCGCTTTGGATTCCGCCGCGCCGATGAAGCCCACTGGAAAGCCCAGAATGAGCGCCGGTTCCGGTGCGCCGGCATCGATCATGTCGAGGAGATGAAAGAGGGCGGTCGGTGCGTTGCCGATCGCGACGACCGCGCCCGCAAGGTGCGGCCGCCACAACTCGAGTGCGGCGGCGGACCGGGTGTTGTTCATCATGCGTGCGCGTTCGGGCACGCACGGATCGCCGAGCGTGCAGACGACGCGGTTGTCGGCAGGAAGGCGTGCACGCGTGATGCCTTCGGCGACCATGCGCGCATCGCAGAGAATCGGTGCGCCGGCAGCAAGCGCTGCGCGGCCCGCATCGCCCGCGCCGGGAGAGAAACGCAGGTCGTCGACGATATCGATCATGCCGCACGCATGGATCAAACGCACGGCGAGCTTCTCGATGTCGGATGGAATGGCGCTCAGGTCGGCTTCGGCGCGTATCGTCGCAAACGACTGACGATAGATTTCTGCGCCGTCGCGAATGTAGTCAAGCATCGGCATGGCTCCGGGCGAGCCATGCGGCCGCCTCTTCGATGGATAGATTTCGTGCGACGCGACGCGGGTGCCAATGCACGTCGTAGCGGTCGGCTTCGACAGCGAACAGCGTCACCGCGACGGGATGCGCCGCCGCGCACGAACGATCGCAACCGCTCAGATGCACGTGCGTATCGGGCGGCAACAGCGGCGCGAGGCGGTAAGCATCGGCTTTGGTGTCGGCATGACTTTTCGCGCAGCCGCTCGAACCGGTACACGCGATAAGTCGCGCAAGCGGATGGCGCGAGTCCGTCACGAGGCCGAGCGCATCGAGGCGGTCGATCACGCTTTGTGTGTCTTGCAGCACGACGCCCGGCACGATGATGCTTTGCCACGGCGTCACGATAAGGCGGCCCTCCCCATGCGATGTGGCGAGATCGGCGAGGGCGCCCAGTGTGGCGGCATCGAGACGGCCGAGCGGCGGTTGCGCTCCGACATAGCATGCGTTGTCATCCGGCATGGCATGTGCGCCCAGGCGCAGCGATGCATCGGACGGTGCGCGACGCCATGTCGTGGATACGGCGTCGAATGTGAGCGCATGGAGAAAGCGCGCGACGCCGACTCGTGCGAGAAACTCACGCATGCGATGCTCTTCCGGCGTTGCTTGCGCGAGAAACGCATGAAGCACCGCGACGACGAAAGGCACGACGGCATCGCGCGCAACGCTGCCGAGCGCGGGCGCATGATCGACGCGATGCGGCATCGACCCTGCGAAACCGAACGCGAAACGCGCGCCGCCATCGAGTGCGGAGAGCCACACATCGTGTGCGTGATCGAGCATTGCGAGCCGTTCGCCGCCGTCGAGCTGCAGCGAGAATTTGGGCGATAACGCGTGCAGCGCGGCGTCGCTCTGCATCGCGGCGGTGATGCCGGCGGCGAGCGAGCGCAGCGAGGCGTTCGCGAGCGGGCTCAGCATCACGTTGCGGATATCGTCGCCGCCTGCGGCTTGCGGACCGAGGCCGGCGTTCATTGCGATTTCGACGAGTTCCGCATGGGCATCGTCGCGAATGCCGCGCAATTGCAGGTTGGCCCGGTTGGTCACGTCGATGACGCCCGAGCCGCAGCGCATGGCGGCGCGCGCAACGGCATGCGCCGCCGGTGCGCCGAGTTCGCCGCCCGTCAGACGCAAGCGCGCGAGGCCGCCGTCTCGTGCCGGCACGATGCGCATGAGGCCCGGACAGGCCGATGGCCGCGATACTGAAGAATGTGCGTTCAAATGCGTGACGGATGCGGTATCGCGCCATGAACTGCCCGGTACACCCCGCCCGGACGGCTCGCGCGAAATAAGCGTTGATTCTGGCGTCGGCAGGTCTCTTGGCTGGCAGGTCGCCATCCGCGCCGGCCTTCCCGGTATAAACCAGTGGCAGTGGAGCGCGGACTCGCTGCGTACAATTGCGGGGGCAGCCACAGTTTTGCTGTGTTCCCTGTTAGGCCCTCGAGGTTCGACCCTCGCAGGCGCCGACGGACGTTGTATTATGCCCGGTTTTATCGACCATCAGACCGCTTCGTGCATGCCGTTTTCTCGCGATGCGCGTAGCGAACCGCAAGGAGGGAACGGCGCATGTCGACCTGGCTGACCGTGGTGGGCATCGGCGAGGACGGATGGCACGGCCTTAGTCGCGCGGCACGTCGCGCGCTCGTCGAAGCTGGTTCGATCCACGGCGGCGAGCGGCACCTCGCGCTTCTTCCCGCGCGTATCGCAGCCCGCCGCGTGCCGTGGCCCAAGCCGTTTTCCATCGATGCCGTGCTTGCCGAGCGCGCGAGCGGCGCGCGCATCTGCGTGCTGGCGAGCGGCGATCCGATGCATTTCGGCGTCGGCGCCACGCTCGCGCGCGAGCTTTCGCCCGATGAAATGCGCGTCATTCCTGCGCCTTCGTCGCTGTCGCTCGCGGCGGCCCGTCTGCACTGGGCGTTGCAGGATGTTCGATGCGTGTCGCTCGTCGGGCGTCCGGCCGCTGAACTGCTCGCGCATACGTTTCGCGGTGCGCGTCTTCTCGTCTTGAGCGCGGATGGCTCGACGCCCGCGGCCATCGCATCGTTGCTGACCGCGCACGGCTTCGGCGCGAGCCGCATCAGCGTATTCGAGCAGTTGGGCGGCGTCGATGAGCGGCGCATTGACGAACGTGCGGACGATTGGCGCGAGGCTCACGTCGCCGCGCTCAATCTCGTTGCGATCGAGTGCAGGACGCACGCGGGCCACGCGGGTCCGCCGCTCACGCCCGGCTTGCCCGACGACGCGTACCGTCACGACGGCCAGCTCACGAAGCGCGATGTCCGTGCGATTACCCTCGCGCGTCTTGCGCCGCAACCCGGCGAATTGCTATGGGACGTGGGCGCGGGCTGCGGCTCCATCGGTATCGAATGGATGCGCGCGCATCCGGCTTGCCGCGCGATTGCCATCGAAGCCAACGAAGGGCGGCAGCGTCTCATCGAGCACAACCGCGATGCGCTCGGCGTGCCGACACTCAGGCTCGTGAGAGGCGAAGCGCCTGCCGCGCTCGATGGCCTGCCCGCGCCGGATGCCGTGTTCGTCGGCGGAG
The DNA here is from genome assembly GCF_031450805.1 of Caballeronia sp. LZ016. NCBI lineage: Bacteria > Pseudomonadati > Pseudomonadota > Betaproteobacteria > Burkholderiales > Burkholderiaceae > Caballeronia > Caballeronia sp. LZ016. The sequence goes on from NZ_JARTVY010000002.1 coordinate 551,460, forward strand.
GGGCGACTGCACCCGGCGTGCTCGATACCTGCTGGACGCGGCTGCGCCAGGGCGGGCGGCTCATCGTCAACGCGGTGACCTTGCAGAGCGAAGCGGCGCTCGTCGAGTGGCGCGCGCGGCATGGCGGCGAACTGACGCGAATCGGGGTGGCGCAGGCGGAACCGCTCGGTAGCTTCGATACATGGCGGCAGGCGTTGCCGATCACGATGTTGCAAGCGACGAAGTCGTGAGCGTTCCTAACTATATGGCTTCATCCGACGCATGCGCGACGAAACGCCCGACACCCCCGCGCCGCTGAGAAGCGGCTATACCACCGGAAGCTGTGCGACCGTGACGAGTCTCGCGGCCGCGCGTCTCTTGCTGACGGGCGAAGCCGGCGAACGCGCCGAGATCGTGCTGCCAAGAGGGCAGCGTGTCACGATGAAGCTGGAATTTTGCCGCCGCGTCGAGAACATGCGCGATGTCGCGGAAGCCGGCGTCATCAAGGATGCGGGCGATGATCCCGACGTCACGCATGGTGCGCTCGTATTTGCGCGCGTGCAACTATCGGCGGTTGCAGGCGTGCGCTTTCATGCGGGACCGGGCGTCGGCACCGTGACGCGCGCGGGACTCGCGCTTGCGATCGGCGAACCGGCGATCAACCCGGTGCCGCGCCAGATGATGACGCGGCACCTCGAAGACCTCGCGGCCATCGCAGGCTATGCAGGCGGCTTCGACGTGAGCATTGGTGTCGAAAATGGCGCTGCGCTCGCGCTGAAAACGATGAACCCGCGGCTCGGTATCGCCGGCGGCTTGTCGATTCTCGGCACGACGGGCATCGTCAGACCGTTTTCCTGTTCGGCGTATATCGCGTCGATTCATCAGGGCATCGACGTGGCACGGGCCAACGGTGTGCGGCATATCGCGGCGTGCACGGGCAATCAGAGCGAAGACGCGATGCGCGCGCGCTACGGCCTGCCCGACATCGCGTTGATCGAGATGGGGGATTTCGCCGGCGCGGTACTGAAGCATATGCGGCGCGCGCCCGTCGAAAAGCTCAGTCTCTGTGGTGGCTTCGGAAAGCTGAGCAAGCTCGCGGCCGGACATATGGATCTGCATAGCCGCAGTTCGAGCATCGACCTGGCCCTGCTCGCAGTGTGGGCCGCCGATGCGGGCGCAGGCGATTCGCTGCAATGCGCGATTCGCGCGGCGAATACGAGCCAGGAAGCGTTGAAGCTGGCGCGTGCCGAGGGTATCGAACTGGGCGATGTGGTCTGTGCGCGGGCGCGTGACGTCGCACGCGATGTGGCGCCGCGAGGCATCGTCGTGGAGACGTTCGCCATCGACAGGCAAGGGGCGATCGTGGGAAGCGCGGCATGAAGCGCCTATTGCTCCTTGGCGGAACGGGCGACGCGCTCGCCATCGCGCGACGGCTGGCGAAACCGCATGTCTACAGCATCGCGGGCCTCGCGCGCGTGCCTGCCGATCTTGCATGCGAAGTACGCGTCGGCGGATTCGGCGGCGTGGCGGGACTGATCGGCTATCTGCGTGCGAGCGACATCGCGCTCGTCGTCGATGCGACGCATCCCTATGCCGCGCAAATGAGCCGTCACGCGCGCGACGCGTGCACGGCCGCCGGAATTCCGCTGTGGGCCCTGAGGCGTCCCGCCTGGCAGCCGCAGCCCGGCGACGACTGGCGCGAGGCGGCGGACTGGCGCGGCATCGTCGAGCAGATAGCGGCGTTTCGTCGGCCCCTGTTCACGCTCGGGCGTGAACCGCTTGCGCATCTCGATGCGATCCCCGCGTCGCAGCACTGGACCATCCGCTGTCTCGATCCGCATGAAGGCAACGCGCACGCCGATATCGTCGATGCGCGCGGTCCGTTCGATATGGCCGGCGAACGTGCGCTTTTCGATGCGGCGCGCGTCGACGTGATCGTCAGCAAGAACAGCGGCGGCAACGCGACGGAAGCCAAGCTCGCCGTGGCGCGCGAAAGAAGCTTGCCCGTCGTGATGCTCGCGCGTCCCGCGCTGCCCGCCGCCGAGCGTGAATTCGACGACCCCGCGAGCGCGCTCGATGCGCTGCTCGCTTTCGATACCCACATGAAATGACCGTCTACTTCATCGGCGCAGGGCCGGGCGATCCCGAACTCATCACCGTCAAGGGGCAAAGGCTGATTCGCACGTGTCCGGTCATTCTCTATGCCGGATCGCTGGTGCCCGATGCCGTCCTGACGGGGCATCGCGCAACGCGTGTGGTCAACACGGCCGAGCTCGATCTCGACGCCATCGTTGCGCTTCTGCAAGACGCGCATGAAAAAGGCGAAGACGTGGCGCGCGTGCATTCCGGCGATCCATCGCTTTACGGCGCGATCGGCGAGCAGATTCGCCGCATCGAACCACTCGGGATTCCTTATGAAATCGTGCCGGGTGTGACGGCGACGGCGGCATCGGCGGCGGCGCTCGGTTGCGAACTCACGCTGCCCGGCATCTCGCAAACGGTCATTCTCACGCGCTATGCCACGAAGACGTCGATGCCGCCCGGAGAATCGCTCGCGGACCTGGCGCGTCATCGCGCGACTTTGGCCATTCACTTGGGCGTGCGTCACATCGAGCGGATCGTCGCCGATCTCGTGCCGCATTATGGCGAGGACTGTCCGGTCGCGGTGGTGTTCCGCGCGAGCTGGCCGGACGAGGAGCGCGTGAAGGGCACGCTCGTGGATATCGCGCAGAAGGTGCGCGCAGCGGGCATGGAGCGCACCGCGATGATCATCGTCGGGCGCGTGCTGGACGCGCACGGTTTCGCCGATTCCACCCTCTACGCCAAGGACTGAACCGGCATGCGCGACCTCGACGCCGTCTTCGAAGCGCTCGCGAAATCGGCGTTTCGCCGGCGTTTTGCGTTGGGCGTGCGGGAAGGGCGGTACGTGCGCGAGCGCGGAATCGAAACGGTGCTCGCGCAGGCGCATGAACTGATCGGCAAGCGCCTCGCCCCGGAAGCGCCGCTGAACGACGGCAAGCAGACGCCGTTTCGCGGGCATCCGGTCTTCATCGCTCAGCATGCGACGGCGACGTGCTGCAGGACGTGCCTCGCCAAATGGCACGGCATCGCGGCGGGCAAGGCGCTCGACGAGGCGGAGCGCCGGCATGTCGTCGACGCAATCGGGCGATGGCTGCGTGCGCAGTCCTTAGCGCATGCGCCCGATGCCGATGCGAACGACAACCCGCAGCGCGAATTGCCGTTCTAGCCGCATCGCTGGCCGGGCGCTCAATGCTTCGCTTCGTGCGGCGCCTGACTCCGGCGCTTGCTCGCCTTGCGCGCCAGCATGTTGAGCCCTTCGACCAGCGCGGAGAACGCCATCGCCGCATAGATATAGCCCTTCGGCACGTGCGAGCCGAAACCTTCGGCGATCAGCGTCATGCCGATCACGAGCAGGAAGCCGAGCGCGAGCATCACGATGGTCGGATTGCGCTCGATGAACCGCGACAGCGGTCCGGCTGCAAACAGCATGACCGTAACCGCCGCGATCACCGCGACGAACATGATCGGAATGTGTTCCGTCATGCCCACGGCCGTCACGATGCTGTCGATAGAAAACACGAGGTCGAGGACGAGAATCTGCCCGATTGCGGACAAGGGCGTGAGCGTGCCGCCCGTCGCGGGGCCGGCGTGTTCATCGTCGTGCGAAACGTGGTGGTGAATCTCCGTCGTCGCTTTCCAGACGAGGAAGACGCCGCCCGCGATCAGGATAAGGTCACGCCACGAGAAGCCGTGGCCGAATGCTTCGAAGATCGGCGTGGTGAGCCGCACGATCAGCGCCACGGTGCCGAGCAGGCCGAGTCGCATCACCAGCGCAAGCCCGATGCCGATACGCTGCGTGCGCGCCCGATGCGCGGCGGGCAGCTTGTTCGTGAGGATCGAGATGAAAATCAGATTGTCGATGCCGAGCACGACCTCCATCACGACAAGAGTCGCGAGGGCGGCCCAGGCCGCGGGATCGGTGACGAGGGCGGCGAAATAGTCCATGCGAGCGTGTAGTGAATGTGAGAAAGAGGGCGTGATCTTAGCGTGCCCCGCCCGCATGATGAAAGCAAGTTGAAAACTTTTCAAGACATGCGGCCGTCGAAAGTTCGTACGCATCTCAAAAAGCGACAAATGTCGAATTTGAAACAGAAAACTCCGTCTGTTCCGATGATGCGCCGCCGCATTTACGGGTAAACTCCTATGCTTCGATGCCGCGTCGCGCGGCCCGCTTTTCAACCGCCTGCGAGCCGCGCAGGAATCCACCATACGCCGCATGTCCGGAAAATCGCAACGCCTCGTCGAGCTGGACTTCTTTCGTGGACTCGTCCTGCTGATCATCGTCGTCGATCATATCGGCGGAAGCATGCTTTCGCGCTTCACGCTGCATGCGTTCGCGCTGAACGACGCCGCCGAAGTCTTCGTCTTCCTCGGCGGATTCGCCACCGCGACGGCGTATGTGTCGCTCGCCGAACGCCGCTCTGAAAGCGCGGCGCGCATGCGCTTCATCAAGCGCGCGTTCGAAATCTATCGCGCTTTCGTCGTCACCGCCGTGTTGATGCTCGTGGCGACGTTCCTTCTGCGGCCGCTCTACGGTCACGCGCCGAACCTGGCGCTCCACGACCTCGACAGCCTGACCGCGGCGCCGTTGTCGTCGATTGGGCAGATTCTGACGTTCGAGCGCCAGCCGTATCTCGCCGCCGTTCTGCCGATGTACGCGCTCTTCGCGCTGTCCGTGCCGCTCGCGCTGCCGCTTGCACGCAGCAAGCCGTGGCTGCTGCTCGGCCTGAGTCTCGTGCTGTGGGCGTGCGCGCCGCAGATCGGCGAATACATGCCTTCCGTCGACGACACCCTCTGGGACTTCAACCCCGCCGCGTGGCAACTGATGTTCATGCTGGGCGTGCTGGCGCGCTGCCAGCCGGTGTATCAGCGGATCGCGTCGCATCGCTTCGGCTGGACGATCAGCGCGGCGGCGCTCGCGCTCATCGCGGGCATGGCGTATTACAAGCTGCTCGTGCTTCCGCCCGTGCTCGACAGCGCCTTCAAGCGCGATCTGGCGGGCGCGCGCGTCGTCAATTTTCTGGCGATCGCATGGATCGCGACGAATCTGGCGCGCTACGGCGTCGTGAAGGCCATTGCGCGGCGTTTGCCGTGGGTCGGGGCGGTCGGGCGCGACGGGATGGTGTGCTTCGTCGCGGGAACGGTGATCTCGCTCGTCGTCGATTCGATTCTCTTCACGATGACCGACGGCCTCATCAATGTGCCAGCGGGTCTTGCTGCCGATGCCATCGCCATTCTTGCGCTGTTGTCGGTGCCGCGACTGCATCAGCCGGTCGCGGAGTGGCTCCGTGCCCGGCGGCCTGTCCCGGCGACGGCGCCAGTCGCGACGGCGGACAGTCAGGCAGTACGCTAATCCGGGGGAAAGAAGCAGCACCTGAGCGTGCTGTTTTTTTCGTCACAAGTAGGCAACTAACGGTCAAATTTTTGGCGCGCCCGAAAAATACCCCGGCGCGCGTCCATGTGCAAGCGCGAAAAACCCCGCCATCGGACACGGGACACGCCCGGCTTGCGTCGGCAGCCCGGCGCGCGGCTCATGTCGCTACTGCGCTCGTCGTTGATCGCCGCGCATCTCTACTCATCGTGAAGGCCGACGCTTCCTCCCTGGCCGCGTCGGCAGCGCCGTCACCCGTCGTTTGGAAAGGGCGCGGAATGCACCGCGTCTCCCTCTCTTCCGGATAGGGGCCGCCGTCCGGACAGCCTGCTGAAATGAAGCTCAATTGATCGTTTCACGGCGCGCGCGAGGCGATGTCCCATTCGCGCGCGCCCTCACACGCTTTCCCGGAGAACAACAAGATGAGCTATCGCGCGCCCATCAGCGACATGCTGTTTGCCATGAAGGAACTCGCCGGTCTCGACGACGTAGCCGCTTTACCGGGCTTCGAAGACGCCACGGCATCCACGGTGGAGTCCGTGCTCGACGAAGCCGCCCGGTTCTTCGGCGCGGTGTGGGCGCCGCTGAACGCCGTCGGCGACCGGCAGCCGGCGCAATGGCGCGATGGCGCGGTCAGCGCCTCGCCAGGATTCAGCGATGCGTTCCGCCGGTTCGCGGAAGGCGGATGGCAAGGGCTTGCACATCCCGTGGAGTATGGCGGGCAGGGCTTGCCGAAACTCGTCGGCGCGGCGTGCCTCGAAATGCAGTCCGGGGCGAATCTCTCGTTGGCGACGTGTCCGTCGCTTACCGACGGCGCGATCGAAGCGCTGCTGATGGCCGGCAGCGAAGCGCAGAAGCGCCGCTATCTGCCGCGCCTCGTCTCCGGCGAATGGTCCGGTACGATGAACTTCTCGGGTTCGTATGACCGCGCGTGGATCCAGATCCTGACGCCGCCGACGCTCGCCGGGCAGACCGCGCTCGTCGACTATTCGAGCAACTATTCCGAAGCGGACCAGGTGAGCTGGGCCTATTTCCCGGCGCAGCGCCGCACCCGCATGGCGCCCGACTACAAGTACGACACCCCGGCGGCAGCGTACGGCGGCGCGCTTTTCTGGGACGAAGGCAACATGTTCCAGGGCCGCATGGACCGTTTCGACTTCAAGCTGACGGGCAAGAAGGAACTCATCGTTCCGTATAACAACTATCGTCTCTCGCAGCTTCCGACTGACGATGTCTTCGGCGCGAAGCACATCAATCCGGATGCGGTCCGCTGGGAGCGCCATCGCGTGTGGGTGGTCGAGGCGACGCTCAAATCGGATGCACGCCACGCCTATTCGAAGCGCACCTTCTACGTGGACGAGGACGGCTGGACCATCGTCGAGGCAGACGGCTACGGTTCACGACGGCAAGATGCGGCGCGTCGGTCTCAACTATCACTTCCCGCTCTATGACGGCGGCGGCGTGTACGCGTTCACCTTCGGCTTTTACGATCTCGCGAAGGGCAACTACTTCCTCACTTACGCGACAGGCGCAAACGGCGCGCCGTTGCTGCGCGTGTCCGACAGCCTGACCAATCCCAATATTTTCACGCAGGCGGGAATGGCGGGGACGGGGCTGCGTTGATGCGCGGCGCATAGCTCGAGGAAAGAGCCCGCAGTCAGTCCGGCGACACGCCGGCGCGACGGCGCGGGCTCGTTACATTGCCCAGATTGAGGTGAAGATGTCCGACAGCAATTGCGTTGGGGAATGGGTGCGCCGCAGCGTTGCATGTTTCGCGCTGATGGCGGCGGCGTCGGTTGCATCGGCGGCGGGTCCGGCGGCATCGGCGGCGTCGAAAGACCCGTTCGTCGATCCGCTCGATGCCCCCGCGCTGCCGCAGACGCGCGTGGCAGGACAGCCGGCGATGGCCGTTGCACGCGCCGGCAAGCGTCTCGTCGCGGCGGGGATGCGCGGGCTGATCGTCATGTCCGACGACGAGGGCAAGACCTGGAAGCAGGCGGCCGTGCCGGTGCGCAGCGATCTGCTCGCGCTGTCGTTTCCGAGCGCGCGGCAAGGCTGGGCCGTGGGACACGACGGCGTCGTGCTGCATAGCGCGGACGGCGGCGAGTCGTGGACGCGCCAGATCGACGGGCGCATCGCGGCAACTTCGCTACCTGCGTACTACAAGGCGCGGATCGCGCGCGGCGACACGTCCGTGCAGCCGTTTCTCGACCAGTTGACGCTCAATTACCGGAACGGCGCGTCGTTGCCGCTGCTGAGCGTGTGGTTCCGCGACGAGCAACATGGCCTCGCGGTCGGCCCGTTCGGCATGGCGATCGCCACCGAAGACGGCGGCAACCGCTGGGAGCCCATTCTCGATCGCTTCGACAATCCGCAGTTCCTGCATCTGAATGGCGTCTTCGGGCAAGGCGGCGAGATTTACGTGGCGGCGGAGCAGGGCGCCGTTTTCCGGCTCGATGCCGCGAGCGGCAAGTTCGTTGCGGTCAGGACGGGCTATGCAGGCAGTTTCTTCGGCGTGACGGGAGACGGAAAGGCACTGTACGCATTCGGCCTGCGCGGGACGATCTTCAAGAGCACGGACCACGGCGCGACGTGGAGCACGGCATCGAGCCCGCTGCATGGCGCGGTGACGGGCGCGGCGCCGGTGCCGTCGCACGAAGGGTTCGCGTTCGTCAGCGCGAGCGGCGAAGCGAGTTTCTACGACGCCCGCGAGAACCGCTTCATGCCGATTGCCATCCCGCGCACGGCCATGCTGACGGGCGTGCTGGTCTTGCCCGGCGACAAGCTCGCGATCACCTCGCTCACGGGCCCCGTGATCGCGTCGATCCGTTCCATCCGCTAACGCAGTTGCACGCCAGAGAGACCACCCGCATGCACCTCAATTCAGATCGTGCCGACCCGAACGAGGTCGTGCGAAACAAAGAGGATTTCGAAGCAAATTCGGGGTCCTGGCTGGAACGGCTGATCTTCAATCATCGGCTGTGGATCGTGACCGTGTGCGCGGTGCTGACCGCGGTGCTCGGCTTCGCGGCGAGCAAGTCGAATGTCAGCGCGAGCTACGAGCGCATGATGCCGCAGTCGAGCCCGTTCATCCGCAATTACCTCGCCAATATCGATTCCTTGCGCTCGCTCGGCAATTCGCTGCGCGTGGTCGTCGAGACGCGCAACGGCAGCGTCTACGACCCGCGCTATCTGAAGACGCTGCGTGAGGTGAACGATCGCATCTATCTGCTGCCCGGTGTGGATCGCGCGTTCGTGAAGTCGCTGTGGATGCCCGTCGTGCGCTGGACGGAAGTGACGGAAAGCGGCTTCCAGGGCGGCCCCGTCATGCCCGACGACTACGACGGCTCGGCCGCGAGCATCGACCGCCTGCGCCAGAACGTCGGGCGCGCGGGCATCGTCGGTTCGCTCGTCGGCGACGATTTGCGTTCGAGCACGATCTTCGTTCCGCTGCTCGATCATTATCCCGACACCGGCAAGCCGCTCGACGCGCGCGCGCTGCAGGCTTCCATCGAGCAAGTTCGCCGCGACTTTGCGCGCGACGGCATCGACATTCGTGTGATCGGGTTCGCCCAGCTGGTCGGCGACCTGATCCAGGGCTTGCAAGTCGCGTTTTATTTCGCCGCCGCCGCCGCGATCGCCGCCGCCGTGATCTATGCCTACACGCGCTGCCTGCGCAGCACGGCGCTCGTGGTCGGCTGTTCGCTGGGCGCGGTCGTGTGGCAGCTCGGCATCGTGCATATGCTCGGCATCGACCTCGATCCTTATTCGATCCTCTGGCCGTTTCTCATTTTCGCGATCGGCGTGTCGCACGGCGCCCAGAAAATGAACGGCATCATGCAGGACATCGGGCGCGGCATCCATCGCTACGTGGCCGCGCGCTACACGTTCCGGCGTCTCTTCCTCGCGGGCCTCACGGCGCTGCTTGCGGACGCGGTCGGCTTCGCCGTCCTGATGCTGATCGACATACCCGTGATCCGCGGACCCGCGCTGTCCGCGAGCGTCGGCGTGGCGGTGCTCATCTTCACGAATCTCGTGTTTCTGCCAGTGATGCTGTCGTACACGGGCGTGAGCGCGTCGGCGGCGGCGCGCAGCCTGCGCGCGCAAGCGCACCATCCGCTGGCCCGCGCACTCGTGCCGTTCACGCGGCGCGGCCCCGCATGTGCCGCCGTGCTGTGCGCGGCGATTCTCTGCGTCGGCGCGGTCGTGATCGGGCAGGGGCTGAAGATCGGCGATCTCGATCCGGGCGCGCCCGAACTGCGCGCGGACTCGCGCTACAACCGCGACAACGCGTATGTGACGAGCCACTACCGGCTGTCCACCGACCAGTTCGCGGTGATCGTCAAGACGCCGCCGGGCGGCATCGCCGATTACAGCACGCTCATGGAGATGGATAACCTCGAGCAGGTGCTGCGCGGCGTCGAGGGCGTGCAGACGACGATGTCGCTGAGCGGCGTGAGCCGTCGCGTCACGGCGGGAAGCTTCGAAGGCGATCCGCGCTGGATGACGATCAGCCGCGATCCGGCCATCACCGCGGCGGCGGTCAACGGAGCTTATGTCGCCAATCCCGAACTGGTCAACGGGGCGCGCACGGTTGCGCCGGTGATCGCGTTCCTGAGCGACCACAAGGCGAAAACGCTCGAAGGCATGGTGAAGGCCGTCGAGGCATTCGGCGCGCAGCACGACACGTCTTCACGCCAGTTTCTGCCGGCGGCGGGCAGCGCGGGCATCGAGGCGGCCACGAACATCGCCGTGGAAAAGGCGAACCGCACGATGCTGCTGCTCGTCTACGCCGCCGTGACCGTGCTGTGCTTCCTGACCTTCCGGAGCTGGCGCGCGGTGGTGGTGGCCGTCGCGCCGCTCGTCGTCACGTCCCTGCTGTGCGAGGCGCTCATGGTGATGCTCGGCATCGGCGTGAAGGTCGCGACGCTGCCCGTCACCGCGCTCGGCGTGGGCATCGGCGTGGACTATGCGCTGTATCTCGTCAGCGTGCAATTGTCGTTGCAGCGGCACGGCGCACCGCTCGCGGAGGCCTACCGTGGCGCGCTGGCGTTCACCGGCAAGGTGATCGCGCTGATCGGCGTGACGCTGGCGGTGTCGGTCGTCACGTGGGCGTGGTCGCCCATCAAGTTTCAGGCCGACATGGGCGTGCTGCTCACGTTCATGTTCGTCTGGAACATGATCGGCGCGCTGGTGCTGATCCCCGCGCTGTCGCACTTCCTGTTGCAAGGGAAGCCGCGTGCGCGAGTGGCGAGCGCTCGCGTCGTGACCGAATGAGGTTGAGTCCCAGGCGTTGGGATGGAGGCGCTGCATTCGCGGAACTTGCAGCGATGTTCGATGAACGCGGCCCGCAGATACGCATCGATGTTCCGCACGATTTCGACGATGCACCGCCGCTCTGCCTGAGCGCCACGCTCGCCGATATCGCCGATATCGCCGCGAGCGCGGTGACGGCGGCGCGTGCGCAGGTTGCCGGCTCAGGCGCTTCCTTCCAGCCGCTTCGCCTCGGCGAAGGACGGCGGCGGCAGTGCGCCGCTGTGGTCCTTCAGCGCCACACCCGTGAGTTTCAGCCGGCGCGCCTCGTTCAGCAGCCAGTGCAGCTTGAACGCGGCGGCGTCGTAGTCAAGTCCTTCTGGCCGCACGTTCGAGATGCAGTTGCGCTCCGCGTCGCTTCGTCCGGCGCGCGGCGCGTACGTGACATAGAGGCCGAGGCTGTCGGGCGAACTGAGGCCGGGCCGCTCGCCGATCATCACCACGACAATCGCTGCCCGCATTAGCTCGCCGACAGGATCGCCGAGTGCAACGCGCGCCTGTGTCGCGATGACAACCGGGCCGACCGACCAGCCGTCGAGCAGCGCGCGCATTCTGGACAGCAGCGGCGCGACGTGGCGCTGCGTCGCGATTGCCGAAAGGCCATCGGCGGCGACGAACACGATGTCGCAACCCGACGCACGCGCGGCGAGGCGCGCCGCGCTGGCATCGTCGAGCATGCGGCCGAGATCGGGCCGACGCAGAAAGTGATCGCGATCCGGCGCGGCGCTCGCGGCCTGAAGCGTATCGAAGCCGGCGGCGTGGATCGCATCGGCGAGGGCGGCCGTGTCGAGCGGATGATGCACTGCGTCCCGCGCCTGCGCATGCGCGAGCTGGAATGCGAGCAGAGGCGCGGTCGGCAAGCTGCTGCCCGCGCGCCCGAGCGCAATGCGCGCGTTCGTGAAGCGGCGCAGCGCGTCCCACGGGTTCGCTTCGATGCTCATGGTTCGATCCAGTCGAGCAGCGGTTGGCCTTGCGCGGGAAGCAGTCCGCCGCGCGTATCCGTGACGCGCATTCTCTCGAGCCACGCTTCGAATTCCGGCGCGCGCTCGAGGTCGAGCGCGCGGCGGATGTACAGCGCGTCGTGGAACGAGGTGCTTTGATAGTTGAGCATCACGTCGTCCGCGCCGGGCACGCCCATGATGAAGTTCACGCCCGCGACGCCGAGCAGCGTCAGAAGCGTGTCCATATCGTCCTGATCGGCTTCGGCATGATTCGTGTAGCAGATGTCGCAGCCCATCGGCACGCCGAGCAGCTTGCCGCAGAAGTGGTCTTCGAGTCCCGCGCGGACGATCTGCCGTCCATCGTAGAGATATTCCGGGCCGATGAAGCCGACGACCGTGTTCGTCAGCAACGGATCGAAGCGGCGCGCGACCGCATACGCCCGCGCCTCGCACGTTTGCTGATCGACGCCGTGATGCGCGTTGGCCGACAACGCGCTGCCCTGGCCGGTTTCGAAGTACATGACGTTATCGCCGACGGTCCCGCGCCCGAGCGACTTCGCGGCATCCTGCGCTTCCTGCAACAGCGCAAGCGATACGCCGAAGCTGGCGTTCGCGCGCTCGGTGCCCGCGACCGACTGAAACACGAGATCGACGGGCGCGCCGTGCTCTATCGCGGTGATGGTGTTGGTGACGTGCGTGAGCACGCAGGATTGCATCGGCACGTCGAAGCGCCGCCGGAAGTCGTCCATCATCCTGAGCAGCGCGGCGATGGCGGCGGGCGAATCGGAGGCCGGATTGACGCCGATGACCGCATCGCCGCAGCCGTAGAAGAGGCCGTCGAGCATGGAGGCGGCGATGCCTTTGGGATCGTCGGTCGGATGATTCGGCTGCAGGCGCACCGAGAGCCGCCCGGGCAGGCCGATCGTCGTCCGGAAGCGCGTGACGACCGGGCGCTTCTTTGCGGCGAGAATCAGATCCTGATTGCGCATGAGCTTCGAAACGGCAGCGGCCATTTCGGGTGTCACGCCCATCTTGATGCGTTCGAGCGCGGCGGTATCGACGCTATCTGAAAGCAGCCACTCGCGGAACTCGCCCACGGTCAGATGCGCAACAGGCGCGAAGGCTTCGGCGTCGTGGCTATCGACGATCAGGCGCGTGACTTCGTCGTGCTCGTACGGGATCAGCGGCTCGTCGAGCAACGTGCGCAACGGCACCTGCGCGAGCGCGAGTTTCGCCGCGACACGCTCTTCCTCCGACGCCGCCGCGACCCCCGCGAGCTCGTCGCCGGAGCGCCGCGGGCTGGCGCGGGCGAGCAGCGTTTTCAGGTCGTCGAAGCGGTATCGGCGTGCGCCGATCGTCTCGTGGTAGCTCATCGCCTGGTCCCGAACCGATGATGCTGTCACTGTAACCGCATTGCATCGCCTGCAAGAAGCGCGACAAAAATCGCGCGCTGAAGCGAATTGGCGAGCCGTGCGATAATTTCGGGCTTCGCCGCCGCCTCTTTTGCGTTGATTTTCCAGTGAAAAACCTGCTCGTTTCCATCGATCGCCTCGGCGATTTCGACGAAATCGTCGATGTCCGCACGCCGCTCGAATTCGCCGAGGATCACATTCCTGGCGCCATCAACGCGCCCGTCCTCGAAAATGAGGAGCGGGTGATCGTCGGCACGATGTACAAGCAGGTTTCGCCGTTCGAGGCGACGCGCGTCGGTGCGGCGATGGTCGCGCGCAATATCGCGCGTCATCTCGATACGCTTTTCGCCGACCGCCCGCGCAACTGGCGGCCGCTCATCTATTGCTGGCGCGGCGGCAAGCGTTCCGGCTCGATGACGACGTGGCTCAACATGATCGGCTGGCAGGCGCGGCAGCTCGACGGCGGCTACAAGAGTTATCGGCGCGACGTGCTCGACCGCCTGACGACGCTGCCGGGGCGCTTCCGTTATGTCGCGCTGATCGGCCATACGGGCAGCGGCAAGACGCGGCTCTTGCAGGCGCTCGGGCAGGCGGGCGCGCAGGTGCTGGACCTGGAAGGGATGGCGGCGCATCGCGGCTCGCTGCTCGGCGCGCTGCCCGGCCGCGAGCAGCCGACGCAAAAAGCGTTCGATTCGGCGCTCGTCGCGACGCTGCGCGGCTTCGATCCGGCGCGGCCCGTGTTCATCGAGGCGGAAGGGCGGCGCATCGGCGCGGTCACGATGCCCGATGCGCTGCTCGACAGCCTGCACGCCGCCGCCTGTGTCGAAGTCGAAGCGCGCCGCGAGGACCGTATCGCGTTCCTGTTGCAGGACTACGCGCATCTTTTCGATGATCCCGCGTTCTTCAAGGCGCAATTGTCCAAGCTCGTTGCGCTGCATAGCCGCGAGCGGGTCGAGCAGTGGCATCGGCTGATCGATGACAATGCGCGCGCCGAGCTGTTCGCCGAACTGATCGACCGTCATTACGATCCCGCCTATGGCCGCAGCAGCCGCGCGCTGTACACGGAGTTGCCGCACGCGGCGCACATGCTGTTCCGGCCGAACGACGCCGACAGTCTCGATCAGGCGAAGGCGCTGCTCGCGCAGTTGTCCGAGACGTCGCCGGTGCTCGGCTGATCCTCTTTGTCCACTCAAGAAACAAGAAATATGACTACGCTTCGACAACCTCGCGTCGCGCTCGGCTGGATGGTGTTCCTGCTGATCGCCGTCGCGGGCCTTTTCTATGTCAAATGGTTCCCCTACTACAACCGCGCGTTCGTCGCGGCGAGCCAGCATTCGATCGGCAAGTCGATTCTGATGGGCACGTCCGCAAGCGCGCCCGAGCCGTCCTGGCAGGCCGCGCTCGACTACGCGATGGCCTACGGCCGGGCGATCTGGCAGGCGATGGTCCTGGGCCTGCTGCTCGGATCGGCGGTCCAGGCGCTGATTCCGCCGCGCTGGGTGGCGCGCGCGCTTGGCGAGCACAACTTCGGCAGCGTCGTGAATGGCGGGCTGATGTCCTTGCCGGGCATGATGTGCACGTGCTGCGCGGCGCCGGTCGTCGCGGGCTTGCGGGCGCGCCAGGCGGCGCCGGGCGCGGCCATTGCGTTCTGGCTGGGCAACACGGTGCTGAATCCGGCGGCGCTGGTTTTCATGGGCTTCGTGCTTGGCTGGCAGTGGACGGGCTTGCGCCTGGTGCTTGGCGTCCTGATGGTGTTCGGCCTCGGCTGTGCGGTGAATCGCATGGTGACGCCGGCGCAGGCGGCGGCATCGCGCGAGGCGTTGTCGAAGCTGATTCAGGAGGACGATCCGGGCACGGCGTTCACGCGCTGGCTGAAGATTCTGGGCCGCATGACGTTGCGCCTCGTGCCGGAGTACATCGTGCTGGTGTTGTTGCTCGGTGCGGCGCGCGCGTGGCTCTTTCCGCACATCGGGCCGGATATCGGCAATGCGGTGCTGTGGATCGTCGCGTTCGCGGTGGCGGGCACGCTGTTCGTGATTCCGACGGCGGGCGAGGTGCCGATTATCCAGGCGATGCTGTCGCTCGGCATGGCGACGGGCCCGGCGGGCGCGTTGCTGATGACGCTGCCGCCGGTGAGCGTGCCGTCGCTGGTGATGCTGGGCAAGTCGTTCCCGCGCAAGGTGCTGGTGTTCGTGGCGGTATCGGTGGTTGGGTTCGGGATCGCGGGCGGCGTGGTGGCGGGGTGGTTGTTCTAGGCATCGGGAACGGCAATCCGGTCAGCAGACCGATGGTTCGAATCGAGCCAAGGAGCTCGGAGGACGCGAGGGGTCAGCGGGCGCGCAAGGTAATTCAAGGCTCCTTACAAGCTGAGTGCCGCTGATGTTCTACGAAGTGAACACGCAAGTTCGTGCATCGTGCGGTTCGGAGAAAAGCTGCTTTCTTTGGTGACTACCGTTGTATGGGACAAGAGTAAGGCGCTGAAGCGCCAACTCTGGTCGACAGCCAAGAAAGTTACCCCCCGTCGGGGAGGCGGCTACTGCATGAACCACGCGTACTTGCCTGAAGATGCCACGGCGACTAAAACCCCGCCGAAGCCCCCCACTTGATGAGCAATTTGAACGGCAGGGCGAGCAACATCGTCCCGCCGACCCCGGCAATCCAGAGCGCAAGAAACCAGAAAACCCCGCGCATGCGCTCAGTGATAGTGATGTTCGCCATGCCGCACCTTCCCTCTGAAGACCCAATACCCCAACGTCGTATAAGCGACGATCACCGGCAAGATCACAGCCGCACCAACGATGGTGAATAGCTGGCTGGACCGCGGCGCCGCCGCATCCCAGATCGAGACGCCGGGAAAAATATCGTGCGGCGAGATGCTCGCCACAAGCCCGGCATAGCCGAGCAACACGAACCCGAGCGCCATCGCGAACGGCCGCTTCTCATGACGCGAATCGATGGACCGTCGCATCGCCCATGCGCAAGCCGCGACGAGCACCGGCACGGGCAGCATCCGATAGAACAGCGGCGAATCGAACCAGCGCGACGCGATGTCCGCATCGAGCAACGGCGTCCATACGCTGACGACGGCGATCGTCGCAAGCTGCAAGAGCGTCAGCGGCCACACGACGCGATACATCCGCCGCTGCAGATCGCCTTCGGTCTTCGCGATGAGCCAGCACGCGCCCAGCAGCGCATACGTGACGACGAGCGCGCCGCCGGTGAACATGGAAAACGGCGTGAACCAGCCGAAGGCATCGCCCGAAAAGCGTCCGTCCGCCACCGGGATGCCTTCGAGGAACGCGCCGAGCGCCACGCCCTGAAAGAACGTCGCACCCGCCGATCCGCCGATGAACGCAAGATCCCACATGTGCCGGGTGCGTGTCGCCTTGGATCGAATCTCGAACGACACACCCCGGAAAATCAGGCACACGAGCATCAGCACGAGCGGCAGATAGAGCGCCGAAAGCACGGTCGAGTAGACCATCGGGAACGCGGCGAAAAGCCCCGCGCCGCCAAGCACGAGCCACGTTTCGTTGCCGTCCCAGACCGGCGCGACGGTGTTCATCATCACGTCGCGGTCGTGCTGGTCCGGAAAGAACGGGAAGAGAATGCCGATGCCGAGGTCGAAGCCGTCGAGCACCACGTACATGAAGAGGCCCAACGCGATGATCGCGGCCCAGGCAATGGTCAGGTCCATGTTCTTACGCTCCTTCGATGGACTGAGTAGGCAAGGAAAGCGGACGGCGCGCGGTGCCTTCCGGTAAAGGCTCGTGCGGCGTCTGTCCCGGCAGCGCGGGGCCCTGGCGCAGCAGCTTCAGCAGATAGTAGATGCCCGTGCCGAAGACGATCGTGTACACGATCACGAACGCCAGCAGCGACACGCCCACTTGCTGCGCGGTGACCGGCGACACCGCATCTGCCGTACGCATCACGCCGTACACGACCCACGGCTGACGCCCGGCCTCCGTCGTCACCCAGCCGGCGAGCAGCGTGATGAAACCGGTCGGGCCCATCCACAGTACGAAACGATGAAACCAGCGCGCTTCGAACAACCGGCGCCTGCGATGCAGCAGCCACGACGCCACCGACATCGCGATCATCAGCACACCGAGGCCGACCATCACGCGAAAGCTCCAGAACACGATCGTCGAGTTCGGGCGCTCGTTCTTCGGAAACGACTTGAGGCCGCGGATTTCGCCGTCCCAGCTATGCGTGAGGATCAGGCTGCCGAGGTGCGGCACCTGCACCGCGTACTTCGTCGTTTCGGCTTCCATGTCGGGGATGCCGAACAGGTTCAGCGCCGTGCCGCCTTTCTCGGTCTCCCAGATGCCTTCGATCGCCGCGATCTTCGCCGGCTGATGCTCGCGGGTGTTGATGCCGTGCGCGTCGCCGACGAGCGCCTGGATCGGGGTCAGCGCGAGCAGCAGCCAGAGCGCCATCGAGAATGTCTTCTTGATCGCCGGATCGCGCCGGCCCTTCAGCAGATGCCACGCGCCGGTCGCGGCCACCACCAGCGCGGCGACGATGAACGCGGCGATCGCCATGTGCGCGAGCCGATACGGGAACGAGGGATTGAAGATGATCGCGAACCAGTCGACCGGAACGACGTGATCGCCCTCGATGCGAAAGCCTTGCGGCGTCTGCATCCAGCTATTCGAAGCCAGGATCCAGAAGGTCGAAATGAGTGTGCCGATGGCGACCATCAGCGTCGCGCCGAAGTGCGCCTTCGGACCGACC
The DNA here is from genome assembly GCF_031450805.1 of Caballeronia sp. LZ016. NCBI lineage: Bacteria > Pseudomonadati > Pseudomonadota > Betaproteobacteria > Burkholderiales > Burkholderiaceae > Caballeronia > Caballeronia sp. LZ016. The sequence goes on from NZ_JARTVY010000002.1 coordinate 569,294, forward strand.
TTGTTCCAGCCGAACAGCATGATGCCGAGGAAGCCCGCTTCGAGGAAGAACGCGGTCATCACTTCGTAGGTCAACAGCGGCCCGGTGATCGGACCGGCGAAGGTGGAGAAGCCGCCCCAGTTGGTGCCGAATTCGTACGCCATCACGACGCCCGACACCACGCCCATTCCGAACGCCACGGCGAAAACCTTCGACCAGAAGAGGCACAGTTCCTTGTAGACGGGCTTGCCCGTTCTGAGCCAGGCGCCTTCGAGCACGGCGATGAAGCTCGCGAGCCCGATGCTCAGCGCAGGAAAGATGATGTGAAACGATACGGTGAACGCGAACTGTATCCGCGCCAGATCGATTGCTTCAGGAGTCGAGTGCATGATGACTTGTGTTTTGAAATTCACGCGCGCCCGTGGGTGAGACCGGGCCGGCCGTGTGTCGGGACGATTGCCTCGGATCACGGCCGCAGCTTAGCGCCGAAAATGCACGACTGTTGCGCTGCGTCAGAGATGTCGCATTGCGCGGAAATGCCGCAGTTTCAAGGGCTTAGCACCTGTATCCAATTGATATTGCTTGTTTTTCGAGATGATCGGCGTACGTGTCCGGTGGTGCACGCGGCGCGCTTCTCGCGACAATCGACCGCACTGCATCACACGCGTTTCGGCGGAATCGGCGAAGAAGTTTCACGTCTGCGCTGCGCGGAAGCGCCGTGGCGCCCGGGTACGATATTGGCTTTCGAAAAGCGCGTGACGCGCGAACAAAAGGAGAACCAACATGCGCCTCGATGATGAAAGCGAAAGTCGGAACGTCGAAGACCGGCGGGGATCGGGCGGCTTCGGCATCGGCGGGGGAACGGTCGGCATCGGCACGATCGTCCTGGCGCTGGCTGCGTCGTACTTTTTCGGCATCAATCCAATGACGATCATCAACGGCGCGCAAGTGCTTCAGGGCAACGCGCCGCAACGTCAGGCCGCGCCTAACAACGCGGAACCGGCTCACGATGCCGGCGCCGTGTTCGTGCGCCGTGTGCTCGGCAACACGGAGCGCACGTGGCAGCACATCTTCCGAACGCAGTTCAACCAGGACTATCCGGCGCCGAAGCTGGTGCTTTTCACGGGCGGCACGCAGACGGCCTGCGGCATGGGGCAGGCGGCGATGGGGCCGTTCTATTGCCCGGCGGATCGCAACGTGTATATCGACCTTTCGTTCTATCGCGAACTGCGGGATCGCTTCGGTGCAAGCGGCGACTTCGCGCAGGCGTATGTGATCGCGCACGAGGTCGGGCATCACGTGCAGAACGTGCTTGGCGTCTCGGACAAGGTCGACCGCGCGCGCTCGCGGATGTCGCGTGAGCAGGCGAATGCGTTGTCGGTGCGAGTGGAGTTGCAGGCCGACTGCTTCGCGGGCGTCTGGGCGGCGGTCGCGCAACAGCAAAACGCGAAGCTGATCGAGCCGGGCGACTTCGAGCAGGGGCTGAACGCGGCGGGCGCCATCGGCGATGACCGCTTGCAGCAGCAGTCCCAAGGGCGGGTGGTGCCCGAAGCATTCACGCACGGAACGAGCGCGCAGCGGCAGCGATGGTTGCGGCGAGGGTTATCGACCGGCGACATCCGCCAATGCGACACGTACTCGGCGCAAACGCTCTGAACTTATTTGGCGACGTGCGTTTTTATGCGCATAACACTGGTTTCTTGGCGATCGCGAAGCGGTACGAATAACCGAAGTTACAGGGCGTTTCGTCCCGCTATGTAATGCTTGCCGAAAAACGCTTGACGGCGTCGCGCGCACCTAGGAGGATTGCAACAAACACTTAAGAATAATCCGACCAAATGCTCGCAGAACCCGTCCTTGAGAAACGACCGGCTCTCGTCCGTCTTCATGCAGCCGACATTCCGCTGAAAGCGCCGCTCCAATGGCCGATCCTCGCGCCCGACGGCGCGGTGCTCTTCGACAGCGGCACCGTCGTTCCCGACGAAACCGCCCGCGCTTTCCTTTACCGCCATTTCGAGCCGCATCGTCCATCGCGGGAGACGGCGCTGGCTCCGGCCTCCCTCGACGCAAACGCCGACGGCCCGCCGACACTCGAGGACATCGGCCTCGCGATAGGCGGGCGCGTCGGCCTGCGCGGCGGCAGTATCTCCGGGTCGGCAATGTACGCAAGCCGCGTGATCGGCTTCTCCAACCCGCGCCGCAACGGCGAGCGATCGCTTTTCGTGACGCAGCCGGTGATGACCGGTGTCGCGCCGCTCGAACTGACGCGCGGCGAACAGGTCGATCTGGTCGCGCTGACGGGACGCGGCGTGTTCCGCTTTGCCTGCACCGTCGATGCGACCAGCCGCGAGCCGTTCAACTACGTGGTGTTATCGGCGCCGGGTGCGATTCGCCGTCTGCGAGCACGCAAGTTCGCACGATTGCCGACTCGGCTCGGCGCGCGCTTCTCGAACGAAGCGGCCGCGAATGCGATTCCGCAACTAGGCCGCGTCGCGGATATCAGCCCGTATGGCATGTCGCTGTCAGTGCCCACGGCGACCGCCAGCGCCGGTGATCGCCTGAGGCTTTCGTTCCGCTTCAGCACCGATGGCGTCGATGTCCAGATCGACACGACCGCGATCGTGCGCCACGTCGGCACGGCGGAATCCGGTGCGCCGGGCGCGGCGTACGGGCTCGAATTCGAAGCGCTCGATCCCTCGCAGCGCATCGCGTTGAAGTCGTTCATGGCCGAGCACAGCTAACCGCGGCTGCGCCCGCCGCCTTCCGAATCAGCTTCCGGGAAAGCCGTCGGGAAACAGCCGCTCGATCGCCGCCTCGTAATGCTGGATCGGCGCGGCGCCGCGCAGAGCGATCGGGGGCGGCGGTTCCTGGCCCGGCGCGGGTTCGCGCGACAGCACGGCGAACGGCACGCCGCTCACGCCGAGCTTCTTTGCGAACTCTTCGTCTTCGACGACGAGATCGGTGTACGTGCCGTCATCGAGCGATTCTTCCAGCAGTTCCGGATCGATGCCGCAGGTCGCGGCGATATCGATGAGCGCGTCGGGATCGCCGATGTCGATGCCTTCCTCGAAGTACGCCTTGAAGATCGCGCGATGAACGACGTCGTAGCGGCCAGACTCACGCGCGAACAGCGCCGTTTCGAACGCCTTGCGGCTGCGCGGTGCGACCGGCGGCAGGCGCATCAGAAGGCCGCGTTCTTCGGCGAGCGGACGCACCGATTTTTCCCACGAATCCAGGATGTAATCGCTATTCGGATCGAGCAGCGGCGCGGGTTCGGGGCGAAGCTCGAACGCATGCCAGCGAATCTCGACGGCATCCCCGTACGCGTTGCGCAACTGGTCGAGCACCGGCGTTTCCAGATAGCAGAAAGGACACACGAAATCGGACCAAACATCAACGAATAAAAGGGGCGTGGATGCCATGAAAGCCTCAAGCAAAAGGTGCGGCGGCCAGCGCGCAATGCGCCGGCCGCAAAACCGGTATGTTAGCGCGCCGTGCTGCGCCGCGTCGGATCGGCAGGCGCGCTCAGAAACCGCCGTCCAGCTCGATACGGCTGCCGTCGAAGAAGCGCGAAAGACGGAACGCGTGCGGATCGACGAGCGGTGCATCGTTGGCGACGATGTCGGCCATCAGCTTGCCCGCGCCCGGCCCGATGCCGAAGCCGTGCCCCGAGAATCCCGTCGCGATGAAAAGCCCGGGCGTGCGTTCGACACCGGAGATCACGGGCACCGCGTCCGGCGTCACGTCGATATAGCCGGCCCAGGCCTGTTCGACCGTGAGATGTGCGAGCGACGGAAAGATCGCCCGGAACTCGGCGAGCGCGGTCGCGTTGAAGGCGTCGACGGGCGCGGGATCGAGCGTGCGTACGGATTCGAAGACGGTCGGCCGATCGAGCGGCCAGCGGCGCGGACGGCGCAGTTCTTCGAAAAAGCGTGCGTTGAAACCGAGCTTGATCGAGCCGAACTGGCTCTTGAGCGCGGGAAGAAACTTCGCGAATAGCCGGAAGCTGTCGGGCGTGATGTCGCTGTAGCTGCGAAACGCATTGGCGATGGTATAGCCGCCGTCGATGCGCTTGCGGTATCCGAGCGCCTGATTGCATGCGCTGACTTCCGGCCCGCCGGGTAGCGCAGCGGTGCGGACCACCGACGAGCGCACCATGAGTTGCGGCACGTCGACGTCGAGGTTCCCCGCGAAAAGACGCGTCCATGCGCCGCCCGCGACGACCACGCTCTGACAGCGTATGCGTCCATGCTCGGTCACGACGCCGCTCACCGCGCCGCCGCTCGTTTCGACGCCGCGCACCGCGCAGGGCATTGCGATCTTGACGCCGCGCTGGCGCAGCGCCGCGGCCATCGCGGGCACGGCGCGTTGCGGTTCGGCGCGGCCATCGCTCGGCGTATAGATGCCGCCCGCGAATCGGCGCGCGGAGCCGGGCATCAGCGCGGCGGTTTCGTCGGGCGAGACAATGCGCGAATCGATCGCGTCGCGGCCCACTTTTGCGACGGCGCGCGCGAGCCACGATTCGTGATCAGCGAGCGCCCGGCTGTCGTCGGCGGCGTAGAGGATGCCGCATTCGCGATAGCCGCTATCGATGCCGAGATCGGTGTCCATGCGCCGCCACAGCTTCAGGCTTTCGAGGCTCAGCTCGAGCTCGCGCAAATCGCGATGCGTCGCCCGGCACCAGCCCCAGTTGCGGCTCGACTGCTCGCCCGCGATGTGTCCTTTCTCGCAGACGGCGACAGACAATCCTTTCTCCGCGAGAAAGCGCGCCGTGCTGATCCCGATGACGCCGCCCCCGACGACGACCACGTCGACGCTGTCGGGCAACGCTCGGTCTTCCGCGATGCGGTCGGTTGGCGGCCCCATCTTATGCGGCCTCTTTGCTTGCAGTGCGTGTCATGTGTTCCTTCGTCCACGGTCGATCATCCGGCGAGGATGCTAAGGGAATCGGCGCGCTTTGGCCATCGGCGCAAAAAATTCGCGGCGCCGCTCCGCGACGCGGGCGCTGCATCGCCGGGTGGTATCCGCTACGATGAGCGCGAGGCATCGCGTCGGCGACCTCGGGCACATCGCGTGCAATCAATCCGCGCTGCTGACGCAGTAGCCCGGCCGGCAAGGGCCGGTCATCGCAATCCCATCTTTCATGGAGAACTCTCGTGCAAAAGACTGCATCGGCGAAATGGAGCGGCGGCATCAAGGATGGCAAGGGATTCATCTCGACACAGACCGGCGTGCTCAATGACGCGCCGTACGGATTCAAGTCGCGCTTCGAAGAAGGGCCGGGCACCAATCCCGAAGAACTGATCGGCGCCGCGCACGCGGGCTGCTTCACGATGGCGCTTTCGCTGCAACTCGAGCAAGCGGGCATGAAGGCCGAAAGCCTCGAGACGAAGTCGACGGTCACGCTCGAGAAGGACGGCGAAGGCTTCACGATCACCTCGTGTCAGCTCGATTTGAAGGCGAAGATTCCCGGCGCCGACAAGGCCGCGTTCGACAAGGCTGCGCAGGCCGCGAAGGAGGGCTGCCCGGTCTCGAAGCTGTTCGCCGGGAACGCCAAGATCACGTTGAACGCGGAACTGGAGTCCTGACCCGGACCGTTTCGCCCGCGTTTCCCGCGACGGCCTGCGCGCATCAATGCCGCAGGCCGTTTTTTTGCGCCATCTTGTGCGCGTACATCCGGCTGTCGCTGGCCGCGAGCAGGTCGATGACCGTCGCATGGCGCGCGGGATCGTACTGCGTCTGTCCCACGCTGAAGCGGATGTCGTAGCCGCGCTCGGCTGTCGCTTCGTGGCCGTCGAGCGTCACCCGCAGGCGATCGAGCGCGCGGGACGTTTCATCGTCGCCGGCATCGGTCAGAAGCGCGACGAATTCGTCGCCGCCCAGCCGGCCGATCACATCGGTCTGCCGGAACGAAGTGCGCAGCGCGGCGGCGAAGGTCGCGAGCGCGCGGTCGCCTTCGACGTGGCCGTACGTATCGTTGATCTGCTTGAAGCCGTCGAGATCGAAGAACAGCAGCGATGCGCGGCGCCCCATGCGCCGGCACACGTTCAGCGCATGTTGCGCGAGCGCTTCGAAGCCGCGACGGTTCGGGATGAGCGTGAGGTCGTCGACGGTGGCGAGCTCGATCGCCGCCAGTTCCTGTTCCGCGATATGCGCAAGATCGAGCAGCAGCCCGCGCTGCGCGGCGTCGAGCGTGCGCGGACGCCGGTCGATGAGGCACAGCGTACCGAGCCGCGCGCCGTTGGGCACGGTGAGCGGCTGGCCTGCATAGAAGCGAATGTGCGGCTCCCCGACGACGAGCGGATTGTCGCGGAAGCGGTTATCGGCGCGGGCGTCGGGAATCATCAGCAGGTCGTCCTGCAGGATGGCGTGCGAGCAGAACGACACATCACGCGGCGTCTCGCGCGCTTCGAGTCCTGTGCAGGACTTGAACCACTGGCGATTTTCGTCGATGAGGCTTACGAGCGCGATGGGCACATCGAACAGATGCCGCGCGAGGCGTGTAAGCCGGTCGAAGCGTTCTTCGGGCGGGGTGTCGAGGATACGCAGCGTGCGCAGCGTGGCAAGGCGGGTCGATTCGTTCTCGGGTTTCGGGGCGACGAGCATGAAGTCTCCTGTTCCTCCTGCAGGGTTGCGCGATGATCGATGCAAGTGAACATATTGTCCGGCAAATACGAAATCTGCGGTCGGATTGTCGAGAATCCAACCGCGATGCCGCGCGCCGGCCGTTTCCGGCGGCTATCATGCCCGAGACATGCGGCTGTCTGGCGCAGCGCTCTCATGGCACGCTTGCAGCGCGGGCCGGTCGGATTACCTCGCCGTATCGCGCAAGTCCTGAAACGACGATTCCCTTTACCCATCCACCGGAGCGCCGATGAAACACAAGCTGAACTGGACCATCCTCGCGCCGATCGCGGCGATTGTCGTGCTCGCCGCCGCCGCGTTCGTCCACAACGCGCTGATGACGGGCCTGTCGGCCGTTGCGCTGGCGCTCGCGGTGTTCGCCGCCGTGCATCACGCGGAAGTGGTCGCGCATCGCGTCGGGGAGCCGTTCGGCACACTGGTGCTGGCCATCGCCGTGACGGTGATCGAAGTCGCGCTGATCGTCTCGGTGATGCTCTCCGGCGGCCCGGAAAAAGCCGGCCTGCCGCGCGATACCGTGTTCGCCGCGATCATGATCTGCAGTTGCGGAATCGTCGGCCTGTGTCTGCTCGTGGGCGGCTTGCGGCATCACGAGCAGGATTTCCAGTTGCAGGGCGCGAGCGCGGCGCTTGCCATTCTTTGCGCGTTATCCGTGATGACGCTCGTGCTGCCGAACTTCACGAGCACGGTCGTCGGGCCGGCGTTGTCGACCTCGCAACTGGTTTTCGTGGGCGTCATCTCGCTCGTGCTGTATGTGGTCTTCGTGTTCGTGCAGACGATCCGTCACCGCGATTACTTTCTCCCCACCGCCGCGAAAACGGCCGTCGCCGAGGACGACGCCCCGCACGCGCCGCCGCCGACCAACGCCGAAGCGTGGTTCGCGCTCGCGCTCCTGCTGGTTTCGCTCGTGGCGGTCGTGGGACTCGCCAAGCTGCTTTCGCCGGCGGTCGAGGCAGCCGTCGAAGCGGCGGGCGCGCCGGAGGCCGTGGTCGGCGTCGTGATCGCAGCGCTCGTGCTGCTGCCCGAAGGACTGGCGGCGGTGCGGGCGGCGCGGCTCGACCGCATCCAGACGAGCCTGAATCTCGCACTGGGTTCGGCGCTGGCGAGCATCGGCCTGACGATACCGACGGTGGCCGTCGTGTCGATCGCCATCGGTCAGCCGATCGCCCTCGGCCTCGCGCCGAAGGAAATCACGATGCTCGCGCTCACGCTCCTCGTATCGGTCATCACGCTCGGCACCGGGCGGTCGACGGTGCTGCAGGGCGTCGTGCATCTGGTGATTTTCGCGGCGTTCCTGTTCCTCTCCGTGGTGCCATGACGCGGGCTCAAGTGCTCTTCGCCGGCGTGCCGATTTGTTACACTTCAGGGTTTTCCCGCAAGGGCTCTATCGCGCGCCCGCTGCCGGCTCGGCGCGCCAGCATTTACCGCATGTCTCGAAGGATTGGAATGTCGCACAAGAAGTTCGCCAGCAAGACCGCATCGTTCGCCCTGCGGGCGGTGCTCGCCGCCGTCGCCGTCACGTCGTTCGCCGCTCACGCCAGGGACATCACGCAGATCCGCTTCGCCGTCGATCCGTCGTATCCGCCGTTCGAGTCGAAACAGGCGGACGGCAAGCTCGTCGGTTTCGATATCGACCTGGGCAACGCCCTTTGCGCGCAGATGAAGGTTAAATGCGTGTGGGTCGAGAACAATTTCGACGGCATGATTCCCGGCCTGAAAGCCCGCAAGTTCGACGCCGTGCTGTCCGACATGGGCATCACCGAAGAGCGTCTGAAGCAGATCGACTTCACGGTTCCGCTCTATGACACCCACGCGCAACTCGTGGCGCGCGCCGGCTCCGGGATTCTGCCGACGGCGCAGGCGCTGAAGGGCAAGCGCGTCGGCGTGGAGCAGGGCACGGTGCAGGAACGCTACGCGAAGGCGAAGTGGGAGCCGCAGGGCGTGCAGGTCGTCGCGTACGGCGATCAGGAGCAGGTGGAGTCGGACCTCGTCGCGGGCCGCATCGACGCGATGTTCACCGACGCCGCGCAAGCCGCCATCGGCTTTCTGAAGAAGCCGCAGGGCAAGCCGTTCGCACTCGTCGGGTCGATCGTCGAAGACAAGGCGATCATCGGTCCGGGCACGGCCATCGGCTTGCGCAAGGGCGACGCGGACTTGCAGAAGGGCCTGAATCAGGCGTTCGCCGAGTTGCAGAAGAACGGCACGTTCAAGCGCATCATGGCGAAGTACTTCGAGACCGACGTGTCCATCCAGTAAGCGCTCGATCGCACCGGCGCAAGCACGAAAAGGCATCGCTCGCGGTGCCTTTCTTTTTTCTCACGCGGCTTTCTGAAGGATTTCCGCCGATGCAGGTACACAGCCATCCGCTCGCCGGCGCGTCGCCCGGCACCGAGCGGGCGATCACGAGCTATCGGTTCGGGCCGCAGGGCTACGAGGCGCCCAAGGTCTATATTCAGGCGTCGCTGCACGCGGACGAGTTGCCGGGCATCGTCGTCGCGTGGCTGCTCAGGCGGCGGTTCGCCGACCTTGAGGCAGCGGGCAGGCTGCACGCGCGCATCGTGCTCGTGCCGGTCGCCAATCCGGCGGGGCTGAACCAGCACTGGTTCGGCGCGCAGATGGGGCGCTTCGACATGCGCTCGGGGCATGACTTCAACCGGCGCTTTCCCGATCCCGGCCCCGCGCTCGCGATGCAACTCGACGGCCGTCTGACCGGCGACCTCGACCACAACGCGCGGCTGATTCGCGCGGCGCTGCGCGCGCATCTGGCGGCGCAGACGGGCGCGACCGAACTGGAGTCTCAACGTATCGCGCTGATGCGCCTTGCCTGCGATGCGGATGTCGTCATCGATCTGCATTGCGACTGGGAAGCCGTCCCGCATCTCTACACGACGCCGGAAGCGTGGCCGTCGATCGAGCCGCTCGCGCGTTACCTCGGCAGCGAGGCGCAGCTGCTCGCGGATGTCTCGGGCGGCGAGCCCTTCGACGAGGCGTGCGCGTCCGCGTGGCGTTATCTGCGGGGCGCGTTCGGCGGCCGGTTTCCCATACCGGCGGGCGTCACGCCCGTCACGCTGGAACTGCGCGGCGTGCGCGACGTATCGCACGACACTGCCGCCCGCGACGCTCAGGCGATTGTCGATTACCTGACGCATGCCGGCTTCATCGACGGCGACGCGCCCGAGCCGCCCGCGCTGCGCCGTCCCGCGACGCCGCTCGCTGGCTGCGATTACGTGCATTCGCCGTCATCCGGCGTGATTCTGCATGCCTGCGACGTGGGCGATACCGTCCGCGCAGGCGATGTCGTCGCCGAAATTCTCGACCCGCTGGACGACAGGCTCGTGCCGCTCGTCGCGCAGACGGACGGCGTGCTCTACGCGCGACATTGGACGCGTTTTGCGACGGCAGGCATGCTCGTCGCGCGGATCGCGGGTGAGGGGGCAGCGCGGGAAGGCGACCTGCTGGTGCCGTGATTGAGAGGAAAAATGACCGGCGACTTTTCAGCGAACGTTGTAGCTTTTTTTGACAATTGGTTGCAATGCAGCATGAAAGGCGTATAGTTAGGGTTATCCCCTAGCTACTTACCCTGAGAGACGCTCATGAAGACCACCGCTCAACAATCTGTGCTCGTTTCGTTCGGTTCGTGGGTGCGCGCAGCGAAGGCTGCGGTGCTTCGCGAGTGGAATCGTGCTTTGCAACTGCATCTGCAAAACTGCGAAATCCTCGTTGAATCGTATCGCCGCAAGTAAGACGCGCCATACGTCCGGTCACAGAGTTTCAGGCAGTATCGAGCAGTATTGGACAAAGCCCCCGAAAGCGCATGCTTTCGGGGGCTTTGTTGTTTTCGCTCCGTAAATGTCGATTAACGCGCTTCCGTTCGGTCTATCAAAAATTACACAATCCTTCGCTCATTGGTCTTCGCGTAAGGGAAAATCGACGCTGGCCGCATCGACGGCCGTTTTCGTTTTGCGTTCGGCCTCACATGCCGGACCGTGAGGCAATCATAAAAATCAAAAGAGGTTTGGAAGTGAATTGCGTGGGAAAAATCGAGAATAGCTTCTCCGCATTGTCTTTCTGGTATTGGCGACCATTTCGCTGATTTACGCCGTCGTGCTGGCCGTACCCGCCTGGCTGAATATCCGAGCGCAACCGGCTGAAATCAGTGAGGCTAAAACCATCAGCGGATCGGCGTTTCGCCTGGATAGCGCTGAATCCGCTTCGAGTCAAGAATCGTCTGCCGCAGAGAAAAGCTCCGACAACAGTGAAAACGCCAAACTGGCTGACGAGTTGTTTCGAGTCCTAGATTCGCACGGCAAGAAATTGGTAGGCGCCGAACACGAAACTCATATGGAATCGGTGCGCAGTGCGGTCGATAGCTGGGCCGCAAGCGAAGAATACGGCGTGGAATTCGTAAAGGCGCAAACGAAATTCATGGACGAAGTGCTGTCACGGCCTGATGTCGCCAAGCGCATCAAAGGTTCCGAGGCCGAGTTCTACGATGTGACGGGTGGTGTTTTTAGCCAGTTCGTCGTCGAATATCAGAAAGAAAAGGACCGCATCGCCGCAGACAAGGCGAAAGCGCAAGAGGCGGCGACCGCAAAGAATATGGAAGGACTCAAGGCGCTTAGCATCATTGGCGGCGCCATCGCTTCTTTCATTACGCTGGTGCTGATGCTCGTGATGTTCCGTGTCGATAGAAGCATTCGGCAGATCGCGAATCTTCAAAAGAACGCCTGACCACTTCCGCTGCAAGTCCGTGAAATAACAAACGGCGCGCTTTTCTCAAAGCGCGCCGTTCTCACATTCAAACCCGTCAGATCGCCCAGCCGCCCAAATAAAATACCGCGAGCACCACCGCGATCGCCACCGTTCCCACATTCAGCTTGCGGAATTCCCCGGCCACGATCCGCCCGATCACCAGCGTGCAGAAACCCAGCATGATCCCGGTCACGATGTTCGCCGTGAGCACGATGAAGACGGCGCACACGAGGCCCGACATCGTGTCGACGGTATCGTCCATATGCAGTTTGGCGACATTGCCGAGCATCAGCAGCCCGACGTACATCAGCGCGGGCGCGGTCGCGTAGGAAGGCACGAGGCCCGCGAGCGGCGACAGGAACATCACCGCCAGAAAGAGCACGCCGACGACGCTCGCCGCGAGCCCCGTCTTCGCGCCCGCCGCCACGCCGACCGACGACTCGATATACGCCGCCGCCGGCGCACCGCCGAAGCACGCCGAGAAGATCGAACTCAGCGAATCCGCCGTCAGCGCGCGGCCGCCGTTCACGATGCGCCCGTTCGCGTCGATCTGGCCAGCCTGGCCCGCAACGGCGCGGATCGTGCCGGTGGCGTCGAACACGGCGGTCATCACCAGCGCGAGGACGCTCGGCAGCACGGCCATCGACAGCGCGCCCTTGATGTCCATCGCGCCGATCAGCGACGCATGGCCCGGCGCGGACAGCGAAGGCAGCGCGAACACGCCATGAAAGCGCACCGACGGATCGAACGCCAGACCGATCGCCGACAAGCCGACGACCACCAGCAGGATGCCGCCCGGCACGCGCCGGCGCTCCAGACCGAAGATCGCGGCGAGGCCCAGCACCGACATCAGCACCGGGAAGGCCGTGATGTGGCCGAGCGAAACCGGCATGCCGGGCGCCGGATTCTTGACGATCAGCCCCACATCGTTCGATGCGATCAGCAACAGAAACAAGCCGATGCCGATGCCCGTCCCATGCGCGACGCCCGTCGGCAGGTTGCGAAGAATCCACGAGCGCACGCCCGTGATGGAGATCGCGGTGAAAACGACGCCCATCAGGAACACCGCGCCCAGCGCGACAGCGGGCGACAAGCCCTTGCCGAGCACGAGGCCGAATGCCGTGAACGCCGTCAGCGAAATCGCGCAGCCGATGGCGATCGGCAAGCGCGCCCACACGCCCATCAGGAGCGAGCCGAACGCCGTCGTCAGGCACACGGCGACGAACACGGCGCTCGTATCGAAACCCGCCTTGCCGAGCATGCCGGGCACGACGAACACCGAATAGACCATCGCGAGAAACGTCGTCACACCGGCGACGACCTCGCGCTTCTGCGTGCTGCCGGATCGCGAGATACCGAAATAGCGGTCGATGAAGCCGTCGCGCGCCGTCTGAATCTCGTCTGTCTGATCAGCGGAAGGGATGTCGCCAAGCTGCCGGGCGGGGGATTCCAACATGATGAGCTGCTCCTTTATCAGCACGCTGAAACGGATGTCCGTGCGCGCACGGCAGCTCCGTCGTCAGGGTCGTCTCGTATGATTTTCTTGATGTGGGCCGCATGCATCGCCGGAAGGCTGCACTCGGTCAGGCAAAGACTAGGTGAACGGGATACGCGGTCCAATCCCGAGAAAAACATTCCGCCCATGCGAACATTCTTATATTTCTGAAAACCCACGCAAAACGGACGTGTGAACAGTCGAAGCAAAGGCCGGACTAGGGCAAACGCCTAGTCCGGCAAGACGGGTTAGCGGATGACCTGCGATACGCCGCGTCCACGCGGATCCGACATCGGCTCAGGCGTCGTATCGTCGATGCGGATGGCCTGAATGTCGCCATTGAAGCCCTGCATCGTGAATGTATAGCCCTTTGCTTCGAGCTCTTTCACGACATCCGCGTCGAGCTGATGATACGGCTCCTGGTAGATCGTGTTCGGCGGCAGCAGTTGATGGTGAAAGCGCGTGGCGCCCACTGCGTCGGCGAGCGGCATCCTGAAGTCGTAGACGTTCGACAGCACCTGAAAGATCGACGTAAAGATGCGCGAGCCGCCCGGCGTGCCGATCACCATCGCGACCTTGTCGTCCTTCGTGAGAATGGTCGGCGTCATCGACGAGAGCGGGCGCTTGCGCGGCGCGATGGCGTTCGCGTCGCTGCCGACCACGCCGAACATGTTCGCGACGCCCGGCTTCGCGGAGAAGTCGTCCATCTCGTCGTTCAGCACGATGCCCGTGCCTTCCGCGATCACGCCCGAACCGAAGTAGCCGTTGATCGTGTACGTGTTCGACACCGCGTTGCCCCACTTGTCGACGACCGAGAAGTGCGTCGTCTCGGCCTTCTCCGGCATGGACGTGCCGAGGCCCGGCTGGACGCTCTTCGTATCCGACGGCGCATCGGGATTGACCTCCTGCGCACGCTTGAGGATGTAGTCGTCGTCGGTCAGTTGCGCGACCGGCACCTTGTAAAAGTCCGGGTCGCCGAGATATTGCGCGCGGTCGGCGAACACGCGCTTTTCGATTTCCGCGACGAGATGAATGTACTGCGCGGAGTCGAGCGGCACGCCTTCGAACTTGTCCTTCAGGTCCGCTTTCATCTTCAGCAACTGCACGAGGCCGATGCCGCCGGAGCTCGGCGGCGGCGCGGTGATCACGCGATAGCCGTTCCAGCTCGCCACCACCGGCTGCCGCCATACCGCCTTGTACTCCTTCAGGTCCCGCTCGGTGATGAGGCCGTGGCCGGTCATCGACGTGGCGATCAGTTCGGCGGTCTTGCCCTGGTAGAAGCCCTTCGAGCCCTTGTCGGCGATGCGCTGCAACGTGTCGGCCAGATCGGGCTGCCTGAACACCTGGCCCGCCTTCATGCTGCCGAAATAGAGATCGAAGTTCGTCTTGCCGGCGAATTCCTTCGATGCGCGGTCGCGCCGCTCGACAAGCTGATCGTCGACGACGAAGCCATCTGCCGCGTACTTGATGGCCGGTGCGAGCACCTGCTTCCACTTGAGCTTGCCGAAGCGCTTCTGCGCTTCCCACATGCCGTCGACGGTGCCCGGCACGCCCACCGCGCGGTGCCCGTAGAGGCTCATGCCCTTGATGACTTCGCCCTTGTCGTCGAGATACATGTTGCGCGTGGCGGCGATGGGCGCGCGTTCGCGGTAGTCGAGGAAGTACGGACGATGGTCGACGTACAGCGTCATGAAGCCGCCGCCGCCGATGTTGCCCGCCTCCGGATAGGTGACCGCCAGCGAGAACGCGATCGCCACGGCCGCATCGACGGCATTGCCGCCCTGGCGGAATATCTGGGCGGCGGTATCGGCGGCATATTTGTCGGCGACGGCCACCGCCGAGGCGGTCAGTACCTGTGGCTGCGCTTGCGGCGCGCGGGCATGAGCGGGCGTGCTCTCGACGAAGCCGGCCACGCTGAACGCGGCGGCGGCCATGGCCGTGAGCGCGAGGGATCGAAAGCGATGTTGCTGGTTCAACGGCATCTCCTGCGTTCTCCTTCCTCGACAATGGGTTAGCGCTTATAACACGATTAGGGCATCAACTGGCCGCCGTTCACGTCGATGATTTGCCCCGTCACGTACCGCGACATCGCCTCCGACGCGAGATAGAGGAACGCGCCGCTGCAATCGTCCGGCTCGCCGACGAAGCCCATCGGAATGGCTTTGCGGAACGCGTCCAGTTGCTCCGGCGTCGTGAATCGCTCATGAAACGGCGTTTCGATGACACCCGGCGCGACCGCGTTCACGCGAATGCGATCCGCGACCAGTTCCTTCGCCATGCCCTTGGTGATCGTGCTGACGAAGCCCTTCGACGCGGCATAGAGCAGCGCGCCCGGCCCGCCGCCGTTGCGCGCCGCAACAGAGGTCACGTTGATGATCGAACCGCCGCCGCCCTCGCGCAGCGACGGCAACGCCGCACGCGTGAACGCCACGACCGAACGCGCATTGATGTGCATGATCTCGTCGAAAAGCTCGTCGGTGACGGACGCGATCGGCTCGCGCTTCACGAGACTGCCCGCGTTGTTGATGAGCACGTCGATCTTGCCGAACGCCTCGACGGTGGCGGCGACGGCGGCGTCGATGGCTTTCGAATCGCGAACGTCCGCGCCGACGGTGATCGCCGAAACGCCGAGCGCGCGCACGTCCTTCGCGACTTCTTCGGCTTGGTCCTTCGAGCTGTTGTAGTGCACCGCGACATTCGCGCCGTATTGCCCGAACGCGCGCGCCGCCGCAGCGCCGATGCCGGTGCTCGCGCCGGTGATGAGAACCGATTTACCTTTCAGATCGTGCATGTGTGCTCCGTGGTCGAAGGATGTAAATGGGTGCTGCGAACCCGCAGTATGAGGCAAACCGGCGCTTTGCCACGCCCGGCCAAAAGCGGCACCATGACGATTGCCGCGCGATGAACCGTCGTCTGCGCGCCCAACCCTTCGCCAGAATCAGGAGGCACACATGAATGCACAGGTCGATCCCATCCCCGAAGGCCGTCACGGCGTCATTCCGTACATCGCGGTCGCGGGCGGCGTCACGGCCATCGACTTTTACAAGAAGGCCTTCGGCGCCACCGAAGTGTTCAGCATGCAGGATCCGGGCGGGCGCATCGGCCATGCGGAACTGCTGATCGGCGGCAATCCTTTTTATCTGAGCGACGAGTATCCGGAGATGGACGTGAAAGGCCCGCTCGCGGTCGGCGGCACGCCGGTGATGCTGCATCTGTATGTCGATGACGTCGATGCCGTCGTGCAGCGCGCGCTCGACGAAGGCGCGACCATCGTCCGTCCGGTCGAAGACCAGTTCTATGGCGACCGCGGCGGCAAGCTGCGCGATCCGTTCGGCCACATGTGGTGGATCGCGACGCACAAGGAGGACGTATCGCCGGAAGAACTGCGCGCGCGCGCCGAGCGGCTGTTCGGCAACGGGGCGTGACGCATCGGCATTGAAATCATCCGGCCGGCGCGATCACGACCGCGCCGGCCTCTGCGCGCCGACAGCCATCCGTATCGCCCGGGCGGACGAAAATTCGCAAAATTTGGTCATGTTTCGGCTCAGGTAGGTGGCATCCGCCTTATTGATGCGAAATACTCGCGCCCAGCCGCGAGACACTTCGAAGCCGTCAGGGACACTTCCGGACGGTGATTCGAATCACGCCTGGTTAGGCAACCTAACGGTTGGTGCAGTCCGCTTCGCCTGCGCGCGATAAGCCAGGCGACGCGTGAAGCATCCACAACAAGCAAAAGAACGAGACAAACAGGAGGAACCCGATGAAGTCATTCGCCGCTCTCACTTTCAATCGCACGGCGCTGGCCGCCGCCGGCATGGCGTTCGCGCTCGGCGCGCTGTCGCTGCCGGCCGTGGCCGCCATCGTGCCGCAGGGCGTCGTGCTTGCCGCGAAGCAGGAACTCGTGCGCAACAACGGCTCCGAGGTCGAGACGCTCGACCCGGCGCTCGTCGAATCCGTCGGCGCGGCGAATCTCGGACGCGACTTGTTCGAAGGCCTGACGGTCACCAACGGCGACGGCGCCGTGATGCCCGGCGTCGCCGAGAAGTGGGAGCAGAAGGACCCGGTCACGTGGGTATTTCATCTGCGCAAGAACGCGCGCTGGTCCAACGGGCAGAACGTGACGGCGAACGACTTCGTCTACGGATGCCAGCGCTTCATCGACCCGAAAATGGCGTCGCCTTACGGCAACGTGTTCGGTCCGTTCCTGCTGAACGGCGCGGAGATCGTCGCGGGCAAGAAGCCGGTGAGCGCGCTCGGCGTGCGCGCCATCGACGCGCTCACGCTCGAAGTCAAAACCGCCGGCCCGGTGCCGTTCCTGCCCGAACTGATGTCGAATCCCAATCTCGGGCCGGTGCATCGCGCGACCGTCGAAAAGTATGGGCGCGACTGGACGAAGCCGGGCAATCTCGTCAGCAACGGTCCGTTCCAGTTGAAGGACTGGCAGGTCAACAGCAAGCTCGTGCTGACGAAGAACCCGAATTACTGGGACAAGGACCACGTGCAACTGACGCAGGTGACGTATCTCCCGGTCGAGGACGAAAACACCGACGTCAAGCTCTTCCAGTCGGGCGACAACGACATGACGTATCAGATGCCCACGGGCAGCTATGCGAAGTATCGCCAGCAGTTTCCGAACGACACGCGCAACTCGCTGATTCTCGGCACGCGATACTACAGCTTCAACAACCGCGATCCGCTGCTGAAGGACGTGCGCGTGCGCAAGGCGCTCTCGATGGTCATCGACCGCGACCTGCTCGCGCAGCGCGTGACCGCCGACGGCCAGACGCCGATGTACGGCCTGATGCCGAAGGGCGTGAGCGGCGCGGACGTGTCCAGCTACGAGTGGGCCTCGTGGCCGATGAACAAGCGCGTCGAAGAAGCGAAGAAGCTGCTCGAGCAGGCGGGCGTGAAGCCGGGCACGAAGCTGCGTTTCGCGATGAACACGAGCGACTACAACAAGAAGATGGCGATCTTCGCGGCGTCCGAATGGAAGACGAAGCTGGGCCTCGCCACCGATATCGAATCGATGGAATTCAAGGTGCTGCTCAAGAAGCGCCATGACGGCGACTATCAGATTGCGCGCAACGGCTGGGTGGCCGACTACAACGACGCCACGACCTTCCTGCAACTCGTGCAGTGCAAGTCGACGCAGAACGACAACTTCAACTGCAATCCGAAGGCCGACGCGCTGATCGCGCAGGCCAGCGAAACGACTGACCAGGCGAAGCGCAAGCAACTGCTGACCGAAGCCGCGAAGCTCGTGATGGACGACTACCCGATGCTCCCGCTGCTGCAATACGGCCTGCCGCGCCTCGTCAGGAGCTACGTGGGCGGCTATTCGCTGAAGAACCCGATGGATCATTACGCCAGCAAGGATCTCTACATCGTCAAGCACTGACGCACAGGAGCCGTTCGCATGTGGTCCTATACGCTGCGGCGCGTGTTGCTCACGCTGCCGACATTGCTGATCGTCGTGACGGTCTGCTACCTCCTTCTGCACGCAACGCCGGGCGGCCCGTTCGACGGCGAGCGCAAGGTGTCCGCCGAAGTGCTTGCGAATCTGCAGGCCAAGTACCACCTCGGCGAGCCGTTGTGGAAGCAGTATCTGCTCTATCTCGACGGCCTCGTGCACGGCGATCTGGGCGCGTCGTTCCGTTACGCCGACTGGAGCGTCAACGAGCTCGTGCTGCGCGCGCTGCCGGTGTCGCTTGCGATCGGCGGGGTGTCGATGGCGCTGGCGATCGTCGTCGGCGTGCTGCTCGGCGTCGCGGCGGCGCTGCGCCGCAACAGCATCGCCGATTACGCGCTGATGCTCGTCAGCAATGCGGGCAACGCGTTTCCGTCGTTCGTGATCGGGCCGGTGCTGATCCTCGTGTTCGCCATCGCGTTGAAGTGGCTCCCGGCGGGCGGCTGGAACAACTTCGATGCGCGCTACATGGTGTTGCCCGTCGCGCTGCTGGTAATGATCAACGTCGCGACGGTCGGACGCGTGACGCGCGTGAGTCTCATCGAAGTGATGAACACGCCGTATATCCGCACCGCGCGCGCGAAAGGCCTGGCGATGCGGACGATCGTGCTGCGTCATGCGCTGAAGCCGACGCTGATTCCGGTCGTCTCGGTGATCGGCCCGCTCGCGATCCAGTCGATCACGGCGGCGGTCGTCACGGAGTCCGTGTTCTCGCTGCCGGGCATCGGCAAGCTGATCGTGAATGGCGCGGCCAATCGCGATTACACGCTCGTGCTCGGCCTGGTCGTGCTCGTCACGGTCGTGGCCGTGCTGCTCAACCTGCTGGTCGACCTCGCTTACGCGTGGCTCGATCCGAAGATCCGCTACTGAGAGGGCGCGCGATGAAATCAGCTTCTCTGGGCGCCACGCTCGAAAAAGCGGTCGCGGGCCGCAGTCCGTGGCAAGACGCCCGCACGCGCTTTGTGCGCAACAAGGCGGCGGTCGTGAGCCTCGCGCTGCTCGCGGCGATCACGCTCGCGTGCATCGCCGGTCCTTGGCTGTTGCCGAATCAGTTCGATTCCGCCGACTGGAACGCGATGAGCGTGCCGCCCACGTTCGCCAACTGGCATCTCTTCGGCACCGACGAAACCGGCCGCGACCTGTTCGTGCGCTGTCTGGTCGGCGGCCGCGTCTCGCTGATGATCGGCGCGCTCGCCACGCTCACGTCGGTCACGCTCGGCATCGTCTGGGGCGCGGTGGCGGGGTTCATCGGCGGGCGCGTCGACAACGCGATGATGCGCTTCGTCGACATGATGTACGCCATTCCGTACCTGCTGATCGCCATTCTCATGGTGACGCTGCTCGGCCGCGAGTTTTATCTCGTGGTGCTGACCATCACCGTGTTTTCGTGGATGGACATGGCGCGCGTCGTGCGCGGCCAGACGCTGTCGATCCGCTCGAAAGAGTACGTCGAAGCGGCGCGGGCCATCGGCGTGCCGACGCGGCGCATCATCGTGCGGCATGTCGTGCCGAACCTGCTGGGCATCGTCGCGATCTACACGACCGTCACCGTGCCGGGCGTGATTCTCACGGAATCGGTGTTGTCGTTTCTCGGTCTCGGCGTGCAGGAACCGATGACGAGCTGGGGCGTGCTGATTCAGGACGGCGTCGGCGTCATGGAATCCGCGCCGTGGATTCTGCTGTTCCCGGCCGCAATGCTCTCCGTCACGCTCTATTGCATCAACTTTGTCGGCGACGGGCTGCGCGACGCGCTCGATCCGAAGGACAGGTGAGCCATGCCGCTACTGGAAGTCAACGGCCTGCAGGTCGAATTCAGGACGCACGACGCCGCCGTGCGCGCCGTCAACGGCGTGAGCTTCACGCTGGAAGAGGGCGAGACGCTCGGCATCGTCGGCGAGTCCGGCTCGGGCAAGAGCCAGAGCGTGCTCGCCATGCTGGGGCTGCTCGCATCGAACGGACGCGCGACAGGCGAGGCGCTGTATCGCGGCGAGCACCTGCTCGGGATGTCCGCGAAGGCGCTCAACCGCATTCGCGGCAATCGTCTCTCGATGATTTTTCAGGACCCGATGAGCTCGCTCAATCCGTATCTGACCGTCGAGCGGCAGATGACGGAAGTGCTGGAGCTGCACAAGAACCTGACGCGCCGCGAAGCGAGAAAGCGCGCCATTTCCATGCTCGAAGCCGTGCGGATTCCGGAGGCCGCGCATCGCATCGGACAGTATCCGCACGAGTTGTCGGGCGGCATGCGGCAGCGCGTGATGATCGCGATGGCGCTGCTCTGCGAGCCGGAAGTGCTCTTCGCCGACGAGCCGACCACCGCGCTCGACGTGACCGTGCAGGCGCAGGTGCTGCAACTCCTGCGCGACCTGCAGCGGGACTTCGGCACGTCCATCGTGCTGATCACGCACGATCTGGGCGTCGTCGCCGGGCTGTGCGAAAAGGTCATGGTGATGTACGGCGGCCGCGTGATGGAGCAGTGCGACGCCGCCACGCTGTTCGCGAAGCCGTCGCATCCGTACACCATCGGCTTGCTGCGCGCGCTGCCGCGGCTCGATCAGCAGGGCGGCGAACTCGCGGGCATCCCTGGCAATCCGCCGAACATGGCGCATCCGCCCGCGGGTTGCCCTTTCCATGAACGCTGCGCCGATGCAACCGCCGAATGCGCCATGCACGCGCCTGCGCTCGCGCACGCCGGCCCGCGCTGGCTGCGCGCGTGTCACCGCCCCGTCGATGCAATGACCACGCGTTACCAGGAGTCGAGCCATGTCTGACGCAACGATCCTTTCGGTGCGCGACATGCGCGTGCATTTCCAGGTGAAGGCAAAGAGCCGTCTGCCGTGGGCGCCTTCGCGCACGCTGAAGGCGGTCGACGGCGTGAGCTTCGACCTGCGCGCCGGCGAAACGCTCGGCGTCGTCGGCGAATCGGGCTGCGGCAAGTCCACGCTCTCGCGCGCGATCCTCAATCTCATTCCCGCGACGCACGGCGACATCGTATGGATGGGCGCGAAGCTGACGCGGGCATCGGCGCGCGAATGGCACGCGGTCCGCGCCGATGTGCAGATGATCTTCCAGGACCCGCTGGCCTCGCTGGATCCGCGCATGACGATCGGGCAGATCATCGCGGAGCCGTTGACGGAGCATCGGCCGGGCATGAGCCGGCAGGAAATCGACACTCGCGTGCGCGCGATGATGACGAGGGTCGGCCTGCGCGAACAGATGATCAACCGCTATCCGCATGAATTCTCGGGCGGGCAATGTCAGCGCGTCGGTATTGCGCGGGCGCTGATCGTCGAGCCGAAGCTCGTTATCTGCGACGAGCCGGTGTCCGCGCTCGATGTGTCGATTCAGGCGCAGATCGTCAATCTGCTGAAGACATTGCAGGCCGAGTTCAAGCTGTCGCTGATCTTCATCGCGCACGATCTGGCCGTCGTGCGGCACATTTCGGATCGCGTGATGGTGATGTATCTCGGCCGCGTGATGGAGCTAGCCGACAAGGAGGCGCTCTATGACACGCCGCGCCATCCCTACACGCGCGCGTTGCTGTCGGCGGTGCCGGTGCCCGATCCGGCGATCGAACGCGGCAAGGTCGTGCAGATTCTTTCGGGCGATATTCCGAGCCCCATCGATCCGCCTGCCGGATGCGTGTTCCATACGCGCTGCCCGATGGCGCAGGCGCGCTGCGCACAGGAAGTGCCCGCGTTACGTGCGTTGACTCCTGGTGCTTCCGCTGCGTGTCATTTTGCGTAGTGAATCGATATCCTAACTAATCCGATACGGAGTCAGTCAGCCGTCTTAGAGAACGCTAAGTCCACGCATCGCCCGCCCTCATATAAGCCAAAGCACGTTGTCGTCCGCCGACTCTTCCGGTCGCCGGGCGTGGCTCGTTGCATCCCGTTGTTTTGTCGTTAGCAGGTTGAGTCAGGAGTCTGGAGATACGTTTCATGAAAAAACAAAAAGCATCAGTTGCCCTTTCGATTTTGCTGTTCAGCGGCTTCATGGCCGCGAACGTTGCCGCATATGGCGAGGAAGCCGATACCGAGCCGCCCTCGCGCCACACGGAAGCCGTTCCGAATTCCCCGCCCAATACCGAAGCCGACGCGCCGATCAGCAATCAGGCGAAAGCAAAAGGCTTCATCGAGGATTCACATTTCAACCTGCTCGGGCGGTCTTTTACGGAGCACGATGAATTCAAGGGCGCCGGCAAGAAGGACGCCTGGGTGCTCGGCGCGCAGGCCGTTTTCGAGTCGGGTTATACGCGCGGGCTCATCGGGCTGGGCGCGGATGTATCGCTCTTCGGCGCGTTGAAGCTCAATGGCGGCGATGGCGCGGGCAATCGTGTGCACGTCGGCACGGACGGCGGCGGGTCGCATCAGCTTGCATGGGCGTATCCGGGCGTGTGGGACGTGAAGGCGCGTGCGTCGAACACCGTGCTGAAATACGGTCAGCAACTCTTCGATAACCCGTTCCTCGTGCCGCACGACAACCGCGCGCTGCCGCCGACGTATCGCGGCTTCTCGCTCGCTAGCGAAGAGTTCAGGAATCTCACGCTGAAGGCCGGCACGGTGGATGGCGTGATCGCGCGCGGCATGACCACCGTGACGGGACTGAAGACGGAATACGGCGGCACGCATGTGTCGCAGTTCACGTATTTCGGCGGCGACTGGACGCACGGCGACGACACCGCGGTCTCGCTGTACGGAAGCGTGGCGAACAACGTGTGGCAGCAGTACTACCTCTCGGCGACGCAGAGCATCGGCGATTCGAAGACCGTCCGCTGGACCGGCGCGCTGAACTACTACTACACGGGCGCGATCGGCGACAAACGGCAAGGGCCGATCAACAACAACGCGTACAGCCTCGCGCTGGCCGGCACGCACGGCGCGCATACGCTCCAGTTCGCGTTCCAGCAGATTCTCGGCGATCAGATGTTCGACTACATGGGCCAGTCGGGCGGCGATTATCTGTCGAACTCGCTCGACGTGGATTACAACCAGCCGCATGAGAAGTCGGTGAGTCTCTCGTATTCGCTGAACATGAAGGACTACGGCGTGCCGGGAATGAAGGTAACGATGTGGGGCGCATACGGCTGGGGCGCCGATGGCAGCGCGATGGCCAACAGCGGCACGGCCAATGCGGCCAGCTACGTCGTGAACGGCCGGCCCTTGCACGGTTCGCATTACGAATTCGGCATCATTCCCGGCTACACGGTCCCCGACGGCAGGTTCAAGAACACGTCGATCAAGTTCTACTACATGCATCATCACGGCAGCGAGTTTTACCCGGATGGCACGAGCAACGTGTATCGCCTGATGGTGAACGTTCCGTTCAACGTTTTCTGACGTGCGATGCTTGAATTCGGATGGCGTAAACCCTACAAATTCCGACCTTTACATTACGTTTAACTTTCATCTATAACGTGAGGGCGTGCAGCGGATTGCCATGTCTCGCCCACGCTCATCGCCCGGCAGGCTTTATTCCTGCCGGGCTTTTTTTTTGCGCTGCGCCGCGCTGCGACATGCCTTTCAGCAACTTACGAAAAGCGCTGTCCTAAGTGAAAACCCCGCCGTTTCTTTCGCTTGACTTACTTGATATATCACATACTGTGTATATGCGATGACGCCGTATCGGCGGCATCGTAAGAGGCGTCGCTCGACGTCCGATTACACAAAGGCAGCAGTGCCAAGGAGACAGGCATGGACCAGATGAATCGCCAGGAGGGGGCGTCGCGTCTAGCGTCGCCGTGGGTGCAATTGGTGTTCGGCGTGATCTGTATGGCGATGATCGCCAACATGCAGTACGGATGGACACTCTTCGTCAATCCGATCGACGAGAAATATCACTGGGGCCGCGCCGCGATTCAGGTGGCGTTCACGATCTTCGTCGTCACCGAAACATGGCTCGTGCCGGTGGAAGGCTATCTGGTCGACAAGTACGGGCCGCGTCCGGTGGTCGTCGGCGGTGGATTGCTGTGTGCGATCGCCTGGGCGATGAACTCCGTGGCGTCGTCCTTGCCGCTCCTGTATCTGGCGGCCGCGATCGGCGGCGTCGGCGCGGGCGCGGTGTACGGCACGTGCGTCGGCAATGCGCTGAAGTGGTTCCCCACGCGGCGCGGGCTCGCGGCGGGCATTACGGCGGCGGGCTTCGGCATGGGATCGGCGGCGACCGTGGTGCCGATCGCCCACATGATCAAGTCGAGCGGTTACGAAGCGACCTTCCTGTGGTTCGGGCTGGGGCAGGGCCTCGTCGTGTTCCTGCTCGGCATGGCGCTCTACGCGCCGCCCGCGCACATGCTCGCGGCGGTGAAGACGACGTTGAAGCGCGCGGTGTACAACGCGAGTCCGAAGCAGGTGCTGGCGTCGCCGATCTTCTGGGTGATGTACCTGATGTTCGTGATGATGGCCGCCGGTGGTCTGATGGCGACCGCGCAGCTCGGTCCCATCGCGAAGGACTTCGGCCTGCAGGATTCGCCCGTGTCGATACTCGGCCTGACGCTGCCCGCGCTGACGTTCGCGCTGACCATCGACCGAGTGCTCAATGGCCTGACGCGGCCGTTTTTCGGCTGGGTATCCGACAAGATCGGACGCGAGAACACGATGTTCGTCGCGTTCGCCATCGAGGCGGTCGGCATCGTCGCGCTGTCGAAGTTCGGGCATAACCCGGTGGCGTTCGTCGTGCTGACGGGCATCGTGTTCTTCGCCTGGGGCGAGATCTATAGCCTGTTCCCGGCGACGTGCGGCGACACCTTCGGACCGAAGTTCGCGGCGACCAACGCGGGCCTGCTGTACACGGCGAAGGGCACGGCCGCGCTGCTGGTGCCGTTCTCGAGCGTGATCACGAAGGCGACCGGAAGCTGGCACTCGGTCTTCATGCTGGCAGCGGGGATGGCCGCCATCGCGGCGCTGCTCGCGCTCTTCGTGCTGAAGCCGATGCGCAGCGCGCACACGCAGAAGCATGCGAGGGATGCGGGCGTCGATATGGGGTATTCGCCGGCTGTGAAGGAGTGAGAACGAACGCGTGAGCCATACCCGCGACTGTGAAAATCCATGCAATCGCGGTTGAACTGAAGCAAGGGCGGCTATGATCCAGCCCGTCCGCGCGGCGTGCGTCGCGCGGACGGTTTCCGCTCATTTGCTTCGCATGTCAAAACTTCTCCTTCTCAGCGTGAGCGCCGGCGCGGGTCACGCACGCGCCGCCGAGGCGCTTCGCGCCCACGCCGCGCTTCATCCTTCCGGCGTCGAAGCCGTGCACCTCGACGTCATGGACTTCGTCCCGGCGAGCTTCCGTGCGCTCTACGCGGACTTCTACGTCAAGCTGGTCACGCATCAGCCGGCGCTTTGGAGCTACCTCTATCAGAGGACCGACAACGCCTCCCCGCGATCCTTCGGCGAGCGTGTGCGACGCGCCGTCGAGCGGCTCAACTGCCGCGCGCTGAAAGCAGAAATCGCACGTCATCACGCCGATGCCATCGTCTGCACGCACTTTCTGCCGGCCGAATTGCTGTCGCGCGAGCGTCGCAAGGGCAATCTGCAGACGCCGGTGTGGGTGCAGGTGACGGACTTCGACCTGCATCGATTGTGGGTCGTGCCGCACATGCAAGGCTATTTCGCCGCCAACGATGAAATCGCCTGCCGCATGCGCGAACGCGGTCTGCCGGCAGAATCCGTTCACGTCAGCGGCATCCCGGTGATGCCCGCCTTCGCGGAGCAGCACGATCGCGCAGCGTGCGCGGCGCAGTTCGGTCTGGATCCGCATCGCCCGACGTTCCTGATGATGTCCGGCGGCGCAGGGCTCGGCGGGCTCGATACGCTCGCCGCGCGCTTGTTGTCGATGGACGCGGATTTTCAGCTGATCGCGCTCGCGGGCCGCAACGAAGCGCTGCTGAACGCATTGCGCGAAGTCGCGCGCCGTCATCCGGGCCGATTGCTGCCGATGGGCTTCACATCGCAAGTCGAACGGCTGATGGCGTGCGCCGATCTCGTCATCACGAAGCCCGGCGGACTCACCACATCCGAATGCCTCGCGATGGGCGTGCCGATGATCGTCAATTCACCGATTCCCGGCCAGGAAGAACGCAACGCCGATTTCCTGCTCGAACGGGGCGTCGCGCTGAAAGCCGTCGATGCCGCCGCGCTCGAATATCGCATCCGCGCGCTGCTGAACGATTGGGCGCAACTCGACGCGATGCGCGGCCGCATCGCGCCGATCGCGCGTCCGCACGCGGCGCGTGTCGTGCTCGACACCGTGCTGGGGACAGCAGCATGAGCCGCCGTGCATGTCATCTCGTTGCGCTGATCGCGTGGGTCGTGCTGCTCGGGTTCTTCTTCGCCAACGTCGAGATTCAGATCGAAGGCAGCGCGGGATGGGCTGCGAATCTGCCGACGTGGCGCATCGAACATCACTGGCTGCTCGACATCTTCTGGGGCGGCCGGCCCATGACCGGCTATCACGCGTGGGTGTTCCCGTTCGTCGCGCTGTTCTTTCATCTGCCGGCCGTCTTCTTTGCGCGATGGTCGTGGCGTATCGAGGCGCGCATCGTCGCGTGCATCATGACATTCTGGCTCGTCGAGGATTTCCTGTGGTTCGTGCTGAATCCGGCCTACGGCATCGCGCGGTTCGATCCGCATCACGTGCCGTGGCACAAGCACTGGATCGCATTTGCGCCGACCGATTACTGGACGATGACCGCCGCCGCGTGCGTGCTGTTCTTCCTGTCGGCGAAGAAGGAATCGCGTCGTGCGTAGGATCGTGTCCGTCGCGTTCTATGGCGCGGGCGTCGCGGCGGCAGTGTTCGCGGTTGCGTCGATGCTCAAGGCCGCGCCGCTCGTCACGCACGCGGGCAATCCGCATGCGATGCCCGTCGCCGCCCGGCCGCTGAACTGGGCGGAGCCGATGGTCTATACGCACGTCGACAACCTGCATCGCATTACGCCGTCGCTGTATCGGAGCGCGCAAATCACCGCGGACGATCTGCCGCGTTTGCGCGCGCTCGGCATCCGCAAGATCATCAGTTTCCGCTCGTTTCATTCCGATGACGGGTTGCTGGCGGGAAGCGGCATCGCGCTGCAGCGCATCCGCATCAACACCTGGAACATTCGCGACGAGGACATGATCGCCGCGCTCCAGGCGCTACGCCACGTGGACCGCGACGGCCCCGTTCTCATCCACTGCCAGCACGGCGCGGATCGCACGGGGCTCGTGTCGGCGCTGTATCGCGTGGTGTATCAGGGATGGACCAAGGGGCAGGCGGAAGACGAACTGCTGAACGGCGGCTACGGCTTTCATCCGGTGTGGGGAAACATCCGGCGCTATCTTGAAAACGTGGATGTGGACAGGCTGAGGCGAGAAGCGGGCGCCTCAGAACCGGGTGCCGACGCTGCATCCGCCGAAGCCGCCGCCGTTGGTGGCCCAGCCTGAACAGCCGAAGAGTCCGCATCCGCCGAGCATGAGCGATGCGACGATGAGTACGGCGACAATGCGAAGGCGTTTCATGGCGACAAGCAGGTTTCTGACGATCGCGCGCATTGTCCCCGACGCGGCGCGCGCCACTGTCAAAAACCGTCGTCAGCCGGGTTTGCCATCCGCACGCGGGCGAACGAGCCGTGACGCGTACGCCGTCACATAGATCGCGAAGGCGAGAATCCAGCACGATCCCGCGCCGATGATCCACCACCCCTGCGCCGATGGCGCCGCTATCGGCCCGAACACACGCAGCGCGCTTGCCGACATCACGAGCGCATAACAAGCGATGTCCCATCGATCCGCCACCAGCAGCAAGCCGGTGTGACCGCGCGCGGTGCGCGTGATCATTGCGATGATCGCGCCGCCGACGACGCCCGCCGTGAACGCGTGCATCGCAAGCGTATGCGGCACGCGTGGCGACCCCGCCGTGCTCAGCGCGAGCAGCGCAAAGCCGATCGGCAGCCACGCATACGCGAGATGCAGAATCATGACGATGGGCCGTCCGCGCACCGCGTGAGCGCGCCAGCCGGCGAGCCGCGCCAGATGCACGCCGCACGCGAAGAGGGCGAGGACCGCGACGAACGCGCGGCCGGGCGCGAAGGCATCGGCGAGCAGGGCCGCGAGGGTGAGCGGCGCGGCGGCGATCTCGACGACGCGCCATCGACGCGTGACGAAGCCGGGAATCGCGTTGGCGGTGAACATCGGAATCACGCGTCCGCCGATGACGCTCACCAGCATGACGACGATGCCCGCCGCCGCCTCGATGCACGCCATCGCCAGATCAGGACGCGCGGCCAGCGTGAAACCGTGGGACATGGCGTTCAGTCCGCCGAACGCCAGCAGCATGGGCACGACGAAATAATTGCGCCGGTTGCCGGCCTTCACGAGCACGCGCAACAGCGCGAGCGCGACGAGCGGCAAAAACGCGCTGTCGACGATCGCAGCGGGCAGGGCAGGCCCGCTCCACACCAGCACGCGCGCCGCGAGCCACAACGCGACGAGCGCGGCGAGCAGTCCGCCTTTCGCGGTATCGCGTCCGGTCCACGCGCGCACGGCCGTCAGCAGAAAGCCCGCGACGATCGCCCCCGCGAAACCGAAGACCATCTCGTGCGCGTGCCAGCCGATCGGGTCGGCGCGCAGCAGATAGCCTCCGAAAAGCGGCACGCCACGCAAGACCAACAGCCAGACGACGAGCGCGACGGCCGAAAATGCCGCGCCGCCGAGATACAGCGGCCGGAAGCCGAGATTGAACAAGGCGAAGCGCGATGGATTCCCGGAGCCGCGCCCGCGCGGTGCGGCGACGAATATCGGTGCGGCTTCAGGGGTCTTCATTCTGTCCTCGCTACATGAGTCAATGCGGAATCGGCGACTTGACGGGATCGCCTTCCCCGGCGATCGCGAATACGAGCAACACGGCGCGCTCCGTCCCGCTCGCGTTCTTCGCCACGATGTGATGCGCGCCGGGCGGCTCATACCACGATTCGCCCGGCCCATGCGTCTTCGCCGCCGATCCTTCCAGTTGCGACACGACATGCCCTTCGAGCACATACACGAAGATCGATCCGGGATGCCGATGCGCCTGCGACGCCTGCCCCGGCTCGAACGCGACTGTCGCCATCAGGACGTTCTTGCCCGGCGCTTCGGGCAACGCCTGCTTCATCAGCGGCGTGACGCTTTCCTCATCGCCGCCGTGCGCCCATGCGCCCGACACTGCGATGGCCAGCGCCGCTGCGACAATTCGACGAATGCTCATGGCGCGTGCTCCTCACTCGGGCATCTTGCGGAACGCGATCGCAAAGCGATTCCAGCTGTTGATCGCGGAGACGAGCAAGGTGAGGTCGGCGATCTCCTCGTCGCTGAAATGCGGCTTGACGGCTTCCCATACGGCGTCCGGCACGTGGTCCTGCGCGATCAGCGTGAGGGCCTCGGTCCATTCGAGCGCGGCGCGTTCGCGGTCGGTGAAGAAGGGCGTTTCGCGCCACGTGACGACCGTCGCGAGACGCCGGTCCGTTTCGCCGCCCTTGCGCGCGTCGGTCGTGTGCATGTCGACGCAGAACGCGCAGCCGTTGATCTGCGACGCGCGCAGCCGCACGAGTTCGGCGAGCGACTTCTCGATCGATGACTTGCCGATGCGCTCTTCGACGCCGATCAGCGCCTTGATTGCGGCGGGGCTGGCTTTGTAGAAGTCGAGACGGGGTTGCATGAATAGCTCCTTTATCGGTTATGAGACGTGCGCAGCGCGCTGTCACATCGACAGATTAGGCGCGTTGCTGGCGCGGTGACATGACCGGTTTCGGAGGATTTCAGGTGACCAGTCGGGCGGCAGGGGGAGGCGTGGCCGCGCGTCGTTGCCCGGCCACGCCTCGCTCCAAGAGGACGACGTTATTCGAGCGACGAAGCCGGCCCGAAGAATTCATACCGGCTCTGCGACTCCGGCACGCCCAGCGCCTTCAGATGCTTCTTCACCGCCTTCATGAACGACTTCGGGCCGAGGAAATACGCGTCCACGTCGCGGTTCTTCGGCAGCCATTTGTCGAGCAGCGCCTCGGTGACGAAGCCGAAACCGTGCGCTTCGCGATCGCCGTCGCGCTGTTGCTCATAGCAGTAGAAGTGCTTCAGTTGCGGATGACGCGCCGCGAGATCCTCGATGACCGCGCGGAACGCATGCACGCCGCCATGCCGCGCTGCGTGGATGAAGTGGATCGGCCGCGTGGTCGCCGTGAGCGCGGCTTGCAGCATCGCGAGCGTCGGGGTGATGCCGACGCCGCCGCTGATCAGCACCAGCGGCTTTTCGCTATGGTCGAGCCTGAAGTCGCCGGCGGGCGGATAGAGTTCGAGCGTGTCGCGTTCGTGCACCCGGTCGTGCAGGAAGTTCGAGACCTTGCCCTCCGGCTCGCGTTTCACGCTGATGCGGTATTCGCGTCCGTTCGGCGCGGCGGACAGCGAGTAATTGCGGCGCACTTCTTCCCCGTCGATGACCATGCGCAGCCCGATGTACTGGCCCGGATGAAAGTCGAGCAGGGCGCCGCCGTCCTCGGGCACGAGATAGAACGACGCGATCTCGTCGCTCTCGGCGACCTTGCGCGCGACAACGAAACGCCGCGTGCCGCGCCATCCGCCCGGCGCCTTCTCCCGCTCGCTGTAGATGCCTTCTTCGAGGCCGATCAGCAAGTCGGCCAGTTGCTGATACGCCGCGGCCCATGCCTCGATGACGGCATCGGTGGCGATCTCTTCGCCGAGCACTTCGCGGATGGCGCGCAACAGGCACTTTCCGACGATCGGATAATGCTCCGCCTGAATGTCGAGCGCGACGTGCTTGTTGATGATCTGCCCGACGAGGCCGCCGAGCTTTTCGAGTTCATCGATGTGACGCGCGTACATCAGCACGCCGTTGGCCAGCGCGCGCTGCTGCGCGCCGCTGGCCTGGTGTGCCTGATTGAACATCGGCCGCACTTCCGGATACTCGTTGAGCATCATCGCGTAGAAGTGGCGGGTGAGCGCCTCGCCGCCGCTTTCCAGCAGCGGAACAGTAGCTTTGACGATGGCGCGGTGTTCTGCTGACAGCATGGTTGTAGTCCTCGTGACAATGGCAAAGGGTGTGCTTCGCGTTCGGCCGAATCTTATACAGATTCTGTGCCAGTATAGAATCTCCACATAATCAACTGCTTAACTCGCGCCATGGTCGATACAACACTGGTCAAACGGACTGCCGACGTAGTCGCAATGACCTCGCGCGTCCTGCTCGACGCGCTGGTGCCGCTCATTGAAGACCTGTCGCGCGACATGCCGGACACCGAACGCTACCGGCGTTTGCTCAGCACACTGCGTGCACTCTTTCCCGGCGATGCCGCAGCGTTGTTGCGCCTCGACGGCGATACGCTCGTGCCGCTGGCCATCGACGGCCTCGCGAGCGATACGCTCGGCCGGCGCTTCCGCGTTGGCGAGCATCCCCGCTTCGCGCGAATCCTCGCCCGCCCGGAACCGACGCGCTTTCCCGCCAACTCCGAGCTTCCCGATCCCTACGACGGCCTCGTCAAGCACGCGGGCGCGAGCCTCGAAGTCCACGACTGCCTCGGCAGCCCGCTTTTCGTCGACGGGCGACCGTGGGGATTGCTGACACTCGATGCGCTCGATCCCGCGCGCTTCGACGGCATCGACATGGCTTCGTTGCAGGCGTTTCTGAGTCTCGCGGCGGCGACCGTGAGCGTCGCGGAGCGCATCGACAGGCTCGCGCGGACAAGCGAGGCCGAACGCCAGCGCGCGGAGGTGTATCGGCAGGCGAGCGGCCCGCGCCGCAAGGAGATGATCGGCAGCAGCGCGAGTCACAGGCATCTGATGGACGAGATCGCGATTGTCGCGTCGAGCGATCTCACCGTGCTCGTGACGGGCGAAACGGGCGTCGGCAAGGAACTCGTCGCGAGTGAGATTCACGCGCTGTCGCCGCGCGCGGACAAGCCGCTCGTGAGCCTCAATTGCGCCGCGCTGCCGGACACGCTCGTCGAGAGCGAACTCTTCGGGCATGTGCGCGGGGCGTTCTCGGGTGCATCGGCGGACAGGCGCGGGAAGTTCGAACTCGCGGACGGCGGCACGCTCTTTCTCGACGAAGTCGGCGAGTTGCCGCTCGCCATTCAGGCGAAGCTGCTGCGCGTCTTGCAGAACGGTCAGTTGCAGCGGATCGGATCGGACAGCGAGCATCGGGTGGATGTGCGGCTGATCGCCGCCACCAATCGCGATCTCGCCGACGAAGTGCGCGCCGGGCGTTTCCGGGCTGACCTGTATCACCGGCTGTCGGTCTATCCGCTCGTGGTGCCGCCGCTGCGCGAGCGGGGCCGCGATGTCTTGCTGCTCGCGGGCTACTTCCTGGAAGAGAACCGTTCGCGGCTCGGCCTGCTGAGCTTGCGGCTGTCGGCCGACGCGCAGGCCGCGCTGCTGGCCTATCGCTGGCCCGGGAACGTGCGCGAGCTCGAGCATCTGATCGGACGCAGCGCGCTGAAGGCGCTCGCGGCGCATCGGGAGCGGCCGCGCATTCTCACGCTGACGGCCGGCGACTTCGGCATCGCCGATACCGCGAACGCCGCATCGCCGCCCGCGCCGGTATCGACTGCGCCGGGCGCGGATTTCCGCGAAGCCGTGACCGCCTACGAGCGCACGCTGATCCTCGATTCGCTCGCGCGCAACGGTCAGAACTGGGCATCGACCGCGCGGGAGCTGGGCATCGACCGCGCGAACCTGAATCGGCTCGCACGCCGGCTCGGTCTCAAGTGACGCGTCGGGCGGCGTCTCGAAAATGGTCGTCGCACGCCGACGGCGCAGCACCGGCGCGCGTCTCATGCGATCTACCGCTCAGTTGAACATCCCAAAATAATGCGTCTCTTTGTCCAAACGCAAAGAAACGTGTCTTCTTGTCACGCGTATCGATAACAAGTATTGAGACAATCTCCGGGCTGGAGAAAACGGGGACTTCCTCCTAACATTCGAGAAGCCAGGCACAACCCGTCATCGGCAAGACCTTTGCAGTGCTTTGAAGAAGCGCGCCGGCATGGATCGAACGTGGGATCGAACCTTCGCGGCGCGTCAAGAACGGCAACTCGACACGGGGGATACGTGGGAAACGTGGCAAACGTCGCAAATGCCGGACACGCGGCTCAGCGCAGCGCCCGGATGGTGTTCTCCGCGCTCTTCGCGTTTTGCAGTATCGCGGCGTTCGCCGCAGACGCGCCGACGGCGAGCGCCGCGGGCGCGCCGCTCGAACGCGCACCGGACACGATGCAGGCTCGCGTGATGGGATGCGCCTCCTGCCACGGCGCGCACGGCGAGGGCACCGACAACGATTACTTCCCGCGCCTGGCCGGCAAGCCCGCAGGCTATCTCTACAACCAGTTGCTCGCGTTTCGCGACGGGCGCCGCAAGTACCCGCCGATGAACTACCTGCTCGCGTATCTGCCCGATGCCTACCTCAAGCAGATCGCCGATTACTTCGCCGCCGAACGTCCGCCGTTCCCGCAGCCCGGCCCCGTCACCGTCGACGCCAAAACGCTCGATCTCGGCAAGACGCTCGTCATGAAGGGCGATCCGTCGCGCAAGGTGCCGGCGTGCGTGAGCTGTCACGGCGCGTCGATGAGCGGCATGGAGCCCGCGATTCCCGGCCTGCTCGGCCTGCACGCGGACTACATCAGCGCGCAGCTCGGTGCATGGCGCTACGGCACGCGAACGACCTTCGCGCCCGACTGCATGCGCCAGGTTTCGCAACTTCTGAGCGAGCGCGACATCACCGCGATTTCCGCCTATCTCGCTTCGCTCCCCGCGCCGGCCAATCCGGCGCCGGTCGCGGCCGGATCATTGAAGATGCCGCTCGCCTGCGGCAGCGTTCACAACTGAAGAGGACCCGACGTGCTTCGTTTCCGACAACTTGGGGCGCTTGCCATAACGGTCCTGATCGCGGTCCTGATCGCTGCGTGGATCGGGCCTGTCAAGGACGCGGCCGCGCAAGCCAGGACTTATGACGCCGCCACCGTCAAGCGCGGCGAGTATCTGGCGCGTGCGGGCGATTGCATCGCGTGTCACACGTTGCCGGCGGGCAAGACCTTCGGCGGCGGCCGCCCGATGGAGACGCCGTTCGGCACGCTCTTCACGCCGAACATCTCATCGGACAAGGAGACGGGACTCGGTCAATGGACCGCCGACGAGTTCTACAACATGATGCACACGGGCCGCTCGCGCGACGGCTCGCTGCTTTATCCGGCGATGCCGTTCACCTCCTATACGAAGGTCACGCGCGCCGACTCCGACGCCATCTACGCGTTCCTGATGTCCACGCCGCCCGTGCATCAGCCGAACCGTCAGCATGAACTGCGCTTTCCGTTCAACCGGCGTGAACTGCTGCTCGGCTGGCGGTCGCTGTTTTTCAAGCAGGGCGAGTATCAGCCGGACCCGAAGCAGTCGGTCGAATGGAATCGCGGCGCGTATCTCGTCGAAGGGCTCGGGCATTGCTCGATGTGCCATACCGCGATCAACGCGCTCGGCGGCAATGTGTCGTCGAAGGCGTTCGAGGGCGGGCTGATCCCGATCCAGAACTGGTATGCGCCTTCGCTTACGTCGAACCGCGAGGCGGGGCTGGGCGACTGGAGCATCGACGAAATCGTCGGCCTGCTGCATGCGGGCGTGAGCAATCGCGGCGCGGTATATGGGCCGATGGCCGAGGTCGTCTACGACAGCCTGCAATATCTGAGCGAAGAAGACGTGCGCGCGATGGCCGTCTATCTGAAGGCGCTGCCCGCGCGCGCCGGCGACAAGTCCGAACCGCCGAGCCAGGCCGTCACGGAGCAGCGCACGAGCCTCTCGCCGCTCGGCAAGAAGATTTATGACGCGCAATGCGCCGAATGCCATGCCGCGCAGGGACAGGGCAAGCCGCCCGATTTTCCGCCGCTCGCGAACAACCAGTCCATCGTGATGAGTTCCGCCGTGAACCCGATCCGCATGGTGCTGAACGGCGGCTATCCGCCCGGCACGTTCAAGAATCCGAAGCCTTACGGCATGCCGCCGTTCGCGCAATCGCTGTCGGATGTCGAGGTCGCGGCGGTGGTCACGTATATCCGCACGGCGTGGGGCAATCGCGGCGCGCCGGTATCGGTGAAGGAAGTGAACGAACTGCGCTCCGCACCACTTTATTGAGCATCGACGACACCATGAACGAAGATCCCAACGAAGACGCGAACGTCGATGAAATCGTGAGAAGCGGCCCCGGCGGTGCGCTCGCCGTCGCGGGCGTCGCGACGGCCATCGTCATCGGAAGCTGGTTCGTCTTCTACTTCGCCGTGTTCTTGCCGCGCGGCGTCATTCAGTGAACCTATGGCCATCAATCCGCATTCACACGAAGTCGCCGAACGCGTCGAAAAACGCTGGGCGATGCTCGTCATCGCGATCGTCGTCGTGCTCGTCGCGATGGTCGTCTACACCGGCCTGCACTGGGCGATGATGCCGCCTTCGCGCGTCGAGACCGTGCGGCCCGAAACGCTGCACGTGTCGGGCGAATTCATCGAAAGCAATCTCGGCACCGCGCCCGAAAGCGACGGCTCGGTGACGGTGCGCGTCGTGGCCCAGCAGTACTCGTTCACGCCGCAGTGCATCGTCGTACCCGCAGGCGTGCCGGTCACGTTCCGCGCGACGAGTTCGGATGTCGTGCACGGCTTTCTCATCACCAAGACGAACATCAATTCGATGCTGGAGCCGGGCTATGTCTCGACCTTCAAGACCACGTTCGACGAACCCGGCGACCATCTGATGCCGTGCCACGAGTTCTGCGGCGTCGGCCATCACGGCATGTGGGCGCATGTGAAGGTGATCGATCGCAACGAGTTCATGCAGATGGCCGACAAGCTGCCGGCCGATTCGCGGAGACTGTCCTGTGTTAAATAGCAAGCGCCTCATCCTCGCGCACTTCTGGCTTGCGTTCATCGCGTTCGGCGTCGCGCTCGTGCTCGGCGCGTGGCAGATGTTCGCGCGCAGCCCGCTCTTCGCCGGGCTGCAGAATCCCGAGATCTACTATCGCTCGGTGACGGCTCACGGCTCCGCGATGGGCTACGTGTTCCCGACGCTCATCGCGATGGGCTTCGGCTACGCGGTCACGGAACTATCGCTCAAGCGCACGCTCGTGGGCGTGCGCTGGGCGTGGATCGGCTTCTGGCTCGTCGCGGTCGGCTCCGTCATGGCGATGATCCCGGTCGCGATGGGCCTCGCCTCCGTGCTCTACACGTTCTATCCGCCGATGATCGGCAGCGCGTTCTATTACCTCGGCGTGGTGCTCGTCGTAGTGGGATCGTGGATCTGGGTCGCGCTGATGTCGGTGAATCTGCACGCCTGGAAGCGCGACAATCGCGGCAGGACCGTGCCGCTGCCGATGTTCGCCACCGTCGCGGGCGCGTATCTGTGGGGCTGGACGGCGGTAGGCGCGGCCATCGAAGTCCTGTTCATGATCCTGCCGGTGGCGCTCGGCTGGAAGTCCACGATCGATGCCGGCCTCGCGCGCGTGTTCTTCTCGTGGACGCTGCACGCGATCGTCTATTTCTGGCTGATGCCCGCGTATATCGCGTATTACACGATCATTCCGCGCGCCATCGGCGGACGCCTCTATAGCGATGCGATGGCGCGCATCTCGTTCATCCTGTTCCTCGTGGTCTCGATGCCCATCGGCATTCACCACCTGTTCGCCGATCCGCAAGTGGGCTCGGGCTTCAAGTTCATGCATTCGGTGTTCACCGCGCTCGTCGCCGTGCCCACGCTGCTGACCGTGTTCACCATCTGCGCATCGGTTGAGATCGCGGCGCGGCTGCGCGGCGGCAAGGGCGCGTTCGGCTGGGTCAAGGCGCTGCCGTGGAGCAATCCGATGATGCTGGCCGTCGCGTTCTCGTTCGTGATGCTCGGCTTCGGCGGCGCGGGCGGCCTCATCAACATGAGTTATCAGCTCGACTCGACCGTTCACAACACGCAATGGGTGACGGGCCACTTCCATCTGATTTTCGCGGGCGCGATCGTCATCATGTACTTCGCGATCGCCTATGACCTCTGGCCGCATCTCACGGGCCGCGCGCTGCAGAGCATCCGCCTCATGCGCTGGCAACTGTGGCTGTGGTTCATCGGCATGATCGTGCTGACGTTCCCGTGGCATTACACCGGCATTCTCGGCATGCCGCGACGCATGGCGTTCTACGACTACGGCGATCCGCAGATCGCGCATCAGGCCGCGTCCGTCATCATGTCGGTCATCGGCGGCTTCATTCTGGTCGTGTCGGCGGTGCTGTTCTTCGTCGTGCTGATACGCGGGCATCGCGCGCAGCGAGTGAGCGTCGAGCAATACACGTTCAGCCGCGCGGTGCATGAGCCGCGCACGATTCCGGTCGCGCTGAATAGCTTCGCGCTGTGGCTCGCGCTGATGATCGGCCTCACGCTCGTCAACTACGGCTATCCGATCGCGCAGCTTCTCGCGCGCTCGGATACATCGGTGCCCGCTGTTCCCATCGGAGCGCAGCGATGAACGACGAGCGCCTCTTCACTTTCCGCAATCGCTGGTTCGCGACCAGCGTATTAGGGACGATCGGCATCGCGGCGGTATCGGCGGTGATCGGCTTCGTGTGGCTGCCGTCCGTTCAGCGCGGTGCGTCGTTCACCGGCATCTGGAATGCGATCTGCAGCGCGGCGGGCGTGCCGCGCAACTGGTATTCGGGCGATACGAATGTAGAGCCGAAAAAGAAGCTCAGCGCCGTCGAAGTGACGCCGCAACTGCTCGCCAACGCAAGCGCGAACTCCATCGGACGCGGCGCGACGCTCGCCCTCCGATGCACGATGTGCCACGGCGAACGCGGCATGAGCGAAGCGAATTCGCCGAATCTCGCGGGGCAGTATGCGTCGGTCATCTACAAGCAACTGATCGATTTTCAGACGGGCGCGCGCAACAACGCGGTGATGTCGCCGATGGCCGTCAACCTGAGCGATCAGGACATGCGCGATCTCGCCGCGTACTACGCGAATCTGCCGAGGCCGCCCGCGCAGCGCAAGGTGAGCGATGCGCTCGCGCCGACGATCGTGTCCCACGGTGCGCCGATGCGCAATATCGCGCCGTGCGCGGCGTGTCATGGCGGCATCGACAACAAGGCGGGCAGCCCGTGGATCGATGGTCTTCCGGCGGCCTATACGAAGTCGCAGCTGATCGCCTTCGCCAACGGCACGCGCACCAACGACATCAACGAAGTCATGCGCAACGTCGCGCGCAACATGACGCCCGAAGAAATCGACGCGGCTTCCAACTACTATGCGCGGGAGCTGAACAGGCAGTGAGCATCACGTTCGATATTCGATGCGAGCGGCCGTCCGACATCGCGGCCATCGCTGCGTTGACGGCGGCTGCGTTTCTCGATGCGCCGCACTCGAGTCACACCGAGCACTTCATCGTCGACGCGCTTCGGGAAGCCGGGCGCTTGTCGGTGTCGCTGGTGGCGGTGGAGGGCGGCAGCGTGATCGGGCATGTGGCGCTGTCGCCCGTTCTGATCGATGGACGCGACCAGGAATGGTTCGGCCTCGGACCGCTCGCCGTCGCACCGGTGCGGCAGCGGCAAGGCATCGGCAGCGCGCTCGCCGCACACGCGCTCGGGCGGCTGGAGGCGTCCGGCGCGGCAGGCTGCGTCGTGCTCGGCGATCCCGCGTATTACGGCCGCTTCGGCTTCAGCGCGACTCCCGCGCTCGTGTTGCCCGGCGTTCCCGCGCCGTATTTCCAGGCGCTGAAGTTCCGCGGCGCGATGCCCGCGGGCATCGTCTCCTTCGACGACGCGTTCAACGCGCGAGGCTAGACAATCGCCGCTCGAAGGGCAGGGGCTTCGTTGCTCCGTGCCGACGCTTTCTGTATCGTGGACCGAAGAATGCTGTGCGACAGGCGAGAAGCACGCACAGCCGCACTCACGGAAAACGATCACATGGAACCACACAGCAGTCCGATCCGCACCGACGTGTTGATCATCGGCGCGGGCCCCGTCGGGCTTTTCGCGGCGTTCGAGGCGGGCGTCATCGGGCTTTCATGCCATATCGTCGATGCGCTCGGGCGGATCGGCGGACAATGCATCGAGCTTTATCCCGACAAGCCGATCTACGATATTCCCGCGATTCCGTCATGCACGGCGCGCGAACTCGTCGATCGCCTGATGACGCAGATTCGCCCGTTCGACGTCCCCATTCATCTGTCGCAGCGCGTGCAGACGGTCGTACAGCGGGACGATCATCGCTGGACGGTGCAGACGGAACAGGGCCTGACCTTCGATGTGGCCGCCATCCTGATCGCGGCCGGCAACGGCGCATTCGTGCCGCAGCGTCTGCAAGTGCCGCAAGCCGATGCGCTCGAAGATCGCGACGTGCTCTACAGCGTGCCGCGCATCGACGATTTGCGCGATCGCGACGTCGTGATCGCGGGCGGCGGCGATTCCGCGCTCGACTGGGCGCTCGCCCTATGCGGCGTCGCGCGCAAGCTGACGCTCGTGCATCGGCGCAACGGCTTCTCGGCGGCAGCGGCGTCGGTCGCGGCGATGAAGAGCAAGGTCGAAGCGGGCGCGATGAATTTCGTCGTCGGCATGATCGATTCGCTCGACGCGCCCGACGATGCGCTGCGCGCCGTGCGAATCAAGCACATCGAGGGCACGACGGATATCGCCGCCGACAAGCTGCTCGTGCTGTACGGTCTCGTCGCGGACCTCGGGCCGATCGCGCAGTGGAACCTCGACGTGCGCGGCGGGCGCATCGAAGTGGATACTTCGAATTACGAATCGTCGCGGCCGGGCATCTTCGCGGTTGGCGATATCGCGCAGTATCCGAACAAGCAAAAGCTCATTCTGTCGGGCTTTCATGAGGCATCGCTTGCTTTGCGCCGAGCCTATGCGTATGCGTATCCCGACAAGAAACGCGTGCACGTCCATTCGAGTTACGACGCGAAGCTCGCCGAGCGCGTGCAGGCCAGTGCCGCCGAATAAGGCGCGGTGCCGGCGATGATCGCGCGCATCGCCGGATGGCTGTTGCTGCTTGGGTTCGTGGCGGCGCTCGCGTTGGGCTATGCGGTGTATTCGCGGCGCATCGCCGTGCCCGAGCGATACGATCCGTTCGCGCCGCTGGATGTCCGCGCCCCGCGCGGTCCGCTCACCGCGTACAAGCTCTGGCGCGCAACGCATGACCCGAAGCTCTGCGACGCCGCGCTCGCAAAGTCCGGCTTCGTCTATAAGCCGATGGCCGACACGACGGGCGCAGGCGGCTGCGAGCTGAAAGACGTGGTGCGCGTCTCGCAGTCGGAAGACGTGCGCTTCAGCGCGCCGTTTCTCGCAACATGCCCGCTCGCCGTCGGCATGGCGTTCTTCGAAGCGCAGTATCTCCAGCCCGCAGCCGTCGAAGTGTTCGGGAAGCGCGTTGCGCGCATCGAGCATGTGGGCAGCTATGCGTGCCGCAACGTGAATCATCAGAAAGACGCGGCGCTGAGCCAGCATGCGAGCGCGAACGCCATCGACCTGACGGGCTTCGTGCTTGCCGATGGAAAGCGCATCACGCTCAATGACTGGAACGACGCCGGCTCGCTCGATGCGGATTTCCTGCGCCGCGTCCACGACGGCGCGTGCCGTTCTTTCGATACGACGCTCGGCCCCGACTACAACGCGCTGCATCGAACGCATTTCCATGTGGACATGGGCCCGTATCGAATCTGCCGATGAAAACACGCCGCATGGTGAGCGGCTTCAGGTTCGATAGAATCGACATGAACGCGGCGCTCGAGCACCACCGGCGCTCGCCCTTAATTCACCCTTTACCGAACGGAAGAGCGAATGACGAAAGAGGCCGCCACGCAAGAACCCTATGAACGACGCGCACTGCTGCTGCATCTCGGCGATGTGCTGGAGACGGTCTTTTGCCTGAGCCAATGCGCCGACGACTACGCGAGCATCGGCGATGCGGTGCGCGGCAACGATGCGCTCGCGAGCTTCACGCTGCTCGGCTTCGTCGATCAGCGCATGACGCCGCGCGACTTCATTCGTCGTGCGTCGGGCGCATTCTTCATCTGGCCGAAGGCGCTGCTCGACGCGTCGCTCAATCGTCCCATGCTCGCGAGCACCGTCAAATCCGATCTCTTCGACGACAACGCGGCCGGCTGGCGCGCCTATGTCGACGAGCGGCGCGCGGAAGTGGGCTGGTTCGGCGAGGACGTCCCCGAAGTCGCTCAGAGCGCGGCGCCAGCGCATCCGGCAGTGGCTGAGCCTGAATCCGAGCCGGTGCCGGCGCGCGAAACGAAGAAGGAAAGCGTCGCGCCGACAAAGCCCGTCGAGGCCAGCACCAGAAAGGAAGTCAGCGCGAAGAAGGAGCCGTCGCGTTACGCGACGTGGCCCTGGCCGAACAAGAAGTAAGCGCAAGCGGCGACATGCCGCTCGCACCAATCAAGCGTCAGGGCTTCTTGCCCATGCTGCCCGCATCGGTGTCGAAGCCGATGCCGTTCGGCCTTTTCGGCGGCGGCTGTTTTCCCGCCGATGTCTTGCCCGAGTCCGTTTTCAACGCGCCGCTCGCGGCAGTGGCCGCGTGGCCCGGCGGCGTCACGTTGCGCTCTTGGTAAGCCGGCGTGCTGTCGTTATCCAGCCGGCTGGGTTTCGGCGAGTTCGGTTGGGTTTCCTGTTGCCCGGATGGCTTCGGCGTGGGCGTGGCCGTCGGATTCTGCGCGTTCGCGGTCATCGCAATCGTGCCGCCGATGAGCATCGCCGCGACGCCGCCGAGTATCTTCGAAGTGGGTCTCATCTCGTCCTCCGTATGTTCTGCGGTTTGTTCTGTCGAAGCAAACACCGGTCCTGCCGCGCTCATTGTTTGTCGTCGCGCAAGGTTGCGCGTGGCGCGCGCATCGGCCGAAACGGTGGCTTGTCGGCCATCAAACGCTCGTGCATTCGCCCCCGAGACAATCAGGCTTTCAATGGGGAAAGCAAATGGGAAGAAGTCTCGGAGCAATGGTCCTGGCCTGTGCGTCGCTGTTCGCCGGTGCGGCGCATGCGGACCCTGCGGTATCGACGGGCGATACGACGAGCGGCATCCACGCCGGCGATGTCCTCGTGCGGCTTCGCGCCATCAGCATTCAGCCGCAGGTCAGCGCGGGCGGCGCGCTCGGCTCGCTCGGCGTCGACGTGAACAACGCGATCGTTCCCGAACTCGACTTCACATACATGATTCGCGATGACATCGGCGTCGAGCTCATTCTCGCGACGTCGCGGCATCAGGTGACGTCCGATATCGGCGGGCTCGGCGGCGTCGGCGTGCTGCCGCCGACCGTGCTGCTGCAGTATCACTTCAATCATCAGGGACGCGTGCGCCCATACGTCGGCGCGGGCCTCAACTACACGTACTTCTATAACGACAAGCTCAAGGCCGGGGATACCCCCGTCGCCATCAGGCGGAGCAGCTTCGGCCCCGCGCTGCAGGCCGGCGTCGACGTGCAGGTGACGAAGACGCTCTTCGTCAATGCGGACGTCAAGAAGATATGGATGCGTACGAGCGCGTCGGCAGGCGGCGCCGATCTCGGGTCGCTCAAGATCGATCCGTGGGTGCTCGGTCTGGGCGTCGGCATGAAGTTCTGATGCACGCGCTTCCCCGGTAACACGAATTTGGCGGAAGAAGCCGGTGCTTCTGGCGTGGTGCGCGCAATGACGCGCGCGGTATCCTTGACAGCAGGCCCGGCGCAGACTCGCGGCCCTTTGCCGAACGACGCGCAGCCAACGGAGAGGCGCGAAGGGCGCGAGACTGCAACGACTAAAAACACCGCATCGGGGAAACGCACGCCAATGAAACCTTCCACTTACGCGGGATTCGCGTTGCTCGCGGTGTCCTGCACCGCGCTCGCACAGCAGCCGATGACGTTGCCCGGCCGCAGTCAAAGCACGTGGCAACAGTCCGTCGATACGGCAGCCTGCTACGCCTTCGCCAATCAGACCACGAAGGTCAACATGGCGCGTGAATCGCAAACGCCGCCGAAGCACAGCGAGACCCAGACGCGCACGCTGATTTCGCCGCGTCCCGTCGAGCCGCCGCTGCCGGCGGTGCCGTCGGGCGCGCTCGCCGCATCCGGTGCTTCGGGCGCGGTCGCGGCGTCGGGGGCTTCGGCGACAGTGGCGGCGGGCGCATCGGCTGCGATGCCGGCGTCTGAGGTGGCGATGCCCTCGGGCGCTTCGGATGCGATCCTCGGCGGCGATATGAAAATGCCGCCGCTGCCGCCACCGGAACCACCGATGGCCCGCTACTGGCGCGCCTATAGCGACTGCATGCAGGGCAAAGGGTATTTCGTGCGATAGGGTCGCGGTATCCTGCGAGGGCGGCCACATCGGGAGCCACGCATGAACCGAACTCCGATCCACCAGGGACACTGCGCATGCGGCGCAGTCAGCGTGAGCGTCCTCGCTAAGCCGAAGGACGTGAATCTGTGCCATTGCATGACATGCCGCCGCATCCACGGCGCGCCGTTCGCCGTCTATGCGATCTTCGAACGCGATGCCGTTCAGGTCTCGGGCGACACCATCGCCTGGCAAAGCTCGTCGACGGGCCGCCGTCATCATTGCCCGACATGCGGTTCGCCCGTCTTTCTCGCCTTCGACGGCGTGCCGGAAATCGAAGTGCCGGCCGGCATCTTCGATGAACCCGGCCTTTATCCGCCCGCCTACGAGATCTGGTGCAAGACGGCCGAGCCGTGGCA
Source organism: Caballeronia sp. LZ016 (assembly GCF_031450805.1). Taxonomy (NCBI): domain Bacteria; kingdom Pseudomonadati; phylum Pseudomonadota; class Betaproteobacteria; order Burkholderiales; family Burkholderiaceae; genus Caballeronia; species Caballeronia sp. LZ016. The sequence goes on from NZ_JARTVY010000002.1 coordinate 613,325, forward strand.
CGACGCTCGAGGGCGGCCGCGTTATCCGCGCAGCCGCCCCGACTAACGCCGCTTCAGCATTCGACGATCGCCTTCACCACGCCGGCCTTTGGGTCGAGCAGCGTCGAAAACTTTTCGGGCACGTCGTTGAGCGCCAGGCGGTGCGTGTTGAGCGCATCGGTCGGAACCTTGCCCGCGCGCATCGCGGCGAGCACGGTTTCGAAGTCTTCCGGCGTCGCGTTGCGGCTCGCGAGCAGCGTCGCTTCGCGCTTGTGGAATTCGGGATCGGCGAACGAGAGACGATCCGGCACGATCGACACGAGCACGTACTTCCCGCCGTGCGCGATGAACTCGAAGCCGCGCTCCATCGCGCGCGGATTGCCGGTCGCATCGAAGACCACATCGAAGAACTCGCCGTTCGTCAGTTGCGACAGTTCTTCCTTGTCGCGCTCGCCGATCTGCACGGTCGAATCGACGCCCAGCTCGCGCCGGCAGAACGCCAGCCGGTCCTCCCGCGTGTCGAGCGCTGTCACGTTCGCGCCGCGCAGCCGCGAGAACGTGATGGCCGCCATGCCGATGGGCCCCGTGCCGACGACCAGCACGCGTTGCCCCGGCTGCACGTCCGCGCGCCGCACGGCGTGTGCGCCGATCGCGAGAAATTCGATCATCGCGGCCTGATCGAGCGTCACGCCTTCCGCCTTGTGGACGAACTGCGCGGGCAGGTTCAGGTATTCGGTGAACGCGCCGTCGCGATGCACGCCGAGCACCTGGATATTCACGCAGCAGTTGGTCTTGCCCTGACGGCACGCGACGCACTTGCCGCACGACAGATACGGCATCACGTAGACGGTGTCGCCCGCCTTGAGGCCGCTCGACGCGTCCGCTTCCTCGATCACTCCGGAAAGCTCGTGGCCCATCACGCGCGGATACGACAGATACGGCTGGTTGCCGGTGAAGATGTGCAGGTCCGTGCCGCACACGCCGACGCGCTTCACGCGCAGCAGCACTTCGTTGTCGCCGCGCTGCGGTTTCTCGCGCTGTTCGGCCTTCAGGGTTCCGGGAGTTTCGCAGATGACGGTCAGCATCGTGGGTCTCGTTCTAGGTGAGGGCAGGGAAGCGCATCAATCTATCGATGTGACGGCGTTTGGTCAAGCCAGTTATTCACCCTACACAAGTGGTAAGGCCACTTTTGAACCGCGCCGCCGAGCGCGCCCGCGCGTTTGCCCGTATATTTCCACGATACTTCGGCTCAAGAGACGGCACGTGCTTTCACTTCATGACTTCGTCGAGCGGCATCCGCGGCTCTTCGTGCTTTCGGGCGCGGGCATCAGCACCGAGTCCGGCATTCCGTGTTATCGCGACCGCGATGGCCAGCGCACCGGCCGCGCGCCGATCATGCTCAAGGACTTTCTCGATTCCGACTACGCGCGCCGCCGATACTGGGCGCGCAGCATGATCGGCTGGCCGGTGGTCGCGAATGCGAAGCCGAACGCCGCGCATCATGCGGTGCGGGCGCTGGCGGCGCGTTCGCGGGTGCATCGGCTGGTGACGCAGAATGTCGATGGACTGCATACGCGCGCCGGCAATCCCGACGTGATCGAACTGCATGGGAACATCGGGCGGGTGCGCTGCATGACGTGCGGCGCGCGGCACGAACGCGCGGCGGTGCAGCGGCTGCTCGAAGCGGCGAACCCGGATTTCATCGGCCATACCGCGCCTGCGGTGCCGGACGGCGACGCGCTGATCGAAGACCTCGACTTCGCTGCTTTCGATGTCCCGGGCTGCACGCATTGCGGCGGCATGCTGAAACCCGATGTCGTTTTTTTCGGCGAGAGCGTGCCGCGCGAACTGGTTCACGACGCGGCGAGCGCGCTCGATGCGGCGGACGCGATGCTCGTCATCGGCTCGTCGCTGATGGTGTATTCGGGCTTCCGGTTCTGCGAATGGGCGGCGAAGAGCGGCAAGCCGATCGCGGCGATCAACATCGGCAAGACGCGAGCGGATGCGCTGCTCGCGCTGAAGGTCGAAGCGCCTTGCTCCGATGCGCTCAACGAGCTGATCGACCGGCTCGACGAGCGCGCCTCGGCCGTGCGCTAGGCTGCTTCGCGGGCGAGCACCGTCAGCGCGTCGACGAGCCTTTGCACGTCGGACATGCGCGTGAACAGCGCCGGCGTGACGCGCACGACTTCGCCGGCGTCCGGTCCCGGCCGCGTCACCGTGAAGACGCCGAAGCGCTCGCGCAGCGCATCGCTCGTGGCTTTGGGCGACTGCCCGTGCAGCCGGAACGCGCTGATGCCCGCTGTCATCGACGGTCCATCCGGCGTCATGACCTGCACGCCCGGCAGCTCGCGCGCCGGTCGGACCCAGGCATCGCGCAACGCGCGCAGACGCGTTTCCTTGGCATGCGCCCCGATCCGGCGATGCAGTTCCAGCGCGGATGGCAGCGTGAGCCATGCCGCGAAGTTCGGCGATCCGGTATGCACGCGCGCGCGGATGTCATCGGCGGGCCAGGTGCGGTCGCCGAGATACGGATCGATCGCGCCAACATGTCCCTTTCGAATGAACATCGCTCCGCAGCCGAGCGGCGCGCCGATCCACTTGTGCAGATTGAGCGCGACGAAGGGCGCATCGAGCGACGGCACGTCGAAATCGAGCATGCCCCAGGAGTGCGCGGCATCGGCGATGACGTCCGCGCCGGCATCCTTCGCCATCGCCGAGATTTGGGCCACGGGCATGATGAGCCCGGTCGCAAAGCACACATGCGAGACCAGTACGAGCCGCGTGCGCGGATGCGCCCGCAGCGCCGCCGCATACGTCTCGATCACGCGCTGGCGGAATGCGTCCTGCGACGCGCCCGGCTCGGGAATCGTGATCCGCACGGGCGTGACGCCACGCCGCTCGCGTAGCCACTCCATCGCGTCCTTGCCGCAGGGGTAATCGAGGTCGCTGTAGAGCACCGTGTCGCCGGGTGCGAGGCGGTGATAGCCGCTGATGAGCGCGAGCAGCGCTTCGGTCGCGTTGCGCGTCAGTTCGATTTCGTCGATGCCGCAGCCCATCGCCGTCGCCACGCGCTCGCGCAGGCCATCGTGAACTGCCGGCCAGTGCGCGCGCACGAGCGTGGTCGTCTCGTAGTTCACGCGATCGGTCCAGTAATGGAACATCGATTTGACCGGCTCGGTCATGGCGCCCCAGTAGCCGTTCTCCAGATTGATTAGCGCGTCCGACTGTCGATACAGCCCGCGCACGGCGTCCCAGTAGTTTTCGTCGACGCCGAGCGCGGGCGTCGGCGGCAGCGTGGCGATTGCGGCTTTGAATTCGGGCGTGCGGAGGTCGAGCAGATCGGACATGAGGTGTCGTCTGGAAGCGGGAGTCGCTCAGTATCGCCGAATCTCCGAATTTCCGACGCGCCGGGCAGCCCGCATGGACGAATGTCCGACGATTCGTACGGGTGAAGCCTTAAGAGCGGCGGGAACGCGCCGTAAATAGAGGCAAGAAGAGCGTCCCGCGTTCTCGTGCAGGCAAACGTTACCGAGTGCGGTTTCGTGCATGTGCGGACGACAGGCGCCAGTCATTCCGACCCATCCAGGGAAAAGGCCACAAGTGAATCTCCATAACATCACGATCAAGAACAAGCTCATTGCCGGCTTCGGCGTGCTCGCCGTCCTCGTCATGGTCGTCGCGGGCGTGTCGCTGCGCGCGCTGTCGGTCGCCACCGATGACTTCACCCACTACGTCCACGGGATCAACGCCCGCGCCGATGTGGCCGCTCAGGTCCGCACGGCCGTCGACCGCCGTGCGATCGCGGCGCGCAATCTCGTGCTCGTCACGAAGCCAGCCGACATCGATCTCGAAGAGGCCGAAGCGCTCCGCGCGCACGACGACGTGAAGGCGCGACTCAGGCAACTCGACGACATGATCGCCGCCGCGGCCGATACGAGCGAGCACGCACGCGCGCTCGTCGCCGAAATGAAGCGCGTCGAGGCGCTCTACGGGCCGGTGGCCACGGACATCGCGGGTCTCGCGCTCGGCGGGCATCGCGAAGAGGCCATCGTCAAGCTCGACGAAGCGTGCCGTCCGCTGCTCGCGCAACTGGTCAAGGCCACGGACGACTACATGACTTACACGAATCATCGCCGCGACGAGATGGTGCGTGCGTATGAGGCGAACTATCGGATGCAGCGCAATCTGCTGGTCGCGATGTGCACGATCGGCGCGCTGTTCGCGGTGCTGGCCGGGATCGCGATCACGCGTTCGATCACTGCGCCGATCGGCGTTGCGGTGGATGTCGCCCGGACGGTCGCGCGCGGCGATCTGCGCAGCCGTATCGATGCGACGAGGAAGGACGAAACGGGCGACCTGTTGCGCGCGCTGGCCGAGATGAATGCCCGCCTGACCGAGACCGTCGGCCGCGTGCGCGAGAGCAGCGGCGCCGTGGGCGGCGCGGCGAAGGAACTGGCGAGCGGCAATACGAACCTGAGCCAGCGCACGGAGGAGCAGGCGGCGTCGCTGGAGGAGACGGCGGCGAGCATGGAGCAACTGACGTCTACCGTGCGGCAGAACGCGGAGAATGCGCAGCAGGCGAGCGCGCTGGCGTCGAACGCGTCGGAGGTGGCGAGAAAGGGGAGCGACGTGGTGGGGCGCGTGGTTTCGACGATGCAGGGCATCAGCAACAGTTCGACGAAGATTGCGGAGATCACGGGGATGATCGAAGGCATCGCGTTCCAGACGAACATTCTGGCGCTCAACGCGGCGGTGGAGGCGGCGCGGGCGGGCGAGCAGGGACGCGGCTTTGCGGTGGTCGCGAGCGAGGTGCGCAGTCTGGCGCAGCGTTCATCGACGGCGGCGAAGGAGATTCGCGAGCTGATCGCGGGTTCGGTGGACCAGGTGCGCGGCGGCTCGGCGCTGGCGGGCGAAGCGGGCACGACGATGACCGAAGTGACACAGGCGATCGCGCGCGTGACGGACATCATGGAAGAGATCGCGGCGGCGTCGGCGGAGCAGGGACGCGGCATCGAGCAGATCAATCAGGCGATCACGCAGATGGATCAGGTGACGCAGCAGAACGCGGCGCTGGTGGAGGAAGCGGCGGCGGCATCGCAGGCGCTGGAGGATCAGGGGCGCAGGCTGGAGGAGGTGGTGAGGGTGTTTGCGGTTTGAGGCTGCAGTCTGTCGGTCTGTCTGGACGAAGCGGATGCACTGCTTCATCCAGACATGCTCGGTGAGTATTGTCCTGCGGCGGTGATAGCGACGCTTCACGCACGGACTGAAAGATGGCGACTTATTGCGTTCCCGGGCGTCTAGCCAGATTCCGGCAAAGCAAGGACCATCCGGTTCTTCTGGTCAAAAGAAAACCTGGGAAGCTGCTTGCACGAGGAATCGGCGGGACGCCTGCGACGGCTCTTGCGCGGCGCTGTGTCTATCTTTCTGGCATGGTCAGCCGTCCGGGCAGCTCGTTCTTTGCCGTTTGTTTCCCTTCGGTACTCGTGGCTGCGGCTTCGGACGGCATAAAGGCGGCGCGACGTCGACCTTACTCGGACGGTGAGTGACAAACCGCAGCCCTTAAAACGAGACGTCAAACCCGCTCGTTCACCCATTCACATCCACGACAACCCGCCCCTTGACCTCCCCGCGCAACAACTGCCCAGCGACTTCCACGGCCTGAGAAAGCCCAACCGTCGCCGCAACCCCTTCGATGATCGCCGCAGGCAACTCATCGGCGATCGCATTCCAGGCAGCGATCCGCCGTCCACGCGGTACATAAACGCTATCGACTCCCAACAACGCAACACCGCGAAGAATAAACGGCGCGACCGTCGCCGGAAAATCCATCCCTTGTGCAAGGCCGCACGCCGCGACCGCGCCGCCGTAGCGCAAGCTCGCGCAGACGTTCGCAAGCGTATGGCTGCCGACGCAATCGACCGCCGCCGCAAAGCGCTCCTTCTGAAGCGGCTTGCCGGGCTCGGAAAGCGTCGCCCGATCGACGATATCCGCTGCGCCCAGCTCACGCAGCCGCGCGGCTTCCTCCGGCCGTCCCGTCGATGCCACCACGCGATACCCACGCTTCGCAAGAATCGCCACCGCAAAGCTGCCGACCCCGCCGTTTGCGCCCGTCACGAGCACGTCGCCATCCTGCGGCGCGACGCCGTGCTTCTCGAGCGCCTGCACGCACAGCATCGCCGTATAGCCCGCAGTGCCGACGGCCATCGCCTGACGCGCCGTCAGGCCGCCGGGCAGCGGGATCAGATGATCGCCCGAGACCCGCGCTTTCTGAGCGAGCCCGCCCCAATGCGTTTCGCCCGCGCCCCAGCCGTTCAGCACGACCGCGTCGCCCGGCTTGTAATCCGCATGCGTGCTTTCCTCGACGATGCCCGCGAAGTCGATGCCCGGCACCATCGGAAACTTGCGCACGACCGGCGCCTTCCCGGTGATCGCGAGCGCGTCCTTGTAATTGAGCGTCGAATAGTCGATACGCACGAGCACCTCGCCCGTTTCCAGCCGGGATTCGTCGATCGACTGAATGGACGCGACGGTGCGATCTTCCTGTTTGTCGAGCAAGAGGGCGTTGAACATGAGCGTTCCAGTTGGCGATTGGGACAAGCAGCGGCAACCCGCGCCGCTGCCCGGACACATCCTGCGCGAATCAATGATGCTCGAAATCCGCGCGCGCAACCGGCGTCGCCTTCACCTTCGTGTACTGGAATTCCGGCAGCGCCTTGATCGCGTCCTTCGTCGCGCCCGCGAGCACGAGCTTGCCGTTCTTGAAGTCGAGTTGCTCGACGGGAATGGCGACATCGTGACGCGACACGCCGAGGAACTGGTTCGCCGAGATGATCGCGAAAGAAACCGAACGGTCGGGCGCGACGATGATGTCGTGGATCACGCCGACGCGCGCGCCCTGGTCATTGACAACAGGTTTGTTGAGAATGGACTTCCTGACACTCCATCCGTCGATGATCGCGGTCGACACTTCGACCGACACGCCGAGCGGCTGCGCGCCCGCGACCTGCGCGAACGACTGAGCGGACACGAGCCCAATGGCCGACGAAGCGATGAGCGATGCCACGAGTTTCAAGTTCATTCGATGCTCCTCAAAAGATTTGGCAGACGTTTCTCGACTTGACACGCACAGGCTTCGTCGGCGCTTCATCGACGAAGGAACCGTGTAGCGCGGTAGCAGTGTGACCGTTTACCGTGGCTTCTGCAGGAATCGTGACGCGTCGCATCACGCGCGGCGGCCGCGCTCAGCGGGAGATTCGCTTCAGCGCATCGCCCTTGTGCACGGCGCGTTTGCCGCTCTTGTCGCTTTCCACTTCGTAGTGCGGATCGTCGTGCGACGCATTGACCGTATGACCGTCGAGCTTCGTGCGCTCGGAAATCACCCGCACGATGCGGCCGGTCGTTTCGCCTTGCGGCGTGTTCCAGCTCACGTGGTCGTGCAGTTTCAGGCTGTGACTCATGACGTTATCCTCGGATGATCGCAACGCCCGCGGCCCGCGCAACGGCCATGCCCGTCAGCGCAGCCGCGCAAGCGTCGCGTCGTCGGGGCGGCCGCCGAAGTAGCGGCGCAAGGCTTCATCGAACACGGCGGGGTCGGGCGCGCAGCGGGCGAAGAGCGTCATCGACGAATGAAACTTCATGTCGTCCGGATAGCCGAAAATCTCTTCGATGCCGCGATCCCGCATGCCGTTGACGATGCCCGTCAATTCGACGAGCCGCGCGCCCAGCACCGGATGCGCGAGATACGCCTCGGCTTCGGCGCGCGACTGAATCGCATAATGCTGCGCCATCTGGCTATGTCCGAGCCCCGCGATCTGCGGGAACACGAACCACATCCAGTGCGTGCGCTTGCGGCCTGCGCTCAGCTCGGCGCGCACGTCGTCGATGACGCCGGCTTGCGCATCGACGAAGCGTTGAAGGTGAAACGGATCGCTCATCGCGCGTCTCCCGTCGCGTGCGTGAATGCGCTCAGGCTACGGCTTGCGCGATGCGCTCCCGCAGCGCCGCATCCGGATAGGCGCCGATGCCTGCGCGCACGTTGTCGATCATGTATTCGCGCCGTCCCGTGCCGGGAATCACGCACGTCACGGCCGGATGGCCCAGCACGAACTTGAGCAGAAGCTGTGCCCAGCTCGTGCAGCCGAGTTCGGACGCGAACGGCGGCAAGGGCCGGCCGCGCAGCCCCGACAGCAGCGATCCGCCGCCGAACGGCTGATTCACGATGACCGCGACGCCGCGTTCCGCCGCGAGCGGAAGCAGGCGCGCTTCGGCGTCGCGGTCGTTGGCGGCATAGTTGATCTGCACGAAGTCGACGCGCTCCGAGCGCAAGACCGCTTCGACCTGGGGAAACGCACTGGACGTGTAATGCGTCACGCCGATGTAACGGATGCGTCCCGCCGCCTTCCAGTCGCGCAGCGTGGCGAGCTGCGTGCGCCAGTCGAGCAGATTGTGAATCTGCATCAGGTCGATGCGCGGGGCGGCGAGGCGGTGCATCGACTGCCGCATCTGCGCGACGCCTTCCGCGCGGCCCTCCGTCCAGACTTTGGTGGCGATGAACGCCTTGTCGCGGGCGTGGAGTTCCGTGAGCAGCGCGCCGGCGACGGCTTCGGATGTGCCGTACATCGGCGAGGAATCGATGACCGAGCCGCCGGCCGCGAAGAGCACCCGCAGCACGGCGGCGAGTTCGGCGCGGCGGGCGGGATCGTCGCCGACATCGAATGTGCGCCAGGTGCCGCATCCGACGATAGGCAACGCTTCTCCCGTCGATGGAATGGGGCGCTTGAGCATCGGCGAAAATTCGGCTGATCCGGCAGTCGATACGTCCCCGGCTTGCGCATAGAGCGCAACGGCCGTTGCGGCGCGCAGAAAGTCTCGCCGGGCGGTGACGATGCTGTTGGGAGCGGTCGGTTTCAGGGCGCGGCTCATGGCGTGATGTTCCTTCGCGTTCGAGCCCCAGCATAACCCGCCCCGTCGGACCGGGCGCGCGCTACTTCTTCTTCGCTTCTTCCAGGCAAGCGGCGAGTTGCTCGAAATAAGCGAGCGCCTTGCCCGTGGGCACGACCGACTTCGTGCGCAGATCGGCGCCCGTTTCGTCCAGCCTGACGAGGCCTTGCTCCTTGAGCCGCGTGAGCTTGCGATGCACGGTGGCCGGCGCGCCCGCCATCGACAGCGCCATCGTCTCGGTCACGGTCAGCGCGCGGCCGGTATGCCACGCGGCCGTGAGCGCTTCCAGCAGCCGTTCCTCGGCGGCATCCAGTTTCGGCACGGATGGCAACGCCTGAACCGCCTGCGCGAGATTCAGGAATCGGAAATAAGCGTCGACGAGGTGTTTATTGGCCATGATGATGCGCTTCCTTCGGCGCTGCGTTGAGTTGCTTCGGTGTGCGGTTCATCATACTCGGTCGCGCGCCGACAGAAAGTAACTTATCAAACTGATAAGCGACTGCTATCATGCAGTCATCGGGTTGGCGATGATGGACATACGTCATCGTCTACGCGAGAACCTGAGAGAACAAGAGAAAAGTGGTGTGCCGCGCCGCCTCGTTTCGTGCGAGGCGGCATTTTTTTATGGGCTCGCGCTTTGTCGCGTGGTTCATCGTGCTAATCGCCTGGGCGGCGTCGCAATGGCGCGAGCGTCATTATCGCCCACAAGGTCAGCTTGATCGTATAGATGATAATCAGACTGCCGGATAAATCGCCCACCACCATCACCATGAAGCGCTTGTCGGCGCCTGCGATTTCACCGCGCATTGCAAGCCAGAGCTGATGCAGCAACGGACTCGCGATTGCGTAGAGCACGATGAGCAAAAGCAGCCTGCGCGCCGTGAGATTCGACAGTGACGTACGCAAGCCGAGCACGCGCGTCGCGAAAAGATAAATCAGGTACGGCGCGAGCGCCGAGATGGTGCCGTACATGAATGAGCGCACCGGGTCGTCGGGGAAATACAGGAAAATGCAACTGACCCACGCGGCGCATAACATGCCGATTGCGCCTGCATCGCCGAAGAGGAGCGTGCATAAGAGCCGCATGCCTGCTGGCAGATAGATCCAGTTCGCGCCTCGCACATACTCCGAAGCCGGAAAGAGCAACTCATTCGCGACGAGCGTCACGAGAAAGAGCGCGGCTGTGCTCGCGATGATTGGCGCACGTTGACGCAGGTATTCCATGATGAATCGATGTTGCTGGTCCACTGGCGGGGCGAGACTGTAGCACGGTGGCATGGCATTATGGAGCAACATTTCGTCGACGCTTACCGGGCAATGCTCGCGATAATCGTCACATCGACGTGATGGGACAGTGCAATATGAGTCAGAAAAACAAGACTGAACAGCACCAGAGCACGGAGGAATGCGGCTAGTCGAACAGGCGGTGGCGAATTCCGATGTCGCTCTGCAAGTACGCTGCCGCGTTTTTTGCCTTTCCATCGCTTGGCGGGCGATTCGGCTCCGTCCGTGCTGCACCGGGTACAGAAACTTTTGTTTTTCATTTCTTGCCTCGAATACGATTTTTTTAGAGAAGTGGGATACCTCGGAACTGCCAGAGTTCGTGTTGAAGATCGTATAGAGAGTTGCCCACTGAAATGAACTAGATATTTCCTATTTACTAGCGGGTAATCGGGGGAACAGCGTCCTTTGCGCAGTGAATGAGCGAAGTCGATTGACGAGAAGAATATGTCTCTCGAACAACGCTGCCAAAAAGACGCGAAATGCCTGGGACCTTCTCGGGATTTAGCCGTTCCCCGCGTACTAAAAGACGACAGCTTCGGGATAACGGTATCGGGCAGAAAGAGGAGTTTCAGCCGGACTGAAACTCCTCTAAGGTCTCCGCAGAGCGGAGGAGCAATGATTAACCTACATCATCTCTGAACTTCCAGATGGTCTATCTCTGCGCACGCAGAGCAATACAAGCAAGCCGTAAAGAAACGCCGACATTACGGTGCAGCGACCATATCAACAAGCGCACCGGATTGCAAACCGGGACGCGGTGCAATCCGGTGCGATGCGAGCACGTTTCAACCTTTCTTTGCATCCGCGTCAGCGCGCCGCATTACCATATCGTCCAACTGAGCCTAAGCCTTGCCGGACCGCCCCAAATGAGCTCCACCCTGCGTATCACCATCGACAACGTTCGCGCCTTGCGCCTGGCGGGCCGCGCGTCCGAGGCGCAGGCGATGATCCGCCAGCTCGCGGCATTGCCGGACCAGGGCGGCGTGTGGACGGGGCAGCTGGGCGTCGATATGCATTGCCTCGGCATGCACGCCGAAGCGGAATCGCTGCTCAAACGCAGCCTCTGCGATTCGCTGAGCGACCTCGTCCGCTATCAACTCACCGAGGAATTGCTCATGCTGTTGTACGCGCGGGGCAAATACCATGAGGCGCATGCGCTTTACCGCATGAACCGCGATCTGCCGCGCGCCGAATGGCTGCTCTCCACGCTATTCAACGGCGATCAGTCGTGGATCGATCTGATGAAGCCCAAGTTGCTCGGCTTCGACGAACCCGTCGCCGGCAAGTCGATCCTGCTGTTCACGGAGGGCGGCTTCGGCGATCTGGTCCTGTTCTCGCGATACATCGACGCCCTGTTGAACGACGGCGCGCGCGAAGTGGTGATAGAGGCGTTCGACTTCTGGACCGATGTCATCCGTCGGCGCCCCGGCGTGCGCACCGCCGAACCGACGCACGAAGCTCGCATCGCCGAATCGCATGGGTGCGACCGTATCGCCACCGCGTTCCATCTTTGGCCGCGCTATCAGGCTTCGCCGTATTTCCCCCAGCACAATCCCGCCGCGCTGATCTCGCTCGACACCGCGCGGCCTTTGCCGGCCGAAATCCGCGCGATGCTCGCCGAGGGAGAGTCGCGGCTGAAAGTAGGTCTCGTGTGGCGCAGCACGAGCGGCGTGCGGCATGAGCCGTATCGCTCGATTCAGCTGACGCAACTGGCCGACGTGCTCGCCGTTCCGGGTTGCCGCTTCTATTCGCTGCAAGTGGGCGATCTGAGCGATGCCGAGCGCGCCATGATGCGCGCACACGATGTCGCCGACCTCGCGCCGCACGTGCACAGCTTCGGCGACACGGGCCGCGCGTACGAGCAACTCGATCTCGTCATTTCCATCGATACCGGCGCCGCGCATCTGGCGGGCGCGCTGGATCGTCCGGTGTGGATGCTGCTCGCGCAGGCCTGCGATCACCGCTGGTACGACTGCCGGCGTTATACGCCGTGGTATCCGTCGATGCGGCTTTATCGCCAGGAGCAGCTGGGCGACTGGTCGGCGCCGCTTGCCGATATGCGGGCGGATCTGGCGCAGTTGGCGGCCACGAGACGCGCTTAGGGCTTTTTCAGGGCCGCGGCGCGCCGGAACGTCCGGAAACGTTCCCGCCGATGCTCCTCGTCGAAGTGCGCGCGCGCCGGCTTCACCAGATCGCTGCGCGACACGATGCCCACGAGCGTCATCGACGTCGCGTCCGTGACCACCGGCAGGCGCTCCAGTTCATGCACCGCGAGACGCGTCGCGGCCAGGCGGCAGGGCTCGCCGGGAAACGCGACCACCGGCGCGGCATCCGCGCGGCGCGACAGCGCTTCGCCGGCAGTCGTGGCATCGGAGGCATCGAGCAGGGCCGCGCGATCCAGCATGCCGACGAGCGCGCCGTCGCGCACCACCGGATACGCCCGATGCGCCTGCTGCGGCCCGAAATGCTGCGCGAGGACATCGTCGATCGGCGTGGCGGCGTCGATCGTGCGGACATCGCGCGTCATCACTTCGTCGACATGATGACGCTCGAGCGGATCCACGCCGTATTCGCGATAGATGTGATACCCGCGCCGCGCGATTTTCTCGGTCATGATCGAGCGGCGCATGACGACCGTCGCGAAACCGTGGGCGACGAGCGTGGCCGCGAGCAGCGGCAACAGCGCATTGCTGTCGTGCGTGAGGCCGAACGCGAACACGATCGCGGTCAGCGGCGCGCCCAGTGTGGCGCCCAGCGTCGCAGCCATGCAGACGAGCGGCCATAGCGCGGCGTCGTGGCCGGGCAGCACCGCGCCGAGTACGGTGCCGAGTCCCGCGCCCAGCATCAGGAGCGGCGCGAGCACGCCGCCCGAGGTGCCCGACGCCAGCGCGACGACCCAGATCACCGCCTTGACGGCGAGGATCGCGAGCGCAACCTGAATCGCAATGTGCTGATGCAGCAGATCGCCGATCACGTCATAGCCCACGCCCAGCGCGCGCGGCTCGATGAATCCGCCGATGCCGACCACCAGCCCGCCGATCGCCGGCCACCACATCCAGTGCAGCGGCAGCTTGCCGAACGCATCCTCGAGCTTGTAGAGCGCCGCGGACAGCCCCGAGGCCAGCGCACCCGACAGCAAGCCCGCGACGAGGCAGGACAGCAGCGACAGCATCTCCGGCGGCTCGGTCTGCATCGGGAAAAGCGCGCCGGTGCCGAAAACCATCGCGCGCGCGAAGCCGGCCACCGCGCAGGCGAGCGCCACCGGCAGAAAGCTGCGCGGCCGCCATTCAAAGAGCAGCAGTTCGACCGCGAGCAGCACGGCCGCGACCGGCGTGCCGAACACGGCGGTCATGCCCGCCGCCGCGCCCGCGACGAGCAGCGTCTTGCGCTCGGCCGCCGTCACGTCGATGCACTGCGCGATCAGCGAACCGAGCGCGCCGCCCGTCATGATGATCGGGCCTTCCGCGCCGAACGGCCCGCCGCTGCCGATGACGATGCCCGACGACAGCGGCTTCAGCACCGCCACTTTCGGCGACATGCGGCTCTTGCCGAACAGAATGGCCTCGATCGCTTCGGGGATGCCGTGGCCGCGAATCTTCTCGGAGCCGAATCGCGCCATCATGCCGACGATCAATCCGCCGATCACCGGTATTGCGATGACCCACGCGCCGAGCGTGTTGAGCGCAGGCGAGCGGTCCGCGATGGAGAAAGCCCCGAAAAAGAACAGATTGGTGAACAGGTGGATGAGCGCGAGCAGCACGGCCGCCGCGAGCGTGCTGATGCCCCCGATGATCGCCGCGAGTCCGCAGATGCGCAGCAGCCTGTCGTTGACGGAGAAGTCGCGTTTGTGATGATTCATGCTTTCGCTCCAGAACCAGAAAACTGCGGATGACTCAAAGGTCGATCTGCGGCACGCGAAACGCGCCTTGCAGCGACTTCAGCTCCGCGCGATGCAGTGCCGCCAGCCGCGCGAGCACCTGTTCGCCGCGCGCTTCGAGATGGACCTGAACCTGCCGCCGGTCCTCCGCGCTGGGTTCGCGTCGCACGAGCCCGAGCGCCTCGCATCGCGTGACCAGCGCGACCACGCCGTGATGCTGCGATTGCAGCCGTTCGGCCAGCTCGCCGACGGTCGCCCATGCGCGGCCCGGGTAGCCCTTGATATGCAGCAGCAACAGGTATTGCAGCGGCGTGATGCCTTCCTCCTGCGCCGCGCGCTCGGAGAATCGCTCGAACCGCCGCATCTGATAGCGGAATTCGGATAGCTGTTCGAAGTCGGGCTTGGCGAGCGTGCGCGGGGGTTTCATCGATCGTTCACGCGCTCTTGCGCTCGCCGGCGAAGCTCTGCCGGTACAGCCCCGATATCAGGTCGGTTTCGGTGATCATGCCGACGAGCCGCTCGTGGCCATCCACCACCGGAATGTGATGGTGGCCGAAGTCCGCGAACATCGGCACGAGCTCGGCGATGGCCGTGCGCGCGTCCACGGTGCACACGTCGGTCGTCATCAATGCGGCGATGCGCGGCGGCGTCGCCGATGCGTCGCGCATGATCCGCTCGACAGCGCGCGCAAACCCGCTGCGGGGCGTCGCGCGGAGGGCGGGCGCAATGTCCGCGCGCGTGACGATGCCGATCACACGGCGCGTCGCATCGATGACGGGCAGCGCCTTCACGCGATGCTTGAGCAGCAGCGACAGCGCCTCCTGTGCCGTCGTTTCCGGCGACACGGCGACGACCCCGCGCGACATGATGTCCGCGCACGCGAACTCGGTGAAGCGGCGCGCATAGGCCTGCAATTGCGTTTCGCGCAGCAGCGCTTCGAGATCGTCCGGATCGATGTCGAGCATTTCGCTGCGCCGCGCCAGCACGGCTTCGAGATCGGCGCGCAGGAAAGACGCGGCATCGGGCGTCTTCGGCGCAACCTGCGCGACGTGCGGATACCGGTGCCCCGTCAGCGCATGGAACACGATCGCCGAGCCCAGCAGCGCGAACGACTGGATCGCGACCGGCGCGAGCACGAAGCCGTAGCCGAGCGCGTGGATCGACGGCCCGCCGAGCACCGCCGTCAACGCGACCGCGCCCGACGGCGGATGCACGCAGCGCAGCGCGAACATCGCGCAGATCGCGAGCGCAATGGCGAGCGCGGCGGCATCGACCGGATCGTGGATCAGCGCGGCGCACGTCACGCCGACGATCGCGGAGACCAGATTGCCGCCGATGATCGACCACGGCTGCGCGAGCGGGCTCGCGGGGACCGCGAACAGCAGCACGGCCGACGCGCCCATCGGTGCGATCAGAAACGGTATCGCCGATGCATCACCGACCAGCAGATGCGCGATGCCGCCCGTCAGCGCAATGCCGATGAGCGCGCCGACGCCCGCGCGCAGGCGTTCGGTCCAGCGGAGCGTGACCGGAGCGGGAAGGAAGCCGTGTAACCAGCGGAGCAAAGCGGGGCGCGACACGTTGCTTGATCGTGAAGTGGAGATGGCGAATGGGAACGGCGGCGCCGGGCGGTGCGCGCCAAAGCGTGAAATTATATCTCAATATGATACAAATCGTCGCACCCGGTTTCGTTCCTGTACGATGAACGCTCGCCTCGTTGCCTTCCGTCGATACCCATGATGCGATTCCCGCATGCGCTTGCGTGGCTGGTGGCCGCGCTTCCGGCGTTCGCCGCGACGCCCGGGACGCCGGGCGGCGACGATCCTTCGACCATCGTGAGCGACGTGCACGAGTTCATCGTCGCGGACGACGGCTCCGTCACCGAGGACGACGAAACCGTGCTGCGCGCGAACACGCCGGCGGGCATCGACGAGATCGCGCAGCGCTATGTCTGGTACGACCGCAGCGTGTCGAAGGTGGAGATCGTCGAGGCCTATTCCGTCGATGCGAACGGCGCGCGCCACGACGTATCGCCCGATCAGATTCGCGACATTCAGGAGCCGCGCTCGGCGGGCGCGCCGACGTTTCAGGACGCGAAACTGCGTGCGGTGATTTTTCCGGCAGTCGGCGTCGGCTCCACGGTGCATCTGCATTTCAGGAAAAGTCAGGCAAGCCCCGTCATCGCCGGGCAATTCAACTATTTTGTCGAGCCGGGGCAGCGGCCCGTGCTCGAACAGCGCCTCGTGTTCGATCTGCCTGCGGGCAAACCGCTTCATGCCGATGCCCGCGGTTTCTTCGCCGATCCGCCTCAAACCGCGAATGGCCGCACGCGCTATGCGTTTCGTTATCGCCGGGAGCGGATTGCACGAATCGAGAGCGGCTCGGTCGGCTATGCGCAGTACGGCGATCGGCTGATGGTCTCCACGTTTGCGGACTACGCGGCGTTTGCGGCGAGCTATCGCGGACCGGCCGTCGACGCCACCGCAACCGATCCGGCGATCCGCGCGCTCGCCGAATCGCTGACCGCCCGCGACGCCGATGCCCGTGCGAAGGCGAAGACGCTCTACGACTGGGTGCGCCGCAAGATCCGCTACGTGGCGATGTTCATCGGCCAGAGTCCGGCCGCGCCGCATCGCGTGACGGAAGTGCTCGCGAACCGTTATGGCGATTGCAAGGACCACGTTGCGCTGTACGGCGCACTGCTCGATGCCGTCGGCGTGCGCAACGAAGCGGCGCTGATCGGGCTCGGCTCGGTGTACGCGTTGCCATCGGCGCCGGGTTACGGATCGGGCGCGATCAATCACGTCATCACGTATCTCCCCGATCTCGGAATCTATGCGGACAGCACGGCCTCGAGCGTCGAGTTCGGCTTCTTGCCTCTCGCCGACATGGACCGGCCGACGGTGCTCGTCGAATCGGGCGTGGTGTCGCGCACGCCGCCGACGCAGCCGCTTTCCCGCACGGCGCGCCTGCAGATCGATGTCGCCCCCGAGGGCGTCGCGAGCTTCGCCTACTGGGTCGAGGATGCGGGATGGAGCGCGGAGATCGAACGGATGAACCTTCGGCTCGCGAGCAGCCAGCGGCGCGACCAGATTGCGGCAGACCGCCTGCGATACACCAATCTGCGTGGCGCGGGCGCGCTGACCACGAGCGATGTCGACGCCACCAGCGGCCCCTTCGCCACCACGCTGCGCGGCACGCTCGACGAGATCGTATGGCCGACCGGCACGACCGCGTTGCCCGCGTTGACGAGCTTGTCGGGCGGCATCGCGAGTCAGACGCGCAACTGGCTGGCCGAACGCACGCGCACGCAGCCGTATCTGTGTGTCGGCGGCGCTTTTGACGAAGTCGCGCAGATCGCGCTTCCGAAAGCGATGCAGGTCGTCGAGGTTCCGGACGATGTCGACCTGACGAGCGCCTTCTTCGACTATCGTTCGCGCTATGTATTCGATCCGTCGAGCAACACGATCCAGGTATCGCGCAGGCTCGAGGCGCGTTTCGGCAAGCAGGTCTGTTCGCCGGATGATTTTCAGGCGGCGCTGCCCGTGCTCAAGAAAATAGAGCGCGATACGCAAGCGCAGATCATCGTCAAGGCATCCCGACGATGAGCCGCTTCATTGCACATCGCGTGCGACGCGAAAGCCGTTCTGCGATTGACGCACGCTTGCGCTGTATTTGAAGCGCGTCGCGGATTGCATGTAGGCCGCGCCTTCGCGCCACGATCCGCCGCGAATCACGCGCACCGAACATGAAGGGTCGTCCCATGCGCGGCCATCGGCGGGAGCGTTCCTGTACGAACTATGCCAGCAATCCGCGACCCATTCCCATACGCTGCCGTTGGTGTCGTATAAGCCGAAGGGATTGGCGGCGAACGATCCGGCTGGCGTCGGAGCCTCGGCGCGATAGGGCTCGCCGCAATCCTTGCAATCGGCGGTGCCTTTCTTCATCTGCTCGCCCCACCAGTAAGTGCTTTGCGTGCCGCCGCGCGCGGCGAATTCCCACTCGGCTTCCGTCGGCAGGCGATACGGCTTGCCGCCCACCTTGCTCAGCCATTTCACGTAGACCTGTGCGTCGTCCCAACTGACATTGCGCATCGGCGAATTGGCGACGGGCGCAGCGGCGCCGGTATCCGATGTGATGCGCGTGCACGCGCCCGCATCCGCACAGGCGTTCCATTGCTCGACGGTCACTTCGTATTTGCCGATGGCGAAGGGCCGCGCAATCGTCACATGATGCGGCGGCTTCTCGGCGGGATCGTCGTTGTTGCTGCCCATCGTGAAGCTGCCAGGCGCAATCGGAATCAGCAACGGGCAAGCAGGGCAGTCCTTGATTTCGCTGGCGGCGGCTCTAGTGGTCGTGTTCGTGTTGGTCGCGGGTTTCGTCGCCACGGCTGCGTCCTGGCGAGGCTTTTCTGTCGCAACGGAAGGCGATGCGGGCTTGGCAGGCGGCGGCGCCGCCGGTTTTGCATTTGCGCTGGCACGGAGCCGGTCTATGCGCGCTTTAGCGAGCGCCGCAAAGCGCCCGTTGGGATAAGCCTTGAGATAGGCTTCGTAGTCGCTTGGATAAGTGCTGTCCTTGATCGACTCCCAGAAAGTCAGTTCGTATTGTTCGTTGCTGTCTTTAGGAAGGATGCCGCGTGTCCGCAAGGGCGTTTCATCGCTCGCCGCCATTTGCACGATGGATGCTTGCCGGCCCAGCGAAACTGCACTGCTTAGAGTCGATGCGATCCACGGTCTCTGCGCCCCGTGCGTTCTCTGAGCGACGTTTACAGCGGCAGCATCGAACGATGCGGACGATGCGTGCTTCCGTATGCGCAGTTGCCGAAGAATCGCGGCGGTGAACACGCCGTTGCGTTCGCCTTCGGATGCCAGCGCATCCTGCGATGCAGCGAACGCAACGAGCGTGCGCGGCGGCAAATCCAGCGCGCGGGCGGGGAACTTGCCGAAGGGATCGCCAAGGCACATATCGAGCACGATCACGTTATTCGCAAGCGGCCTTCGATGAGTCATTCGCGCGACGACGTCTCTCACCGCAATACCTTTGGCCAACACGTCAGGCGGCGCATTGCCGAGGGCGTCGATGGGCAACATCATCGCGTCGCCGGCCACCTGAATGCCGTGTCCCGCGAAATAAACGAGCGCGGTATCGCGTGGGCCGAGACGATCGACGAATGAATCTATCTCATGCTGCATTGCGTCTGCGCCAACGTTGGTCAGCCGTGTCACGCCAAAGCCTAGCGATGAGAGCGCGGCGCTGATGTCGTCGGCATCATGCTGCGCGCCTGGCAACGCACGCTCCGCATAGTCTGCATTACCGATGACGAGTGCAACCTTGTGCAACTCAGGCGGAGAGGGCGGCGACGCAGACCGCGCGAATGCCGCGCCGATCGTGATGAACATGCCCGCGATCAATAGAATTCGCCACATCTTCATACCCTGTCCGTTCGGCTGGAATGAGCGCAAGTACGCCGGACGTCTTGCCGGTGCATCGCTGGCCTACCCAACAACGATAGCACGCTGTCTTTCTGCGTTTAATCCCCTATAAGAAGGTATGCGAATGCGGCATGCGTGTCCCTTCCGACGCACGTATCTTTTTAAAACGTTACGTCCTAATCTGGAAGCGAACTCCACGCGGCATGTCGAGCACGGACGTGCGTCTCATCGCGAATCACGCGCGGCTGCCGATTTTCTGCTGGCTTTCTGAAGAGGCAATCACGACATGCTGAGAAGAACCGTGCTGGGTGCATTGGCTTCGCTTGCCGCTTTAGCCGCCGACTCGTCTTTCTCCGCAGGCCGTGGCCGCACGCCCGCGCCGGCGAATGCGGAGGCTTACATCATCTGGCCGTCGGACGGCGCAGTGATAAGCGGCGGTAAGCTATGGGTACGCATGGGCTTGCGCAACATGGGCGTCTGTCCAAAGGGCATCGACATGGTGAACGTCGGCCATCACCATCTTCTGATCGACACGGACTTGCCGCCGCTCGATCAGGAGATCCCGTCGGACCGCAATCATCTGCACTACGGCGCGGGAGAAACGGATGCGCGCCTCGAATTGCCGCCTGGAAAACATACGCTGCAACTCTTGATGGGCGATTACAACCATGTGCCGCACGATCCGCCCGTCTATTCCAAGAAGATCACGATCACGGTGACGTGAGGCGGGCGTGATTCTCGCGCCTGAACGACAGGCTTTGCACGCGTACTCGCCGAGGGCAAACGACATGACATCGCTTAAGACTGGCGCGCTTGCGCGCTGCCGTTCGATCCTGCTCGTCGCGATGCTCGCGGCGCCGTTCCACACGAGCCTGGCGGAAGGCGGGCCGACGCCCGCGCCGGCCAACGCTTATGCATACATCGGCTATCCGAACAACGGACAGACGATGCCTGCGGGAAAGCCGTTTCGCGTGTGGTTCGGCTTGCGGTTCATGGGCGTCGCGCCGCGCGGCGTGAAGTTTCCGAACACCGGCCATCACCATCTTTTGATCGATACCGACTTGCCGCCGCTCGATCAGGAGATTCCGTCGGACCGCAATCATCTGCACTACGGGGCGGGCGAGACCGAAGCGATGATCGAGCTTCCGCCAGGCAAGCACACGCTTCAGCTCCTGATGGGCGATGACCGGCATATCCCGCATAACCCGCCGATCTATTCGAAGAAGATCACGATCTACGTCAAGTGAACGATGTTGGTGCCGAGGAAACAGTTGGACTACGAAGTGTCGGTGATGAAGAGTCAGTGCGGTATCGGTGAACGCATGCAGTCATTCGCTGTCAGGCTTGCGCAGCAAGCGAAGCGGCTAAAAGCGCGAAAGATGGCACGCCTCATGCGTTTAAGTGGCCCGAGCAGACAGCTTGCTCGAACCCACCCAACGCGCGACGCGCACCAAGGAGACTCACCATGAAGACGCTGACCATCCAGGACCTTCCCGTGACCGAACAACTCGATCGCCGCGCGATGTCGGCCGTGCGCGGAGGCAGTTCGTTCTACTTCCCGGGCTATGTCTCCAAGTACGACCTGACGTTCAACACGCAACAGCTCATCGACCAGAAGCAAAGCACCGAGAGCCATAACGGTGTGAATGTCGCGTTCGGCGAGGACATCACCTCGAACGTAAAGCCGAAGCAGGAAGCGCACAACACCAGCAACATCAACATCGGTTCGGGCTTCATGGTCCGCTAAGCGGCCTGCTTGCTTGCCAAAACCGCCTACGCTTAGCCAGGAGCCTGAAATCATGTCCACCTTGAGCATTCACGATCTCGCCCATCACGCCGAAATGAACGGCGCTGACATGTCCGCCGTGCGCGGCGGCATGAGCCTGTTTTTCCCGAGCTACAACTCGAGCTATAACCTGAGCGCGAACACGCAGCAACTCGCCGATCAGGCGCAGCAGACGTTCAACGTCAACGGCGTGAACGACGCTTTCGCGCATGACATCAAGTCCAGGGTCGAGCCGCAGCAGAAGGCGCGCAACGACAGCAACATCAATGTGTTCACGCCGTACGCGATGTAACCGTGTCTGCATGAAGCCCCGCAGCGCGCGGCTGTAGCAAAACCGGAGTACGGGGAGCTCCGCTGCTTCAACTGCCTTTAACGGCGGCGCGGATCGACCGTCGTTCCCGAGACGGCGATCGATCCGCATCGTGCGCGCGTTGTGTCACTGGCGCGCGAATTCCCACTATCGGCGTGAGCGCGGGAGTCAATCGTGCGAGCTCTGTTGTCATCGTTGTGCCGGACCATCGGATGCGCGAGTCTCTGCGCTTGCGTGCTGCTGACGGGGTGTATCGATGTGAAAGTCCCGGCGTACAAGCGTCCCGACACTCCTGAGAAAACCGCCTTTACGACGTTCGATTCCTCGAAGGTCGCCGCCGCCGACACCATTCAGCCGGACTGGTGGAAGCAGTTCCGCGATCCCTATCTCGATGCGCTCGTCGACAAGGCCATTCAGGGCAACTTCGATATCAAGGTACTCGCCGCACGCATACAGGTTGCAGGCGCGCAGATCGGCGAGGCGCGAGCGGGCGCGCTGCCTACGATGGATGTCGGCGCGGGGGCGAGCTTCGAAAAAACGACGGGTCAGCCGTTCTCCAGGCAATACAACCTCGGCACGCAGGTCAACTGGGACATCGATATCTGGGGAGCCGTGGAGAAGGGCGTCCAGGCTCAGAAGGCCGAGTTTCACGCGACTGAGGCAGACTGGCGCGCGGGCTATCTGCAACTCGTGGCAGGCGTGTCGACGACGTACTTTCAGATTCTTCAGTTCGATGATCAGATCGCGCAGCAAAAACAGACCATCACGACGAATCAGCAAATCCTCACGATATTCGAAGGAATGGAAAGAAATGGCCTCGTGCCGCATACGCAAGTGCTGACGCAGCGCGCGGAACTGAATCGTCTGACGCGCGATCTGCTGGAGTTGCGCCGCTCGCGCGATCTTGCGAACAACGCACTTGCAACGCTAATGGGCGTTCCCGCTGGCGAATTCAGAGTGCCGGATGGCCAGTTGCAAAAGCGCGTGCAGATTCCGCCCGTGCCGGCGGGCTTGCCGTCGCAATTGCTGTCGCGTCGGCCCGATCTCATTGCCGCCGAATACCGTGTGCTCGAATCGTACGATCTCGTCGGCCAGGCGAAGCTCGCGCAATTGCCGACGATCAGCCTGACGGGGCGCGGCGGAACAGCGAGCTTCGCGCTAACGGATTTACTGAAGTCCTTCACGTTCAGCTTCTTGCCGAGCATCAACATCCCGATTCTCGATCCGGCTGTCCGCGCTCGCGTCAAGACCACTCAGGCGCAAACCACGGTCGCCGAACAGCAATACCGCAGCACGGTCATGAGCGCTTTCGAGGAAGTGGAGAACGCGCTCGTCAATCTCGATGCGCATACGAAGCAGCGCGGCGAGTTGCAGCAAGAAGTCGCGCATCTGACCGTCGTTGCGGCGCAAATCGATGCGCAACTCAAGGAAGGCGTGATTTCGCAGCTCGAAGTATTCGAGACCGAGCGTACGCTTCTGGCCGCGCAGCTTGCGTTGCTCGCCAACCATCAGCAGATGCTCTCCGACACGGTGACGCTCTACAAGGCGCTCGGCGGCGGATGGTCCACGGTCGACGTGCAAAGCGCTGCTAATTGACTAAGACGATGCGTGACTTAAACTCAAGACAGCCGCCGCATGGCGTCTATTTCGATGGCGGCTGGACGAACCTTGCGACGTGAACATGGCTCCAGGCGATCCGATAGCGGAACAGCAGCCAAGCGTGGGCGAGGCGTTCGACATCGTTCTCAAGCCCGTATCGCGCGGCGGTCTGGACGATCCGCTCAGCGAAATACGCATCGATGAAAATCTCTTCGCAATCGGACGCGCAGAACCGCCGTTCGACGAAAGCCCGCCCGATGCCGTCGCCCAGCTGTCGCGCCGGCACGCGCGCATTTTCATCGAGCACGGCCACGCATATATCGCGGACCTCGCCAGCAAGAACGGCACGGCGCTGAATGGCACGCCCGTGCGTGACGTACCCATGCGCCTCGCAAATGGCGACGAGATTGCCTTTGGGAACCGGCTTGCGTATCGCGTTCAGTTCGTGCCGCGCAGACGGCGCACGCATGCGCCCAAGCCGCTCGCGTTGACGCTCGACCCGCAACACGACGATCGCGGCCTGTCGCCCATAGAGCTGACGAAGTTCCCGTTTCTGGTGAGCAAAACCGATGAGACGTTCGCGCGTTATCGCAACGACTACCCGCATCAGGTGAACTACGTATCGCGCCGCCATGCACACGTGTTCCTCCGGGGCGGTGCGCCTTTCGTCGAGGACCTCGGCAGCACCAATGGCACGTTCGTCAACGGACAGCGAATGAGCGATCACGCCGTCGAACTCAAGAATGGCGACACGCTGGCGTTCGGCGGGACACACTTCGCCTATCGCGTGCATCTTCATGACGAGGAGGGCGAGTCTACGCTTACCGAGATGGCCGTGCCATCGGAGCCCAATCGGAAAATCGACGCTGAACACGATAGCGACAAAACGACCTTCGTCGGTTCCGCACACTCGTTCCTCGATATCTTTTGCATCGATCAGTCCGCGCCCGCCGACGACGAAGTGAACGAGGACGCGCACGCCGCCCTCAAGGACGCATCCGCTTCGACTCATGCGGGCAAGCGTGGAAAAGTCGCGCTCTTCATGACGGAACTGCGCAAGGCATTCGCCGCCGAGGACATTCGCGCCGCGAGACGCGCACGCATCGTGGCGGCATGCGCTGTCGTCGCATTGATCGGGGTCGGCGTCGCGCTCTTTCATGGAGGCTTCCCGGAGCGTCATGCAAAGTCGCTGATGGCAAGCGGCGACTACGCGCGAGCCGCCGCCTTCAGCGACGAGTATCTGCAAGCACATGCGAACGAC
Source organism: Caballeronia sp. LZ016 (assembly GCF_031450805.1). NCBI lineage: Bacteria > Pseudomonadati > Pseudomonadota > Betaproteobacteria > Burkholderiales > Burkholderiaceae > Caballeronia > Caballeronia sp. LZ016. The sequence goes on from NZ_JARTVY010000002.1 coordinate 637,793, forward strand.
ATGCGCTTTACGGCGATGAACACGGAGGCCGTGCTGAAGTCCGGCGTGCCGCGCTGGCTCGACGCCTTGCGTGCTGGGAAGCACGCCGACGCAGATGCCATCCTCACGCAAATGAAAACGCTCTCGGCACACAATACCGACGTGCGTTCGATGCTCGATGAACTCGGCTGGATAGGCAAGCTCGAACGCTTCGTCATGGGGCGCGGTGGACCGGATGCGCCCATTCGCATCTACGCGGATGAGGCCAGCATCGCGGACATCCTCAGGCATTGGGAAGCGGACGCTTCCGGCCATCAGCGCGATCTGGATCGCATCGCGGGATATGTACCCGAGTTTCGCGATCCGTATGCACTGGCGCTAAGCCACTTGCGCAAGCTGCAGAGTGACGATTCGGCATATCTGGCGGCCATCGACCGGCTGAATGCGAGCGTTGCAAAGAGTCTTGCCGATGACGACCTCGACGCCATCGACGCGGTCCTCAAGGAATACGCGGAGAAGTACCCGCGCCTGAGCGGTCTGGATCGCATTCGTGCCGATGCAAGCGGCTATGCGAACGTCAAGCGCGCAATGAGCGAGCCGAGCCTTGCGCCTCTGATTACGGCTTTGAACAAGGCGGACTTCTCGACACCGCCGTTCAGGGAGCGACTTGCGCTCCTGAACGCAAGCCAGTTACCTTCGCCGGATGTGCGCGCCCAATATGCGGCAGTGTCGGCTGCCTGGGCGAATGGAAATAGCGCAAGCGCCATCGATGCGCTGAGAAGGCTGCCGCAAGGAACGTGGTCGCCGACCGTGCAAAAGGAAATCGCGCATAAACAATCGGTGGCCGCCCAGTTCGCAGAGTTGCAAAAAGCGCGCGGCTCGAAACAGTATGAAGATGCAGTGCTGTCCTTCAACGAAACGCTCGATGCCCAAGGCGACACTTATTTCGCCAAGGCAGTCGATCCCGACATTGCTGCGCTAAAGAGCAGAGCAGCGTCGCGCGCCCAATCGTTGATGAATCAGGCGCAAGCGCTTTGGGCGCAGTATCGGACCAACGGCGGCATAGGCGGATCACAACGGCTGGAATCGGGCGTATCCGACGCGTTCCGCACGCAGGCGCACCTCTTGTTGGCTGCGCAAGACACAGCATCGCGTGGCATGCGCATCCTGAAACAGGTGAACGGCGATCCGGATAAATGGAGCGCGCTGAAGGGCGACATCGACAACGAAGTGGACCTGCAACGGCGTTCCCTGCAGGACCTTCGCATGGTGCTCGAACCCGCTTTGCTGCAGAGCAAGCTCGCGTTGCTGAAAGGAGGCGCCGATGAAACGCGACGCGCCCCTTAAGCCCTTCTCCGAAGCGCTGGAGGATCACGGCGCGGAAGGCATCGCCATCCTGACGGCCGAGCCGCTCAGGCTGACGCGGGCGCTCGTGTATGCAATGGTATCGCTCGTGGTCGCTGCGCTCGTGTGGTCCTTCGTCGGTCATGCCGATGTCATGGTGACGGCGCAGGGCACGCTAGCACCGGAATCGGAAGTGCGACGCTTCTATGCGCCGATCGATGGCGAGCTTGCCGATCTGTACATCGCGGAAGGACAACCCGTTCGCAAGGACGATGTCGTCGCTCGTCTCAACGCACGCGGCGCGATCGAAGCGGCCACGAATGCGCTCGAAGCTCAGCTCAAGCTGGACGACGCCGAGCGCGAATGGAAGCAGTTCCCCGAAAAGAAACTGCTCATGGAGCGCAGGATCGTGGCGCTCAAGAATCAGATGGAGATCGAGGAGCATCAGCATCAGCAGCGCGTGACTGAAGGCACGAGCAAGCTGGCAGAAGGTCAGAAGGCGCAACTGCAGGAGCAGCGCAGCACGCTTGAAAACGCACGACGTGCGCGCGATGCTGCAAAGAACGAACTGGATCGCTTCGCTCGCCTGTTCGCGTTGCCGGGCGGCGGTGGGGTGTCCGAATCGCAAGTGGATGCGAAGCGCAATATCTATCTCGAAGCTGACGGGGCGTATCGCGTGGAGCAGGCGAAGCTCGCCGAGCTGGACTTCCGTTTGAGCCACGAATTTACGCAGGCCAAGGCGCAGCTCGAAACGAGCGGTCAGGAGTCCACTAACTTAAGGCTGCAATACGAAGCGGCGATGCGCGAAGTGGCGAGCACGGAAGACAAGCTGCGCCTGCAGTTGCAAACCGCGCGCCTCGTCGCGGATGCAGCGGCGCGCATTCGCTTCGAGAACATCGACAAGGACAATTTTCTGTTGATTCTCGCGCCGGTGTCGGGCGTCGTCACCGACGTGACATCCACGCAGCCCGGCGACAAGATTCAGGCCAATACGCCGCTCGGCGGCATTGCGCCCGCCAATGCGCGGCCAGTACTGAAGATCGAAATTGCCGAGCATGATCGCGCATTCCTGAGAGAAGGGCAGCGCGTCAAGCTCAAGTTCAATGCGTTTCCTTATCAACGGTATGGCGTGATCGATGGCACGCTCGCCTTCATTTCGCCCGCAACCAAGCCGAGCCCGGCCACTAAACAGCCGGTGTACGAAGGGCGCGTCACGCTGGATCGCGATTACTACCAGATCGGCGGCACGCGCTATCCGCTGCGCTACGGCATGACTGCCTCAGCGGAAGTCGTCGTGCGTGAAAGGCGGCTTATCGATCTGGGCCTCGATCCATTCCGCAACGTGGCTGGCTAATCCAAACGGAGAGCGATATGACGGCAATCGTGCGTATCGATGAAGAAGTGGTCGATGTAGGCGAGTTCATCCGGCTTCTGAAACTCAATGGCCAGTTCGACGGACTCATCGAGCAACTGGTGCGCGACAAGCTCACGGTGCGCGCCGCCAGGAAGGCGGGGATCGAGTTGACGGCCGATGAGATCCAGACGCGCGCCGACCAGTTCCGGCGCATACGCGGGCTGCATCGCGCGGCCGATATGAACAACTATCTCGATGCGCTGAGCGTGAGTCTCGACGAATTCGAAGTCTTCATCACCGACACGCTGTATCAGGAGAAGATGCTCGACAAGGTCGGCACGCAGCCCGCCATCGAAGAATATTTCCAGCTCAATTCGCCGAAATTCGACAGCATCGAAGTCAGTCATATCGTGCTAGACACAGAAGGAAGCGCCAAGGAAATGATTTCCTATCTAAGCGACGATCCCGACAGCTTCGCGGACATGGCGCGCGAACACTCGCTTGCCGATACCCGCGAAAGTGGTGGCGTAATAGGGCGCGTCATGCGCGGGCAACTCAAACCCGAAATCGAAGCGAAAGTTTTCAACGCCGCACCCGGCGATTTGCTCGGCCCCTTCGTTTCCGCCGATGGCTCTGCCTATGAGATCTTCGCGGTCACGGCCAAATATCCCGCGGCGCTGGATGAAGACGTGACCGCCGAAATACGCCGGCTGTTGCGCGAAGAATGGCTGCTTGCGCGTGCGCAAGAGCATGTGATCGAAGCTCGCTGACCCCATCGCCACGCCAATGGACGCCCCTGCCAATTTCGATTCGACCGCCGATTTTCTTGCGGCCGTCGAAATTCTTTCACCGTTCTCGCGCGAGGAGACGGAGCAATTGGCCGCTCACGTGGAGTCGCGGCGCTATGGTTTCGGCGAGACCGTATGCAATGCCGGTGATCCTGCAGACGGACTTTTTATCGTCAGGGCCGGCTCTGTGCGCATCTTCACGGAGGAGCACGGCAAAGAAATCAGCATGGGGGTCAAGAAGGAGCGTGAGACGTTCGCCGATATCGCAATGTTGCGTGAGTATCGGCATGAATCGTCCGTGCGCTCGTCTGGCAAGACGGAACTGCTATTCATTCCGCGCAGTGTCATCGAGCCGGTCATTGCAAAGAATCCTGCCGCGCTTGCCTTCGTCACGAGCTATGTCGCCATTGCTTCGGCGGGAGGCTTCGTCGCAAAGCTGTTCGATCTGCGCGGCAAGCTGAACAAGGCGGAACTGGAAGAATGCGTGCGCAGTGTCGGCGTCAAGCGTATCGGCGAAGGCAAGGAAATCTTCAAGCAGGATTCGCGTGATGACAGGCGTCTCTATGTCGTTCGTCAGGGAGAAGTGCGCATCGTGCGGGAAGAAGGCGGCCAGCAGCATGTGCTGGCGACGCTCGGCCCCGGCGAGATCTTCGGCGAAAAGGCTTGCGTGATGCGTCAGGAGCAAATCGCTTCGGCCATTGCGACCGTCGATACGCGCTTGCTCGTCATACCCGAGAAGACGGTTCATTTCATCATCGAACGCAATGTCAAACTGCGCGAGGTGCTTGAAGAACGCATTCGATACATCGAGCGTGAACTGCAGCGGCAAAGGAAGCTCGCGGAGCGTCGCAAGCTGCCCGCGATGCTGGACCTGCAAACGAAGCCCGAACTGGGCGAGCGCATCATCAAGCGCTTTGCCTGGGTCGAGCAGGCGGAAGAAATGGACTGCGGCGCTGCGTGTCTCGCCATGATATGCCGGCATTACGGCATCGGCATGACGCTCGGCAAACTCCGCGAACTCGCTAACGTGACGACACAAGGCGCGACGCTGGACAGTCTCGCGCGCGCGGGCGAGGCACTCGGATTCACGACGCGCGGCATGCAATGCACGTATGAATCGCTACGCGGCTTTGAATTGCCGTTCATCGCGCATTGGGAGGGCTACCACTACATCATCGTCTATGGGATATCGACGGAGAACGTCTGGGTAGCGGACCCGGCAATCGGGTTCAGAAAGATGACGGCGGGCGAGTTCGAGCGCGGCTGGGGCGGCACATGTCTGCTGTTCACGCCTGCGCACGACCTCGTGCAGAAGGCGGTGTCGAATTCACCGTGGATACGCTTCGTCGGCTATTTGAAGCCTTATCGCAAGATACTGCTTCACCTTTTCCTTGCCACCTTTGTCATTCAGGTCCTGGGCGTCGTGCCGCCGCTCATCATCCAGAACATACTGGACGGCGTGATCGTGCATCAAAACGTCGGGCTGCTGCATGTGCTCATCGCAGGGCTCATCGTTGCGAATCTCTTTTCGCAGCTGATGTCCACCATACGCGCCTATCTCGCGAACTTCATGGTGCGTAACATGGATTTCTCCATGATGTCGCAGTTCTTCAAGCATACGTTCTCGCTTCCGTTCATCTTCTTTGCGAAACGCAAGACTGGCGACGTATTCGCGCGCTTTCAGGAAAACCATACGATCCGCGCGTTTCTCACCGAGTCCACGGTCACGACGGTGCTGAATCTCCTGATGGTGTTCATCTACTTCACCATCATGTTCCTGTACAACGTGAAGCTCACGTTGTTGCTCATCGCATTCGTGATTCCACTCATGGCCCTGACGGTGCTGGCGACGCCGCGCATCAAGCACAATGCGCGCGAGACGTTCTCTTCCAGCACGGACGCCCGGTCTTATCTGATGGAAGCCTTGGGCGGCGTCGAAACCGTCAAGGGAATGGGTATCGAGCGCGCGGTGCGCCTCAAGTGGGAAAAGAAATACGCGAAGTCACTGGAAGTGCAGTACAAGTCGCAGCGATTCAATATTGCAGTCGGTCTGTGCAGTCAGTTATTGAACGCCGCGACGACCATCGCCGTGCTATGGGTTGGCGCCAATCTCGTGCTTTCGCGGGAACTGACCATTGGTCAACTCATTGCGTTCAACGCATTCATGGGAAGCGTGCTGTCGCCGCTCATGGGACTCATCGGCTTGTGGAGCCTGCTCAACGATGCGGGCGTCGCAATGGAGCGGCTCGGCGATGTACTCGATATCGAGCCCGAGCAAAAGCCATCGGAAATGCAGCAGCGCGTCATGTTGCCCGACCTTCAGGGCAATATCAGCTTCAACGGCGTGTACTTCCGTTATGGCGATGGCGACACCCCTTATGTCCTGGAGAACATCAGCTTCGATATCAAGCCGGGTGAACTGATCGCGGTAGTCGGCCGCAGCGGGTCGGGCAAGACGACGCTTGCCAAACTGCTGGTCGGCTTCTATGCGCCGAGCGAAGGCAAGATGACGGTCGATGGCTATGACATCAACGTGATCGACAAAGGCTTTTATCGCGCGCAAATCGGCTATGTAATGCAAAGCAATCTGCTCTTCTCCGGCACGATTGCCGACAACATAGCGAGCGGCGATGAAGCGCCGGACCGGAGGCGCATCGAGGAAGTCGCGAAGATGGCCGATGCCCACGCGTTCATCACGCGCATGCCGCTCGGCTATGAACAAGTGGTCGGCGAGCGGGGCGTCGGGCTGTCGGGCGGGCAGATCCAGCGGCTATGCATCGCCCGCGCGCTCTATCACGATCCGCGCCTGCTCGTGTTCGACGAAGCTACGTCCGCACTCGACACGCAATCGGAAAGCAATATTCTCGGCAACATGCAGGAGATCCTGAAGGGACGCACCGCAGTCATCATCGCGCATCGCCTTTCGACGATCATGCGCGCCGACAAGATTCTCGTGCTCTATGAAGGCGGGATCGTCGAGCAGGGCAAGCACGACGAACTCGTCGCGAGAAAAGGCATGTATTACCAACTCGTGCAGAAGCAATTGAGCGCAGCATGAAGATACTCGACCAACCCGAAAGCGACAGCGGCGCGCCTGCATCGGCGATCTCGTATGCGGGAATCATCGAAAAGATCGAGATATTGCGCTCGACGCTGCGATGGACATCCCGGCTCGAGCGCCCGGAGATCGAAAAGCTGTTGCGTCAGGCAAGCGCCTTGCGCGACGAAGTCATGCAGCTTTCGCACAAGGAGCGCTTCGTGCAAGCCGCAGCTGCAGAGCCCAAGCGTGAGCTGTCGGCCGGCGCGCGACGGCAGGCACTGATCGAACGCAGCTTCGTATTCGAAGGCACGTTCGGTGACAATCCAAAACTGCTGGAAGCACTGGAAATAGCGGAAAAAGCTGCACCGACGGATCTGCCCGTTCTGATCGATGGCGAAAGCGGCACCGGCAAGGAGTTGATGGCCAAGGTCATTCACGCCAACGGCTCTCGGGCGGACAAGCCCTATATTTCAGTCAACTGCGGCGCCATTCCGGAGAATCTGCTGGAATCCGAACTGTTCGGGCATCGGAAGGGCGCTTTCACCGGCGCGACGAACGACCGCAAAGGAAAATTCGAGAGTGCGCATACGGGGACCATCTTTCTCGACGAGATCGGCGAGCTGCCGCTTTCAGGGCAAGTCAAATTGCTTCGCGTGCTCGAAGCGCATGAGATTCAGCGCGTAGGGTCGGACGAACCGATAGCGGTCGACACGCGCATCGTCGCGGCAACGAACCGCAATTTACGGCGTTTTTGCGACGAAGGGCGTTTTCGCGAGGACTTGTTCTATCGCCTGAGCGTCATTCACGTGACGTTGCCGGCGCTGCGCGAGCGTCGCGACGAGATACCGCTCCTGCTCGCCTACTTCGGCGATGAAGCTGCGGCCACGCTCAAGCGCCGCCCTGTAAGAATGTCGCCGCGCCTGCGTGATTTTTTGCGCAATTACGACTATCCCGGCAATATCCGCGAACTGCGCAACGTGGTGTACCGGCTTGCTTGTCTCGCGGGAGAGATGGCGGATATCGAGCATCTTCCGCTGGACATACGGCCCAAATCGCCGCTTTCGCTCGCGATCGGCGGGGCATCGGCCAATGGCAATCGCATTGCCACGGCAAGTTCTCTGAGTGAGGCCAAGCGCGTTGCAAGCGATGAAGCGGAGCGGGCATTTCTGGAGCGCGGCTTGCAGGAAGTGGGCGGAACGGTTGCGGAACTTGCCCGGCGCTATGAAATGAACCGTTCGCACCTGCAAATGCTGTTGAAGAAGCATGGGCTGCATTCGAAGGACTTCCGGCTTGCCGCGCAGAAGGCAAAAGAAGCTAAATCGACGGATTGACCTGCGTTCTGTCCATTGCCATCACATCTTCGGCATGCGCGACGACTAGCGAGATGTTGTCTCGCCCGCCGCGTTCGAGTGCTTTTTCAAGGAGTCTTTGCGCCGCGAGTTCGCAATCTCCGGCCGTGAGTTCGCTCGCCATCTCCGCTTCGCTCAGTTCGTTCGACAAACCATCGCTGCATAAGAGAAAGGTATCGCCATCGTTTAGCGGGACGGTGCTTTCATCGAGATCGAGCACGTCGAGCGCGCCCACTGCACGCGTGATCAAATGCTGCGCCGGATGATGCAACGCTTCTTCGGCGGTCAACTGTCCGCGCGCTTTGAGGTCTTCGACGTGGCTATGATCGCGGGTCAATTGCACGAGCCGTCCATTTCTGAAGAGATAGATCCGGCTGTCGCCAGCCCACAGACACGCACATGCGCCGTCGCGAGCGGCAAGCACCACGACCGTGCTGCCTATCCGCGATACCAGCCGCCGGGCAGCCTCCACGCGCAATTTCTCGTTCACGTCGATGAGGCGTTCGCGCGCATCAGCAATGACGCTGGCGAGCCCGCCATCCGAAGAGATAGCCGACAGGCTCTCGATGACCATGCGGCTCGCGAGATCGCCTACGGCGTGCCCGCCCATGCCATCGGCGACGGCCCATAGGCCGCGCTCGGGCGAGTCGAGCAGGGCGTCTTCGTTGATTTGCCGAATGCATCCGACATCGGACCGGGCAGCCGATGTCCATACGAAGTCAGCGGTGAAGGTCACGACAACCTCCCTTGGTTCGAAGCAAGCAAGCGATCCGCCGATTGTGCGCCTAACATTCTCCGCGCTAAAGGCGCCAGCCGCTAACTCACGCTGTTCGCCGAGTTTGCGTTCGGGCTGACGTTCAAGCTGGCGCCATTGCCGGAATTATGAACATCGACCGACTGGAACTGATTGATCATCTGGTCCGCCGTGAAGTTGTTCGTGATTTCGTAGATGTTGACGACACCCCCGAACCCTTCCTGCCGCCCCGATATATACGGCGTGATCCAGCCGTAGACCCACGGTGCGCCGCCGCCGCCCCTGATGAACGCCATATCGGCACGGCTGAGTTCGCGATCGCATTCGAGGTCGGCAACGAAAAGGGCGCTCATATCAGTTCTCCGCAAAGCTCTCGAGACGCACGAGCCAATGCAAGTCGTATGCCGACGCAGAGAATCGCGCTGAGGGTCCGCCGCGGGCGGGTCCGCGACACCTGGCGTTGGTTTGGGACCGACTTTCACAATGCACGCGTCAGTCCATGACCGACACGCCTGACTCGCATGAAAGGACGGCTCGCGGCCAACAGAATCGATCAGGCGTCGTTTGTTCAACGCAGACACCACACGCTGCCAGGCACGCACGATGAATCGCTAATGCCATAAAAATCAAGGGATTATAAAACTGGCAAGAAAGCTGCAAAAGACACCGCAACGAGGCGCCGCACAAACACTTGGCGCCAGCCTAAGAAAATCGAAGCGGAGCGAGCCATGTCATGCAGCGAACCGTCCGGATCGATCGAAGAAGAAGCCGTCGACTACGGCTTTTCGCTCGGCGCAGAGGTCGTCACGCGCCGCTCCGGATATGAACATCACGGAATATATGCGGGCAACGGCATGGTTATCCACTATGCCGGCTTTGCGAAATCGCTTCATCGCGGCCCGATCGAGGAAGTGACTCTCGCGCAGTTTGCGGGCGGCTATGCCGTGACGATGCGCCCGAATGCTGCCGCCCGTTTCACCGGCAAGGAAGCGGTGCGGCGCGCACGCAGCAGGCTCGGCGAAGACCGTTATCGCCTCTTGACGAACAACTGCGAGCACTTCGTTTCCTGGTGCCTGTTCGGCGAAGCCCGCAGCAGTCAGGTGCGCGCGTGCCTCGTTCATCCGGGCGTCGCGCTCGATGCGCTCAGGGGACTGCTCAAGACTTATCTCTGGGCCGAACGGCGCGGCAGGCGCAGTGCGTTTGCAAATAGCGGAATGGATACGTCTTTAGTCATGTGAGGAGACCAATCATGGACATCCCCGAAAATTCGCTTCACTGGGCCGTCGACAAGTGGCTCGCACCTTCGCCGGCGCATCCGGCACGCGTCGTGCGGCTGTGCCGTTCGCCTGTCACGGGCATGCGCTTCGTCTGCATCGAGGCATGGCATGCAGGCGGCGTCATCGCGATCCTCTTCTTCCGGCACGACGACGGCAGCTGGAATGTATTTCCGCCGCAGGTAAGGCGTCCCTCGATGAGCGCAGCACGGCTCGCGGCCTGAGGCCCGAGGGCGCGGCTTTGACACGGACGACAGGCTGCCGCTACTCTAGCTGGGAAGATGCGATGCGCAAACGTGACCGTGGCACACGATGCGGTAGTCATGGTAGGTTTCGCATCCGTGAACCAGTTCGTACAGACCGAGGTATTGCCGATGACCCAGTCCGACTCCGCTGACTTTCCGCCGTCCGCCAGCGCGGCCGCCGACTCTCGAATCGGCGGCAATCCGCTCGGCATTGCGGGGCTGGAGTTCGTAGAGTTTTCGAGTCCCGATCCACAGGGACTCGCCGGGTTATTCGGGCGGCTAGGCTTCACGCCCGTTGCGCAGCATGTCAGCAAGGCGGTCACGCTGTATCGTCAGGGCAGCATGAATTTTCTTTTGAACTCGGAGCCGGATTCATTCGCGACGCGGTTCGCGCAAACGCATGGCGTGGGCATTGCCGCCATCGGCATTCGCGTGATGGATGCACAAACGGCGCATGAGCGGGCCGTCGATTACGGCGCATGGGATTTCGAGGGCGAGAAGATTGGCCCTAACGAACTGGCAATACCGGCTATTCAAGGCATCGGCGATTCCCATATGTATTTCGTCGACCAGTGGCCGGGCAAGAATAGCGGCGAAGCATCGATATACGACATCGATTTCCGTGCAATTCCCGATGCAAGCGCCGATACGAAAGGCGCGGGCCTGCTCGAAGTCGATCACTTCACGCAGACGGTCGGCGCTGGCCGCATCCGCGAATGGCTCGATTTTTACGACGACGTGCTGCACTTCCGCGAGATTCATCAAGTGCATCCGGACTGGCACGTGTCGCAGGATTCCGCCGTCACGATCTCGCCGTGCGGCTCGATTCGCATCACCGTCTATGAGGAAGGCACGTATCGCACGGGCCTCATGCAGCAATATTTGCCCGATCATGAAGGCGAGGGCGTTCAGCATATCGCCCTCGCATCCGCCGATATCTTTGCTTCCGTCGATGCGCTTAGCGCCCGGGGCGTGCGTTTCCTGATGCCCCCGCAGCGCTATTACGATGAGATCGACGCCCGCCTGCCTGGTCACGGCCTCGATATCGACAAGCTGCGCACGCGCGGCATTCTCGTCGATGGCGAAATCCTGCCCGACGGCACGCCGCAACTCTTCTTGCAGACCTTCATCGAACGCGAACCCGGCGATATGTTCTTCGAGATCGTCGAACGGCGCGGGCATCACGGGTTCGGCGAAGGCAACCTCGATGCAATCGCCAGGGCGCGAAGCTGAAGGGATGCCGTGGCGTCACGCGTTCATCGCACGATGATGGTCCCCGTCATGTGCGGATGCAGCGAACAGAAATACTTATAGGTTCCCGGCTTGTCGAAAACATGCGAGAAGCTATCGCCATTGTCGAGCGGGTCGGACTTGAATGACTTGCCTTCGTCGACGATCGTATGCAGCATGTCGTCGTGATTCATCCATGTCACCTTCGTGCCGACAGGGACCGTCAGCGTGTCCTTATTGAACGCGAAATTGTCGATGGACACGACCGGCGCGCCGATTGCCGCAACCTGCTGCGCGGGTTCCTCGGCGCAAGCGAAGGGCATTGCGCCGATGAGACCCTTGACCGCGAGCGCGATTGCAAGCTGGCGGGCGCATTGTCGAATGAGCGTGGTGTTCATGCTCATGCCTCCGCAAGCGATGTATCGACGATAGCGAGTTGCTCGCGTCCTGTGACGTGCGTCACGGCGCGCAGGCCGAGCATCGATCGCAAGCGGTCCGCACCGACTTTCATCGGTCCGGGTCCCGCGGCGGCGCCGGGCGCGGGTTGGGGAAACGCGGTCGACATGGCCGAGTAAAACCGCATGTTGCCTTCCACTTTCTGCGCGACCTGATGCACATGTCCGTTCAGTACCGTTACCGAGCCGAAACGCTTCAGCAAGGCAAGGGCTTGCGCGCTGTCGTCGGTACCCCAGCCCCACGCGGGATAAAGCGCCCATAGCGGGATATGCGCGAATGCCACGATGGGCGTGCTGCTCGTCCTTCCTTGCAGGTCCTGCTTGAGCCATGCGAGTTGTTCATTGCCTAGAAAGCCGAGGCCCCCGCCCTTGAGGTCGATTACGTTCGTCAAGCCGATGAAATGAACGCCGCCCTCGTCGAAGCTATACCAGTGACGCGTGCTGCCGCGTCCATACTGGCCGGAAAAGCGCGTGAAGAACGGGGCGCCGTTATCGACTAGTACGTCATGTTCACCGGGGACGTAATGCACCGGCATGCCGGCATTGCCGATGATTTGCGTCGCAGCATCGAACTGTGCGGGCGCGGAGAGATGCGTAATGTCGCCGGTATGAATCATGAAGGCGGGGCGCTGGGGCATTTTGCGCACCTGGCCGATAGCTGCTTCGAGCGTACTCGTCGGTTCCGTGTTCGGGTCCTTGTTGAAACCGATATGGCTATCGCTGATCTGCACGAAACTGAAGGACTGCGCGCTTTCCTCAGCATAAGCCGAGGAAATCAGGCGCGAGCGCGGCACTCCGCCACTGATCGTCCATAACACGCCCGCACCCGCCCACGCCATGCAGGAGAGAGCGGTGCGCCGGCGCTTGCCGTGATCGTCCAGTTCGGACGCGGGCGGCAAATCCCTGGATTCGGTGTTCATGACGGTTCCTTTGCGAGTGATGTAAGAGGCTCTGAATGACGCAGCGGGCATCCGTCCATCGAACCGGCAGACGCGGCGCGATATTCCTTGAAGATTTTCTCGGAGAGAGGGAATAAAGCGGTCCCCGGAGAAGTAATGGAAGACGTGCACGCGTGACATCAAGCGTGCGTTGATTCGCCTTGAGGAGACCCGCGCGATGTGGCACAGCAGGTCGAGAGAGAATTCCCCGCATGCGCGCTTCGAGGCGACCGTGATGCCGCACATCGACGCCGCATATAACCTTGCGCGCTGGCTATCCGGCAGTGCCAGCGACGCAGACGATGTCGTGCAGGAAGCCTATTTGCGCGCTTTCCGTTTCTTTAGCGGCTTCGAAGGCGGTGAAAACGCGAATGCGCGCGCGTGGCTTCTGGCTATCGTGCGCAATACGTGGTTCACGGAGTGGCGCAAGCGCGTGCAAATAGCCGATGGGACGCCCTACGATGAAGACATCGGCGGCGATGAAGCCTTGCCCGGCTGGTCCGACGAAGCGGGCGTGAATCCCGAGACGCTTGCCGTGCGCAAGGACGAAATACATCTCGTGCACCGCGCATTGGAAGCCTTGCCGCTTGCCTTTCGCGAAGTGCTGGTGCTGCGCGAACTCGAAGACATGAGTTACAAGGAAGTCGCGGCAATCACGGGCGTGCCGATAGGAACAGTGATGTCGCGCCTTGCGCGTGGCCGCAAGATGCTGGCGGGGGCGGTGCGCGCGGCGCAATGCGACAGACCGAGCGTGCGGCTCGTGCGCAAGTCGGAGCCGGGTCATTCCGAGGAGTCGGGCAATGGACAATAACGAAACCGCTTCGCTCCAAACGAGGCTGAACGATGGCTCGCTGTATCAGCGCGCGCCGGTGCACTTGCGCGCTCAAGTGCTGGCGCGTGTGCGCGAGGAAAGTCGTCGCGCGCAGAAGACCGGGCAAAGCCGGAATCGCCGTCATTGGCGTCTTGCGCTCGCCTCGCCGTGGCCGTTCTTCGGCGGTGCATTCACGGGCGCGACGCTGAGCGCGATGGTTTTAGGCGCAATCCTGTGGTTCCAGACCGCGCCGCGTCTTGCGAGCGATGCGCCTATCGCGCAAGAGATCGTGTCGAGCCATGTGCGCGCGTTGATGTCGGACCGGGCCATCGACGTATTGTCCAGCGACAAACACACGGTCAAGCCGTGGTTCAACGGCCGTATCGACTATGCGCCGCCTGTGGTCGATCCGGCAGGACCGGGCTTCGCTCTCGTCGGAGGAAGGCTCGATTACGTCGGGCATCGGCCGGTTGCCGTGGTCGTCTATCGCTATCTGAAGCATCCCATCGACGTCTATGTTTTCCCCGAGAAGCCTCTCCTAAAGGATGGACAGTCCGTCGTTACGCAGTCCGACGACGGCTACGCGCTGGCCCGCTGGCACCACGACGGCATGACGTTCTGGGCCGTGACGGACGCGTCCAGCGCGGTGTTGCGGCAGTTCACGCAGGCCATCGAGCACGGCGCGCCGCGCTAAAGCGGTGCATTGCGCTCAAGGCTCTTTCTTTGCATCCCGAAGCGGCCGCTTCGGGATGCCGCCGTTTTTCCGTTTCGATGTGCGCTAACGCTCGTGCCGTTCGGGTATGTCCGAATATGGTCTGATCCTTACATTTTTCTAAACTCGCTCACCAAGCGCCTAATTAAAGCGACAACGATAAAAAGCGGGCGGGCAGGCTTTCACAAAGCGGTTCAAGCGACGGAGACAGAAATGGGAATGCAGATGAAGCTTATCGCGGGGATGCTCGCGTTCGGCGTTTTTTCGTCGGCCTATGCGGCTGATCCGATCAAGATCGGCGTCGATGGCCCTTTCACGGGCGGCTCGTCGTCGATGGGCGTCAGCATGCGCGACGGCGTGCGGCTCGCGACTGCGGAAATCAACAAGTCGGGCGGCGTGCTCGGGCGGCAAATCGTTCTCGTCGAACGCGACGACGAAGCCAAGAACGAGCGCGGCGTGCAGATCGCACAGGAACTCATCAACAAGGAGAAAGTGGTCGCAGTCGTCGGTTATATCAACACCGGCGTTGCGCTTGCGTCTCAGCGCTTCTTTCAGGAAGCAAAGATTCCCGTCTTCAACAATGTCGCGACAGGGTCGGTCGTCACTAAGCAATTCGACGATCAACCCGACAACTATGTCTTCCGCAATGCTGCCGCCGACCGCATTCAGGCGCCGATGATCGTCGAGGAAGCCATCACCAAGCGCGGCTTCAAGAAAGTCGCGATCCTTGCAGATTCGACCAACTATGGCCAGCTAGGCCGGGAAGACCTCGAAAAGGCACTGGCGTCCAAAGGCGTCAAGCCGGTAGCAGTCGAGAAATTCAACATCAAGGACGTCGACATGACCGCTCAATTGCTCAAGGCAAAGGCGGCGGGCGCAGAAGCCGTCCTGACTTACGGCATCGGGCCAGAGCTCGCGCAGATTGCGAACGGCATGGCCAAGCTCGGCTGGAAAGTGCCTCTGATCGGCAGCTGGACACTTTCCATGGCGAACTATATCGACAATGCCGGAACGAATGGCGAAGGCGCTCGCATGCCGCAGACCTTCATTCAGGATGCGAACACGCCGAAGCGCAAAGCGTTCATCGAAGCGTATCTCAAGGAATTCAAGCCGAAGAACGATCGTATCGATTCGCCCGTCTCGGCGGCGCAAGGCTATGACTCGATTTATCTGCTTGCGGCGGCCATCAAGCAGGCGGGCTCGACCGATGGTCCCAAGGTGAAGGAAGCGCTGGAAAGTCTCAACACCAAGGTCGACGGCGTGGTGATGTCTTACGACAAGCCATTCACGAAGGCAGATCACGAAGCGATCAGCCCCAACGTGCCGGTCATCGGCGAAGTGAAGGGCGGGCGGGTCATCTACGCTTACGACGCGGACAAGAAAGGCGGCAGTACGCTGCGCACCAAGCAGACGACGACCGCTTCGAACTGACGCACGAGTTCCATTCCGAGGGTAAGAGCCGCGCCCGCCGCTGTGGTGGGCGCGGCTTGACGTATGCGCTTGGTGTTTCGATCCAGAGGCGTCCAGACGATGATTCTTCTTCAGCTCATTTATAGCGGCATCGCGCTCGGCATGATCTACGCGGTGATCGCATTCGGCTATCAGCTCACATTCGCGACGTCCGGCACGCTCAATTTCGGTCAGGGCGATGCGCTCATGCTCGGCGCACTCGTGGGGCTGACGCTCGTTTCCGCCGGCGTCAACTACTGGCTGATGATTCCGCTCGTGTGCCTGTTCGGTCTCTTGCAAGGTTCGTTCGTCGAGCGAATCGGCGTGCGGCCCGCTATCAAGATCAAGTCCGAATTCGGCTGGATCATGTCGACGATTGCGCTTGGCATCATCTTCAAGAACGTCGCGGAAAACGTATGGGGACGCGACGACCTGCGCTTTCCCTCGCCATTGCCCGAAGCGCCGCTTCAGGTCTTCGGCGCAAATGTATTGCCGATGGAATTGCTCGTCGTGGCGGGCGCGCTCGTCATGATGCTCGCGGTGGAATTCTTCAACCGCAAGACGATCTTCGGCAAGGCGGTCGTAGCGACGGCGAACGACAGGGATGCCGCTGCGCTGATGGGTATCAATACGGGACTCGTCATCACGTTCTCGTATGCGCTGTCGTCGCTGACCGCTTCATTCGCCGGCGTCCTGATCGCGCCGCTTACACTGACGGGTGCAACGATGGGCGCCGTGCTCGGGCTGAAAGCGTTCGCCGTGGCGATCATCGGCGGCTTGTCGAGCGGGATGGGCATCATCGTCGGCGGCATGATTCTCGGTATCGCCGAGACGACGACCGGCTTTTATCTCTCCACCGGCTACAAGGATGTGCCTGGCCTCGTGTTGCTCCTGATCGTGCTGGCGGTCAAGCCTGCGGGTCTTTTCGGCAAGACGGCAATCAAGAAAGTCTGAGGCGGCCATGACGAAAGCAAAGAACTGGATTGCGGCCCTGATCGGCCTTGCGGCGCTTGCAATATTCCCGGTCGTATCGGGCAATCCGTATTACATCCATCTCGTCGAAACCATCATGATTTATGCGATCCTGCTGTTCGGGCTCGATATCGTGGTGGGCTATACGGGCCAGGTATCGTTGGGTCATGCTGGCCTCTTCGGCGTCGGCGCATATACGGCAGGCGTGCTCTTCGCCAAGCTCGGCATGCCGTTCTACGTGACCGCACCGCTCGCAATCGCTGTCACTGCCGCATTCGGCGCGATACTCGCCTTGCCCGCGCTGCGTGTGTCCGGTCCCTATCTCGCGATGGTCACGCTCGCATTCGGCACCATCATTCAGATCCTCATCAACGAGATGGATTTCTTAACGAACGGCCCCATGGGACTCAAGATTCCCAAGCCGACATTCGGCGCGCACAGGCTGGACGAGGTCGAATATTACTGGCTCGTTGCCGCGCTTCTGGTGGCCTCGCTGATCGTGGTGCATCGCGTGCTGAAGTCGCATCTCGGACGTGCGTTCGAAGCCTTGCGGGATAGCCCCATTGCATCGGACTGCATGGGTGTGTCGGTTTATCGCTACAAGGTCTATGCGTTCGTCATCAGCGCGGGTTTTGCCGGGCTGGCAGGCTGTCTCTATTCGTATTCCGAGCAATACATTTCGCCCAATACCTATAACTTCGAACTCACGATTCTTTTCCTGCTTGCAATCATCATGGGCGGACGCAAGACCCGCACCGGTGCGATCATCGGTTCGACGGTCATCGTGTTGCTGCCCAAACTGCTCGACGATATCGCGAACTTTCGGGTCGTTGCTACCGCACTCGCCGTGCTCGTCGTTGCGGGCGCGGCGCTCGCACTCGCACGCAAGACGACCACGCCGCAACGCGTGGCGATCCCGATGATCGGCACTGCGGGCCTCGCCGCATTCTCGTTCTGGATCGATGCACTGACCGACTGGCGTCTGACGATATTCGGCCTGATGATCCTGCTCGTCGTTTATTACTTGCAGGACGGCATCGTCGGCTTCGTGCGAAAGACGCTTCGTCTCGGACGTGTGCGCGTCACGAAGGTCGATACCGACGCCCTTGCAAGCGATACACGCGAAGACGATGCAGTAGCCGCCGTCGCACGAGAAGGGGCGGATGCCATTCTCGACGTACGCGGCGTGCTGATGCAGTTCAGCGGGCTCAAAGCACTCAACGACGTCAGCCTGACGGTCAGACGCGGCACGATTCATGGCCTGATCGGACCAAACGGATCGGGCAAGAGCACGATGATGAATGTCCTGACGGGCATCTATGTGCCTACGTCGGGCGTGATTCAATACCAGGGACAATCGTTAGGCGGGCGTACTTCGTCGAAGATCGCGCTCTCGGGCATCGCGCGCACTTTCCAGAACGTGCAGCTGTTCGGCGAGATGACGGCGCTCGAGAATGTGCTCGTCGGCCTGCACCATACTTTCCGCTCGAACTTCGCGGATGTCGGCGTGATGAGCCGTCGTTATCGGCGAGAGGAGCAGGCGGCACGTGAGCGCGCGTTCAACATGCTGCGTTTCGTGGGGCTCGAGCATGTGGCGAGCGAAGAGGCGCGCAATCTTCCTTATGGCAAGCAGCGCCTGCTCGAGATTGCGCGAGCGCTTGCGCTCGATCCGCAATTGCTCCTGCTCGACGAACCCGCTGCGGGCCTTACCGCGCCGGATATTCGCGAGCTTGTCGCGATCATTCGCAAGGTGCGCAATCACGGCATTACGCTCGTGCTGATCGAGCATCACATGGATGTCGTCATGAGCGTGTGCGATACCGTGTCGGTACTCGACTTCGGGCAGAAGATCGCTGAAGGCAAGCCTGCCGATATTCAGGCTAACGAGAAAGTCATTGAAGCCTACCTGGGCGGCAAAGCCGCGCAAGCAGCCTGAGGATCACCGATGCTAACGATCAAGAACCTCCACGCGGGCTATGGCAAGGTGAAAGTGCTGCACGGCATCTCGCTTGACGTACCCAAGGCCAAAGTGGTCACGCTGATAGGCTCGAACGGCGCGGGCAAGACAACGACCATGCGCGCAATCTCCGGCATGATCAGGCCGACGGACGGCGAAATTACCATGGGCGTCGGCAATGCCGCAAAGCGTATCGACGCAATGGACTCGCATAAGATCGCGCGCCTCGGCCTGGCGCATTCGCCGGAAGGAAGACGCGTGTTCGCGACGATGTCTGTCACCGACAATCTGTTGCTAGGCGCATTTCCACGCCTGACCTGGGCGCGTCCAAAAGGCGATGTGGCAGCGGACCTCGAACGGGCGATCGAGTTGTTTCCGCGACTGAAGGAGCGCCGGCACCAGCTCGCAGGAACGCTGAGCGGCGGCGAACAGCAAATGCTTGCAATGGCGCGCGCCATCATGCTGAATCCCGATCTCGTGCTGCTCGACGAGCCGTCCATGGGCCTTGCGCCGATTCTCGTCGAAGAGGTCTTTCGTATCATCGAGCGTCTCAAGCAGGACGGGGTGACGATGCTGCTCGTGGAGCAGTTCGCCGCTGCTGCGCTCAACGTCGCGGATTACGGTTACGTCCTCGAAAACGGCCGTGTTGCCACGCATGGGCCAGCGGAGCAGTTGCGCAACGATCCTTCCGTCAAGGCGGCATATCTCGGGGCGAGCCATTGATTGAGAATCGGTGATACCGTGATGCGAAGCATCGTGAGAGTGATTAGCACGAGCATCGGATAAAGGAGACACCATGACCGCCACGCCTCGTCACCCGTTCCCGTCGTCAACGCGCCTCGTGGAACGCGGAAAGATCGTCTCCGCGCGCGAGGCGGTGCGGTTGATTCGCTCGGGGGATACCATCGCGACGAGCGGCTTCGTCGGTGTGGGCTTCGCGGAGGAGGTGGCCATTGCGCTTGAAGCACGCTTTCTCGAGAGCAATGAGCAAGCCCCTTCCGAAGCGCAAGAGCCGATCGAGGACCTGACGATTGTTTATGCTGCAGGTCAGGGCGATGGCCGCACCAAAGGTCTGAACCATTTCGCGCATGAAGGGCTGGTCAAGCGAGTCATCGGCGGACATTGGGGACTGGTTCCCGGCTTGCAAAAGCTCGCCATAGAGAATCGCATCGAGGCATATAACCTGCCTCAAGGCGTGATTTCCCAACTCTTTCGCGACATTGCCGCGCATCGGCCCGGACAACTTTCAAGCGTGGGACTCGGCACGTTCGTCGATCCGCGCAATGGCGGCGGCAAGCTGAATGCGCGCACGACCGAGGACATCGTGCGCCTCATGCAAATCGACGGCGTCGAATACCTGTACTACAAGGCATTCCCAATCGATGTCGCGATCGTGAGAGGCACGACTGCCGATCTCAACGGCAATATCACAATGGAGAAAGAGGCGCTTACGCTCGAAGCGCTTTCCATTGCGATGGCCGCGCGCAATTCGGGCGGCATCGTGATCGCGCAAGCGGAGCGGCTTGCCGAATCCAACACGCTCAATTCGAGGCAAGTGAAGATTCCCGGCGTAATGGTCGATTGCGTCGTCGTCGCACGGCCGGAGAATCATTGGCAAACGTTCGGCGAGCAATACAGCGCCGCGTTCTCCAGCGAACTGCGTGTCGCCGCGAGTTCCGTGC
This sequence comes from Caballeronia sp. LZ016, assembly GCF_031450805.1. NCBI lineage: Bacteria > Pseudomonadati > Pseudomonadota > Betaproteobacteria > Burkholderiales > Burkholderiaceae > Caballeronia > Caballeronia sp. LZ016. The sequence goes on from NZ_JARTVY010000002.1 coordinate 658,126, forward strand.
AACCCATGCCGCTCAATGAGCGCAAGGTGATCGCGCGCCGCGCCGCATTCGAGTTGATGGCCAATAGCGTCGTGAATCTCGGCATCGGCATGCCGGAAGGCATTGCAAGCGTCGCGAACGAGGAGCAGGTCATCGACCTGTTCACGATGACGACCGAGCCTGGCGTGATCGGCGGCATTCCCGCGGGCGGACTCAATTTCGGTGCCGCCACGAATACGCAGGCCATCATCGATCAGCCCTATCAGTTCGATTTCTATGATGGCGGCGGCCTCGACATTGCTTTCCTGGGTCTTGCGCAAGCCGATCGAGAAGGCAATCTGAATGTCAGTAAGTTCGGGCCCAAGCTCGCGGGTGCTGGCGGTTTCATCAACATCAGTCAGTCGGCCAAGAAAGTGGTGTTCGTTGGCACGTTCAACGCAGGCAAGCTCGACATAGCAATCGACGCCGGCAAGCTGCATATTCGCCGCGAAGGCGATTCCCGCAAGTTCGTCGATGCGGTCGAGCATCGTACCTTCAGTGGCCGTCACGCGGTGGAGCGCGGCCAGACGGTGCTTTATGTCACCGAACGCTGTGTGTTCGAGCTGACCGAAGAAGGGCTCGCGTTGACCGAAGTCGCGCCGGGGATCGATATCGAGCGCGATATCGTCGCGCAAATGGGCTTCAGGCCCGTGATGAAGTCGGCGCCGCGCCTGATGAATGACTGCATTTTTCGCGACACGCCGATGGGCCTGCGCGAGACGCTTCTAGGGCTGGGCTTGTCCGAACGCTTCAGCTATGACGCAGAGAAGAATCTTTTCTTCATCAACTTCGAAGGGCATGAAGTGGCCAGTCTGAAGGACGTCGAAGACATACGCCGCGAAGTGGAAAAGCAGCTCGCGGGCGTAACGACGAAGCCGCACGTCATCGTCAACTACGACAACTTCTCCATCCGTCCCGAGATGCTCGATGCGTATTCGGAGATGGTCACGGGACTCGTCAGCGGCCTTTACGACGGCGTCACGCGCTATACCACGAGCAGTTTCCTGCGAATGAAGCTCGGCGATGCGCTCAAACAGCGGGGCGTCGCGCCGTATATCTATGAGAGCGCGCAAGAAGCGCGCGAGCACGGTACACGACGCGGTTCCTGAAGCTGTCGTCAATTCCTGGCAGTGTGCGCGGGCGGCGTTTGTTCCGCGCGGCGCAGCCTGCTATGGCGGATGCCGTAGACGAAGTAAATGACGATGCCAATGCCCATCCAGACGATGAGACGTATCCACGTATCGGCGGGCAGTCCCGTCATCAGGAAGACCGATGAAATTGCGCCTAGCGGAGCAACGATGAAAACCGCGGGCGTCTTGAACGCGCGCTTGAGCTCCGGTTGCGTGATGCGCAAGACCAGCACGCCGATACACACGACTGCAAATGCGAACAGCGTGCCGATGCTCACGAGTTCGCCGACGAGACCGATCGGCAGCAAGCCGGCGAGAACCATCACGATGAGTCCGGTCACGATCGTCGTGATGTACGGGGTGTGGAAACGCGGATGAATCTTTGAAGCAAAGGGCGGGAGCAAGCCGTCTCTTGCCATCGAATAGAAGATGCGTGGCTGGCTAAGCAACAGGACGAGAATGACCGACGTCAGGCCGAAAATCGCCCCGAGCTTGACGATGGGCGACAGCCAGCGCATGCCGATCGCATCGACGCCGACCGCAATGGGGTCCGCCACGTTGAGCTTGTCATAGGACACGATGCCTGTCAGCACGTACGAGACGAGCACATACAGGATGGTGCAGACGGTAAGCGAGCCGAGCAGCCCGATAGGCATGTCGCGTCTTGGATTGCGCGTTTCCTGCGCCACGCACGAGACCGAATCGAAACCGATATACGCGAAGAAGACCACCGCTGCGCCGCGCAAGACGCCGCTCATGCCGAACACGCCGGACTCGCCGGTATTCGGCGGGATGAAAGCGCCGGTCGGGTTGTTCGGCGTCACCCAATGACTCGTATCGACATACGCGATGCCCGCCGCGATGAACGCAAGCACGATCAGCACCTTGATGACGACGATAATGCTATTGACGCGCGCCGATTCGCGAATGCCGATGACAAGCAAAAGCGTGATGAGCCCGACGATCACCATGGCAGGAACGTTCAGGATCGCGCCAGCATGGCTCCATCCCTTGCCCGGCTCGTAAGCGAAGGGCGCCTGAGAGAGTTGCGCGGGTATATCGATATGCAAGGAATGCAGAAAGCTCACGACATAGCCTGACCACCCGATCGCGACCGTCGTTGCGCCAACGGCATATTCGAGTATGAGATCCCAGCCGATGAGCCACGCTATCAACTCGCCCATCGTCGCATACGCATAGGTGTATGCGCTGCCCGAGACGGGCACCGTCGACGCCATTTCCGCGTAGCAGAGCCCGGCGAGCGCGCATACGATTGCGCCGAGGACGAATGAAATGCTGATTGCTGGGCCCGCATTCGTCGCGGCCGCGTGACCCGTCAGCACGAAAATGCCCGCGCCGATGATGCAGCCGATGCCGAGCAACACGACATCGAGCGACGACAGCGAACGTTTCAATGCATGGCCGCCATGCGTTTCCTGAAGCATCTCATCGGTTTCTGCCGCCTCGCTTTGCAGCGCAGCAACGGCTTTCTTTCGCATGACGGTCACAATCGCCTCCTGTGGGACAGCCAGCCGGCCGTCGAGATGAATGCTGTTCCGTGATAGCAGATTTCCCTAAGGAATACGAGCTTGCCAGAGGCGTCTGCCGTGAACGCCCGTTCGCCTTAGCATTTCTTATGCCCCTGACCCTGTCGTCAGCGCGGGAATTCGCGCGCCGGTCCGCCGCGCCTGCGCGCGGCACTATAATCGGCTTGTCTGTTGCGCTCTCACATCCGGAATCCGTTTCGCATCGGCGCGAAACGCTCTCCGACTACTCTTTAACGTGGAGATCAAATATGTCCATCCGTATTGGTGACGAAGCCCCCGATTTCACCGCAGAGACCACGCAAGGCCAGATTCGTTTTCATGAATGGATTGGCGACCAGTGGGCGATTCTTTTCTCGCACCCGAAGGACTTCACGCCCGTCTGCACCACGGAACTCGGCTATATGGCCAAGCTCAAGCCGGAGTTCGACAAGCGCAATACGAAGATCATCGGGCTGTCCATCGATCCCGTGGATAACCATTCCAAATGGGCAAAGGACATCGAGGAAACGCAGGGCGCAGCCGTGAACTATCCGATGATCGGCGATGCGGACCTGAACGTGGCCAAGCTCTACGACATGATCCATCCCAACGCGAGCGGCGGCGGCCCGCGAACGGCGGTCGACAATGCGACCATTCGTGCGGTGTTTATCGTTGGACCGGACAAGAAGATCAAGGCGACGTTCACTTACCCGATGAGCGCGGGCCGCAACTTCGACGAGGTGCTCCGCTTGCTGGATGCGCTGCAACTTAACGCGAAACATACGGTTGCGACGCCGGTGAACTGGAAACCGGGTGAGGACGTGATCATTCCGACGTCGGTCTCGGACGAAGACGCAAAGAAGAAATACCCGGAAGGCTTCAGGACGCTGAAGCCTTATCTGCGCACGGTGGCGCAGCCCAAGTGATCTCGTTGTGTTGCTGAAAACGCGCTGTCCTTCTCGGGACGGCGCGTTTTTCATACATGCCCGGTCCGTCTTTCGGGCGACGTCTCGACTTCGCCGGGACGGCGCAGCATCTTGTCGACCTCGCCGGCATGCAACTCTTCGGTATGAATCATTTGCCGGGCGTATTCCTCTAGCGCCACCGACCGATCTTCCACGAGCTTCAGCAACTGGCGATAAAGGTCTAGCGCAACATTCTCCGCCTGCAGCGATTCGCGCAGAATCGTCGCGATATCGAATGTGTGATTGTCGAGAAGCGGGCCGATTTCGAGCGACGGATAAGCGCCTAGCGTCGTGATCCATTCGCCGGCCAGATGCGCGTGCGTCAGCGATTCGTCCGCCTGTGCGCGCAGCCACGCTACGATCGGAATGCGGCCGAAGCCGAACACCAGAAACGAATAGTGCGTATAGCGCACGACGCCAGCGAGTTCGGATTCCAGAATCCGGTTCAAGACGCCAACGACCTCTTCCTTGTCGAGCTCCGCCATCGTTGCCTCCGTCATTGCGTTGCAAAGCGCGTTACGGCCAGTGAGGGCACTCGATCATTGTAGTCATTGATTGCCGTCGGCGTGCTGACGCACTCAAACCGGTTCTTCGACCCACATCGACGCTCGCCCGAGCACTTGGGACATCGCGAGACGAGCGCCGCCGCCGTCTGCCGTATCGATTGCACGCACGACACGGCCGTAGTCGCTCAATTGCGATTCGGAGACGCGTGCAAGCGCATGCGGCTGCACGCGCAAGGACGCTTTCATTGCCCTCAGGCCCACGCGCACGACGCTTCCCATTTGCCGCAACACTTCGTCGCCGCTTGCATCGATAATGGTCGTCAGCAATGCATCCTCTGCCTGCGACTGCAAGTCCTCGGACGGCGAGGCATGCACGAGCCGCTGAAAAGCTGCATTGATTCCGATGCGTTGATGCCGGTTCGCGCGCGTGGCGGCCAGGGCAGCGGCGGGGGGATCGACCAGTGAGCGGAAGTGGATGAGCCGGCGCATGCAGTCGGGGTCGGGCACGGCGCGCAGGCGCCACTCCGCGACTTCGGCATCGATGATGAGCCACTCGTTCGCCGGCCTGATGCGGGTGCCGGTCTTCGGACGTACGTCGAGCATGCGTCGCGAGATGAGCACGCTCAGCGCTTCCCGCATGATGGTCCGCGAGACGCCATGCTTCTTCGAAAGAATTACTTGTGGCGGCAGGACATTGTCTTTGTATTCTCCGTTGACGATGCTCGCGACAAGCTGATTGACCACGCGCTTGACGAGCGATGCTTCATATCCATGGTTCATATTTTTGTTCTCGTGAAAACGCCCACGCTTCGGCTGCGCGATGCCCTTTGAGAGGCCGCTGCCGCATTTTTTGCTCGTGCTGATGTGACGCCTCGGTGCGCCGTGAGTCGGTCTCCCGTGTGCCGCGGTCGCGGTTCCAATCCTCATTGCGGATTGCGGACCGGCGCAGCACATACCCCATAGCGGTCGGCCATTGTTTGAAACCACCCGTCGATCCGCTGAAGCAAGCGTATCGTCCCGCGCTACGGTTTAACAATATGGTTCACCGCGAATTCGACTGACTATGGTGCGTCCGCCCACAAAGCAATGGCATCGTTCCAGTGCGCAAGCGTTTGCGCTTTGAGGCCGCTCAACAATTAGTGGACAGCGCTTTATGCTATTTTCTTGTCGCAAGCATCATCGATGCGGCGATGCGGTCGTGGAGCTACGAGGAAAAGGATATGAAATTCGCAGTAATGGGCGCGGGCGCCGTGGGCTGCTATTACGGCGGCATGCTCGCGCGTGCCGGTCACGAGGTCGTATTGATCGCACGGCCGCAACACGTCGAAGCGATTCAGCGGAACGGGCTCCGTCTGGACACCAGGTCTTTCGATGAACACGTGTGTGTTTCAGCAAGCACCGAGGCGAGCGCGGCTGACGGCGCGGAGGTCGTGCTCTTCTGCGTCAAGTCGACGGATACCGACAGCGCTGCAATTGCGCTCGAGCCGTATCTGAGCGAACGCACGCTCGTCGTGTCGATGCAAAACGGCGTAGAAAACGCGGAACGCTTGCGTGAACTGCTGCCGCAGGAAGTCGCGGCGGCCGTCGTCTATGTCGCGGCCGAAATGGCAGGGCTGGGGCATATTCGCCATCATGGCCGTGGCGAACTGGTAATCGAGCCATCGACCGTAAGCGAGGAGCTTGCACGTACGCTGTCCGCTGCATCGGTGCCCACTCAAATCTCGGACAACGTGCGCGGTGCGCTCTGGGCCAAGCTCGTACTCAATTGCGCTTACAACGCGCTGTCGGCAATTGCGCAGACGCCCTACGGACGCCTCGTGCAAGGTGAGGGCGTCACGCGGGCCATGCGCGATGTGGTCGACGAATGCCTTGCCGTCGCTAAAGCGGATAACGTCGCCATACCCGGCGACGTCGGCGCATCGGTGCGCGGTATCGCAGAGACAATGCCCAATCAATTTTCCTCGACTGCCCAGGACATGGCGCGCGGCAAACGCAGCGAAATCGATCATCTGAATGGATTGATCGTGCGGCGTGGCGAGGCATTAGGCGTGCCGACGCCCGCGAATCGCATGCTGCACGTGCTGGTCAAGCTGCTCGAGGGCGAGCGCAGCAAGGACTAGCGCGGGCACAGGCTATGCTCAATGTTTGGGGCAAGCACATAGCGAATTGTGCTGCCTTACAAACCGGAGGTTCGCCATGAAGTCATTCGTTAAAGCTGTGGCCGCTGCTGCCGTCCTGGTCGCGCCGGCGCTTTGCTTCGCCCAGGACAATTCTTCGATGACGCGCAGCCAGGTCCAGCAGGATCTGCGGCAAGTGGAAGCTGCGGGTTATAACCCCGGGCAGTCGGACCGCACCACGTATCCGAGCGATGTACAGGCCGCTGAGCGCCGCGTCTCTCAGCAGGACGGCGCCATGTCGGGTAATCAGAGCGAATACGGTGGCGCGAATAGCGGAAGGTCGGCAGCCGGGATGCGCGCGTTGCGGCCGATGAATTCAAACAATCAGTCCGTCTATTTCGGTCATTGAGGGCTCTCGAGTTTTTGCGGTGATCAGTAGGTTCCAAAAAAGAGGCCCGGCACGTATGCCGGGCCCAAATGGGATGATCATAGCCCCGCGTCCCCGACGCCGTTGCGTGCGCCGGCGACGTTGCCCGGTGTGATCATCCGCGTGGAAACTTAATAATTGAAACAACCGCCTAAGATGTTTTAGTCCTTGCCGCTTAAACCAGCCTTAAGCGATGCACCGCCCGCATTGGTGCGATTCCAATCCCCCGCCGTTTCAATCAGAAGGCTTCGGCGAGTGACCTTCGCGAGTTAACGTTGTCTCGTCAGGGCAGTCACCGAATTTGCCCGGGCAAGACAGATATCGCCTGCCAGCAATAAATTCCGCTTAAACAAATGCATCAAAGCAGGGCGAAGAAAAGACAGCAAACATTTCTTGGTTTGATGCTGCATGTTTGCTAGCATGTACACAGAGAGTCGCGCGCAAACGATTCCCCGCCTCGGCAGAAGTCAGCAACTCATGCCCTTCCGACCGAACGCCTCTCTCAAGAAAGAATGCTTCTAGAAATGCAATGCACCAACGTGCGTTGCGATACGACACGTCCACCGAATACGTCGCACGGAATCTATCAGCGGCGACGCACGGTCGGACCGCAATTAATCCTGGCTTATTGCAGGTGCCATCCACATACAGTGACGTCATTCGAATTGAATGACGCGAGGAAGCTTTGTGCTTGTCATCCGGAGACTTTGCGGAGGAAACGTGGAAACGGAACTGAGCCAACGGCTTGCTAAAGCATTGCGGCGCTGCGCGTCTCATCGGCAATTGCTGACGTATCAGCGTTTTCATTCATTATGTGACAAGGGGGTGCCACTGGTACAACGTTATGCTGCACTGGAGTCTGCCGTGCAAGCGCTAGGCGACTTGCGCGACATAGATTATGGGGTACTTCTTGCGTTAGATAGCGGACTGCCCGGCACAGAGTTTTTCCAGCGTTATCTTCGCTATCGTCATAGCGAATACATCCAGACGATGGGCGATCCAAAATATCAACGGCAGACACTCGCCCGCAAGAAGGCCCTCGTGGCGAGCGAGCGTGCTCGCGTCTACGCGCACGCCCGCGCAGCCGACGAAGAGCCTGCAAAGTCCGTCATCGCTGCGTGACGGGCATAAGGGCCTCGGCCGACTGCCGAGGCCTTCCTTCGAATTGTCGTTTCCGGCACTCATCTCGCTTTCCATCCATCTGCGACCAATTCACTCATGCGTTGAAGCGCTGCGCGTTGGCGAGCGTACATACGCTCATGCAAGCGCACGCATTTTGATTTGCATTGCACGAATCAGTCTATGCAAGCTGGCTTTCGAGCAGCAAATCAATGGTCGCTTAGGCAGAAATGTTGGAAAGGCGACTTAGCGAAGCCGTCCTGATTTCTACAATTGCACGGAATGGCCCGCCCGTCGCGTTTATTTCGAGGGCAGGTCAGGCGTCGCACATGCATTCAAGCATGCGTGATTGCGCGCAAAGTCAAGGCACAGGGAGCGGGGGCATCCCTTACTTTGTACGCCGCCAGAGACGAGGACATAACAATGAAACCGGTGGTATTCGGCAGCCGTTTCGGATGGCTGCATGCAGGCGCCAGCAAGCGCGGCGTCGTGCTGTGCAACACATACGGTCACGAATACGTATGGACCTATAGCGGTATGCGTGTGCTCGCGGAAGCGCTTGCGGCACAGGGCGTCTGGGTCTTGCGTTTCGACTATCGCGGCACGGGGGACTCATCCGGAGAAGATGCGGCGCCCGGGCAGTTCGAATCGTCGATAGATGACATCGGCGCGGCCGTCGACTTTCTCAAGGCGCAAACAGGCATCCAGCATGTGACGCTGTGCGGCTTTCGCGTCGGCACGGCATTCGCGGTGCAGGCGGCGCTGCGCCGTCCTGTGGATGATCTCGTATTGCTGGCGCCCGTCGTAAGCGGGCGCACTTATATGCGTGAGCTCAGTGTGACGCGCAAGACATGGTTCGATCAGCTTGCCGCGCCGCTGCGCGAGATACAGCCGCAGGACGGGCCGTTCAACGTGCTCGGGCAGGTTTATGGCGACGATCTGAAACGTGATCTCGAATGCATCGATCTGGCCGCAAGTGTCAAGCGCGCGGGCGTTGCGCCTGCGCGCCGCGCGTTGCTGATGCACGGACGTGTCGGCTCCAAAGACCCGCTACGCGATGCACTCGTCGAAGTCGGCGTCGACGCTCAGTCGCAGGCTTTCGAAGACATGACCGGCTTCATTCAGGAATCCGCGTTCACTGTGACGCCGAATGCGGCCTTTGCGAAGGTCGTCGAATGGATCGCGGGGGATCAGCCTCGACAAGCGGTCAAATCATTTTCGCCGTGGCCTGAAGAAGACTTGCGCATCGAAACGCCGGAAGCGATCGAGCGGCCCGTTTGCATCGGCGAGGAGGGGATCTTCGGCATTCTGTGTGAGCCGCGCCTTGCAGCGTCGCGGGGTGCGGTGTACCTGCTTGCGAATACGTCATCGAGTTCGCGGGTCGGCGACAGCAGACTCTCCGTGCGTATCGCGCGGGATCTCGCGAGGCGCGGCATCGCTTCGTTGCGATTCGATGCGCGTGGCCGTGGCGATAGTCCGGCTGTGCCGGGTATCGCGCATTCGGACACGCCTTATAACCGCATCTACAACCCCGTGGCGACGCAAGACACGGCTGCTGCGGCCCGTTGGCTGTCGCGCCAGGGCTATAAGTCGATCCTGTCGTTCGGCATTTGCTCGGGCGGTTATCACGCACTCAAGGCCGCGGTGATCGAAACGGCTATTACGGGCGTGGTCGCCGTGAATATTCCGACGTTCAAGCAGCCGGAAGACAAGACGGCCGAAGGGATGCGTGAATCGACGCGCAACTCGATGGCGGGTTACGCAGCGTCGATGTTCGAGTTGAACAAGTGGAAAGCGATTCTGCGCGGCGACAAGAATCTTCTGCGCGTGCTTGGTTTCATCGGCAGCTATGTGACGACGCGTGCGCGTTCCCGTATTGCCGATGCGTTCAGGCTCGACAGCCTTACGCATACGCCGCCCGAGCAGGCGACGACGCCTCAGTCCATCGCTCGTGCGCTCGACGCTAAGGGCGTCAGGACGGTCCTCGTCTACGGCAGCTACGATGCAGGTCTGGATGTGCTCGCGGCGCATTGCGGCAAGCTCGGCACGCGCCTCGCGCGTTACAGGAGCGTGCGCGTGCTGACGTTTTCGGATGTCGATCATTCGCTTTTCAATCCCGCAAGCTCCGCGCAGATCATTGCGTTGTGTGAGAGCGTCAGCAAGGAGACGAACGTGCCAGTGACGCAACCGGTTATCGCGGTTCGTGCGCCGGCTGTTCCGCTGAAGAAGGCTTAGAGCGTGGCAAGGAGTCTGGTGACAGGTTCCCCAGACTCTCTACGGCGACGTATGGAGCATTTATCAAAATGTCGCTAATTTATGTTATGTCAAATACCGGCTTAAGCGCCTGATGCAAGCATTCTCCCTCCGCCCCGCAACAATCTAAGCGCCGAATACGGCATATGAAATGCTCCTTTTCGCTCGATTGCGACTAGGAGCTTTTTTACGTCCATGCTCGATCTGTTTGGCGAAGTGATTGTTACCGCCGATGACATTCGGCAATGGGTCTGCGCGGTCGCCCCGGCGTTCTGTTCTAGCGAGCGCGCCTTCGATCACTACGTGCGCGCCTGGCGGGTTGCCGACAAGGTGCGCGCCGCGAAGCTGGACGGCACCTTCGACAGCACCATAGAAAACGCCCGCGCGCGGCGGGCGTTGCTCCTGCAGCGATTCGGGTTTTAGGCCGTCTTCGCTTGCTTGGCGCGCCAGTACAGGAAGGCGTAGCACGCAGCCGCGCCGATGGCGGCAGACTTCCAGTTGATGTGCGGCATGGATAGCTCCTTATCGCTTGAGGAATCGGCCCGTCACCTTGCTGCGTGCCGGGGTCTTTTTGCGCGCCTTGTGCGCGGTCTTACGCTTGCGAGTTGCCATGTCAGGCTCCTTTCGTGAGATGGTCCAACAGAAGTTTTTCGAGCGTCACCAGACGTTCTTTCATGTTGCGAAGGTCCGCGCGCACCGCCCCGTAAGCGACGAGCGACGCCGCGACTTGCCCGCCGACTTGCCAGAGCAGCGCCGCGTCCATTACGCGCCTGCCTTGGCCGCTTCCGGCACCAGCACGCCCGCGAGCGCCGCGCCGATGACGAGCGTCTTGCTCGCCACGTCCGGCACCGTCTGGGCCGCCGTCAGGCCCGCCGCGATGGCTGCAAAGGTTGAAGGCTCACGCAGCCGCGTTGCCAAGAATTTCAGATAGCTCATTACCAGTTCCCCGTACCGTTTCCAAAATCCAGCCCCGCCGCCGGTGCCGGTCCAAAAATGTTCGCGTTGCCGTCGCCGGTCAGAATTCCGACCAGCCCGCCGAATGGCCCCGCCTTGGCCGTTTCCAGCCACGACGCGCCCGGCGCAGTGGTGCCGCCCACCGTGCCGAATGACCACGTATTCAGCACGTTCGCCGGTGCCGACACAATCGCGTTGCCGATGCTCGCGCCGGGAATCGACGGATCGAGCACCGGCACGTTCACCAGTTGCCAGCCGGTGGCGGCCGTATCGCTGATCGCGCTGCCGATGCCGCCGACCGCGCTTTTCACCTTCCAGCCGGCATAGACCAGCAGCAAAAGCACACCGCCGACCGCCGCGAGTTCGAGCTTGTGCTTAGTCGTCATCAGATATGCCCGAACACGCTGCCGTAGCCCGTTGCCTGTACCGACAGGCCGCCTTGCGCCGGGACCGTGCCGAACATGTACGAGGGTTGCCCGCTCGATGCGTCCCACACGCTTTGTGTCCAGTTCGTGCCATCGTTCAGCGCGAACGTTTCGAGCTCGCGCTGATAGGCCGATTCGAGCGCCGATGTGCCACTGTGCGAGCGCTGATAGAGCCAGCCGAGATAGATCACCGCACCGAGAAACAGGAAGTCTTTTTTCGTCATGGTCAGAACCCGTAAGTGGCCGGCGCGAGCACGTTGAACATGCCGCTAAACGGCGATTCGATCACCTGCCCGGTATTGCTGTTGTAGGTGACTTGGCCCGGATCGACGTAGACGCCGTTGCTTGAAAACGTGCCGTTGCCGAACAGGGTCAGGCCGCCCAACGTGGTGCCCCAACTATTCGCGCTGGTCGTCGCCACCGGCGATCCGCCCAAGTTGCTGATTGCGTTCGACAGCCACGACGCCGCGTTCGCGCCGATGGCCGCTTGGCCGGTCGTGGCCGGTGCGCCGGGCGTGGTTTTCTTGACCACCAGCAGCAGCACCGCCGCCGCGCCTGCGACCAGCAACAGGCCGTTTTTATCGAGCTTCATGCTGCTACCCCTCCACCGTTTGCCGCGATCACTGCGAGCGCGGTATCCATCGAAATCGTTGGTTGCCCATACGGCGAACCCGGCAGACTCGCCCACTCTTTCGCGCACTTGCCGATGGCCGCCGTCCACCGCCCCGCGAGCACGTCCGCGAGCGCGCCGCGCCGCTTGATCAGCGCCACCGCCGCCACGTCCTGCGAGGCCGGGCTAAAGTCCGTCAGCCCGTAGCTGGCCGCGACTTCGATCCACGTGCGATAGAGAATTTGATACGCGCCCGCCGCCGTCGATGTCAGCGCGCCGCGCGTCACCGCGATGTTCGGGTGACGGCTGTAGTCGTTGAACAGGCCGCCGCCGAATAGCGTGCGGTAGCCGTTCGCGCCGGTCGTGCCTTCGCCCCGGCGAATCATCGCCAAGAACGCTTGAACGTTCGGATCGCTAACCGCCGCTGAAACCGATGTGAAAATGTTGCTCACGCTTGATCCAATGTCGTTGAAATCAAAAGACGAGGACGTATCGCCCGCGCCGCTGTCCGTGCCGTCCGTGCCGTCCGCCGGATCGCCGGTGTACACCACCGACGCCGATTGATTGGCCCACAGGACATAGGCCGCCGCCGCCAGCGTGGCCGCCGCGACCAGATAGAGCGGCCCCGGCGTTTTCATTGCGATTGCTCGAACCACTCAAAGCCCACCTGCAATGGCAGGTTCGGCGCGCTCGTACAGGCCGACAGACCATAGCCAGGCGGCAGAATGAGCGGTTCCTTGAATTGCTGCATCGACACTGCCGACTGTGCGCCGCTCAAACCCGCGCACGCCGCACCGCCGTAAAAACTCGCTGGCGTGGTCGCAGGATTCGAGATGTACACCTTGGCGAGGCCAATCGGAGAACCGGCCATCTTGCTCGATACGCTCGCGCTCGTGATCTCCGCCCCGCCCGCGACGACGCCCGACATGATGCCGAAGTTGGCGACATACGCACCGCCCGTTGAAAGCGCCGTGATGCCTTCAACGATCACGAGCTTCCCCGATCCCGCCGGATTCACCAGTTCGACGCACGAACGGTTCGAAGCATTGGCCGGGCAAAATCCCTGCGCGAGGAATGCCGCGTTAATCTGCGTGCGCGCGAAACCCGCGTCCACCACCGCCACCGTGCCGCTAATCGTCGAATCGTCGATTTGACCGTCGCCAACCACCACCTTGCCAACAATCACCGCCGCGTTGGTGTAGTTCGCAAGCGTCCACGAATCGGGCGTCTTGGCCTTCGAGCCGAGCCGGAACGCTTGCCCCGGCGCGAGCGTCACCTTCTGGCCGCCGAGACTGCCGGGCGTGACCACAATCGACGCATCGCCGCCGCCATTGCTGCCGCTCATGTACTTCAAATAGTTTCCCGGCGCATGCACCACGAACGTCGAATAGGCCGGCACCGTGATATCGAAAATCTGCATGGATTACCCCTTGTGCGCGAACGCCATCACGCCGACGATGCACACCACCGCCAAGCCCGCCGCGATCAGATATCGGTTGTCGTTTTGCGAGGCGATTTGCGTCTGCGCGAGTTGCGATGCGATGCCCGTCACCGCTTGCGTGGACTGATTGACGCCGCCCATCAGCGAGTTGGCGAGCGCCGTATTCGCTTGCAGCATCGATAGCCCCACGTCCGCAAGGTGACTGCTTGCCGTCACCGTGTCATGAATCGCGGTGTTCGCCACGCTCGTGTTGCCGTTGACCGCCGTTTGCGATGCCGCCGTGATGCCGCCGACCGCGCCATTGACCGCCGCTTGCATGGCCGACAGCGCCGCTTGCACCGCCCCGCCATCGGTCGTGACCGAGTAGGAGCTGTAGGACGTCATGTTGCCGTCGCCGCTGACGCCGATGCCGTCTTGCACCGCGTTGCGCTTGTCCGCGTAGGTGTTATTCGTTGTCGATGCCGACGACGACGACGAGCCGCCTTTGAAGTTGGCGGGCGTCGACGGCAAGCCTTGCCGCATCAAATGCAGTTCGGCAGGACGAAGAATTCTCATTGCAGTTCCTTCCTCAAAATCACGCTGGCCCTTGCGTAGCCCGCGCGCTCTAATTTCTTCATCAGGCCCGCGCGCCGCGTTTCAATCCGCATACGCGAACACCCCGCCGCCGCCGCTTGCCGCTCGATCACCGGCAACACCACCTGAACTAAATCCACGTCCGCGCGACCGTGCGCAAGCGTCACCTCCGCCTCACGCTTGCCGCCGCTTTCGCGGCACTCGATCACGTAGAACAGCACCGGCACGCCGTCGACCAGCACGCGGAAAAACTCGCCGGCCGCCAGACAATCGACCGCCTCCACCATGCCGCCGGACGTATCCACCTTCGCCAGCATCGACGCGCCGAACGCCGCCGCGACTTCATCGCGCACGCTTTGTGTAATACGTTCGGCCACGAGCTGCACTCTCATTTGCGCTTGACGATCACGATCACGATGGCCGCGATGCCGAGCAGCACAAACGGGTTATTCAGGTTGATTCCGGTCGTCGCGCCGCTGGCCGCGTTCGCCAGCCCCGCCGCGAGATTCGACACCGGGTTCGGCGTGGCGCTTGCGCTGCCGCTGCCGAAGTTGACCGCCCACCCGCTGTTGTCGACCGTGAACGCATCGAACGGCGAACTAGTCGCCATGTTCGGCGGTGACATTCCGCCGTAGAGATTGTTGAAAAACGACGCCGCGCCCGCCGCCGTTGCTTGGATCGCCAGCGGATTCATGGTCAGCCCTTATGCACGGCGAGCAGCACCACGGCGAACACGCCGAGAATCATCAACATCTTGTTGCTGTTGACCGCCGAGATTTGCGCCGATGCGACTTGCCCCGCCGCTTGTCCTTGCGCGACCAGTCCGAGTTGCGTGGCCTCGTACTTTTTGTAGTCGAGTTGCTGATTCGTGTTGTAGATCGACGTGAACGCCGACAGCCCGTTATTCAGCAGCGAGAACACGCCCGGCGCATAGCTGTAACCAGCGCCGCCGGTATCACTGCCCGTCACCGCTTGCGCAATCGACGGCGTGACATAGGTGCCATCGCTTTGCGGTCCGACCGTAAAGCCATAGCTGTTATTCAGGCTCATGCCGAGCGACGAAAGATCAAAGCCGTCCATGTTTGTCCTTTGATGGTCAAAAAAAAAGCGGCCCCGACACTACGGAATCAACCGGGCCGGGGCCGCCGCTCCCACCGTGGCCCTTACATGTTGCCGAGCACGTCCAGCACTTCGACCACCGCCGTAACGGTATCCGCCGCCGTAAATGTCGGATTGAATTCGAGCGCCGTTGCATCCGCCGTCTTGACCGCGTTCGCGTAGTTGTTATCCGCGCACGGGTCATACGTGTAGATGTTCGGCTGTGCCGTCTTCTGATACTCGCCCTGCCAGAACGAGTTGACCGCAGTCGGCACGTTGTCGTGAATCACGATGCCGTTTTTCTTGACTTCGAGCATCGACAGGTTGCCGCCGTGCGCGAAATGAACGCGCTTGATCAGGCCGCCCCGGTTCGTGATGTCGATCAGCTTCATCGGGAACTTGCCCGAGCCAGCAAACGAGGACGTGAAAAGAATCTGCTTGGCGATCACGCCGAGCGGGGCCGGTGCGTTGTATTCGGTATAGCTGTCCAGCGTCGGCGCAGTGGCACCGGCAATGGTCACTTCGACGGTCAGCGACGAGACGCCCGACGCCGTGTTGATGTTGCCCACGTACTGTTCCACCATCGACTTGGCACGCGGTTCCGTGAAATCGATGGTCAGGAAACCGCCGTTGGCTTGAAGTCCGCGATACTGGTTGATCAGGTCCAAGCGCGATCCAAGCGCCTGATAAATGATCTTGCCGTTCACCTTGACGTTGATGTTCGTGATCATCGACTTGGTGAACGTGGTGCCACCCAGCGCGAGAATGATCTTGTTGTACGACATGCCAATCGGCAGATTGACCGTGGCGACGCCGTTTGCGACAACGTTCGTGAAAGGCGTGTTTTTAACGAGCAGCATGGGCGCGCCTCCTTAGCTGACGATGGTCGTAATCAGCGGCACGTTCAGCGACGTGGCCACAGGACGGACGACGATCTTCGTCACCGCGTTGAAGGCCAGATAGGCCAGATAGGCTTTGAGCAGCGCCTTTGCGTTCATGGTTCGAGACTCCGAGAGATGCCGCACCATGCGGCCCGTTTGAATGGTCGCCAGTGTCACCCGCCACCCCTCAAAATCTCGAATCCGCGACCCATAGAGCGCGCCCTATAGAACGCGACAAAAGCCCCTGTAGCGCCTCGAAATATTTTTTTGGCTATGTCGCGACCTAGCCACGCCCGCGAGCGCCGCCAGCCCATGAAAAAACCCCGCCGTGGCGGGGTTCCAATAGAACGCGACCTAGAGCGCGACCTAGCCGCGTTTCGTTTCGCCGGTCGCCATATCGCGACGTATCCATCCGAGGTCAGGCAATGCGCCAATGTCCGCCTCCTTGACGCCGAGCACGCGCGCCACAGTGCGTTGATCTTCCGCATACGTGAGACGCCCGGCGCGGACGTAGTTGCAGTTGCCGAGAAAGTCTTTGTCGATGCTCGCCGGGCGTTGCGATAGCCCGTAGATCACAATGCCGCGCTTGCGACCGCGCCCGGTCAACATGCCCCATCCGACCGGCGAGCGCGACGGCGTGGTGACGCTTTTGAGTTCGTCGACGATAAACGTCAGGCGTTCAGCATGGAATGCAATCCGGCACACCGCATCGAATTGCCGCACGGCAATTTCAGGCACAGGGGACGGCACGAATACGACGCGACAGGGGCCGTCTTTGCCCGCCGCCTTGAAGCCTTCCAGCACGTGCGAAACGTGCGTGGCGGGCGTGCCGAATTCTGTCCATTCGCCCTCTGGATCGAACACGATCATGCGCGCGGGCCGCGCGCGCTCCATCAGCCGCTTGACGTAGCTTGACTTTCCCGAGCCAGACGCGCCAAGCACCGCCTCAATATGCGCCTTGGCCGCGACGCCATACGCTGGCGCTTCTGGCGCCGTTCGCTTTGCGCGCGTCGCCATCACATATCCGGAAAGACTTTGGCGGATCGCACCGCCGCCGCGAGCGCTTCCGCGTTGCCGCCGTCCGGTGCCGCACTAGCCGCGGCGCGCTGCGCGCCGACGACCGTATTCGGATCATCCACGCCGGGCCGCGCCGCTTCGAGCGCATAGCGGTCTGCCTTGATCTTGAACGCGACCGCGCGCGCCGACTGGTAGAGCACCGGCCCGCAGACGACGAGCGCGACCAGTTCGCACGGCATCGCCGCTTCCATATCCCATCCGTATTTCTCGAACACCGGCGCGAGCGATAGCGCCATGCGCTGGCCGGTCGCCTCATCCCATTCCGCACCCGGCGCATAGCCGCCGATCATGGCGCGCGCCATATCGACGATGCCCGACGCGCCGCGCAGATAGTCCGGACCTTGCGGAATGTCCGCTTGTTGCCCAGGCTGACCGAGTGACGGATCGAGCGCCGCCGCCGCTTCGCCGTCGATGCCCGCCACCATGCCGGCGAGACTGTCTAGGCCGCCGTTCGATTCGACCGCCGGTTCCACTTCCACTGCCTTGTCATTGCCGAACATCGCTTATGCTCCGGTGAAAACATCGAACACGCCGCGCACCGCGCGCGCCGCTGGCTTTGCTTCGACTGGCGGGGGATGCACCGGATTGGTCGCATCCGGAGCCGGTTCCGCAAAGCGTTGCACGCGCGCCATCAGTTGCTTGTGCGCGGCGCTGCCCGGCTTGGCGTAGACCGGCATATCGCACCAGTTGCATGACACGTCGAGCGTGCCGAGTTCGTTTTGCTTGGCCGGGATTTTTTCGCCGCAGCACAGGCACGTGATAGTCCCGATCACGGTTTTTTTCGGACGAGTTTTCATAGCGCCTCAATTTTTTCGATGATGTTGTTGAGCAGCGCCAGTTGCTTTTGGCCCGCCATCTTGACGAAAGGCGAAAGAATCGCCGTCTCGTGCCGCGCCTGTTGCGCGAGTTCCTTCAATTCCGCGACGCGCGCCGCGTTGGTCATCCACGTTTCCGACACTTTCCGCCCACCCCGTACAGTTATTGACACAGGTCCAAGGGCCGATTTCATCGGCCTTAAACCCAAAATCCAAACCTTCAACCGACCCGAAATATTCGGATTCGCTTTTCCGGGCACCAGAGCGCGCCGCATACGTCGCATCGAAACCAGACGATGCCGAAGCCGTTGCGCTCCGCGAACCGATACCGGCACTTTTGGCCGGGCGCATGATTTCCCATTCGAACCTCTTCGATTCCACGATGGTTTGCATCTCGCGCACGTCGGTCCAGTTGCCCCGCGCGTCGCGCACCTTGTATTCCTCGTTAAACGTGATGCCGATCACGCGCGGCGCGCGGCTCTCGCCATAACGCGATACGCCTTCAGCATCGACCGTCGCGAGCCGCACGCGGTAGCCGCGCCCACAGAACACACCGCCCTGCGCCTCAACGTAGTGGTTCCACGCGACAGAAGCGCCGCTACTTCCTTCGACCACAGCCACGCGATTGACCGCGTTGTGTGCCTGCGCCACGAACGACGGCGCGTCAGCCGGTACGCTTTCAACTCGACGCAATTCGCGCCAGACCGTGACCGGGGGGCCGCCAATTTGCTGGAACTGGCGAATACGCCAGCGCGTGGCCCACGCCTCAACACGCTGCGACGTTTCGATTGCATCATTGCCGTGCAAGTCCTTTTCGAGCTTGTAGCCGTCGATGTTCTTCGCGACGTACTTGGCGATATAGCCCGCCGCCGTGCCTTTGGCCGGGTCCATCGGTTTCCAGTCCACGCGATGCTTGCGCGCGCCCGCTTCGTCACCATCGACGGCGAGCGCATAGCGGTAGACCGTGCTTTTGAGCACGGCCATGTGTTCGGGCCGACAGAAAACCAGCACGTGCCAATGCGGCGTGCCGTCATGGTTCGGTTCGGCAATGCGGAACCCGTAGATGCTCACCCCACGCCGCGCGAGCGCCGCGCGAATGCGCGCCCATGTTTTCGTGTGATGCGCTTGCGCCTCGTTCGGCTTTGTCTGGTCGTATTTGCGGTTCAGCACCGGACGGCCTTGAATCGTCTTGTAGCGGTGCATGCGTGACGGAGCCGTGAGCGTGAAAAAGACGCCCGCGTGCCGCATGTCGATTGCAATGCGCTCGAAGCCATTTATGCGCGTCATGAGTTCGGCGCGCTTGATGCCCGCGTTCGCTGGCGACTTGGCCGCGAGTTCCGCGAGCGTGAATTCCTGCCCGAGTTCGTTGCGCGCAATGGTCGATTCGAGCATCGCCGCGTTGCGCGCGTTTTGCTGTAGCCGGTGCATCACCGATTCGTCTGACACGTAGCAATCGCCGCCCTTGTGGACGTAGCCCAAGCCGATGGCCGAACCTTCGACGGCGCGCGCTTGCGCCCGCCGCAATTGCCGCCGCCACCACAGGTGACACTGCATCCGCAGGATGGCCGGCATCGGATCGCCCGCGCACGACACCACCGGCGGCACCACGCCCGCCGACTCGCAATAGGCATTGAGCACCGCGCGCCGCGCGTCGATGCTCACGTGTTGATTTTCCTCGAACGCCTTGCGGCACTCTTCGGCATGCTTTTCCGCCGCCATGCACACGTCGATATCGGACGCGTCCAGCGCCAAAGGCGACTTGCTCAGACTCGCCAAGGCCATCAGAAGCCCCGCGTTCGCGCGCCTGAGCGCGTCACCCTCTGCCGTTACCTTGCTGCGATCGAACGAAGCACAGGCCGCGCGCCACGATGCCAGCAAGCGCCCGCGCCAGCGCGGGGGCAAGTCAGCACACTGGCGCACGGCCCAAGCCTCGTTCGATTCGCGGATCATCAGCGGCCCACCAGCAGCGCGACTTGATCGCACGGCACGAAGAATTGCTTGTCGATACCCTCATCGACGCATTCGACGCGCACATAGCCATCCGGCAAGCCATCACGCGAGCCAACACGCCCGCGCCAGCCGTCGATGTACGCGTAGAACTCATCCTTGGCGACAACCATCACCTTGTCACCGGTGCGGAACGTGTTGACTTGCATGATTAGCCCAGACGCTTCAGATCGGTTTCAACGAACGCCACGTCCGCGCTGTCCTTGTCCATCCGCGCCGTGATCTTGGCGGGCGTCGCCGTGCGATCCACGCGAATGATGAAACCCGCCGTGTTGTAGTACGGGCTTTCCTCGTTGATGCACAACACGCTGTCCCAAACTTGCATTGCCTTTACTCCAGAAGTTGTCGCGCGCCTCGGTGACTGCCGCCTTGCTAACCGGCGCGCGCATTGGCCGCTGGCGGTACTTCGAAAGAATCTGTTGCATCGCTGTCATGGCTTCGGCCCTTGCCGCATCGCTTGCGGGGGATGCCTTCGGCACCCACGGCACCACGTACACCAGCGCATCACTCGCCGCTTCGTTCATCGACTTGCCCCGTAAATGCCAGCGCGCCCACGACGCCAAGCCCTACCGCGAAAAACGTGAACACGGCACCGGCGATAAAGAATCCGGCGGCACTCATGCGACCACCACCCAATCAATCACGGCGCGAACGGCAGCGCGGACGCGCGCACGCTTCGCGTAGCCGCTTAGGACTGCGAAACCGCCGAATGATGAACGTTGAATTTGTAACGAAGCGATACGCATGATGAATCCCCGAATGAACCCGTTTGTGTGTTGGTGTCGGACCGCTCTAAAGGCGAGGATCAATCGCCGCCGGGGGGTTCAACCGGTTTTTTGCGGTCCGACGAACGGACTATAGTCAACAATTGCATACATAGTCAACACCTGCGCACGTTGCGCGCTGTTGACATCTTGACGTATCGTTGGCATTGATCACTTGACAATCGGGGGAAACGCGTGAAAACGACCGGGAAGTATCTGGACGAGGTACGGGACAGGTTAGATTTACCGTCTGACTATGCAATCGCAAAGGCGCTTGGCGTAACGCGCTCCGCGATCAGCAGCTATCGAACCGGTCGCACCGTCCCCGATGATCTTGTGTGCGCCCGCATTGCGGCGGCGCTTGGCGTGGAGCCGATGGAAGTCATAGCCGCGACGAATTACCAGCGCGCCAAGACAGACGAAGCGCGCACGCTCTGGGAGAGCATATGGGGAAAAGCGGCGGGGGCTATCGCGCTGACCTTGACTCTGTTCGCGGTTGGCTTGTCGGTAGCCCCCACTTCCAAGGCAACGGAATCTGGTAACGGATGGGTAGTGCGGAACACTTTATGTTATGTAAACTGTGAGATCGACCGGATCGTATCCGGCGACCCCCCTCACGTCCAAGCCACATGCGTGCGATCCAGATCCCTGTCGAGCTGATACGCCGCGCTGATCAACGCCAGATGCGTCAGCGCCTGCGGAAAATTACCGAGCGCCTCGCCACTCGTCGAGACTTCCTCCGAAAAAAGCCCGACATGATTCGCATAAGCCAGCATCTTTTCGAACACGAGCCGCCCCTCATCGACACGGCCCGCGCGCGCAAGCGCCTCCGCATACCAGAACGAACACGCGCTGAAACCGCCTTCCATGCCGGGCAAGCCGTCGAGCGTATCGCCGCGCGTGTACCTGAAAATCAACGGATCGACGCGCAAGTCGCGGCCGATCGCATCCAGCGTGCCGGTCCAGCGCGGATCCTTCGGGCCGATGAAGCGCACGAGCGGCATCATCAGCGCCGATGCATCGAGCGTCGATGACCCCGGCGTCTGCACGAACGCCTGCAACTCCTCGTTGAAAAATCGCTCGTGTATGTCGCGATGAATATCGTCACGCGTCTGGAACCATGTCGCGAGCGGCGCGGGAAGCGAACGCTTCTGCGCCAGCCGCAGCGCACGATCCACCGTCACCCAGCACATCAGCCTCGAATGCAAGAGCGGCCTCGTGCCGTTACGAAACTCCCAGATGCCATGATCCGCTTCGCGCCAATGCGCGACGACGTAATCGACGGTACGCGTCACATGCTGCCATCCCTTATAAGAGATAGCCGCGCCGTACTTGTTGTACAGATACACCGAATCAAGCAGCGCGCCGTAGACATCGAGCTGCGTCTGATCGCGCGCGCCGTTGCCGATGAATACCTTGCCGGGTAACGACGGTTCGAGACTCGACAGCTCCGCTTCCTCCATCGCCTGTTCACCGTCCACTGCGTACATCACGCTGAGCGAGCCGTCCGAACCGCAATCGCGATTGCGCTCGGCGATCCATCGCATGAACCGTTCAGCCTCGCCCGTATAGCCGAGCCGCAACAACGCATAGACGGAAAACGCGGCGTCCCGTATCCATGTGAAGCGATAATCCCAGCGTCGCGAGCCGTCCTGCGCTTCTGGCAAACCGAACGTCGGCGCCGCGACAATCGCGCCGTACTCGTCCGAGCTGAGGAGCTTGAGCGTAAGCGCCGATCGCAGCACGACTTCGCGATACCGCCCGCGATACGTCGATCGCGACGACCACGCCTTCCAGAAGTCGATGGTCTCCTGCAGCATGCCGTCGAACTTTTCCTTCGAGTCGAGCTTCGACAGTTCGTCGGCGGCGCCGAGTGCGAAGCATGCCGAATCGCCTTCGCGCATTTCCAGCGTCGCGCGTGCGCCGCTTTCAACTATCGATAGCGGCACGCTCGCACGCAACTGCAACGGCGGTGCGTCATCGGCGCGTCTGAATTCGACGCCCTTCTCCACCGCATGCGCCGTGTGCTTCGCACGCGCGTAGTCGAATCGAGGATCGCATCGCACGTCGAGCGTCATGCGTCCATACACGATCCGCACGATGCGCATCACGCAGTTCGGCACATCGTCCACGCGCGCCTCGGACGACGGGACCGGCATCACATCGAGCAGTTCGCACACGCCTTCCCCCGTCATGAAGCGCGTGAGCAGCACGTTCGTCTCCGGCAGATACATCTGCTTGACGTTCGCGCCGGCTTCTCGTGGAGCGATAGAAAACGCCCCGCCGTGCTCGTGATCGAGCAGCGACGCGAAAACCGTAGGGGAATCAATGCGCGGGTAACACATGAAATCGATCGCACCGCGCAGCGAAACAAGCGCAGCCGTCTTCATGTTACCGATCACACCGCGTGCATCGACAGGCAGCGCGGCGAGTGAAACTTGCTGAGACGGGTGGCCCATCGTGGCTTGCTCCGGCTTGACTTTGGCAAGCGGTCAAGCAAGGCCTATTCCCGTGATGGATAATACTGCGGCACTAACGCGCAGCAGTTCGTTCATCGCTGCCGGAAGCGGGCTGCATCGTCGTGGCGCGGAACGCGGCGTCGCTCGCGGACAGATCTTGTGCGGCGACTGCTTCGCCATGAGCAGGCGATACGTCGGCATGTCGCGACGACTTCCCCATGCCCGCAATGAAAAGCGTCACCGCGACGGCGACGCCGACGAGCACCGCGACCACTGCCACGCCCGACGATTTGCTTCTCATCCCTGCTCCTTCAATGCGATCGGTTCGGCGAAGCCTGCGAATCTAACAGCAAACGAGGACACCGTCAGTGTGCCGGCGCGCATTGGCGTGCGCGTCGAAGATTCGCTGTCCGTTC
Organism: Caballeronia sp. LZ016; assembly: GCF_031450805.1. Lineage (NCBI taxonomy): Bacteria > Pseudomonadati > Pseudomonadota > Betaproteobacteria > Burkholderiales > Burkholderiaceae > Caballeronia > Caballeronia sp. LZ016. The sequence continues at coordinate 681,707 of NZ_JARTVY010000002.1, forward strand.
AAGCGGATAGCGTGCGGGTCCCCGGTTTGTCCACAGGCTTGTTCACCGAAACTGTGGATAGTTCGCCCTCCAATGAGACCTCTTTCGCGCCGGAACGCCTGTTGCGCGCCAGCAGGTTCAGGCCCTCGACAAAACCTGCAAAGCCCATCGCGGCGTAGATGTAGCCCTTCGGTACATGCGTGCCGAAGCCCTCCGCGATCAGCATCATCGCGATCACCAGAAGGAAACTCAAGGCCAGCGTCACGACGGTCGGATTGCGTTCGATGAAGCGCGCGAGCGGTTGCGCGGCGAACAGCATCGTCGCGACGGCGAAGATGACGGCGATATACATGATCGGCAGATGCTCCGTCATCCCGACTGCGGTGATGATGCTATCGACGGAGAACACGAGATCGAGCATCAGTATCTGGCCGATGGCAGCCCACGCGGTGATCGTGCCCGCACTCGGGACGACGCCGGGCGCTTCGAAATCCTTGCGCACGTGATGATGCATTTCTATCGTCGCTTTCCACACGAGGAACAGTCCGCCCGCAAGCAGAATCACGTCGCGCCAGGAGAACGCATGATCGAAGACGGAAAACACGGGCTGCGTCAAACGCGCGATCCATGCGACGGTGCCAAGCAATGCAAGCCGCATGACGAGCGCGAGCATGATGCCGAGGCGCTGCGTGCGTGCGCGATGCTTCGGCGGGAGCTTGTTGGTCAGGATGGAGATGAACACGAGGTTGTCGATACCGAGCACCACTTCCATCGCGATCAGCGTGACGAGGGCGGCCCAGACGGCGGGATCGGCGGCAAGCGAAAGAAGATAGTCCATGATGGTTGATTGGTCGATACGATGTTCGCTGAACCACGATCATCGTCATGGCGTGAGGCCGGAAAAATCAGCGATAATCGAATCGACAGTTCGGTTTATCCGAACCGAACGGAAACGGGAAGGAGCACAGCGATGCTCAACTATCGGCATCTGCACTACTACTGGGTCGTCGTGAAGGAAGGCGGCTTCGCCCGCGCGGCCGAGCGGCTCGACATGGCCGTGCAGACCATCAGCGCGCAAGTGCGCGAGCTGGAAAAGTCGCTGGGGCACCAATTGCTCAAGCCGGCGGGACGCGGCGTGACGATGACCGAAGCAGGACAGGCTGCCTTCGCGCGCGCGGAAGAAATCTTCGAGATCGGCCAGCTGATTCACGACGAAGTGCGCGAAGCGGCGAGCGGCACGCTGGCGCGCTTCGCTGTCGGGCTGTCGGATGGCATATCCAAACTGGCGGCGCAGGCGCTGCTCGCGCCCGTGCTGGGTGATCCCTCGCTGCGTCTGTTGTGTCACGAAGGCGAGACGGACGAACTGCTCGGCGAACTCGCGCTGCATCGTCTCGATCTCGTGTTGGCCAGTCAGCCCGCTCCGCATAACCAGAACATGCGGCTCACGAGTGAAAGGCTCGTTGCCTCGCCGGTGGACTGGTATGGGCCCGCGTCGATCGTGCGCAAGAGCGCCATCGATCACTTCCCCAAGAGCCTCGCCTCGCTCCCGATCCTGATGCCGACCGGGCATTCGTCGCTGCGCTCGCGGCTCGATCGATGGCTCGAGACGCAGCGCATCGCGCCGCGCGTCGTCGGCGAGTTCGAAGACAGCGCGCTGATGGCGGTCTTCGGTGCGCGTGGCCTCGGCGTTTTTCCGCTCGCGGAGTTCGGCGCGGGCGATGTCCCGCTGTTACGCGGCCTGCGCTGGCTCGGCCGCTCGCCGGACGTGAAGGAAGAGGTGCACGCCATCGTGTCGCGTCGCGGACGGCATCATCCGCTCACGCAACGCGTGCTCGCCGGCGTGAATGCATAACATCGGTTTTCTCGAAGTTCGTCTTCGAATGCTTCTGCTTTTTCCGATTGCCTCGCGCCCTTACGCTGGACTCACGTTCAACACGGAGACATCCATGAAACTCTTGTTCAAATCGCGCGAACCCGAAGCCATTTCGATGCACGAGCTTGCAAGGGCGCGCAGCGAATTCGTATTCCGCCGGCTTGCCTGGCTGATTTCGCGGGCGACGGTCAGCCTGTCCGATATCAACGGGCCGCGCGGTGGCGTCGACAAGCGCTGTCAGGTCGAATTGCAGGTGAATCGGGAGCACAAGGTCGTCGCGACGTCGATCGCACGCGACTGGCGAGGCGCGATCGATCTCGCCCTCGCTCGCGCGGTTCGGACGCTCGTGCGCAAGCGTCAGAGCGTGCGGCCGGCCAGGCGCGTGCGCGCACGCAGCCACGCGTTCAAGGGCTCGGCGGATGCCGCGCTCCAGGAGATGCCGCAAGCGCGCGCAAGCACGGCTGCGGCGTGAAACGCTACAGTGCGCGGCAGGCTTCCGCGCACTGGCGGCAGGCGTCGCTGCACGCCTGGCAATGATCGGCGGGATGCCGGCTGCATTCGTCGGCGCATGCATCGCAAATGCGCGCGCACAAATCGCAGAAATCGCGCATGAATTGCGTGTCGCGTGCGAGCGATTCGGAGGTGAAGCGGCAAAGCGCGGCGCAATCGAGATCGAGGCGGATGCACTTCTCCATCTCCGGGAGGCGCCCTTCCGCGATGCACGCCGACGCGCAGTTGTGGCAGGCCGCCGCGCAGCGATCGAGCTTGGCGATGCAGTCGATGTAATCGCTCATGAACGGCTCCTCGTTAAGGATGCGTCGAGTCCGGCGGGACCGGATTCTTGTCCTGCGATGACGGCAGCGCATTCTCGCTTGCTTCGTGCTTGCGCTGCTCCTGTGCGTCGAGGCTTTCCTGACGCGTATCGCTAGCGGGAGTCGCTTCGCTGAGCGGTTCGTCCATATCGTCGGCGGTCGTGCGGGGCACGGGCGTCTCGCCTGGCGTCTGAGTCATGCTGACCTCCATCGGTTAGAAACAGCAGTTCGCCTGGCGACGCAGCAAGCCACGGTCCCGTCGCTACCGCCTGCCGTCCTCGATCGACTCGAAGCCGCCTTCGGGCACCGCGTTCATCGACATGAACAGCATGCGCAATTCGGTGCTGAGTCCGTGAAAGTGACAGGTGAACGTGTCCGGTTTGGCGAAGTACCACGGCGTATTCAGCTCATTGAAACCGACGAGTTCAGGTGAATCCGGCTCCGGGCACAGTCCGTGTGAAATCATTTGTTCCAGGAAGACCATTTGGTCGCCGTTGCTGGAAAACGTGTGCTTGACGTCCTCGATTTCGAGCACGCGCGCGAGAATGCTTTGGAGGACGGCTGCATTCGCTTCGGTGCGACGAAAGCCCATCAAGCCCGAGTTGAACCGCCAGCCGGCGATATCGGCGGTCAACACGCGATCGCGGCCTTCCGTGAACCGTTCCAGCCCGACCGTCGGGTCCATCACGAGAATGTCTGCGTCCACCCAGAACACCCACTCGTGGTGCGGCAGATACTTCCCCAGCAAGAATGGCTTCGACCAGTTGCCGCACGCTTCGCGTGGGAAATCGACGGGAACATCGCGGTGTTGATAGAGCGTGTAGCCGCGGCGTTCGCAATAAGCGCGCAGGCTGGCTTCTCCATAGCGTGCGTATCTGGCGATGTTCGGCGTGTACAGCATCACGACCGCGATTGGCCTGCCCGGCTGATACACGGTGACCGGCTCATTGGTGACAGGTTCCGGCTCAGGCATGTCGAAGACCAGGCGATCGCCGGCTGCGTGGCAATCGTTGACATGACGAGCGAAGACAGCGCGCCAGCGCGGGCCGTACTTGCTATAGAGCCGGGGCGTGAAGACCAGCGACACCGCGACAACCGGCATGCCGCGAAGATCCGGATGCTGGCCCGACCACATCGATGCAATAGGAGTGACGCCATTGAGAAGATCCCAGTCCGGCACGCTGGGAAACGCTTCCAGGAGTTCCTCTTCGGTCACGAACTTGCCGAAGTCGAAGAACTGGCGGCATCGCGCGGCCATGCCACGCGCAATGCGCCGTGTTTCCTCATTGCTTCGGATGACGAATAATTCCGTGTTCACGCCGAAGTGCCCTTTCGTCACGAGACTGTCGCGCCCTTCCATGATGCGCTCGAAGTGCTCGAATCGAATGAAGAGCGCATTCTCGGTCGCGAAGATCAGAATCTCGCCGTCCGCGGCTTGCGCGAGACGGTCGCTGATCATCTGATACTTGAACAGCACGCCGAGTTCGGGCGAATCGACGCTGCTCGAGAGGCATTCGTCGACGTGCGCCGTGTGTGTTCTGCGGCAATACTCCGCGTGATTGTCTCGCGAAAAAATCGCGTGACGGTCGGAGAAACAGCTATGAAGTGTGACCATGTCGATTTTGAGTCGAATGTGCGAAGGCATGAGGCACGGACTTACGCGCCGCGCGAAGGGGACCTAGCATATCCGTCAGCGCTGACCGACTTGCAAATTATTGCGTCATTCGAAGCATTGGCAGTGAGCGGCGCAGCTATCCCGCACTGAATTGTAGGACGCGCGGCGGCCCGCATGGCGTCGTCGTCATGTCTTGATCACACGAACCACACCCGCCGCGACGCCCAGCGCCGCCGACACCGCTCCGCCGATCAGCGCCACCAGCGCCCCGCTCTGCCCGAACAGGCCGAACGCGGCCGCGGCGAGCGCCGCCCCGAGCGACAGGCCGATCATGCGCGCCATCGTCATGAGACCGCCTGCCGCGCCGCTGCGTTCGTGCGGCGCGGATGTCAGCATGATGCGATTGTTCGGCGTCTGAAAGAGTCCGAAGCCGATGCCGCAAACTGCGACGCGCCACGCGATATCGGCATTCGACGGCGCAGCTGGCAAGCCGATCAGGAGGCATAGCCCGATGGTCATGATCGCGAGTCCGATGCCGCCGATCAGTCCGGGCGCGTGACGATCGGACAAGCGTCCCGCGAGCGGCGCGACGAATACGATCACGAGCGGCCACGGCGTGACGAGCAGGCCGGTCATGGTTGCACTGCGCGCGAACTGATGCTGCAACATGAACGGCAACGCGAGATACGCGAGCGTCTGCGCGACATACGAGCAGATCGACGTCACCGAGGAAAGAGAAAGAATCGGGATGCGCAGCAGATCGAGCGGCACGAGCGGCGCGGGCCGTCCGCGCTGGTGCCGGATCAATGCGAAGCCCGCCACGCACGCAAGAACGATTTCGACGACCGGCAGCGCGTGCAACTGCGCACGGCCGCCCGGATCGCCCTCGCCGCCACCGAGCCCGCCGATGCCGAGAATGAAGAGCGCAATCGCGATTGCGCTCAAGCCCGCACCGGCGAAGTCGAAGCGGCGCGGCGCGCCGGGCATGCCGGCGGGCAGCATGGTGCTGGCGAGGCACAGGCCGAAGATGCCGAGCGGCACGTTGACCGCGAAGAGCCATCGCCAGCCCGCCACCGACAGGATGCCGGCCGCGACCGTCGGCCCGAGCGCGGCGGACAGCGCGACGGTCAGCCCGAGCAACGCGATGCCGCGCCCGACGAGCTTCGGCGGATAGACCTGCCGCAACAGCGCGGGAACGATGGTCGACATGCACGCCCCGCCGACGCCCTGCAACGCGCGCGCAGCGATGAGCAGCGGCAGCGTCGGAGCCGCCGCGCAGGCCACCGATGCAAGCGTGAACAGCACGACGCCCCACAGGAAAACGCGCTTGAAGCCGAGCATTTCGCCAAGTGCGGCGAGCGGCAGCACGGACACCGCGACGGCCAGTTGATACGCGGTCACGACCCACACGGTATCGGCGGCGGAGCGAGAGAGGTTGTGCGCGATCGTCGGCAACGCGACGTTTGCGATCGACGAATCGAGATTGCCGAGAAACGTGCTGAGCAGCACGGAAACCACCGCCCAGTAATTGACGCGCTGCACCGGCTGGTCTATTGGGTGTTTCGTGTCGTGTTGTGTATCGTTTTTCATGTTCGTTCGTCGATTCATGGCGATGACGCCGATCTCGGCGCACGCATGGTAACGGACGCGAGCCCTCGCTGCACCATGCACGCCGTTCTTCGACAGGAGTCCGCACATGCCCGAAACGACCGACGTGCTGATTGCAGGCGCAGGCCCGGTCGGCCTGATGCTCGGCGCCGAATTGCGCCGCGACGGGGTCGATGTCCGCGTGATCGACGCTCAAGCGGGGCGCTCGTTCTTCGTGAAGGCGCTGGGCGTGACGGCGCGCACGCTCGAACTCTTCGACGACCTCGGCGTCGTTCACGAGGCGATCGATGCGGGCGTCTGGCTGACCGGGGCCGACGCCTATCGTGACGGCGCGCTGGCATCGAGCACGCCGGTGCCGCGCGAAGGGCTGCCGTATGGTGCGTTGTCGCTCGCGCAGCATGAAACCGAGCGCATCCTCGAGCGCGCGCTGGCGCGACACGGCGGGCGCGTCGAATACGGCGCCACGCTCGTGGATTTCAAAGCGGATGCGGACGGCGTGTCATGCACCGTGCGAACCGCTGCGGGCGATGCACGCGAACTGCGCTGCCGATGGCTTGTCGGTTGCGACGGCGCGCGCAGCACCGTGCGCAGGCATCTGAATGTGCCGTTCGAAGGCGACCAATATCCGCAGACGTTCATGCTCGCCGACGTCGATGTCGACTGGCATCTGCCGCGCGGCCCGATGATTCGCATCAGTCACTCGGCGACCGGCGAGGGCCGCGGCCCGGCGACGCTCGCAGCGGTGCCGGTGCGCGGATCGCCGCGCCGATACCGCCTGTCGATGGTTCTCGCGCCCGACGACGCCGCCCGCCTCGCTTCCATCTCCGCGCCGGAGTTCGCGGAAATTGAGCGCATCATGCTGCCGGTCCTGCCGGACGGCACGCGGCTGTCGTCGATGCGCTGGTCGTCGGTGTATCGCGTGAGTCACCGGATCGCGGCGCGTTACGCATGCGGCCGCGTCTTCCTCGCCGGCGACGCCGCGCATATCCATCCGCCGGTCGGCGGTCAGGGCATGAACACGGGCTTGCAGGACGCGCACAACCTGGCGTGGAAGCTGACGCTCGCCGCGCGAGGACTCGCGGGGTCGTCGCTGCTCGAGAGCTACGAGGCGGAGCGGCGTCCGGTCGGGCTCGACGTGGTGGAATCGACGAGCCGCGCGCTCGACACCGTGTTGGCGCATGGCGAAGTGAGGCCGGCGATGCGCGAGACGCAGTTGCTTATCGGATATCGCGGCAGCCCGATCGTCGCGGATGCGTGCGATAACCTCGCGCCAGCGTGGCCCTCGCCGGGCGACCGCGTGCCGGAGATCGGCGGCTTGTCGGAGGACTTCATCGGTCATCGGCAGCGGATCGCCGCGCATATCGGCCACGGGAGACACACGCTCATCGGCTACTGCACCGACGACACTTCCTTCGCCGCCACCGTCGATGCCTGGCGCGCTGCGCTCGGGGACGCAGCGAACGCGGTGCGGATCGCCGCGCCCGGGGCCACAAGCCGCGCAGGCGCGACATATCGCGCGCTGACCGATTCGGCTGGAGAATTCGCCGCCGCGTTCGGCGCGCGCAGCGGCATGATCTGGGCCGTTCGGCCCGATGGACATATCGGCTTCAGAAGCAGCGAATGCTCGGCTGCGGCGCTGACGGCGTGGCTCGACAGCGCGCATGCAGCCTCCAGATGAAAGCCGCGCTTACCCCGCCGCCATGTGCATCGCGCCGGGCGCGTGCCGGCCATCGAGTTCGTCCTTCCCATACTGAATGGCGAACTGCGCTGCCGCCCGCGCCGTGTCGAACGGCCGAAACGGTCCGACCGCCCGCCGCACGCCTCCCGGCCGCTCGATCAGCACCGTCGATACGAATTCGCCCGCCGCATGCACGACGACCGCCGACAACTCACAGCCCTGATAGTCGACTGGAATGGAGTCCATTGCTGACCTCGCTACGATTGATTTGGCCGGACGATGCAGTCGATTCACCCAAAGACCGCGCGTCGGAAGAAGCTCGCCTGCGTGATGTCGCGAAGCGGGCCCGCATGCGTCATTTGTATCGCCGATCGGCGAATCTGCACGTTCGTCGACGAACATTTGCCGCGACCGCCTTGGCCCCGTTTGTGCATGATTCGCGTTTAGCCGGTATGCTCGACGTGCCGTCCAGGACGAGGACGGCTGACGACCGCAATCCAAGCCCTCTTCGATGACACCAATTCGACCGCAACTGAAACTCAAAAGCACCGGCTGGGCAATTGCCTGCGCCGCTGCGGCGCTCATCGGCTCGAGCGCGCACGCCCAGGAATTCTCGGTGCTCGCCGGCCCGCTGAAGAGCGGCAGTCAGAACACGTACTCATGGGAAGCGAACTATCGCGAGGGGCTCGGCCCCTATGCCGCGTGGAGTTTCTCCTGGCTCAACGAAGGCCACATTCCGAATCATCATCGGGATGGTCAGTCGGTGCAGTTGTGGGGCCGGCTGCCGCTGATGAACAACCGGCTCGAGTTGTCGGCGGGAGCGGGGCCGTATCGATACTTCGATACCAGCGAGGCGCAAGCGGGCGGCGACTATTCGAACACGCACGGCTGGGGCGCGATGCTGACGCTGCGCGCCGCGTACTACTTCGACAATCGATGGATCGCGCAACTGAAGCTCAACCGGGTGCAGGCTTTCGGCGGTCCGGATACGACCGCCCTCCTCTTCGGCATCGGCTATCAGCTGGATGCACCGAACGGCCACGGTCCGCGTGATAGCGCGCCTTCGCGCACGACCAACGTCACCGGCAACGAAGTCACCGTCATGCTCGGCACCACCGTGCTGAACAGCCTCGACTCGGAGACGAAGCTCGCGGCGGGCATCGAATATCGGCGCGGGCTGTGGCGTTATGTCGATTTCACCGCGTCGTACCTGCATGAAGGCGGGCATGTGCAGTCGCGTCGCGACGGCGTCGCCGCGCAACTCTGGGCGACACGCGCCTTCTTCGATGACCGCCTCACGCTGGGCGTCGGCGCGGGCCCGTATCTGTCCATCACGCAGAACGACGATCTCCCGCAAAACCGCACCGGCGACGGACGCTTCTCCGGGCTCGTTTCGCTGTCGGCGAGTTATCGCTTCACGAACCGCTGGCTCGCGCGCCTCACGTGGAACCGCATGGTGACGCGTTACGACCGCGACGCGGACATCATCGAGGCGGGCGTCGGCATGCGCTTCTAGCGCGCCGGCTTGCGCAGGCAACGGGACGTGGCCCGTTACTTGCACGCGGACGAGCCGTTCCCAGCACGGATGCCCGCCCTATGTTCGAAACCACGCCCAGACTTCTGGTGATTTCTCCGCATCTCGATGACGCCGTGTTCGGCTGCGGCGCATCGCTCGCGGGCGCGTCACATCCGCGCGTCTGCACGGTCTTTACCGGCTGTCCGGCGCAAGACCTTCATACCGACTGGGACGCGCAATGCGGCTTCACGAGCGCACTGCAAGCGATGGCCGCGCGCATCGAAGAGGACAAGCGGGCGCTCGGCATACTCGGCGCGGCGCCCTTTCATTTGGGCTTTCTCGATTCGCAATACGTTCCCGATGCGGCGCAGTCCGCGAAGCCGACACGCGAATCGATTGCGCATGCGTTGACCGACGCCATCGACGAGCATCGCCCGGATGCGCTCCTGATTCCGCTCGGACTCTTTCATTCCGACCATATCCTCGTGCACGAAGCGGCTTGCGATGCGTGGCAGAAGCGTCCCGGCGTGACGTGCTACGGGTATGAGGAAGGGCTATATCGCCGCATGAGTGGCGCTGTGCAGCAGCGCATGGCCGATCTGCTCGAACGCGGCATCGAGGCGACGCCGTTCAATCCGCCGCTTCCCGCGCCAGCGGAACTGCAGCGGCGCCATGCACTGAAGCACGAAGCCGTCAGTGCCTATGCAAGCCAGTTGAAGGCGTTCGGCGACGATGGCTACGACGACGTCTTCATGCCCGAGCGGTACTGGCAGCTCGCGCCTGCGAAGGACCGTCGATGAGCGCCGTGCCGCAAGCATCGACGCATCCACATGACGACCGCGCCGCTCGCATCAGCGTTGTCGTGCTTACGTATAACCGCGCCGAGCAGGTGCTCGATACGCTCGCAAGGCTTGCTGCATTGCCCGATCGCATCGAGATCGTCGTGGTCGACAATGCATCCACCGATGACACGGCCGAGCGCATCGCCCAAGCGTTTCCGTTCGTCGAGCTCGTCGTCGCGCCGTCGAACATGGGCGCGGCGGGCCGCAATCTCGGCGTCGACCGCGTGAGCACCGAATACGTCGCCTTCTGCGATGACGATACCTGGTGGAGCGCAGGCTCCTTATCACGCGCCGTCGATATCCTCGATGCCGCTCCGCGCGTCGCAGTGCTCAGTGCGCGCGTGGTCGTCGGTGAAGACGGCGCCGCCGATGAAACATGCGAACGCATGCGCGTGAGTCCGCTCGGTGCGCGCGGCTTGCCCGGGCCATCGCTCGTCGGTTATATGGCAGGCGCGAGCGTGTTTCGCACGAACGTATTCAAGGCGATGGGCGGCTATGAACCGCGCCTTTTCATCGGCGGTGAAGAATCGCTGCTTGCGCTCGACATGCTCGATCATGGCCACGCACTCGTTTATGCCGATGAACTCGTGCTTCATCATCATCCGTCGCCGATACGCGACAGCGCGTTGCGTCGCCGTCTTCTTGCCCGCAACGCGGCGTGGGTCGCATGGCTTCGGCTGCCTTTGCGTGAAGCGATCGGCGCGAGCCTGCGTGCGCTCAGCGTCATGCGTCGCGAGCGCACCTTGCCGCGCGATGCGCTGCAACTGCTGCGCGGCCTTCCCTGGGCGCTGACGCGGCGTCGTGTGATAGGCCGCCACGTCCAGATGATGCGTGCGATCGTTCGTGATGACGATCGCCGTCGAGAAGCACGATAAGCGCGGCGCGCGCGAACTCACGAAATTACTCATAACTACAAGCAGCGTGTAAAAGCGTGTCCCTGGTTGAGAAGCGTTTTAACGAAATTGCTTTCGTCTCCCAACGAACAAACGATTCTGCGCATTTTTGCAGGCGTGGCACAACGAATGCTCAACCGCCAGCGTGTTTCGAAGCGCGCTCGCAATCCTTGGGCCGCGAGCGCTTCCGGGGCCATCTCATACAACGCGGATCAAGGGGCCATCACGTGAAGATCGCACTTATCAGTGAGCATGCGTCGCCTCTTGCGGTGGCGGGCGGCGTCGACAGCGGCGGGCAGAACATCTACGTCGCGCATGTGGCGCGGCACCTTGCGCGCAATGGCCATGAAGTCGATGTCTTCACACGCCGCGACCGTTCGCTGCTGCCGCTCGTGTCGCGCTTCGAAGGCATCCAGAACATACGCGTCATCAATGTGCCGGCAGGCCCGCCGGTGCAGTTGCCGAAAGAACAGCTTCTGCCGCACATGGACGAGTTCGCCCGCTTCATGATCGGCTACTTCAGGAAGCAGGCGACGCCCTATCACGTCGTGCATGCGAACTTCTTCATGTCCGGGCTTGTCGGCATGCGCATCAGGGAAGCGCTCGGCACGCCGCTCGTCACGACGTTTCACGCGCTCGGCCGCGTGCGCCGCATTCATCAGGGCGCAGGCGACGGCTTTCCCGACGAGCGCTTCGATATCGAGGACGCGCTCGTGCGCGAATCGGACTCGGTGATCGCGGAATGCCCGCAGGATGAAGCCGATCTGCTCTCGCTGTATCACGCGGATGCCTCGCGTATCGATCTCGTGCCATGCGGCTTCGACAGCACCGAGTTTCATCCGATGAAGAAGTCCGAAGCGCGCGAACGCCTCGGCTGGCCGCAGGACCGCTTCATCGTATTGCAGCTGGGCCGCATGGTGCCGCGCAAGGGCATCGACAACGTGGTGCGCGGCATCGGCCTCTGCAATCGTAAGCTCAACGAAGAGGCGCACCTGTATGTGATCGGCGGCAACTCGGACGAAGCCAACGAGATCGCGACGCCGGAGATCGGCCGCCTGCGTGGCATCGCACGGGAATGCGGCGTGGCGGACAAGGTCAACTTCCTCGGCCGTCATGGACGGCAACGCCTGAAGGTCTTCTATAACGCCGCCGACGTGTTCGTCACGACACCGTGGTATGAGCCGTTCGGCATCACGCCGCTCGAAGCGATGGCGTGCGGCCGGCCTGTGATCGGCGCGGACGTGGGCGGCATTCGCTATTCGGTCGCGCATCGCGAGACGGGCCTGCTGGTGCCGCCGAAAGACCCCGCCGCACTGGCCGATGCGCTCGCCACCCTCAAGCGCGATGCCGCGCTCGCCGAACGCATGGGCGCGGCGGGACTCGAACGCGCACGCGCGATGTTCACGTGGGCGAGCGTGGCGCAATCGCTCGAGCGCGTCTATGCGCGCGTGGCCGATGTCGACATGGCAAGCGATGATCGCACTCGCCGCGCGGCATACGGCGGCGCGAGCGCATGAAGCCCGCTGTCTTTCTCGACAAGGACGGCACGTTGCTCGATGACGTGCCCTATAACGTCGATCCCGACAAGATGCGTCTTGCGCGCGGCGCGTTCGATGCACTGGCGACGTTCGCGCGCATGAACGTGCCGGTCGTGGTCATCAGCAATCAAAGCGGCGTCGCCCTCGGCAAGTTCGATGAAGCCGCGCTCGTTCATGTCGAACAGAAACTGCATGCGCTCGCAGCCACTGCCGGCGTGAAGCTCGCAGGCGTGTACTGGTGTCCGCATCATCCGCAGGGGACGGTCGCGCGTTACGCGCTCGCGTGTGATTGCCGCAAGCCTGCGTCCGGCATGATCCGGCGTGCCGCGCGTGAACTCGGTCTCGATCCCGAACGAAGCTGGTTCGTCGGCGACATTCTCGACGATATCGAAGCGGGCCATCGTGCGGGCTGCCGCGCGGTGCTCATCGACAACGGCAACGAAACCGTATGGCAGCGCGGCCCGCTGCGCGAGCCGGATGCAATTGCAAAGGACATGAGCGAAGCCGCGCGCATCATCGAACGGGCGTGGCATGAGACGGAGCTCTCGACATGAAGCGCGAGATTCCGCTCACGCTGCAGCCCGTCACCGCCCATGCACGCGCACCGGCCACTGCCGTCCAGCGCGTCTGGGGCGAGGACGTGCGACGCATTCTGTGCATTCGTCCCGACAATCTCGGCGATGTATTGATGACCACGCCCGCGATTCATGCGTTGAAGCATGCGTATCCCGGACGGCATCTGACCTTGCTCGCGTCGGGTTCCGGCGCGCAGGCGGCGCGTTTCATCGACGACATCGACGACGTGATCGAATATCACGCGCCGTGGGTCAAGCACGACCAACCGATCGACCCCGCCGCCGATCTCGCGATGCGCGAACGTCTTGCATCGCTCGGCTTCGACGCCGCCGTGATCTTCAGCGTCTACAGCCAGAATCCGCTGCCTGCAGCGATGCTGTGCCATCTGTCGAATATCCCGCGAAGGCTTGCGCATTGCCGCGAAAATCCATACGGCCTGCTGACGGATTGGGTGGCGGAATCCGAGCCGCAGCACGGCACGCGGCATGAAGTGGAGCGTCAGCTTGCACTCGTTGCAAGCGTCGGCGCACATGCCAGCGATACGCGCATGCGCTTCGACTTGCGCGCGGCAGACGAAGCCTCGCTCGCTCGCAAGCTCGCCGATCGCGGCATCGATGCCGACGCGCCCTGCTTCGTCATGCATCCAGGCGCGACTGCTGCATCGCGCCGCTATCCGCCGGAACGTTTCTCGCAAGCCGCACGCGTGCTGGCCACGCGCACCGGATGGCCCGTGCTCGTCACCGGCTCCGCGGGCGAAGCCGCATTGTGCGAGTCCGTCAGCGCAGGCGATGCACGCATCGTCGATCTCGCGGGCACGCTGGAACTCGGCGAACTCGCGGCGCTCATCAGGCAGGCGCGCGTGCTGATTTCGAACAACAGTGGTCCCGTGCATATCGCGTCGGCGCTCGGAACGCCCGTCGTCGACCTGTATGCGCTCACGAATCCGCAGCACATGCCGTGGCAAACGCCGCACCGCGTGCTCTATCGCGATGTGCCCTGCCGCTGGTGCTATCGCAGCGTGTGTCCCGAAGGGCATCACCAGTGTCTGCTCGGCGTGAGCGTCGACGAAGTCGTCGACGCCGCGATGTCCCTGCTCGATGCCCGCACCGAACACCAACCTGCTCATCTGACATTACCCTGAGAGACGCGCCTTATGTACACACTCGGAATCAATGCGGTCTATCACGACAGCGCCGCGGCGCTGGTTCACGACGGCGTCGTGATCGCGGCGGCCGAAGACGAGCGCTTTACGCATGTGAAGCACGCCAAGCGTCCCGTGCCCTTCTCGACGTGGCAGCTTCCGTTCGACGCCATCGACTATTGCCTGAAGGAAGCGGGCATCGAACTCGCGGACGTGGATCACATCGCTTACTCGTATGATCCGCAGCTGTTCTCGGGCATGCCGAAGCAGGCGAAGGCGACCATCACGCTGCCGTTCATGCCGTCGGAGCACGTGAGCACGAATCCCTCGGAATCGCCGTGGGACCCGCTCTTTCTCAGCTATATCGCCAATGCGCGCGGCCAGCTTCTCGACGGCGCGCCGCATCACCTGAAGAAGCGTTTCTTGAGCGGCGGGCGTGCGCCGCGCTTCGAATGGCATAACGTCGACCACCATCTCTCGCATGAAGCGAGCGCGTTCCTTGCCGCCCCGTATGAAAACACCGCGGTCCTGACCATGGATGGCCGCGGCGAAGGCGTGACGACCAGTCTCGGTCAGTTCGTCGATGGCGAGTATCGGCGTGTCAAGCAAGTGGAACTGCCGCATTCGCTCGGGCTGCTCTATGAAGCAGTGACGGACTATCTCGGCTTCCTGCACTCGTCCGACGAGTACAAGGTCATGGCGCTGGCTTCCTTCGGCAAGCCTGTGTATGTCGATCAATTCCGCGAGATCGTGAAGTATCGCAATGACGGCAGCTATACCGTCGATGCGCCGCGTCTCGTCGAACGCTTCGGTCCGCGACGGGAGCGCGGCGGCCCGCTGACGCAGCATCATTACGATATCGCTCATTCGCTGCAGTTCGTGCTCGAAGAGACCGCGCTGGAACTCGCGCGCTGGCTGCATGAACGCACCGGCCTCAAGCATCTCGCGATGGCCGGCGGCGTCGCGCTGAATTGCGTGATGAACGCACGGCTGCGCGATCGCGGCCCGTTCGAAGATATCTGGGTGCAACCTGCTGCGGGCGACGCCGGCACTGCGCTCGGCGCTGCGCTCTGGACCGACTATCAGGAGCGCGTGAAGGAAGGCGATCGCAGCCGCCGCTGGCACATGAATCATGCATACCTCGGGCCGTGCTATAGCGAAGAGGACATCGAATCTTTCCTGAAGTGGTCGAAGACGCCGTATCGCCGGCTCAACGATATCGCCGCTGAAACAGCCGATATTCTGGCGTCGAACCGTGTGATCGGCTGGTACCAGGGACGCACGGAGTTCGGGCCGCGCGCGCTGGGCGCCCGCTCGATTCTCGCATCGCCGATCGATCCGTCGATGCAGGCGCGCCTGAACGAAATCAAGGATCGCGAGGACTTTCGTCCTGTCGCACCGGTCGTAATGGAAGAGCACGCGGCCGACTGGTTCGTCGACGCACGCGTCGCGCCCTTCATGCTCTTCGTGTTCGATGTGCGCGAGGACATGAAAGCGCGCATTCCGGCGGTCACGCATATCGACGGCACTGCACGCGTGCAGACCGTGAACCGCTCGCAACATCCGCTTTACTACGATCTGCTCGCCGCGTTCAAGGCGCGCACCGGCGTGCCGGTTCTGGTCAACACGTCGTTCAATACGCGTGGCGAGCCGATGGTCAATTCGCCGCGCGATGCGGTCGAATCGTTCTGGACCTCGCCGCTCGATGCGCTCGTCATCGGCCCGTTCCTGATCGAGAAGCCGGGGGTGCCTGCATGAGCGCCATCGCAGGCTCGTTCCCCTACGACGGCGCAAGCGATCCCGCGCGCGACGCCGCAGCGCACGATGCGAGCACTGCGACGGGTGACGCGTTCGATGTGTCCGTCGTCGTGCCGACGTATCAGCGGCCCGACATGCTCGAGCGTTGCCTGCGCGCGATCGTCGCGCAGGACTTTGACAAGACGCGATTCGAGATCATCGTATGCGACGACGGTCCCGACGACGCCACGCGTTCGCGCGTCGCATCGCTTGCACGCGAATTCGATGCGGGTCCGCGCATCCGCTATGTGCCCGTGACGGCGACGCAGGGACCGGCCGGCGCACGCAACGCGGGATGGCGCGCATCGGGTGCTGCATGGATCGCGTTCACCGATGACGATACGATCCCCGATCCGCGCTGGCTCGCGAATGGCGTCGAAGAGTTGCGAGCCGGCGCCGATGCGGTATCCGGCCGTATCGTGGTGCCGCTCGGCCCGCGACCGACCGACTACGAACAGGACGCCGCGGGCCTTGCGCATACGGAGTTCGCGACGGCCAATACGTTCGTCACGCGTGCCGCGTTGAAGCGCGTCGGCGGCTTCGATGCCCGCTTTACATCGGCATGGCGCGAGGACTCGGATCTTCAGTTCAAGCTCATGCGATCGGGCGCGGATATCGTCCGCTCCGAGCACGCGATCGTGCTGCATCCGGTGCGTCCCGCGCGCTGGGGCGTGAGTCTTTCGCAGCAGAAGAAAAGCCAGTTCGATGCGTTGCTCTACAAGAAGCATCGCACGCTCTTCAAGGAGCGCATCAGAAGCACGCCCCCTTTGCTCTACTACGCGATACTCGCGGTGGTGGTGATTGCCTTGCTTGCATTCGCCAACGGCAACGCCACGCTAGGGCTACTGGGCATCGAAATCTGGATTGCCTTGAGCGCGTGGTTCTGCATCAAGCGCCTAAGAACGACGGCGCTGACCCGCGCTCATATACTCGAAATGGCCTGGACGTCCCTATGGATTCCCTTCCTTTCGATCTATTGGCGGCTCTACGGCGCGGTTAAATTCCGCGTGCTGTTCGTATGAAGCCCGCCAACGTAGAGCGCATCGCCATTTTCAGGGCGCTCCAGCTCGGCGACATGCTGTGCGCCGTGCCTGCATTGCGCGCGTTGCGCCGTGCGTATCCTGAAGCGCATATCGCGTTGATCGGCCTGCCCTGGGCGCACAGCTTCGTCGAGCGTTACGCGCATCTGCTCGACGAACTGATCGTCTTTCCCGGCGCTATCGGCTTTCCGGAGCAGGAGGAGACCGATGCGCACTTGCCCGCCTTCTACGATGCGATGCGTGCGCGCCGCTTCGATCTCGCGATCCAGTTGCACGGCAGCGGCGGCGTGGCCAACGATATCGTCGGGCAGATGCATGCGTGCACCGACGCGGGCTTTCTCAAGCCGGATGAAGCCACGCGCGAAGGTGTCTTCATTCCGTGGCCCGATGAACTGCAGGAGATTGCACGTTACAACGCGCTCATGGATGCGCTCGGCATCGATGCAAGCGATACGCAACTCGAGATTCCGCTGACGCAGCAGGACACGCGCGAATGCGACGCGCTGATCGAACACCATGCGCTCGATGCTTCTCGTCTCGTGCTCGTACATGCAGGTTCGCAATTGCCCTCGCGGCGCTGGCCTGCCGAACGATTCGCGCAAGTCGCAGCCGCGCTCGCAGCCGATGGCTGGCAAGTCGCGTTGACGGGCAGCGCTGGCGAAGCGGACATCGCAGCAAGGATCGCCGATACGCCCGGCGTCGATGCCATCGATCTCACCGGCAAGACATCGCTCGGTGCACTGGCTGCGCTCGTTGCGCGCGCGCGGCTCGTCGTATGCAACGACACCGGTCTCTCTCACGTCGCGGCGGCGATGCGCACGAAGAGCGTCGTCATCGCATCCGGCAGCGATACGCGGCGCTGGGCGCCGCTCGATCGTGAACGTCATCGCGTGCTCGCGGACTATCCGCCGTGCCGCCCCTGTGCGTTTCGCGAATGTCCGTACGGGCATCCGTGCGCACTCAATATCAGCGTCGCGCAAGTGCTGGATGCTGCGCGAACTCAGTTGCCCGCAGAAAAACTGGAAACCGATGCCCACTGCTAATCAACGACGCCTGCGCGTGCTCACGTGGCATGTCCACGGCAACTACATGTATTACCTGAGCCAGGCGAAGCACGACTTCTATCTCGTGACGAAGCCCGGTCATCCACCCGGCTACGCGGGCAAGGTCGGCGTGCTGCCGTGGGGCGACAACGTGCATGAAGTCGCTGCGGATCAAGTGGCTTCGCAACAGTTCGACGTGGTGCTGTTTCAGCATCGCACGCATTGGGACGACGATCGCGTCAACCTGCTCTCCGATGCGCAGCGGCGCTTGCCGCGCGTTTATATCGAGCATGACCCGCCGCAAGAAAATCCGTTCGAACAGCGCCACTGGGTGAACGATCCCGACACTCTGCTCGTGCACGTGACGCACTTCAATCGCCTGATGTGGGACAGCGGCGAGACGCCGACACGCGTAATCGAACACGGCGTCGTCGTGCCCGAAGGCGTGCGTTATAGCGGCGAGAAGGAGCGCGGCATCGTCGTCATCAATCACTTGCGGCAGCGCGGACGAAGGCTCGGCAACGACGTGTTCGCGGATGCGGCGCAACGCGTGCCGCTCGACCTCGTCGGCATGGACGCGGAATCGGCGGGCGGGCTCGGTGAAGTGGGCAATCTGGATCTGGCCGCATTCACCGCGCAATATCGCTTCTTTTTCAATCCGATTCGCTGGACCAGTCTCGGTCTTGCAATCGTAGAGGCAATGACCATCGGCATGCCGATCGTCGGTCTTGCGACGACCGAACTTGCTACCGTCATCCGCAATGGCGAGAGCGGCTTCGTTCACACGGATACGAACGCGCTCGTCGATGCCATGCAGCAGTTGCTTCGCGATCCCGCCGAAGCGCGACGCATGGGCGAAGGCGCACGACGCCTCGCGCTCGAGCGTTTCCATATCGACCGTTTCGCCGCCGAATGGGAAGCGACGCTGCGGCACGTCTGCAATTAGCGCATCAGGATGCACTCACATCAAAGGGAATCGTCATGAAAGAAGCATTTCGCAAGCGCATTCTGGTGACAGGGGGAGCGGGTTTTCTGGGCTCGCATCTTTGCGAGCGCCTGCTCGCGCAAGGGCACGACGTGTTATGCGTCGACAACTTCTATACCGGCACGAAAGACAACATCGCGCATCTGCTCGACAGCCCGAACTTCGAGCTGATGCGCCATGACGTCACGTTCCCGCTGTACGTGGAGGTCGACGAAATCTATAACCTCGCGTGTCCCGCGTCGCCGGTTCACTATCAGCATGACCCGGTGCAGACGACGAAGACGAGCGTGCACGGCGCGATCAACATGCTGGGTCTCGCCAAGCGCGTAAAAGCCAAGATTTTCCAGGCGTCGACGAGCGAAGTCTATGGCGATGCGCGCGTGCATCCGCAGCAGGAAGCGTATTGGGGCAACGTGAATCCGATCGGTCCGCGTTCGTGCTACGACGAAGGCAAGCGCTGCGCGGAGACGCTTTTCATGGACTATCGCCGTCAGCATGGGCTCAACATCAAGATCGCGCGCATCTTCAACACATATGGTCCGCGCATGCATCCGAGCGATGGCCGCGTGGTGTCGAACTTCATGATGCAGGCGCTCGCCGGCGAGCCGATCACCGTGTATGGCGAAGGCACGCAGACGCGTTCGTTCTGCTATGTCGACGACATGGTGGATGCTTTCATCCGCCTGATGAACACGCCGGATGAAGTCACGGGGCCGGTGAATCTCGGCAATCCGCACGAACTGTCGATGCTGGAGATTGCACAGCGTATCGTTGCGCTGACGGGATCGAAGTCGGAGATCGTGTTCCGTCCGTTGCCGATGGACGATCCGTGGCATCGTCAGCCGGATATCACGCAGGCGCGCGCGCTGCTGGACTGGCAGCCCGTCACCGTGCTCGACGAAGGCCTGCGGCGCACGGCGGCCTACTTCCGTCAGATCATCGAAGCGCAGGAAACGCGCGCGGCGATGGCTACGCTTTGAAGCCCGGCAGTTCGCGCGCTTCGTCTTCGCGCGAAGCGGCGACTGCCTGCGCGAGCGCCTTGGCGAAACCCGAAGTCGTCGTGAAATCGCCGTCTATGCGCTCGCGGAAGTAATCGGCCCAGGCGAATTTGGCGTTGAACTCCGGCGAATCCTCGAAGACACCCGCCATGCGCGCGAAGGCGGCGAGGCTCAGATAAGGGTCGTCGGGCATGGCGCCTAATGTCGGCGGCAACGCCTCCACCGATGTTTCGTTACCCTGAGCATCGAACGGATGAAGCCAGCCTTCTTCGCGCATGGCCGCAAGGAACGCGTCGTGATCGCGGTCGCTGAAGTCGCGTGCGATCTTCACCGGCACGACTTCGACGCCGAGTTCATGCCACGCGCGCGCCCAGTGATGATGGTCGATCACGTGCAGCGTGCCGCCCGGCCCGCGCACGAGGCACAGCGCATGTTCCTGCATGAAAGCCGCACGCTCGCCGTCGGCCTGCTCGCTCGTGAGGCGCATCTTCTCGCGTACATGCTCCATGCCGAGTGCACCTTGCGTCGGCCTCAGTTCATCGATGCGTGCGAATGCCTGCTCGTCCATGCGATGCTCCCTCACGCTTCCGTACGCACGGCGACTTGTCGGATCGCCGCGATGAGCCGCTCGGCGGGCACGGGCTTCATCATGTGCATCTGGAAGCCCGCCATCTGCGCACGCAAGCGGTCTTCCGTCTGCGTGTGCCCCGTCAGCGCGATTGCAGGCATGCGTCGATCGAGCGACACGCGCCGGCTCGCCTCCAGTTCGCGCACGCGACGCAGCACCTGATAACCATTCTCCTCGCCGAGCACGATGTCGCATAGCAACGCATCCGGCCATTGTTCGGTCGGCGTGTGTGCGAGCCATTCGAGTGCTTCCTTGCCCGATGCCGCGAGGCGCACGCCTGCGCCGGTCGTTTCAAGCACCGCGCCCAATGCTTCGCGTGCGGCTTCCTGATCGTCCAGCACCATCACGCAGAGACCCTCGAGATTGCCGGTGACATCGGCTTGCGGGCTCGCCTGGCCGTCGGCATCGACGACGGGGCGCAGCGGCATCATCGCCACATAGGCGAGGTGGCCGTCCACATAACTCACGGTGAACGTGCCGCCTGTTTCGCTCAGCGCTTCTTCGAGCCTGCGGCCCTGCTCTTGCGATAGCGGCGCCGGCTGCGCGCGACGGCCGAGCACGCAGACGCGCACCTGATTCGCTTCGCGCTCCACGCGCAATTCCACGCGTTCGCCGCGATCCGCAGCATCGATCTCGGTGCGGCACAGGTCCGCGATCACGAGCTGCAGCACGCCGGGGTCGCCCGTCACGCGCAGATCGTCCTCGGGCAACATCGTGTAAAGCTGCACGCCATGTTCGACGATTTCCTCATGCAAGCCATCGACCACGCCCGCGATCAGCGCGCCCAGATGAACCGGTTGCGCCGATACCTTGCGCTGCACTTGCGCGAGCTCGCCCTGTTGCGACTGCAGCGACCACATTCGCGCATAAACACCGCCGCGTTCGATCAGTTCCGCATGCTGCCCCTGCTCGACGATACGCCCGTGCTCCATCACGAGAATCCAGTCCGCATTGACGACAGTCGATAGCCGATGCGCGATCACAATCGATGTGCGCCCCTGTGCCAGCCTGTCGAGCTCGCTCTGAATCGCGCGTTCGGAGCGTGTATCGAGCGCGGAAGTGGCTTCGTCGAACACGATGATGCGCGGGTCCTTGAGAATGGCGCGCGCAATCGCGATGCGTTGCCGTTCGCCGCCCGAAAGCCGCACGCCGCGCTCGCCGACGCGCGTGTCGTAGTGATCAGGCAGGCGTTCGATGAACGTATCCAGTTGCGCCGCACGCGCCGCGCGGACCACATCGGCGCGCGTGGCCGACGGACGCCCGTACGCGATGTTGTAGGCGATCGTATCGTTGAAGAGCACGGTGTCCTGCGGCACGATGCCGATGGCTTCGCGCAGGCTCTGTTGGGTGACGTGCCGAATGTCCTGGCCGTCTATGGTGACGACGCCGGCCGTCGGCTGATAGAGCCTGAAGAGCAGCTTCATCAGTGTGGACTTGCCCGAGCCGCTGCCGCCGACGACCGCGAGTTTCTTGCCGGGATGCGCGCGAAAATCGATATCGCGCAAGATCTGACGCGCGGGATCATAGCCGAAATCGACGTGCTGGAATTCGATCTCGCCCGCGGTCACGTCGAGCGGCTTGGCGTCGATTTCGTCGACGTCTTCACCGCGACGCCCGCGCGCAAGCAGTATTTCGAACATGCGTTCGACGTTGACAATGGCATCGTTGGTCTCGCGAAACACGAACCCAAGCGTATTGAGCGGCGCGCAGACCTGCACGATGTATGCATTCACCAGCACGAGGTCGCCGACGCTCATCGTGCCGGCCACCACGTTCTGCGCGGCGAGGAGCATCACCGCTGCAATGCCGATCGCAATGACCGTGCTTTGCCCCACATGAAGGATGGTCAATGCGCGCTGGTTGGCGGTGCGCGCCGTCACCCATTTGTCCAGCACGGTCGAAAGGCGCTTGCGCTCGACGTCCTCGCTCGCGAAGAGCTTGACCGTTTCGTAGTTGAGCAGACTGTCGACGAGCCGGCTGTCCGACTGCGCTTCGAGCCGGTTCACGGCGCGCTGAAAGCGCATGCGATAGCGCGTGAAAATCAGCGTATAGACCGCATAGCACACGAAGGTCACGCCGATTGCAATGGTGAATGTGCGCGCGTACTGGCTCATCATGATCGCGACGACAGTGCCGATCTCGATCAACGTCGGCACGATGGTGAAGATCGCGACGCCCAGCAGGAAGCCGATGCCGTCCGCGCCCTTCTGCACGTCGCGCACGACGCCTCCCGTTTCGCGCTGCGCATGAAAACGCGCCCCCATGCCGTGCAGATGCGAGAACGTACGTTCGGTGAACGATGCAACCGTGCGCTGCGTCACGATGCTGAAGATGATGTCGCGCGCTTCGTTGAGCACATCGCCGAGATAGCGCATCAGCACGTAGGTCAGGATGACGAACACCGGGAAGACGGCGTTGGCCGTCGGCCGGCTGAATTCGTCGATCACATGCTTCAGCATCAGCGGCACGGACACGACCGCAAGACGCGACGCGATCATCAGCGTGACCGCGGCGAGCGTTTGCAGGCGAAACTTCCAGATCGCCTGCGCAAGATCGCTCACGATGCGGTTGCGCAGTTGCGAGCGGCTGATTTCCGTGGACGCAGTCATCATGTGCATGCTTCCATTGTCGATTTCCCGATGCGGACAACGTGGGATGCGGCAGCAAATGCCGCGCCCGCGCATCGCAACCCGCCACGGCAACGCTCAGAACAACGCTTGCTGCCCGGACATCAGCGCGGCGAAATCGTCGCGCATGAAAGGCAGGATGCCATCCGCCACGGGCTGAAGCTGCCTGCTCACGTAGTGCTCGTAGTCGATCGGTGCGGACCGCGCCTCGACCGGCTCCGGTCCGCCGAGCGTCATGACATAGCTGATCCATCCGCCGTTCTGATATTGCAACGGACGTCCCTGCCGCGCGTTGAATTCGTCGGCGGTGCGCGCGGCGCGGACATGCGGCGGCACGTTGCGCTGATACTCATCGAGGCTGCGGCGCAGGCGCTTGCGATAGATCAGCAACGCATCCAGTTCGCCGCGCCGCGTGCGTTCGACGTAATCGCGCACGTAGTCCGCATACGGCTTGCCCTTGAAGATGCGCATGTAAAGCTCTTGCTGAAAACGCTGTGCGAGCGGGGTCCAGTCGGTGCGTACCGTCTCAAGCCCTTTATAGATGATTTCTTCGCTGCCGTCCGCACGTTGCGTGAGTCCGGCGTAACGCTTCTTGCTGCCTTCTTCGGCGCCACGGATCGTCGGCATGAGAAAGCGCCTGAAGTGCGTTTCGAACTGCAGTTCGAGCGCGCTTTCGAGTCCGAACGCTTCATGCAGATGCTCGCGCCAGTATTCGTTCACGTAATCGACGAGCGCGCGGCCGATGCGCGCGGCGTCGTCGTCATCGCGTGCACGGCGCAGCCAGACGAAGGTCGAGTCGGTATCGCCGTAGATGACGCTGTAACCGCGCGCTTCGATCAGTTCGCGCGTGCGATGCATGATCTCGTGGCCGCGCATCGTGATCGACGATGCGAGACGTGGATCGAAGAAGCGGCATCCGCTCGATCCCAACACGCCATAGAACGAGTTCATGATGATCTTGAGCGCCTGCGAAAGCGGCTTGTTGCGCTGACGCTTCGCGGCCTCGCGGCCTTGCCAGACCTGCTCGACGATTGCCGGCAGACAATGCTTGTCGCGCGAGAACAACGCGCCGCGAAAGCCGGGCACGGTGCGCGTCGCGTCCGTTTCGCTCATGCCTTGCGCGAGGCCAACGGGATCGATCAGGAACGTGCGGATGATCGACGGATAAAGGCTCTTGTAGTCGAGCACGAGCACCGAGTCATAGAGGCCGGGCCGCGAGTCCATGACGAAGCCGCCGGGGCTCGCTTCTTCCGGCACGTCGCCGAGATTCGGCGCGACATAGCCCAGCCGATGCATACGCGGCATGTACAGATGCGTGAACGCCGCCACCGATCCCCCGCTGCGATCGACGGCCAGTCCCGTAACGGTCGCGCGCTCCAGCAAGAACGGCAGCAGTTCGGTCTTTTCGAAGACCTTTGTCACGAGTTCGCAGTCGGTCAGGTTGTAGTGCGCGAGCGCGGGCTTGTCCTCCTGAAAGCGCCGCTCGATTTCATCCATGCGGGCATAGGGGCTATCAATCGCCTTGCCTTCGCCGAGCAAGGATTGCGACACGTATTCGAGGCTGAACGACGGAAAGTTCCACGTCGCGGAACGCAGGGCCTCGATGCCGTCGATCACGAGACGTCCCGCAATCGACACGAAGAAATGATTGCGCTTCATGCCGTGCTCGCGCCATTCGACCGCGCTGCCATCGCGCCCCAGTGCAAGCGGCACGCCATAGTCGTCGGCATGTTTCTGCAGCACGCGCAGATCGAACTGCACGACGTTCCAGCCGATGATCGCGTCCGGGTCATGTTGTGCGATCCATGCATTGAAACGCTGCAGCATCTCGGCGCGGCTCGCGCAATAGTCGAGATCGAAGTCCAGCGGGGCTGTTGCGTCGCCGTTTGGCGGGCCGAGCATGAAGACCTGGCGCGCGCCGCAGCCTTCGAGCGCAATCGAATAGAGCGCGCCCTTCGCGCTGGTTTCAATGTCCAGCGAGACGAGCTTCAACGACGGACGATAGTCTGCTGCCGGCTTCAGTTCGCTATGAGTCACATCGCCGCTCGTCTCGCCATCGAACGAAACAGGCGCGGTGATGAAGCGCTCCATCAGATAGCGCTCGGTCGGGCGGATATCGGCTTCGAAGACATCGACGCCTGCATTCCTGAGCGTTTTTTCGAGCCCGAGCAACTGCCGATACTGCGGGCAATAAAGCCCGAGCACAGGCTTTTGGCGAAAGTCCCGGAGCGGCAATTCACGCAATCGTGCATCGCGCACAGCACGAACGAACGGCTCGGCTCGAACGCGGTCTTCGGCGCGAATGAATGCGACGGGGGTTTGCGGAGCAATGCGGATCTTGCGCGGGCCGTCATCGGTGGCGAGCCAGAACTCGACCTCCGTGCCGGTTGCCGTATCGCGCCAATGACGCGTCAGCAAGAAGCCTTGCTTTGATGTCTGCGATGCCTGAACCAAGGCGAATCCTTCGATAGCGCGTGCTGTCGAAGCATTTTACTTGGGGCCTGATGGACGCTGCGCGACGCACGGACGGCGCCGAGAAAAGTAAAACACGGCAGCGGCATGCCGGTCGTCCACCATCCAGCGGATGGCCCTCGCTGGGCGACCGGCGCCGCTACCGCCTAAGCAGCCTGTGCGACCAGGCTTGCACGCTGCGACTGCATCGCCGCAACGTTCTCGAGTGCAATCCGCTCCGGATGACCCGGCGCTTGCGGCACTTCGTGATTGACGGACACTACCTCCAGAGCGGCTTCTTGTACGGCCTGTCGGGCCGCCGCCGCTTTCTTGGTCTTCCCCGCGCGTGACGGCGGCTGGCAGGCCCCGCACACCACGTTGTTCTGCAAATCATGTTTGTGTGCGACGAACTTCCCGGTACAGCGGCAGCAGGGCGTCATCTGCAGCATGCCCGCGTCGAAGAAGCGCACAAGAGTCCAGGCCCGCGTAAGATCGAGTACCGCCTCGGCGCCGCTATGCTTGCAGTGCTCGAGATACAGCCGATACCCTTTGGTCAACGCATCGAGATGCGAACAACCGGCTTCGTTCTTGAGGAACGTATAGGTGTTGTAAAACAGCGATGCATGAATGTTGGCGAGCCACGTCATGTACCAGTCCGCCGAAAACGGCAACATGCCCTTGGGCGGCGATACACCCTTCACTTCGCGATACAGACGGATCATGCGGTCGCGCGAAAGCGTCAGTTCGCTCTCCAGCACTTGCATGCGCGCGCCAAGCTCGATCAGCGCGATGGCGCGAAACACTTCCTGGGCGTCTTCCGTGAGGCTCTTCTTCAGCATGGCTCGCTCCGTCTTCACTTAAGCGAACTGTTCAGCCGGCTGGCCAGCCAGCAGGATTGCCGCGTGCGTCGGCGCGATGTCGGCGTTCTTCGCCGGTTGCGTCAGTGCCGACAGCATCGTGTGATCGTTGAAGCGGAAAGCGCACAGCAGATTGTCGGATTGCGCGAGCTTGACGACCTGTGCGAGCGTGAGCCCGGACAGCAAGTCAGCCAGTTCCTTCGACAGCCCGAGCCGGAACATCCCGATGGCCCGGTCCTCGCGCAGCAGACGCTGAGCGAGCATGATGTAAGACAAGTTGATTTCCCGGATCGATTCCAGCGTTTCGCGACCGTTCATGGTTGCTGCTTCCAGTAAATCCCCGAATTTCCCGCCGGCTTGCTGCCGCTATCTTTTTTATTCCCTCGCCGTGCCGGTTTCGACCGGCTACGTACTTTGATACAGGCCGTTACAACTCGTAACAACTCTGTGAAACGGATTCTAAGTACGCCCTTACCCGAACGCAAGACCATCTCAATAATATTTTGTTTCAAACAACACTTTGCGCCGGTAAGTTTGGGGTAAGCAAAAGTGACCGTGTCGTTTTGTCCGATCGACCGCTGAATCGGTTGCCAGGTCGCGGGGTGGGTCTTGGTAGTAATAATCGCGCGACGCCAGCAAGAACGGGGACTTGCGGGCGTCGGTTGACAGCTTTGAAGGGTATTTTTGAGAGGGACGAAGACGGTGTAATGCGGTAAAGAAGTCGGCAAAACCGGTTTTACCGAATCAAGCGTGATGGAGTAATTTTTGCGCTTCGCGAGTTACGCGCCGCTGAAGCCGATTGCTTCGCCAGTTTCGACGCGTTCTCACGCGGATTCTCCGCCCATCCGAGTGTGAGACGATTTCGCGAACGAGCGGACCGCCCGCTAGTTACACATGCTCGGTGGCAGGCGCAAGTCCTCTTGCGCGGCGCAGTCGAGCAGACCCATTCCGTTTGTCGCAACGCGGATGTCGTCGACATTGCAATGCACGTCGGGATAGTCGCCGGCAGTCCCTGTAGGCCGCCCCTCCGCCACGGTCCAGGCGTGCGCCCTCGCCTCGAACCGGGTGACGATCAGTACCTCGGCGGGACGTGCATCGCCCGAAACGTCCGCTGCCGGATCGACGCGCAGCATTCAGCATCGACCCGGCCGCGATACCGGCAAGCGCGTG
Organism: Caballeronia sp. LZ016; assembly: GCF_031450805.1. NCBI lineage: Bacteria > Pseudomonadati > Pseudomonadota > Betaproteobacteria > Burkholderiales > Burkholderiaceae > Caballeronia > Caballeronia sp. LZ016. Next base: position 709,374 of record NZ_JARTVY010000002.1, read on the forward strand.
AGCGTGTAGAGGGCCTGCACAACGCCGCGACGGCTTCGAATGCTGCGTGAAAGCGCGCCGTTTCGTCGAACGGCGCGTTCATCGGCTTACGTTCCGCTTTGCGCTCCGCGCGGCGGCGGCGCGCTCGATGCCGCATCGTTGCCGGCGGCCGCTTCGTTGGTCGGATGCTGCGCCGCCCTCGACGGCTCCGCGCGCTGATCCGCGCCGGCCTTGTCACTATCGTCCTGCATGTCTTGCGAGGAATCCTGCGCGCTGCCGTTGACGATGACGAAGTTGCGCTGCGGATTCGCGATCTCGATGCCGCGCGCGGTGAACTCGTTCAGGATGCGGCGATTGAATTCGCGTTGCACCGGCCAGCGGGAACTGTCACGGCACTGGATCTGGCCGGCGAGCGTGACGGTCGAACCGTCGACGGCATCGACGCCCCAGAAGCTGAAGTCGGACAGGATGCCGTCGCGGAACGCCTCGTCGTTGCGCAGGGCCGCGCCGATTTCCTTGAGCGTCGAGATCGCCAGATCGACGTCCTGGCCCAGCGCAATCGACACGCGCACGGCCGCATTGCCGATGCCGCGATTCGTGTTGTTCACCGTCGTCACCGAACTGAACGGCACCGTATAGAGCGAGCCGTCACCGCCGCGCAGGCGCACGGTGCGAATCGACAGATACTCCACCGTTCCCGAAACGCCCGACACCGTCACCCAGTCGCCGACCTGCATCGCGTTTTCCATCAACAGGAAGATGCCCGTGATGAAGTCCTGCACGAGCTTTTGCGAGCCGAAACCGAGCGCGACGCCGAAGATACTCGCGCTCGCGAGCAGCGGCGCCGTGTTCACGCCGATCTCCGAAAGACCGGTCAGCACGACGACCATCGCGATGACGATGAAGAGGCCGGTACGCATCATCGGCAGGAGCGTGCGCAAGCGCGCCGCGCGCACGCGATCGCCGGTCGCGTTCCATTGCTCGAGGCGTCGTTCGACGAACACATTCGCCGATTCCCACACGATGACCGCGAACACGGCGGCGACCGCGATAGTCAGCAGTGCAGACGCGAGCCGGTTGCCGACGCCGCCCGACGTGAAGAACCGCAGGATGTGCACGCCCCACACTTCGAGCAGCGCGATCACGGTCGCCACGCCGATCACCGTCTGCACGATGCGGCGCAGCGCCGGGTAATAGCGGTAAGCGTGCCGATGCGCGATCGACTTGCTCGCGAAGTCCTCCTCGTCGTTATCGCGGAAGACGCGGCCGAGCGCGCCGAACGCGACGATCGCCGCGACGCGCGATCCGACCAGGACCAGCAGCGATACGCCGCCGAGATGGAAGAGCGTCGCGTAGCCGTTCTGCACGCCGAGCGCCCAGACGAACCACATCGCCATGACGAAGAAGATGGCGACGCCCGCCCAGACGTCGGCCACCCAGCTGCCGACGAGCGCGACCGAGCGATGCGCCGTCATGCGCTGACGGATGCGCTCGCCCACGACATTGCGCGATTCGAAGATCACCCACGCGATCATCAGATGCACGACGAGCGTGACGACCTTGAGGATCGCGATATGCGCCGGTTCGGACAGCCCGAGCGGCTCGCAGCCGTTCGCGAGCGCGATGCCCGCCCCGCCGACGATCACGATGCGCCGCAGCCAGCGCGTCGTGTAGATCGCGTACTGGTCGCGCATCTGGATCAGGCGCAGTCCCCTGGCGCGCGGTGCGACGAAGAATGCGCAGAGAATCATCACGGCGCGACAGACGAGATAGACGTCGATGAGCGCGCCCGCGACGTGGGCTTCCGTCGTGTTGTCATCGATGAAGATGGACATCAGGATCGTCACCGCGCCCATGAAGACGCCGAGCGGGATCAGGTTGTACAGCAGGTAAAGCAGTGCGTTCGGCAGTCGTTGCAGCAAGGTCCAGTGATGCGCGGCGTGGCGCTTTCCGCGCGCGGCATCGGCCTTGCGCTCGGCGACATGCATCGCGACTTCATCGCCGGTGCGCTGCGCCGTGTCTTCGGCACGCTCGGCGGCGCGTTGCTCTTGCACCAGTTGCGGCTCGTTCGCTTCCGTATCCGCGATGCCGCGTGCCGCGACCTTCTCGCGCGGTCTGCGCAGGAGTTTCGATGCGAAGTATTCGATCAGCAACGCCGGCAGTAGCGAGAGCAGGACCGTTCCCACGACGTGCAGCAAAAGCGTGCGTTCCTGCTCGGTGTTGATGCGGTCGCGCCACCAGTACACCACGGAGCGTATGTTGAGCAACGCGGCCGCGGAGTGCCGCAAGCCTGTGCCGAACTGGACCAGCCAGTTACCCGCCTGTCGCGATAGTTGCGATGCGAGGCCGTTCGCGGTCAGTGAATTGGCAAGCACGCCGGATGCTTCCGATGCCGGCGCTGCTGCCGATGCGGCTTGCGTCGCGCTTGCAGGGGCGGCCAATGCGCCGGCTGCGGCTACGGCTCTTAGCGTGTCGGCGACTTGCGCCCGGCGTTGAGGATCGTTAAGGACCGATAGCGCATCGCGGGCTTGTTGCGGGGTCAGTGCTACCGCTGGGGCCGACGCCGGTTGCGATGTCGCCGCTTCGGCGTTATTTACGATGATCGTCGCTACGATCAGATAGAAAGCTAGAAATAATCTACGCATGGGTCGATGAAGATCTCGGAAAGTTCGGGGACTCGATGCGGGGTGCTTTTTGCGTTATGGGCTAACGCGGGGTCTTTTCGGTCTGCCGTGGCGTTACTTCGAATTCGTGCTGTTGGGGATGTAGCACGTTGTGAACCTGGGCGCTTTTCTCTCTCTTCTCTTGTCTTCTATGAAGCTTGATTTCGCGGCGGTCTATTAGTGCACCCCTTTCTTGGCTGTCGACCAGAGTTGGCGCTTCAGCGCCTTACTCTGGTCCCATGCAAAGAAGGCAACCAAAGAGAGCAGCTTTTCGGCCCGCAACGCAAACCGTGTGTCCACTTCGTAGAACATCGGTGGCACTCAGTTTGACACAGCCCTGAATCACCTTCCACGCCCACTGACTACTCACGTCCTCCGAGCCCTTTGGCTCGTTCACACCAACGGGTGGTTAGGAGTCATGCTGCCGCGCGCTCGCTCGCTTCACGTCCTACATCCGGCTCGAAAAATACCCAACGTACCTGCGGAAACGCATTCTGCAAGTCCTCCTCGATGACGTTGATCGCATCAATCATCGCGCGGCCACTCGCGAAATCGATCATCTCCGCCTGCACCGCCACCACTATGTGCTTGCCCCACTGCAACGTAATCAAGCTAATGATGCGCGTCACCTCCGGCCGGTCTCTCAAATGTGCATCAATCGCCTTGCGCACCTCCGGGCTCGCCGATTCCCCCACGATCATCGACTTCACTTCACGCGCCACCAAGAATGCAATCACCATCAGCAAGACGCCCACGCCGATCGAACCCGCCGCATCGTAAGCCGCATTGCCCGTCAGCATCGTCATCAAAACCGCCGCGAACGCTATCGCCAGACCCGCAAGCGCCGCCACGTCTTCACCCGCTACGACCAGCAATTCCGACTCGCGCGTCTCGCGGAACCATCGCCATAAAGTCTTGTTCGGCGCGCCCTTGCGAATCTCACGCAATGCGCCCGCGAGAGAAAACGCCTCCAGCACGACCGATACGCCCAATATCACCAACGCGACGATCGGATTCGACAAAGGCTCGTGATGCAGCAGGCGATGCGCGCCCTCATACACCGAAAACGCCCCGCCGACAAAGAACAGCAGCAGCGCAACGATCAGCGAGTAAAAATAGACCTCGCGCCCGGAGCCGAGCGGATGCAACGCATTAGCCGGCGCCTGCGAACGCTTCAGGCCCAGAAGCAGCAGCAACTGATTGCCGCAATCGGCGGTGGAATGGATGGCTTCGGCGAACATCGAGCCGGAACCCGTGAACGCAGCCGCGCCATACTTGCAAACGGCAATGCCCAGATTCGCGGCGAGCGCGTAGAAAATGGCTTTCGGCGATTCTTCCTTCATGTCCACCTTGTCGTCGGTATTGGCGGCTCAGCGCACCTCGACACGGCCCGCTCCGTCACTCATCTCGCCGATTACCGCTGCTTGGTCGAAGCCATCGGCACGGAAAATCGCGAGCACGTCGTCGACGGATTCGGGCGCGCACGAGACGAGCAGCCCGCCGGATGTTTGCGGATCCGTAAGCAAGGCGCGGGCCGCTTCCAGCGAACCATCGATCGACTCGGCAAGCGATACCTCCGCGCCGTACGCCGTCCAGTTGCGCCCCGACGCGCCCGTGAAAATGCCCTCGCTCACGAAGTCCCGCACCTGCGGCAGCCACGGCAAGTCGGCATAACGGATGCGCGCCGTGAGGCCCGCGCCGCGCGCCAGTTCCAGCGTATGACCGAGCAGGCCGAAGCCGGTTACATCGGTCAGCGCATGAACGCCATCGAGTTGCGCGAGGTCCGCGCCCGGACGATTCAGCTTCGTCGTCGCGGCGATCATCGCGGCATAGCCGGCCGCATCGAGCCGGTCTTTCTTCAGCGCCGCCGACAGCACGCCGACGCCGAGCGGCTTGCCGAGGACGAGCACATCGCCCGCGCGCGCCGCTGCATTACGCTTCACGCGCGACGGATGCACGATGCCAAGCGCGGCCAGCCCGTATATCGGCTCGACGGAATCGATCGAATGACCGCCCGCGACCGGAATGCCCGCCTCTGCGCAAACGGCCTCGCCGCCCTTCAGCACTTGCGCGATCACCTCATGCGGCAGCACGTTGATCGGCATGCCGACCAGCGCGAGCGCAAGAATCGGCTTGCCGCCCATCGCGTACACATCGGAGAGCGCGTTGGTCGCCGCGATGCGGCCGAAGTCGAAAGGATCGTCGACGATCGGCATGAAGAAGTCCGTCGTCGCGACGATGGCCTGCTCGTCGTTGAGCCGGTAGACGGCGGCGTCGTCGGCGGTGTCGTTGCCGACGAGAAGATCGGGGAACGCGGCCATCGGCGTCGTGCGCTTGAGCAGTTCCGCAAGCACGCCGGGGGCGATCTTGCAGCCGCAGCCGCCGCCATGCGAAAGGCTCGTGAGTCGCGGGGCGTTCGTGGTTTCGTGCGTGATGGTCATCGTGTATGTCTTGCGGAAAGTTCGTTCAGTGCATGCATTATCGCCGCTCGCGGCTTCGGGCGTCTTTTACCGGACGCGCCTGAAAAGGCCGGGATAGTCGATGACGAGCCCATCGCCGTCGGTCGCGATATCCGCTACGAAGCCCGTGTCGAGCCCTTCGAAGCGATACCGCCGATCCGCTTCGAGACACGTATAGGCATGCTCGACAACGCTCACGGTCATCGACGGAACACGCACATACACGACGCGAATCACACGCCGCTTGCCGGGCTGCAACTGCAGGCGGCGTATGGGCAGCGTGTTGGTGAAGGGCGTCGCCGTGATGTCCACGTCGATGCAGTCGCCGAGCATCCGTTGCGGCGCGCCCGCCGCGTCGGTCCATGCCTGAAGGACGCCGGTATCGTCCACCTGACGCCGCAGGTCGAGCGTGGGACCGCCCGCAAGACGCGCCGCGAGACGCGTGACCTGCCATTGCATGTTGCATTCGATGCGATACATCAGCCCGAAAGTCTGCCCCTCGTCTTCGCCCACGACCGCACTCTCCGCGACGACGCCATCGGGCCGCGCATCGAACAGCAGATGCTCCAGCCCTGCCCCGTCCTGCTGCGACCATCGCACCGCTTTCATGGAAGACCTCGGTTTGCGTCATCGGCAGGAAAGCATACAACGTGCACTCCGAAGCTGCGGCGAGCGAGCTTACGGTTTGCATTCAGAATGCACGATTCGCTCGACGCATAAAAACATCGCACGGTATACTTTGCATCATCTCGAAAAAGCGCATGGCTTCGTGGGCCAGCCATCGCCATCGCTCTTGCGCCGCGATGCGCCTCGCGCCGTCGCGCTGTCTGCCGCCATTCTCATCGTCATCGCATGAAACTCTCTTTCGCTTCGGCGCTCGCCGCGCTTTTGCTTTCGGCTTCCGCGTTCCAGCTCGTTCAGGCGCAAGAGACGCCCGACGCATCGGAAGACTATTCGTATCTCGCCCGGCTGCATGTTCCGGATACCGTCGTGCAATGCGTCGCGGCGTTCGACCGCTGGGTCGAGGACGCACCCAAGTACGACAAGCTGATCGTCCCCGACCGGCGCGTGCTGTCCGCGAAGATCGACAGCCGGACGCCGATCTTCGATGCCGGCAATCCGATTCCCGTCGATCAGGTCATCGTGATGCGCGCGTTCGCGAAAGCACGCGGCAAGGCGCAATGGACGCGCGTCGACAGCCGGTGCGGCGTGCGCGATGGTCATGTCGTCGGTGTGGCGCTCACGCCGAATCTCAAGCCGAAGATCGTCCGCTAACGAGCCGATCGCTCGATAGCGCGTCCTGCTCCGCCCGCTTCACATGTGGGCGGTGTCCACATGTGCGCCTCGCCGGTCGCAGCCGCCTTCGTAAATATTTCACGTTACACGTTTGCTTACAAACGATCACGGCTTGTCATTTGGCGAGCGGCTAAATTTCGCTTCATGGATTCACACGGAGAAACCCATGAAGAAGCTGGCGATCCTTGCAGTACTGAGCGTTGTGCTGGGAAGCACGTTGTCGGGCTGCATCATTCTGCCGGGTGATGGCGGCGGTTATCACCACCATCGCGACTACTACCGCTAAGACGCGGATCGAACGTAGCCATGAACTCAAAAGGAGAACGATGATGTTCGACAAGACGAAGAAGAGCCTGCTGATCGCATCGGTTGCCGCGTCGCTCGGACTCGGCCTCGTGCACGCCGCATCGGCGGCGGTGCATCACGAACCGCATCATGCAGTCAAGGTCGGCTGGCACGGCGAGCGTTACTGGGACGGTCACCGCTATTGGGCGCGTACCGAGTGGGAACGTCATCATCCGCGTCACATGGAACCGGCGCATCGTTGATGCTCAAGCCGCAGCGGGCAGCGTCCGCTGCGGTTTTTTTCGATACTGCGTTACCAATTCGCAGGATCGCCGCCGAGTTCCTTGCACGTGTCGTAGGCGATCGCCTGCAGCTTCGTCTCACCGATCTGCCCTGAAAGCGCATAGCCCACGCTGTCGTATGTCCAGTAGTAAGTGGTGCGGGGGCCGTCGCGCAACGAGCGGATCTTCGCGTCCTTGCGCGCGACCGACGTGGTATAGAGCGTGAGGCGTTCGCCCGCCGCGTTCTGATACATGATCTGCGCGGCCGGTCCGTTCTCGCCCGGCAACAGGCGCCCTCCGACGAGTTGAAAGCCGTATTCGGCGAGCGACGGTATCGTGAGCGAACGGTTCAGGCGCTTCGATAGCCATGTCACGAGATGGTCCCGCTGCGACGCCGCCACTTCCACCGCATGACGCTGCTCGGGCGCATACACCGCATAAGCGATATCCGCGCGTTCGGCGAACCGCGGGCGCGCGTCGCCGAGATTCGGCAGCAGCAGATGAGCGAGATACCCGCATGCGATCCCGACGACGAGAAAGCTCGCCGCGAGCAGATAACGCCCGCGTGCACGCGGGCGCATCACGATGACTTGCGGTTGCGGCTCATCGGCGGCGAAGAGCGCGCGCAATGCGTCGTCCTGCGCGCGATAGGCGCCGACCGTCGCTGCGCTGGCGGGATCGCTCGCGATGCGATCGGTGACGGCGGCCCGTTCCTCGTGGCTCAGTTCGCCGTCGATATACGCGGACAGCGCCTGAAGGTCGCGCTCGTTGCCGTGAGATGCGTGCTCGTGATTCGTCATGACCGGCTCACTACCTTGAGCGACGACGCCTTGCGTCCCGCTTCTTCCCCGAGCAGCACGCGCATGTGCTCGCGTGCCCGCGAAAGACGCGACATGATCGTGCCCGCTGGCACGTTCAACACCTGCGAAGCCTCCTGATAACTCATCTCTTCGACGCATACGAGCAACATGACTTCGCGCTGCTCGACGGGCAGGCAATAGAGCGCGCGCTGCACGTCGCGCAGCACGAGTCCGTCGACCTCGCCGCGCGGCGCGGCCATCTGCCGCCAGGGCGCGGTTTCATCGTCGACAGCGATGTCGCGGCGTCCGCGCAATTGATCGATATAGAGATTGCGCATGATGGTGAACAGCCACGCGCGCAGGTTCGTGCCCGAGCGAAAAGCGCTCGCGCGATTCAATGCGCGTTCCGTCGCGTCCTGAACGAGGTCGTCGGCCCACGCGCGATCGCCCGTCAGCGCGCGGGCATAACGGCGCAACTGCGGAAGGTGCGCGAGGAGATCGCTCTCGAAGCTCATCGCGGCGATGCCGAGCCGTCCCGCGCGGGCGTCGCGACGCTCAGGGCTTGACCGCGTGCCACACGTCGCGGAAGTTGTCGCCGTTCTTGTCGCCGGGCTTCGTGTCCTTCGCGAAGCGGTACACGCGCTTGCCGTCATACGCCCACTGCTTGCCGCCGTCGGCGGACTCGAGCGTCCATTTGCCGCTCGGCTGATCCGAGCCGGCCGCCATCGCCGCCGGCCACGCCTGCGCGCAACCGCCGGTGCATGCGCTCGGGCTGCCCTTGGTGTCCTTGTCGAAGGTATAGAGCGTCATGCCGTTTTCGTCGACGAAGACGCCGTTGGATTCCTTCGGCGCCGCCGCGAACGCTTCCGACGCGATGCAGCCGACGGCCGCGACAGCGGCCAGCGCCAACCCGATTTGCCTGTTCATCTCATCTTCCTTTACGTCGCGCTACGGTGGAGTGTTCGTGGAACGTCCGGCGCGGCCGGTCTATTCCACAAGCGATGAAATAAATCCGCGCCCGCTCATGCCGTCACGCGCCGGCTGCGGCGTCGCGCCAGCGCCGCGTGTCGCGCAGCGGCGGCGCGCCGAAAAGCCGGCTGTACTCGCGGCTGAACTGCGATGCGCTTTCGTATCCCACGCGATGCGCCGCCGTCGCGGCATCGGCGATATCGAGCAGCATCAGCCGGCGGGCTTCCTGCAGGCGCAACTGCTTCTGATACTGCAGCGGGCTCATCGCGGTCACCGCCTTGAAGTGATGATGCAGCGACGACACGCTCATATGCACATCCTTTGCGATGTCCTCCACGCGCAATGGCTGGTCGAAGTGCCGGCGCAGCAGCGAAATGGCCTTCGCGATTCGCTGCGTCTGGCTGTCCTGCAGCGCGATCTGGCGCAGGCGCGCGCCCGAGCCGTTCATCAGCAAGCGATACAGAATCTCGCGCTTCACGAGCGGCGCGACGATCGGCACGTCCTCGGGGGTATCGATGAGCCGCAGCAGCCGCAGCACGGCATCGAGCATCGAAGTGCCGAGACGGTTCACGTAAAGGCCGCGCGAGGCATCGGCCTGGGTCGCGGGCGGAAGGTTCTGATCCTGAATGAGCGAGGTGATTTCCTCGACGTCGAGATCGAGCCTCATGCCGAGATACGGCTCGGTTTCGCTCGCGGCCGTGACCTGCCCGATCACCGGCAGATCGACCGACGAGACGAGATAGTGCATCGGGTCGTAGACGTAGACATCGTCGCCGACCATCACGCGCTTGCTGCCTTGCGCGATCAGCGCCAGCGCGGGCGTCTGCATGCCGGGCTTCGGCCCGCCGGGATTCGTGATGCGATGCAGGAACACGCCCGGCACCGGCGTTTCCAGCGAGCCCTCGCATCCGGCCGTGAAGCGGTCGAGCAGCGAGACCAGGTCGACGCGCGCCTGATCGAGCGCGGCGTCGAGCGGCCCGTTGCGGCGGGTGTCGGGAGGTGAATCGTGAGCATCTTTACCGGCGAGGCCGGGCATGTCGTTCAGCGCCATGGTGTCCGCGGGGAGAGAAGCGTGGAAGAGTGTCGATAGCTTACTCGCGCGGGCGCGATCGTGCGCGCGCGGCGGCCCCGCGTTTGCAGGAAAAGGCAATGATCCGACAGGATCAGGCTATGAACGGCCCGCGTTGACGGACGATACTGCACGGGCTGGCGAACGCTCGTCAATTTTCGCGAAGGCGCCTTTCGACGGTTTCGCCCACCTTTCACACAGGAGCCCATCATGCGCTACAAGAAATTCGGCAACACCGGCCTGTTCGTCTCGGAGCTGTGCCTCGGCACGATGACCTTCGGCGGCGGCACCGGCGGCATCTGGGACAACATCGGCCAGCTTCAGCAAGCCGATGCCGACAAGCTCGTCGGCCGTTCGCTCGATGCGGGCATCAATTTCATCGATACCGCCGACGTCTACGCCGATGGCCGCTCGGAAATCATCACCGGTCAGGCGTTGAAGAACCTGAAAGTGCCGCGCGAGAACGTCGTCGTCGCGACGAAAATTCTCGGCGAAGCGGGCACCAAGGGCGTGAACTCGCGCGGCGCGTCGCGGTTTCACATCATCGATGGCGTGAAGGAAAGCCTCAGGCGTCTGCAACTCGATCACGTCGACCTGTACCAGATTCACGGATTCGATCCCGCGACGCCGATCGAGGAAACGCTGCGCGCCCTCGATACGCTCGTGCAGCACGGTCACGTGCGCTACATCGGCGTGTCGAACTGGGCGGCCTGGCAGATCATGAAGGCGCTCGGCATCTCCGAGCGGCTCGGGCTTGCGCGCTTCGAGTCACTGCAGGCGTATTACACGGTCGCCGGCCGCGATCTCGAACGCGAGCTCGTGCCGCTCCTGCAAAGCGAGAACGTCGGCCTGATGGTGTGGAGTCCGCTCGCGGGCGGCTTGCTGTCGGGCAAGTACACGCGCGAAGGCGGCAAGGAAGAAGGCAGCCGCCGCACGAAGTTCGATTTCCCGCCGGTGAACGTCGAACGTGCGTACGACTGCATCGACGTGATGCGGCGTATCGCGGAGAGCAAGGGGGTGTCGGTCGCGCAGATCGCGCTCGCGTGGCTGCTGCATCAGCAGGTGGTGACGAGCGTGATCGTGGGCGCGAAGCGCGTGGAACAGCTCGATGACAACATCGCGGCGACGAGCGTGAAGCTCGACAGCGACGAACTCGCCGCCCTCGACGAAGTCAGCCAGTTGCCGTCCGAGTACCCAGGCTGGATGCTCACGCGGCAAGGCGAATACCGCCGCAACCAGTTGAAGGAAGCGGCGGGCGAGTAAGTTTCGTCGCTCGAGGCAGGCCGGTCAGATAATCGGCTTGCCGCCCGTTACCGCAATGGTCGCGCCGGAGACGTAGCTGGCCTCGTCGGATGCGAGCATCACGTACGCGGCGGCGAGTTCGGCAGGCTGGCCGGCGCGCTTCATCGGCACCTGCGAGCCGAAGTTCTTGACCTTCTCGGGCGGCATCGTCGATGGAATCAGCGGTGTCCAGATCGGCCCCGGCGCCACGCAGTTCACGCGGATGCCGCGCTCGGCCAGCAATTGCGCGAGGCCGCCGGTGAAGTTCTGGATCGCGCCCTTCGTGCTCGCGTAGGCGATCAGCCCGGGATTCGGATTGTCGGCGTTGACGGACGTCGTATTGACGATCGCCCCGCCCTCCTTCATGTGCGCGAGCGCCGCCTTCGTGATGCGGAACATCGCGCCGATGTTCGTCGAATAGGTCTTGTCCCATTCGTCGTCGCTGATTTCCTCGAGGCTGTCGTAGGTCATCTGATAGGCCGCATTGTTCACGAGCACGTCGATACGTCCGAAGGCGTCGACGGTCTTCGCGACCAGTTCCTTGCAGAACTCGCGGTCGGTGATATCGCCCGGCAGCAGCAAGGCCTTGCGCCCTGCTTCCTCGACCCAGCGCGCGGTTTCCTTTGCGTCGTCGTGTTCGTCCAGATAGGCGATGGCGACGTCCGCGCCTTCCCGCGCATAAGCGATCGCCACTGCGCGCCCGATGCCGCTGTCCGCGCCGGTGATGAGCGCCGCTTTTCCTGCCAGCCTGCCGCTGCCCTTGTAGCTTTGCTCGCCGTGATCGGGCTTCGGGTCCATCGGTGCGGTGAGACCGGGCGTGCGGTCCTGCTGCTGCTCCGCGAAAGGCGGCGTGGGATAAGCATTGGTGTTCATGGGTGTCCTCGCTGATGAAGAGTCGGGATAAACCCTCATTCAGCAAGCACCGGACCCGATTTCAAGCGCTTTTCCGGCCTTTATCCTGATTGCCGATAGGCGCTATCCACCGTATCGCGTTGCGGCATAAGGCCGCGTTGCCGACACTGTACGCACAACATCACGACGCAACGGAGACATTCATGCGTACTCAAGTCGGCATTGTCGGCGCGGGCCCGGCCGGGCTCCTGCTCTCTCATCTCCTGCATCAGCGCGGTATCGAATCGGTCGTGCTGGAAGCGCGCAGCCGGCAGGACATCGAATCGACCATTCGCGCGGGCGTGCTCGAACAAGGCACGATGGACCTGCTCAACGAAGCCGGTCTCGGCGCGCGCATGCAGGCGGAAGGCGCGCTGCATCATGGCTTCGAGCTGGCGTTCGAAGGGCAGCGCCGGCGCATCGCGCTGACCGAACTGACCGGTCACTCGATCACGGTCTATGCGCAGCACGAAGTCATCAAGGATCTCGTCGCGGCGCGCGTGGCGGCGAACGGCGCGCTGAAGTTCAACGTGTCGAATGTCTCGCTTCACGATTTCGCGGAGAACAGCGATCGGAGCCCGCGCATCAAGTATCGCCACGAAGGACGGGACGAAGAGCTGGAGTGCGATTTCATCATCGGTTGCGACGGTTCCCAGGGGGTGTCGCGCCAATCGATTCCGGAAGCGATTCGGCAGGATTATCAGCGCGTGTACCCGTTCGGCTGGTTCGGCATTCTGGTGGAGGCGCCGCCTTCGTCGGACGAGCTGATCTACGCGCGGCACGATCGCGGCTTTGCGCTGATCAGCACGCGTTCGCCGGGCGTGCAGCGCATGTACTTCCAGTGCGACCCGAAGGATTCCGTCGATGCCTGGTCCGACGACCGCATCTGGGCGGAACTGCACGCACGCGTCGATACCGCGGACGGCTGGCAGATCACCGAGGGCAGGATTTTTCAGAAGAACATCGTCGGGATGCGCAGCTTCGTTTCCACGCCGATGCAGTCGGGCAAGCTCTTCCTCGCCGGCGACGCCGCGCATATCGTGCCGCCGACGGGGGCGAAGGGGCTGAATCTGGCGGTGTCGGACGTGCGCGTGCTGACTGCGGGGCTTGTCGGTTTCTATCAGGATGGCAGCGCCGACAAGCTCGCGCGATACACCGAGACGGCGCTCAAGCGCATCTGGCGCGCGGAGCATTTCTCGTGGTGGATGACGCGCATGCTGCATAAGCTCGATGACACCTCGCCGTTCGAACAGCGATTGCAGGTGGCGGAGCTGGAGCATGTGACGACGTCGCGCGCGGCGGCTACGGCGCTGGCGGAGAACTATGTGGGGAGCGTGGCGGTTTGATGGGGAGGCCGGTGGCTCCGCTGGCGGCGGTGCTGCCCGGCGGGGGCAGTGGTTGCGGGTAGGTTGCGCCAGATACTTGAGAAGCCACTTTCGCTTGGAGCGGAACTGTTGTCTGTCTTGGAATTCGTGAACTCGCTTCCCAGACGTTCAGCGTCGTGACGGTATACCGCCTCGTGCACCCGAACCAGCCGTTTGGTGCACAGCATCTCTTACTGACTTGCGCAGCCCATTTCGTCGTGGCGCGCACACCGTACGCCCTCGGCGATTTTTCTTCCTGCGCGTCTCAGCGATGACCGCTCGCGCATTCGAACGGGCAGTATCTACTGCCCGGCCCGATCCGGACATCAGCCGCGCTTGCCAGTTGCGGCTACACGGCGCAGAAGCGGCGAAAAGCCGTAACGCCAGGCCTCTAGTTGCAAGTATACGATTTGCAGTGCCGAGGGCCACTCTTGCGGCAGCAGCATTTGGGGCAATATCCGATCCATCAACCAAACCTCACGATGCCAGAAACCTGGGTCCACCGGCCATCGCTGCTAACCCGGCATCAGTGCAGTCGTTGAATGCGCTTGCATAAAAACTAATCGCCAATGGTTGCGCTCGTGCTACCGATCAGCGTACACCCGCATTCGCTATGGTGTCCGTGCAAGGCAACTCGCTGCCCGCCGACTATAAAGGTCGGATGCGCCTCGATGATCTTGTTGATGCCATGTGGACGCCCGTCGGGATACGTTTGCGGACAGTCGACAAGATCATTCAAGCGCGCAACACTACGCCCGCTAATCTTATGCGTCGATGAACCGGTGATCACCTTGCCGCCGTGGTCCGTTCGGTCACCGACGCAGATAACTGGAAGACTCATAGTTTCTGACCAAAGCGCTCATGTTCGAAGATATGACTTAGCAGCAAACCGCTAATCGGCATACAGTTCACCACGCATTAACTTGTCCACAATCAATCCCCCGGCCCAATCGCGCTCCTCATCCGCTACATGCCACGCGCCATCACGATAGACGTGGTCCAGAGTCACCCTCGACATATTGGGCGGGCTAGATCTCGGCACTGGCATTGATACATCTAGTTTCATCCAAATTTCAGCCGTACAAGTGGAGACCAGGTCAGTACGGCGTTCGCAGTCGAGCAGCGCTACTTTCCGCAAAGCCCGTTCGATACTGTTCCCGCGAGGACTCTCTAACCCCGGCGCCATAGCAAGGGGCGACCCTTGATCGAATGACGCAAGAGACTCGACTTTTGCACCCGACACTTGTGCATTCGTCGGCTCATTATATAAATGAGACCCAGAAGGAGCAACGATTGCACCCATGTACGGAAATATGTTCTTGTTCGCATCTCTCAGCATTTTCTGCTTTCTCTTCTTAGCCGCGCTGTTCAGCACGAGATCAGGAGCCCGCCCGGTTTCATGCAGCATGAACCGATCTATAGAAATCCTATCTGGCCTCTGCGCAGATGCACCGGATACCGATCGAACTCTTCGTTCGCACATCTCGCCTCCTTCTGGCCATAGCTCGAACGCTAAAAAACGATCACGAACCGATCCGCTTCCATGCAACGCTGCCCGGCTCCGTCGGGATCTTCGCCGGGTTCTGAGCAGCCGTGCGTCTATATGGATCAAACGCATCGACTGAACACTTTGCCTCTACGTCAGCGGGCCATCGAGGTATCTTGCTAGTTTTCATCGCAAACCACCGGCCCACTGCAGTAAGCCAAAGCATCGGCGCGGAGATCCATTGGAGAATCGGCAATCCGTTGAACATCAGAAACAGTACATTGAGGCCAGCACGGAAGGTCTCTTTCTTCGTCGCGATATCGTGGCACCATAAAACGTCTCGATAGACTGAGGCAGGCCCCTCCTCCATGTAGCGCCGTACAAATTCCCACACATGCTTGAGTTGTTGCGGATCCAGGCTATCGCCCCGTAAGGCGAATGTCCACTCGACCGTCTCGCGATCCGCTTTAAGAGCATGGCCTCGAATGTCCCATACGTACCGGCCGGACGGCATCCTTTGACCTCTGCCAAGTGTAAAGAACAAGTCGTCCCACTTCGCAGACCGGACGACACCATCGAGGCAGAAAACATACACCATGCGATTGCGGTAGTTGAAGCGGATGGGAAAATGTGTCCAACGGAAAGATTCTCTTGTCAGGCCCCAGATCAGGACAGTCCATAAAGTTACATAAGCCGAAATCGCTAGTCCTTCCACCAACCAGTCATTTGTTGAAAAAACGCGATTGAACCCAAGAGTGATGACTAGAACCAACATCATGACGAGAAAAGCGAGCATTGCAGTAATGCAAAGCAAACAGCCGAAGTTTGAGTTTCCACGTTCCACAAACCATCGATCTACCGTCTCGAGAATGCGCCATCTGGCTGCTTTTCATCCACGCCGCATGTGCTGTGGCCAGCGGCAGCAAGGTTTTGCTAAGGTAAGCGTCATAGTCCGCCTTAAACTGTTTATGCCACGCGGCGCGCGCCTGTTCGTCGTAGTCGCCCAGATATTTAGTCCAAGAATTTTTTGCTGCCGTCTTCAACTCTTCTTTACTCACTTCCGGCAGCGTCGCCGCCTTCATGTTGTACCTCGGCCGACCTGTTCCATCGACGGTCCAGTGGTTGTCCTCGTCGAACCAATCTCTTCCATCCAGGGAGTCGTACTCTGACTTGTCCGACGTCGCCGCTTGCAAACCGAGAATAGCCGTCGACGCGCTGAGCTTGCGTTCACGATCATTTTGGCTCATGAACTCATGGCGCAACTCGGTCAGGCGAGATGCAACTTCCGAGGCGACTGCAACGGGATCGTTGAGCATCAGCACCGCGCCCGGAGCGGAACCACAGGACTTCACTGCTCCGAGCAGTGCATCGTAAGTGGATGCGCGCGACTTGAACCCGAAAGGGGAGAAGGCGAACATCTGGACTTTCGTCTTGCCACAGTACTCAGCGACCAGCGTGTTCACCACAGTGATCGGCTTAGCGTGCGCGGCGCGCTGTAGGGACAGCCACGCCTTCACATCGAACTCCCGCATATGACGCTTTCGATACGCCTCGTCCTGATGCAGCCCGAGCACACGAGGCGTCCATTCCGCATCCGAAAATGCTACCCAAATGCGCTTCGCATTGGACGGGTCCTTCACAGTGATACAGGACGCGATCTCCTTGTGCCCCATCTTGTCGCACGGCTCGCGCCCTACCGCGTAGGCTGGATTCATCGGCACGCCGGGTCGGGGCAGCTTCATCAGATACCCCAATTTCGTCACCCAGTACCATTCCCAGAAACCGCGTTCGTCATAGACGTACAAATAACCACCGCGAAGCGTTCTCGCGGTGTATTGCGAAGGCCCGCCGACGGGCAACGTCGCCCCGTCGTTCGCTGTCGGCCGAAAACCTGCGGGCAGCTCTGGCGCCCCGGAGTCCAAATGCATGACTCCGGGACGAACAGGAAAAATCGCCAAGCCATGCTTATCGCAGAACTCGCAGGTACCCGTTGCGGCTTGGCGCGCCTTGTCCAAGGGGTTCGCCGGTGAAGGTTCAAATGGCGGCAGAGGGTCCGGCAGAGACTGCAGATGCAAAGTCTGTGCATTGGTCTTCGCAAGGCTGCCGGAATTATTTTCTGAACTGGTCAAGATGTTTTTCCTACTTGTAGGTTAAGTATTAGCCACCAGGCTATTCCACTCACGCGTCGACATGGCGTTAGTCCTGGATGCGTAGGCTCCGGGCTGCGACCGAGCTTCTGTCAGATACGACGCAATGGTTCCGTGCGTCGCGAACTTGCCACCGAATTTCATCGCGTGTTGAGCGAATGACACGCAATCGTCGCCATTCGTCAACGCGAACCGGTCCTGTGCGACACGTAGCCATTCGTTGGCTTCCGTGGCATCGCGCCAGTACGCGTCCGGCCCATCGAAGGGGCCAGCGGTCAGAACTCGGTTGATCAGAGGGACATTGAATAGCGCCACTGAACGCGGTTCATCAAGCGGCTGCCATTCTGCTTCGGGCCTTTGATTGAACTGAATTTCATACCATCCGCCTAGGAACGGAACCGACCACCGGGTCGTGGCTTCGCAAATCGATGCCCCCGATGGGCGGGCAAATTCCCCCACCTGTGGGCACCTCAAAATCCCCCACCTAGAGACACGCGGAGCATGATGCTGACGCGGTCTGGCAGGACGTTACCTTGCACCTCTCGAAGAATGAACAAGAGGGGTGGCTGGAGTGAACGTCTTGAAGCCGCATCTGCAAACAACCATCGCCACACTCGTCGCTGCGGGCAAATGTCAGCGGGAAATCTCCCGGGTTACCGGGGTTGATCGGAAGACGATTCGCAAGTACCAGGAGCAATTCGCAGCGGCGCAAGCAAATTCCCCCACGGTGCCCACCGGCTGCGCGCTGCAAATTCCTCCACCATGCCCACCGACAAAGGGCAGCCAGATATCAGCTTGCGAGCCTCACCGGGAGTTCATAGAGGCTCAATTGCGGCTTCGGCGCAATGCCATGGCCATCTACCAGGATCTGGTGGACCGATTTGGTTTTGTCGCTGGATACGACAGCGTCAAGCGGTTCGTGCGGACAATGCGTCAGCACGAGCCGGCCCAGTTCGACCGGCTGGACTTCATGCCTGGCGAAGAGGCGCAGGTTGACTATGGCGAAGGCGCCCTGACCAGGGTGCCGGGCACCAACCGATACCGCAAGCCCCGGCTGTTCGTGATGACGCTGCGTTACTCGCGGCGCAGCTTCCGCCGCGTCGTGTGGAAGTCCAGCAAACAGGTCTGGGCTGAACTGCACGAGCAGGCCTGGCGCCACTTTGGTGGCGTCACGCAGTACGTCGTTCTCGACAATCTGAAGGAAGGCGTAGTCAAACCGGACCTGTACGAGCCGGAGCTCAATCCGGTGTATGCCGCCATGCTCGCTCACTACGGCGTGGTGGCGGACCCAGCCCGCGTACGGGATCCGAATCGCAAGGGCACCGTCGAGAACGCAATCCAGCACACTCAGGGCACGGCCCTGAAGGGGCGACGATTCGAATCGATCGAGGAGCAAAACGCCTTCCTTGATCAATGGGAATCGAACTGGGCGGCCAGAAGGATCCACGGCAGCACCCGTCGCCAGGTTCAGGCGATGTTCGAGGAAGAGCGCCCCCATCTAGGTGCTTTGCCCACGCGCAGTTTCGAATACTTCACCGACAAGGTCTACACGGTCTGCGACGACACGTGCGTACGGGTGGATCACAGCAGCTACGCCGCCCGACCGGCTCTCATCGGCAGCCAGGTGCTCGTACGCAAGTTTGCCCGTCGCCTGGAAGTCCGCAACCTCCAGACACAGGCATTGCTGCGCACGCACGTTCTGGCCGACAAGCCGGGATCAGTGGTGTTGCCGCACGATGAGCGACCGTTCAATCCCTCCCGGGAAACGCGCCGCATCTTGTTGCAGGCCAAGGCGATCGGGCCGTCGGCCGAGCGTTTGTGTCAGCAGCTGTTCGATACGGAAGGGAGAATCGGTCAGCGCAAGCTCTGGGGCATCGTCGGTCTCGCCCGGCGCTACCCCCGCCGCCTGATCGATTCGGCGTGCGAGATCGCTGTGAGAGAAGGTGTGACCAGCTACAAGCAGGTCAAAGCGCTAACCGAGCGTCTTCTGGAGCAGGCGCTGGCTGAACTGGACACGCCCATCCAGGGCGAACTGCCCTTGACTCAAGAACATCACCTCATCCGGGACGGCGACGACTATGCCGACCTGTTCACCCTCGGCGCCAGTCATAGCGCCGCCATGTCATCACCCAACGGAGATCTCTCTTGAGCATGAGCCTCGCTGAAATTGACCGCGCGCTGCGCGAACTGCGTCTGTCTGGCATCAGCGCGACGCTGGAAACGAGGGTGCTGCAAGCCCAGGCCAGCCAGCAGCCGTTCCTCGAAACCTTCTCCATGATTCTGCAGGACGAGCTCGATCGGCGGCAATCCAGGCTTCTCGAACGACGTTATCAGCAGTCCGGTCTGGACGAGCGAAAAACCTTGAGTGACTTCGACTGGTCCTTCAACCCCAAAGTACCTCGTCAGGCTTGCTTCGAGTTACATACCCTGAAGTTCGTCGCCGACAGCGACAACGCATTGCTGATAGGAAAAACGGGCACCGGCAAAAGCCACGTCGCCAAGGCCATCGCCTACAACGCCACCCTGCAGGGAAGGAAGGTGCGCTACGTCGAGTCCGACACCGTGTTCGCCGGCTATGCTGTGGAAACGCGGGCCGATCAGGACCGTCTGCTCAAGGCACTCGTTGAGCCCGAACTTCTCGTGCTTGACGATCTGTTCCTCGCCAAACGCATCCCTGATGCCGCGGCCGAACTGCTGCAGACCCTTGTTCACCAACGATACAAGCATCGCCGCAGCATTCTCGTCACATCCAACCGCATCGTCCAGGACTGGGGGCGCTACCTTCGCGACAGCACCATGGCCTCGACGATTCTTGACCGTCTCCTGCATCGCTCAAAACTCCTCGAGTTTGAAGGAAAGAGTTATCGCCTCCGGGAAGCAGCGACCAGGCTTGCCGTCACTGAGGAATCCGACGCATAATCCACTGGTCCTGCCTGGGGGAATTTAGCCGCCCACAGGTGGAGGAGTTTGAACTGCCCATCCGGGATCGATGCCAGCGCCTTGAGCGGCAGAATCCAGAGCAGATGCATGAAAACCTGCGGATCGGCAAATCGCAACAACACCCGTGATTCGTCCTGCAGCGTGGTGATTATGCGGCCCGCCATGCCAGGGCAGCGACACGCGCACCCAGCAACTCGAATTCTGGTCCATCTGACCGAGCCGGTCCCACTTGAACTGGATACGCACGCGCGCGTAGCCATCGAGCCACAGCGGCTGCTTCTCCGGCCCGACGACCACCGCCGTCTCCGGGTGCGCGCGCGGCTTCTCCATCGGCATCAGCTTGAAGAACACATCGGCCGGCTGGAGCACCATCTCTGTCACGCAGTGATACTGTGCATCGCTACCGGGCGTGGCGGTGAGTTCATCCGGATTCTGGATGTCGATGGACGTCGATCTGCCGCAGCTGTTAGCGCCGATGTAAAAATGACCCTGGCGCCGAAGTAAACATGACCCACCTGGGAGACGATGGCGGCTTTTGCCGCCGATGCTGACTCAGGAGCAAACATTGGAAATCAAGGTATTGGCCCGGCGCGGGACGGCGGTACGTGAGATAGCAAGGCAAACGGGTTTATCACGCAACACTGTGCGCCGATATTTGAGGGATGAGCAGGCGAGCCGTTACAGCCAGCGTGAGCCGCGAGCCACGAAGCTCGACCCGTTTAAGGACTATCTGCTGGAGCGCGTCGCCGCCGCGCGGCCGCACTGGATTCCGGCAACGGTCCTGCTTCGCGAACTGCAGGAAGCTGGGTACGAAGGCGGCATCAGTCAACTCAAGGCATTTCTGATGCCCTACAAGCGTCCCGAAGCTGAACCGGTGGTGCGCTTCGAAACCGCGCCGGGCAAGCAGTTGCAGGCCGATTTCACCGTTATTCGACGAGGGCGCGAGCCATTGCTCGCGCTGGTCGCGACGATGGGTTACAGCCGTGCGAGTTTCGTGCGTTTCACCTCGCGTGAGGACGCCGCGACGCTATGCGAATGCCTACGTGAAGCACTCGTCTATTTCGGTGGCACGCCAGAACATGTGCTGTTCGACAACGCGAAGTCGGTGGTCATCGAACGCGATGCATTCGGCGAAGGCGAGCATCGCTGGAACCCACAGCTGCTTGCGCTGGCTGAGACCTACGGCTTCACGCCGAAGGTGTGTCGTCCGTATCGCGCGAAGACCAAGGGTAAGGTGGAACGCTTCAACCGCTATCTCAAGGAGAGCTTCGTTGTGCCGCTTGCCGCGACGCTCAGGTCCTCGGGGTTGAAGCTTGATGTTGAGGCCGCCAATGCGCAAATTGGCCGTTGGCTATCAGAAGTTGCCAATGTACGCCGCCACGCGACGACAGGTGAGCGTCCGGCGGTCCTGCTTTGTTCGGAGCAGGCGGCGCTCCTGCCGTTACCAACCCAGGCGCCAGCGCTCGCAGCGCCAGACAACCGACGGGTGCTGCCACGCGAGAGCCTGCAGCATCCGCTAGCGGTCTACGACGCATTGCTGGAGGTCGCAGCATGAATCTGCAACATGAACGGATTGGCGCGCTATGCGCACAACTGAAGCTGGACTGCGTCGCGACCGATTGGGCGCCGCTTGCACAACGCAATGCAACGACCGATTCGAGTATGGCCGACTTCCTTGAACAACTTCTGCAAGCGGAACTTGGCGCGCGCGAGCAGCGCAAGCGTCAGGTGCTCACGAAGCTGGCAGCGTTGCCTGGCATCAAGACGCTTGAGCAATACGACTTCAGCTTCGCCAGCGGCGCGCCACGTGCGCAGATTCAGGAACTGGCAAGTCTGGCGTTCGTCGAACGGGCCGAGAACATCGTGCTGCTCGGACCATCCGGGGTGGGTAAGACGCATATCGCGACCTCGCTTGCTTACCGCGCTGCGCAGGCCGGCATCAAGACGCGGTTCATCACCGCCGCTGACCTGATGATGCAACTGGCCGCTGCCCGGCAGCAGAACCGCCTGCGGGAGTTCTTCAATCGCGCGGTCATTGGACCCCGGCTGCTGGTTATCGACGAAATCGGCTATCTGCCATTTGGACGGGAGGAGGCGAACCTATTCTTCAATGTCGTGGCGAAACGCTACGAGCGCGGCTCAATCGTATTGACCAGCAACCTGCCGTTCACACAGTGGGCGACAGCATTCGCCGATGACCAGACGCTGACGGCTGCAATGCTCGACCGGCTCCTGCATCACGCTCATATCGTGCAAATCAGCGGCGAGAGCTATCGACTAAAGGACAAAAGAAAGGCGGGACAAACAGGCACGCGGGCCAGCACGAAAGTAGCCGCGTGATCAACGACCCGGGTGGGTCACATTTACTTCGGCGAAACCCAGAAATGTGGGTCAGGTTTCAGTCGGCGTTGACACGCAGCACCTTCAGACTATGGATGTGCTCCTCGTCAATGCGCTTGCCCTCGGGCGAGTGATACAGTACCGAGTCATACGCATTGCCGTGCTTCTTGTGCGAGCCGGGCGAATCGCACAGCATGAGTTTCATGCCATCGAAGTAGTAATACAGCCCCCACTCGGTCCACAGTTGCTTTAGAAATTCGTAGTCGCTTTGCCAGAACTGTCTGATGAAGTCGCGCTTCGGAAAGACGTTGTTGTTCAGCGCGACGGCGGCCAGGCGCTTGTCCCATGGGAACGTGTAGCCCTTCAGCACCGCCTCCGTGACGTCCAGGACGCTCACGTCCTGGAACACCCGATTATCTCGATTCTGCGATGCCAGCCAGAGCCAAGGTCTGACTGTGAACCGGTAATAGACGCGCCGCTCATCACTGCCGGTCTGCTGCACTTCAGTGATGAGGCCGTTGATCCTGCGCACGCCTGCGCCGACGTTGCCTGCACCCAGATTGCCGGGCAGGCCCGGAACGAAGGTTCCCTTGCCCTCGAATTCGACTTGTATTTCGATCGGTTTGCCGATCAGTTCATCGGGTTTGACGAGGTCGCGCGCATTCCAGATGCGGAACGTCGGGCTGTCGACCGAGGCGAAATCGACCTCGTATTCGAAGAGCTCCCCGAGCGCCTCGACACCCTTGACGCGCTGAGGGATGAGGATGCCGGCGCCGCCCCAGGTGGGCAGCGCCTGGCACTCGATCTTCAGCGTGCGGCTTTGCAGCGGATTGAACATCTGATACTGCTCCCTGATTATTTTGATTAGGTCACGGTGCTTGCCGTGCAGGAATTCGATTCGACTCTTTATCTGCTCCGCTTTGCGGGCCTCACGCCACGCTGCGGGTGCCCGGCCGAGGCGGCCACTCCGCAATGCGCCCGCGCTGCTCCGATACGAGCAATGCCTGGGTGTACGAATGCGCGGAGGCGTGTCGTGCGAGATACCGTTCCAGGACCAGCCCCAACGCATAGGGACTCACGCCTTCGAAGCCCTCTTCATCGACCGTCACGGCGCATTCCAGCGCACGCACCATCGGCGGAATCGCATGAGGAACGACGCAGTTGACCGGCGTGAGCGTCGCCGAGGACAGGCTCTCTACCTGCCGCCGCAACGCGGGCATATCCGCCGAGAGATAAAGCCGCAGGAGGCTGCGCAAGCCCTCGCCGGGATTCGGCTCGTCGTAGCGGTCATCGAAATCCGCGTGTTCGATCGCCAGTTGCGCGAGCAATTGCCACGCTTTGATGCCCACGCCTAGCGGCGGCCTCGATCGGCTCGGCGCGCGCACGAGGCCCACGCTGGCGAGCGGCGCGGACCCGGGCAGCTTCACGTCGCTCACGCCGTTGCAGTCGAGCAGGCCCGGCAGGTCGCGGTTGGTGAGCCACACATCGAACGACAGGTAGTTGATCGGCGCGTCATGCTCGCCCGGCGTGTACGGCAGGCCATCTCGCCCGACCAGCGAGAGAAACGATTCGGTGTTGATGTAGGGCGCACGTGTGCCATACGAGCGCCCCTTGGCCTTGGCCAGGCGCTGCTCGCGACGCACCGTGAAATAACGTCCGTGGCCTTCTTCATCATGCAGCAGCGCATCGTGGAGCGAATGGAAGGGCAATTCCTCCGAGTCCTCTTCTTCGCTGGCCTGGCCGATCGCCTTGTCGACGGAATGCACCTCGTGATCGAGCGCCGCCTTGCCGAACGGCGTGAGGTGAATCACGGGCCCCAGGTCCTGCGTCCGCACAGCCGCCGTGCGCGCCTTGAAGAGGTTGACGACCGGCACGCAAAAGAGCGCGAACATGTCGGCGTTCACGCGCTCGGCCAGCTCGCTCGTCGAGCGGTCCAGCAGCACGATGATCTCCGCCTCGCTGCCGTTGATGCGCGAAAGCCCCGCCTGCAATCCCGTCAGCGTGAAGAAATAGAATCGGCTCGGACAGGAGAAATACTCGTTCACGAGGTTGTGGCCGATGAACTTCGGCGCGGCGAGCGGCAGCACCGCTTCGTCGGCGGTGAGGCCGTCGTGGACGACAGGATCGGATGCAACCACATGCGGCACATAGCCCGCCTCGCTGAATCGTCCCGGCTCGCCCACAAGCGAGACGACAGCGCCGGTATGGATCAATTCATGGAGGTGTGACGCGACGCGTTCATCCCCAGCGAGGTATATCTGCAGGCGGTCCAGTCCTTGTAGCGAGGAGAACGGTATGCCCTCGAGCGTGCGCAAACGCAGACGCAAGGCGCCGCGCACCCGCCGGTGCGGCGGTACATAGCGATCTTGCCCCTGAACATCGGGCGGAACGTGGGTCAGCCGGCCATCAACCAATTGGATCGGGAACAGCGCAACGTCCTGGGTCGTGCTAAAGGTGCAGGCCGTCTTCTCGCCATCGGGCAACCGCAGCGACGTGAGCTCCGCACCACGCTCAACCGTGTGGCCCGAGACGAAACCTGCGGCCTTTCCACCCGCGTAGAAACGCGCCACTGCGATGGACGGCGTAGGCGACAGGTAACCCGGATAGACCGACGACAGCAAAGCCTGCGTGAGCAGCGGGAACTCGTCGTCGAAACGCATCTGCATGCGTGCGTTCACGAACGACGACGACTGGATCAGGCGATTGACGAAAGAATCGCCCGTCTCGGAGCCGAGCATCAGAAGGCGTCTTGCGATCTTGGGATGCCCAAGGGCGAACTCACCGCCCAACGCCTGCATGTAGAGGCGTTCGCGGTCGTAGAGCGGAAGCAGGCGGGGGTCCATCAGATGTGCGGTTCGACGCTCGAGGGAAAGTTGAGATTGGCACCGCCTGCGGAATCCGCTGCTGTTGTCTGTGTTGCGTGCGCAGGGGACTACTACTGTGCGTACTTCGTGGATCGAGGTATGCGACTTCACCGCCGATGAAACCAAGCCGCTTTCGTCAGGCTGACGAGCCACCATGACGGTGCAACACAGTATGTGATGTTTGCTAACGTCCAATCGTCAGAAACGTCCTAAATTTCGCGTGAGTCTGTAACAGTTGTGATGCACGCGGGAAGCAACCACTGACAAGGCCCCGAAAAGAACTGGCAGCGGAGGTCTCTATTCCCCCCGCACAGCACCCGAGCGTCTTACCCGCTATCATCAACGGTTCTTCGACTCCACCCTCGCCTGACGAGTCCTCTTCCGCTCGATGTCATTCCCGCATATCGATTTACTCTATTCCGCCTCCGGGCTCGCGGTCGGATTCCTCGTCGGCCTGACTGGCGTGGGCGGCGGCTCCCTGATGACGCCGCTGCTCGTCCTCCTGTTCGGCATTCATCCAGCGACGGCCGTCGGCACCGACCTGCTCTACGCCGCCGCAACCAAGACCGCCGGCACGCTCGTGCATGGCCTGAAAGGCTCGGTCGACTGGCGCATCACCGGGCGGCTCGCCGCGGGCAGCGTGCCGGCTGCGGCCGTGACGCTCTACTTCCTTCACCGGCACGGCATGACTTCCCCCGATACGGCGCGGCTCATCCAGTTGATCCTCGGCACCGCGCTCCTCATCACCGCCGTTTCGCTCGTCTTCCGCACGCAACTCGCACGTCTCGCCTATCAGAAGGGACGCAGCCGCCCCGAGAACCCGGCGCGCACCGCCGCGTGGACGATTCTCACCGGCGCGATCCTCGGCGTGCTGGTGTCCATCACTTCGGTCGGCGCGGGCGCGATCGGCGTGACCGTGCTGCTGCTGCTGTATCCCCGTCTCGCGACCGCGCGCATCGTCGGTTCCGACGTGGCGCACGCCGTCCCGCTCACGCTGATTGCGGGCGCCGGACACTGGATGGTCGGCTCCGTCGACTGGGCGCTGCTCCTTTCGCTGCTCGTCGGGTCGATTCCGGGCATCGCCATCGGCAGCGCGCTGTCGTCGAAAGCGCCCGAAGCGCTGCTGCGCCACGTCCTTGCCGCAACGCTCGTGCTCGTCGGCGCAAAACTCGTGTTGAGCTGATCCTAGTCACCGCGCCCGGCGATGCACAGTCGGCCGGATGGCATAGGCGAAATCGCAGCTCCGCCGCTGGCCTAGCCGTTTGACCGAGTATCACGCGGCCGGCCGATGCGGCATCATGCGCTGTCAATCGGCTGACGCGCCGCTTCAAACACGCGCAGCCATTCCGGCGGCGCGGCGTGGTGCACAGACATCGCGATACGCGCGCCGTTCCTTGCCGTCGATATTGCGAGCGCAAGCCGGCGGCCTGCGGGTTCACGAGGAGTCAGGCAATGAAAGAGAACGAGCATCTGCATCAGGACCTCCCCGCCGACAACGACGCGCCCGCCGATCCCGCGCGCCGGCGTCTGATCGCGGCCGGCGTCGGGCTTGCCGGCCTGTCGCTCGGCGGATGCAACCTCTTCGAGCACAAGCCGTCGGCGCCCAAGACCGCCGCCGACCTTTCGCTGGACCGCACGCTCGCCGCGAAGGTGCGGCAGATCGTCGTGATCTACGCGGAAAACCGCAGCTTCACCAACCTTTACGGCGACTTTCCGGGCGTGCAGTATCCGCTGTCGGCCGTGTCGGCGTCGCAGTACACGCAGTTCGACCGGGACGGCATCACGCCGCTGCCCACGCTGCCCAGAATCTGGGGCGGTCTCGTGCCGCAGTCGCAGGAATTCGACGGCAAGCGCTACGCCATCGCGGAGAATCAGATCGCCGCGCTGCGCAACGGCCCGTTCCGGCTTGCGGACGCGCAAGGCGACCCTCTGCCGACCGGCGTCATCACACGCGACCTCGTGCATCGCTTCTATCAGAACCAGATGCAAATCAACGCCGGGCGCAACAATCAGTTCGCCGCGTGGAGCGACTCGGGCGGTCTCGTCATGGGCCACTACCGGAACTCGCCGGATACTCTGAAGCTCTGGGGACTCGCGCAGCAATACACGCTCTGCGACAACTTCTTCATGTCGGCGTTCGGCGGTTCCTGGCTGAATCACATCTTCCTGATTTCCGCGCAGGCGCCGTTCTATCCCGATGCGCGCAACAGCCCCGCGTCCAAACTGATATCCGTGGTCGAAGGCGACGATCCGACCGGCTCGCGCCTGAAGCTCGCGCCCGATTCGCCGAAGTCTGCGCTCGAAGGACCGCCGAAGTTCGTGCGCGACAGCTCGCTCACCGCCGATGGCTACGCGGTCAACACGATGGCCGCGCCGTTCCAGCCGAGCATGGTCAAGCCCGCGCCGGACGGCGACCCGCGCTTCGCCGATACGTCGAACGCGAACGTGCTGCCGCCGCAGACGTACGCGACCATCGGCGACCGCCTGTCCGGGAAGGGCATCGACTGGGCGTGGTACAGCGGCGCGTGGCAATACGCAATCGAGCATCGGGACACCGGCGCGGTGCCCGATTTTCAGTATCACCATCAGCCGTTCAACTACTTCCGCAACTTCGCGCCGGGAACGGCAGCGCGCGAACGGCATCTGCGCGACGCCGGCCTCGGCGACGATCCTTCCACGAACAAGCTGCTCGCCGATATCGACGCGGGCCGCCTGCCGCCCGTCACGTTCTACAAGCCGCAAGGCAACCTGAACATGCACGCGGGCTACGCGGATGTCGCATCGGGCGACCGGCATATTTCGAACGTGATCGAACGCATCCGGCGCGGGCCGCAGTGGGAAAACACGGTCGTGATCGTGACGGTCGACGAAAACGGCGGCTGGTGGGACCACGTTGCGCCGCCGAAGGGCGATCGCTGGGGACCGGGTTCGCGCATTCCGGCAATCGTCGTGTCGCCGCTCGCAAAAAAAGGCTACGTCGATCACACCGTTTACGACACGAATTCGATCCTGCGCTTCATCTCGCGCGTGCACGACCTCGCACCGCTCGATGGCGTCGTCGCGCGTGACCGGGCTTTCGCGGCGAACGGCGAAGCGCCGCTCGGCGATCTCACCGCTTCACTCGACCTCGCCTAGCCGCGCTCGATCCACGCGCGCGCCGATATCTCCAGCAGAGCCGTAATGCAGCGCGCCGACGGGCACGACGGCGCGCGCCGGTTTCCACGCGCCGAAGTGCCGCTCGTATATCTCGTTGAACGTCTTCCAGTGCTCGACGCCGACGAGATATACCGTGACCTCCATGCAGTCCTTCAGGCCGCCGCCCGCGGCTTCGAGCACGGTTCGCAGGTTGCGCAAGGCCTGTTCGGCCTGCTCATCGAACGGACGGTCGCCGGTATGCGTGCCGTCGGCGCGCATCGGCAACTGGCCGGAGACGCACACGAGGTTGCCGGCGCGCGTCGCGTGGCTGTAGTGGCCGGCGGGAATCGGCAGGCCGGGGGCGTTGATGGTTTCTATCGGTGTCATCTTCGTTGGCAGTCGAGAGTTCGTGGATCAGAGCGCGAGCCTGCCCGCCAGGAAATCGAGGAATGCGCGGGCGCGGGCCGCCATCGATTCGCTCTGGTAATAGACCGCGCTGACGGGTTGCCGGACGTCTTCGAGCGCGTCGTCGAGGATCGTGCGGAGGCGGCCGGCTTCGACGTCGGCGGCGGTCATGAAATCGGCTAGACAGGCAACGCCGCCGCCGTCGATCGCGAGTTGCCGGATGGTCTCGCCGCTCGACGCCGACACCGCGGGCCGGATCGTGACGAACGCCGCGCGGCCATCGCGCAGCGGCCAGTCGTTGAGGCTTTCCGGCGCGGTAAAGCCGATGAGCCGCGCGCGCATCAGCTCTTCGACATCGCGCGGTTCGCCGTGCTCCGCGAGATAGGCGGGACTGGCAAGCACGCGCAGCCTGCTGCTGCCGAGTGCGCGCGCGTGCAGTGTGGAATCCTGCAGCGCGCCGATTCGTATCGCGATATCCACCCGCTGCTCCAGCAAATCGACGATACGCTCGTTGCTCGTCAGTTCCAGCGATATCTCCGGATAAAGCGATGCGAACGCCCTCACATGCGGGACCACGCAATGAAGCATGAAGGGCGACGCTGCATCCACGCGCAGCCGCCCGGCAGGCCGCTCGCGCCGTCGCGAGATGGCTTCCTCGGCGTCGTCCATCGCGGCGAGAATCGCGCGGGCGCGGGCGAGGAACAATTCGCCTTCCTCCGTCAGTTGCAGGCGGCGCGTGGTGCGCCGGACGAGCGTTGCACCGAGCTTCTTCTCGAGGCGTGTCAGCGTGCGGCTGACGCCGGAAACCGTCTGTTGCAGCGTTTCGGCGGCGGCCGTCATCGAACCGCTGTCGATCACGGTGACGAAAACGAGCAGTTCATCGGTATTCGTTTTCATGGGGGCGCACGGGATTATTGATTCTCAGTCAAGGTTTATTTGAGACTACCACTCTTTTTGCGAAAGTCGAAGCGGACGATACTGTGCGCACTGATTCATCTCCTGGAGCGAAGCACATGAATATCTTCATCACCGGCGCGAGCGGTTTCATCGGCGGTTCGATTGCAGCGGGCCTCGTGCGCGACGGCCATCGAGTGCGCGGACTCATTCGCCGGGCAGAGCAAAGCGACGCGCTCAGCGAGGCCGGTATCGAGCCGGTCGTCGGCAGCCTCGACGATGCCGCCCTGCTCGCCGCCGAAGCGCGCGCGGCCGATGCCGTCATCAATGCAGCCAGCAGCGATCATCGTGGGGCGGTGGAAGCGCTGATCGGCGCGCTTGGAGGTTCGGACAAGCCGTTGCTGCATACGAGCGGATCGAGCATCGTCGGCGATGCGTCCGGCGGCAAGGCGTCGGACGCGATTTATACGGAGGACGCGCTGCCGGAGCCGACCGCCGACAAGGCGCCGCGCGTCGCCATCGACAATCTGGTGCTGGATGCCGCCAAGCGCGGCGTGCGCTCGGCCGTGCTGTGCAACACGCTGATCTACGGTCACGGCGCCATCCCGGACACGGCCAGCGTGCAGCTGCCGCGCCTCGAGCGGCAAGCGAAGAAAAGCGGCGTCGTGCGGCATGTGGGGCCCGGCCTGAACATCTGGTCGAACGTGCATATCGACGATGTGGTCGACGTTTATCGGCGCGCGCTCGACAAGACGCCCGCAGGCACGTTCTATTTCGTCGAAAGCGGCGAAGCGCAGTTCCGCGACATGACGGCGGCAATGGCGAAGGCGTTCGGCCTGCGCGGACCGGAAGACTGGCCGCTCGAACAGGCGATCGAAGAATGGGGTTACGAGATGGCGTCTTACGGCCTCGGCTCGAACAGCCGAGTGCGCGGGGAACGCGCGCGCAAACTGCTCGACTGGCAGCCGAAGCGCACGTCGGTCATCGAATGGATCGAAAAGGAAATGGTCCGCTGATCCGGAAGTGCCGAACGCGCGGCGAAATTGGCTTGACCAATTTCGCCGCGTTTCCGTTGGTCTTACTTCAACGCGCTGGCGAACTGCTCGATATCGGCTTCGGCCATGCCCGACTTCTGCGCGGATTCGCGGATCTGCTTCCACGTAGTCGGATCGATGGGGACGCCGTTCGCGCGGCGCTCCGCGCGGCGCGCTTCTTCCGGCTCGCCCGGCGCATAGATCGCGTCAATGCCCTCGGCGCGCGGCGATGCCTTCATCCATTCGAGGAACGCTTCGGCTTCGGCCTGAGCGGCGGGGGCGTCGAAGGCGTTGGGATCGAGAATCACGGACGTCATGCAGTTCATGATCGCGCTCGTTTTCTCCAGCGTGCTTTCGTGCGTCGTATAACCGCCCGAGAGCGCTCCGCCGAAAATCTCGCACAGCGCGGCGAGGCCCGATCCCTTGTGCAGACCGAACGCGGTCAACGAGCCGAATGGCTGCTCATGCATGACCTTGGGTTCCACCGTCGGCCGGCCTTCGTGGTCGAGCAGCATGCCGGGCGCGACCTGCACGCCCTTGTTGTAGGCGACACGCGTCTTGCCGTAAGCGATTCCGGCCGTCGCAAAATCGAGCACGAGCGGGTTCTTGCCATCACGCGGATACGCCGCGCAGAACGGATTCGTGCCGAAGCGCCGGTCGATGCCGCCGAACGGCGCGACGAGCGGATCGCCCGCCACGTTCACGAAATGGAACGACACGAGCCCGGCGTTCGCGCACTGCTCCGCCCAGTGTCCGATACGCCCGATGTGATGCGCGTTGCGCAGGCCGACCGCGCAGACGCCGAACTTCTTCGCGCGCTCGATGCCGTACTCCATCGCCTCGTAGGCGACGACTTGCCCGAAGCCCTTCCGGCCGTCGACGGTCAGCACCGCGCCGGCGTCGCGGACGATTTCCGCGTGCGTGTTCAGTTGCAACTGCCCGTCCCCGAGCGACGACACATAGCGCGGGATCATCCCGACGCCGTGCGAGTCGTGTCCCGACAGGTTCGACATCACGAGGTGATCGGCGACCAGTTCGGCTTCGCGCGGCGCGCTGCCGGCGCGTTCCCAGATCGCGCGGACATAGGCGTGCAGCGTATCGGCGGCAATGCGTTGTTCGGGTTTGCTGGTTTCGTTCATTGCGACTCTCGTCTCCTTGATCGATTGCGGATTTCGACGCTTTCTTGAGAAGCGCGCGGCCTATCACTTTACAGACGATCAACTGGCCTGACCAGTTTGTTTTTGAGAAATCGCTGAAAACGGCGAAAAAACGCCCGCTCGTGGCGGGCGTCGTCTTTCGTCAGGACGGTTTGCCGGTCAGGGCGCGGCAGCGATCACTTCCGCTACGGCCGCCGTCAGCTTTCTGGCGTACGGCACGTGCAGAAACTCGTTCGGGCCGTGCGCGTTGGACTTCGGCCCGAGCACGCCGCACACCATGAACTGCGAGCGCGGGAAGCCTTCCTTCAGCGTGTTCATCAGCGGAATGGTGCCGCCTTGGCCGATATAGGCGACGTCCGCGCCGAAATGACGAAGCGACGCGTCGTTCAGCGACGACGCCAGCCACGGCGCAAGCTCCGGCGCGCTCCAGCCCGTGGCCGCGCCGGCTTCGGGCTTGAACGTGACCTTCGCGTTATACGGCGGATCGAGCTCCAGCAGCGATTTCAACTGGGCAACGGCTGCGGTCGCTTCGACGAGCGGCGGCAGGCGCAGCGACAGTTTGAACGCCGTGCGCGGCGCGAGCACATTGCCGGCATCGGCGAGCGGAGGCAGTCCGGCCGCGCCCGTCACCGTCAGCGACGGACGCCACGTCGAATTGAGCAGCGCTTCTCTCGGATCGGTGGTGGTCGGCAGCACGGTGCCGCCGTCCTGGCCGCAACTCCACGGCAGCTTCTTCCAGACATCGTCGCCGAGGATGTGCGCCGTCGCTTCGGCTTCCTTCAGCCGTTGCGCGGGAATCGGACAATGGAAGTTCTTCGGCAGCAGGTTGCCGGTCGCGGCGTCTTCCAGCCTTTCGAACAGTTGCCGCATGATGCGGAACGTCGACGGCGCGATGCCGCCGTAGCCGCCCGAATGCAGGCCCTCTTCCAGCACCTGCACTTCGAGATCGCCCGCGACGAGGCCGCGCAGCGACGTGGTGAGCCACAGTTGGTCGTAGTTGCCCGCGCCCGAGTCGAGGCAGATCACGAGGCCGACATCGCCGAGCCGGTCGCGCAAGGCGTCGATGTACGGCAACAGGTCGTAGCTGCCCGATTCCTCGCACGTCTCGATGATGCCGACGCAGCGCGGCCGCTCGACGCCCTGCGCATCGAGCGCCGCCAGCGCGGTGATGCTGGCGTAGGTCGCGTAGCCGTCGTCGGCGCCGCCGCGGCCGTAGAGCTTGCCGTCTTCGAGCTTGGGCGTCCAGGGGCCGAGATCGCTGCGCCAGCCTTCGAATTCCGGCTGCTTGTCGAGGTGCCCGTAGAGGACGACGGTTTCCGCGCTGCCCGATCGCGTCGCGGGCGCTTCGAAGAAGATGACCGGCGTGCGGCCGGAAAGTCGCACGATTTCGACCTTCAGCCCCTTCACCGGCTGCGTCTTCACCCAGTCGACGGCGTCCGTCACCACGCGCTCGATGAAACCGTGACGCGCCCAGTCGGCGTCGAACATCGGGCTTTTCGCAGGCACCGCGATGTAGTCGGTCAGCGCGGGAACGATCTCGTCGTCCCACTTGCGATTGACGAATTCCTGCAGTGCGGACGAATCGAGCCGTACTGCTTCTTCATGTTGTGTGCTGTCGCCAGGTGTCATGACAGAGGTTCCATGCGGGCAAACCTCCATCATAGACGGGAATCTTTACGATTCGCGTGCCGTCTTGTCGTATGAACAATGCGCCGGTTCGTCAGCGACGACCGGTGACGACGAGCGGCGTCCCCGCCAAATTCGCGCTGATGGCCTCGTCCGTGAACGGAAAGCGCTGCCACTCTTTGCCGGCGAAGAGGCGCGTCGCGTCGCCGAAGTGCGGCGAGGCCGGGTCGTCCGATTCGGCGGGCGCGAGCAGCGTGTCGGCTTCGACGCCCTGCGGCCCGTTCTCGGTGAACGTGACGACTTGCAGATAGCTGTCGCCCTCGCCGTTCGCGTCCATCGCATAGCCCTTCGCGTCGAGCGGACGCCCCGCGCACACGACCGTGAAATAGCCCGCTTCGTCGCAGCCGCCGAAGAGCGGAATGCGCGCGCCGTCGCGCACGGTGTAGAGGAGATCGCCGCGACGCGAATCGAGAGCGAAGCCGTGCAGCCGCAGCGCGAGCGCCGCGCCGCCGAGCGCCTGCCGGATCTCCTGAACGACGGCAGGATCGCGGGTGTTCAGCCCGCTCGGCGTCGTCAGCGGGCGGGACGGATCGAAGCGCGTCGCGAAGAGACGCTCGGGCGGGATGCGCATCAGCCGCTGCCACAGCTCGTCCCACAGATTCGCGCCCCGCGCGTCGATATCCGCCGTGCCGTTCCACTTGCGCAGCACGTCGCAGGCGTCGTTGAGCGCGCTCGCGGCGTCGCCGGGGGCGCAGACGGCGTCGAGCAGCGGCTGTCGATACAGCGTCTCCGACATCGATCTCGCTTCCAGCACCGCCGATTCCACCGCTTCCCGCGTGACGCCGCCGCTTTCCCGCTGCAGCCGCGCGGCAAGCTGATGCCCGTAGCGCGTGCGCAGCGACTGTTCGTAGCGCGCCACGCCCGCGATGCGCGGATAGCCCGAAAGCGGCACGTTCGCATTCGTGAGCCAGTAGCTGTCGTTGAAGTTGCCGACGTAGTCGCCGCGCGCCGCGCTCGGCATCTGATCGACGGGGAGCATTCCCGTCTGCGTCCACGCGCACGCGCTTTTCGAACCGTCGAGGAACGGCACGCCGGGCATGCGGCCCGCCAGCGCACGGCCGGCGGGCGGCGTGCAGGCATCAGCGAGGGCGTCCGGCACGCCGGGAATGACGCCGATGTCGGCGAACCACGCGCGGGCATCGCCACGGCCGATTGCGAACGTGTTGGCCCACGGAATCGCCGCGTAGCGCTTCTGGATGGCGATGAAATCGTCGAGCGAACGCGCCTGGTTCCACGCGAAGAAGTTTTCGAAGCTGCGCACGTTGTTCGCGTTGGCGTCCGCGAGCGCGTAGGCGCGCTGCGCGTTCCAGCCGAGCGCGGCGTTGAGCGGCGACAGATCGACGACCGGCCCGAAGCGCGTGCGATACAGCGTGCGCGTCACCGGTTCCAGCGAACCGTCGGCGCGGCGCGCGCGCACGGTGAGCGGCACGGGCGTCATCGGCTCGGTCGCGCCATCGAACCGGTAGCGCGTGGGATCGGCGGGATCGAGCGTCAGTTCGAAGATGCCGAAGCGGCGCGCGGTGGAGACCGTATGCGTCCACGCGATGTTCTCGTTGAAGCCGAGCACGATCAGCGGCACGCCGAGAAACGAAACGCCCGCCGCGTCGAGCCGGCCGGGGATCGTGAGATGCGCCTGATAGAAGCGGTCCGGGCCGCGCCAGAACCAGTGCGGATTGCCGAAAAGAATGCTGCGCTTGTCGCGCGTGATCGGCGCGCCGAAGGCCAGCGCATTGCTGCCGATGCCGGGCAGATCGCCGACGGCGTAGCGCAAGTCGTTCGCATCGCTCGATACCGCCGCCCCCGCCCTCTGCGGATGCGCCGCTGCGATCGCCTGCACGAATCTTGCCGATCCGCCCGCCAGATTCGCCGCGATCAGCCGCCGGCAGATATCGTCCGGACCGATTTTCGCGACCCACGGCTGGCCCCGGCAGGCCGCGTGCGCGCCGGGGAAATTGCCTGCGTCGAGATCGGCGAGATAACGGTCGTAGCCCGCGGCGAATCCGTCGATGAGACCGCGCAAGTCCGGCGGTTGCGCGGCGCGATAGCGATCGACGGCGGTCTCGTCATCGACAAGGCGGAAGAAGAAGTCGGAGTCCAGATTGCGCGGCTGGCCGAAGATCGACGCGTTCGGGGGACGCGCGTCGGCGCCGAAATGTTCGGACCGCTCGCCGCGCCAGGTGACGAAGCCATCGGCGAGCGAGCACAGATTGTCCTGTGCCTGCGCGTAGCCGTAACCGTAGCCGAGGCTGCCCCAGTCGCCGGCGCGAATGTGCGGAATGCCCGATTGCGTGCGGCGGATTTCGGCGCGATACGGCGCGTCGTCGGCGCGCTCGGACGCCTCATTCGACGCGGCGCAGCCAGCGAGCATCGCAATGGCGAGCGCGCCGAGCATCGCACGCCTGACGGTCTCATTCATCGGTCACGGTCCTTTGGTCACGGTCCCTTTGATCGTGCGGTCGGGTGGTAGCACGGGCGGGTTGTCGGCCAGTATCGCACCGTGCGGCGCGCGTGCACCGCCAAAAGCTAGCCGCGGACGGTGGCCGCCTCGCGCGTCAGCAGCAATGCATCGGCGAGTTGCACAATGGGAGCGTGCGTGCGCCAAAGCGAGAAAACGACCTTGTCCAATGTAATTGCCGACTCATCCGCGGACGATCCACGCCCGGCGCCGCCCGAGCGCCCGTCGCCGGACGATTGCTGTCATAGCGGCTGTCATCCGTGCGTCTTCGATCGCTACGACGAAGCGCTCGAACGCTACGAACAGCAATTGCGCGCGTGGGAAGCGCGGCATGCGCCGGGCGCGCACGGATAGCGGCCGGCCATTCGAGCGTCCCGCAACGCACAGCGCTATCCTTGTCGTCCTTTCGACAAAAGGACCATCGCGGTCCGCACAACGCCAAGGAGCGCAAGACCATGTCCCTTTCGATGTATCGCGCGTCGATTCCGGTTTTCATTCGCGGGCTGGAGGTTTGCGCGTCCCTGCTGCAAAAAGGCGCCGCCTTCGCCGATGAAAAAGGCCTCGCTCACGCGGATGTCATCGGCGCGCGCCTCGCGCCCGACATGTTGCCGCTCGCCGCGCAGGTCCAGCGCGCCAGCGATACGGCGAAGCTCTCCGCGCAACGCCTGTCGGGCGTCGAAGCGCCGCGTTTCGAGGACGACGAGGACAGCTTCGCGGCATTGCAGGAGCGCATTGCGAAGACCGTCGCGTATCTGAAAAGCATCGACAAGGCCGCGCTCGCCGATAGCGAAACGCGCACGGTCACGCTCAAGTTCCCGGACTTCTCGCCATCGTTTTCAGGCGTGGACTATCTGCTGGGCTTCGGGCTGCCGAACTTCTACTTCCACGTCGTGACGACGCACGACATCCTGCGCCATCTGGGCGCGCCGATCGGCAAGCGCGATTATCTCGGCGCGCTGAACTGAGCGTCAGCCTGAAGCGTCCGGCGCTCGAGGCGACTCACGCCCCGGCGCGCGCCGCGATCTGCTTGCGCCAGCCGGCCAGGATGCGCCGCGCGAGCGCGTCGTAATCGCCGCCGAAGTGGTGATCGCCGGGCAGCTTCACCACTTCGACGCCCGATTTCGTGAGCGTCGGGCACAGGGTATCGTCTTCTTTTTCGCCATAAATGCACTGGACCATCGCGGGCGGCAGCTTCGCCAGTTCCGGCTTGACCTTCAGCGCTTTCCCGCTCGCTTTCATGCCGAGCCAGCCCGTTACGCGAATCTGAAAATCCGCCTCGGGCGCGAAGCCCATCAGCGAGACATAGGACACCTGCCCGCGCACCGCATCGGGCAGGCGGTTGTACGCGAACGGCATCACGTCCGCGCCGAACGAATAGCCGACCAGCGCCACATGGCTCGTATGCCAGCGCGCGTTGTACGTGCGAATCACGCGCGCGAGATCCGCTGCCGTTCGTTCGGGCGACTTCTCGCTCCAGAAATAACGCAGCGAGTCGATGCCGATCACCGATACGCCATCACGCTGCAGCGCGAGCGCCATCGTCTTGTCGAGGTCGCGCCAGCCGCCGTCGCCGGAAATGACGATCGCGAGCAGATCGGTTGGCCGCGCGGCGCGCAGTTCGATGAGCGGCAGATCGGAGACATCGTTATCGACGGGTGCGTCGGGCTTCTTCAGATGCGGCGCCGTCATTGCGACGATCGCATCGGCTCTCGCGCGGCCCGGCTGCAGCGCGGCGCGTTCCATGAAACCGGGCAGCCCCTTCATATGGATGATCGTCGGATCGGGCGGACAGGGCTTGAAGCGCGCATCGAGCTGCGCATCCGCCGCCAGCGACACCGCGCCCGCCACCGTGTTGTCGGGCGCCTGCGTCAAGGCCTGCTCGCTCACCATCGCGCCTTGTCCCGTGCCCGCGAAGATCGGCGAGAAATAGCGGCTCGTCTGCACCGTGCGTTCGAGTTGATGGCTCATGTCCTCGGCATCGCCGACGAGGTTGTGGCACGTCTCCTTCTTCTCGGTCGCGAGGCGCGCGGCATAGCGAGGCGTATCGACGCCGACGACCATGGCGCCTTTGGCGGCGAGCGCATCGGCGGCCTGCGTATCGGCGGGACTCCAGCCGGTTTTATCGGAGAACAGGACGACGAAGCCCGTCAGTTCGCCTGCCGGCTTCGTGAGCGTCACCTGCCCGTAGCGGCCGCCCGCAATGGTGGTTGCGTGCGCCGCGCCGAACATCGACATGCCGCACACGGCGGCTGCCGCGAGCGCCGCCAGTTTCTTGCAAGAATGAATCATGAACGCCAGCCTCCCGCCAGCAGCGAAAGGTCCGCCAAAGTGAAAAATACGCCGACCGAACCGGATGCCGCCAGATAG
This sequence comes from Caballeronia sp. LZ016, assembly GCF_031450805.1. Taxonomy (NCBI): domain Bacteria; kingdom Pseudomonadati; phylum Pseudomonadota; class Betaproteobacteria; order Burkholderiales; family Burkholderiaceae; genus Caballeronia; species Caballeronia sp. LZ016. Next base: position 747,621 of record NZ_JARTVY010000002.1, read on the forward strand.
CGCGGCTCCCAGTGCGGCTGAAACTTGCTCTTGAATCCGCGCAAGCCGCGGAAGTTGTAGAAACGCCCGCCGAAACGCCATACCAGCCCTGCCAGCCGATGCCAGTGCGACGCAAGCGGCGTCGGCTCCATCCCCGAAAGCGGTGCGATGCCGAGCGACAGCGAGCGGAACCCGGCTTCCTTCAGATGCAGCGCGAGCTTCGTGAAGAGGTACTCCATCGCATACGGCGATGCATCCGCGACATGGCGCATCACGCCGACGGTCGCTTCGGTGTTGAGGTCCGTCGTCATGAACGTGACGAACGCGACCGGCGCGCCCTGCTGGCGCACGAGCAGCACGGATTGCGCCGCCAGATAGTCGTCGTTGAACGCGGCAACCGAGAAGCTCTTCTCGCGCGCGGAGCGGCTGTCGAGCCAGGCGTCGGAAATCTCCCGCAGCATCGGCATGCATTCGGCGATGCGCTCGGGACCGATCAGCTCGGTGTCGAAGCCGTCGCGTTCGCCGCGCTTGAGCGCATAGCGCAGATGGGCGCGGTGCGATCCCTTCAGGTCGAAATCCGACAGCGCGACGTGCGCTTCCTCGCCGAGTTTCATGAGCGTGAGGCCGGCGTCGAGATAGAGCGGCAGCGCATCGGCGCGCACCTGATAGAAGGCCGCGCGGCCGTTATGCCTGTGCGCGAGCGCGACGAACTCGCGGATCAGCCCCGCCCACTCACTGCGCGGGCCGACGGGATCGTGCAGCGCCGCCCACGTGCGGCCGTGCTTTGCGTACATCAGGAAGACTTCGCGCGATTCGGAGAAGAGGAAACTCTTGTCGCCCATCATCGCGAGGCCCGCGTCGCTGCGCTCCTGTGCGCGAAAGATGCGCGCGGCATCGGCGAGGTCCTGCGGCGCGGGCTTCACGAAGCGGCCCGCCGCCGGACGCAACAGTTGCCACACCGCGAACGCCGAGGCGAACAGACCCGCGGCCAGCGTCGCCCGCAACGCACGCGGCGCGCGCTCGTCGAAGGCGAATTGCCACCAGAGGTCGGTGTCGTACGGGACGTCGCGGAAAGCGAAGAACATGATCCACACGGCCACCGCCATCACCATGCCGACCGAGAACAGCCACGTCAGCGTGAAGCGTTCCGCAAAGAGCGATGCCCGCCGATTGAAGCGCTCGCGCGTCGCCACGAGCAGCACGATCAGGAACGCGAGCACGCCCGCTTCGATGAAGGCCAGACCCTTTGCCAGCGACAGCGCGAAGTTCGCCACCGCGAGGATCAGCGCGAGCCACCACGCGGCGTCGAGCCGGCGCATCAGACCGCGCGCGACGAACAGCAGCAGCACGCCGAGCACGCTGCCGAGCAGTTGCGAGCTTTCGAGCACCCACAGCGGCACGACTGTCTGCAGCAACGCGATGCGCATCTTGAACGCGGGCGTCGCGCCGGAGATCACGAGCATCGAGCCGGCTGCGAACGTGACGATCGCGAGAAACAGCGGCGCAAGCTGCGATACGCGATGTGGATGCAGGAACGCGAAGCGTCCTTTCAGCGCGCGGCCTTCGAACGCGGCCATCACGCCGGCGGAGAGGATCAGCGGCAGGCCGAAGTAGATGGCGCGGTACGCGAGCAGCGCGGCAAGCACGTCGGGCGTCGCGACGTCGCGGCCGAGCGCGAAGACCATCGCCGCCTCGAACACGCCGACCCCGCCCGGCGTATGGCCGATCATGCCGAGCAGCATCGCCGCCGAGAAGACCGTCATGAAGTCGCCGAGACCGACGTGCGTGCCCGGCAGCATCGCCCAGAGCGCGAGCCCTGCGCCGAAGACATCGAAGATGGCGAGCGCCGTCTGCGCGATGAAATCGCGGCGCGTCGGCACGTTGAACGCGAGCCACTTCCAGCGGGAACGCAGCGTCCGCTGCTCCCGTCCGCAGAACACGAGCATCGCGGCGAACACGGCGAGCAGCGCCGCGCCGATCGCACGGAGCGTGGCAGGGGAAAGATGCATCATGCCGGCGAGCGTGCCCGCCGAAGCGACCATGCCGACCGCCGTCATGAATGCGAGCGACAGCGCGAGCGTCACGCCCGTGAACACCGACAGACGGCCCACTTGCGCGGGGGTGACGTCGGCTGCGCCGTACACGCGGCAGCGCACCGCACCGCCTGTCAGCGCGCCGAAGCCGGTGACGTTGCCGAGCGCGGAACCGACCGTCGCACCGACCCACAGCAGCGAGCGCGGCACGGTCGCGCCGATATGACGCAAGCCGATGGCGTCGCGCCCGACGAGCGCGGCAAAGCTGAGCGCGGTTGCGAACAGCGCGCCGCCCCACGCTTGCGGCGTGAGCAGACGCAGCGAACGGACGACCGACTTGTAATCGACCGAATGGGACAGGTGCTGAAAGACGACCAGCAGCAGCGCACACACGACGACCGTCAGCGCGGGCGTCACGAAGCGCTGCAGATCGGCGGGGGTGCCTTCGGAATTTCCGGGCGTCGAGTGGGCGCGAAGCCGTGCGAACAACTTTCTGCGAGACATGCGTAGTGTGAACCTGCTCGCGCCGCTGCCTGACGATGAAACCGCCGGCTGCTGCGCCAATCGTTGTGTGGGGCCGCGTGTGATGCACAGTAGGAGCGGCTTCGGCTCTTCGCCGTTGCGCTCGCACCGTATGAAACGTTCCGCAGTAGGAAACGTCTGTATAACGGCTACGGTTGACCCGACTTGACTGCTATCGCGTGATCCGTCGTTGCCGGGAGCGATGGCTGCTCCCGGAGGTAGCGCATCGCGGATCAGCGACGCACAGACTAAGCGAAACCCGCTCACGGAGGCTTCGGATATATGAGAAAAACTGTCGCAAATGCGTTAATGGGCTGTTTCACGCTGGCGTTGGCGGGATGCGCGACCACGGACGACGCCCTGCTCAAGACCGTGCCGATCGGCTCGGGCACGTCGACGCTGGCGACCTTCGATTTCGCCCGCTGCGTGAAGGACAGATGGACGCCGCTCGGCGGCCCGGTGCGCGAGTACGCACTCGGCACGGATAGCCAGGCGGTGTCGGTGAAAGGGGCGGGCGGCGCATCGGTGGTGCTCGTCGTCGCGCAACCCGCCGCGAGAGGCACCGGCTATACGGTCTATGGCGACATCGCGGCGAGCCGCTATGTGACGGCCACGCACGCGTGCGACTGACGGCTCGCGCTTACGAGGGCTTGCCGTTGCGCAGGTCCTCGCCCGCCAGATGCGTGCCGATGATGCGCCCGATCAGATAGCCGTCCGACGCGCAGGCGTTGGTGCGCTCCTTGCCGTTCCACTGGATTTTGTATTCGTCGTCGAGCGAGTGGACGGCGGACGCGTCGAACTTGCCGAGCTTGCGCCTGGTCGACTTGCCGGTGCCGCTGCGCATTTCCTCGCCGACGAGCCGGTTCCAGGTCAGCGCGTAGCCGTATCGGACGCCATCGGCGAACGCCTGGTTGTCGCAGACCTGCGCGGGCGGCGTCGCCTTGACGGTCATGCGATACCCGCTCGCCCCGCCCACGACGATGCGCTGTTCCGTCGGCCCCGGCGCGGGCGCGGCGGCCTTGGATGCCGCGGCAGCGGCGCTCGCCGCCCGTGCCGCCGATGCGGCAGAAGCGGCCGCGGCCGCGTCGGCACTGGCTTGCTGCTCGGGAAGGGGCGCGCACGCGCCGAGGGCGAACGCCGTTGAAATTGCCGCGAAACACGCGAGCGCCTTGCCGGCGCCTTTCATTCTGTTGACCATCGACCTGCTATTCACCTGCACTCATCCCGTCTTAGAAATAGTCCTGGCGTTACCTTACCATCCCGGCGGGCAATGCTCGGATTTTTGAGAATAAGGACAGACGCCGTCTGAAGACTCACGAAGCCGACGAGGTATTCCCCATCGGCATCTCGATTCCCCGCCGCGCCATCTCGACGATGAGAAACGTTCGCCGCGTCACGTGAAAGCGCGCGAGCAGGTCGCTCGAGTATTCCTTTGCGGTGTTTTCGCTGATATTCATCTTGCGCGCGATGGCCTTGTTCGACAGCCCTTGCAGCAGATAGCGCAGTGTTTCGGTGAGGCGCGGCGGCAGATCGAGCGATTCGATGGTCACGCCGGAATGCGTGGAAACCGGCTTGGGACTGTGGCCGCCCTTGCCGAGCACGGTGTTCGGCAGATAGACGCGTCCGTTGAGGATGGTCTTGAGCGCCTCGCGAAACACGCTCGCGCCCTGCTCGCTGCCCTTGGAGATGAATCCGCACGCGCCCTGGCGGATGCATTCGAGCACGGTATCGCGGTCGTCCTGCGCGGACAGCATGATGGTCTGAACCTCGCGCTCCTCCTCGCGTATCCAGTTGAGCAAATCGATGCCGGTCGCCTGGCCGCGCAGGTTGTAGTCGAGGAACATGAGATCGTACGAGTTCGCCGCGAGCTTGGCTTTCGCCTGCTCGAAGCCGTCGGCCTCGTCGATGTCGAGCAGCGGCTCGTTCGCCAGGATGAGGCTTTTCATCGCGCTCCTGGTGAGCCCCTCGTCCTCCACCAGCAATACTGTTTTGAAATAGCCGTTTTCCATTGCGAGTCCCCGAGAACGCTTTCGATGTTACGCGCGCCCTGCCCGGCTTCCCATCCCTCCTTTCGAAGGGATACATGCGCGGGTATCCGAAAAACTCCGTAACTCCCCGCCGGAGCCGGGTTGGGCTGCGGCGGCGCAAGGTCGACACTGGGCGCATGACGAAGAGGAGGATGCCATGTCGCCCCGATCAGCCGATCACGAAAGCGAATTCGCGTTGTGGCGCATCAAGCGCGCACCCGCCGGCGGTTCAGCGCGGCGCGTCCTGATCGCGCACCGGGACAAGTCGATCGGCGATTCGCTCGCGCTGCAACTGCGAGGCAAAGGCCTGCAGGTCATTCATTCGCAGGATCTCGGCTCGGTGCGCTCGCTCGTGCACAGCTGGCGTCCGCAGGCACTCGCGCTCGATACGAGTCTCGACAGCGAATCGGGCTATGTGTTCATCCGCACGCTGCGCATGGATGCCGGCGTCACCGGGCGTCTGCTCGTCGCGATGAGCAACGTATGGCCTGCCGATTCCGTCGAATCGCTGAAGGACGCCGGCTTCGACGCGCATTGCCGCCGGCCGTGTTCGACATGGCGCATCGTCGATATGGTCGATGCGTTCTTCTCCACGCCCGTTGCCAGGTGAGCGCCATGCACTCGACGAACGCGTGCCGCTGCGTCGAAGCGCGGGTCAGGCGGCGCCGCCGGCGCGGTGCGCGTGCGGGCTTGCGCCGGCTGCCATCACGAGCGACGCCTTTATTTCACTACCTGGCGGCGCCACGACGATACCGGTCCCGGCCATGCCCTGCGCATGCAGGTTGAAACCGTCGCTGACGTGCGAAACCGGCTCGACGCACAGATACCCCGCGCCCGCCGGACAATGCACGACGACGTGATTCAACGCGCCGTCGGCGACGAGCGCGAGCGTGCGGCCATCGGCATAACGCAGCGTCGCGCGGCCGTTCCAGCCGCTGAGATAGCGCGTATAACCGTCGTCCTCCCTGACATGACGATGCGGCGGCGCTTCGTCCGACAGGCCGACCGCAATTTCCCCTTCGTGACGCCAGAGCGTCGTGGCGTCCAGTTCGGCTTCGTGCGCGGCGAAATACGGATGGAAACCGAAGCCCGCGGGCATCGGCCGTGAGGAACGATTGATGACGCGCATCGACAGGCGCGCGCCATCGGCAGTCGCTTCGACCGTCTGTATCGCTTCGAACGCCCACGGCCAGCCGTGCTCGCCTTCGCGATGCGAATAGTGCATTTCGATGCGGTCCGCATCGTGCCGCTCGACGCGCCACGCCGCGTACTGGCCGAAGCCGTGCAGCGCGTGCGTCATGCCGGGAAACGTGGCCAGTTCGATGCGCGCGCCATCGGGTGCGGGGAAATGCGCGTCGCGCACGCGATTCGAAAACGGCACGAGCGGATAGCTGCCGCCCTTCGGCCACGCGTCGCACGGCCAGGCCGACGCGGTGACCGGCACGAGCCAGTCGTGCGTGCCTCGAGCATCGTCGCTCGTGAAGCGCGTGATGCGCCCGCCCGCCGCTGGCGCGACCACCAGACGATGCGCCCCGCTCGCGATCCGCAGCAGCGGCTCCGCCTTCAACGCGGCGACCGCGCGCGTCACTGCCGCTGCTCCTTCACGCGCGAGACGAGCTGCGTCGGACTCACGAACTGCAGCGCAATCAGCACCCAGATCAGCGTGATGGCCATGTAGATCATCGCCATTGCGTCGATGGATTGCGGCGCGCGCACGCCCGTCGAAAAGACCGCGTAGTACAGGGCGACGACGAGCGTCTGTGTCGTCGGCCCCGCGGTGAAGAACGTCAGCTCGAACATGCCGATGGTCCGCACCAGCACCAGCAGCCCCGCCGCCAGCATGCCGGGCACGAGCAGCGGCAACAGCACGTAGCGGAAATACCGGGCCGTGTTCGCCCCGAAGATACGCGCGGCGGATTCCAGATTCGGGTCGATCTGTTCGATGAACGGCGTCATCACGAGAATCACGAACGGCAGCGCCGGCACGAGATTCGCGAGGATCACGCCGGTCAGCGTGCCGGCCAGATGGAACTTGTACATGACCGTCGCCATCGGAATGCCGTACGTCACGGGCGGGACCATCAGCGGCAGCAGGAAGATCAGCATCGCGATGCGCTTGCCGGGAAACTGCACGCGCGCAAGCGCATACGCGGCCGGCACGCCGAGCACGATGGACAGCAGCACCACCGCGCCGACCACTTCGAGCGTCACGAGCAACACGCTCGACAGCTGGAAATCGCTCCAGGCCTGCGCATACCAGTGCAGCGTGAAGCCCTGCGGCAGCAGCGTGCCGAACCAGCGCGTCGCGATGGAATTCACCGCCACCGTCGCGATCAGCAACAGGACGTTGAGGAGAAAGAAGCCCATCGTCGTCCAGACGAAGAACTTCCAAAGCCTGTCGCGCAGGCTCGCATGCTGTTTCATGTTCTTGCCGGATCGTTGAGTCGGAGCCGGGGCTTGCCAGGCGGAAGCCGCGCGATTGTCGGTAGCCATTATCCCTTGCCTCCCGTCACCGGACCCGTGTAGAAGAAGCGCCGTGCGCCGAGCATGCCGCCCACGACGAGCAGCTGCACGAAGCCCATGACGATCGCGATCGTCGATGCCAGCGAGTAGTCGTAATTCTCGAACGCGGCCTCCGATGCGGCGATCGAAATGACGCGCGTCGGGCCTGCCGGCGCGCCGAGCAGCACCGCCGACGGGAACACCGAGAACGCCTGCACGAACGACAGGCACGCGGTCATCGTGAGGCCCGGCAGCAGCAGCGGCAGATAAATCTGCCGAAACTGCTGCCACGGACTCGCGCCGAGCGTGGCCGCTGCGCGCGCGAGCGTCGGGTCGATGCCCGTCACGTACGAAAGCGTCAGCAGGAACGCGAACGGAAAGCCCGACACGATGAGCGAAATCAGCACGCCCCAGTAGTTGTGCGTGAGCCGCACTTCGTCGCCATAGAGATGCAGCGCCTGCACGGCCTGCGGGAACCAGCCGTTCGGGCTGAAGTACGTGAGCATGCCGTCGGCGATCAACACGGTGCCGAGCGTGACCGGAATCACGAGCAGCGTCGTCGCGAACTTCTGATACGGCGACGAACGCCTGAGCGCGAACGCCACCGGCACCGACACGCCGACGTTGATGATCGTCGCCGACACCGCGAGCTTCAGCGTGACGATGATCGTCGGCCACATCGACGTATCGGTGAAGAACGTGATGTAGTTGGCCCAGACGCCGCCGCCGTTCATCGGATTGAACGACAGCATCAGTCCGTAGGCGAACGGATAAATGAACAGCGCGACGATGAAAACCAGCGCCGGCGTGACGAGCCAGCCTTTCGGATCGCGTGGCTGCGCGGGGGCCGCGATCATTTGACTTCTCCGCGTTCTTGTCCATAGACGAGCGCCTTCGACGGCGCGACGCGCAACGCAATGCGCTCGCCTTCCGCGCACTCGCCCACGATGCGCGCCCACAGCTTGCCGAACGCCGTGTTCACGATGATGAGCGAATCGCGGCCGCCGTACTCGACGGTTTCGACGTGGGCATCGAACGCGTTCTGATCGCCGGGCGATGCACGCTCGATGTCTTCGGGACGCAGCGCGAAGCTGACGTTCTTGCTGTCGAAGCCTTCCATCGGCGTGCCCAGCAGCCGCACGCCGTTCGCGCTCGCGGCGACCGACTCGCCCTGCGTGCCTTCGAGCATGAACGGCACGACATTGCGAAAGCCCATGAAGCGCGCGACGTGCAGGTTCTTCGGCCGCGAATAGACTTCCTTCGGCGACGCCACTTGCTGCACCACGCCCTCTTTCATCACGACGATGCGATCGGCCATCGACAATGCTTCGTCCTGGTCGTGCGTCACGTAGATCGTCGCGCGTTCGAGCTTGCCGTGAATGCGCCGGATCTCGGCACGCATTTCGATGCGCAGCTTGGTATCGAGGTTGGACAGCGGCTCGTCCATCAGCACGAGCGGCGGTTCAATGACGATCGCGCGCGCGATCGCCACGCGCTGCTGCTGGCCGCCCGACAGTTGTCCGGGCAGCTTGGCGTCGTGGCCGATAAGCTGCACCAGTTGCAGCGCCGCTTTCGCGCGCCTGACCGCCTCGGCCTTCGACACGCCGCGCATCTTCAGTCCGAAGCCGACGTTATCGAGCACGGACATGTGCGGAAACAGCGCGTAGTTCTGGAACACCATGCCGAAGCCGCGCTTCTCGGGCGGCAGGATGTCGATACGCTTGTCGTCCAGCCAGATGCCGCCGCCCGTCAACGGCTGCAAGCCGGCGATGCAGTTCAGCGCGGTGGACTTGCCGCAACCCGACGGTCCCAGCAGCGCGATGAATTCGCCGCGCTGAATGTCGAGATCGAGGCCCTTCAGCGCGGCGAGCTGATGCCCTTCCGCGTTGGTGAAGCTGCGCGAGACCGAATCCAGGCGCAACTGCTCAAAAGTGTGCTTCATGACGATTTCCCGCGCTCTTTCCGCGCTCTTGCTGTGCTCTTCGTGCAAGCGGCGACGCCCCTCGGAAGGAGCGCCGCCGTCTCATGGCAATGCCCCGCCGGTTACTTGGTCTTCTGCGCGCCGATTTCGCGGTCCCATTTCTGGAACGCGGCGACCATCGATTGCGCATTCAGCGGCACCACGTGCGGACGGTCGGCGAGCAGCTTCGCGTACTCTGGGCGGCCGAACTTCTGGATCACTTCCTGACTCTTCGCGGGCGCGGCGGACAGCGGCACGTCTTTCACGGCGGGGCCGGGATAGAAGTAGCCGTCGTCATACGTCATCGCCTGCTGCGCGGGCTCGAGCATGAAGTTCATCAGCTTGTAGAGCACGTCGAGCTTTTCTTTCGGCACGCCCTTCGGGATCACCATGTAGTGGGCGTCGTTCACCCACGTCATGTTGTCGAACGCCTGCACCCTGAACTCGGCCGGCACGATGCCGAGCGCGCGCGGGTTGATGTCCCATCCGGTGACGGTGACGGTCATGTCGCGCGTGCCTTCACCGAGCTCCTTCATCACCGCCGATGTTCCGCCCGGATAGTAAGGAATACATTCGTTCAGCTGCTTGAGGAACGCCCAGGTCTTGTCCCAGCCGTTGATCGGATCGGTCGGATTCTTGTCGCCGAGCACGTAAGGCAGGCCCATCAGGAAGGTGCGGCCGGGACCGGAGTTGGCCGGGCGCGCGTAGATCAGCTTGTTCGGATGCGCCTTGCACCATGCGAGCAACTGCTCGGGCGTCTTCGGCGGATCGCTGACCTTCGCCGGGTTGTATTCGAGCAGCGGACCGGCGGGCATGTAGGTGACTTCCAGCCCGTAACCCTGCGCGATGTCCTGCATCTTGCGCGGACCCGGCGCGTACTTGTCGAGCACGCCGGGGAACACAGCCGACTGCTCGGGCAGCAGCTTTTCCCACAGACCTTGCTGGATGCCTGCGGCGAGCGCATCGGTGCCCGTCACGACGAGGTCGATGTCCGAGCGGCCGGCCGCCTGCATCGCCTTGATCTTGCCCGGCAGCTGCGGCGCGGGCGCGTTGGTGAACGTGATGCTCGAAACCAGGTTCGGGTACTTGGCCTTGAACGCCTCGAAGCCCTTTTGCGTCAGTTGAAGATTGCCCGCGACATCGACGATGTTGATCGCCACGGGGTCGGCCGCATGGGCCGCGCTAGTCGCGAACGCCGCGCTCACGGCGACGCACACCGCCGCCAGTCTCACTGACAGTCCTGCCTTGAAAGCCATGTTGTCTCCTCACTTCTCTCGCAACCGCTGTTGGAACTTCGTTCTGGTTTTGTGCCGGGGCCGCGTGGTCTTGTCGTGTCGGTTTGCGTCCTCGCGGTCCGTCATTAGCTCACGAAGCTGAAAAATAGCCAACCGAATCATCGTATGTCAAGCAAATCGCAAGCGGCTCCGCGTGTTTCCCAGACGCGGCGAAAGGCGTCTTGTCCGCGTGTGTCGTGGCGCTGGACGAAATGCTCGGGATATACCCGAACCGCTTGTTACCCGACTTGTTTAACCGCTTTTTAACCGGGTTTTCCTTCGTGTTACGCGGTCACGCCGTTCACCACGGAGCGGTCGAAAGCGAGCAGCGCGCGCGCTTCACTTTCGACGGCGGGCAGCGCGTGTTCGGGCGTGGCGCTGAGCAGCGGCAGAATCGGGCCCATGTCGGCGATGCCCGAAAGCGTCACGGCATCATGGAGCACGCGAATCAGCGAGATATCGTCGCGCAGGGTTTCGAGCGGGAGGAAGCGCTCGTGAATGAGCCGGGCCGGGCCGCAATCGGCGGATCTGGCGGCGCGCAGCAGCGCCATCACTGCGTGCGGCGCGATGCAGCCGGAGCCGGTCGTCCACGTAGCCAGCCCAAAGTTGCGTATATGGATGAGCGACGGACGCTCTCCCATCCCCGACACGACCTGCGATGCCGGCACGCTCTGCAGCAAGCGGCGCAGATAAGGGTCGTCAGACGGATCGGCGCGGACGATCGCGTACTTCACGGCGAGCAGCGTGCCATCGGCGACCAGCGCGGCGAGCGTATCGACGTCGATATAGTCCTCGCTCTTGATATAAAGCGTGAACGGCATCCCGGCGATATCGCAGAGGCGCTTCAGTCCATCGGCCACGCCTCGCGGCGTCGTGAAGCCGGCGAGGGGCAGGACCATCGCTGTGCGGTACTGCGTCTGCGCGAGGATGCGCGCCTGGTCGAGCATCTTGCCGTAGTCCGGGCCGATAGCCGGAATCACGCGCGTTTGCGGACCGGCGCTTTCGGCCAACATGTCAAGCAACTCTTGGTATTCGCTGACCGCGACGTGATAAAGGTTCGCGTTGCCGCCGTACAGGAGCGTGCGTATTCCGCCCGCCTCGATATGGCGGACCAGCACGCGGTTCTGCTCCGGCGCAAGCGTCAGGTCGGTGCGTCGCGCGAGCGGCGGCACGGCCATGACGGACTCGGAGAACTCGCTGACTGCTACAGGATCGACTTTCATGGCGCCTCATCGCATTGGGTGGATGGGCGAAAGTATCAAGCGGATTCAAAGTTGTCAAACAACTTCAGCCGCCTGCGAGGACGCTTACATGAGTCGTATGACAACTAGTCGCCGAACATGCGGTTCAGCGCGCTTTCGAGATGCGTTTTCATCGAGTGCGCGGCGCGAGCAGAATCTCCGGCGCGGATCGCCTCGAGCACATCGAGATGTTCGCGCTGAACGAGCCGCTGCCGCTCCAACGTCTTCACGAGCGACAGATTGCGCGACAGGTTCATGCTGAATACCACCTGCTCTTCGATGAACGACAACGCCGAGATGAAGAACTGATTTCTGGAGGCGCGGGCCACGGCAAGGTGAAACGCGAAATCGTCGCTTGCACCGATGCCCTGCTGCGCTTCGACGATGCGTTGCAACTGGTCCCACGCGTCCTGAATCGCGCGGATGTCGTCGTCGTCCGCCTTCTGCGCCGCCAGTTCGGCGGCGCCCGCTTCGGTGACGATGCGGAATTCGTAGCAGCGCCGGATGTCCGACAGCGTTTCGAGCGGTGCGAAGCGGCGCACGTCCGGATCGGGCCGACGGCCGACCGTGGTCCCCGATCCGCGTCGCGTCACGATGATCCCGTCGGCGCGCAAACGCGCCAGCGCCTCGCGGACGGTCGGCCGCGATGTCGCGAAGCGTTCGGCGAGCGCGTGCTCGGTCATGAGCCGATCGCCTTCCTTGAACTCGCCTTCGATGATGCTGCTGAGGATATCGCTATAAATGCGGTCGGCGAGGCCGTGCGATTTGCGCTCGTTCATGTTCGCGCCGTGGCGTGCTTGTCAGGTTGGGAGTCGATTGTAAGACAGATTCCGTAACTGCCGTCCAAAGAACAACCGCAACCCCCTGCTTCGCCAGTCGTCTCGCCACCCCGCTCAGAGCGATAACAACAACCGCGCCTCCTTCGCACTCGCAACCGGCCGCCCATACTCCGCGCACAACGCCGCCACGCGTTCCACGAGTTGCGCATTGCTTTTCGCGAGCGTGTCCTTGTCCCAGCGCACGTTGTCTTCCAGCCCCGTGCGGCAATGGCCGCCCATTTGCAGCGTCCAGTGATTCACTTCGAGCTGATGACGTCCGATGCCCGCCGCCGTCCACGTCGCATCGGGCAGCAGGTTTTTCAGTTGCGCGACTTCGAATTCGAGAATCTCGCGACGCGCCGGCAGTGCGTTCTTCACACCCAGCACGAACTGCACGTGGACGGGCCGCCTGAGCAAGCCCTGATTCACGAGATCGACCGTGCTGTAGAGCATCGCCAGATCGAAGATTTCGATCTCGGGCTTCACGTCGTGATCGAGCATGAGTTGCGCGAGCGAGCGCACGAAGTCGGGCGGATTTTCATAGACGATCGTCGGGAAATTAACCGATCCCGTCGCCAGCGACGCCATGTCCGGCTTCAGGTCGAGCATTGCGCCGCGTTGCTCGAACGATCGTCCGCGCCCGCCTGTGGAGAACTGAATGATGATATCGGGGCAATGCTTGCGGATGCCCTCTTGAAGGTCCGCAAAGCGATGCCGGTCCGAGCTCGACTTCTCGTCCTCGTCGCGAACGTGCAGATGAACGAGCGTCGCGCCCGCTTCGTAAGCCTCGTGCGTGCTTTCGATCTGCTCGGCGATGGTGATGGGCACTGCGGGATTGTCCTTCTTGCGCGGCACGGACCCCGTAATGGCGACGGATATGATGCACGGTTCGGTGGTGGTGGCTTGCGTCACGCTTGTCTCCTTTTGAATGACCGATGCCCGCCTTCGACGATCCTTACCGTCCGGCCGCTTGTGCGAGCAGCTTGCCGACCTGTTCGTCCGTCATCGCGGGCACGATGTCGAGCGAGAACAGGTCGGCCCACGCGAGCGCCCATTGCGCAATCGGTTCGACCTCGCTGCACTCGCACACCGCGAAGCCGCGTATCGAACCGATGCCGTGCCAGCGCCCCAGCAGGCGCACGCCATCGGGCGGCGCACCGCCGCTTTGCAAGAAGCGTTCGGCTGCCGTTTTCTGCACTTCGGGCAGCGCGGTCCAGTTCACGATGAATAGCATGGCTCGGCCCTCCTTCCGGCGATGCCGCATCGGCGCGTTCGTCCAATGCGGTTTCATCCAGTATAGGAGCCGATGACGGCGGCATCGCAGGCGATGCGCAAGGAGCGGACCCGCGTGCATATCGCGGCGCTCACGATGCACTATCCTCAATGCATCACGACGACAGGCGCAACGACCACCCGCTGCGCATACGTGACGCGCACCGGAGGCGCATACACGGGGATCGGAGGCGGTGGCGGCGGAAGGACGGCAACCGGCGCGACCGCCGGCGCAACGACGACGGTCCGCGCAGGCACGTAGTAGCGCGGCCCGTAGTAGTACACCGGGCGCGGCGGCGCATAGACCACGGCGGGCGCGACATACGCGACGCTGACGGTCGTTGCGGCCGATGCGCCTTGCGCACATGTCAGACCGATTGCGGCGACGGCAGTGGCGCTGAAAAGACGGATGTTCATCATGGATGTCCTCGATCATCGAAAGTAAGGGCGGCTGAGCCGGCCAGCAGAACGATAGCGAAGGACCGCGCGAATCGTGAGCGGAAAGATGTGTCGCCCGATGTCGGCGCACGCCCCGCTGCGGTGCGATGAAACATGCCGACATGTTTCGTAGCATCCCTGACATTGCCATCGGCGCGCGGCTCAATAGAATCACATCGACGTTGCGTTCGAATCGAGGAGAAAACATGCACAAGATCGCCGCCGTGCTCGCCTTTTGCGCCGCCCTGGTCGCGGGCGCGGCGCACGCGCAAACCGCGACGCAGCCGATGGGCGCGAGCCCGCACATCGGGCAGGCCGCCCAGGTCATGCCGAAGCTCAGGACGCGTTTCGCGCAGGCCAACACCACGCACGACGGCAAGCTCACGCGCGATCAGGCCGCAACAGGCATGCCGATGGTCGCCAGGCACTTCGACGAAATCGACGCGCAAAAGAACGGTTATGTCACGCTGCCGCAAATCGAAGTCTTCCTGCGCGAGCACGCGGCGCAACGCTGAATTTCCACGGAGGCCGCTTCATGGAAGCCCTGCCGAAGATCATCGTGCTCGACGACGAAGCCGAGCTGCGCAACATGCTTCAGCGTTTCCTGACAGCGCAGGGCTTCGACGTGCGCGTCGTCGAGAACGGCAAGCGGCTCGACCGCTATCTTCAGCGCGAACCGTACGACCTGCTCGTGCTCGACTGGATGATGGAGCCGGAAGACGGCCTCTCCGTCTGCCGCCGATTGCGCACCGAGGGTCACACGCTGCCGATCCTGATGCTGACCGCGAAGGGCGATCCGGTCGACAAGGTGGTCGGCCTCGAAACCGGCGCGGACGATTACCTCGCCAAGCCCTTTCTTCCGCAGGAACTCGTCGCCCGCGTGCGCGCGCTGCTGCGCCGCCAGAAGATCGCAGCCGGCGATCCGACGCTGACATCGCAGGTCATCCGCTTCGGCGATTTCCGGCTCGACCTCGGCAAGCAGCGGCTTTATCGCGGCGGCGAAGCGTTTGAGATTCACTCCGCGCAGATGCAGTTGCTCAATGCGCTCGGCTCGTCGCCGAATCGCGCGGTCAGCCGCGACAATCTCATCGCCCGCACGCGCGGCCGCGATCACGACGCCCTCGATCGCAGCATCGACGTGCAAGTGTTGCGGCTGCGTCAGCTGATCGAAGACGATCCGGCCAAGCCGCGCTTCATCAAGACGGTGTGGGGCGTCGGCTATATGCTTCTCGCGGATGTCGAATCGTGAGGCTCGTGCCGCGCTCGTTGTTCGCGCGCAATGTGCTGCTGCTCGTCGCGCTGGTCGCCGTGAGTCAGGTCTGCGCCCTCGCCGTGCTGCTGCATTTCATTCAGACGCCGCGCATCGAACGGGCGGCCGCCACGTTCGCCAGCTACATCCGGACGCTCGATACGGTGCTGCGGGCGGCGCCGCCGAATAGTGCGCGCCTGGACGTGCGCCGCGAATTACCCGCAACGGCGCGCGCGAACGCCGACGAATCGCGCTGGCGGTTCTATCGGACGTATCAGCGCGAGACGTTCATCGAAAGCCTGCGGCGTCATCTGCCCGCCGATATGCCCGTGCGCTGGCAAAGCGCCGAGTCATCCGCCGATGGACAGCAGCGGCTCTGGATTCGCGTGCATGTTTCCGGCGAGCCGCAGTGGATGGCGCTGCCCGTTCCCGAAGCCGCGCACGACGATGGTCTCGCGACGGCGCTCTTGCTCTCGCTCGGGCTGGGCGCGCTGGCGGTGGCGACGGCGTATGCGATCCAGCGGCATCTGAACCGCCCGCTCGAACATCTCGCCGATGCCGCCCGCCGCGTCTCCAGTGGCGAGGAACCCGGCGTGTTGCCGACCGACGGCCCGACCGAGATCGCGCAAGTCAGCGACGCCTTCAATCGCATGACGGCCGCGCTCGCCGAAGCCGAAGCGACGCGCGCTCTGATGCTTGCCGGCATCTCGCACGACATTCGCACGCCGATGACCAAGCTGCGTCTCGCCATGGCGATGTCCACGGCGCCATCGACGGATGCGGCGTTCGCGGCATCGGCGGAAGGCTATCTCGATCAGATCGACAGCATTCTTCAGCAGTTCATGGATTACGCGGGCAGCGGGGCAAAGGAAACGCCGATTGCCGGCGATATCAATGCGCTCGTCGCCAGTCTCGCTGCGGACTTCGCGGGGCTCGGGCATGAGTTCGCGCTATCGCTCGGCGACATCCGAACGTTCGCGTTTCGTCCGATCAGCATGATGCGGATGCTGATGAACGTGATGCAGAACGCGGTGCTGTATGGCATCAGCGAACTCGAAGTGCGTACATGGACCGATGAGGAGAGGAACGCGGCCTGCATCGTCGTGGCGGATCGCGGCAAGGGGCTCGGCGCGCACGACCCGGATTCGCTCAAGCAGCCGTTCAAGCGCGGCGGTGGCGAAGGTCAGCCGAAGGGCACGGGACTCGGGCTTGCGATTGTCGATCGCATCGCGCGGCTGCACGGCGGCACGTTCGACCTGCGCGCGCGTGAAGGCGGCGGCGTCGAAGCGGTCATCATGCTGCCGATGGGCGCAGCGACAAACGCAACGCAGCCATGAAGCGAACGCAGTACCCATTACGCCGCCATCGACCATACTGAAAGCGGTGAACCGGCAGGAGAGACGACCATGGGCACAGCAGCGGGTCCCGGCGCACGACAGCGTGTCCCCGTCCTGCACGTCCATCTCGCGAACATGGATGCGCTTCCGTTTCCGACGCGTTCCATCGCTCGCGGCGACGCGCTTTATTGCGCGGGCGAGCCTTTGCGAAGCCTGTACACGGTGCAGTCCGGATGCTTCAAGAGCGTGGCCACCTATCCGAGCGCAAGCGACGACGGCCCGCCCCATGCACAGGTCACCGCGTTCCATCTGATCGATGAAACCCTCGCGCTGGATGGCATCTGCACCGGTCATCATGAAAGCGACGCGGTTGCGCTCGAAGACAGCGTCGTGCGCATCATGCCGGTCGGCATTCTGGAGCCGCTTTGCCGCGAATTTGCGCCGATGCAGCATGCGTTGCTCGCGATCATGAGTGCGGAGATCGTGCGCGCCGCGCGGCTCACGCTGATGCTCGGCACGATGCCCGCGCTCGCACGGGTCGGCGCGTTCCTGCTGGACTTGTCTGGCCGGCTCGATGCGAGCGGCGCGCGGCCGTGCACCCCCGGGGACGTCACGCTGCCGATGACGCGCGCTGATATCGGCAGCTATCTCGGTCTCGAACTCGAAACCGTGAGCCGCATGCTGTCGAAGCTGCAGCGTGCCGGCGCAATTTCGCTTCACGGGCGGCAATTGCGGATCGTGGATCGCGCGCGTCTCGAAGGCGTGGGGTGAACGCCTGCGTGCTGCGATGCAACGCACGCCTTAGCATTTACGCGACACGTTGGGGCGCGAGCCGCTAATGCGGTGCGCGCATGCACGGCGACGGCGCACGATCTGAAGAAACAATCCCACATGCCTATGACGGTTGTCGCGCTGGCGTCAAATTGCGGCGCTAAGCTAAAGGCAGAAGCCATGAATAAGCGTGATCCATCGTTCGGCACCGGACTTGCTTCAGGCGTTCGCGACGCTGGTGCGTCGCACAAGATCTTTTGCATCACGAACTGCGAACCGAAAGCCGTTCGGCCGATCGAATCGTATTCGCAAGCAGTCATGCCGGCCTGTCGAAACTGCGGCATGCACGCGATTCAATCGATGCACGATGAGCGGCGCAAGACGACCCGACGTCCGGGTGAAATGCCGCCATTCAACCGAAGACGCTCCTGACCCGCGCAAGACGCGCCGGAGCGTCGTATTCGCTGAACTGGATGTTCATGGAGGATGACATGCGTATCACCGTCAAGCTGGATGGGTTCGAAGGCGCCGACGACGCCGCGTACGCCATCCTGTGGCTCGACAGGGAATCCCGCCGCTGGTCGCGCGAAGGCCATCAGGCGATCGACGTGCCCGACTGGGGCGGCCTGCGCTCCGGTTCGAACAGCACGATGATTTGCGATCAGCACACGCAGCAGCCCATCTGCGTGCTCGAGCAACTCGATGTCGACGCGCCCGGCGGACCGGACGAAGGTCTTGCGGGGCGCGTCGTGTGGTATGGGGATGCGGCGCGTCGAGAATGCGCGGGCCGCTGGCATGTGCAGTGCATCGACTGGGCGCAGATCAAGGCCGAGCACAGCGTATTCGCCGGCGAGGAAGATACCTGGCGGGTATAGCATCGGCAAGGAACCCGCCGCGCGATAGAAAGTCAGGGTCCGTCTTCCGGCATCGGCATCAGCATGACGGCGAACGACGCGACCCCGACGAGGATCGTCAGCACGCCATAGTTGAGCACGCTCGCCTTGTCGAAGACGAGCCCGTGCAGCGCGGCGAAAATTCCCGCCAGCGCGGTGAAGACCGCGATCGCCGCCGCGACGATCCGCGCTTCGCTGCTTATCATCTCTTTCCCCTTCTGCACCGCACGGCACCTTCAGTTTCATCGTCGGTGCTGCTGCGGTATCGGTATTGACCTGCGTCAATGCCGGCCCGCCGTTCTGGTGTTTTCCCTTGCCCCATTTCGGGCGCTTATATTGGTAGTATCGGGTTCGGGCTGCGGCTTGCTGCAATTGCCGCAACCGCACATTGCGCGGCGGCGCCGGTGTTCACGGCCCTGCTCGCGCTCATACGAGAAGAACCTGGGAGGCAAGATGAATCAATCTAAATTCAGCGATCCGTTCAGCCAGTTTGCCGCCATGTTCCAGCAGTATCAGTTGCCGGGCTTCGATGTCACCGCGATCATGGAATCGCGGCGCAAGGACGTCGAGGCGCTTGCCGCGACGAATCGCGTGGCATTCGGCGGCATCGAGGCGTTGCGCGACAAGCAGCTCGAAATCCTGCGCCGCACGCTTGGCGATCTGGAGGACATCGCAAAGCAGTTTGCGTCGTCATCGGCGAAACCGCCGTTCAATGCGAATGAAGTCGTGCAGCGCACCCTGCACAATGCGCTCGCCGACATGCAGGACATTGCGCGCACCACGCAGCAGACGCAGGCCGAAGCCTACGCACTCGTGACGCAGCGCGTCGAAGAGGCGCTGCAGGAGCTGAAGGCGGCCATCGAAAAGCCGCAGAGCTAGGGTCATTTCTTCGGCTGCGTCGTGATCTGGAAGATATCGACCAGTACCCGCTCGCGTCCGTAACGGGCCGCGAGCGCCTTCAGGCGTTTGTCTACTGCACGCAAGTACTCGGGCTTCGCTTCGCTGTCGGGGCGTGGCGCGTCGAAGAGCGGCGCGGGCGCCACTGTCAGCACGATCATCTCCGCGCCGAACGGCTTGCCGACGACCCACTCGCCCATCGCTCCGATGGTCGCGCTATAACTCGGCGGCGCCTGGTTGTCGCGCGACCGCCCGTTCGGCAGCAGATGAACGACGCTGCCGTCCAGCATGAAGTAATCGATGTTCACGTAGGAATCGAATGCGGGCGTCATCAGCTCGACGATCAGCGGATCGCCTTCCGTGAGCCGCGTCTGGCTCGATCGCGTATGCACCGACGCCGGACGCCCCGCTTGCCGATTGGCCGTCCAGTACGGCGCGAGCATGGTCAGCAGGTCGCACTTGTCGTCGCTCACTTGCTGCACGCCGAAGTTCGTCGCGCGAACGCCCGCCACGCGCCCGAGCGATTCCTTCAGCCGCGCGAGTCCGTATTTCTCCGACACGAAGCCTTGCACGTCGACGGTCTGATCGTGCACCGACGCAACGAGCGCCGAACACGGCGCGCTCGCGAGCACCGGCGTGACGGCGGCCATGGTGAGCGTCGGCGCGGGCGCGGCCGGAAGCGCCGGCGTGATGGCGGGCTTTTCGGGCGTGGGGATCGGAACCGATGCAGCAGGCGTGGATGCCTCCTGGTGCGTGACAAGCACGTACCCCGCGCCCGCGATCAACACGAGCGCCAACGCGCCGATGGCGAGCTTCGGCGCCGCGATGCGTTTCGTCTTCGCTTGCGCCGGTGCGGCGGGCTGTTCCTCGCTGAGTTCGTCGAGAAACTGCGCGACCGTCGGCGTCCGCTCCTCGCGCTCGAAAGCGAGGGCCGCTTTCAGCGCCTTCCACTGCTTGTTGCCGAGATTGTCGGGACGTTGCGGCTTCATTCCCGCAGACTTCGCCTGCAAGGCGGGCACGCGGTCGAAAGGATGCTTGCCCGTCAACAGCTCGTAGGCGATGCAGCCGAGCGCGTAGATATCGTCGCGCGGGTCCGGCTCGCGATGTTCCAGCATTTCGGGACTTGCGTACGCGGGCGTCAGCGCGCCGAGGCTGCCGGGATCGAAGACCGTGGCTTCGGTGTCTTCCTCGGGCCGCTGGATCACGCGCGCAATGCCGAAGTCAATGACCTTCACTTCCGCCGCATCGGTGACGAACACGTTCGCCGGCTTGAAGTCGCAGTGCACGAAGCCGCGCTCATGCGCGTAGGCGAGCGCGGTGGCCATGCCCTTGAAAATCCGGAACATCTCATGGAACGGCATGCCCTTGAATTTCGGGGACCGAAGTATCTTCGATAGCGGCTGACCGGACAGATATTCCATCGTCAGATAGACGATGGCTCCGTCGCGGTCGAAGTCATACACGGTGACGATGTTGCGATGCGCCAGTTGCTGCGCCTTGCGGGCCTCGCGTTGCAGCGCGATCAGCGATTTCGGATTGCCGCGAAACTGCAGGTTCAGCACCTTGATGGCCACATAAGGACGCCGGTCCGAGGCCTCGAGCTTGCGCAGATCGAGCGCCTTGTACACGGTTCCCATCCCGCCGATGCCAAGGCATTCCTCGAGCACGAAGCGATTGTTCAGCGTATCCCCGACGCCTTTGACCTGATCGGCCTCGGAAAGCACTTGCGTCGCCTGTCCCGATGTCGCGCCGGTCGTGTCGGCGCCCGCGCCAGCGTTGCCCGTCGCGCGCGAGGGCAGCGGCGGCGGCGCATCGGGCGTCACGTGCAGGCGCGTTTCATCGCGGCCTGGCTGATAGGTCGTGCCGGGGTCCGGCGAGCGCATGCGCGCCGTATGCTCGATGCGGCGGCGAATGGCCGAATAGATATCGCGCGGCAAGGGATTCGCCGCGTTTTCCTCGTCGAGGATCTCGATGAGCCGCGCGCCCGGCGTGCGATCGGCGGCCAGTGCGCCATCGACCCCTGCAAAGAACGCGTCGCGCGATCCGCCATCGCCCCGATATGTGCGAAGCGCTTCTCGGAAGCTAGTCATCTGTGCGACTCGTTGCGGCTCCAATCGACCGACAATCTCACTTGTCGTACCAAACAACCGATGCTCGTTCGATACTAGCCCTCGCATGCGGCTTAGGCAAATGGCGTTTTCGATGAAGCGCGGCGTCGCGCACATGTCGTTCGGATACCGACACATCGCGACGGCTGTCGGCCGGGCGACGGCATTGCATGAGACCCGCGATGCGGAGGCGCGCTAGTCCGTTTGCGGCGAACGCCCGCCGTGCAAGGCATACAGCGATGCTTCGCGCCGTGGCATCACGCCTGGCATACGTGATGCATTGAACTGGCCCGAGCAGACATGTTGCTCGAACCACCACCGAACGCGCGACGCGCACCCAAGGAGAACCGCAATGAAGACGCTGACCATCAAGGACCTGCCTGTCACCGAACAACTCGATCGCCGCGCGATGTCGGCCGTGCGGGGCGGCACCGGCTATTTCGTGCCGGTCTTCGACATGTCGAAGGTTTCGCTCTCGTTCAACACGCAACAGATGGTGCAACAGGACCAAAAGACGTTCAACGAAAACGGCGTCAATGTCGCCTTCGCCGACGACATCCACTCGAAGGTCCAGCCGGATCAGAAGGCACGCAACACGAGCAACATCAACATCGGCGGCGGGCTCGCCTGGGCCTGAACCGCAACGACGAAACCCTTCGCGAGGAGCACCACCATGTCGTCCATCATCGTACGGGACCTGTCCCACAGCAAGGAACTCGACTGTCGCGCGATGTCCGCCGTATCCGGCGGGCAAGGCTACGGGCCTTATGCGAACGTCGAAGTGAACGTCGGCATCCTTCAGAATCTCACGCAGATCCAGAAGGTCGACGTCACGGCGCTGAGCAACATCGGCTATGTCGGCGCGGGCGTGTCGCCGCACTTCGACATCAGCCCGATGCAGATCGGCACGCTCAACGCAGGGGTGTCGCTGTGACGCGTTGACACTCGCAGCGGTAGAAGCGTCGGCGGCGAAAGGCTTCGGCCTCTCGCCGCTCTTGGCCGCTTTTGGCCGCTTCTGGCCGCTTCTGGCCGCTGACAGCGGTCCCGGCAAGGAGCCGGCCGGGATTGCCTATACTCGAAGCGAGCGACTCCATTACCAGGAGGAAGCAGTCATGGCCGTCATCAAGATCAGGGATCTCGCGGATAGTGTCGAACTCGACCGGCAGGCAATGACGACGATCGCCGGCGGCGCGCGCGAGGCGGCGCATCCGCTGTTTCGCATACGCGCGTCGAATCCGGGGCGCGTCGTGGATTATCCCGGCGTACCGGTGAAAGACGTGCCGGTGCAGCAACCGGGGCCATTCAAGAACAGGATCGTTTCCCGATGATGCATCAGCCGTGCGCGACGGCGCTCGCACTCACCGAGCGCGCCGTGCGTCTGGCGAGCGCGAGACGCATGCGTTCACGGGTTTCGCCGTCCATGTCGCGGGCATCGGCGAAATAGCGCGTCTTGCCCGCGATGACAGCGCCGACCGGCACGCCATCCCGATACAGCACGCGATTGCCCGCGAGCGCCGGCACCTTTTCGCCGGGCAAGAGCGTGCCGACGAGATTGAGCGGGTCCACGGCGCTCAGCGCGACGAACACGCCGTCCTTCGGCCGCCGCCGCATGTCGCGCAGCAGCGGCACCGCTTCGGCCAACGCGAACTGTTCGCCCGCGAGCCCCGCGACGAAGCGCCCGCCGCGAATCTCGCCGCGCGCCTCCAGCCGATGATAGACGCGCAGCAGATCGCGCCACGGCGGCAGCCATTGCGCCTCGCGCTCCAGCAGCCGCCAGAAGACGACGCCGTACCGGCGCAACAGCGTGCGCGCAACATGCTGGATGTCGCCGCCCTGCTCGGCGGCGTTCGCGCGGCGCAATAACGCCCAGCGCCCGGCGTCGTCCATTCCGCCGATGAAGAGGCCGCCCGCGCGCCCGCGCGATCGGCGCGACAGCGCGTTGCGCTTCGCGGCGGGCGCGAGCAGCGCGCGCAGGCCCGCGAAACTGTCGGCGTTGACGAGACCGAGCGCCACGAGTTCGCCGAGCGCGTCTTCCAGTTCGGTGCGCAGGAGCCGCGTATCGGCGAGCAGTTCGTCGAAGAACATCGCGCCGTGCGCGCTCAGCGCTTCGAAGACGCGCTCGGCACGCGATGACTGTTCCGGCGCTTCATCGCCGGCCATCAGCGCGTTCCACGCCGCAAGCTGGCGACGCGGCAACAGGACGATCGGCGTGCCTCGCACCGGCCCGCCGGTCGCGCGCGAACGCCCGGCCGGCCGCGACCAGACGATCTTTCCCGCGCGGCAGATTTCATCGAGCCAGATGCCCGAATAATCGGCGATGCGTGCAGGCAGAATCTCGTCCTCCCACGCGACGGCGGGCGCCTCGAAGCCTTCCAGTTGTTCGAGCACGGCGGCGAGCGCGTCGCGGCCCTCGCCGTGGGTGTCGGGGGCCACCCGCTGCCATTCGAACAGGAAGCGCATGAAGTCCTGCCGCTCCACGGGTTCGATTTCACGACGCAGCCGCCGCACGGTGTATCGATGGATTCGCGCGAGCAGATGACGCTCGCACCATTGTTCGTCCGCGCCGGGCGTGAAATGCCCGCGCATCACGTAGCCTTCGCTTTCGAGCCGCGTCAGCGCAATCGCAATGGCCGATGCCGGCAGCGCGAGCGGCCGCGCGATTTCCGCCACGGTCAGCGGCCCGAAGCCCGACAGGCGCGCGCGCACGATTTCCACGAGCGCGTCGTCTTCGCTCCACGCAGCGTCGAAGCCGGGCGGCGGCGCAAGGCGCGGATGCATCGGCGCATGAGCATAGACGGCGCGCACGCACGCGAGGCGCTCGACCGGTGTCCACAGCGCGTCGTCGTCGGCGATTCGCAGGCGCGTCGCGCGGCCGGCGCGGGCGAGCGCATCGAGCCACGCGGGCCAGCCATCGCTCGCGGCGGCTTCCGCATCGGTAATGCAGGACAGCCCCGTCAATGCCTCGTGCATTTCATCGGCGCTCGTCACCGACGGCCACGCCTCCCCGCGGACGCTCGCGATCGCTTCGGCATCGAGTGCGCCGAGATCGCCGGTCGATTGCGGATCGGTCCAGCGCCGCGCGAGCACGGCCTGCGTGCGGCGTTCTTCGAGCGGGGCATCGTCCAGGAACGCGTAGGGCCGCGCCGACAGGATTTCGGCGGCGAGCGGCGACGGCGCGGGCAAGTCGCGCGTCACGAGCCGCACCGCGCCTTCCTCGATGCGCCGCAGCAGCGCGAGCCAGGCGTCGCTGTCCATTGCGTCGTGCAGGCAATCGTCGATCGTCTGTTCGACGAGCGGATGCGCCGGCACGTCGCGCTCCCCGACGACGTTTTCCGCGCACGCGACCTGATCCGGAAACACGGCGGCCAGCAGGTCTTCGCTTTTCATTCGCTGCAATTGCGGCGCGACCTTGCGCCCGCCCGCATAACGCGGCAGCGCGAGGGCGTTGGTCGCGTTCCAGCGCCAGCGCACGCCGAAGAGCGGCGCGTCGAGCAGCGCCTGGATCAGCAGATGCTCGGCCGTGGCCGGCTTCAGATAGCGCCACACTTCGTCGAGCGCGAAGCTGTGACTCGCCGTCAGCGACAGCACGATGGCGTCCTCGGTCGCCGCCGCCTGCAGTTCGAAGTTGAAGGTGCGGCAAAAGCGCTTGCGCAACGCGAGACCCCATGCGCGATTCACGCGACTGCCGAACGGCGCATGGATGACGAGCTGCGTGCCGCCGGATTCGTCGAAGAAGCGCTCCATCACGAGCGTGTCCTGCGTCGGCAGCACGGAAAGCGCGGCGCGTGAGCGGGCCAGATAATCGACGATCTGGCGCGCGGCCTCCATGCCGATGCCGGCTTCCTCGGCAAGCCAGGCCGTGGCGGCGTCGGATGCCTGGAAAGCCGCAGGCGCGACCTGCGCCGCTTCGCCGCTCTGCTTCACTCCCGGTCGATTCGCCGCGCCCGCGTCGTCGGCACCGCCAAGCCGCGCGTCGATATTCGCCCGCAAGCGTGCGATCGCGAACGACAGCTCATCGCTGCGCCCCGGCGCTTCCCCGAGCCAGAACGGAATGTTCGGCGGCTGCCCGTTCGCGTTCTCCACGCGCACGCGTCCGCCCTCGACCCGCACGATCCGATACGACGTATTGCCGAGCTGAAAGACATCGCCGGCGAGACTCTCGACCGCGAAATCCTCGTTCACCGTGCCGATCTGCAAGCCCTGCGGCTCCAGCAGCACCGCGAAATCCGCGTTGTCGGGGATGGCGCCGCCCGATGTCACCGCCGTCAGCTTGCCGCCGCGCCGGCCGCGCAGCGTTCGGCTCACCGCATCGCGATGCACATAAGCGCCGCGCACGCCCTGCCGTCCCGTATAGCCTTCGGCGAGCGTCCTGAGCACGGCGTCGTAGCGCGCGCGTTCGAGCGTCGCATACGGATACGCGCGCCGGATGCGCCCGAAGAGCTCGTCCTCGCCCCACTCGCGAAATGCGACTTCGGCGGTGATCTGCTGCGCGAGCACGTCGAGCGGCGCGCGGGGAATCGTCAGCGCATCGAGTTCGCCGCGCCGGACGCAGTCGAGCAGCGCCGCGCATTCGATCAGATCGTCGCGGGAAGTCGGGAACAGCCGCCCTTTCGGCACGCCGCCGACGTGATGCCCCGAGCGCCCCACGCGCTGCAGGAACGCGCCGATCGAGCCAGGCGAGCCGATCTGGCAGACGAGATCGACATCGCCGATATCGATGCCCAGCTCCAGCGACGCCGTCGCGATCAGCACGCGCAGCTCGCCGCGCTTGAGCCGCTGCTCCGCGTCCAGCCGATGCTCCCGCGCGAGGCTGCCGTGATGCGCCGCGACGGCGTCCTTGCCCAGCCGGTCGGTCAGATGCCGCGCCGCGCGCTCGGCCATGCGTCGCGTGTTGACGAAGACGAGCGTCGTCCGGTGCTGCGCCGACAGTTCCGCGAGCCGGTCATAGACGCGCTCCCACATGTCGTTCGACATGATCGCTTCGAGGGGCATCGGCGGCAGTTCGAGCGCGAGATCGCGTGCGCGCACGTGCCCGACATCGACGATTTCGCACGGCTGCCCCTCGCCCGCGAGAAACCGTGCGACGAGCTCGATGGGCTTCTGCGTCGCCGACAAGCCGACGCGCACCGGACGCGCCGCGCCGCGCGCCTCGCAAAGCGCATCGAGGCGTTCGAGGCTCAGGCTCAGGTGCGAGCCGCGCTTCGTTCCGGCAACGGCGTGGATTTCATCGACGATCACCGTGCGCGTGGTCGACAGCATCGCGCGCCCGGAATCGGACGACAGCAGCACGTAGAGCGATTCGGGCGTCGTCACGAGGATATGCGGCGGACGCTTGCGCACGGCGTTGCGTTCCTGCTGGGTCGTGTCGCCGGTACGCACCGCCGCGCGGATTTCCGGCGCGGCCGCGCCGGTCTCCTGCAATTGCTCCGCGATACCCGCAAGGGGTTCCTGCAGGTTGACGCGGATATCGTTCGACAGGGCCTTCAGCGGCGACACATAGACGACGCGCGTCTCGTCCGGAAGCACTCCGCCGCCCGCGATGCCGTCGCGCACCAGCTCGTCCAGCGCCGCGAGAAACGCGGTCAGCGTCTTGCCCGAGCCGGTCGGCGCGGCCACGAGCGTCGAGCGGCGTGCGCGGATCAGCGGCCAGGCGCGCGCCTGGGCGGCGGTCGGCGCCGCGAAATGCGCGCGAAACCAGTTGACGACGGCCGGATGAAAGCCGTCGAGCGCGGTATCGGACAAAGAGGGATCAGGGGTCATCGGAACATTCTAGGGGCGCGCGCGACACGACGCGCAAGCTGCATTCACCGGTGTCCGGCGTGGTTTTAGGAGACTTCCCATCCGAACGGGTCTTATTTGCGGCGATGCTACGCGGTTTCAATCGCTCGCTTCCCGCTTTTCATGATCGTCATCAGCCCCTTTTTCGACCACGCGCCGGGCGCGCTCGCCAATCATCGGCGCTATGCGCGCATGCAGGGGTATCGGCATGTGCAGATCGACATGTCGCACCTGTCCGGCAGCACGCACGAGATCTTGTGGACGTACAAGTACGAAGCGCTGCTGCATGAGTTGAAGCAGGCCGAAGCGGGAGAGATCGTGCTGCTGCTCAGCGAGAACGCGGTGATTCTCGGCTCGACGCCGCTTCCCACGCTGCTCGACGGCCGCGACTGGCTGCTGGCCTGCGCGGAATCGCCGCTTCCTCAGACGGATATTCAGATGTGGCGCAACACCGAGCGCGTTCGCCGCAAGCTGCTGAAGGCTGTCACGCATTGCCGGTTCAGTGTCGAACTTCCCGCCGATGAAGGCGGGCTTTTGTGCGAGTTCGAAGCACTGCCCTCGCGCCACAAGATCGCCGATGCGTGCGTGGTCGTCCCCGCCGCGGCGAACCTGGAAAGCGTGTGGGCGACGTGGAGCACGTTCGCCGTCAGCATTCGCGACGAGAAGCATCACCGGCGTTTTCGTGAGGCGCTGATCACGCATATCAACGAGCGCACGGCGCACGGTCTGCCGCTTCTTTCGTTCCCCGCCACCCCGGCTTGCGATGCGGAGCCGCACAGCGTCTATCAGCCCGGCCAGCCGATCGCGGTCGTCACGCTCTATACGCCGAATGTCGCGCGTTACGGGCGCATCGCGGAGGCCAACTTCAGGCGCTATTGCGAGCTTCACGGCTATACGCTCTACGTGCACCGCGAGATTCCATCGCATCTGAACGACGGCAACACTGCCGGCAACTGGCTGAAGCCGGCGTTGTTGCGCGAGTATCTGCCGCATCACAGGTGGGTGTTCTGGGTCGATGCCGACGTGCTCTTCAACGACATGAGCCGCAACCTCGAATCGATCATGCACGGACACGACGCGCTGTTTGCCCGCGATGTCGGCACCTGGGCCTTTAATTCCGGCATCATGGGCTACAAGCGGACGCAGCAGAACTACGATGCATTTCAGCGCATTCTCGACACCTGCGCGCAACTTCAGGACAAGTCGAGCGTCTATGCCAATCTCGGCGACCAGTATTTCTTCATCCGCGAGTTCGAGCAGCATGCGAGCTTCGACGCGACGCATATCGCGTCCTTCATCGACTGGAATACGCCGTGGACGTATCGGCGTCCGGACAGCTTCATGGTTCATTACATCGGCGCGTGGGAAGATCACAAGGCGCTGCTGATGGACTACGACATCACGCAGGCAGCCATGGAGTGAGCGCACGCATCGCTTTTGTCAAAAACGCGTCGCGGGAACGCAAGTATGATGTTTCGCGACGCTGCTCTCACGCTTCCAGCATCAAGCCGCAAGACCGACGCTCCACTCAACTCTCACCGCAAGGAGATAGCAAGTGAACGACGACGTCCAGGGCAAGACCGCGACCCCGGCACCGCTCTCCGCCGACCTTCTGCGCAATATCGACGCGTACTGGCGCGCGTGCAATTACCTCTCCGTCGGCATGATCTATCTGCGCGCGAATCCGTTGCTGCGCGAACCGCTCAAGCCTGAACACATCAAGCGGCGCCTGCTCGGGCATTGGGGCTCGGACCCCGGTCAATCGTTCGTCTGGGTGCATCTGAACCGGCTCATCAAGCGCGACGACCTCGATGTGCTGTTCGTGTCGGGTCCCGGGCACGGCGCGCCCGCGACGCTCGCCAATTCCTATCTCGAAGGCCATTACTCGGAGATCTATCCCGACCGCAGCTACGACGAACGCGGCATGCTCCGGCTGTTTCGCGCGTTTTCGTCGCCGGGCGGCATCGGTTCGCATTGCACGCCGGAAACGCCCGGGTCCATCCATGAAGGCGGGGAACTGGGCTATAGCCTGTCGCACGCATTCGGCGCGGCTTTCGACAACCCGCAGCTGATCGTCGCGACGATAGTCGGCGATGGCGAAGCCGAGACGGGACCGCTCGCGACATCGTGGCATTCGAACAAGTTTCTCAACCCGGCAACCGATGGCGCCGTGTTGCCGATCCTTCATCTCAACGGCTACAAGATCGCCAATCCGACGGTCCTCGCACGCATTCCGCATGACGAACTGGAAGCGCTGTTCAGGGGCTACGGCTACGAGCCGCATTTCGTCGAAGGCGACGAGCCTGAACGCATGCATCAACTGATGGCCGCGACGCTGGAACGCTGTATCGGCGACATCAGGGCGATTCAGCAAGACGCGCGAGAGAATGTTGGCGATGTCGTGCGTCCGCGCTGGCCGATGATCGTGCTTCGAACTCCGAAAGGATGGACCGGCCCGAAGGAATTCGCGGGCCACAAGGTGGAAGATTTCTGGCGCTCGCATCAGGTGCCCGTGCCCGATCCCGCGACGAATCCCAAGAGCCTCGTCGTGCTCGAAGAATGGATGCGCAGTTACAAGCCCGAAGAACTGTTCGACGACGAAGGGCGGCTCATCGAAAGCCTGCGGCAACTCGCGCCGGACGGCACGCGGCGCATCAGCGCGAATCCGCATGCCAACGGCGGCGTGTTGCGCGAATCGCTCGACATGCCGGACATTCGCGCGTATGCGTTCGAAGTGGAGAAGCCCGGCGCGGTCTATCAATCGCCGACCGCTGTGCTCGCCACGTTCCTGCGCGATGTGATCCGCCGCAACATGAAGACGTTCCGCCTCTTCGGTCCGGATGAAACCGCGAGCAACAAGCTCGATGGCGTCTATGAAGCATCCGGCAAGCGGTGGCTCGCCCAAACGAAGCCCGAAGACGCGGACGGCGGCGCGCTGACGCCCGATGGCCGCGTGATGGAGATGCTCTCCGAGCACACGCTCGAAGGCTGGTTCGAAGGCTACGTGCTGACGGGCCGCCACGGTCTCCTCGCGACCTACGAAGCGTTCGTGCATGTGATCGATTCGATGTTCAACCAGCACGCCAAGTGGCTGGAGAAGGCAAAGAACGAACTGGCGTGGCGTGCGCCCGTGCCATCGATCAATCTGCTCATCACGTCGCTCGTCTGGCGGCAGGACCACAACGGCTTCACGCATCAGGACCCGGGCTTTCTCGATGTCGTCACGAACAAAAGCCCCGGCGTCGTCCGCATTTACCTGCCGCCGGATGCGAACTGTCTGCTGAGCGTCGCGGATCATTGCCTGCGCTCGCATGACTACGTGAACGTGGTCGTCGCGGACAAGCAGCCGCATTTGCAGTATCTCGGCATGCAGGATGCGATCGTGCATTGCGCGAAGGGCATCGGCATATGGGACTGGGCCTCGACGGATCAAGGGCACGAACCCGATGTGGTGATTGCATGCGCCGGCGACATCGCGACGATGGAAGCCCTCGCCGCCGTCGAGATACTGAAGGCGGAATGCCGCGAGCTGAAGATTCGCTTCGTCAATATCGTCGATCTTTTCAGGCTGATGCCGGACACGGATCATCCGCACGGCCTCTCGCATCGCGACTTCGATTCCATCTTCACGCGCGACAAGCCGGTGATTTTCAACTTCCACTCGTATGCATCGCTCGTGCACAAGCTCACGTATAACCGCACGAACCACGCGAACATGCACGTGCACGGCTATCGCGAGCGCGGCAACATCAACACGCCGTTCGAGCTTGCGATCATCAACGGGGTCGATCGATATTCGCTCGCCATCGACGTCATCGATCGCGTGCCGGGCCTCTCGAGCACCGCCGCGCATACGAAGGAGCGCTTGAAAAACCGCATCATCGAGAGCGTGCGTTACGCGCACGAGGAAGGCATCGATCGCGAGGAAATCCGCGACTGGACATGGAAGGGCTGAGGCCATGACACAAGGCATCCTCGTGCTCAACAGCGGCTCGTCGTCGCTGAAGTTCGGCGTGTTCGTCGCGCATGACGGCGACGAAGAAGCATGGCTCACGGGCAGCGCGAAAGGCATCGGACGTGCCAACGGTTCGTTGTCGATGCGCTCGTCGGACGGAGGCATCGACATCGCGCAGGACCATCTGATGGAATCGCAGCACGATGCGTTGCAGCGCGTCGCCGATGCGCTCGCGAGCCACTTGCGCGAGCCGCTTGCGGGTGTGGGGCATCGTGTCGTGCATGGCGGACCGCATGTGCGCGCGCACTGCGAGCTTTCTGCGGACGTGAAGCATGCGTTGCGTGAAGCGGCGCCCTTCGCGCCGTTGCATCTGCCGCAATCGCTCGCGCTTGTCGACGAGGCGCAGCGTATTTTTCCGAGCGTGCCGCACTTTGCATGCTTCGACACGGTGTTTCATCGCACGATGCCCGAGCGTGCGACGCGTTTCGCCTTACCGCCAGAATATGCGGAGCGCGGCGTCTTGCGGTATGGCTTTCACGGGCTCTCGTATGAATCGATCGTCAATACGCTCGGCGCGCAGTTGCCTTCGCGCGTGGTGATCGCGCATCTCGGCTCCGGCGCGAGCCTGTGCGCGCTGAAGGATGGGCGTTCCGTCGATACGTCGATGGGCATGACGCCTACCGGCGGCATTCCGATGGCCACGCGCAGCGGCGATCTGGATCCCGGCGTGCTCATTCATCTGCTGCGCCACGAATCGCTCGATGCCGATGCGCTCGAAGCGCTCGTGAATCGCGCAAGCGGCATGAAGGCGTTATCCGCGTCCGACGACGACATGCAAGCGCTGCTCTCCCGACGCGCTCGCGGCGATGCCGACGCCGCGCTCGCCATCGACGTGTTCTGCATTGCGGTGCGCAAGACGATCGGCGCGTACGCGGCGCTGCTGGGCGGCGTCGATCTGATCGTGTTCAGCGGCGGAATCGGCGAACATGCCGAGCCGATCCGCGCGCAAATTCTCGATGGACTTGGTTTTTTGCATGCCGAGCATCGCGTCATCGCGACGGATGAAGAGAGGCAGATCGCACGCCATTGCCGGCGGATGCTGGCCGGCTAAGTCGGCATCTTGCATGCGGCGTGCAGCGCGTTGCATACCGCGTGCAATCCGCTCATCGTGCGTACTTGAACGTGCCTTGCGCGCTCGCGATCATCAGCCTGCCGTCGACCCATGCTTCGCCGCGCGCGAAGTAGACCGATCTGCCCTGCCGTTCAAGAAAGCCTTTGGCAACGACCTTGTCGCCGATACCGCGATCGAGATAATTCACGGTCAGCGATAACGTGAAGCCGTGAACAGGCGTCGGTTCCGTCGTGAAAAGGCCGGTGTAGCCACAGGCTACGTCGAGCAGCGTCGCGATGGCGCCGCCCTGAAGGATGCGCTGACGGTTCAGATGGCCTGCATGAATGGGCATCGTGAATTCGGCGTAGCCGGCGCGCCATTCGGTCAGCGTCGCGCCGAGTGCTTCGAGGAAAGGATTGTCGAGATCCAGATTCGCCAAGCTGTAGTCTCCCTGCGTCGATGGTCGTGACCTTGCAAGGGATTGTGCCATCGGCCCGCCGCGCTCGCCGCGCCCCTTCGTGCGATGTCAGCGCACGCGG
Organism: Caballeronia sp. LZ016; assembly: GCF_031450805.1. Classification (NCBI taxonomy): domain Bacteria; kingdom Pseudomonadati; phylum Pseudomonadota; class Betaproteobacteria; order Burkholderiales; family Burkholderiaceae; genus Caballeronia; species Caballeronia sp. LZ016. The sequence continues at coordinate 780,325 of NZ_JARTVY010000002.1, forward strand.
GGCTTCATGTGCAGCGCCATCAGCGCGAGCTTCGTCAGCATTCGACAGTCGACAACACGGCGATTCCCGGCGCGTTGACGCACTCGGCAGGCAATTCGGGCGCAATGGCGAGCACGCTTGTGAGGCAGACGAAAAGCAACACATAGCGGGCGGTGCGCTGCCCGTGCAGGGGCAGCCCGGCGACGAGCATCAGCAGCGCCTTCGCCGTGATGATCGCAGCCCATTGCTCGCTGCTGCTGTGGGCGTGGACTTCCCAGGGAACTTCGATCAGCGACCATGACATGCGGCAGCCGAAGCGGGCGGTGGATAAATGCGGCAGCAATCGCCACCCTACGCGACCACGATAATCGCGCTCAGCGACGCCGTGTTGCGATCAAACGTCGGCAGATTTTGCGGGGAAATGAAATGGAGAGCAATACCGGATAAAGCGTCCACTGCTTCGACTATCAGACAATGCAACTGCGCGCGCCGCTTAATGGCATTGGCGCGCGCAATCGATCACGCAGCAAAACGATTAGTTATATCCGCGAACCACGCAAGACTTTTGTTCCTCTTCGGCTTTCTCGCCTGCGAAACGCCCGCAGATTTCGGCAACATATTCCGGCTCGGCACTGACCTGGCTGGACCGATGCGATGCGTGAGCGGTGGTGTCGCCGGGTGCTTCGGAGTCGTCCATCCATTCTGCAAAACGCGTGTTGGACGTATTCGATCGAGCATCCATCTTTCGCCTCCTTTTTCCTTGACGGTTCCAGAATGCGCCTCTCCGGGCCAACTGGCCCTAGTGGATTTCATCGATGGACGCAGTCCGAACCAGTGCGGATGATATAAAGAATGCGCGTCTGGCGGACGCATCTGCTGATAACGCAACCCGCCTGTCTTGTATCAGCCAGAACAATGCCTGCCATACCGGCAGCACGGTATCTCGCGCAATTCTTTCACACCACGTTTTTCTCCAAGATCGGCTGCCCTTCAATAATGCGCGCCCAGCCGAGCGGCGACAAATCGAGCGTCGTAAATCGTCCGTGCAGAATCAGTTCGCTAATGCCGCGTCCCGTCGCCGGTCCGTGCTGCAAGCCGTGTCCGCTAAAGCCGCTTGCAAAGAAGCAATTGTCGATGCCCGGATGCGCGCCGATGATCGCATTCTGGTCGAGGACGTTGTATTCGTAATAGCCGGACCAGCAATGCTCCACGCGGAGAGCCTCGAATTGCGGCACGCGATGCGCGAGCGTCGGCCAGATGACGTCGTCGAAAAGCGCGTGATCCACTTCATCGAGCGGAAGGTCGTCGGGATCGTTGTCCGCGGCGGGCGACGTTCCGCAAATATAAGTGCGTCCTTCGGGGCGAAAATAAACGCCGGTCGGATCGATGAGAAGCGGACTGTTTTCCAGTTTCGCCGGCGACGACACGTTGAAAATGCTGCGCCGCCGCGCATGAACGGGAATGTCGATGCCGAGCATGGCCGCAGGCGCACGCGACCATGCGCCCGCCGCGTTCACGACGACATCGCACGCATACGCCTCGCCGTTGGACGCGCGCACGCGCGTGGCACGCCGTCCCTCGTGCTCGATATCCACGACTTCCGCCGCGACGTATCGCGCGCCGAGCGACATAGCTTTGCGTCGCAGCGCCTGCACGAGCCCATAGCCGTCGAACCAGCCCTCGCCGCTTTCGCCGAACGCGCCCGCTGCGAGATCGTCGGTGTTCAGCCACGGGAAACGCGTGCGCAAACCGGCCGGATCGAGCAGCGCGATGTCGGCGCCGAGACCGCGTTGCATTGCATGATTCTCGCGCAGCGTCGCTTCGCCGCGAGGCGTCGCGAGAAACAGATAGCCGCCCTCGTGCAGGTCGATGCAAGGACGCTCGCCATCGACTTCCAGCCGCTCGCCGATCGTCCGCAGGAAATCGATGCCAAAGAGCGACATCCGCACGGAAAGCGGCGTCGAAAACTGCTGCCGGATGGATGCCGCCGACAACGCCGACGACGAGCGCGCGTACGTCGGATCGCGCTCGATCACCGTCACCTGCACGGTCGGGTCCGATGCGCGCAGGAAATACGCCACCGAACTGCCGATCACCCCGCCCCCGACGATCACCACTTGAGAAGCCACGCCGCCCCCGTCCCGAAACGCGTCAGCCGAGATTGAAGTCGATGCCCTGCGCGAGCGGCAACGCCGACGAGTAATTGATGGTGTTCGTCGCGCGCCGCATGTACGCCTTCCACGCGTCCGACCCGGACTCGCGCCCGCCGCCCGTTTCCTTTTCGCCGCCGAATGCGCCGCCGATTTCCGCGCCGCTCGGCCCGATGTTGACGTTGGCGATGCCGCAATCGCTGCCCGACGCCGCGAGGAAGCGCTCGGCCTCGCGCAGGTCGGTGGTGAAGACGCACGACGACAAACCGTGCACGGCCGCATTGTTCGCGGCGATGGCTTCGTCGAAATCGGTGTAGCGCATCACGTAGAGAATCGGCGCGAAAGTCTCCTTCAGCACGATGTCGGTTTGCGCGGGCATCTCGACAAGCGCCGGACGCACGTAATAGCCGCCCTCGCCCCCGTCCACCGTCACCCGCTCGCCGCCGAATACCTTGCCGCCCTCGCCCTTCGCCTGTTCGATTGCATCCTGCATGCGAGCGAACGCCTGCACGTCAATGAGCGGGCCCATCAGCACGCCGGATTCGAGCGGATTGCCGACCGGCACCTTCGCGTAGAGATCCTTGAGACGCGCGACGGTCTCGTCGTAGATGCTGTCGTGCACGAAGAGACGCCGCAGCGATGTGCAGCGCTGCCCCGCCGTGCCGACCGCCGAAAAGAGAATGCCGCGCAACGCGAGATCGCGATTGGCCGTCTGGGACACGATGCCCGCGTTGTTGCCGCCGAGTTCGAGAATGGGGCGCCCGAAGCGCCGCGCCACTTCGACGCCCACCGCGCGGCCCATCTCCGTGCTGCCCGTCGCGCTGACGATGTCCGAACGCTTGTCCGCGACAAGCTGCGCGCCGATGTCCCTGTCGCCGATCACGACCGACGCGAGGCCTTCGGGCGCGCTGCCGAATTCGTCGATGGCGTCGCGCAGAATGCGATCGACGGCAAGCGCGGTGAGCGGCGTCTTCTCGGACGGCTTCCACACGACCGCGTTGCCGCAGACGAGCGCGAGCGCCGCATTCCACGACCACACCGCAACCGGAAAATTGAACGCCGAAATGATGGTGCAGACGCCGAGCGGATGCCACGTCTCCGCCATGCGATGCCCCGGGCGCTCGGAAGCGATCGTGAGCCCATATAGCTGCCGCGACAGGCCGACGGCGAAATCGCAGATATCGATCATTTCCTGCACTTCGCCCAGGCCTTCCTGAAGAATCTTGCCCGCTTCGAGCGACACGAGCCGCCCGAGCGCCGCCTTCTTGTCGCGCAGGCGATTGCCGAGCAGCCGCACGAGTTCACCGCGGCGCGGCGCGGGGACGTTGCGCCAGTCAGCGAATGCGGTGCGGGCCTTGGCGAGCGTTGCGTCGACTTGCGCGGACGTGTGACGTTTCACGCGTCCGATGACTTCGCCCGTGATCGGCGATGTTACGGCGATCTCGCCGTCAGCGACTTGGCTGCCGATGCCGAGTTCGGAAAGAATCGATTGAGCATCCACGATGCAATTCCTTTGGAAGCTGATGCGTTGGAGGGCGTCGCGTGTTTCTGATCAGAAACTTTCGCTGTCCGGGTGACTATACGCGTCGTTGCAAGCACTCACAATCCGGCCAATATTCGGGTTTTCGCCAGTCGTCTCGAGCGGCCGGTCGCTGATGTATGATCGGAAACAAACGCTCCGTCCCTCCATGAACGCCATTCGCACGAACAACTCGCCCGAACCGTCTCTCGCCGATCTCGGCCGCAGGGTGAGACAGGCGCGCGTCGCGCACGACATGACGCTCGAAACCGCGAGCCGTTTGTGCGGCGTGTCGCGCTCCGCGTTGTCGAAGATCGAGAACGGTCTGATGTCGCCGACTTTCGACGTGTTGCAGAAGATCGTGCGCGGCTTGCGGATCGATCTCGGCGAACTATTCGGCAGCGTCAGCGCGCCCGCCGCGAGCGGCCGCCGCGCTCTGACGCGTTGCAACGAGGGCCAGCGTCATGCGTATCGCGGCTATCAGATGGAATTGCTCGCCACCGATCTCGCGCATAAGGCGATGCTGCCTTTTCGCATCCGCATTTCCGCGCACACGCTCGACGCATTCGATGACTGGGGTCGTCATGAAGGCGAGGAATTCCTGTATGTGATCAGCGGCAGCGTGTGTCTCTATTCGGAACTCTACGCCCCGACGCACCTGAACGCCGGCGACAGCCTCTACTTCGACAGCCGCACCGGCCATGCAGCGATTTCGACGAGCGAAGACGACGCAGAAGTGCTGTGGATGGCCACCGGCGGCAGCGTGCCGCCCGTCGCTCAGTAGCGTTTGGCGTTCGTGCGGCCTTCGGCGTTCGTGGCCTGATCGACGGCTTCCAGATTCTGCGGATACGGGTAGTTCAGGCCGAGCAACTGCCGCATCGTCTTGCTTGCGCGCCTGACGAAGGCTTCGCCGACCATCGCCCGCAGGTCTTCCATCGGCTTGACGAATTTGGGAAGGTACTGGATCAGCACGGCGCTGCGGTCGCGTGGGCTGTGATTCGGCATCGCGCAATGCCAGGTTGCCCCGAAGAACACGATGGCATCGCCCGGTTCCGCCTCCATGCGCGCGGCGCGCTCGAAGAAGCGGTCGCTTTCATTCGGATAGCGAAGCGTATGCTGCGTATGCGGCACGAATGCCGTCGCGCCGGTTTCGGCGGTGAACGGATCGAGCGGAATGGTGACTTGCGCGTTGAGCGGGAAGCTCGTGTTGATGCCGGCCGGAAACGTGGCGGGCATGTGATAGTCCCAGTACGGGTAGTCGATATGCGGCTCCTGTCCCGGCCCGCCGGGCAGAATGCGATTCGCCGCGATGGAGCCCATGACGAAGTCGTCGCCGAGGAAGCGGCGCATCGCCGCGACGATGCTGTCCTGCTCGGCCATCTGCGAGAATACGTCGCCTTTGGCGAGCAGATTCCACACGCGGCGCTGCAAGTGCAGCTTGTCTTCTTGCGCGGCTTGCCCCTGGAAATGCGTGACCGTATGGGCCCGATCGTCGGAATGCGCCATGACGATGCGCCGCGCTTCGCCGATTTGCGTCGCGCTGAACAAGCCTCGTATACAGATGGCGCCGGGGCCGTTCAGCAGGGCATCGACGGCGAGTTCGGGGGTGAATGATTCGGCATCGACTCGTTGCACGGCGGTTTCCTTTTCTTGTGCAGCATTTCGGTCGAACGGATAACGCTGGCGCGCGTGCACGACGTTGATGACTCGATACACGACGATTCAGTTAGGGTGAACGACGATCTCCCACGTGCCAGCAATGCGACCCCGCGAAACAACTCGGGTTTGAGTGCTGCAAGGTCCGGCGCTGCTTCTAGCCCGTCCTTGATCGAGCGCGCTGCCCCGCGATGTATCGAATGATTCGTGAATATCGAAACGTGCTTCGTGGTTCAAAGTGCCTGCAGTGTCAAGCGGCCCTCTCACGAGCACGTTTCTCGGCAGCGAGAATGATCTGCTCCAGTTCATCCATCACCTCCTCATGCCCCACACGCGGCCGCGTATCCGCCATGGACCGCTGCACTTTCGCGCGATACCACTTGTCGTAAGCCTCGGCTTCTTCGACGGTTGTGAATTCGGACACGATGAGGTCGAGCGGGGTAGTGCTATCAATGTCTCGTCTGCCCATGCAAACCATGATACTGCACGGTCAATGCGCCCGTCGCCTCTGCCGTTCGGCCATTCGGAAGGTCGTGAGACCGCCGTCAAACCGCCGTCTTGCGCTTCTTTGCAGCTGCCTTCGCCGGCCCCGAAGCATCCGCCGTCGCCGACGAACGTTTGAAATACGGCGAGCTCAATGTCGCCGCGCCCATATCCGACGCAGCCTCCAGCAACGCAGGCGCCAGTTCCTTGAGCCGCGCGTCGGGCAAGCGGCTCGTCGGCCCGGCGAGGCTCACGACGCCCACCACCGCGCCCGTCACCGGGTGATGAATCGGCGCGGCCATCGAGGTCATGCCGGCCTCGTACGTCTCGCTCGCAATGCCGTATCCGCGCTTTCTCGCCGCGTGCAGGTCCGCGAGAAACTGCTGAATGGTCTTCGGCGCCTTCGGGCCGCTCTGTCCCGGCTTGCCGAGCCCGCCCTGCTTCGATACCAGCGCAAGCGCTTCCTCGTCCGACAACGACGACAGCCACGCCTGCCCGCTCGCCGTGCAATGCAGCGGCGGCTGGCTGCCCATGTCCGGGTCGTAGCGCAGGCCGGACTTCGCGCCCTGCGCCTTGCCGACGAACGTGATGTGATCGTCCTCGACGACGCCGAGCCGCGCCAGTTCCCCCGACGCCGCCGCAAGCCGGTCGAGCACTGGCTGCGAGACATCGAGCACGCCGCCCGTCGACAGATAGATGAGCGCCAGCGACACGAGCTTCAGCGCCAGCATGTACTCGCCGTGATCTTCGTCCTGACGCACATAGCCTTCATCGATCAGCATGGCGAGCAGCCGATGCGTGCCGCTGCGCGGGATGTTGAGCGTATCGGCGATGGTGGCGAGCGGCATGCGCCCGCCGTTCTTTGCGAGCAGTTCGATGATCGACAACGCGCGCTCGAGGTTTCCTGCCATTTTGTTTCTCGTTCGAATGTCCGGTTCGGAATGAGAACACGATTCCACCGCGGAATTCAACCGTATGTCGCATCGAGTACGTTCAGCGTCGCTTCCCGCAGACGCTTCGCGCGTTCGAGCGCCGTCGCGGTTCTCGCCCATTCGTCCATCGGCGCTTCGACGGAAAGCGGCAAATGGTCCGGCAGCGCGCGAAGAATGGCGGCAAGGTCGATGCCGCCTTCGCCCGGCACCCTGCGCGCGCACCGAGCCTGATGCAGCAGCGTCGCCAGATCGGCCGGTCGCTCGGCGGGCGCGTCGCAGAATTGCAGATAGCCGAAGTACTCACGCGGCAGCGCACGCAACGTTTCGACGGACGAGCCGGCGCGATCGAAGTGAATCGGATCGACGATCAAACCCGTATTCGCGCGCCCCGCTGCCTGCACGATGCGCGCGCCCTGCACGATGTCCTTCACGTCGGTCCACGGCATCGGTTCGAGGCTCGGCGCGAGGCCGTAGGGCTTCGCGAGATCGCACAACTGCGCGAGCCGATCCGCGGTGCGCGCCTCATCGGGATCGTTGCCCGCGACGAGCACGAAGCGCGCGCCCAGCTCGGCGGCGGTATCGAGCATCGGCGCGTAGTCGGCGACATTCGTGTCGGGCCTGAGCCGCAAAATCTCGGTATCGAGCACGCCGATGCCCGTATCGCGCAGGGCCGCGAGCGTCTCGCGCTTGAGCGGCGTCGCGCCGACGATCTCGTGCCGCACCTCGGTCTCGGTCGCGGGCAGCAGCCGCAGGCCGACGAAATCGTAGCCCGCTTGCGCGGCGCACTCGACCATCTGCGGCGGCGTCAGTTCGAGCACCGTGAGGGCGGAGAGCGACAGCTTGCGTGTTGGCGTCGTCATGTCGCGATCCTCAGCGCAGCGGCGAAAACGGCGCAGGCACGTAAATGGTGGATTCCATCGTCGTGAGATGCGCGGGGCCTCCCTTCGGCGGCCAGATGCCGTCTTTCACCGCTTCGGCGCGAATGCGCGAGCGCTCGTCCACGCTCTTGTACGGCCAGATGTTGAGAAAACGCGGCACGGCGCCGTCGAGTGCGAACATCGCCCCGGTCAGCGGCGAACGCCTGGTGCGCTCGGGGACGGCGTTCTCCCACGCGTCGATGGTGTGCTGCAGGCTCGCGAGCTTCGTGCCGTAGACCCGCATCTCGTAGATGCCGCCATGCTCGGCAGGCTGGATCGGCGGGAGAAACGGAAAGAGCGCGTAGCCGTGCACTTCGACATCGGTGACGAACTCGCCGCAGCCGAAGGGATTGCCTTCGAGCAGAAGCCGCCTGCGCTCGCCGATCAACGCCGCTTCCGATTCGAAACCGCGCAGCACCATCACACGGCCGAGCACGCCGATATCCGAATACCAGCAGCCGAGCAGCGTCGAACCGGGCTGCGCGGCGCTCGCCTGAATGTTTTCGAAGACCTGCGCGTTCGTGCCGATTTTGACCGTGAGCGTCACTGTGTCGTAAAGATTCATGAGAGGGTCCTTGCGTGAATGGGGAGTGGATCGCGTGGCGCATCGACGGGCCGTGCGAGGTCGTGTCCCGCGAGATAGCCGAACGTCATCGCCGGTCCGAGCGTGATGCCGCCCGCCGGATAATGGCCGCCCATCATGCTGGCCGCGTCGTTGCCCACGGCGTAGAGGCCGGCAATCGGCGTGCGCGTCGAGTCGAGCACGCGGGCGCGGGCATCGTTGGCCAGTCCCGCGAACGTGCCGAGGCTGCCGGGCAGCACCTTCACCGCGTGAAACGGACCGTCAACGATTGGCGCAACGCATGGATTCGGCTTTTGCGATGCATCGCCCTGTATGCGGTTGTACGGCGTCGATCCCTTGCCGAACTGCGGATCGGCGCCGTATTCCGCATGCGCGTTGTAGCGCGCGACGGTTTCGCTCAACGCCTCGGCGTCGATGCCGCATCGACCGGCGAGCGCCTCGATCGTCGGCGCGGTGATCAGATAGCCCGAGCGCTCATGCGGATGCAGCGGGAACGGAAACGGCTTCGCCGCACCGAGCCCGTAGCGCCGCTGAAAACGATGATCGCAGACGAGCCACGCGCAAACTTCATCGCCGGGCGGCGTGACGTCGATCATCGCGGAGACGAAGTCGTAATACGACGACGCCTCATTCACGAAGCGCCGCCCCGCGCGCGTTACCGCGATCACGCCCGGCTTGGCCCGCTCGATCAGATGCGCGAACGCGACGGCATCGCCATCGCGCCTGGGCGCAAGCGATACGGGCGCCCACGCCGCCGGCGCTTTCAGCGATGCATCGAAATGCGCGCCGGCCGCTTCGCCTAAACGCACGCCGTCGCCCGTATTGCTGCGCGGCGCGGCGGACCAATGCTCATCGCCCGATGGCGTGTAGGCGAAAGTGCACGCGCGGCGGGCGCGGTCATGCGGATAGCCGCCGCACGCGAGCACGACGCCTCGCCGCGCGACGACGTCACTCAGCACGCCGTTCATCTCCACGCGCGCGCCCGTCACGCGTGCGCCGTCGCGTATCAGTTCGACCGCCTTCGCGCGTGTCTCCAGCCGCACGCCGAGATCGGCGGCGGACTTCAGAAGCCGCGCGACGAGCGCGTTGCCGTTCACGAGATGCATCGAGCGGCCATGGCGCAGCTTGTGCATCGCGAACGCGGCCAGGCGCTTCGTGACATGCCACAGCGACCGCGCCGAACGCGTCGCGTTGAAGAAATGCGCGAGGTCTTGCCCCGATGCGATCGCCATGCCGTCGATCGTCATCTCCGTGAGCGGCGCACGCAATTTGCCGATGAGCGGGCCGAGCGCGCGGCCATCGAAGGGCATCGCGCACACGGAGCGGCCGCCGCTGCCCGCGCCTCGTGTCGTGTGAAAGTCGGGAATGCGATTGCCGTCGACGAAGCGCATCGACGTATTGCGCTCGAAGAACTCGATCATGCGCGGGCCGTGCTCGATGAGCGCATCGGCTTTCGCAGCGTCATAGTGCGTGCCGAGTTCGTTGCGCAGATAGGTGCGCGGCGCATCGGCATGTTCGACGATACCCGCGCGCATCGCGAGCGGATTGCGCGGTATCCACATCCAGCCGCCCGACCATGCGGTCGTTCCGCCGAACACGTCCTCCTTCTCACACACGATGACCGACAAACCGAGCGTTGCCGCAGTGACGGCCGTCGACAGCCCGCCTGCGCCCGAGCCGAGCACGAGGACATCGCATTGCAGCGCGCTCATGATGCCTGCACCCGCGCTTCTTCGCGTGCATCGGCATGTCCGGCTTGCGGCGATGTCGCCCGCGCCGCCGCATGCCGTCCGGCCAGATAGGCGAAAGCAAGCCCCGGCCCGAGCGTGATGCCCGGCCCCGGATAGACGCCGCCCATGACCGACTGCATGTCGTTGCCGCAAGCGTAAAGGCCGGCGATCGGCTGGTCGTCGCGGTTCAAGACGCGCGCGCTGGTATCCGTGACGAGTCCGGTCGCCGCACCGATATCGCCGGGATAAAGCCGCACTGCGTAGAACGGCGCGCGCGCGATCGGGCCGAGACACGGATTCGGCCCCGTCCAGTTGGCGTCGCCGTTCACGCGCTGATAGTCGGTGGCGCCGCGCTGAAACTCAGGATCGACGCCCGTTTGCGCATATCGATTCATGCGCGCGACGCTGTCCGCGAGCCCCGCCTGGTCGATGCCGAGCTTCGCCGCGAGTTCGTCGAGCGTGGCGGCGTGCGTGAGATAGCCGTCGTCGATAAAGGGCTTGAGTCGCTTGCCTCCGGGCCGAACCATGCCGAGACCATACTTTCTCAATCCTTCGGAATCCGTAACGAGATAGGCGGGAACTGTCGCGCTCGCGCGATCGTCCTTCTGCATCGCGATGCCGAAAAGGTGATACGACGTGTTTTCGTTGAGGAAGCGCTTGCCGCTTTCATCGACGACGATCATGCCCGGCTTGCCGCGATCCATCAGAAAATGCGGGAACACGGCTGTCGTGCCATCGGCCCGTTTGCGCACGGAAACCGGTGCCCAGAACGCGTGCGACAACGCCCCTTCGCCAAAGCGCGCGCCCACGGCAAGCGCGAGATCCTGCGCGCGCCCGGCGTGCCCCGGCGCGCCCGGACACCATGCGGCATCGGCGCCCGGCAGCATAGCGGCGCGTCGCGCGGGGTGACGATTGAAGCCGCCGCTTGCGAGAATGACACCGCCCGTCACCGCAACGCGCCGCCGCTCGGCGCCCTGAACGAGCGTCACGCCATCGATACCCCGCTCGCTCTTGTTCAGCGCCTCGACCGTCGTGCGCGTCAGCACCGTGACGCCGCGCTGCATCAGCGAAAGAAGCAGGCGGCCGATCAGCGCGTTACCCATGACGAGCCGCGTGCCGCGCGGGGATCCGATGCGGTCGCGCGCATGACGCGCCAGCAGCTTCGCCGCATGTTTGAACGACGCGAACGATTTCGTCATCCTAAGCAGATGCGCGATATCGTCGCGATCGATCATCATGCCGCCCAGCACGGTGAACTCCGGAATCGGCGGACGAATGAGCCCGAATGCGCGGCCCAGCTTGCGGCCATCGAAGGGCAGCGGCTCCAGCGCGCGGCCGCAGAGCGTCGAGCCTTCGAGTTCCGAGAGATAGTCGGGATGAAACGGGCGCGCGCGATATTTCACATCGGAGTTCGCTTCGATATGCGCGACCGGCTTCGGTCCTGCATCCAGAAACGCGCGGCGCATCGCGGCGCTGCTGCGTGCGCCGACCGCGCGGGTCAGAAAGGCTTCCGCCGTAGCCGGCGAATCCTCGCGATTCACGCTCGCCATGTGCATCGACGCGGGAATCCACGTCGTGCCCGCCGAATAGGCGGTTGTTCCGCCGACATGCTCCGTGCTTTCGACGAGCAGCACGCGCGCCCCGTCGATCGCCGCGAACAGCGCCGCCGACATGCCCGCGCCGCCCGCGCCGATCACGACTACATCGAACGACTCGTTGCCGCTCAGGCTCGTTAGCGTCTCCACCATCTTTCGCTCCTTAATCGGAACTTGATTTGATTGTGGAATGCTATTCCAGAACCGCGCCGCCTGCCAAGCAGTTTTTGGCGATGCCTCGTCAGCAGGCGGGCGCGACCGGCGCGCGCTCCTGCGCCGATCGATGCACCGCGAGCGTCGCGGCGAGCGTGCGCGCGCCGTCATCGCCGGAACAGAGCGGCGTTTCCGTTCCGTCGATCACGGCCGCGAAGTGGCGCAGTTGCTCGTGATACGGATCGCCGGCGTGCGGCGCGGCGCGCTCGACGGTCAGCGGATCGTGCCAGCCTTTGGCCGCGCGATACTCCCAGACGTCGAGCTGCGGCAATGCGAGCGACGCATCCGTGCCGGAGACGAAGTGCGTGTTGACGCTCTGCCGCGGATAGTGCGCCGCCTCGCCTGCCGCCAGATCCCAGTTCCACGGCGATACCGCGCAGTCCGACACCGTCAGCGTGCCGAGCGCGCCGTTCGCGAAGCGCAGCAACACGGCGGCCGTATCCTCGACCTCGAAGCCGCGCACCGCGTTCGACGTCAGCGCCTGCACTTCCACGATTTCGCCGAGCAGGAACCGCATCATGTCGATGTCGTGGATCAGATTGATCAGCACCGGGCCGCCGCCCGCTCGCCTGCGCCAGTCGACATCGAAGTAGGGATCGGGCTTGTAGAACGTCGCGAGCGCGTTCGCCGCCACCGGCTTGCCTATGCGTCCGCTCGCCACGATTTCCCGGGCGCGCCGCAGAATCGGGCTATGACGCCGGTGATGCCCGACGAGCAGCGGCACACGGGCCTTCGCGGCGGCATCGACGAGTACGCGCGCCTGTTCAACGGTATCGGCGATGGGCTTCTCGATCAGCACAGGAATGCCGCGCGCGATGCACGCGAGCCCCGCATCGACGTGCGTTGCGTTCGGCGTCGCGACGATGACGCCGTCGGGCGATGCCGCGTCGAGCATCGCGTCGATGGTGGCGAAGCAGCTTGCGCCGTGCTCTCGCGCGAACGTCTGCGCGCCCGCTGACGGATCCGCCACCGCGACGACCTCGCAGTCCGGGTGCAGCCGCGCCCGCTCGATATGCATCCGTCCGATGGCTCCCGCTCCCGCAATTGCCAGCCGTTTCTTGGTCATGCGCGTGTTCCTCCAGATTGCTGTGGTTGAAAATAGTCGACAGTTAGTTGCCTTACACAATAATCCGCATTTGTTGAATGCTATTCCATTTTCAACTACAGTTTCGTTCGTGCGTTGACGAATTTTTTCATCGATCATTACGCGCCCGGCATTCAACGGCGGGCGCTTCAAGGAGACATCGACAGCATGGCGCAGGACACAACCTTTTCCGCATCCCTCGATAAGGGCTTGAGCGGTGCAACGCGCGTCTATTTCATCGTCGGCGATCCGATCGCGCAGGTGCGCTCGCCGTCCGGCGTGACGGCGGCCTTGCGCGCAACCGGACGCGACGCGATCGTGATTCCGGCGCATGTCGCGCCCGCCGACCTCGACGCGTTCTTCGCCGGCGTCACGCGGATGCAGAACGTCGATGGCGTCATCATCACGGTGCCGTACAAATTCAGCGCGACGAAGTATTGCGGCACGCTCGCGAGCGAATCCGCATTTCTCGGCGCGACGAACATGCTCCGACGCAACGCCGACGGCACATGGCACGGCGCAATGTCCGACGGCGTCGCCATGGTCGCGGCGCTCGCGGACGCGGGCTGCGAGCCGCAGGGCAAGCGCGCGCTGCTGATCGGCGCGGGCGGCGCGGGTTCGGCCATCGGCCATGCGCTCGTCGAGGCGGGAGTGGCGACGCTCGCCATCCGCGATTTCGATGCCGCGCGCACCGACGCCCTCGCCTCACGGCTCGCAACGCTCGGGCGCGGCACGGTCCGTATCGCCGATGATGCGGGCGCCGAGACGTACGACATCGTCGTGAATGCGTCGCCGGCGGGCATGAGGCCGGGCGATCCGCTGCCGATCGACGTATCGCGCCTGACGCCTGCGACTTTCGTCGGCGATGTCGTGACGAAGCCGCCGCTCACGCCGTTCATCGAAGCGGCGCGCGCGCGCGGCTGTCCGACCGTCACCGGCACGCAGATGTTCGGGCGCGTGTGCGACGCGATCGTCAACTATCTGATCGAGGGCTGACGCTGACCCAAGCGCCGTTGGGAATCGGAGCAGTCTGGTTCAAACGGCCGGCGCGTTGCTGCACCATAGCGCCGCGCCATCGTCCCCTCGGGAGCGCACGCCGGCCCCGCATCGCAAAAAGCCGCACTCGTGGCTTGCATCGAGCAGCCGCCCTTTCACGGGCGGCATTTTTTTATCCGATGCTCCCGCCGCGACACCACCGCGACGCCGCCGGCGGACATAGAGGGTCAATCAGAGGTCAACGAAGCTGTGATGAATTTCAACGAACGCATCTTTAATCGCGCGGCGCGGGCATGCGCCGCCGTCGCCGCACTGGCGCTGCTTGCGGCATGCGCGAGCGGACCGGGCGCATCCACCGCGATTCCGCCGGATGCGAAACTCGCGAGCGGACGCGTCGCGGGCAAGCAATATCTGACGACGGTCGCGACCGGCGCGGCGGCGTCGTCGGGGCCGAGCGTCGGCGTGGGCGCGGGCGGCATCGGCGGCGGCGGATGGAGCGGCGTTGGCGCGGGCGCAGGCCTGAGCTTCGACCTGACGAGTCTCTTCGACCGAAGCCCGGAGCCGACGGCGAAGGTCTATCGCTACAGCATTCAGACGCGCGACGGCGCGAGACGAGAGATCGACAGCACGCTCGATCTGCCGGACGGCGCGTGCGTGACCACCATCGATTCAGGGCAGCCGGGTTATCCGCGACTGATGTCATCGAACGAATGTTGAGGAGGCGGCGTATCGGGGCATCGGCATAAGCGCGGCGAACCGAAACGCACTGCTTCAAACAGACGATTGAGCCGGTCATCGGCATTTGCCATACTGACCGGGATCCAGTTGTCTCCTCACGCGTCCGTTCCCCGACAGGGACAGTCTCGCAACGGACGCGCTCTCGCCGCCTACCACCTCGGGCGGCTTTTTTTTGCGCCCAAAGAAAAAGCCGCCGTTGCGGGAACGGCGGCTTCATCCGGCAAGTTCAACTCACACGCTTACTGCGCTTCGTACCAGTTGTACTGGGCGATGGAACTGATAGGAGGCGTTCCGACCTGCAGCGTGATCTCGCGCAGCGAACCGAGCTGGATGTTGCGCGGATCGCCCATGTAGCGGCGGATGTCGCCGTTATCGCGGATATACACCACGACGTCCCCGCTCAGGCCGGCGACGTTCGTCACCGTGAGCGGCTCGCCCCAGATATCGAAGAACTGACCGAGCGTGAACACCTTGTTGTACGGCGTTTCGACGTGAATGATGCCGGTGTTGTCGTGCGTATGCAGTTCATAGTTGCACGAGCCGGGAAGCCCGATATTGGCCGGCAGCGCACGCGCTTGCCCGTTATAGACGATCGACAGATGCGTATGCACGTGATACGTCTCGGTCATCCCCGATCCGCAGATGACGCCATCCACCGGGGAGCCCTTTCCGCCCGTCGAGGTCGAGCCGTCCGGCCAGTAAAGGCTGCCCACCGTGCCGCCATAGGTCAGCGTGATCGGCGTGGCGGCGAGCGCCGGCGGATTGGTCCACGTGTAGGTCGGAATTTGCGTGAGCGGCGTGCCGACTTCCAGCGTCACTTCGCCATTGCGCGGCAGCACGAGGCTCGACAGGTCGCCGGTGTACTTGGTGAGCGCGCCGCCCGTGTTCACCCATGCCGTGACCGGTCCGGTGACGCCCGCAACGTTCGTCGACGACAGCGGCTCGCCCCAGACGGCGAAGAACTGGCCCAGCGTGTATTGCGTGTTGGTCGTCGCATCGATGCGGATCTTGCCGCTCGCGTCGTCGGTATGGACCGGATACACGCAGCCGCGCTGCAGCGTCAGGCTCGAGCCCAGGGTGCCGATGTTCGCCGGTAGCGCGAGCTGCTTGCCGTTCTGGTAGATGGAAAGATGCGAGTAGGTGTACGAGGCGCCTGCCGGTGCGCAGCTCAGGCCGCCGACCGGCTGGCCGGTGCTGCCGCCGCTTGCCGTCGAGCCATCGGGCCATTGCGACGCGCCGATCGTGGTGCCGTCGATGACGGCCGTGGCTGCGGCGAGCGTGGGCGTCGTGGTGGCCGGCGTGCTCGCGCCGGAGGGCGCCCCCGCGCCGGAGCCGGACGAGGTGCTCGACGAATCGTCTCCGCCGCCTCCGCAACCGGCCAGCACGACGAGCGCCGCCGCCGAAGCAATCGCACTCATCCAATATGCACGCTTTCCTTCTTTCATGTCTCAACTCCGCTTTTCGTTAATCAAACTCTTGTGGCGAGGGGCGCATTTAAACGCACGACGCATTAGATGGCATGCGCGTGCATGCCTTGTCCGCGTGAATCGAGCACACTCGCAAAACTAGTGAAAACGGCATAAGACAGACAGAACGATTCGTTCCGCTCCGGGCGCGGGTCTTATGCACGCAAGTTTTGCCGTGTATGGCCACGGCGGTTCGGTCGATTTAGCCGACCTCGTGCCGAAGGCCACGGAATAACGCCCGGACGGGCGCGGGTTAATCAATCACCGAACAGTGATTAATATGAATCGCAATACAGTCAATACGGCGAGCGATTTCGCCGGTGAGACGAAGCGTAACGTTCAAACTGCGTCGTCGCAAGTGGGAATGTGCCGCATTTCTCCGCGAGCGGATTTTAGCCGTGGATTTAATCGTTCATATGGTCATACTCAACCATCGCGGAAGACAAAATAAAGTATTAATCCGCAATCCGGCCGAAAACGCCGATTGACAGCGCCGACAGCCGCATGAAAGCATCCCGGCGCAGTCTCCTTACCCGACCGGAGCACTCCATGATCTTCCACGCATCCATTCCCGCCCGCGACCCCAAGCACGTCGCTCACGTACTCGCCGAACTGTGGGACGGCTTCGCCGCGCCCTTCTCGCCGTTTCCGGATGCCTGGATGGCCGTGGCCGGCGACGATCGCGGCAGCATCATCGAGGTGTATCCGGGCGATCGCGTCATCACGCCGGGCGGCGGCCAGGAGACCAGCGTGACTTATGGCGCGGGTTCGGCGGAGCGCCCGCAGTACAGCGCGTTCCATATGGCGATCGGCACGCGGCTGAGCGCCGGGCAGGTGATGGCGATCGGCGAGCGCGAAGGATGGCGCACGGTGCGATGCACGCGCGGCAACGATTTCTTCGATGTGATCGAGTTCTGGGTCGAGAATTCGACGATGCTCGAATTCCTCACGCCCGAGATGCAGGCTCAATACCTTGCGTTCGCCACGCCCGAGAACTTCAGGGCGATGGCAGCCGCCGCGGCTGCCTGATCCCGGTGCGAAGCTCAGCCGCGCCGCGCGGCCTCGCCGCCCGTCACGCGGATAGCCGGGAACCGATCCGTGGGCTTCGCGATTTCATCCTGCGAAGCCACGATTTCGAGCTCGTAACGGCCGGCATCGTAGGTTGTCTTGACGACGGCGTTCACCGCCGCGAGCGTATGTTCGAGCGCATTGCGCAGGGAATCGCCGAGCAGCGTGCGCGCGACGAACACCGCGCTCGTCAGATCGCCGACGCCGACCGGTTGCCGCGCGAACGGGTACAACGGCCGCTGCGCGAACCATGCTTCGCCCGACGTGACGGCGAGCATGTTGAACGTGTCGGCGCGGCTGTTGCGATCCAGCAGATGCTTGACCAGCATGATGCGCGGTCCGCGAGCAATCACTTCGCGGCAGGCATCCACCGCTTCTTCCACCGTTTCGATGGTGCGCCCGACGAGCTTCTCCAGTTCGGTGTGGTTCGGCATCATCGCGTCGGCGACGGTGGGCATGGTCGTGACCAGAAAATCTTCGATGCCCGGCGCGACCGTGCAGCCGCCTGTCGTGCCCATGACCGGATCGCAGAAGTAAAGCGCGCGCGGATTCACCGCCTTCACCATCTTCACGATCTCGACGACCGCCCGGCCTTGTTCGGTTGCACCGAGATAGCCCGACAGCACCGCGTTGCAGCGGCCCAGCACGCCGATCGCGCCGATGCCTTCGATCACGCCCTGCAGTTCGTCGGCATCGACCACGCCGCCGGTCCAGCGGCCGTATTGCGTGTGATTCGAAAACTGAACCGTATTGAGCGGCCACACGTTGACGCCGAGCCTGCGCATGGGAAACACCGCCGCGCTGTTGCCCGCATGCCCGAAGACGACGTGCGACTGGATACTCAGGACGTTATTCATAGTGCGATTCCGGGGCGAGACATGGGCGTTGAGCGGCGGGCGTGCGGGCCAGGCACGCCCGAACGTGCTCCGTATTGTGCCGTGCCTCGACGCGCTGCGGCATGGTGTGTCCGTTATAAATTGCGGCAAAGCTGCCCGGCCAGTCGCGCGCCTGCAACAGCCTCCGAGTGCGCGACGGCATGATGCTTGCTCCTTCCGTCGCCGATGCCGTGCACTCGTGGGCCGCGGACATATGCGTTGAGCCACGCGATAAAAAATCGAACGACTTCAGCACACGAATTCGAAGGCGCGCCGGATAATGCAACGACTGCACGAGGCGCATCGCCCGCGCACAGCCATCACACGAGGACCCGCGCACCACCCGCATACACGACATCAACGAAGCTAAGTCAAATCAGGAGCTGACATGGAGACGCCGTCTAAGAATCGCACCGATTTGCAAAAGTCGACCCTCGCCATCGTCCTTGCCGGCGGGCGCGGCACGCGTCTCGGGCCGCTCACGGACAAACGCGTGAAGCCCGCCGTCCACTTCGGCGGCAAATATCGCATCGTCGATTTCGCGCTGTCCAACTGCCTCAACTCGGGCATTCGCCGCATCGCGGTCGTCACGCAATACAAGGCGCATTCGCTGTTGCGCCATCTGCAGCGCGGCTGGGGCTTCCTGCGCGGCGAGTTCAACGAATTCATCGATATCTGGCCCGCGCAGCAGCGCGTCGATTCGAGCTGGTATCGCGGCACCGCCGATGCCGTCTTCCAGAATCTCGACATCATCCGCTCCATCGCGCCGCAATTCATCATCGTGCTCGCGGGCGATCATGTCTACAAGATGGATTACACGCGCATGGTGCTCGACCACGTCGAGAGCGGCGCGGACTGCACGGTCGGGTGCATCGAAGTGCCGCGCATGGAGGCGACCGCTTTCGGCGTGATGCATGTCGATGAAAACCGCCGCGTCACCGACTTCCTGGAGAAGCCCGCCGATCCGCCCGCGATGCCCGGCAAGCCGGATATCGCGCTCGCGAGCATGGGCATCTACGTGTTCAGCGCGAAGTATCTGTATCACTTGCTGGAAGAGAACATCGCCGCATCGAGCACGGATCACGACTTCGGCAAGGACATCATTCCGCGCGTGGTGACGAGCGGCCGCGCGATCGCGCATCCGTTCAGCATGTCGTGCGTGACGTCCGACGCGGATCCGAACGCGCCGGCGTACTGGCGCGATGTCGGCACCGTCGATGCCTACTGGGCAGCGAATCTCGACCTTGCATCGACGATTCCTCAGCTCGACCTGTACGACCGCAACTGGCCGATCTGGACGAATCAGGAGCAACTGCCGCCGGGCAAGTTCGTGCGCGACCTGAACGGGCAACAAGGGGCGATCACGAATCTGCTCGTGTGCGGCGGCTGTGTGATCTCGGGATCGCAAGTGTCGAAGTCGGTGTTTTCGTCGGCAGTGCGGGTGCATTCGTTCTGCAACATCAACGAGGCGGTCCTGTTGCCGCAAGTCACCGTCGGACCGAGTTGCCGATTGCAGCGCGTCGTGGTGGATCGCGGCTGCACGGTGCCGGAGGGACTCGTGATCGGCGAAGACCCGGACGATGACGCCGCGCGCTTCTTCCGCACGGAGTCGGGCGTGACGCTCGTCACGCGCGAGGCGCTTGCGCGGCTCGGGCAGCGTTAGTGCAGCAGGCGCGCTTTAGCCGTCGGGAGCGAAGTCGATTGAAAACCGACCGCGATGATGCCGGAGCGAAGCGTTGCACCGCTTGCTCCGGTGCGCGCGTCGCCACGTTGCATGGCCATTTTCTGGTTCGGGACGGGAGTAGAAGGCGGTGAAGCGCCAGCTCTGGTCGACCGCCGCTTTGTGGAATGGACCAGGGTAAGGCGCTGAAGCGCCAGTTTCGTCGACCGTCAATTTTGTAGTTTGGGACCGGAGTGAGGCGCTAAAGCGCCAGTTCCATCGATCGTCACTTTGTAGTTTGGGACCGGAGCAAGGCGCTAAAGCGCCAGTTCCGTCGATCGTCACTTCGTGGAATGGAATCGGAGTAAGACGCTGAAGCGCCAACGCCGGTCGACCGCCACTTTATGGCATGGGACCAGACTAAGGCGCTGAAGCGCCAACTCTGATCGACCGCCACTTCGTGGCATGGGACCAGAGTAAGGCGCTAAAGCGCCAACGCCGGTCGACCGCCACTTTATGACGTGGGACCGGAGTAAGGCGCTGAAGCGCAAACTCCGGCCGACCGCCACGTTGTGACATGGGACCAGAGTAAGGCGCTAAAGCCCCAACTCTGATCGACCGCCACTTTATGACATGGGACCAGAGTAAGGCGCTAAAGCGCCAACTCTGGTCGACCGCCACTTCGTGGCATGGGACCAGAGTAAGGCGCTAAAGCGCCAACTCTGGTCGACAGGAGCGCCAATGACCGTATGCGTGCTGCACGTCGCAGCAGAAATGTTTCCGCTTCTGAAAACCGGCGGCCTCGCCGATGTCGCCGGCGCACTGCCGCCCGCCCAATCGCAACTGGGCATGGACGTGCGCGTCGTGCTGCCCGGCTTCCCCGCCGTGCTGGCAGGCCTCGACGATCTCACGCCCGTCGCCGATCTCGGAACCGCCTTCGGCGCCGCCGACGTCCGCCTCGAACGCGGCGTGCTGAAACCGCACGGAGTCGTCGTCTACGTCGTGCGCGCCGACGCCTTCTATGATCGCCCCGGCAATCCGTATCTCGATGCCGCGCATCGCCCGTATGCGGACAACGACCGCCGCTTCGCACTGCTCGGCTGGACCGCGGCGCGTATCGCCACCGGTGTCGATCCCGACTGGAAGCCGCACATCGTCCACGCGCACGACTGGCACGCAGGCCTCGCGCCAGCCTATCTGCGCGCGTTCGAGCGCGGCGGCGCACCGCATGTCGCAAGCGTGATGACCGTGCATAACCTCGCCTATCAGGGCGTCTTCCCCGCGTCGCAATTCGGCACGCTCCAGTTGCCGGACGATTTCTACGCAGTCGACGGCCTCGAGTTCTACGGCCACGTCTCCTTCCTGAAGGCGGGGCTCTTCTACGCCGACCGCATCACCACCGTCAGCCCGACCTACGCCCGCGAGATTCAGACGCAGGCACACGGCGCGGGACTGCACGGCCTCCTGCAGACCCGCACGCACGACATCAGCGGCATCCTGAACGGCGTCGACTATACGATCTGGAGCCCTTCGGTCGACGACGCCATCGCCTCCCGCTACACGGCCGCCAAGCCGGCCGCCAAGAGCAGATGCAAGACGGCGCTGCAGGAACGCGTCGGCATCACGCGCGACGAGGACGCCCTGCTCTTCGGCGTCGTCAGCCGGTTGACCGAACAAAAGGGACTCGACCTGCTGCTCTCGGCGGTGCCCGACATCGTGCAGCGCGGCGGGCAACTCGTCGTGCTCGGCACCGGCGACCCGGCGCTCGAAGCCGGCATGAAGAACGCGGCGGCGGCGCATCCCGGCGCGGTCGCGGTGGTGCTGGGTTTCGATGAGACGCTCTCGCATTCGATCATCGCGGGCAGCGACGTCGTCATGGTGCCGTCGCGCTTCGAGCCCTGCGGGCTGACGCAGCTTTATGCTCTCGCCTACGGCGCGCTGCCGCTCGTGCATCGCGTGGGCGGACTCGCGGATACCGTCGCCGATTGCTCGCTCGAAAATCTCGCGGACGGGCTCGCGACGGGCTTCGTCTTCGAACACTTCGACCGCGCGGGCATCGTCGCGGCAATCCGCCGGGCATTCGCGCTCAAGGGACGCCGCACGGAGTGGAAGGCCGTCGTCAAGCGCGCGATGGCGCAGAATTTCGGCTGGGAATCGGCGGCGCTCCGTTACGCGGACGTCTATCAGGGGCTGCTTGCGTCGTGACGCGGGCGCGTCCCTTGCTCGCCAGCGATGCATTCACACGACAGCAGGGACATCCATGCAAAAGGCACTCGCAGGCCAGATCGCGCTCGTGACGGGCGCGAGCTCGGGTATCGGCGCGGGCGTCGCGAAGGCGCTCGCCGAGGCGGGCGCGCACGTCGCCATCAACTATCACTCGCACGCGGAGCCGGCCGAAAAGCTCGCCGATGAAATTGCATCGCTCGGCGGCGAAGCGCTGCCCGTCGGCGCCGATGTCTCCGACGAAAACGACGTGGACGCCATGTTCGAAGCCGTCGTCGCACGCTTCGGCACCGTCGATATCGTCGTCGCGAATTCGGGCTTGCAGCAGGATGCCGCCTTCGCCGAAATGACGCTCGCCGACTGGCGCAAGGTCATCGATACGAATCTCACGGGTCAATTCCTGACCGCACAGCGCGCGGTGCGGGAGTTTCAGCGGCGCGGACCGCGCCCGGTGTCGAAGGCGCTCGGCAAGATCATTTGCATGAGTTCCGTGCACGAAGTGATTCCGTGGGCGGGCCATGTGAACTACGCGGCGTCGAAGGGCGGCATTCAGATGCTGATGAAGTCGCTCGCGCAGGAAGTCGCGCCCCAGCGCATCCGCGTGAATTCGATCGCCCCCGGCGCGATCCGCACGCCGATCAACCAGGAGGCGTGGGCATCGAAGGACGCGATGGACCGGCTGCTGACGCTCGTGCCGTACGGGCGCATCGGCGAAGTGGAGGACATCGGGCGCGCGGCGGTGTGGCTGGCTTCGGACGAGAGCGATTACGTCGTCGGCACCACGCTTTTCGTCGATGGCGGGATGACGCTTTATCCCGGCTTCGCGGGCAACGGCTGACGCGCGGCCGGCAACAGAACGGGAGTTCAATGCAAACGATCGAAGTCGATGTCGCCGTGATCGGCGCGGGCACGGCCGGCATGGCCGCGTTTCGGGCGGCGCGCGATGCAGGGGCGAGAGCCGTGCTCATCGAAAGCGGCGAACTGGGGACAACTTGCGCGCGCGTCGGCTGCATGCCGTCGAAGCTGCTGCTCGCCGCCGCGAACGGCTTGCACGATGCCCGCGGGCTTGAACCGCGCGGCATCGACGGCGGCGATGCGCTTCGTGCCGACTCAGCCCGCGTGATGGCTTACGTGCGGCGCGAACGCGATTACTTCGTGAGCGGCGTCATCGAGGAAACGCGGGAGTTCCCGGAAGGATCGCTGTTGCGCGGTCAGGCGCGCTTCGAATCGCCGGGACGCCTGATCGTCGGCGAACAGGTATGCGTCGAAGCGAAAGGCGTCGTCATTGCGACGGGCGCACGGCCAAGCATCCCCGACGAGCTGAAAGTATTCGGCGACAAAGTCATCACGAGCGACGATCTCTTCGAACTGCCCGCGCTGCCCAAGCGCATCGCCGTGTTCGGCGCGGGGCCGCTCGCGCTGGAACTCGGGCAGGCGCTCGCGCGGCTGTCGGTCGAAGTCTTCGTGTTCGGCAAGGGCGGCAGCGTGGCGGCGCTGTCGGATACGCCGGTACGCGATGCGCTGACTGCCGCTCTCGCGAGCGAGTTCTACTTCGATCCCGACGCCGATATCGACGCAATGTCGCTGGACAACGGTCAGCCGACGCTGCGCTTCACATCGCCCGAAGGCGCTGCGCGCACCGAACGGTTCGATCTCGTGCTGGCCGCCACGGGCCGCGCGCCGAACCTCGAGCCGCTCGCGCTCGATAAGGCGGGTATCGCACTGAACGACAAGGGCGTGCCGCAGTTCGACGAAACGACGATGCAGTGCGGCCGAAGCGCGATTTTCATCGCGGGCGATTGCGATGGCGCCCGTCCCTGGCTTCACGACGCCGCCGACGAAGGCAAGCTCGCCGGCGACAACGCCGCGCGCTATCCGGACCTGCAGGCGGTCAAGCGCAAGGTGCCGTTCTCGATCGTATTCTGCGAGCCGCAGGCGGTGATCGTCGGGGCATCGTACGACGATCTCGACAAGCAGATGACCGTGACCGGCGAAGCATCGTTCGAGACGCAGGGCCGAAGCCGCGTGATGCGCAAGAATCGCGGCCTGCTGCACGTCTATGCCGATGCCAGGACCGGCAAGCTGCGCGGCGCGCAAGGCTGCGGTCCCGCGATGGAGCATCTCGGGCATCTGCTCGCGTGGGCGATTCAACTGGAGCTGACACTCGACGACGCGCTCAGGCTGCCGTTCTATCACCCGGTCGTGGAGGAAGGCTTGCGCACCGCGTTGAAGGACGCCAACAGGAAATGCTACGAGGAACGCTCGGAGACACCGCCCCGATTGCCCGGCGCGGCGGGTTGCTGAATCGCCCATTCGAAAAAGAAAGGCCGGCTGAAAAGCCGGCCTTTGCCATTGCGATGCGTCCGCAACCGATCAGCCTCCGCTCAGTCCATATTGCAGCGCAAGGTCGAAGCCGAGCACGACCATCGAGCAGAAGAGGCCCAGCGACAGATTCGCCAGCCGATGACCGACGTCCTTGTGCCGCGTGAGCACGGCGCCCGCCAGAAACGCGATTTCAACGATGACCTGCATGGCGAATACAGCAATCATCAATGCGAACTCGTACCCCATCGCGTTGAAGTTGCTGAAGTTGAAGCCGTTCACCGCGACCCACGATCCCACTCGCCATGCTTCGTATGCCAATAAAAGCAACGGAAAGAAATAGCTGGCGACATAAGTCGGCACCGTAGCGTGCCGCAATTCCATGTTCAAGTGTCGTGTGACTTGCATCGCGTACTCCTCATCTGATAGCCCGAAAGGCCGGGCTTTTCGCCTGCATCGGTGACGCGCGTTGAGTCGCTTGACCCGGCGTTTAGCGAGACGCTTAATACAACGGGACACGCGCGTCGTGCTTTCAGAATAGGACAATTTTCGGGAAAGCGAATCATCGTATTCCCGATCAGTTCGACCACTAAGGCAGAGCACGAGACGTTGTGCAGTGCAACTTAATAAAACGGCTAGTTATCAGCGCACGTTTCGCACGCACGTGCGTGCCGCTTTAATGATTGCCATACAGCTTGATGATGCCTGAAAAGTCGAGTCTGCCGAGTCCCTGCTGACTCATCGACTGATAGAGCTGCTGCGCCAGCGCGCCCATGAAAACCGGCTGCCTGACGCCGCGCGCCGCATCGACGGCAAGTCCCAGGTCTTTCAGCATCAGGTCCGCGCCGAACCCGCCGCTATAACCGCGCGAGGCCGGCGCCGTTTCCACGATGCCGGGATACGGATTGCACGTGTCCGCGCTCCAGCAGCGCCCCGTCGACGTGTTGATGATGCTCGCCAGCTTCGCCGGATCGATGCCTAGCGTTTCGCCGAGCGTCATCGCCTCGGCGACGCCGATCATCGAGACCGCGAGCAGCAGGTTATTGCATATCTTCGCGATCTGACCGGTGCCCGTTTCGCCGCAGCGCACCATATTCTTGCCCATGCCGGCAAGCACCGGACGCAGCGTTTCGAAGAGCGCCTCGTCCGCGCCGACCATGAAGGTCAGCGTGCCCGCCTGCGCGCCGACGACGCCGCCGGACACCGGCGCATCCGCGAACGGATTGCCGTGCGCGGCCGCCGCTTCGCCGATGAACCTGGCGGTCGCGGGATCGATCGTGCTGCTGTCGATGAGCGGCACGCCCGCGCGAACGCCCGCGAGCACCCCGTCATCGCTCAGATAGACCGCCTTCACGTGCTGCGCGGCGGGGAGCATCGTAATCACGGCTTCCGCTTCCTGCGCCGCCGCGCGCGGCGACTCGGCGAGCGTTGCGCCCGCCGCTTTCGCCGCATCGAGCGCGGCTGCGGACAGATCGAAAGCGGTCAGCGCATGCCCCGCCTTCAGCAGATTCGCAGCCATCGGGCCGCCCATGTGGCCGAGGCCGATAAAACCGATTTGCATCGCCGTCTCTCCTGTTTTTATCGCAGCGCGATGGTCGTGTTGACGCCGTCGTTCACGGTGGCGTCGTCGAACCAGCGCGCCGTCACGGTCTTGGTCTGCGTGTAGAACTGCACGACCTGCTTGCCGTACGGACCGAGATCGCCGAGCTTCGAGCCGCGCGAACCGGTGAAGCTGAACGACGGCACGGGCACCGGAATTGGAATGTTGATGCCGACCTGGCCGATGTCGATCTCGCTCTGGAACTTGCGCGCCGCCGCGCCGCTTTGCGTGAAGAGGCCGACGCCGTTGCCCATCGGATTGCGATTGACGAGCGCGATGGCGTCATCGAGCGTCGCCGCTTCGAGCACGCATAACACCGGCCCGAAAATCTCGGTCTTGTAGATGGTCATGTCGGTCGTGACATTCGAGAAGATCGTCGGGCCGATGAAGTTGCCGTGCTCATAGCCCGATACCGCGATGCCGCGTCCGTCGAGCGCGAGTGTCGCGCCCTCTTCGACGCCTTTGTCGATGAGCCCGAGGATGCGTTCCTTCGCGGCCCGCGACACGACAGGTCCGAGGTCCGCGCCCGGCTCCGCGCCCGCGTTGACCTTGAGCGCG
Source organism: Caballeronia sp. LZ016 (assembly GCF_031450805.1). NCBI lineage: Bacteria > Pseudomonadati > Pseudomonadota > Betaproteobacteria > Burkholderiales > Burkholderiaceae > Caballeronia > Caballeronia sp. LZ016. Next base: position 806,672 of record NZ_JARTVY010000002.1, read on the forward strand.
CGCGCCCGGTCGACCAGATCCGGCAGCCATTCCTTCGAGGCGCCCACGAGCACCACCACCGACGTCGCCATGCAGCGCTGGCCCGCCGCCCCGAAGCCCGCGCCCGCCAGCGCGTTGAGCGTTTGTTCCCTGTTCGCGTCGGGCAGCACGACGGCGTGATTCTTCGCGCCCATCATCGACTGGACGCGCTTGCCGTGCTGGCTGCCGAGGTTGTAGACGTGCGTGCCGACAGCCGTCGAGCCGACGAACGATATCGCCCTGATGTCGGGATGCGTGCAGAGCGCATCGACGACATCCTTGCCGCCGTGCACGACGTTCAGCACGCCCGGCGGAATGCCCGCTTGCATCGCCAGTTCGACGAGCTCCATCGTCGAAAGCGGGTCCTGCTCGGACGGCTTCAGCACGAAGGTGTTGCCGCACACGATGGCCATCGGGAACATCCAGAGCGGGATCATCGCGGGGAAGTTGAACGGCGTGATGCCCGCGCAGACGCCGATCGGCTGCCGCAGCGTGTACGTATCGACGCCGCCCGCGACGTTCTCCGCGAATTCGCCCTGTTGCAGCGTGCTGATCGAGCACGCGTGCTCGACTACTTCGAGCCCGCGGAAGATGTCGCCTTCGGCATCCGCGAGCGTCTTGCCCTGCTCGGCCGTCAGCGTCTGGGCGATGCGCTTCATGTTCTGCCGGATCAGGTCCTGCAGACGCAGCATGAGCCGCATGCGCGTGCCGAGCGGCGTCGTGCGCCACGTCTGATAAGCCTTTTGCGCAGCGGCGACGGCGGCGCTCACTTCGTCGGCCGTCGCGAACGGCACGCGGCCCACGACTTCCTGCGTCGCCGGATTGACGATGTCGCGCCACTCGCTCGTCCTGGAATCGACGAACTCGCCGTCGATCAGCAGCTTCGCGGTGCGGACGGACGCGCGCTGCGCCGGTTGTTCAGCAACGATGTTCACGGATGTCTCCCTGGTCGGAAAGCGTGCGCAAGGAAACGGAGAGGACGCGCGAAAGCGTCGGGGAGAATCGGGCGCGGCGTCTCCGTTATAGGTATCGGCCCGCTATTCGGCAGGCTCGTGCCTTTGAGTATAGTGATGCAAAAGTCTCGCAAGGCACTAGAAAAACACCCGATCGATATGCAAGAACGCCCGGCTTTCGACCCCGCCAGACTCAACTGGGACGACCTGCGCTACTTCCTCGAAGTCGCGCGAACGCAGCGCGCGAGCGGCGCGGCGAAGCGCCTGGGCGTGGATTACACGACCGTCGCGCGGCGCGTGCGTGCGCTCGAGGACGCGCTCGGCACCCTGCTCTTCGACAAGTCGCGCAGCGGCGGCTTCGTGCTGACGGCGGAGGGCCAGCGGCTGCTCGGTTTTGTCGATGCGATGGAAACCACGGTGCAATCCGCCACCGAGCAGATCGCGAATACGGGCCACGCGCTGTCGGGACACGTGCGCGTCGGTTCGACAGAAGGCTTCGGCTGCTTCTTCCTCGCGCCGCAACTCGCGCGCTTTCAGGACGCGCATCCGAACATATCGATCGACTTGCTGCCCGTGCCGCACTTCGTGAGCCTGTCGAAGCGCGAAGCGGATATCGCGGTGACGCTCGAGCGCCCCGAGCACGGCCAGTACGTCTATACGAAGCTCTGCGACTATCGGCTGAGGCTTTACGCGACGCCGGGATACCTCGCCGCGCACCCGCCGATCCGCACCGCCGACGACCTGCGCGGGCATCGCTTCGCGAGCTATATCGACGATCTCGCGTTCAGCCACGAACTGCTGTACCTGGAACGCGCGGTGCCGGGCGCGGTGTCGCACTGGCGCAGCACGAGCGCGATCGCGCAGTACCACGCGGCGCTCGAAGGCCGCTCACTCGCGATCCTGCCGTGCTTCATGGCCTCGCCCGATGCGCGGCTCGTGCCGGTGCTCGCCGATCGGATCGTCGTGACGCGCGCCTTCTTTCTCTCGTGCCGCGAAGACTTGCGCCGGCTGCGGCGCATCACCGCCGTGTGGGACTTCCTGCGCGCGGCGGCCGAAGTCAATCATGCGTTCCTCATGGGCGACGCGCCCAGCATGGGCTTCGCGGACATCGCGCCTGCGTGACGCTTACGCGCCCTCATCGCGCGTCCAACCTTTTTGACGTTGTTATCGCGGCCAAGTGTTTTAATGCCGCTTTCCAGCGATGTCTCGCACATCGCCACACGACGTCAACAACCGTTCCGTAATACTTTGATTCGCTATCCCGATCAATCGTCGATACCTCGCGGGATTCGCTTCGAATCCCGTGTCGTTCAACCCCGTCGACCGTTCGCCACCCGCTGATGTCGTTCGTCATCTGGTCCAGGCGGTCGGTCTCCAGCCAGCGCGTCCGCTTCGTCGAGGCGCGCACGGCGCGCGCCATCGCGGTGATCGCGCTGATCGCGCTTCTCATTGCCGCGCTCGCGCTCGGCATCGTCATCGGCACGATGTTCGCCCGCACGCATCTCGGCGAGAAGCAGGCGCTTGCCGCGCGGCGTTCGTTCGAGATCGAGCAGCTCGGCCGCATCGATGCCGATCTGAGCGCGCTCGCGCCGCGCGTCGCGGCGCTTTCGGCGCAAGTCGGCGAACTGCGCGACTTCGACAGCCGGCTGAAGGGCTCGCCCGGCAGCGGCACGGCATCCGGCGTGCACGACGTGCCGCCGCTGCCGGACAGCGAGGAATCCGCGACGGCGCTCGACGGCGCGGGCGGCCCGGAACTGCCGCCGCGCCTGTGCAATGCCGATCGCGCAAGCGCGGGTACGCCGGCGCAAAGGCTCAAGGCCGCGGAGAAGATCGTCGGATGTCTCGACGACACGCTCTCGCAGTTGCAGGGTCAGACGCTCGCCCACTACACCGCCTACATGGCGTTTCCCGGCCGCAATCCCGCGCCGGGTGCGCGCTACGGCTCGCCATACGGCAATCGCGTCGATCCGTTCACGGGCCACATGAGTTTCCATCCGGGACTCGATATGGTCGCGCCGACCGGCACCGCGATCCTCGCAAGCGCGGGCGGCCGCGTCGTGCAGGCAGGCGAGCGCAACGGCTACGGCAATTCCGTCGACATTCGCCATTCGAACGGCGTCGTCACGCGCTATGGCCATGCATCGCGCGTGCTCGTGAAGGAAGGGCAGTTCGTGATGCCGGGCGACGAAATCGCCGAAGTCGGCTCGACCGGCCGCTCGACCGGGCCGCATCTGCACTTCGAAGTCATCGTCGGCGGCGCACAGCTCGATCCGAAGCCCTATCTCTCGCTTTTCAGGCCCAAGCTCAATGCGCAAAGCTGATTCCAAACGCGCGTCGCTGAAGCTCACGCAGCATAGCTATTCCCTCACGCCCAAGCGCAACGCCGCCTACCTACCCGGCGTCATCGCCGCGGTTTGCGCGGTCGGGGCGCTCGTGGCGGCGGGGTTCGCGCTCAAGAACTCGCAGGACCAGTCGCGCAAGCTCGACGTGCTGTGCGCGCCGCCCGCCTCCGAACAGAAGCTGCAAGAGCAACTGACGCACGCGCAATTCGCGCTCGAACAGGAAGCCGCCACCCGCGCCGCGCTCGAGCAGCGGGTCGCGCAAGGCGCCGCGCAGATCGAACGATTGCAGACGGACCTCGCTTTCCTGAAGAAGCAACGCTGATTCCCCCCGGACAACCCGGTCGCGCCGCATGGCGTGGCCGTTCGAAGCAACTTTTATCGCATCGCAAGGACTGGCCATGTTTTCATCGAAGAAAGACTCGCAGGGCGTGAAGCCCGCCAAGCTCTCCACGCTCGTCGCACATAACGTGCATATCTCCGGCGACCTGGAATTCAGCGAAGGGCTGCGCATGGATGGTCAGGTGACCGGCAACGTCACCGGCCGCCCCGGCGACGAATCGCTCCTCGTCGTCAGCGATCAGGGCGCGATTCACGGCAACGTCAGCGCGTATGACGTCATCATCAACGGGCGCGTGGTCGGGGACGTGATGGTCGCGCATTTCGTCGAACTGCAATCGAACGCGCACGTTCACGGCAACATCTACTATCAGAAGCTGCGCATGGATGTCGGCGCGACGGTCGAAGGCAAGCTGACCAAGCTCGAATCGATGCAGTCGAGCCCGCCCGCGCTGCCGGCCGCGGAAGTCGTGCCCGCGCTCGATTACTCGGCAAGCTGAGGCGCGCGAATACCGCATCGGCATGGGAAGCCGAGGCCCGCTCAGCAAGCCGATCCGCTAAGATTCGACGATGACGACGCCGCTCGCTCTCGCCCGCCGGGCATGATGCGCGGCTCATTACATCGAGACGACAAGGGCGCCCCATGCTGGTCAATTGCGCGGCTTATCAGAACGGCCGGAAGCTGGCAGACGTACATATCGACGACATCAACGCGTATCGCGACCTGCCCGACTCTTTCATCTGGGTTGCACTGAAGGAACCGGGGCCGGGCGAACTCGCTCACATGGCGCATCAATTCGGACTGCATGAGCTCGCTGTCGAAGACGCACAGCACGGGCATCAGCGGCCGAAAATCGAGGAATACGGCGATTCGCTCTTCGCCGTGTTCCATACCGTCGAGTTCGATGAAGAAGGCGAGTTGCTCGTCGGCGAAATCAACGTGTTCGTCGGACGGAACTACGTGATCTCGGTGCGTAACCGCACGACGCAAGGCTTCCAGGAAGTGCGCAAGCGCTGCGAACGCGAGCCGCAACTGCTCAAGCACGGCCCGGCCTTCGTGATGTACGCGCTCGTCGATGCCGTCGTCGATCGCTATTTCCCTATCCTCGAGACGCTCGGCGCGGATCTCGACGAAGTGGAGGAGCGCATCTTCGAGCACAACGGTTCAGCGGCGTCGCGGGAGATCATCGAAGACCTGTATTCGCTCAAGCGCCGTATGACGCTCCTGCAGCATCACACCGCGCCTTTGCTGGAGGCGGTCAGCAAGCTCTACGGCGGGCGTCCGCCCGGCGTGTGCGCGGGCATGCAGGACTACTTTCGCGACGTGTACGATCATTTGCTGCGCATCGTGAAGACCATCGAAGGCCGCCGGGAAATGATCGTCACGGCGATTCAGGTGAACCTCGGCCTCATCGCGCTTGCGGAAAGCGAAGTGACCAAGCGCCTTGGCTCGTTCGCGGCGCTTTTCGCGGTCCCGACGATGATCGCCGGCATCTACGGCATGAATTTCCATCGCATACCGGAGCTGGACTGGAAGTATGGCTATCCGGCGTGCATCGCGGTGATGCTGATCGTCGACATCCTGCTTTACCTGCGCTTCAAAAGGGCAGGTTGGTTATAATGGCTCCTTCGATGCGAAGTCTGCATCGATTTTCGATCATTCATAGGGCATCGCGCGGGAACTCTTGCGCGGTATCGTCTGTCTAATCGGACATGTTTGCTGGAACCTATGCCTTGCAATTCGGCCCGTTGGCCGCACGTGGTAGCAACAGCAGACACGTTCACCCCTGCAGTCACGCATCACACCGCACGTTGGCGTCGTGCCGTCGCCTGATCATGCATCAGAGCGGTTGCCGCGCCAATCTCGCCGTCCCGGTCACGCCGGCCAGGGTTCGCCGCCTCGAGGCGAACGCAGTTGTTCCGGCCTATGCCGTCAAGCTCAGCACGAGCCTGAAATGAGACGTGGCGCGCTCGTTCAGTCGAGCGTGCCGGACCACGCTTTACATCGCTTCCGACGCATTGCAGCGACGATGCCTTCTGGCGCAGCCGCTCATGCCTCCATTCGCGAACCGGCGTCGTGTGCTGGCGAAGCGCGCGCAATGGACGTGAAACAGGCGAGCGCAGCACCCTACAACACCCTCAACAGGAGCTCACATGGCGAAAGAAGAACTCATCGAACTCGATGGCATCGTTGACGAAGTGCTCCCCGACAGCCGCTATCGCGTGACGCTCGACAACGGCGTCGTCGTGGGCGCGTATGCATCGGGCCGCATGCGGAAGAACCACATTCGTATTCTGGCCGGCGATCGCGTCACACTGGAACTGTCCGTGTACGACCTCACCAAAGGCCGCATCAACTTCCGTCACAAGGACGAACGCGCAGGCGGCGGCATGGCACGCGCACCGATGCGCCGGCGCTAACTCATCCGGCGTCGTTCGTCAGCATTAGCGTCCACCGCTGATCCGTTGGCCGGTCCGAAGTTTGGTCCGAAGCCCCGATCCGCGGCGGGCGGTTCCCCTCAGGCACGCGCCGCCAGCAGCGCGTCGATCCCCACGGCGAATCCATCGTCGTCATTGGTTGCCGATACCAGGCTCGCGCGGCTTTGCACGCCTTCCGACGCCTGCCCCATCGCAATCGACACCCCCGCAATCTCGAACATCGCGATGTCGTTGGTCATGTCGCCGAGCACGGCCACGCGTTCCAGCGGCACGTTCTTGCGACGCGCGAGTTCGCGCACCGCATCGCCCTTGTTGGCGAGCAGGTGGGTGATATCCAGGTAGTAGCTCTGCGAGCGCGCCGCGTTCGCGCGCCCTTCGAGGCGCGCCTGCAATTGCTGCTCGACGCGTTCGAGCAGCGGCGCATCGGCGGTCGAGCCGACGATCTTGTCGACCGCATCGAGATCCACGTCGTCGAAACGCTGCACGAGCACGCCGTCGTAGCCGACCGTGCGGCGCTCGCGCGGCACGTATGCGCCGTCCGGATTCGTCAGATACCACACGTCCCCAACGAACACCCACGCATCGACGCCCGCCGCGGCGAGCGCTTCGAGCGAGGCCTGCACCGCGTCGCGCGGCAGCTTGTGCGCGGCCAGCACTTCCCGCGTGCGCGGATCGACGAGATTGCCGCCGTTGTACGACGCGTAAGGCATGTCGACGGCAAGCGTCTCGACGATATTGCGCATGCCCGCCCCCGGCCGGCTGCTCGCGACCGTGAAGGCGACGCCCGCTTCGTGCAGCCGGCGCACCGCGTCCTTCGCGGCTTCGCTGATCGACTTGTCGGTATGAAGCAGCGTGCCGTCGCAATCCGATACGACGAGCTCCACGCGCGCGAGCGCCTCGAAGGCGGCGGCGCCGTCGCCGTTCACGCTATGCAAACCGTATTGGCCTTTGCCGTTCATGAGAGCGCTCCTTCGCGCTGATTGAAGTGAGGCAGTTGACGAGTCTCGCGCACCGAACGCGGATGCCACAGCTTCGCGCCGCCTTCGATGCCCGCCGCGTTCGACACGACAGCGACGTTCGGCGGCAGGTCGAACTTCAGATGCGCGGCGTTGCCCCCGCCGATCCAGAGTTTGTCGAAGTTCACGAGCGTCGCCAGTATGCCGATGATTTTCTCGACGCGCCTGTTCCAGCGCTTGTTGCCCGCCTTCTCGCGCGCCGCGTTGCCGATGTATTCGTCGTAAGTGCGCCCCTTCGATACCGGATGATGCGCAAGCTCCAGATGCGGCATCAGTTCGCCGTCGCGGAATAGCGCGGTGCCCGCGCCGGTGCCGAGCGTGAGGACCATTTCGATGCCGCCGCCTTCTATCGCGGCAAGGCCCTGCATCTCCGCGTCGTTGATCATCCGCGCCGGCACGCCGCCAAGACGCGCGGAGATCATGTCGGCGAGCGGGACGCGATACCAGTATTCGTTGCCCAGATTCGGCGCGGTCAGCACGACGTTGTCGCGCACGACGCCGGGAAAGCCGATCGAGAGATGCGTCGGCGGCTCCCCGGTAATCGGTGCGACGAGCGTCATCAGCGTATCGACGACGGCATCGGGCGTGGCGGGCTTCGGTGTCGGAACGCGCACGCGCTCGCTTTTCATCTCCCCGTCTTCCGACAGGACAGCGGCCTTCAACCCCGTGCCGCCGATGTCGATGGCCAGGATGCGGTCAGCCTTCGGCGCGCCCTTGGTCGTGGAAACGCGCGTCCTGTGCTTCGTTTTCGATTCCGTGCTCACGCTTCTTGTCCTCGGTCGAGAAAGAGTTCACTTCTTGCCGGCATCGTCCGTCAGCGAACGCCACGCGCGGCCGTCGGCGGCGAGCAGTTGGTCCGCGGCTTCCGGGCCTGCGCTGCCCGACGCATAGCCATGCACCGGCAGTTCGGCATCCGGATGCAGCACGCGATCCACCGCCGCCCACGCCGTCTCGATGCTGTCCGCGCGCTGGAACAGTGTCGGGTCGCCGAGCATGCAGTCGTAGAGCAGCGTCTCATAGCCGACATTTGCGCTTGCCGCGAAGAAGTCGCTGTAATCGAACGCCGATCGCACCGCGCCGATCTGCATCAGCGGGCCGGGCATCTTCACGTTGAAGTCGAAGCTCGTGCCGTGCCCGGGATCGATGCGCAGCGTGTAGACGTTCGGCGTCAGCGCATCGACGGGAGTATCGCGGAAAAGGCGGAACGGCACAGCTTTCAGCTGCACCGATATCTCCGTGCGCCGTTCCGTCAGCCGCTTGCCGGTGCGCAGATAGAACGGCACGCCCGCCCATCGCCAGTTCTCGACATGAACGCGCGCCGCCGCGTAGGTTTCCGTGCGGCTGTCCTTCGCGACGCCCGGCTCGTCCCTGTACGCCGGGCCGGCGGGTCCGGCTTCGTACTGGCCGAGCACGACGTCGTTCGCGGATAGCGGCTTGATCGCATCGAAGACATCGGCCTTCCTGTCGCGCACGCTTTCGGCGTCGAACGAATTGGGCGGCTCCATCGCGACCATGCCGAGCAACTGGAACAGATGATTCGGCAACATGTCGCGGAATGCGCCCGTCTGCTCGTAGAAGCTGCCGCGCCCTTCCACGCCGATGGTCTCCGCCGCCGTGATCTGCACGTGGTCGATGTACTCGCGCCGCCACACGGGTTCGAACATCGCGTTGGCGAAGCGCACCGCGAGAATGCTCTGCACGGTGTCCTTGCCGAGAAAATGATCGATGCGATACACCTGCGATTCCTCGGCATGCGCGAGGATGCAGCGGTTCAGCTCCTTCGCGGAGGCGAGGTCCGTGCCGAACGGCTTTTCGATCACGAGCCGCCTGAACGCGCCGTCCTTCTGTTCGAGCAGGCCGGTGCGGCCGAGCCGTTCGGCGATCGGCGCGAAGAAGCGCGCGCTCACCGCCAGATAGAACACGACATTGCCGCTCTGCTGCTGCGCGAGCCGTTCCTTGAGGCGCGTGAAGGTCTCGTCGTCGGCGAACTCTCCCGCGAAGTATTCGAGCTTTTGCGCGATGCGGTTCCACGCATCGTCGTTCAGCTCCGATGTGTGGAAGGTGCTGGCCTTGTCGGCGGCGAACTTGCGCAGCGCCTGGGTCAGTTCATCGCGCCATTGATCGGTCGCCCGCGCGCCATGATTGACGCCGATGATCCGCATGTCGTCGTCGAGCAGTCCCTGAGCCGAGAGGTTATAGAGCGCGGGCATCAGAAGCCGCCTGGTGAGATCGCCCGCAGCGCCGAAGATGACCAGCGTGCAGGCGGGCGCGCGCCGCCTCGTCGATGGTTCCGAATCGCTCGACTGTTTCACGTCATTTGCCATGAACTGGAATCCTCATCCGTTGGGCTGAAGCTGGAAAGACTCTCGCCGATGCGGCACAGTTCAATCGAGCGTCGTGTCTTTCGGCATGCGCGCTTCTTTGTATGCTTTCTGTAATTTCACGCCTTTCGTGTCGTAAAATGTCCGCGCTCACGGACGACGCGTCGCAATTCACCGCTCACTCACATGAATGCAACCGACACTTCCATCGACTTGTCCGCTTACTTCGCACGCATCGGCTATCGCGAGGAAGAACGTCCCGCGCCGACGCTCGACACTTTGCGGGCGCTGCATCTGCTTCATCCCCAGGCGATACCGTTCGAAAATCTCGACGTCCTGCTCGGCCGTCCGGTGCGGCTGGATCTCGCGTCGCTGCAGCGCAAGCTCGTGAGCGAGCGGCGCGGCGGCTACTGCTACGAACACAACCTGCTTTTTCGCAGCGTACTCGAAGCGCTGGGTTTTCGCGTCCGAAGCTACGCGGCGCGCGTGCTGTGGGGCCGCGCCGATACCGCGATGCCGCCGCGTTCGCACATGCTGCTGGTCGTCGATCTGGACGAAGGCGCGTTCGTCACCGATGTCGGCTTCGGCGGCATGACGCTGTCCGCGCCGCTCGCGCTCTCGAGCGGACTGGAGCAGATCACGCCGCACGGCGCGTTTCGCCTCGAGCGCATCGAGCCGGGCGCCCGGCTGCCGCACTATCGGCTGGATGCGCTGATCGAGGGCAAGTGGACGCCTGTCTATCGCTTCGACTTCGATCCGCAATACGACATCGACTACGAGATGTCGAACCACTTCGTCTCGACGTATCCGCAATCCATCTTCGTGCATAACCTGCTTGCCGCCCGCCTTGCGCCGGGTCGCCGGTACGGCGTGTTCAACCAGCGCTTCTCGTCTCACGACGATCACGAAGGCACGACGCATCGCGAATCGTCCACCGTGGCCGACCTGCGCCGCACGTTGAGCGAAGAGATCGGCATCCATCTGCCGGATGCGCCCGATTGCTCGAATCCCGTTTCCCCCGCCGATCTGGACGCCGCGCTCGCGCGGCTCGCTGCATCCGGTCCGGCCTGATCCCACTCGATCGATGTTCAGAAAAAAAAACAACCGGCGGCCGCGAGTTCCACACGCATCACCGCAGCACGATGCTCGGAAGCCGCCTGCCCGCCTGGCGTTCGCGGCTCGTCTTCGCCGGCGTGACGGCGGCGTTTCTCGCGCTCGCCGGGCGCGCGATGTGGGTCCAGGTGGTCGACCACGAGTTCTACATCGGCGAAGGACAGAAGCGCTATCAGCGCACGCTCGCGCTCGCGGCGACCCGCGGACGCATCGTCGACCGGCACGGCGCGATGCTCGCCGTGAGCCTGTCCACGTACGAAGTGTGGGCGAACCCGAAACGCTTCGACGGCGCGCGCAACGACGACATTGCCCGGCTGCTCGGCATGCCGCCGCGCGAGCTTGCGCGGCGTCTCGACACCGATCGCCGCTTCGTGCTCCTCAAACGTCAGGTCGAGGCGCAAGCCGCCGAGCACATCGCCGAAATCGGGCGCGCGGGCGTCACGCTCGTGCCGGATACGAAGCGCTTCTATCCCGAGGGCGAATCGGCGGCGCATGTCGTCGGCTTCACGGATAACGAGGACAAGGGCCAGGAAGGCGTCGAACTGGCCGCCGATGCGCGTCTCGCCGGCGAAGCGGGTCAGCGCGAAGTCATTCGCGATCGCCTGGGGCGCGTCGTCTTGCAGATCGGCGAGACAGACTTGCCGCAGAACGGCGAAACGATTCAGCTGACCATCGACCGGCGCATCCAGCAGCTCGCGCATTCGCAACTGAAGACGGCGATCGCGAAACATCGCGCGCGCGCGGGCAGCGTCGTCGTGCTCGATGCGAAGAACGGCGAAGTGCTCGCGCTCGCGAACTATCCGAGCTTCGATCCGAACGACCGCAGCCACCTCACCGGCGAGCAGTTGCGCAATCGCGCGCTGACGGATACGTTCGAACCCGGCTCGACCATCAAGCCGCTGGTGGCGGCGCTCGCCATCGATCTCGGCAAGGTGCGGCCGGACACGCGCATCGATACGGCGCCCGGCACCATGAAGATCGGCCCGAACGTGATTCACGACACGTCGAATCACGGCGTCATCACCGTGTCCGAAGCGGTGCAGATGTCGAGCAACGTCGCGCTGACGAAGCTCGCGCTGCAACTGCCCGCGCAAACCATCTGGGACAAGTATCGCGAATACGGCATCGGGCGCGCGCCGGAGCTCACGTTCCCCGGCGCGGCGACGGGACGGCTGCGCTCGCCCGAGCGATGGAAGCCCATCGAGCAGGCGACGATGGCCTATGGCTACGGCCTCTCCTTGTCGCTTCTGCAGATCGCGCAGCTCTACACGCCTTATGCCGGCGATGGACACTTCCACGCGGCCACGCTCATTCACGGCGAGAAACGGCGCGAGAGCGTGCCCGTCGTCAAGCCCGCGACCGCCGCCGCCGTGCGCAACATGCTCGAGATGGCGATGGGCCCGAACGGCACCGGACGCGCCGCCGCGGTCGAAGGCTATCGCGTCGGCGGCAAGACCGGCACGGCGCGCAAGCAAATCGGGCGCGCGTATGCGGCGAACAAGTATCGCGCGTCGTTCGTCGGCATCGCGCCGATGAGCGATCCTCGCGTGATCGTCGCGGTGATGATCGACGAGCCGTCGGGCGGCACGTACTACGGCGGAACGGTCGCGGGTCCGGTCTTCTCGGGCATCGTCGGCGCGACGCTGCCGCTGCTCGGCATCCCGCCCGACGCGTGAAGACGGATGAAGCGCGAACACAGGCGGGCGCGGACGTTGCTGCGCAAGCTGTCCGAACTGTAAAGACGCTGTGCTCTAATCACGCGATCCGCCTGCCAACACGACAACGGGAAGACCATGAAAAAACTCATCGCGGCCCTCGCGCTGCCCATGCTCCTCGCGGCTTGCGGCCGCTTTCACAACGCCGATGCCGGCCAGCCGGAAGTCGATACGGCATCGACGGAAAACAAGGTCAGCAGCATCGTCCAGTGCATTGCCGACGAAGCGAAGAAACACAACGCCACATTCAAGCAGACGGCAATTCCGCAAGGCGCGATGCTCGAATTCGGCGATTCGAACGTCATCAAGGTTCGTTACGACAACGGCCAGACGGTGTATCGCTTTTATCCGGGCGAGCGCCACGCATCGAACCTCTGGCTCGAAGGCGCGGGCAAGAAGTGCGCGCCGTGACGTCGCACGGAGCATAGAACCGCATGCGCTCCACTAAAGCCATCCATGCCGTCGAACGGCTCAAGACCCGCAGCGGCAATCCGCACTACGCGGCCGTCAGCATGCCGGGCGGCTACTTCTATCTCATCGAACGCTCCGCGCAAGGCGCGAGCAAGCTCTGCGACCCGCTCCCGATGGACGACTTCATCGCGTTCGTCGACGCGCGAGAGCCGGCCAGGCCGCGCAAGGTCAGCAAGCTCGATCAGGCGATGGAAGCGCAAATCGGACGCAGCGGAAAGCGCGCGGACCGGCCGCCATCCGATGAAGACGAATGAGGCGATGCGCCGCCGGGTGGCGCATCGCAGCATCGAAAGAAGCGCGCCGCGGCATTAAGTGTGCGTTGACAGACGGAGCCACATGGGCCCCGTTGCGTACATTTTGCTCAACGGTCGTACCTTTGATCGACAAAGACTCAAAGACAGCACAACGGTCACGATCGTAAAGATAACGAGCAAGGGCCGCCTGCGACGATTCATCAGAAATCGCGCGGGTGAAACGGGGTGCCCGCCGGCGTAACGACGAAGAGCGTGCGCCGCGCGGCTGAGAGGAAGACCAGCGATGAAGAAGAAAAAGAGCGAGGCCACGGGCAGCCTGTTGCCGTCGGCTTTGGCGGATGTCGAACTTCAGCATATCGAGCGCGCGGTCGCGCAGCTTCGCACAATGAACAATCAGTCGCCGGGCGCCCTCAACGTCGAATACTGGCGTGAACGGCTCGCGGCCGTGGTGAACGGCTATGCGCTCGTGCCGGCGCAGAAGCAGCGCATCGAAGCGCTGCGCCTCGCGCTCGACGCCATGCGAAGCACGCCACGCGACGGCGGCAGCCGCAAAAGGACGACCAACAGGCTTTGGGCGAAAGCGGCCTGAAGCCGGCCGCTTTCGCCACTCGCGCCGCGGCGCGATCCCCGATCCTCACGCGCGAGACATGCCGCGCGTGCTTGCACTACCCGGCAGGCGAATCGGCGTCAGGCATCGTTCGTGCTCGACTGGACACTCCTATGAGTCACGCCTGGAGGCGCCATGTCCGTCACGTCACATCGAATCGCCGCCACTCTTTTCGCGTGCGCTGCCGCCGCATTCGGCACGGCCAGCCACGCCCAGATCACGCAGCCTGCGGGTTCCGACCAGCAGGAGAGCCGCACGTCGGATTCGACGGGCCGGGCCAATCCGTCGGGAACGGTGGTGCATGAATCGCAGCGCCCGCAATCGAAGGATGCCGCCGGCAAGGCGCGCGGCGCGACCGTCGGCAAGGAACACAAGACCGACGGCGCAGGCGGATTCAACAACGGCCTGTACGGCACCGGCGCGGGCAACAACAAATAACCCGCACCGCAGCTCGCGGGCCGATCCCGGCGTTCAGTCCGCGTGATGCGACGACCCGTTGATCTCCGGCGCGATGGCCGCGTGATTGACGATCGCCACCAGCGACACGCCGCCGATCACATTGCCGATGAACGTCGGCAGCAGGAACACGAGGAAGTAGTCGGAGACGCTGTGCGCGCCGGTCATCACCGCATATGCCGATTCCACCGATCCCGCGATCACGTGCGACAGCTTGCTCACGGCGACGGTATAGGTGACGAGCAGGATCGTGAGAAGCCGCGCCGACCGCGCGCTCGGCAGCAGCCACACCATCAGCGCGATCAGCCAGCCGGCGAACATCGCGCGCACGACGGTCACGCCGAAATCGCCTGAGAACGGCGCTTTGGCCACCTTCGCCAGCGCTTCTGTCACCTCCGGAGAAAATACGCCGGGTATCTGCAACAGGCCGGCGAAGATCACGGTGCCGATCAGGTTGAAGAAGATCACGATGCCCCATAGCCGGAACGTCTTGCCGAGCGTCTTCAGGTCGCGCCGCACGAGAACGGGCAGCACCGCCGTCAGCGTGCTTTCGGTGAAGAGCTGCTGGCGTCCGAGGATGACGAAGACGAAGCCGATCGTATAGCCGAAGCTCGCGACGAGGCTGCGCCAGCTCGTGTCCGGCAACTCGCTTTCGAGAATGGACTGAACGAGGAACGAGAAGCCCATCGAAAGGCCGGCGGCGAGCGCGGACCACATGAGCGCGGCAAACGTGCGCTCCATCGCGGCTTCGCCCTCTTCGCGCACGATCTCGTGAATCACGAGCGCGTGCGGCGTCGAATGCTCGGCGGCCTGTTCGCGTTCGTCGCGGTCGAGGTGAGGTGACTCTTTTCCCGCGGACGGGTTCTTGTCCGGCTCTGCCATGATCGTTCTCCGTGAAGGCCGCCCGATGCGGGATCGATGGGCGGCAGGCGCACGGTGACAGCAGGAACGATGCCCGTGTAACGGAAACGTCAGTCAGCGCGCGTTGACGGCGTCCTGCGCATCGTAGCCGCGCCATTTATAGATGAGCGCCGACACGAGCCAGCAGGCCGCGAACAGCCCGACGATCGCATAGCCGAGCGCGCCGAAGTGCTCCGAGAGCATCGCGGCGACATCCCATAAGCCGCCTTTGAGCTGAAGCCGATCTGCGATCAGGCCGAGCGCCTCGACGCCCCCGACGAACACGGCGATCACGACGGACACGAGCGTGACCGTCAGGTTGTAGTAGAGCTTGCGGACCGGCTTCGTGAAGGCCCAGCCGTACGCGCCCAGCATGAGCATGCTGTCGGCGGTATCGATCAGCGACATGCCCGCCGTGAACAGCACCGGAAACACGAGGATCGACCACACCGGCAAGCCGCGCGTGGCCTCGGACGCCGCGATGCCCATCAGGCCGATTTCCGTGGCGGTATCGAAACCGAGTCCGAACAGGAAGCCGAGCGGATACATGTGCCAGCTCTTGCCGACCAGTCCGAATAACGGACGCGCGATGCGCGCGAGCGGGCCGCCGGCGATGGCGAGCGTGTCGGCATCGTCCCGGGCGATGGCGTCGCCGCGACGCACGCGCCGGAACGCACGCCACACGCCGCGCAGCACGAACAGGTTCATCGCCGCGATGGCGAAGAGAAAGAGCGCGGACACCGACGTGCCAATCAGCCCGCCGATCTCGCGAAACGACGCGAAGCGCTCCTGCACCGCGAGCGCGGTCGCCGCGATGAGCGCCGTCGCCAGCACGACGACCGTGGAATGACCGAGCGAAAAGAAGATGCCGACGCCGAGCGGCCGCTTGCCCTGCTGCATCAGCTTGCGCGTGACGTTGTCGATGGCGGCGATGTGGTCGGCGTCGACGGCATGACGAAGCCCCAGCGAATACGCGAGCATCGACGTGCCGAGCAGCAGCGGATAGTGACGAAAGGCGACGAGCGCCCAGACCCAGGCGAGGATATTGAACGCGACGAGCCCGGCGAGGAGGCGCATCGACCGGCGCGGCAGCCGGGGCGTGACGGAAGGATTCGGAGAACGTGACGCGGTGCCGGGTTCGGGAGGTCGGGCCATATGCGCGCGGACTTGAGCGGAGGGTCAGAGAATACCCTGCTTCGGTCTCCGGCCAATATTGGCGCCCGCCAAAAGCGAGATCGCCCGGCCGCCGCGAGCAATGCGACGGCCGGGCGACCGGACGATTCGGCAACGAGACCGCTTACTTGCCCATGATCGTATCGACCGATTCGCCGATGATCACGATTTCCGTGCGGCGATTGCGCGCGCGGCCTTCGTCGGTGTCGTTGCTCGCGACGGGACGGTCGTACGCCAGGCCCTTGTAGTTGATGCGAGCAGGATCCACACCCTTGGCCGCGATGGCCCGCGCGACCGTCTCGGCGCGCTCCTGCGACAGCGTCTGGTTGTACGCGTGATCGCCGATGTTGTCGGTATGGCCTTCGACCAGAACCGGCTTCTTGCTGCGCTGGATCAGGATGGCCGAGCGGTCGATGGCGGCGGCGGAACCGGCGCGCAATACGGACTTGTCGAAGTCGAACAGCACCTTCTCCGGCAGACGGACATCGACACCCTCTTCCGTCTTCGTCACTTCGATGCCGGCCGCGCGGTTCAGCGCTTCCTCGTTCGTGCGGTTCAGGCCGGAACAACCCGTCAGCACGGAAATGGCGGCCACGCAGGCGCTCATAGCCATCAGCTTATTCAACTCTTTCTCCTTGCTCATGAAATTGGCGTCGCGGACAGCATCGCCGCGGCCGTGACTGCATCACGTTGGCATGTCTAACGATCGACCGATGTCGGCATGTTCCGGATGCGCTTACTCAAAGCGGCCAAAGGTATAGCACGGGCGTCCGGTTCACTTTGTCAACATTTGCAAACTCCGGGTCCGCGCGTGGGACGCCGCGCCTTTCCCTTCGCCGCGAAAAACATAGGCCGATTCGTTCGTTGGGCGAATGAGCGCGCGCGGCTAACATGGCCCTTCCGCTGAACAGAGCCCGCCATGCCACGCTATCTCGACGACGCACAACGCGATGCAATCCAGGATCGGCGCGCGTCGTGGCGCTGGCGCAGCGAATGGCCGACGTGGCTCGTGATCGTCGCGGTACATGGCGGCTGGTTCGCGGTCGCGATCAACGCGCGCGCGCTCGGCCTGCCGCTCGCGCTCGGCCTGCTGGCGGTGCTGTCCTGCTGGTACATGTCGCTGCAGCACGAGTTGCTGCACGGTCATCCGACGCGCTGGCCGTTCGTCAACATGCTGTTCGGCATCGCGCCGCTCGCGGTGTGGTTCCCGTACGCGGTTTATCGCGACTCGCATCTTCGCCATCACGACGATGACCATCTCACCGTTCCCGGCCGCGATCCGGAAAGCTATTACGTCACGCCCGAGCAATGGGAGAACGCCGGTGCGCTGCTGCGGGCCGCGATTGCCGCGCGCAACACGTTCGCGGGGCGCATGCTGATCGGCCCGTGGTTTTCGATCGCCGCGTCGTGGCGCGAAGCGGCGCAGGCGCTTGCGACACGGCAATGGCGGATCGTCGGAAGCTGGGCCGTTCACGCGCTAGCGCTCGCCGCGCTCGCATGGTGGCTCGATGCGCGATGCGGCATTCCGTGGCGCGCGTTCGTTTTCGGCGTCGGCTACGCGTCACTCGCGCTGGCTTCGGTGCGATCGTTTCGCGAGCATCGTGCAGTCCATGACGAGCGCGAACGCACGGTCATCAACGAGGCTGCGTGGCCCTGGCGGCTGCTCTTTCTCAACAACAACTATCACGCGGTGCATCACGACTTGCCGGGCGTGCCGTGGTACGGCCTCGGCGAGCTGTATGCGCAGCGGCGCGAGGCGTATCGGGTGAATAACGGCGGGTTCGTCGTGCAGGGATATGGCGAGTGGCTCGCGCGGCATGCGTTCACGAAAGCGGCGTCGCCGGTGCATCCGTTTGCGGGCGATGCCGGCGTGCACGCCCCCGCGCGGTTTCGGCGAGGCCGTGGCGAACTCGGTACGATGCAGTCTCCTTCCGCCTGATTGCCCGCCTTCATGCAGTGGATCGCCGCCTTGCCGATGTACAACGTCGCGCCCGCTCTCGCGGACGACTGGCGCACCCTGCTCGACGCCGTGCTGACGCGCGTTTCGCCGTGGCTCGATGCGCGCGGCGATACCGTGCAGATCGTCGATCCCGGCGCGGATCTCACCGCCTTCTGGCTGCGTGACGATGTGCTGCTCTCGCAGACCTGCGGCTATCCGCTGCTGCATGCGCTCGACGAGCGCGTTCAGCTCGTCGCGACGCCCGCGTTCGATGCGCCCGGCTGCGAGCGCGGCGGCTATCGCAGCGTGCTGGTGGCCGGCGCGCACGTCGGCGCCTCGTCGCTCGAAGCGTGCCGCGAGCTGCACGCTGTCTATAACGATGACGATTCCAACAGCGGCATGAACCTGTTCCGCCACGCGGTCGCGCCGTTCGCATCGAACGGACGGTTCTTTTCGGCGGTCACGAAGAGCGGCGGGCATCTGGCGTCGCTGCGCGCGCTCACCGTCGAGCGCTCGGGCGATGTCGCCGCCATTGATTGCGTCACGCTCGCGTTCGTGCGGGCGCATCGGCCGGAACTCGCGGCGGGCATCCGCGAGATCGGGTTCACGGCGAGCGCGCCTGCCTTGCCGTTCATCGCGTCGAAGCGCGTTGCGCAACCCATCGTCGATGCGCTCGCCATCGCGCTTTCCGATGCAGTCGCGGAAGACGGCGAGTTGGCGAAGCGGCTGATGCTTCGCTCAATGCTGCGCTTACCGCAAGCGGATTACGCTTGCATCGACCGATACGAGCGCGAGTCGATCGAGCTTGGGTATCCGCGGCTCGCGTGACTTCACGGCGCGCACATCTTCGAAATCGCCCGCCATTGCGCGTCGCTCATCGCGTCGTCGCCGGTCGATGAACCCTGACTGTCACGCACGCGGTCATCGGTGCGGGGATGATCGGACAGGAACGGCGGCAGCGCGAATTCGCCCTCGCGCTTTGTCATCGACATCAAAAAGGCGGCGAGGCCGTCGCTGCGCAGACCCGCTGCATGCAGATAGGCGATGCCCCGCGCATCGGCGGCGCGCTCCGCCTCGCGACCGTACGATAGCGTCAGGAAGTGGCCCGCAATCGACGAAACATCGCCGTATCCGATGTCCACGCCGAACATCGTCGCGACGGCGCGGATGCCGAGCTGGCGCATCGCGCCGGTCAGCGGATCGCGGTTCGCGATGTGCGCCGTCTCGTGCGCGAGCACGCCCGCAAGCTGGTTGGCGTCGCTCGCATGATCGATCAGCCCCTTCATCACGACGATGCGCCGCCCCGGCAGCGCGAACGCGTTGATCTGATCGTCGTCCACGACGATCACGCTCACCGGACGAGCGATACCCGCCGCACGCGCAAGGCGGGCTTCGAGCGCGCTCAAGGCCGCCTGGCCCGCAGCGCCCTCGCAAACGCGGTTCGTGCTCGTGAGCGCGGCTTGCGCGGCATCGCCCAAGTGGGCTTCCACCGAGAGCGGGACCAGCTTCACGGCCAGCGACGGGTCGCGCACGAACGCCGCGCCCGCCGCCAGAAAAGCGAACACGACCGCCATCGACGCGACCCACGCCACGTGGCGCGGCCGGGCACGCCGGCGCGGCAGTTCGGACGGTAACGCGGCGCAATTGGCCAGCACGCGGCCCGGCTCGCCCTTGCACCACAGAGCGACAACGCCGTCCGGGTTCGGATCGCCACTGTGCATCGCGTGCAGCGGCCAACGCGCGTGCTCGCGTCCGGTCCCTTCATCGACGATGACCATGCATCCATCGTCGATGCGCAAACTCCCGCGATGCTCGGCGCCGCACTTGCCGTCGAAGAAGCGGACCGTCGTCTTCACAGCACCGCGCCGTGATCGAGCGCGTTCAGCATGCCTTCGCCCGCCGCGGGCGCGCGCAGCGTGGTCTGATGCAATGCGGCCGGATCGATTTCGCCGGCGACGAACAGCGTCGTGGCGGCAAAGCGCAAGCCGCGATGCAGGGCGATCGGATACCCGAGGCCAGCCGTCACCGCGAGAATGGCCAGGTTGCCCAGCACGAGGCGCATGACGCGAAACGCGGTCACACGGCTTTCGAATCGCAGTGCGCCGAACGTCGTGTTGGCCGCCACGTGGCGGGACAGGCTCGCGAAGTAAAAGCAACTCATCACCCACGAACCGATGATGAACAGCACCAGGACCACGCCGCCCATAAAAATGCCCGCCAGGACCGCGAGATAGAGGCCGCCGAGGGAATCGTGCGATTGCTGAATGAACGTCGCGACCGGCCAGACGATCAGCAGGCCGAGCGCGGCGGCGAGCGCAAGGGAGCCAAGCAATGCAATGAGAAATGCGCCGTAGACCTTGCCGGCCTGCCCCTGAAAACTGAAGGACTGGTCGCCGAAGCTGCTTGCGTTGATGCGGCTTTCGAGGAGCCGCATCGTCACCCAGGGCACCAGTTGGTAAAGCGTCACGACACAAAGCAGCGCGTACAGCAGCGACTTCAGCCCGTACGCGAACGCCGATCCGGTCATCCCGCCGCGAATGCCGCGCCAGACCGTGCGGCTCAGTCGATACCGCTCCGCACTGTAATACGCGCCGAGCGCCAGGACGAAGACGACCACATAAAGGACGAACACAGGCAGCGACGCAACCACCGCGCTGCCGGTGGCGGCCTTCAGCACGCCGCCGACGATCAACGCCGCCACGCTCGCACCGACCAGCACGGCGCCCGCGAGAAGAAAGCCTCGCAACAGCTCGCCGCCGGTGCCGGTGTATTCGAATCGTTCATCCTGAAAGCGCACATGCGACCACACATAGCGGCGCATATTCGTGACGCCCCAGAACCGATAAATTCCCAGCGTGATAATGCTCAACAGCAGATTTTTGAAGTAGACGGCGTACATATCGCCGAGATCCCCGTCATAGGTCAGGGCAGGACGCATTTCGTTTGGCGTGCTCATTGTCCGAATCCTTCGTTGTTGTTTTGATCGGCGGCCCGTCGGGAATAGTGCTTGCAACTCCTTAGGGGACAGACCGCGGCGCGGATGTATATCACGGGCTGCATTCGGCACTTGTCAATAATTGCCGCACGCGCCTCGCACACCGCGCCCGGCCTCGGCCGGTCCCGGCAGACTTCCCGGACTTTCGGCACAATCGGGTTTTCCCGCGCGTAGCCGCGTTCGCCGTGCGCGAATTGCCACGTCACCGAAAGCCAACAATCCGCAATGATCCCCTTCTCGCTGCTCGACCTTTCGCCCATCCCGCTCGGCTCGACCGCCGCCGATGCCTTCGCTCATTCGCTCGATCTCGCGCAGCACGCCGAACGCTGGGGTTACCTGCGCTACTGGCTCGCGGAGCATCACAACATGACGGGCATCGCCAGTGCGGCGACGTCGGTGGTGATCGGCCATATCGCGGCCGGCACGAAGACGATTCGCGTCGGCTCGGGCGGCATCATGCTGCCGAATCACGCGCCGCTCGTCATCGCCGAACAGTTCGGCACGCTGGCCTCGCTGTTTCCGGGGCGCATCGACCTGGGGCTGGGCCGCGCGCCGGGCACGGACCAGACCACTGCGCGGGCGCTGCGTCGCGACCTGCAGGGCAGCGCGGACTCGTTCCCGGACGATGTCGTCGAGCTGCAACGCTTTTTCGCCGATCCCGTCGAAGGTCAGCGCGTGCGCGCGGTGCCGGGCGCCGGCCTCCATGTGCCGATCTGGCTGCTCGGCTCGTCGCTGTTTTCGGCGCAGCTCGCCGCCGCGCTCGGGCTGCCGTTCGCGTTCGCGTCCCATTTCGCCCCGGACTATCTGCTGACGGCGCTGGACGTCTACCGCTCCCAGTTCCGTCCTTCGGCGACGCTCAAGAAGCCTTACGCGATGGTCGGCGTCAACGTCTTCGCCGCCGATACCACCGAGGAGGCGCGCTTCCTGTTCACGTCGCTCGAGCAGCAGTTCGTCAATCTGCGGCGTGGCACGCCGGGGCAACTGCCGCCGCCCGTCGAGTCGATCGCGTGGTCGCCGGCGGAGCGCGCGGGCGTCGAGCACTCGCTCGCGTGCTCGGTCGTGGGGAATCGCGCGGATGTCGAGGCGGGGCTGCGCTCGGTCATCGATCAGACGCGCGCGGACGAACTCATCGTGACGGCGCAGATTTTCGACCACAAGGCGCGTCTGCGCTCGTTCGAAATCACCGCCGAAGCGCGGGACGCCATCGGCGCGAACGCCTGAATCCCGCGCCCGGACACGACGGCAAAACGCCCCATGCTGGACGCGCGCGCTTTTGACAGGCAATAATGAGATGCCGGAGCCGCACCGCCGCCGCATGGACCGCGCGCTTCGCGTCTGCCTTACCCGCCAAGCATCTCCCTGAAGCGCGCACGCTGTCCCTGCGCGCGGCCGGACGATGCGGCGGACAACAACAACGATGTCGCAAGAGGGAGGAAGAATGTCGATGCCGAAAAGCGCTGCCACCGGAGCCATGACGCTCCTGACCGAATACGATGAGGCGAGCGGCCAGGAAGTGCGTTCGCTGCGGCTCGAACCCGCCGCGGACGGCAAGGCCGTCCTGCTCATCGAAATCGACGAGCGCAAACCCGGGATTCATCGTGAAGTGCGTTATGAGATTACGCCCGCGGAACTCATTGCCGCCATTCGCGCGCACGGCGCGGAATTACCGGGAGAGCAGCATACCCGTTAAAACTTTTTTAATAATGGCCGCGCGCAGCATACAATAGAGTTCAAAGCGAGGTTGCCGCCATGCGGCGCGAGCCTCGTGTTCCACGGATCATGGCCGTTTTCGGCTTATGCGGCGTGACTTCCCGCGCGCACGCCCGTCGCGCGTCCGTCACGGTGATCCCTGAACTGGCGTTATCTGCAATCGGCCGGGTGCCGGCTATTCAGGCAACGACCGGCGGATTAAAGCAGCCTTGCGGTAAATACACTAATTGACGCGCGGCAGGCGCTGCGCCACGCTTGTATTAAATATAACTTCAGGCCATCGAACCGCCCCGGTCCGCGCGGAGCATCGGTTCGTCTTCTGCAAATCAAAAAGCTGAATCAGGAAAGCCGTGGACGAAAGAAAGCGAGATAGCATCATTGCGTATTTGCGCAGCCGTATGGCCGAATTCGGCATCACCGAAAGCGCATTGGCCGAAGCATTAGCCGAAGCGTCGGAACCGCCCCCGCCGCCGCCCATGCTCACGAAAACCAACGGAGCAAATGGCGCGCAGAAACCCAGACGGGCGATGCCGCAACTCCCCATCATGCCGCAAAGCCACGGCGATCAGCCGGTGTTCCGCAACGCCAGTGGCGACACCTGGGACGGCGTCGGCGATATGCCCGAATGGCTCAAACGCGCGGTGCATGCAGGACAGGACATCGAGTTTTACCGCGTCTGAGGCGATGCCTCTCACGTCGCCCGTGAAGCGCGCGAAATCGATTCGCGCGGCGTTACGCATCGCGTATCGCAGGGCCGTCGTGCCATAGGCAATTCGCTGCCGTTTATCAAGTTCAAAAATTTTCGGCGATGCATCGCCATCGTGCCGGAAACGGTTTATTGCTCTCCTCTGAAGCCGGCGGGCGGAATGCCGCCGCGCATCGACTTCGTCGAGTCGTCCGAACGCCCACGGTCGAGAGGAGCCACGCATGAATGCACAGGCACGCCGCGAGCTCACCCCCGATGCGCATCCATCACTGCCGGCGCGAACGCCGGCCGGCGATCGCGCTTCGGGCTGTCGCGCCTGAGCCGCGGTGCGCGGGCTCCACTGATCCGCGAGGGGCGAGCCATGCATTCCCGCTCCGACTCGCTGCCGAGCGTCGTGCGCCGCATGACGGCGGGCCGCATGCTGCTCGAAGGCGTATCGGTGGAACAGGTGGCGGACGAGCTGCATCTGTCGTTGCAGACGGTGCGCCGCTACAAGGCGATGGTGTCGGAAGGCGGCCTCGACGCGCTCGCCAAAATGGGCGTCGGCGGGCGGGCATCGGTGCTGGATCAGGATGCGCTCGGCTGGATCGCGACGGCGCTGCAGGGCTCGGCGCGCGACCACGGCTTCGAAAGCGATGCGTGGACGAACGCGCGCTTGCGCGAGGTGATCGAACGGCGCTACGGCGTGCGCTACTCGCGCGTCTATGTCTGGCAGATCGCGACGAATCTCGGGCTCGCGCATGTGCTGTCCAAGTCGCGGCGTTGATGCCGAGGCGAAGCGCGGCGTCGCGCCGGCGCTCCGCCATCAGTAGCACTCAGAAGTTGAAGCGGTCGATGTTGCTCGCATCGAACGTCGTGGGCGGGCCGAGAATCACTTCGCCGCTCTTGCCGACGGTGCGCTTGCCGAGCTTGCCGGCATCAAAGGAATCGCCTTCCTTGCCGGTGATGGTCCCGGACGCGAGATTCGCCGCAGCGAACGCGGCCAGATAGCCCAACTGGCCCGGGTCCCACAACTGGAACGCGGTGACGGTGCCGTTCTTCACGAACGCACGCATCTGGTTAGGCGTGCCGAGCCCGGTGACGACGACCTTGCCCTTCGCCGGCGATGTCGAGATATAGCGTGCCGCCGCCGCGATCCCCACCGATGTCGGCGCGACGATGCCCTTCAGGTTCGGATACGCCTGCAACAAGCCTTGCGTTTCGACGAACGACTTCTGATCGTCGTCGTTGCCGTAGGCGATCTTGACGAGCTTCAGCTTCGCATACTCGGGCTTCTTCAACTCGTCCTGCATCCACTTGATCCAGGTGTTCTGATTCGTCGCGTTCGGCGTCGCGGAGAGAATCGCGAACTCGCCCTCGCCGCCGACGAGCTTCGACAGCAGTTGAATCTGCCCGCGCCCGATCGCCTCCGAATCCGCCTGATTGACGAAGATCTGACGTCCGTCGGGCGCGGTGTCGGAATCGAACGTGACGACCTTGATGCCTTGCGACATCGCTTTTTTCAGATACGGCACGACCGCGTTCGCATCGTTGGCCGCGATCACGATCGCGTTCTGACGCTGCGTGATCAGCGTGTTGATGTAGCTCACCTGCGACGACGCCCCCGCATCCGACGGGCCGACGACCTTGCCCTCGCCCTTGAACTCCTTGATCGCGGCCATTCCGCCATCGTCGGCGATGACTTCGTAAGGATTGTTGATCTGCTTCGGCAGGAACGCGATCTTGAGGCCGCTCTTCACTTCGGCGGCGCTCGCCGTCAGCGCGACGCTTGCCGCGAGCAGGGCCGCCGCGAGCATCGGGGCGCGCATGAGTCGGTATGGTGTCTTCATGTCGAAAAGTCTCCTGTCATTCGTCATTACGCAGGACTGCGCGGGTTATCAACGGGCGCGGCACGCCTTCAGGGCAACTGCGCCATCAGGCGCTTCTCGCGCGCCGCCCGCCAGCGCGCGACGAGATTCGGTATCAGCACGGACGACAGCAGCAGCGCGCCCGTCACGATCGTTAGCGTTTCGCTCGATACGTCCGCGAGCGTCAGCGCGTTGCGCAGCACGCCGATGATCACGAGCGACAACAGCACGCCGATCATCGAGCCGCGTCCGCCGAAGATGCTCACGCCGCCGAACAGCACCGCCGCGATCACGGAAAGCTCGAAGCCCTCGCCGTTGTCGCCGCGCGCGCTCGTGAAGCGCAGCGTATAGACGACGCCCGCCAGCGCGGCCATCGCGCCGGAAATCATGAAAAGCCGGAGTTTCGTCTTCGCGACGTCGATGCCCGAGAACTGCGCGGCCGTCGGGTTCGCGCCGATCGCATAGAGGCTGCGGCCGAACGGCGTCGCTTGCAGAAGGACCGTGAAGACGATCGCGCCCGCGATGACGAGCACGAACGGCATCGGCAGAAACGTACCGGCGACGGTCTCGATGCCGAACGCCGTGTACGACGCGGGGAAATCCGCGATTGCCTGATCGCCGAGCAGCACGTAAGCCAGCCCGCGAAAGAGCGCCAGCGTGCCGATGGTGACCGCGAGCGACGGCAGGCCGAAGCGCACGATCACGAGCCCGTTGAGCAGTCCCGCGAGCGTGCCGAACGCGAGCACGATGACGATGACGAGCGGCATCGGCAAGCCCATGTGCCACAGCACGCCCATCAGCGCGCTCGATGCGCCGAGCACCGACGCCACCGACAAGTCGATCTCCGCGGCGACGATCACGAGCGTCATCGGCAAGGCGATCAGCGCGATCTCGGTGAAATCCGCCAGCATGTTCGAGAGATTCGCGGACGAGAGGAACATCGGCGACAGCATGCGTCCGGCCGCGAGCGAGACCACGAGCACGACGACGAGCATCGCTTCCCACTGCACGTGACGGCGCTTCGCCGTGGACAAAGCGGAATCGGGCTTAGCCATGATCGCGTTTCCTCATCATGCGGCGCGCGACGGAACGCGCGAGCAAGGTATCGAGCGTGATCGCCGCGACGATCAGCGCGCCCTGAATCGCCTGTTGCCAGAACGGCGACACGCGCAGCACCACGAGGGCGATGTTGATGACGCCGAGCACGAGCGCGCCGAGCGTCGCCCCGGCGATGGTGCCGACGCCGCCCGTGATCGCGACGCTGCCGACGACCGCCGCCGCGACCACCTGCAACTCGATGCCCTTGGCCGTGCTGGCGTCGACGGTGCCGAAGCGCGCGAGCCACAGCACGCCCGCAAGCCCCGCTATCGCGCCGGACAACAGGAAGCCGATCATCACGCGGCGATCCACGCGGATGCCCGCGAGCCGCGCCGCTTCGGGATTCGAGCCGATCGCATAGTGCTCGCGCCCGCCGCGATACTGCTTCAGATACACCGACAGCGCGACCAGCACGGCGAGCGCGATCAACACGAGATTCGGCACGCCGAACAGCGCGCCGGTCGCGATCGCGGCGAACGCATCGGGCAGGCTCGTCGCGTTGATTTGTCCGCCGTGAACCCAGGCATAGTCCGCGCCGCGCACGATGTACAGCGTCGACAGCGTGGCGACGAGCGACGGCACGCGCCCGAAGGTGACGAGCGCGCCGTTGACTGCGCCTATGGCCAGGCCGACGCCGACGCCCGCGACCATCGCGACGAGCACGGGCATCTGCGGGAACATCACGAAGAGACTGCCGACCGCATACGCGCTCACGCCGACGATCGACGCGACCGACAGATCGATGTGCCGCATCAGCATCACGATGGTCATGCCCGCCGTCAGCAAGCCGATGATCGACACATTGAGCAATACGTCGCGCAGGTTTTGCAGATTCAGGAAGTCGGGCTTGACGGCGGCCGTCGCGCCGACGAGCACGAGCAGCACGATGAAGAGCGTCAGTTCGCGGCTCTTCGCGATGGATACGGCGAGGCTGTCGCGCTTCGTTTCGGCGGGCGGCATCGCGGGCATGGCCGGAGAGTGTCTCGTCATCATGCTGCGTGCCCCATCGAGGGCGACGCGCCCAGCGCCGCGCTCATCACCCGCTCCTCGTTCGCCTCGGCGCGCGCGATGTCCGCGCTGATGCGGCCTTCGTGCATCACCAGCACGCGATCCGCCATGCCGAGCACTTCCGGCAATTCGCTCGAAATCATCAACACGGCCATGCCCTCCTTCACCAGTTCGGCCAACGTGCGATACACCTCCGCCTTCGCGCCCACGTCGATGCCGCGCGTCGGCTCATCGATGATCAGCACCTTCGGGTTCGTCGCCAGCCACTTGCCGAGCACGACCTTCTGCTGATTGCCGCCCGACAGCGTGCCGACGGGCGCATCGAGATCGCTGGCTTTGAGGCGCAGGCGCTTGCCCCAGTCGGCGGCGAGCGTCGATTCGCTTCGCGCCGAGATGAGGCCGTGACGCATCAATCGGCCGAGCACGGTGAGCGATGCGTTGCGTGCAATCGACAGCTCCATCGCGAGTCCTTGCGCGCGGCGGTCTTCCGGCACGAGCGCGAGGCCCGCGCGCACCGCCGCCGCTGGCTTGCCCAACGCGAGCTTGCTTCCGGCGACGACGACCTCGCCGCCATCGACCGGATCGATGCCGAAGATCGCGCGCGCGACTTCGCTGCGTCCCGCGCCGACGAGACCCGCGAGCGCGACGATCTCGCCCGCGCGGACATCGAAGGAAACGTTTCTGAACACGCCCTCGCGCGTGAGGTTGCGCACCGCGAGCCGCACGTCGCCGGGCCTGACGTCGGCTTTCGGATAGAACGTGTCGAGATCGCGGCCGACCATCCGGCTCACGATCGCGTCGATGGTCATGTCGGCGGTGAGCGCGTCGTGGACCTTCATGCCGTCGCGCATGATCGTCATGCGCTGCGTGAGCGCGAAGACTTCGTCGAGCCGATGCGTGATGAAGAGGATCGCGACATCGCGCTCTTTCAGCGCGCGCACGATGGCGAAGAGGCGCTCGACTTCGGGCAGCGACAACGCGGCGGTCGGCTCGTCCATGATCAGCACGTTCGCATCGAGCGACAGCGCCTTCGCGATCTCGACGACCTGCTGGTCCGCAATCGACAGCCCGCGTACGAGCCTCTGCGCGCGCAGGTTCACGCCGAGCGATGCGAGCAGCGCGTCCACTTCGCGATGCATCTCGTCGTAGCGAATGCGCCCGAGCCGGTCGCGCGGCTGGCGGCCCATGTAGATGTTCTCCGCGATCGACAGGTCCGCGAACAGCGTCGGCTCCTGATAGATGACGGCGATGCCTGCATCGCGCGCTTCGGCGGGAGTCGCGAAGCGGCGCGCGGCGCCGTCGACGAGCAACTCGCCCGCATCGGGCCGATACACGCCCGCGAGCAGTTTCACGAGCGTCGACTTGCCCGCGCCGTTCTCACCGAGCAGCGCATGCACTTCGCCGGGAAAGAGTTGCAGGCTGCCATCGCCGAGCGCGCGCACGCGGCCGAACGCCTTGCTCGCGTGCCTCAGTTCGAGTCTGGGGGTCATCGCCATGTCTCCTAGATGCGATAGATGCGCTCGGCGTTGCGCACGAAAAGCGCGTCTTTCTCGCTCTCGCTCGCATCGGCGACGATGCGCGCATACGCGTTCCATATCGCCGTGTACGAGCCGAAGAGCCGGTCGACCGGAAAGTTCGATGCGAACATGGCGCGCTCGCAGCCGAACGTATCGATGGTTTCGAGCACGTAAGGACGGAAGCTCTCGATGGTCCAGTCGTGATCGAACATCGCGAGGCCACTGATCTTGACCGCGACGTTCGGGCACGCGGCCAGCGTCCGCATCCCTTCACGCCACGCGCGATACCCCGAAGGCGATGCGCGATCCACGAACATGCCCGCGTGATTGACGATGAATTGCGTGCCCGGATGCTCGCGGGCGAGCGCCGCCGCATCGCTCATCTGCGATGGATACAGTTGCAGATCGAACGACAGGCCATGACGTTCGAGCAGCGCGAAATGCCGGCGCCATTGCGGCTCGTGCATGTAATGGCGTCCGACATAGTCGTAGAGCGGATCGTCGTGCACGTTCAGGATCTGGCGAATGCCTCTCGTGTTCGCGAACGCCGCGTGCGCTTCGAGCACTTGCGGCGCGTTGTCTGCCGATAAATCCGCGCCCGCCACGATGCCGTCGGGCATGCCGCGCCCTTCTCCATCGGCGATGCCTTGCAGCCAGCGCGTTTCCTCCACCGGATCGGCGGGGTCGTGATTCGCATCGACATGCACGACTTTCAGCACGGCGACGCTGCCCGCATCGCGCAGCAGGTCGCGCATCAAGTAGTCGTGCTTCAGCTCGCGCGCATCGCCCACGAACGATGTTTGCGGATTCGCGAGCCACGGATAGTGATGCGTGGAAAGGTCCCACAAGTGGATATGCGGATCGACGACCTGCATGATGGTTCCTCGTGAGCGATGCGCTTCAGGGAAGGTGAAACACCGGCACGAGCGGTACCGCGACGGGCGCGTGATCCGCGTGCGTGTCCATCAGTTCCGCCATGTAGTCCCACCATTTGCGCATGATCGGCAGCGTGGGCAGCGCATCGACCGTATGCGAAGCCGTGCGCTGATAGACGGCGAACAGATGCCCCGTCGCTTCGTCGAGAAAGATGCGGTAATCGCGGATGCCTGCGGCGCGCAGGGCATCGGCCAGTTCGGGCCATAACTCGCGATGGCGCCGTTCGTATTCCTCGCGCATGCCGGGCTTCAGGGTCATGCGCAATGCCACTGTCTCCATGGCGGCCCGCCTTCTTATGTTTGTGCGCCTTCACGTGTGTCGAGGCGCGTTGTGCTGCGACTATAATTCGCCGACCGATAACACGACAATTCGAAAGCAGGATTGGCCGATCGCAAAAGCGTATCGCACGAGTCGGCTTATCTTCTATACGTTGCTGCGTTGCGTTGCATCATCCGGACAGCCAAATGAATCAGAACGTCTCCCAGATATCGCTCGTCAACCGCCTCAAATTCAAGCACCTCGCGCTGCTCGTCGCGCTGGACGACACGCGCAATCTTCATCAGGCCGCCGACACCGTCAACGTCGCGCAGCCGAGCGCGAGCCGGATGCTCGCGGACATCGAGGAAGCATTCGGCTTTCTGCTCTTCGAGCGCAACGCGCGCGGCATGCATCCGACGCCGCTTGGCACCGCCGCGCTCGCCTACGCGCGGCGCTCGCTCGCGGATCTCACGCGCTTCGCCGACGATCTCGACAACAAGCGGCGCGGCGGCCACGGCCAGTTGACCGTCGGCGCGATCATGGGCGCCGCGCCCGACGTGCTCGCGATGGCCGTCACCGAACTGAAGTCCGAGCGCCCGCTCCTGAACGTGCGCATTCTCGGCGAAACCAGCGATCAGGTCGTGCAGCTGCTGCATCGGCGCGAAGTGGATCTCGCGCTCGGCCGGCTGACCACGCCCCTGCAACACAACGACTTCGACTTCGAGCCGCTCGCACGCGAAGCCATGCGCCTCGTCGTGCGCGCGACGCATCCGCTTGCGGCGAAGACATCGCTCGCGCTCGATACGCTCGTCGGCTGGCCGTGGATTCTTCAGCCGATCACGAGCCCCGCGCGCGGCCTCTTCGAAGAGGAGCTCGCGCGCGCGGGACTCACGACGCCCGCCGATATCGTCGAATGCGCGTCCATCTTCGCCACCTTGCAACTGCTGCAGAACAGCGACGCCGTCGCCATGCTCCCCGAGTCCGTCGTGCGCGACTACCTGCGCGCGGGATTGCTTGCGGAACTGCCGATCGAGATCGGCAAGAGCTTGTCGGGTTTCGGCCTCTTGCGACGCAAATCCGAAACGCTGAGCGAGCCGGCCGAATACTTCATCGCGCTGCTTCGAAAGTACTCGGCGGCGTCGCTTGCGCTCACTGCAGGTTGACGAACAAGCCGCCGTCCACCAGCAGCGATGCGCCCGTCACATAGCGCGCCCGGTCGGAGGCGAGAAACACCACGCATTGCGCGACATCGTCGGGTGCGCCGAGGCGTCCTAGCGGAATGCGCTTCTCCATGTAGGCGCGCTTGTCCGCATCGGACAGGTCGCCGGCGTTCAGGTCCGTCGCGATGGTGCCGGGCATCACCGAATTGCAGCGGATGCCGTCAGGCCCGAGCGCAATCGCGCACGACTGCATCAGCGAATGCACGCCCGCCTTGGTCGGCGTGTAGTGCGTCTGCATGCCGCCGCCGACAAGCGCGCTGATCGAACTCGTCGCGACGATCGCGCCGCCCGTGCCTTGCGACTTCATCTGGTTCGCGACCGCTTGCGTCACATAGAACGCGCCGTTCAGATTCACCGCGACCGTGGTTTCATACACCGATGGCGGCATGTCGAGAAACGCGTGGAACGGACAGATGCCCGCGTTGCTCGACAGCACGTCCACGCGCCCGAACGCGTCCACGGTGCGCCGCACCAGTTCGATGCCCGTCTCGCGTTCGGCGACATTGCCTTCGACCGCAATCGCGCGCCGCCCGAGCGCCTCGATCTCGCCGACGATCGATTCCACCGCCGATGCCTTGCCGTAAGACTGATCGTTGTCGCGCCAGTAGTTGATCGCCACGTTCGCGCCTTCGCGCGCGCTGGCGAGCGCGATCGCCCGGCCGATGCCGCGCGAGCCGCCCGTCACGATCACGACCTTGTTTTCGAGCAGCATGAGCGCCTCGTCAGTGGGTGTAAGGGCGCGTGAGCGCGCATTCCGGATTGAGCCGCACGCCGAAGCCCGGCGTCTCCGGCACCTTCATGCGGCCGTTGACGGGCACGGGCTCGTCGAGCAGCAAGGGGTTGAACATCGGCACGACTTCGTCGGCTTTCGGGGCCATCATCAGGAACTCCGCGAACGGCGAGTTGTGCCGCGTCACGACGAAGTGATAGCTGTACACCGACGATCCGTGCGGCACGACGAGCACGTTATGCGCATCGGCGAGCGCCGATATCTTGATCAGCTCCGTGATGCCGCCGCACCAGCCGACGTCCGGCTGCACGAGGTCCGCGCAGCCCATTTCGAAAAGCATGCGAAAACCCCAGCGCGTCGCTTCGTGTTCGCCCGTCGTCACCATCATGCCGCGCGGCACGGAACGGCGCAGTTCGGCGTAGCCCCAATAGTCGTCGGGCGGAAGTGTTTCTTCGAGCCACTTCAGGCCGTATTCGTGGGCCGCCGTGGCGAGACGCTTCGCGTAGTTCAGGTCGAGCGACATCCAGCAATCGAACATCAGCCAGAAGTCGTCGCCGACTTTCGCGCGCATGTCGGCGAGCTTCGCGATGTTCGCGGCCAGCCCTTCCTCGCCTTCCGCCGGGCCGTGCTGCAACGGCATCTTGCCGCCGATGAAGCCCATCTCCTTCGCCAGATCGGGACGCGCGCCGGTCGCGTAGAACTGCAGTTCGTCGCGCACCGGGCCGCCGAGCAACTGGAACACCGGCTCCTCGCGCACCTTCGCGAGCAAGTCCCACAGCGCGAGATCGACACCCGATATGGCATTGAGCACGATGCCCTTGCGCCCGTAATAGAGCGTCGCGTTGTACATCTGGTCCCACATCTTTTCGATGTCCGTCACGCGCTGCCCTTCGAGGAATCGCGCGAGATGCTTCTCGACGATGAACGCGCCGATCTCGCCGCCCGTCGTCACTGCGAAGCCGACGGTGCCGTCGCTCGCTTCGATCTCGACGACGAGCGAACCGAGCACGTTCAGCCCGAACGACTGCCGGCTCTTCCGATACTCCGGGTAACGCGCCATCGGCGTCGCGACGTGATCGTCGATCCAGTGGTCGGCGCCCTGGTCGTGGTAATCGGCGCCGCCGCCGCGGACGGTAAAGGCGCGCACGTGCTTGATGGTCGGCATGGACATCGTTTGTCTCCTTCTGATCAGGATGCGTTGGCGGCCTTGCCGCCCGGAATCGGATGACGCTGCGGCACGCGCACCAGCGCGACGATGACGAGCGCGGCCAGCACGCTCGCCGCGCCGAGCACGGCCAGACCGGCGCTCGTCGAATGGAACGCGGCTTCGGCGGCGGTGCGGGCCATCGGCGCGAAGAATCCGCCGAGTCCGCCGAGCGAGTTGATGAGCGCGATGCCGGCGGCGGCCGCTGCGCCCGTCAGGTAGCGCGTGGGGAAGGTCCAGAAAAGCGGCTGCGCGGCGATGAATCCGCTCGCGGCGCAACACAGCGCGATCAGCGAAACGACCGGCGTGTTCGCGATGCCCGACACGGCGATCGCCACACCGGACATCACGAGCAGCGCGACGGCGCAGCTTCGGTGCTTCGACGTGCGATCCGCATAGCGCGGGACGATCCACGTGACGACGACCGCCGCGATCCACGGCAGCGCGGTCACGAGCCCGACCCGAAAGCCGACCTTCGTGCCGAGCAGCGCCGAGACCTGTTGAGGCAGGTAGAACACGACGCCATACACCGCCGCCTGGATCAGGAAGTACACGCAGCACAGCACGAGCACGCGTGGATCGACGAGCGCGGCGAGCACGCTCTTCGGTCCGTGCGACGACGCCTGGCGCGAGTCATCCGCGAGACGCGCGACGAGCAGTGCGCGCTGTTCCTGCGTGAGCCATCGTGCGCGAGCCGGGTCGTCGTCGAGAAACCAGAACGCCCACGCCCCGACGACCGACGCGAGCAGTCCTTCCACGAGAAAGAGCCACTGCCAGCCCTTGAGCCCGAACATGCCGTGCAGATCGAGCAGCAGCCCCGAAAGCGGCGCACCGAAGATAAACGCGAGCGGCGCGCCGAAATAGAAGACGCCGAGCGCCCGCGCACGCGATGCTTGCGGAAACCAGCGCGTCAGGTAATAGACGATGCCGGGAAAGAAGCCGGCCTCCGCCACGCCGAGGAGAAAGCGCAGCGCATAGAAGGTGGTCGCGGAATGCGCGAAAGCCATCGCCGCCGAAACGATGCCCCACGTGACCATGATGCGGCACATCCACAGCTTCGCGCCCACGCGATGCAGCAGCAGGTTGCTCGGCACTTCGAAGATGGCGTAGCCGACGAAGAACACGCCTGCGCCGAACGCGAACGCGGCGTTCGTGAGCCCGGTGTCCTGTTGCAGCGCCTTCTGCGCGAAGCCGATGTTCGCGCGGTCGAGGAACGCCAGCACGTACATCAGCAAGAGGAACGGCAGCAGACGGCGCATCACGCGAGACGTGACCGCCCCTTCCGCCGATGCGGAATGTTCCATGTCTCTCTCCGGTGAACCGTGCGGATCAGTAAGTCGCGCGTCCGCCCGACAGATCGAACACCGCGCCCGTGCTGAACGCGCAGTCCTCTGACGAGAGCCAGAGAATGAGCGATGCCGCTTCCTCCGGCATCAGGAAGCGGTTCATCGGGATCTTGGAGAGCATGTAGTCGATGTGCTGCTGCGACATCGAATCGAAGATTTCGGTTTTGGCGGCAGCCGGCGTGACTGCGTTGACGAGAACGTTTTTACCCGCCAGTTCCTTGCCGAGCGATTTGGTGAGGCCGATCAGCCCGGCTTTCGACGCGCTGTAATGCGAGGCGTTCGGATTGCCTTCCTTGCCCGCGATCGACGCGATGTTGACGATGCGCCCATAGCCCGCCTTCAGCATGTGCGGCACGACGGCCCGGCACGTGAGGAACGGCCCGATCAGATTGACGTCGATCACGCGCCGCCACACGTCGGGGGCGAGTTCCCACGTCGTGCCGTTGCCGCCCGTGATGCCCGCGTTGTTCACGAGCACGTCGATTCTCCCGTGCGCGGCGAGCGTCTTCTGCACGGCGGCTTCGACGGAGGCTTCATCGGTCAGTTCGACGACGGCGTCGCTGACGATGCGCTCCTTGTTCTTCGATGCGAGTTCCCCGCTCGTGCGCTGCAGCCGCTCGGCGTCGAGATCCCACAGCGCGACGTTCGCGCCCGACGCCAGCGCGCGCTCTGCAACCGCGAGGCCGATGCCCCGCGCACCACCGGTGATGACGACACTGCGGCCTGCCAGATCGATACGGTTCATGCCCTGTCTCCTGTCGTTGTTCTGCATCGGCTACGTGCCGTGACAACGCACTATAGACCGGGAGCAATAACGCAACAATTCGAAAGGGCGATCGTTCGATAGCGAAACCGGATCGGACCGCCGTCAGCGACGCCGTACCTTGAGGCGACGTGGCACCTGCGGAACGAGCAGGGCTGGCGGTTTCGGAAGACGGGCGTCGTGAAAAACCTTGTCGGCGAAGAGCGAAAAGGCAAAAAGCGCAGCGATGCCGACGGGACACAAAAGAAGAAGCGCGACGAACATAAAAATCTCCAATGCATGTTGCATCGCAGTATAAAACGGTAACTTCGTTTAATTGACAGCCAAGTCGACAATACTTCTTTCAACAAAGTGAATCGAAAGTTCGAATTCTTTCGATGGACGGCGTGCACGTGCCCGTCAGGCACAGGCGTTGCTCTAAGCGACGCACCGCTGAATCACAGCGACTTTATCGACCAAAAAAGCATGTTCAAACCAAAAGCCTGTACCGCGACCTGTGTTCTCGACGGCATGCCCGTCACCCTGACTTACTTTCCCGACACCACGTTGCTCCGAATCACCGATGCCAGCACCGGCCGATGCGTGCGCGAAACGCGCTGGCCCGCGCCGTGGCGCACGCTCCTCGCGACCTTGCGCGAATTCAGCGGACGCGATTCGGACAGCCAGCTCGCCACCCTGCTCGACGAAATGCCCGAAGAAGCCGCAATGGCGTGACGCGCACGTCGAACAAACTGAAATCGATCCATCACGCGGGGACATCCCCCGCTCAACGCTGCAGAAGAAGAGGAAGCAATGGCAACTGGCACTGTGAAATGGTTCAACGACACGAAGGGCTTCGGTTTCATCAAGCCGGATGACGGCACGCCCGACGTGTTCGCGCATTTCTCGGAAATCCGCGCGGACGGCTATAAGTCGCTGCAGGAGAATCAAAAGGTGTTGTTCGAAGTGCGCCAGGGCCCGAAAGGTCTGCAGGCCGCGAACATTCAGCCGCAGTAATCGGCCGCACCAAACAGAAGCCGTGAGGGCGAAAACCCTCACGGCTTTTTTTCGACGGTCAGGCGCGGTCCAGGGCGGGCGCTGCCGCCGGACGCAACGCCAGCCAGTAGATCAGGAAACGCCCCGCGAATATCCCGGCAACCACGCCCGACACGAGTCCGTTCAGCACGACGAACATCGAGTCGACGCCTACCGATGCGCTCGTCGCCAGTTCGACGCCGATCCAGAACTTGGACGCGAACGTCACGAGAATCAGCGCAAGCGGCACGACCGATCCCGTCAGCGTCACCGTCCGCCGAACGCGATCGACGCTCAGTCCGCTCGCCCTCGCCTGCACCACGCCAGCGCCGGTGCCGAGGAGCCCGCCGACGAACCACATCAGCGCCGTCTCGGCCCCTGCGGCCGGCCCCGTCAAGACGTGCAACAGGCCCCATCCGGCGAATAAAGCCGGAACGATAGCCAGTTTCGAGAGCGGCGCCGTGCCGCCCTTCATCGCCTTCAGGCCGCGCGAAACCAGCACTGCCAGAAGAATCCAGACCCAGACCGGCGTTCCCGACACAATCGCTGCGAAAGACATGATCGTTCTCCATGAATGATGCGGTAAATGGTTCGCCGGCTCTGCGCCTTCGCGTCGCCGGTCAATCTTTACGTTGGAAAGATTTTGACTTTGCAACGACCGTGCGTCAACATAAATTTACATTGTAAAGATTGATCGGCTCACGACTTTCCATTCCTATGCAGAATTCTCCTGTTGCGCGCAAACGCGGCCGTCCCGCGATCAAATCGACGCCGCACCCCTACCACCACGGGTCGTTGCCCGACGCGTTGCTGCACGCCGCCGAAGCGGTGCTCCGGCGTGACGGCCTGCGGGGACTGACGCTGCGCGCCATCGCGCGCGAAGCGGGGGTATCGCACACGGCGCCTCAGCATCATTTCGGCGATACCGCCGGCGTGCTCAGCGAGCTTGCCGCGAGCGGGCATCGGCGGCTGGCGCAGTTCATGGCGCATCGCGCGGCCGCAGCCGGCGAGGACCGCGAGCGGCAACACGCCATTGCACACGGCTACATCGATTTCGCCGTCGAGAATCCCGACCTGTTCCGCCTGATGTCCCGCAATGAGTTGCTCGACACGAACCGTCCGTCACTGGTCGAGGCGCGGCGGATGTCGGCGCGCGGCCTGGCGGGCGTCTTCGAGACCGCATCCGCCGATGAGCCTGTGACACATGTCGATGAAGGCACGAGCGCGTTCGGCCAGACCGCACGCGCGCAGGCCATCGCGATGGCGTCCGCCTGGGCTTATGTGCACGGCCTGGCCTCGCTGCTGATCGACAAGCGTCTCGACGGTCTCGCCGCCGCTACCGGCGCATTCGGGACGCCGCGCGAACTCGTCGATGCGGTCATCGACGACCTGTGATCGCTCGCAGTGCGCGGCAGCGTACGCCATCGACTGTCAGCGGCGCGTAATATCGGAGGTCTGGCCGTTTCGCTTTTTCAGGCAGGATGCGTCGACGTTTACAATCAGCGTTTACTGCGCATCGGCCGCGTGCCCGCGATGCGCCCCGGCGCCACTTCGCGCCGCCACCTACAGCACTCGCCTGGCAGCATGGTCACTGAAACGTCATCTTCAGAATCGCTCGCCGTCGCCGAGCGCGTGCGCGAGCTCATGAGCCGTCACGGCATCGGCAAACGGCAGCAGACAGCCGAGTTGTGCCGCATTCTGGACCTCAGCTTTTCGCAGGGGCACAGAAAATTGCGCGGCAACAGTCCGTGGACGATCGCGCAGATTCGCCGCGTCGCCGACGCCTTCGACGAACCCGCGCTCAAGCTCTTCGACGCCATCGACGCGCGCCCGGACGACACCGAAGGCGCGCCGCACGACGCCGTGCTTAAGCTCGGTGTGGTCGAGATTCCGTGCACCGCGTGGATCGGCAATGCGCTCGAGCCCGGCACGCGGCCGGATTTCATCACGCAGAAGGTCAACGGCCGCTGGGTCGTGACGCGTCACGAAGGCGTGCTGCTGCAGGAAGCCTGCGACGTCCACAAGATCGAAATCCTCCCGCGCCGCGCGGATACGGACAAGCCGATCATCGCCGTGGTCGACGACGATCACGCGTCCGCCGACAACCTCCACGACTATCTGGAGATGACCGGCTTCACCGCGATGGCCTTCTACGGCCTCGACGCGTTTCTCGACGCGCTCCAGTCGCAGGTGTTCGATGCGGTGGTCATCGACTGGCTGTTCGGCGCGCATACGTCCGCGGGCGCGATCAAGGCGGTGCGCGAGTCGGACAACCCCGATGCGCCGGTGTTCGTCCTGACGGGCGAACTGATGACGGGCAAGGCGAGCGAGTCGGAGATCAGCCAGATCATCCGCGATTACAACGTCACGTGCTTCGAGAAACCCGCGCGGCTCGGCATTCTCGTCGCGGATCTGTCCAAGCGGCTGCTGCGCGCCTGAGACCGCACGCGCGGCGCATCAGGCCGCGCGCCGCCGCGCTGTCGCCGCGCGATGCACGGCAGCCTTCAGCACTTCGTATCGCACGGGCTTGAGCAGATAGTCGAAGAACAGCACCGACGCGCTCGGGTCCACGAGTTCCGGCACGTATGCGCTCACCGCGATGATCGGCACGCTGCCGCCCGGCGCGGTGCGCGCGCGATATTCATTCGCGAACGAATACCCGTCCTTGCCCGGCATGTGCAGGTCCGCGAGGATCACGTCGGCGTCATAGGCGCGCAGCCAGGCGAGCGCGCTGTCGACATCCGGCACGGCGACGGCCCAGTAGCCCAGATGCGTGAGCATCTCGATCAGCGATTCGCGGATCGCCTCGTGATCGTCGATGACGAGCACGCGCGACTTGCGCGAGCCGGGCGCATCGGCATGGTATTCGCCGGGCTCGGGCATCCGTTCGACCGCCACCGCCGGCAAGCTCACGCGGAACGCCGCGCCCTCGCCCACTTCGCTCGATACCTCGATGCTCCCGCCGAGCAGTTCGACGAGTCCGCGCACGACCGCGAGGCCCATGCCGGCGCCGTCGAAACGCCGCGTGCTGGACGAGTCCAGTTGCGTGAACTCCTGAAAGATCAGCGGCAACTGCTCTCGCGCAATGCCCGGGCCGGTGTCCTTGACGGTGATGTCGAGGCGCTTGTCCGAGCGCGCGAAATGCACGTCGATGGAACCGGTATCCGTGTACTTGATTGCGTTGGTGACGAGATTCGTCACGATCTGCCGCACGCGATGCGGGTCCGATTCGAGCGGCCCGCGCTTGCCCACGTAGTCGCCGTGCAAGTGCAGGCCTTTGGCGGTCGCGGCGGGCGCGTTTGCATCCACGATGGATTCGAGCAGATCCACCGGATCGAACACGGCCATGCGCAGTTCGAGCTTGCCCGCGCCGAGGCGCGCGTAGTCAGTGAGATCGCGCATCTGTGCTTCGAGATGACGCGCACCGGTCTCCAGCCGCTGGATGATCTTGCGGTCCGCCTCGTTGCGCAGGTTGAGCCCGAGCAGTTCGATCGACGACACGATGGCGTGCAGCGGCGTGCGCAGTTCGTGGCTGATCATGCCGAGAAAGGTGTCCTTCGCGACGCCCGCCTCGCGCGCCGCTCGCGTCGCCTGATGCTCGGCGGCGAGCGCGGCGCGTTGCTGTTCGATCAGCCGCGTGCGCCGGTAGCCGTTGAAAAGAAGCAGTGAAGTCGCCCCCGCCGACAGCAGGCCGAGCAGGATGCCGCTATAGATCAGATACCGGCGCTTCGCCTGGAAGTCGTAGCGGATCGCCTCGTGCTCGGCGGCGTCCATGAGCCGCCGGCCGCTCGCGAGTTCCGAAACGGCGGGCGCGTTCTGCCGCAGCACGCCAATGATGCGCAACGTGCGCTGCCGTTCGCCGCTGATGTTCTGCACGTCGAATTCGATGGAACCGAGCGCCGTGCGCAGCTGCCGCAGAATCTCGTCCTGACGCGCGAGCAGCGCTTCGTGTCCTTCGGGCGTGTGCGCGTTATCGGAGGCGTCGTTCAGGCGTCCTAGCAGCCGCGCATAGCTTTCGCGCACGGCGTCGCCGTCTTCGTCGATGCCATTGCGAAAGAGCAGCACCTGCGTCTCGAACCGCTCATACGCGATCTGCAACTGCGCGGCGTCCCAGTAGAGCCCTTCGTAGGGCATCACGAGATGATGCGTCTCGCGCGCGACGAGCCCGGAATACACCATGTAGCCGACGACGCCGAACGGCGGCGCCACCGCGAGCGCGAGCATCACGGCATACCAGAGCCGGCGCAGCCACGGACGCGCAGTCGGCGTGCGAAGCGGAGAGTCGGTGCGGGTGATGGCCATATGCGATCGTTGCGGGCGTCGCGTGCTATATGCGGATCAGCCGATCAGCCGAGCGCGTCGATGTCGCGCGCCGCGCGCTCGGACGCGACCACGATCAGCTTCATCGTCGCGCGCGTCGCGCCCACGAAGACCTTGCGCGCGGCCTGATCGTCGAGGACATCGAAATCGACTTCGGTCAGAATCACGCACGGCGCGGATTGCCCCTTGAAGCGATAGATCGATTCGAGCAGCACGTCGCCTTCCCGATACTCCGGATTGCCGAAGAGATCGTACGTGCCGGTGAACGCGCGCAGCCGATGCGGTCCGAGATGATCGACGGCCGTCAGCGCCGAACCCTCGCGCCCGCGAAACGACAGCACGGCGATGTCCTGCTTGCGGA
Source organism: Caballeronia sp. LZ016 (assembly GCF_031450805.1). Taxonomy (NCBI): domain Bacteria; kingdom Pseudomonadati; phylum Pseudomonadota; class Betaproteobacteria; order Burkholderiales; family Burkholderiaceae; genus Caballeronia; species Caballeronia sp. LZ016. The sequence goes on from NZ_JARTVY010000002.1 coordinate 847,758, forward strand.
AGCCGAGCGACAGCGCATGCGTGATCGCCCGCTTGGTCGCTTCGATGACTTCCTCCGGATGGCCGTCCTCGTAAGTGGACACGGTGACATCCGAGCCATCGAACGGACTGCCCGAATCGACCCGCACGTTCGGCCCGACGATCTTGCGGATGAACCCGAGCACGTCGCGCGGACTGCGATAGTTCGTGCTTTCGCGCAGGATCGTCCAGCCGGGCAGCGCAACCGGCTCGCGCAGATAGAGGTTTTGCATCGGGTCTTCGAGCCACCACCACGCGCCGTCCGGATTGAGCAGCCGTTCCAGCGATTCGACCCACGCCGCATGAAAATCCTGGCCCTCGTCGACGATCAGCACATCCGTCTTCCAGTGGTCCGGGACCGGCACGGCGGCGAAGCGCTCCTCGAGCGTCGTGAAGACGTTGGGCTGGCTGAAATCGGGCGGACTGCCGGCATCGCGCGCGACCGCCGCGCTCAGCTGATGGTAGTTCGCGATCTTCGCTTCCTTCGGCGCAATCGCGCGGATATGGTCCGCGAGCGGCCGGTTGAAGCAGACGTACAGCACGCTCTTGCCGGCGGCGAGCGCATCGCGCATGACGCGCACGGCCAGTTGTGTCTTGCCCGCGCCCGCGGTGGCGATCACGCGCAGACGGAACGGCTCGAATTCGAGCCGGCGCGCCCACGTCGCGAGACCGCCCGACAGACGCGTGACGAGCGTATTGGCCGCGCCGACGAGCGCGTTCGTATCGGGCGTGAGCGAGAGTTCATCCGCGAGAAAGTGATGGATGCGCGCGGCGGCTTCGAAGCGCGGCTCGTCGGGCGGAAGGATCTCCAGCACGACGCGCGCGAGTTGCGCCTTGCGGCTCGCATCGACGATTCGCCCGGGCGGCACGCCTGCGATCGCCGCGTCCTTCACCGTGTAGTCCGGGCAATACAGCAGCTCCTCGATGCGATACGTCCCCGCCCCGAACGCCGCGGTGAAGCGCCGATGCAGGTTCTCCAGCGTGCGCGCAAGCTGAATGGCGACATTGCGCTCCTTCTGCAGATAAACCTTGACGAGCCCCGCGCTGGTTTCACGCAGGAAGCCGGCTTTCATCTCGATCATCAGCACGCGGCCGGACGGCGCGACGACGACGAAATCCGCTTCGCCGAAGACGGAGAAGCCTTCGTTGATGCGCGTCCAGTGAACGCCGTGATAGACCGTGTAGTCGTCGGGCAGTCTTTCGAGCAGCGTGAGCGTTTCCAGTTCGCGCGCGGCGGCGCCGGTCGCTTCGAGGTTCTTCCAGTCGTCGGGAACGATTCGGGCCATGCGTTACCTTTGGCGTGAGGATCAGGCGTCGCGTGCGCCTGCTGTGCGCCTCATTGTACGCAAGCGTCAATCCGCGTAGTCGTATCGGCCGCCGCGTTCGAGTGCGCGTCGATACGCCGGCCGCGCGTGGATACGTTCGAGGAACGCGCGGATATGCGGCAGGTGCTTCGCGCCCGCGCGCTGGCTGGCCGCTTCGAGCGGGAAGCTCATCTGCACGTCGGCGGCGGTGAACGTATCGCCCGTGAACCACGGTAATTTCGCGAGTTCGCTGTCGATGTAGCCGAAATGCAGCTTCAGCTGGGGATCGATGAAGCTCGACTGCAGCGTTCGCGCGATGCGCCTTGCAATCGGCCTGGCGAAGAACGGCATCTTCGCGTTCGCGATGCGCGATGCGACGAGCTTGAGCAACAGCGGCGGCATCGCCGATCCTTCCGCGTAGTGCATCCAGTAGTTGTAGCGCACGCGTTCCGGCGACGCGCCATGCGGCGGAGCGAAGCGTCCTTCGCCGTAGCGGTCGACGAGATAGTCGATGATCGCGCCCGACTCCGCGATGGTCAGCGGGCCGTCGGTGATGACGGGCGACTTGCCGAGCGGGTGCACCGCGCGCAATTCGGGCGGCGCGAGCATCGTGCGGGGATCGCGTTCGTACCGCTTGAGTTCATACTCGACGCCGAGTTCTTCGAGCATCCACAGCACCCGTTGCGACCGCGAATTGTTGAGGTGATGGATGGTCAGCATGACGGTACGCATCTTGCAGATAGTGTTTCCATCAACACGTCGAACCCAAGCAAAAGGAGAACTCGATGACGCTCATCATTTACCTCGTGGGCTGGCTCATTTTTATCGGCGGAGTGTCGTGGGCGCTCGTCGCCATGCACGTGGCGCAGCACACAATCGCCATTGTTGCCGTCATCCTGCTCGGAATCGCCGTGATCACGGGCGCCACGCGGGCGCGCAACCGCGACCGTTCCTGATCGCCACGCGCCACGCGCTGCCATGCGCGGCGCGTGGCCCGGCATCAGGCCGCGACGCGCGCGTTGAGCGCATCCTGAATCAGCGTGACGAGTTCATCGGGATGCGCGGGCTTCGTCATGAAGTGCTGAAAGCCTTCGCCGATGCTTCGTAATCGATATTCGTCGCCGTCATGCCCCGTCAGCGCGATGGCGACGGAAGGCGGCAGATTCCCGCGTATCTCGTGGTCGCGCAAACGTTGAATGAGGTAGAAACCGTCCATTCCCGGAAGGTCGAGATCGCAGATCACTGCATCGGGCAGCACGCGGGTCGCGGTTTCCGCGCCGTCTTCGGCGTCGGCCACGGCGATGACATCGGCCCCTTCTTCTTCCAGCAACATCTGCAGTGAAGCTCTGCTTTCGGGATCGTCTTCGATGAGTACGATCCGCGTATGCCCCAGTCTTGCAACTTCGCTCATGATTTTGTTTTCGACTGCCAAAAACGGAATTCTCGCGCACGGTCTCCACGGCTCGCCGCTTCGTCTGATCCGTCTACCTTGCGCTCGTGCGCTTTCGTTGACAGAAAAACGTGGCAGGAATTCCGAACGCACCGTGTTTTTTTGCCGCGCGTGCGCCGGTGCGGAACGTCTCGCGGTGTCCAGGGAGCGCCGCCCGACAAGGACGGCCGCCGTAGCCCGGCAGATGACAACGAGCAATATCCGGACCGGCGAGAAGCGCTGCCGTGTCGGCGCCGCTCCAGGCGGCGTGCGCGGTTTCGGTGAATTCTTCCCGCTTCTCATCGAGGAGCACGACCGTGTAATTTCGTCGTACGCGCGCCCTTCTTTCTCGTCAGACGTTCGCAAGGCTCGCCGTGTCCGCCCGCGCTGGCGCTGATTGCAACAGGGTCCGGTACTCCGTCGGCGTGATGCCCACGGTCGCCTTGAACTGACGGGTGAACGCGCTGTGATCGGTGTATCCGCACAACGCGGCCACATCCGTGACCTTGTCGTGGGTGACGAGCAGCGCCGTCGCGGCATCGAGCCGGGTCTTGAGCAGCACTTGTCGCGGCGTCAGATGAAAAACCTTGTGAAAGTAGCGTTCGAGCTGCGCGATCGACATGTTCGCCATCCGCGCGAGATCGCGCATGTTGAGCGGCTGCACGTAATTTTCCTGAATATGCTGGACGACCGCCGCGAGCCGGCTATACGCCGGATGCGTGCTCTCGGCGGCTTGCAGGTCGCGCGAAATTCCGGCAAGTCCGACGATGGTCCCTTGAGTGTCATAGAGCGGCTGCTTGCAGGTCATGCACCAGCCCGGCTCGCGTCCGGGATACAGATGCAGTTCGAGCTGATCGATCAGTTGCACGCCCTGCGCGATGATCGCCTGATCCTGCGCCGTATAGATGCGCCCGAAGCGGCGCGGGAACACGTCTTCCGCCGTCCTGCCGAGGAGCGCGGTCTTGTCGTCCTTGTGGCCGCAACGACGCGCGAGCGTGCGGTTGACCATCGCGTAGCGCGCGTCGCGGTCCTTCACGAAGAAGACGATGTCGGGCATCGCGTCGAATACCGGCGCGAGCAGCGCGAAATGCGAGAGCATGTCGCGCAGCGTCGAAGGCGGCGGCGCCGGTAGCTCCGGTGCATCGGCCCTCGCCGCGCCAGGCGAAGCGTGTCCGGCAATCAGGCCTTGCGTGCTCATCGTGCGTTCGCGGGTCGTCATTTTTGGGACGATTATAGTGACGCCCGGATCGCGCCAATATTCGCGCTGTCCCCACTATTCTTTCTTGCCGTCATCCTTCTTTCGACGGGGCGGCCTCGCACCCGGCGATCAGCGTATCGATTCTGACGGGCGTGAAGGGCTCCCGCGCCGCCGCGCGCGGCCAGCCGAAATAAAGCGCCGCCGCCTCGCCGCAGACGCGCCCCTGGCACGCCCCCATGCCGCAACGGGTCTGCAGCTTGGCCTCGCGCCAGTTGCCGTGCGCCGCGACATCGCCGATGCGTACGTCCTCGCAGCGGCAGATCAGCGTGTCGGCGGGCGGCATCGCGCGGGCGTCGGCCCCGAGCGAGAACGCGCGATCGACGCGCGCCGCGAAAGCCCGCCACCGGTTTCGTTCACGCGCCAGCCGCGCGTCGATCGGCACGCCCAGCGCCGCATGTGCCGCGCACGTCCCTTCCGCCCGCGACAGTTCCATGCCGCCGATGCCCGTGCATTCGCCGGCGGCGAACACATCGGCAAGCGACGTGCGCTGGTTATCGTCGATGCGGATCGCGCCGCGTTCATCGACCGCACAGCCGAGCGCCAGTGCAAGCGTCGCGTTCGGCACGAGCCCGTAGCCGCACGCGATGCGATCCGTTTCGACGATCTCCTCGCCGTTGCGCGAGCGGATCGTCACCGCTTCGACGCGCCCCCGGCCTTCGGCCTTCACGACGACGCTCCCCGCGCGATACCGCGACACACCGAGCGCCCGCCCGAGCGATATTGCCTGCGCGAGCTTGCCCGGCGTCGCGGCAAGCGATGCGACGAAACCCGCGACGCGCGCCATCGGCGCCTGCTCGATCACCGCGCGGACTTCGGCGCCGTGGCGGCGCGCGGTATCGGCGACGGCGAGCAGCAGCGGCCCGCTTCCCGCGACGACGATGCGCTCGCCCCGCACCGGCGAGCCGCCCTTCACCAGCGCCTGCAGGCCGCCCGCGCCGGTCACGCCAGGCAGCGTCCAGCCCTCGAAAGGCAGCAGCCGCTCGCGCGCGCCGGTGACGAGGATCAGCTTCGTATAGCCGATGACGGCGGGCGCGCCGTCGCGTTCGAGAAGGAGCCGCTTGTCGCCCGGCGCGGCGGCGACTTTCGTCGCGCCCATGTGTTCGAGATTCGCGCGCGGGGCCGTGGTGGTGAGCCAGTCGCGCAGGAACGGCGACGGCGCGGCGTCCGGCCCCTGACGCCAGATCTGCCCGCCGGGACGCGGATTGTCGTCGATCAGCGCGACGCGAACGCCCGCACCGGCGGCCGCCACGCGCGCGGCAGCGAGGCCCGCCGGTCCCGCGCCGATGATCGCGATATCGAAATGCGCGGCCTTCATCGCGCCGTCTCGATGACGAGGCCGTCGCGGCACAGCGTCTGACACGCGAGCACGTGCGCGCGGCCATCGATGGTGACGCGGCATTCGTGGCACACGCCCATGCCGCACAACGCGGCGCGCGCTTCCCCGCTGACGGAGCGGCGCGCGGCGGCGCGGCCGTGAATCGCGAGCGCGGCGGCGACGGTCGTGTATTCGGCAACGGTGAGCGATTGACCGTCGATCGTGATGTGAACGCGTTCAGTCATCGGCTAGCGCGGACGTTGGATGGTTGGCCTCGTATCGGCGTGGGCGCACGGTTCGTTCAGCGGCAAGCGCGCGTCGATAGCGTGCATGTGGGGCCATCGGGCTTCGATTCGTCCAGCGCCGGTCATGCGCGTGCGCCTGCGCGATTCGTCGCGGACGCAAAGGCGTGACGTCGCGCCATCCGGGCGATGAACCGTCGATCGCGTCACTCATGCGCGTGCGCTTCCAGGAACCGTCGCGGCGAGAACGGCGCGACATCGGGCAACTCGGGCATGGGCGGATCGCCCAGCATCTGCCCGGCCAGCACCTTCGCCGTTGCCAGCGAGGTGGTCACGCCCAGCCCTTCGTGCCCGGTCGCGAGCCACAGCCGGTCATGGTCATGCCCCGCCGCGCCGATGATCGGCAGGCCGTCCGGCGTCGCGGCCCGCAAGCCGGTCCACGTGCGGATCGCGTTCATTTTGCCGATGCCCGGCAGATAGCGCGACGCCCGCTTCAGCATCGCGCCGAGCACGTCCATCTCGACGGCGGGATCGGTCGTCCCGAATTGCCGCGACGAACCGATCATCACCTGACCCGTCGGACGCGGCTGCGCGTTGAACGCGACGGAGGTGCCGCGCGCGTGATGCGCGCTTTTGATATAGCCGAGTTCCGCGATCTGATGCCGGATCGTCCCCGGATAACGGTCCGTGATCAGCAAATGGCCTTTCTTCGCTTCGAGCGGCACGCCGTCGACGAGTCGCGACGCCGCCAGCCCGTTCGCGACCACGACATGCGCGGCGGTGCGCCGCTCGCCGTCCGCGAATGTGACGCTCGCGTGCGCCGCGTTCGCTTCGACCGCCACGACCGCGCGTTGCGTCGATACGCGGATGCGGCTCGCGCCGGCCGAACACGTCAGCAGGAACTGCGCGGCGGCGGGCGCGTAGACGATGGCGTCGTCGTCGACGACGAGTCCGCCCTGCATCGCGTGACTGAGCGACGGCTCCTCGTCGCGCAGCGCGGCGGCGTCGAGCAGACGCGCGCGCACGCTGGCGGCCGCGAGCGCGGACTGCATCGCGCGGGCGGCGGCGCACTCTTCGTCGTCTGCGGCGACCCACAGCGAGCCGCATTGGGAAAACGCATCGCGCGCCCGCAGGTCCGGCGCAAGCGCAAGCCACAGATCGCGCGACAGGCGCGACAGCGCGAATTCGGCCGGCGATTCGTTCATCAGGACGATATGGCCCATGCCCGCCGCCGTCGCCCCGCCGCCGATCCCGCCCGCGTCGAGCACATCGACGGCCAGGCCGCGCGCCGCCAGTTCCGCCGCGCACGCCGCGCCGACGATGCCGGCCCCGACGACGATCACATCCGCCGTCATTCTCTCGCGCTCGCCGCGCCGGTCAGGACGCCCCAGGCGAACGGATCGCGCTCGTCGATGACGAGCCGCCCTTCGCCCATGATGTGCGCGTAGCCGGTGATGGTCGGAACGAGATCGTCGCCGGCGCGCGCATAGCTCGCCTCGAACACGCTCCCGATGATGCTCTCCTGCCGCCAGACGGCGCCCGGCGCGAGCAGGCCGTCCGCCGCGAGGCAGGCGAGCTTCGCGCTCGTGCCGGTGCCGCACGGCGAACGGTCGTACGCGCTGCCGGGGCACAGCACGAAATTGCGGCTGTCGAGCCCGGCGCGCGGCGAGTCCGCGAACAGTTCGATGTGGTCGATATACGCGCCGTCCGCGCCCGTCACACCTTCGGCGTGCAACGCGTCGCGGATGGCCTCGGTGAAAGCCGTCAACTCGCCGATGCGCGCCGGCACGAGTTCGCGGCCATGCTCCGCGGCGAGGAAGAACCAGTTGCCGCCCCACGCGACGTCGCCGGTCAGCGGGCCGTGCCCGGGCACCTCGACCGTCACCGCATGCCGGTGCCGATACGCCGGCACGTTGCGCACGCTGACGCTGCCGTTCGCGTTGAGCGTCGCATCGACCGGGCCGACGGGGGTGTCGATCCGATGCCGCCCCGGCACAATCCCGCCCGAATGCGCGAGCGACGCGACGAGTCCGATCGTCCCGTGCCCGCACATGCCCAGATAACCGACGTTGTTGAAGAAGATGACGCCCGCCGCCGTATCCGGGTCGTCGGGCGCGCACAGCAGCGCGCCGACCATCACGTCCGAGCCGCGCGGCTCGGTCACGATGGCGCGCCGCCAGTCGTCGAATTGCGTGCGAAACGCGTCCAGCCGTTGGGCCAGCGTGCCGCCGCCGAGGTCCGGGCCGCCCGCGACGACGAGGCGCGTGGGTTCGCCGCCCGTATGCGAGTCGATGATGTCGATGGTTTTCATGCCGCCTATCGTAGAAATGCACGCGCCGGGCGTCTTGGCGCGGCTAGGCGATTTTGGTGACGATATCGGCATAACGGGCGGCCTTTTCGACTGTGCCGAAATCGGCATGGCGCACGCGCGAAACGCGCAAGACGGCGCGATTTCCGCTACCTAAACTGCGAGCCGTCCAACACTTTCGGAGAGCCGCCGTGGCGCATATCTGGGAAGGCGTGATGCCCGCCGTCACCACCAAGTTCAACGCGGATTTCAGCATAGACCGCGCGTGGACGAAGAAGAATATTGAAGCGCAGATCGATGCGGGCGTCGACGGCGTCATTGTGTGCGGATCGCTCGGGGAAGCGTCGACGCTGTCGCTCGATGAGAAGCTCGACGTGCTTGACATCGCCGTCGATGCGTCGCGCGGCCGCGTGCCGGTGCTGCTGACCATCGCGGAAAACAGCACACTCGACGGATGCCGCCAGGCCGAACGCGCGGCCTCGCGTGGGGCGGCGGGCTACATGGTGCTGCCGGGGCTGCGCTATCTGTCCGACCGGCGCGAGACGCTGAACCATTTCCGCATGGTCGCCAACGCGAGTCCCGTGCCGCTGATGGTCTACAACAATCCGCTCGCGTATGGCGTCGATGTCACGCCCAGGATGTTCGCGGAACTCGCGGAGGACGCGAAGTTCGCAGCGATCAAGGAATCGAGCGGCGACGTGCGGCGCATCACCGATCTCATCAACGAAGTCGGCGAACGCTACGCGCTCTTTTGCGGCGTCGATAATCTGGCGATGGAAGCCATGCTGATGGGCGCGCACGGCTGGGTGGCGGGCCTCGTGTGCGCGTTTCCGCAGGAGACGGTGACGATCTACCGGCTGCTGCGCGCGGGACGCATCGAGGAAGCGCGCACGATTTATCGCTGGTTCGCGCCGATGCTCGCGCTCGATGTGTCGCACAAGCTGGTGCAGAACATCAAGCTCGCGGAAGCCATCGTCGGCCTCGGCACGGAGCCGGTGCGCCCGCCGCGTCTGCCGCTCGCGGGCGACGAGCGCCGCGAAGTCGAGGCGCTGATTCGCCGAAGCATCGAGACGCGGCCCGCGCTGCCGTCGTTATGAAATGAAAATGCCGTCTTGCGACGGCATTTTCTATGGTGCTGATTCGGTCTTATCGGCTTACGCGGCGAAACGTGCTTGCTCCGGCTCCACGCGTTCTTCGCCGGAATCCTCGCTTTCATCGTAAAGATGCAGGAGACGGTAGCCGCTCTTGTACACCGGCTGCAGGCGGAAGTGGTTCACCGGCTCGATTTCCAGCGCGAGGCGCAGGCGCGACACGTGGCTGTCGATGGTGCGCGTGGTTTCGCGGAACTCGCGGCCCCAGACCATCGCGAAGATGTGATCGCGTGACAGCACCCGGCGGATGTTCGAGAAGAAGAGCTGCGCAAGACGGAATTGCGTGCCGCTCAACTGCACCGGACGGCCGCGCACGGTGACGGTCTGCTGCCGCGAGTCGAAGCGATACGGCCCGATCTCGAGGCACGCGCTCGACGTGGCCGGGAACGCGCGGCGCAGCAATGCTTCGATGCGCGCGCCGAATTCGCCGGGACGAATGGGATAAACGACGTAGTCGTCCGCGCCCGCCGTCAGCGCGCACACGACGTTGTGTTCCGCGCCGTCGGGCGTGGCGAACATGACCGGCACGCGTTCGCCGAAGCTGGAACGCACGGATTTCAGAAGATCGAGACCGCAGAGACCCGACGAATTCCAGTCGAGAATCAGCAGGTCGACCGTGGAGCGCGACAGCGCTTTCGACAGCAGAAGGCCGTCGCCGAAAGTCACGACCGTATGGCCGAGGCGTTTCACGACGTCGCTGATGAGATTTCGATAAGTTGTGTCGGTTTGCAAAACGGCGACGCGCATAGTGTCAGGCCTGATGAGTCTAAGGGACGTGGTTCCCGGGCGTCTCGTTACAAAAAGAGACGGCAAATACAGGCAGGCATTCTGGTCAGCCGCGCATCCCTTTCCCATCGGATTGGTCCGAAAGTGTCAACGCATGTGACTAAGGTGCGTCTCGCCGATGCAACCGCGCGATCGTTCGTTTGCGAAACTTCGTGTAGTGGCGACTTACATCCTGTAACATGCCGCCTTCGGCTCACAATGGCCGAAATCCCGCCTTCGCCGTCTTACCGAGACGCTGCGGGGGCGTGCGCTGCGGCTCTCCGTCGTCACGCGCAGTGCGGTTGGCGGGGGCCGGCTTCTAATCCGCGCCCGAGTCGTTCCCGTTTCGCGCTCACCCGGCGCGTCCGACATCCCGCAGGGCATTGCCTCGTTCCATGCGTCGCTCGCCGCGCGCGTGGCTTTTCTCATTACGGGTTCTCATTCGATGCAGGCAACACCTTTCGACGGCGCGTCGCAGGCCGCCGGCCGCTCGCTCACGCGCAGCGACTACAAGACGCTCACGCTCGCCGCGCTCGGCGGCGCGCTCGAGTTTTACGACTTCATCATTTTCGTGTTCTTCGCGCCGGTCATCGGCCAGTTGTTTTTCCCGCCGTCGATTCCCGACTGGCTGCGGCAATTGCAGACTTTCGGCATCTTTGCGGCGGGCTATCTGGCGCGGCCCCTCGGCGGCATCGTCATGGCGCACTTCGGCGACCTGCTCGGGCGCAAGCGCATGTTCACGCTGTCCGTGCTGCTGATGTCGGTGCCGACGCTCCTGATGGGCCTGCTGCCCACGTATGCGTCGATCGGCATGATGGCGCCCGTGCTGTTGCTGCTGTTCCGTGTCATGCAGGGCGCGGCGGTCGGCGGCGAGGTGCCGGGCGCGTGGGTGTTCGTGTCGGAGCATGTGCCGGGCCGTCATATCGGCTATGCGTGCGGCACGCTGACGGCGGGTCTCACGGCGGGCATCCTGCTCGGCTCGCTGGTCGCCACCGCGATCAACAAGAGCTTCGTTCCCGCCGATGTCGCCGGTTTCGCATGGCGTCTGCCGTTCCTGCTCGGCGGCGTGTTCGGATTGTGCTCGGTCTATCTGCGCCGCTGGCTGCATGAAACGCCGGTCTTCGCGGAACTGCAGAAGCGCAAGTCGCTCGCGGCGGAAATCCCGCTGAAGGCCGTGCTGCGCGACCACGGACGCGCGGTGATCGTATCGATGTTGCTGACGTGGATGCTCTCCGCCGCGATCGTCGTCGTGATCCTGATGACGCCGACGCTGCTGCAGAAGCAATTCGGCATCGCCCCGGCGACGGTGCTCGCCGCCAACTGCGCCGCGACGCTCTGCCTGACCATCGGCTGCGTGCTGGCGGGCGCGATTGCGGGACGCATCGGCGCGGGCAAGACGATTTTCATCGGCGGATGCGTGCTGGCCGTGTCGTACTACGCGCTCTTCAAACAAGTGGCCGTGGATGCGTCCGTGCTGCTGCCGTGGTATGCGTTCACGGGCTTTACGGTCGGCGTGATCGGCGCGATTCCGTTCGTGATGGTCAAGGCGTTCCCGCCCGCCGTCCGCTTTTCAGGGATCTCGTTCTCCTACAACGTCGCGTATGCGGTGTTCGGCGGACTCACGCCGATCGTCGTCTCGCTGATGATGAAATCCAGTCCGATGGCGCCCGCGCTGTATGTGGGCGCGTTGTGCGTCGTGGGTGCGCTGACGACGCTCTTCATCAAGGACGCGCCGGCTGCGCGGTAAAGATCGCGGCTGAGTCGTCGATGGATGGCGCACCGCAGTTCGGGTGCGCCATCTTCGTTATCGGGAACGCGCGTTGCAGCGTGTGCCGGAAGCGCCCGAACGCGCGCCTTCGTTCCAATTCCGGAGAACACGCCATCATGTCGACCACGCCTCACTCGCCGGACGAAACCATCGAGCCGGACCCTGACAAACTGCTCGATCCCGACGCACCGCCGAATCCCGAAGACCCCGACATGCCCGACGGCCCCGACTCGGCGACGCCGCTCGTGCCCGCCGATCCCCACAACGGCGAGCCGCGCATGTAAGCACGATGCCCGCGCAGCCGTCGAACTGCGCGGGCATCGTCGAAAGAAGACGGGCCTCAGAGGCTCGTCGTCTGCACTTCGCCTGTTTCGAGCGCGCGCTCGATCAGCGCTTCGTTCTGCGCCTTGCGCACCGCGTCCGCGACGAACGTATCGGGCGCTTCCACTTCCGCCCGGATCGCGCCGATGATGCCGTCGGCCTCCACGATCACGAGCGATTCCGCCGAATCCGCGCGGCTGATGATGACGCGTTGCGGCCCGCCGCCTTCTGCGATGCTCGCGCAGAATTGCATGCGCTCGCCGCCGACTACGTGTTCGAATGTTTGAATCATGGCTGCCTTTTCCGCGTTGGTTGGACTGCGTCGTGCACGACTGCTTCATTATTGATCTCGTCGACGGCGGCAGGTTCCGCTCCGCAAGCGTCAGCGCCGTGCGTCGGCGAGTTCGCGCAGCGTGGCGGCCGTCGCGTCGTCGGCCGGGAAGAACGCTTCGATCGCCAGTTCCGACAGCGTGATGTCCACGGGTGTGCCGAAGACGGTCGTCGTGCTGAAGAAAGAAAGCACGCCGTGTGCCGTGCGTAATCGGAGCGGCACGACGACCGCGTCGAAATCGGTGTGCGCTTCGGCGAGCGCGTGCGGCGGGGCGGGATACGCCTCCAGTTCGGCGAGCAGCGCGGCGAGCGTCGTATCGCCCGATACGTCGATCTGACGCCTCACGCGGGCGAGCACATGCGCGCGCCAGGCATGCCAGTTGTCGATGACGCCCGCCAGCCCGCGCGGATGCAGCGACAGCCGCAGCACGTTCGACGGCGGCGGAAGCAGCGACGCGTCCGCCGATGCGACCAGCGGCGCGAGCGCGGCGTTGGCCGCGACCATCGTCCAGTGACGGTCGATGGCGAGCGCCGGATACGGCTCGTGGCCCTTCAGCACGAGATCGACCGCGCGGCGCGCCGCGTCGAGTTGCGGATCGGCGAGCGCGCGTTCGCGATACATCGGCGCATAACCCGCCGCCACGAAGAGCGTGTTGCGCTCGCGCAGCGGCACGTCGAGTTGTTCGGCGAGGCGCATCAGCATGTCGCGGCTCGGCATCGAGCGTCCGGATTCGACGAAGCTCAGGTGCCGTGTCGAGATATCGGCAATGCCCGCGAGATCGAGCTGGCTCATGCGCCTTCGCTGCCGCCATTCGCGCAGCAAAGCGCCGACGGTCGCGGGCGGGGCGCGCAGCGTGTGAGCAGTCAGGGTCGGGTTCATGCGTCGATGGTAGAGGAAGCGCGCCGGCGCTTCCATTACCTGCGGCGTCATGGCTGCGTAACATTTACCGCCCGGAACATGCTTTCGAAATGTTTCCACGGGTCACCCTAAATGTCCCGGTGTACTGCGCCGTTAAAAAGCCCAGCATCATGCAGACAATGCTTTGCGAGCCGTGCGTGTTTCGTTGAACGAGCGCGCACGGCTCGCAAAGCCCGGACATTTGCGGAGAAATCATGTTTGTCGTTATCGGATGGGTCCTCGTCATCGGCTCGGTGATCGGGAGCTTCATTGGCGTCGGCGGTCACCTGGCCGCGCTCGTTCAGCCCTTCGAGTTGCTGTGTATTTTCGGCGCGGCGATCGGCGCTTTCGTCGTGTCGAACCCGACCGCGACGCTCAAGAAAACGCTTCAGGCGCTGCCGAAGGTGTTCAAGGGCGGCGGCTATACTAAAGAGAAATACCTCTCGCTGATCGCGCTGCTCTACGAGCTGCTGCAGAAGGCGCGCAAGGAAGGAATGATGGCGCTGGAAGCCGATGTCGACGCGCCCGAATCCAGCCCGCTCTTTCAAAAGTACGAACACGTGATGGCGGATCATCACCTGCTCGACTTCATCGTCGATTACCTGCGCATGATGTCGGCCGGCAATGTGAACGCGCTCGAACTGCAGGACCTGATGGACGAAGAACTGGAGACGCATCACGCGGAAAGCTCGATCGCCGCCAACGCGATTCAGAAGATGGCCGATGGCCTGCCGGCATTCGGCATCGTCGCCGCGGTGATGGGCGTCGTGCATACGATGGGCTCGGTCGGCGCCGCGCCCGCCGTGCTCGGCGAGATGATCGCGGGCGCGCTCGTCGGCACGTTCCTCGGCATTCTGCTCGCGTATGGCTTCATCGGCCCGCTCGCGGACCTGCTCAACGCGAAGGGCGCGGCCGAAGCCAAGCCGTTCCAGTGCGTGAAGTCGGTATTGCTCGCATCGATGAACGGTTATGCGCCGACCGTGGCGGTGGAGTTCGGCCGCAAGGTGCTGTTCACCGCGGACCGTCCGAGCTTCCAGGAACTGGACGACGCCGTGCGCGCGACCAAGATGCCGAAGTCGGCCTGACGAAGCCCTGATCAGAAGGAGTCACGCTCATGGCTGATAGACCCTCACGCGACCCGTTGCAATCGGTGCTCGCCCCCACTGTCGTCGTGCGCCGCAAGAAGAAGGGCGGCGGCCACGGCGGGCATCATGGCGGTGCATGGAAGATCGCTTATGCCGACTTCGTCACCGCGATGATGGCGTTCTTCCTGCTGATGTGGCTGCTCGGCTCCACGTCGAAGTACGACAAGGCGGGCATCGAAGACTACTTCAACACGCCGCTGTCCGCGCTCTTCGGCAACGAAGGCGGCGCATCGGCGCATACGAGCATCATCAACGGCGGTGGCAAGGACTTGTCGAGCTCGCGTCCCGGCGAAGCCAGCAAGAGCCAGACACAACCGGTGCCGCCTTCGGTGGCGCGCGCCTCGGTTGCAGCAGAGGACATGCAGCGTCTGCAGCAACTCAAGCAGAAGCTCACGGCGCTCATCGAGAACACGCCCGCGTTGCGTGCGTTCAAGGACCAGATTCGCATTGCGATCACGAGCGAAGGCTTGCGCATCGAGATCGTGGATTCGCTGAAGCGGCCGATGTTCGCATCGGGCAGCTCGAAGCTCGAAACCTATGTGACGACGATTCTCTCGAACATCGGCGCATCGCTCAACGATGTCGATAATCGCGTGTCGATCGCGGGCCATACGGATGCCGTGCCGTATTCCGGCAGCCAGAAAGGCTATTCGAACTGGGAACTGTCGGGCGAGCGAGCGAACGCGGCGCGCCGCGCGCTGGTCGCGGGCGGCATGAACGAAACCAAGGTGCTGCAAGTGCGCGGCCTCGCCGATGCGCTGCCGCTCAACAAGGACGTCGTCGACGAGCCGACGAATCGCCGAATCAGCATTCTCGTGCTGAACAAGGCGGCCGAGCTCGCCTTCTTCCGCGATGGCGGGCGCACCACGAGCGATCAGGCGCTGCCCGGCGAATCCGCGAGTCCCGCAGCCGTCGCGGCGAAATCGACGATGCAGGTCGGCGTCGTCAAGTAAGCGCGCATCAGGCGAACCAGTCCATCGTCGTCTGCACGACGAGCCACACGTTCGCCGCGCTGATCACGGCGAACAGCAGCCACGCGAGCGCCTTCATGTGCGGGGCGTTCGCGAATCTGCCCATCAGCTTGCGGTCGTTCGTCATCCGAATCAACGGGTAAAGCGCGAACGGCAACTGCAGGCTCAGCACGACCTGGCTCGCCACGAGGAGCTTGCCGACCGCCCCGTTGCCCATCAGGTACACGCCGATCACTGCCGGCACCAGCGCGAGCGCCCGCGTGATCAGGCGGCGCTGATAGCACGGAATCTTGAGGCGCAAGAATCCTTCCATGATGACCTGTCCCGCGATGGTGCCGGTGAAGGTCGAGCTTTGCCCCGAAGCGAACAGCGTCACCGCGAACAGAATGGCCGCGAGCCCGGTGCCGACGATGGGCGCAAGCAGCTTGTACGCATCCTCGATTTCGGTGACTTGCGTATGCCCCGTCGGGTGAAAGGCGGAGGCCGCGAGAATCAGGATCGCCGCGTTGATCAGCAGCGCAAGCACGAGCGACACGATCGTGTCGAGCCGCGAAAGACGGATAGCCGAAGCAAGGCTCGCTTCATCGCGAGCGACGACGCGCGTCTGCACGATCGACGAATGCAGATACAGGTTATGCGGCATGACGGTCGCGCCGAGAATGCCGATCGCCAGATAGAGCGGTTCGCGGCTCGACAGCACGTCGATGGACGGCACGAGTCCCGCCGCAACCGCCGGCCAGTGCGGTTTCACCAGCACCAGCTCCACGATGTACCCGACGCCGATGGTCGCGATCAGCCCGAGCATGATCGCTTCGAGATCGCGGAAGTTCTTGCCTTTGAGGCCTAGCACGATGATGGTGTCGAACGCGGTGAAGACCACGCCCCACATCAGCGAGCAGCCGAACAGCAAGTGAAACGCCAGCGCGCCGCCGAGCACTTCGGCCAGATCGCAGGCGATGATCGAAAGCTCCGCGAGCATCCATTGCGCATTCGCCACCGGCTTCGAATAACGCTCGCGCGAAAGTTGCGCGAGATCGCGCCCGGTGACGATGCCGAGCCGCATCGCAAGGCATTGCAGCACCATCGCCGCAAGACTCGACAAAACGACGACGAACAAGAGGCTGAAGCCGTAGCGTGATCCGGCTTCGATATCCGTCGCCCAGTTGCCGGGGTCCATATAGCCGATGGAAATCAGCAGGCCCGGCCCCGCGAATTGCAGCAGCTTCTTCCAGAGCGGCGCACCGGGAGCAACGATGACGGAGCCTTTGAATTCGGACGGGCAGAACGGCGCGGTCGCCGTGGTCGGCAATTTGAACATGCGATAAGAGCGCGAAAGGATGGCGTAAAGAGCAGGCGAGTCTATCACCGGGCTCGCGCGCTTTCAGGGCATGGCTGACGTTTCGTCTGACCGACGCGCCATCCGCACGCCAGCATGTCGTCACGGTCCGACAAATAGAATTCGCACGTGATCCTGGCGTGCATGCCGCGATCGCCCATCACTCGCATGAGGAGTCCGCCATGAAGCTAGTCACGCGCATTGCCGTCGCCGCCCTCGTCGCTTCGCCGCTCGTCGCATCCGCCCAGGAAGGGCTCACGCGCGCGCAGGTCAGGGAGCAACTGAAACAACTCGAGCAGGCCGGCTACAACCCGTCCGAGCGAGACGCGTTCTATCCCAACAACATTCAGGCCGCGGAAGAAAAGATCCGCTCGGGCAACGCGTACGGTGCGTCGCCGGATGGCACGTCCGCATCGGGCCGCTCGATGTCCACCACGCCGCCGGGACAGACACCGCAGTAACACCTTCGCGCCGCTGGTTGCAATCGCGCCGTCGCGGGCGAACTTCGCTGCGCGGGCGTGCCTACAATGAACGGGGCCGCGTCGCGATGACGTGGCCGCGCGTTGTAGTCGCGTCCCTCGATCCCTTCGTATGAGGAGTTCGCCATGAAGCCAGTCCTGCGCATTGCCGTCGCTGTCATCGCGCTGTCGCCCGTCGCCGCGGCGGCGCAAACCAGCGGCCTCACGCGTCAGCAAGTCGTCGACGACCTCGTCCGCGCAGAACGCGCGGGCTATTACCCCGGCGTCGACGACCAGCGTTATCTCGGCAGCTTCCTCGATATCAGAGAAGGCATCTATACTGGCGCGAGCGTCTATCGCTCCGCCACACCGCGTAACCTCCCCGCCCCCACGGACGGTTCGCTTGCGAACTGAAGCCGCCGCATGAAGCGATCGCGCAGCTTGCGATCGCTCTTCACCTTTTTTCGTTCGAACGCCAGAAAATGACCAGAGCGCCATTTTCACGTCATATTGTCGTTGGCGCCTGGCCACTAACATAGCTGCAACGCTCGTATAGTGTCGAAGACGCTGTCGCAGCGAGCACACATTGAACGGGCACAGGGGCCAGCATGAAAGTCCTGATAGTGGAAGACGAACACAAGGTGGTGGACTACCTGCGCTCGGGATTGACCGAGCAAGGCTGGGTCGTCGATATCGCGATGGACGGCGAAGAAGGCACGCATCTGGCCATCGAATACGATTACGACGTGATCGTGCTCGACGTGATGCTGCCGCGCCGCGATGGCTTCGCGGTCCTCAAGGCGCTGCGCCTGCAGAAATCGACGCCCGTCATCATGCTGACCGCGCGCGATCACATCAACGATCGCGTGCGCGGCCTGCGCGAAGGAGCGGACGACTATCTCACCAAGCCCTTCTCGTTCCTCGAACTCGTCGAACGGCTGCACGCGCTGGCACGCCGCACGCGCGCGCAGGAATCCACGCTGATCTCCGTCGGCGATCTATACGTCGACCTGATCGGCCGTCGCGCCACACGCGATGGCCTGAGACTCGATCTCACCGCGAAGGAGTTTCAGCTATTGAGCGTGCTCGCGCGGCGTCATGGCGACATTCTTTCGAAGACGGCCATCACCGAACTCGTATGGGAAGTCGATTTCGAAAGCCATACGAATGTCGTCGAGACCGCAATCAAACGCCTGCGCGCAAAACTCGACGGCCCGTTCCGCACGAAACTGCTGCATACGGTGCGCGGCATGGGTTACGTACTCGAAGTGCGCGAGCCGCGCGACATGCGCGATGCGAGGGAAGACGCGAGGCCATCATGAAGGTGCAGCGTTCCATCGCGCGGCGGCTCGCGGTGATGTTCGCGCTCGTCGCGCTGTTCGTGTTTTCGCTCGTCGGCTCGGGGCTGTTCCTCGTGCTTCGCATGCAACTGGAGCAGCACTTGCGCGATTCGCTCGATAACCGCGCGGAAATCGCACGGCTCATCGTCTCTCATGCGTCGAACACGGACAAATGGAAGATGGCGAAGGAGAAGCTCGCCGACATCACCCCGCGCGACGGCTCGACGCTCTTCGCGGTGACGAGCAACGATGCGCGCTTCAGCTACGGGTTGCCGCCCGCCGGCCGTGTCGTCAAGCGAGTGCTCGGCGGCTACGCGCGCTTCAGGCCCGAAGGCCGCGCCTATGACATGCTGATGACCACGCTCACCATTCCGCCTTACGCGGATCGCCCGCCGCTTCAATTGTTCGTCGCGGTCGATTGCTCGCCGAACGTACGCACCATGCGCGTTTTCGGTCTTGCGCTCGCGGCGCTGCTCGCGCTTGCAACCGTTGCCGTGCTGCTGTTGAGTTACTCGGTTGCGCGGCTCGGGCTCGCGCCGCTGACGCGGCTCACGCGCGATGCGCAGAATGTGCGGCCCAACAATCGGTCGCAACGCCTGGATACGCGTTCGCTTCCGTTCGAACTCGAAGACCTCGCGAAGTCCTTCAACGGTGCGCTCGAACGGCTCGATCATGCGTATGGGCGTCTCGAATCGTTCAACGCCGATGTCGCGCACGAATTGCGCACGCCGGTGACCATCCTCATCGGGCAAACGGAAGTGGCTTTGACGCGCGATCGGTCCATCGAGGAGCTGCGCCATACACTGCAATCCAACCTTGAGGAATTCGAGCGCGTGCGCGCGATCATCAACGACATGCTGTTCCTCGCGCGTGCGGATCAGGGCGAGCGCGCGACCGGCCTCATCGAAGTGTCGCTTGCGGCGGAAGTGCATCGCACGCTAGAGTTTCTCGAGATTCCGCTCGAAGATGCGCAAGTGCGCGCGGTGTCGAGCGGCGACGCCCGCGCCTTCGTCAACACTTCGCTATTCGGCCGCGCGCTGTCGAATCTCGTGATGAACGCGATCCAGCATTGCGCGCCGGGCGCGACGATAGCCGTGTCTATCGCGCGTGAGAACGGATGCGTACGCATCGCCGTGACGAATCCCGGTGAGCCCATTGCGCCGCATATCATGGAGCATCTCTTCGACCGCTTCTTTCGCGCGGAAAGCTCGCGCACGAACAGCCGCGAGAATCACGGCCTCGGGCTCGCCATCGTCAAGGCGGTGGCGGAGATGCATCGCGGCACGGTGTCGGCGACGAGCGCGAACGGCGTCAACACGTTCGCGTTCTCCATCGCACGCTTGGGCAATGAGGAGCGTCCCGCAGCGCCGACGCATCCAGTGCCGCAGCATGCGCAGGCGCGCGGCGAAAAGATCGGCGTGCGCTCGGCCGGGTAAGACGCGTTCACACAGTACTCAGCCGCGCCATTTCCCTTTCGACGATCAGCTTCTTCAGCTCCGGCACGCACGAGCCGCAGTTCCCGCCCGCTTTCACGCATGCGGTGATCTCCGCTGCGGTCTTGAGGCTCTTGTCGCGTATCGCATTGCAGATGGTGTTGCGGCCCACGCCAAAGCACGAGCACACCGTCGGCCCCGTGTCCTCGCCCTTGCCGGCCGGCTGACCGAGCAAGAGGCTCGCGCGGTCGTCATCGTCGAGGCGATCCCTGGAAAACAGGCTCGCAAGCCAGGCGCGCGCCGGAAGGTCCGGGCGCTCGGAGATGAAGATGCAATGTTCGATACGGTCGTTCACCACATGCGCCGCGCGATACACGCCCGCGCTCTTGTCCTCGTATTCGATCCAGTCGGCATGCGGATCGTCGATATGAAAGAACGCACGCGCCCATTCGCGATGATCCCCATGCGCCGCATCGAAACGATTGCGGCCCGCAAGCTCGTAGCGCACAAAGCGCGCACCGTGCACGCGCGTCCAGTGCGTGACGGCATCGAGCGCAGGGACGCCGCGCGAAAACGAGAAGCCATGCCACATGACGTGGAACTTCTCGACGGCAACGGGCGTGTGCTTGAATTCAGGCTCGCCCGAGACAGCATCGACGACGGGATTCACCACTGCCCCGACTCGCGCATCCGACGCCACCTGGTCATTCCAGTGAATCGGCACGAACACGCTGCCGCGCGCCATGCCTCCGCCATGCTGCACCCGCGCGATCATCGAGCCCCAGCGGCTCGTGATGCGCGCAAGCTCGCCTTCTCGCACGCCGCATGCAAGCGCGTCTTGCGGATGCATATCGATGAACGATTCGCCGATGTGTCCGGCAAGCTTCTCCGAACGGCCCGTGCGCGTCATCGTATGCCACTGGTCCCGCACGCGCCCCGTGTTGAGTACGAGTGGATAGTCGGCATCCGGTGCGTTGACGGGCGCGCGCGGCGGGGTCGCGATCAGGCGCGCGCGGCCATCCGCGTGGCTGAAGCGTCGCGTTTCGAAAAGCCGTGCGCCGCCTGCTTCGTTCGTCGTGCGCAGCGGCCATTGCACCGGCTCCAGCGCATCGTATCCGGCGCGATCGAGCGTACTCAGCCCGCCGATATGGAACACGCGATACACGCCGTCCGTCGAATCGTTTCGGTATGCAGATAGACGCGCGTGTTCATCGAACACTTCATGCGGGCCTTCGAAATCGAAGCCATCGAAACCCAGGCGGCGCGCCACATCGCAGATGATGCGCCAGTCCGCGCGCGCTTGTCCCGGCTTGGCAAGAAACGCACGCTGACGCGAGATGCGCCGCTCCGAGTTGGTCACGGTGCCGTCCTTCTCGCCCCAGCCGAGCGCGGGCAACAGCACATGCGCGAACGCATTCGTATCCGTTTTCTCGACGATGTCCGAGCTCACCACGAGTTCGCACTTTTCGAGCGCACGCTTCACGCGATCGCCATCGGGCAGGCTCACGACCGGATTGGTGCCCATGATCCAGACCGCTTTCACGCGGCCCGCTTCGATCGCATCGAAGAGATCGACGGCCTTCAAGCCCGCACGTTGCGCGATGCGCGGCGAGTTCCAGAAGGTCTGCACGATCTCGCGATGCAGCGCATCGTCCAGTTCGAGATGCGCCGCAAGCGTGTTCGCGAGGCCGCCGACTTCGCGGCCGCCCATCGCGTTCGGTTGGCCGGTGAACGAGAACGGCCCCATGCCGGGCTTGCCGATACGTCCCGTCGCAAGATGACAGTTGATGATGCTGTTGACCTTGTCGGTGCCCGCGCTCGACTGATTCACCCCCTGCGAGTACACCGTCACGACGCGTTCCGTGCCCGCAAACAAGCGGTAAAACGTCGCCAGGTCATTCGCATCGAGCTTGCAGTCTTTGGCGATAGGCGTGATATCGGCGGGCATTGCCGCTGCGAGAGCGGCATCATAGCCGTTCGTATGTGCATCGATAAAAGCGGAGTCGGTCGCGCCGTGTTCCGCGAGAAACGCGAGGAGCCCGTTAAAGAGTCGCACGTCGCTGCCGGCCTTCAGCGGCAGATGGAGATCGGCCATCTCGCACGTCGCGGTATGGCGAGGATCGATGACGACGATCTTCACCTCCGGCCGCGTCTCCTTCACCTTGACGATGCGCTGAAACAGGATCGGATGACACCACGCGGTATTCGATCCGACGAGCACGATAAGATCCGCCAGTTCGAGGTCTTCATAATTCATCGGCACGAGGTCTTCGCCGAATGCGCGCTTGTGTCCCGCCACCGACGACGACATGCACAACCGCGAATTTGTATCGATGTTCGCGCTGCCGATGTAACCCTTCATCAGCTTGTTGGCGACGTAATAGTCCTCGGTGAGCAATTGCCCCGACACGTAAAGCGCGACGGCATCCGCGCCGTGCTCGCCGATGACGCGCGCAAAGCCGTTCGCTACCGTGCCGATCGCATGTTCCCAGGAGACGTCGGAAAGCGCGCCTGTCGCCGGATCGCGCAGCTTCGGATTCAGCAAGCGCCCGTCGAGCCCGACGGTTTCGCCGAGCGCCGAGCCCTTCACGCACAGCCGCCCGAAATTCGAGGGATGCCCTTCGTCACCGGCGATGGCGACATCGAGGGCGCTGTGCGGCGTCGCCTTCACGCCGCAGCCGACACCGCAGTAAGGGCACGTCGTATGCACGACGGCCGGCGCGTTCGGGATGATGGGAATGCTCGCTTTCATATCCATGCTGTCTATGCGCCCGCTTCGCAAAGCGTCTTGCCGAACAACAAACGCCCGCGCAGATGCGATACATCCGTGCGGTTCTGTATCAGATCGAAGTACCACGCACCGTCTTTCACGTCGCCGTAGAGCACCGCGCCGATCACGCGCCCCGCCTGCAGCACGACGCGCTTGTAGACACCGCGGCGCGGATCGCGCAGCACGAGGTCTTCGCTGTCGCCGCCGCCGATGAAATCGCCCGCTGAATAAAGGTCCACGCCGGTCACCTTGAGCTTCGTCGCGGTGGCGCGCTGCACATAGCGCCGATGCCCTGCGCCCGCGAGATGCGCGCCGGCCACGCGCGCCTGATCCCAGATCGGCGCAACGAGGCCGAACGTGGCAGACCGATGCTGCACGCATTCGCCGACCGCATACACGCGTGGATCGAAGGTCTGCAGCGTATCGTCGACGACGATCGCGCGATCGCAATGCAGGCCCGCCGCCTTTGCAAGCGCGATGTTGGGACGCACGCCCGCTGTCATCACGACGAGGTCGGCATCGATCTCGGCGCCATCTGCGAAGCGCACGGCGCGCACGCGATCGTCGCCTACGATCTCCGTCGTCTGCGCGGCCATCGCGAAACGCAGGCCCTTTTCTTCGAGCGAACGCTTGAGCAACGCCGCTGCGCTCGCATCCAGCTGACGGTCCATCAGGCTGTCGCCTGCGTGCACGACCGTGACCGACATGCCCTGGCGCTGAAGGCCGTTCGCCGCTTCCAGCCCGAGCAGGCCGCCGCCGATGATCACTGCATGACGATGATCGCGCGCGGCCTCCAGCATTGCTTCGACATCCTGTATATCGCGAAACGCGATCACGCCGGGAAGATCGCAGCCGGGCACCGGAATGATGAACGGCTTCGAGCCCGTCGCGATCAGCAGACGATCGTATCGCGCCTCGACGCCCTTCGCCGAACGGACGATGCGCCGCCCGCGATCGATGTCGACAACCGCATCGCCCGCATGCAGCGTGATGCCGTTCGCCGCATACCAGTCGCGCGTATTGATGATGATGTCGTCCATCTGCTTCTCGCCTGCGAGCACCGGCGAAAGCAGAATGCGGTTGTAGTTGCCATGCGGCTCCGCGCCGAACACCGTGATGTCGTAAAGCTCGGGCGCGATCTTCAGCAGCTCTTCGACCGTACGCATTCCCGCCATGCCGTTGCCGATCACCACGAGCCGCTGGCGCGCCATCACGCCCGCCGCAGCCGCAACCGCGTATTCGGTCTTCATGCCGCGATCCAGACCTTGCCGCCCGCCACGCGCGTGCGATACGCGTTCACCGAGCGTTCGGGCGCTTCGACGCATTCGCCCGTGCGCAGGTCGAAGTGCTGCTTGTAGATCGGCGACGCCACGACGATGCGCTCGCCCATGCTGCCGACGATGCCGCGCGACAGCACGGCCGCTTGCGAATGCGGATCGAAGTTGTCGATGGCATAGACGGACGAATTGCCCGCGACGTGAAACACGGCCACTTGTGCGCCGTTGACGAGTGCGCAGACGCCCGTGTCGGGCACGATATCGTCCAGTGCGCAAATGGGCGTCCAGTCCTGTTCGATGCGGTCGTTCATGATGAGGTCCTCTCGTTCAGACGGTTTCGACGACAACGGGAATATCGATCTGCTTCGACGTGCGCTCTTCCGGCGTCGCCGGACGAATCTGGCCGCGCTCTTCGACGAAGCGCACATTACCGTCGCGCTCGTCGCTATTGACGAAGTGACGGAAGCGCTTGCGCGTATCGGGATCGGTGACGGCCTTCTTCCATTCGTCCTCGTAGCTGTCGACCACATGCCGCATCTCGGCTTCGAGTTCGGCGGCGATATCGAGCTTGTCGTTCACGACGACATCGACGAGATAATCGAGCCCGCCTTCGAGGTTGTCGCGCCATACGCTCGTGCGTTGCAGGCGATCCGCCGTGCGCACATAGAACATCAGGAAGCGGTCGATATAACGCACGAGCGTGGCCTGATCGAGATCCGATGCGAGCAGTTCGGCATGACGCGGCTTCATGCCGCCGTTGCCGCAGACATAGAGGTTCCAGCCCTTTTCCGTCGCGATGATGCCGATGTCCTTGCCCTGCGCTTCGGCGCATTCGCGCGTGCAGCCCGACACGCCGAACTTGATCTTGTGCGGCGTGCGCAGGCCCTTGTAGCGGTTCTCCAGTTCGACCGCGAGGCCGACGGAATCGCCGACGCCATAGCGGCACCATGTCGAGCCGACGCACGACTTCACCGTGCGCAGCGCCTTGCCGTAGGCATGTCCTGATTCGAAACCCGCTTCGATCAGTTCTTCCCAGATGAGCGGCAACTGCTCGACGCGCGCGCCGAACATGTCGACACGCTGACCGCCCGTGATCTTCGTATAAAGGCCGTACTTCTTCGCAATCTGCCCTACCGCGATGAGTCCGTCCGGCGTGACTTCGCCGCCCGGCATACGCGGCACGACAGAGTACGTGCCGTCGCGCTGAATGTTGGCGAGGTAGTAGTCGTTCGAATCCTGCAGGCTTGCGTGCTCCTTCTTCAGCACGAATTCGTTCCAGCACGAAGCGAGAATGTTGGCGACGGCCGGCTTGCAGATATCGCAGCCGAGTCCCTTGCCATGCTTGGCCAGCAACGATGCGAACGTGCGATGCCCTTCCACGCGTGCGATGTGATACAGCTCCTGCCGCGAATACGGAAAGTGTTCGCAGAGATGGTTGTTCACGGCGAGACCCTGACGCGCCATCTCCGATTTCATCACCTGCGTGACGAGCGGCACGCAGCCGCCGCACGAAGCCCCCGCCTTGCATGCGCTCTTCATCGCGCCGATGCTCGTCGCGCCCGCGCACACGGCCGCGCAGATTTCGGCCTTGCTCACGTTATTGCACGAGCAGATTTGCGCGGCATCGGGCAACGCTTCGACGCCGAGCGCCGGTCTCGCCTTGCCGTCGCTTTGCGGAAGAATCAGGAATTCTGGCGCTTCGGGCAGCTCGATCCTGTTCAGCATCATCTGCAGCAGCGTGCCGTATTCGGCTGCATCCCCGACCATCACGCCGCCCAGCAGATACTTGCCGCAATCGGAGACGACGAGCTTCTTGTACACCTGCTTGCGCTCGTCGCTAAACTGGTACGAGCGGCTGCCCGGCGTCTTGCCGTGCGCATCGCCGAGGCTCGCGACGTCCACGCCCATCAGCTTGAGCTTCGTGCTCATGTCCGCACCGGCGAAGGCGGCGTCGACGCCCATCAAGTGCTTCGCGACGATGCGCGCCATGTCGTAGCCCGGCGCGACCAGTCCGAACAACTGCCCCTGCCACAACGCACATTCGCCGATGGCGTAGATGTCGGCATCGCTCGTGCGGCATGCATCGTCGATGACGATGCCGCCGCGCGGACCGATATCGAGCCCCGCTTCGCGCGCGATATCGTCGCGCGGACGAATGCCCGCCGAGAACACGATCATGTCCGTGTCGAGATGCCCGCCGTCCGCAAAATTCATGCGATTGACGGCGTTCTCGCCATCGACGATAGCGAGCGTGTTGCGGTTCGTATGCACCGTCACGCCCAGCTCCTCGATCTTGCTGCGCAAGACGCGCCCGCCGCCTTCATCGACCTGCACGGCCATCAGGCGCGGGGCGAATTCGACGACATGCGTGACAAGGCCCATGTCGCGCAGCGCCTTCGCGGCTTCCAGCCCGAGCAAGCCGCCGCCGACTACGGCGCCCGTTGTCGCGCGTGCGCCGAACGCCTGCATCGCTTCCAGATCATCTATCGTTCGGTATACGAAGCATCCGTCCCGATCCCGCCCTTCGACGGGCGGCACGAACGGATACGATCCGGTCGCGATGACGAGCTTGTCGTAGGCAAGCGTTTCGCCCGTCGATACCGTGACCGTGCGCGCCGCGCGGTCGATCGATACCGCCTTCGCATTCAGCTTCAGCGCATAACCGGTGCGCTCGAAGAAGCCTTCCTCGACGAGCGAAAGATCGCCCGCCGACTTGCCCGCGAAGAATTCCGACAGATGCACGCGATCGTATGCGGCACGCGGCTCTTCGCAGACGACGGTGACGCGCGCCGCATCGTTGCCGCTTTCAGCGAGACATTCGAGGAACTTGTGGCCGACCATGCCGTGGCCGATGACGACGATTTTCATGACTGGACCTTCCTCAGTGGGCGACGCTGTTGTTGACTGCGAGTGCGCTTTCGCGCAGCGCGGCTTCGCGCGCTTTATGTTCCGGAGAGAAGCGCACGGCAAGCGCGCACAACGCAGAGCCGGCGACGAGCACGCCGAGCAGCGAGAGCGTCTGCTGCACATCGCCGACGCCTTTCATCAGGAAGCCCGCCGCGACCGCACCGACGTTGCCGCCCGCGCCGATCACGCCGGCCACGCCGCCGAGCGCCTTGCGGTCGATGAACGGCACGAGCGCATACGTCGCACCGCAGGCCATGTGCGTGAAAAGACCGAAGGCGAGCATCGCGATGACGGCGAGCGTCGCGCTGCCTGCATGTGCGAACGCATAGAGGCCGATGCCTTCGCCCGCGATGAGCGCGAAGAGCAGCGTCGCGCGGATATCGAGGCCGCGCTTCGCGGCGGCCTTGTCGGAAAGCCAGCCGCCGAGCGCGCGGGCAAAGAGTGCGAGCAGGCCGAAGCTGCCCGCCGCCATGCCTGCCTGCGCGAGCGTGAGACCGAAGTGATCGACGTAATAGACAGCCGCGATGTTGTGAATGAAGACTTCGACGCCGAAGCATGCGCCATAGGTCACGAAAAGCATCCACACGCGATAGTTCGCGCACGCGGTCACGAAGCTGTCCCAGCCGCCTTTCTTGCCGCCGTCGATGGCGATGCCCGCGCGGCGCAGTTCCGCGAAATCGCCTTGCGGACAATCCTGCGTATAGCGCCAGTAGAGCAACGCCATGACCGGCATCGCGATACCCGGCACGATCAGCGCGATGCGCCATGCCGATGCTTCGCCCGCCCCGAGCACGATGGCCGCCGCGACCAGCAGCGGCACGATGGCCTGCGCCGCGCCCGCGCCCGCGTTGCCCCAGCCGGCGGTCGTCGCGTTCGCGGTGCCGACGACGTTGGGCGCGAACATCACCGACGTGTGGTACTGCGTGATGACGAAGCTCGCGCCGATCGCGCCGATCGCGAGGCGGCACCACAGGAAGCTCTCGTATCCGGTGGACAACGCCGCGCCGATCACCGGAAATGCGCCGGCGAGCAGTAACGCGCTATAGACCTTGCGCGGGCCGAAGCGGTCGCACATCGGGCCGACGACGAGACGCACGAGAATGGTCACGGCCACTGCGGCGATGTTGATGTTCGCGATCTGATCGGCGGAGAGGCCATATTCGCGCTTGATGAGCGGCATCAACGGCGCGCACGCAAACCAGGCGAAGAAGCACACGAAGAACGCCATCCACGTGAGATGGAAGGCGCGCATCGGCGCACTGCGCATGCTGAAGAGATCGATCCGGGTGGCTTTATCCATTCTCTTGGTCACAAAAAGAAAGGCGTCCCGCGCACCGGGCCGTTCGAGCCAGATGCGGGGGACGCCGTTGTCCGATGCCCGTCTGGCTCGATGAAGCCGGGGCGCTGTGTTCAGGACGGATCGCCGTTGATCCGATGGCAGGACTAAAGGCAAGGGGTATGCCATGCGAGTCGAATCGCCCGGAGAGGCTTGAGCAGCGTGGCTTTGCGGGATGCGCGCACTGAGCGCGGGCATCGCCTTCACGCAGCGTTGTGATGCGGGCCGGCACAAGCGTGGTGCGGCGCAGCACTGCGGACGTGCGGCGCGCCATCGCGTCGCCTGAATTTGTACGATTCGGTTAGCCTCCTCGAACTGCACGCAACGTATGCTTCACGCGCGGCTCGCGATGCGGCAAAGCCATACCGCGTCCGAATGGCCCGCTTATTGCATTGATGAATTGCCACCTGCAACGGCGCTGGCGGCAAGGCAAATGCAACGCAAGGACATGGAATCCAGGACAATGGCGTCCCTCGTGCCCGACACGAGCGGACGCCTCGTGCGTTCGCCGCGTCGATACGTGCCCCCGATACAAGCAAACAGGACACGACGATGACCTCCGGAAAAGTCACTCTCCTCAGCGCAGGCCCCGGCGATCTCGACCTGCTGACGATCCGCGCGGCAAGAACGCTCGCCGATGCCGATATCCTGCTCGTCGACGATCTCGCCAATGCGGACATCGTGACGCTCGCACCGCAAGCCCGTGTGATTCGCGTGGGCAAGCGCGGCGGCTGCAAGTCCACGCCGCAAGCGTTCATTCAGCGCCTCATGCTTCGTTATGCGCGCAAGGGGCTGCACGTCGTGCGTGCCAAAGGCGGCGACGCCCTGCTGTTCGGGCGCGCGGGCGAAGAGATCGCGGCGTTGCGCGGCGCGGGGATCGCGGTAGAGATCGTGAACGGCGTTTCGGCGGGATTTGCAGCGGCGGCGGGCCTGGGCATCTCGCTCACGCATCGCGACCATTGCCAGGGCGTGACCTTCGTCACCGCTCACATGCAGGACCACGGCGAACCGGACTGGCGCGCGCTCGCGGCGACCGGCATGACGCTCGCCATCTACATGGGCATGAGCCGCATCACGGGCATCGCGCGGTCCCTGCTCGACGGGCTGCCCGCGACGACGCCCGCAGCGGTCGTGCAGCACGCGGGATCGTCGCAGGAAAGGCGGCTCGTGACGACGCTCGGCCGTCTCGCCGACGATGCAGCCGCCGCCGGCCTCGGCAGTCCCGCTGTGATCTTCGTGGGCGGAGCGATCGGCGAGGCCGTCGAATTCGCGGCTCACCGCGAGCGCATCGGGCACGGCATCGCGCACGCGGCGTGATCCATGCGATTCGGCCTATGCCATTGGGCCAGATAGGCGGCGAAGGTGCATCGCGCTAAAGTCCAACGAACCGATACACCGTCAAACGCCTCACATGCTTCGCGTCCTTCTCGTCACCGACACCGACAAACCCATCGGCGATCTGCGCGATCAACTCGCACGTCTCGGCTATGAGATGCTCGCGGAAGCCGCCGCGCCCGCTCAGTTGCATGCGGCGGTGGAGAGTCAGAAGCCGGACGTCGTCATCATCGATACCGACTCGCCTTCCCGCGACACGCTCGAACAGCTCGCGGTGATGAACAAGGCCGCGCCGCGCCCGGTGCTGATGTTCAGCAACGACGCGGATCAGCAATTCATCCGCGCCGCAGTCGGAGCGGGCGTAACCGCGTATTCCGTCGAAGGTCTCGCGCCCGAGCGGCTCGCGCCGATCATCGAGGTCGCGCTCGCCCGCTTCGCGCATGAAGCGCAATTGCGCCAGCGTCTTGAGCAGGTCGAGAACGAACTCGCGGAACGCAAGGTCATCGACCGGGCGAAGCGGCTTCTGATGGAGCGGCGCGGCCTGTCGGAGAACGACGCCTACGCGACGCTTCGAAAACGCGCGATGGATCAGGGCGTCAAGGTCGCCGAGATCGCGCGCCGGCTTCTCTCGCTTGCCGACCTTCTGCGGTAGCCATATACCGACATCATCGAATGAACGCTTCCGACAACCTCACGCCCGAGCGATCGCATCTGCGGCTCGGCTTCGTCGCCCTGAGCGACGCCGCGCCGCTCGCGGCCGCCGCATTGCGCGACATGGGGCGGCGGCACGGCATCCGCATCGAGCTGTGCCGGCAGCCGTCGTGGGCGGCGGTGCGCGACAAGTTGCTGTCCGGCGAACTCGACGCCGCCCATGCGCTTTACGGGCTCGTCTACGGCGTGCAACTCGGCATCGGCGGGCCGCAGGCGGACATGGCCGTTCTGATGGTGCTCAACCGCAACGGCCAGGCGATCACGCTGTCGAATCCGCTCGCCGACGCCATTCAGCGCGGCGCGAGCGTGAAGGACGCGCTCGCGTCGCTGGGACGCACGCCGGTGCTCGCGCAAACCTTCCCGACCGGCACGCACGCGATGTGGCTCTACTACTGGCTCGCAACGCAACGCGTGCATCCGCTCGTCGACGTTCGGAGCGTCGTGATACCGCCGCCGCGCATGGCGGATGCGCTCGTCGAAGGCACGCTCGACGGCTTCTGCGCCGGCGACCCGTGGCATGCGGTGGCCGAGGCGCGCGGCGCGGGGCGCACGGTCGTGTACACGGGCGAAATCTGGCCCGATCACCCGGAGAAAGTGCTTGCGTGCCGGCGGGATTTCGTCGCGCTTTATCCCAACACGGCGCGCGCGCTGGTCCGCACCATGCTGGACGCGTGCGAATGGCTCGATGCGCGCGAGCATCGGCCGGAAATCGCGGATGCGCTCGCGGCGTCCGACCTGCTCGGCGTCCCGCGCGAGCTGATCGCATCCCGGCTCGGCGCCATCGAAGGCGTTGCGCCGCTGCGTTTTTTCGACGGCGGCGCGGTGAACTATCCGCGCGCATCGGACGGGCTCTGGTTCATCACTCAGTATCGGCGATGGGGCATGCTCGCAGGCGATGGCGACGACACCGCCGTGGCCGCAGCCGTCAACCAGACCGCGCTCTATGCACAGGCGGCGCAGGAGGCAGGCGTTGCGCTTCCCGCCGCGACTCGAAAGTCGACGTTCTGCGATGGCCGCGTCTGGGACGGAAGCGCGGCGAAGGCGTATCTCTCCGGGTTCGACATGCACGCATAGCGCGCCGACCGCCTACCATTAGCGTTGCCATGCAGGGATTCTCGCAACGGAGGTGCGCCATGCAATTGCTCGCCATCGGCATCGACAAGCCGGAGAACGCCAACTTCATTCTCGGCCAGTCGCATTTCATCAAGACCGTCGAGGACCTGCACGAGACGCTCGTCGGCGCGGTGCCGGGCATCCGCTTCGGCCTCGCGTTCTGCGAGGCGTCGGGCAAGCGGCTCGTGCGCGCATCGGGGACGGACGAGGGGCTCGTCGAACTGGCCACGCGCAACGCGCTGAATATCGGTGCGGGACACAGCTTCATCATCGTGTTGGGCGATGGCTTCTTTCCCGTCAACGTGCTCAACGCGGTGAAGACGGTGCCCGAGGTCTGCCGCGTGTTCTGCGCGACGGCGAATCCGACGCAGGTGCTCGTCGCGGAGACGGATGAGGGGCGCGGGATCATCGGCGTGGTCGATGGAATGCCGCCGCTCGGCATCGAAAGCGAAGAGGACGTGCGGTGGCGGAAGGACCTGCTGCGGCAGATCGGGTATAAGGCTTGATGAGGCGATGTGGCGGCCCGGCGCGAGCGGGCGCCTGAGCGGGCACCCGAGCGGGCGGCCGTTGCGCCCGCTCACGCAACGCCTCGCCGCGCCTTGACTTGCCCGCGCGAATCGCGAGAATGATGCCCCGCCCGAAGGCCGGGCAGCATCGGCCAGCGGGCGCCCGGCCGCCGGCCGGATGCGCCGCGCCAGCGCTTTTCCCTCGCGATGCACCGGCATCATGGACAATATCGGGATGCGGTGCGCCCGCCACGGCCATTTCGCGAGGCGAGAGCGCATCCGAATCGGCATCCACGGCGATCGTCGAACGCAGCCCGCTGCGGCCGATGCGCCACCGAACACGCCCACCGGCGCCGTCCCGAGGATAAGGTCGTCCTTCGGAACGGTCGACAAGAACACAGGAGCTTCACACATGACCGACATGAATCCGTCCTTCTTCGGCCGGCTGTCCATTGCCTTCGGCGCCTTCTTCGGCATCCTCGGCAACAGCAATTTCGCAGGGCGCGTCCAGCGCCTGCGGGAAGCGCAACATGCGCCCGAAGCGCCCGAAGCGCCGGAAACGCACGCCCCGACGCCCGCGGCGGCTCCGGTCGCCACGCCCGCGCCGTCGCCGCTGACGGAAGCGAGCCCGGTGGCGGCGCTCCAGTTGCTGGGGCTTCTGCAACGCGACGCGCGCTTCATCGATTTCGTCGAAGAGGACATCGCCAATTACGGCGACGCGGACATCGGCGCGGCTGCGCGCCTCGTCCACGATGGCTGCCGCGCGGTGCTGCGCGAGCATTTCACGATCAGGCCGGTGCGCAGCGAAGCCGAAGGCAGCCGCATCACCCTGCCCGACGGCTTCGACGCAAGCGCCGTGCGTCTCACCGGCAACGTCGTCGGCAAGCCGCCGTTCAACGGGAGCATCAGCCATCGCGGCTGGAAGGTCGAGGAAACGCGGCTGCCGAAGCTCGCGCAGTCGCACGACGCGAGCATCGTCGCGCCCGCCGAGGTGGAGCTATGAGCGAATACAACGAGCAAGGCCCGGCGCGCTTTTCGATCGGCGTCGATCTCGGCACGACGCATTGCGCGCTGTCGTATGTCGACATGTCCGCGAGCGACGGCGAAAAAACCGCGCAAGGCGTGCTGTCGATCGCGCAGCTGACCGCGCCCGGGGCCGCCGAAGACCGCGAGCTGCTGCCGTCGTTTCTCTATCTTCCGCACGCAAACGAGCTTGCGCCCGGCGACCTCACGCTGCCGTGGACGCAGGAGCGGCCGTATATCGTCGGTGAACTGGCGCGCAGCCGTGGCGCGGGCACGCCCATCCGCCTCGTTTCGAGCGCGAAAAGCTGGCTCTGTCACCCCGGCGTGGATCGTCGCGCGGCGATTCTCCCCGCCGATGCGCCCGAGGAAGTCGAGCGCGTGTCGCCGCTCGAAACTTCGGTGCGCTACCTGACGCACCTGCGCGAAGCGTGGAATCACGCGCATCCGGATGCGCCGTTCGATCAGCAGGACGTCACGGTGACGATCCCCGCCTCGTTCGATCCCGCCGCCCGCGAGCTCACCGCCGAAGCGGCCGCGACCGCCGGCTACGGCCGCATGACGCTGCTCGAGGAGCCGCAAGCCGCGCTGTATAGCTGGATCCAGAAGTCCGCCGGCGGCTGGCGCAAGCAGGTCAGAGTGGGCGACGTGATCCTCGTCGTCGACGTCGGCGGCGGCACCACCGACCTGTCGCTCATCGCAGTGGTCGAGCGCGAGGGCAATCTCGAACTGCATCGCGTGGCGGTCGGCGAGCACATCCTGCTCGGCGGCGACAACATGGACCTCGCGCTCGCGCATGTCGTCGCGCGCAAGCTCGCGGCGCAAGGCACGCAGCCCGATCCGTGGCAACTTCGCGCGCTCACCTACGCGTGCCGTTCGGCGAAGGAAACGCTGCTCTCCGATCCGAACGCCGACTCCGTGCCGCTCGTCGTGCCGAGCCGCGGCTCGAAGCTGATCGGCGGATCGCTGCGCACCGAGCTCACGCGCGCCGAACTCACGCAGATTCTGCTCGAAGGCTTCTTCCCTCAGGTCGATGCCGCCGCGCGTCCGGTCAGCCGCGCGCGCGTCGGCCTGACGCAGCTCGGCCTGCCCTACGCGCAGGACGCCGCCGTCACGCGTCATCTCGCTGCGTTCCTCGGCCGTCAGGTGAACGCGCTGGCCGAAGTCGAAGGCCTGCAGCATCAGGCTCCGGCCGGCGCGACGCTGCTGCACCCGACCGCCGTGCTGTTCAACGGAGGCGTGTTCAAGTCGCCTCTGCTGGTCGAGCGCGTGATGTCGACGCTCAACGCGTGGCTCGCTGCCGAGAACGCGCCGGCCGCGCGTCTGCTCGAAGGCGCGGACCTCGATCTCGCGGTCGCACGCGGCGCCGCGTACTACGGCTATGTGCGGCGCGGCAAGGGCGTGCGTATTCGCGGCGGCACCGCGCGGGCGTATTACGTCGCGGTCGAATCGGCGATGCCGGCGGTTCCCGGTCTCGAACCGCCCGTGCAGGCGCTGTGCGTCGCGCCGTTCGGCATGGAAGAAGGCACCGAAGCCGCGCTGCCCGCGCAGGAATTCGGGCTGGTCGTCGGCGAGCCGGTGCGCTTTCGCTTCTTCGGATCGTCGGTGCGGCGGCAGGACACCGTCGGCACGCTGCTCGATTACTGGCAACCGGACGAACTGCAGGAGCTCGAAGAAATCGAAGCGTCGCTGCCCACTGAAGGCCGCACGCCCGGTGAAGTCGTGCCGGTCAGGCTGCATGCCCGCGTGACCGAAGCCGGCACGCTCGAACTTGAAGCCCTGCCGCGCAATTCGCCCGAACGGTGGAAAGTCGAGTTCGACGTGCGCGGCGGCGTCGGCACGGATCAGGGCATGGGCCTGTAAGTGTCCGCCGCGCGCAAGCAGAAGCCGGCGCAGGCGCGGTATCGCGTCGGCATCGATCTCGGCACGAGCAATACGGTTGTCGCTTATGCGCGGGCCGGCTCGGGCGATATCCGCATCTTCGAGATCGATCAGCTCGTCGCTGCCGGCGAGGTCGCGGCGCAACCGCTGCTGCCGTCGCTGCGTTATCACTTCGCGCCCGGCGAACTTAGGTCCGAAGACCTGCAATTGCCGTGGGGCGAGATGGAAGCGCCCGCCGTCATCGGCAGATTCGCGCGGACGCTCGGCGCGCAGGTGCCGGGGCGGCTCGTGTCGAGCGCCAAGAGCTGGCTGTCGCACGCGGCGGTCGATCGTCTCGCGCCCATTCTTCCGTGGGGCGCGGGCGACGACATCGAAAAAATCTCGCCGGTGATCGCGAGCGCGAGCTATCTCGCGCACGTGCACGCGGCATGGAACGAGCGCTTTCCCGAAGCGCCGCTCGACGCGCAGGACGTCGTGCTGACGGTGCCCGCCTCTTTCGATGAAGGCGCGCGCGCCCTCACGCTCGAAGCGGCGAAGATGGCGGGGCTCGAGACGCTGCGCCTGCTGGAAGAGCCGCAGGCCGCGTTCTATGACTGGCTGTTTCACCATCGCGAGACGCTGGGCGAAGAACTGGCGGCGACGCGGCTCGTGCTGATCTGCGATGTCGGCGGCGGCACGACGGACCTCACGCTCATCCAGGTCGAACCCAACAACATAGCGGGCGGCGAGCCGGTTCTCACGCGCATCGGGGTCGGCAACCATCTGATGCTGGGCGGCGACAACATGGACCTCGCGCTCGCGCATCTCGTCGAGAAGCGGCTTGCGGGCGATGACGGGCGACTGTCGGCGGGGCGACTGTCGCAACTGGTCGAACGCTGTCGCGCGGCCAAAGAGCAATTGCTGGGGGAACACGCGCCGGCGTCCGTGTCGATCACGCTGCTTGGCGCGGGATCGAAGCTGATCGGCGGCGCGCGTTCGGCGGAAGTGACGCGCGAGGAGATCGAGCGGATCATCGTCGAGGGCTTTTTCCCGCTCGTGTCGGGCGGCGAGCGGCCGGGGCGGGCGCGCGGCGGTATCGTCGAATTCGGGCTGCCTTATGCGAGCGATCCCGCCATCACGCGCCACGTCGCCGCGTTTCTCGCGCAGCACGCGACGCAGGCGCGCGAAGCACTGAGCGGCGATGCGCGCGCGGAAGCGGCGCGAACGAGCGAACCGCAAGCATCGCAGGACAGGGATGGGGATGCTGCTGCGAATGCGGCGAATGCGGGGAATGCGAACGTTGCGGGGAACGCAGCGAACCCGAACGTTGCGGGGACCGCGAGGAATGCGACAAACGCCGGCAACGCGACGAACCTGAACGTTGCGGGGAACGCTGCGAATACGACGCATACCCGGACCGCGGGCAACGCGGCCATTGCGACGAACGTGACGCATGCGACAAACGCGAACGTCCCAGGGAACGGGAAAAATCCCGAGAAGGCGGCGAACGCGGAAGTCGCGGGAAATGCAAGCAAAGCCACCGGCGCTCGCGACACCGCTCAACCCGCCGCCTACCTCCCCGTCCCCGACACGCTGCTTCTCAACGGCGGCGTCTTTCGCGCTGCCCCGCTCGCCCGCCGCATCGCCGATACGCTCGGCAAGTGGCGCGGCGCGCCCGTCCACGTGCTCGCCAACGACCATCCCGACGTGGCCGTCGCGCGTGGCGCGGTTGCCTATGCGCTCGCGCGCGCGGGGAACGCGCCGAAGATCGGCGGGGGATCGGCGCGCAGCTATTTTCTGCTGCTCGACGAGGAAGGCGACGCCACGCGCGGCGTCTGCGTGCTGCCGCGCGGCACCGAGGAAGGCCAGCCGATCCATCTCGCGGACCGCACCTTCGCGCTCCGGCTCGGCGCGCCGGTGCGCTTTCACCTCGTTTCGTCGGTGGCGGATACCGCATACAAGGCGGGCGACATCGCGGACGTCAGCGCATCGGCGGGCGACTTCGTGCGCCTGCCGCCGATCGCCACTGTCGTCGATGCGCGCGGCGAGACCCGTGGCGGGCCGAGCGGCTCGGGACCGCGCGAAACGCCGGTGCACCTCACGACGTCGTTGACGGAAGTGGGCACGCTGGAGATGCACTGCATCGCCATCGACGATCCCGCGAAACGCTGGCTCCTCGAATTCCAGCTACGCCGCGAGGAACCCGACGCCGATGCCGCCGCATCGCAGACGCCGGCGCAGACGCATCCGGCGCTGCCGAAGGCCATCGAACTGATCGATCGCACCTTCGGCACGCGCGCGCAGGATGTCGGCCCGAACGAAGTGAAGCGGCTGCGTGCGCAACTCGAGCAGGCGCTGGGCCCGCGCGATACGTGGGACATCGCGCTGTTGCGCGAGCTATTCGGCGCGCTGTGGGACCGCGCGAAGAAGCGCCGGCGCACCGCCGATCACGAGCGCCTGTGGCTCAATCTCGCTGGCTACTGCATGCGGCCCGGCTTCGGGCACCCGCTCGACGAGTGGCGCGTCGAGCAGTTGTGGACGCTCTTCGATCAGGGCATCCAGTACGTCAACGAAAATCAGATCTGGTCCGAATGGTGGACGCTCTGGCGTCGCGCGGCGGGCGGCCTCGACGAAGCCGCTCAACTGCGCCTGCTCGACGACATGGCCTTCGTTCTGCAACCGCCCGGCGCGAGCCGCTACCGGCGCGCGGCGGGCGCGGCTCGCGCGGGTTACGAGGACATGGTGCGGCTTGCGGCATCGCTCGAGCGCGTGCCGGTCGAGCGCAAGGTCGAAGCCGGCGAATGGCTGCTCACGCGCCTCAAGAAGCCTTCCGAGAACCTGCAAAGCTGGTGGGCGGTCGGACGCATCGGCGCGCGGCAGCCGTTCTACGGCAGCGCGCACGGCGTCGTGCCGCCGGACATCGCCGAGGCGTGGCTTGCGGCCATACTCGCGCTCGACTGGAAGAAGGTCGAACCGGCGGCGTTCGCGGCCGTGCAGATCGCGCGCATGACGGGCGACCGCTCCCGCGACGTGTCCGACGAAGTGCGCGCCGCCGTCATCGAACGGCTCACGACGATGGGCGCGGCGCAGTCGTGGATCGCGATGGTGCGCGAGACCGTCGCGCTCGATCGCGCCGACGAAGGCCGCGTGTTCGGCGAGACGCTGCCCGCAGGGCTGAAGCTGATCGGCTGATCGGCCGATCGGCTGATCGGTCGAGAGCTGGGCGTGAAGCTCCGGCCGGCGGCATCGAAATGCTTCGCTGTCAGAAGCTTTTGCGCGCACCGGCCCGTGACCGCTTGAATAGCGGCTACCCGCATCCTATGGTTATCAGTGTGTCGCTTCGACACTCACTGAAGGAGGTCCATCATGCCATCGCCACGCAAGGCTCAGGCGAGCCATCCCGCCGAAACGGAAATGTCGAGCCGCAAGAAGACGGCCGGAACCACCAAAGCGTCCACCACCAAAAGCACGGGCGCGAAGGAAACCAGCGTCACCAAGCGCACGACCAAGGCCAAACCGAAGTCGTGACCATGCGTTGAGCGCGCAGTACCCTTGTCGCGCCGGGCATCGATCGGGGCTGTCCTTCCAGACGGCGAGCGGGTTGTCACGCGCTCGCCGTTCGGCATTTTCGTGCCCTTCTCGCGCACGGCAGCCGCGCGCATCGCCCAAAAAAGACGTTCCGATCCGTGCGCCGTAGCCTAAAGTAGTGAATCCTCTCGCTTATCGCCCGACCGGGACCCGACGATGGCCGTTCCGCAAAGCGCCGCCACCGTGCGCATCCGAGGCATGCTCGCCGCCGCCGCGCGTGAAGCCGGCGCGAGCCTCGTGCGCAATCTGTCGATCCCCGCGCCCTTCGCCGATCCCGCGCTCGAAGCGCAATTTCTCGAAGATCACAGCCAGCGGTTCTGCGCGTTCAGGCGCGCATCCGCGCTGCTCGCGCTCGTCATCTGGACATGCTTCCTGTGGTGGGACTTCAGCTTCGTGCGCGGCAACAAGGCGCTCAACGTGCGCCTCGCCGATATCCTCGCGCTGCGTTTCGCGGGCGTCGCGCTCCTGATCTGCGTCGGCTTCCTGGTGCTGCGGCCGTCGTTCCGATCGCACGCGACGGCGCACCGGGTCATCCTCACCGGCATCTACGGCCTGCTCTGCCTCATCCTGACGATGGTCGCGATTACCCCCGCGCCCTATAACTACACGCAGTATTTCATCGGCCTGTACCTCGCCCTCTTCTTCCAGTTCAGCTTTTTCTACCTGCGCTCTCGTCTCGCGCTGATGGTCGGCGTCGTCACGATGGCGGCAATCGTCCTGCTGCAGATCACCGTGCGCCTGCTCAATCCGGAAGACTTCTTCGCGGGACTCTTCTATATGTTCAACGTCGTGGTCGTCGGCCACGGCGTGTGTGCTCACGCCGAACGGGTATCGCGCGAACGCTATCTGGCGGAGCGCGCGCTGGCCTCGCTCAACGACGAACTGCGCGCGGCCAACGGCTCGCTCGAACGCAAGAACCGCGAACTCGAAGTTTCGAAGAAGGACCAGGAGACGAAGACGCACGCGCTGCTTGCGTTGCGCGAACAGCAGATGATCGCCGCGCAGACCGCGAGCCGCGAGAAGTCGAACTTTCTGGCGGCGGCGACGCACGATCTTCGCCAGCCGATGCACGCGCTGAACCTCTTCCTGCAAGCCGCCGCCGAAGCCATCCGCAACGGCGAGTTCGCGCAGGCCGAGCGGCTGATCGACGAATGCGGGCGCTCGTCGGTGATCCTCGCGCGGCTGCTGAACGCGGTGCTCGACTTGTCGCGACTGGAATCGGGGCGCGTGGCGCCGCGCTATCACGTGTTCGACGTGCGGCAGATCGTCGAGGAAGCGGCGGAGCAGTTGCGACCGTTCGCGGCGAGCCGTGGCGTCGATTTGCGCCTGCGGCTGCCGAAAGACGATGTCGTCTGCGTGCGCAGCGATTCGCACTGGCTGTGCCGCGCGGTCGCGAACCTCGTGTCGAACGGCATCAAGTACGCGGATACCGGCAAGCCGACGAAGCCGACCGTCATCGTGGGCGTCGTGCGATCGCCGACGCGCGCGCGCATCGACGTGCTCGACAACGGAATCGGCATTCCGGCCGATTATTTCGACGCCATCTTTCAGCCGTTCTTTCAGCTCGACAACCCGGAGCAGGATCGCGACAAGGGCCTGGGGCTGGGGCTGTCGATCGTCAATGCGGTGGTGTCGATGCTGGACGAGCACCGCATCGAACTGAAGTCTGCCGAAGGGCGCGGCTCGCGCTTTTCGCTCGAGATGCCGCAGTGCGGACCGTCGCCGGACCAGCCCTCGGCCCGCGCGCCGGCGCGTTCGGAGGCGGCCGAGGCGGCGCAGTTGGCGGGGCGCTACGTGCTGCTCGTCGAGGACGACGGCCTCGTGCGCGCATCGACAGAAGCGCTGCTGTCGCAATGGGGCGTGCTCTACGACTCCGCCGCGACGTTCGAGGAATTCGAGGAGATTCTCGCGACGATCGAGCGCTTCCCCGATCTCATCATCACCGATTACCGGTTGCGCGATTTCAAGACCGCGCGCGAAGTGGCGATGGCGGGCGCGCTGAAGCTCGGGCGCCCGTGTCCCTGCCTCGTGGTGACGGGCGAACCGGCGGCGACCATCGTGCCGCTCGCGTGCGAACACGACGTGCTCAGCAAGCCGGTGAGCCCGGCCGAGTTGCGGCGCGAGATGGTGTCGCTGATCGCCGGACGCTAGCTTCGCGCCGCCGCGAGACGCGCGCCGAACCATTGGCGCAGCGCTTCGACTTCTTCCATGCAGACCGTGTGCGCCATCGGATAGGTGTGCCAGTCGACGGCGCAGCCGAGCTCTCGCGCGAACTCGCAGGCGTCCTGGCCGAGCTGAACGTCGAGCACGTCGTCGAAAGCGCCGTGGGCCGCGAAGACCGGCGCATGGCGGTTCGCGTCGCTGACCGAGGCATCGATCAAGCCTTTCGACGGCATGTAACCCGACAGCACGATCAGCCCGGCGAGCCGCTCGGGATGCGTGAGCCCCGCCTGATACGTCATCGCGCCGCCCTGCGAGAAGCCCGCGAGAAAGATGCGCTCGGTGGCGATGCCGCGCGCGTTCTGCTGTGCGATGAGCGCGCGCACGGTTTTCACGGACGCATCGATGCCCGCCTCGTCGACGCGCCTCACGATGCCCTCGAACGAAAGAATGTCGTACCACGCGCGCATCACGTAGCCGTTGTTCGCGGTCACGGCGATTTCCGGCGCATTCGGAAAGACGAAGCGCACGGCGGGGGCATCGGCCAGGCGCAGCTCGGGCACGAGGGGCACGAAGTCGTTGGCGTCCGCGCCGAGGCCGTGCATGAGGATCACGGCGAACTCGGGATTCGGCGCGGTTTCGATTTCGACGGTCGATGGTGAATCGGTCATGCGGACTCCGTATGCCTCAGATGATGGGGACGAGCATCTGCACGATGCCCACGATCGAAATCAGCCACACCAGCGAGCGGACGAACGGCACGCCCGCCGCATATAGCGGCACATACACGACGCGCGCGACGAAGTAGGTCAGCGCGCCGTAATGCGTGAGCGCGTTCTCGCGCCCGGTCACATGGACGATCAGCACGGCGACCGCAAACACGGGCAGCGTCTCGAAGAGATTGGCCTGCGCGCGCATCAGGCGGCCGGCGAGCTTGCCGGGCGGCGGCGCGGGGCCATCGCGCGGGCCGGTGTTGTAGCGGATGCCCGTCTCGCGGTTGCGCACGAGCGCGGGCAACAGCACTTGCACGAGGGCGAGGACGAGCGTCCACGCGAGCAACGTCAGTTCGAAGGTCATCGGGGCTCCGGGGCGGGTGGCCTGGCGGCGTTCATTCTGTCATGTGCGCAGCGCGCGTGCCCGGCGCGGCGGCCTTGTCCTGCTTCAGTCTGCTTCGGTCTGCTTCATCCGGCCGACGTCACCGCCGCCGCTCGCGCCGCGCCGTCGAGCGCCAGTTCATGCCGCGCGCGCTGCTCGAAGCGGTCATCCGATTCGGCGTAATCCCATCGTTCGACGACGACGCGCCGCGCGCCGGCATCGCCCGTATCGCTTGCATCGTGGGAATAGCGGATCACGTTCACCGAATTGCCGATGCTCCCCCGCGTGCGCGACGACAGCGCCGTGCCCGCCTGCACCGCCCACATCCGGCGCGGCAGGTTCGCGAAGGTATCGTGGAGCGGCAGCACATACGGCAAGTGAATATGCCCGCCGACGATCAGATCCGCACCCGCGCGCGCCCAGCGCGGCACCGCGCGCTCGCGTCCGTGCAGCAGATTGGCCTCGTCCTTCGCGCGCGTGACCGCGACCGGCTGATGCGTCACGACGATGCGCAACTGCCGCGCCTTCGCCGACTCCAGCCGGGCGGCGACGCGCTTCACCTGCTGCATCGACACTTCGCCGTCCTTGTGCCGGTACGGCCGCGTCGTGTTGACGCCCAGCACGATCACATCCGGCGATTCGAACGACGGCTCGAGCTCCG
Source organism: Caballeronia sp. LZ016 (assembly GCF_031450805.1). Lineage (NCBI taxonomy): Bacteria > Pseudomonadati > Pseudomonadota > Betaproteobacteria > Burkholderiales > Burkholderiaceae > Caballeronia > Caballeronia sp. LZ016. The sequence continues at coordinate 889,886 of NZ_JARTVY010000002.1, forward strand.
CGCCGAATGCGCGCTGATGATTCGCGTACGGCTGGAACAAGCGCGCGAACACGTTGAAGAGCGGGATATCGTGATTGCCGGGCACGACGAGCGTCGGCGTCGCGCCGAGCGTATCGAAGAACGCGCGCGCCGCCGCGAACTGGCGCTTGCGGGCGCGCTGCGTGATGTCGCCGGAGACGATGACCAGATCGGGCGGCGTCTCCTCGATGAGCCGCGACAGCGCCGCAACGACGCGAGGCTGCTCGGTGCCGAAATGCGGATCGGAAATCTGCAGCAGCAAAGTCATGAGCGATTGGCTTCCGCCACGGCAGGTTCGGGCTTCAGGAGCAACAGCGGACGCTCGGACACGCGGAACTCGAGCGGCATGTCGAGCCACGCGATTTCACCGTCGGTCGCGATCTTGATGCGGCGGCGCGTGTCTTTCGGGCGCGAGGGCCGCGTCACCGTGATGCGGTCGAAGGTGAAACTCATCACGTGGTCCGAATCGCTCAGGCGCCCCGCCGCGCCGCGCAGCGTGAGCATCAGATGCGCGAGCCGGCCGACGGGGCGAGGCGCGATTGCAACGAGCAAGCCGTATTCCACCGCGCTCGCCTCCGCCATGCCGATCTGCTCCAGCTGCAATCGATTGTTGCCGACGAAAAGCGTCGACGACCGCACTTCGCGCGTTTGTCCTTCGTGCCGGATATGCAGGCGCAAATGCCGATGCCGCCGCAGCAGCGTGAACAGCGCGGACCACATTGCGACGAGCCGGCTGCGCCCGAACTGCTGCTTGTAGGTCTCGCGATCTTCCAGCAGCTTCGGATACAGCCCGAGGCTCGCGTTGACGAGGAACATGCGGTCGTTCACGTAGCCGACCTGCACCGGATACGCCCGGGCATCGAGCAGCAGCTTCGTCGATGCTTCGAGATCGGCAGGAATGCCGTGATCGCGGCTGAAGTAGTTGAAGGTGCCGCGCGGAAGCACGGCGAACGGCACGCCTGCCGTGAGCGCGGCTTCGGCCACCGTGCAGAGGGTGCCGTCGCCGCCCGCGCCGACGAGCACGCCGTGATCCGCACGCGCCCGCTCGGCCGCTTGCTGCGCGGTCGCGGCGAGTTGGCGCGGATCGTCGACGACGGACAATTCGAAGCGGCGTCCCGCCGCGCCCAGCTCGCGTTCGAGGACGGCGCAGGTTTCATCGACCTGCTTGCGGCCCGAGCCCGCGTTCATCACGACGAAGAACGGCGCATCGGGCGAAAGCGCGCTTGCGCCTCGCGCGAGTTGCGCGCTCGAGGCGGCGTCGGTGGATTCGGCGGGCACGTTCATCGGCAGCGCTCCTTGCGGTTCGTCGCATGTTTGCGCGCCGGCGCGGCGGCCGGCGAACCTTGCCGATTATAACGATAGGCTTACAAATTCAGCACAAGCCCGAACGTTCGATGCACGGATCAGGTGTGCTCGCCCCGGATGTAGTACTCGAGTTGCTGAATGGTGAACTGCTGCTCGGAGATGATGTTCTTCACCAGATCCCCGATGGAGATCATGCCGACGAGCTTGCCGTTGTCGATCACGGGAAGATGGCGCATGCGCTTGTCGGTCATGAGCGCCATGCAGTCGTCGGTGGTCTGGTCGGGGCGCACGTAGCGCACGTGCGAAGTCATGATGTCGCGCACCGGCGTCTCTTTCGAGGACCGGTCCATCAGCACGACTTTGCGCGCGTAGTCGCGCTCGGTCATGATGCCCACGATCTCCTCGCCCTGCGTGACGAGCACCGCGCCGATGTGCTTGTCGGCCATCAGCTTGATGGCGTCGTAGACCGGCGATGTCTCGGCGACCGTATAGACCGTCTGGTCGGGTTTCGAATTCAGAACTTCTGCGACTGTTGCCATCGAGCGCCTCCGTTGGCTTCGCGTGTTCGCCGGCCCGGCAATGACCGATGAGCGCGCGCTTCGTTGTATCCGGGATACGTTGCTGCGCCTGCCGTCGAGCGTAAGGCTTCCCGCTCGATGCCTTCATCGGCATTAACCCGACCATTCGGGAAAAAGTATAGGTCAAGCCCGGCGGCGGCATACGCGCTTTGCCCGACTTCAGTTTCGCCGAACGTTGCCGCTAATCAGGCATCACGCGGAAAAAGTAGCAATCCGCGAACGCCGTGCGCCACGCGCGCGGCCCCGCAACCGGTTGCATGGGGCGGATCGCGGTGCGCGAGCGCCCGCTTCGGCCGACAGAGAGGACAAGATGAGCAGTTCACAGCAGGATATCGAGCAGCGCGTGCGGCTCGCGGGCAGCAACATGTTCGAGTTGCTTCTGTTCAGGCTCGGCGAGGCGCCGAACTCGGAGCAGCGCGAGCTTTACGGCATCAATGTATTCAAGGTGCGCGAAATCCTGGCGATGCCGGCGATCACGGCCGTCGCGGGATCGAGCGAGGAAATTCTGGGCGTCGCGGACATTCGCGGTCAGATCATTCCCGTGATCGACCTGGCGCGCATCACCGGCTGCCGTCCGAAGAACGGGCCGAAGATTCTGCTCGTCACCGAGTTCGCGCGCACGACGCAGGGATTCGCGGTCGAGGAAGTCGACGATATCGTGCGGCTGGAGTGGAATCAGGTGTTGTCGGCGGAATCGCATTCGGGCGGGCGCACGGTGACGAGCTTCGCGCGGCTCGACGGCAATGTCGACGGGACGCGGCTCGCGCAGGTGCTGGATGTCGAGCGCATCGTGCGCGACGTGCTGCCGGGGCAGGACGCCGACATCACCGAAGCGAGCACCGGCCGCTTGCAGCTGAAGCCCGGCGCCCGCGTGCTCGCGGCGGACGATTCCGGCGTCGCGCGCGCGCTGATCGAGCAGAGCCTGACCGCGATGGGCGTCCCCTACGTGATGACGAAAACGGGCCAGGAAGCGTGGGAAGTGCTCGAAGCGGCGCTCGACAAGGCGCGCAAGCACGGCACCGAAGTGGCCGACGAAATCGCGCTCGTGCTCACCGATCTCGAAATGCCCGAGATGGACGGCTTCACGCTGACCCGGCGCATCAAGGCCGATACCGGCCTGCAGCACATTCCGGTCGTGATCCACTCGTCGCTGTCCGGGTCGGCGAACGAGCAGCACGTGCGCAAGGTCGGCGCGAACGCATATGTATCGAAGTTCGTGGCGTCCGAGCTTGCCAGCGTGATGCGCGGCGCGCTCGTCGACGCGGGCTGAAAAGCATCGGCGCCCGGTGCGGACAGACCTCGTGAGTCTGCTGCAGCGGGCGCCGAAAGGTCGCTTCAGTCTCGAGGCCGGAGGATCATCCGGCCGGACCGGTTCGATCAGTGACCGAAGTAGATCGAGTTGGTGCTGGTAGCCGCTTGCGTGCGGTTGCCCGATTGAGCCAGCGAGTCACGCGAACCGCCGAACGCGCGGGCATCGATGCCGTGTGCGTTTTCTTCAGCGGCGATGGTTTGTGCGCTCGGGCCTTGCTGCGAAGCGGGCGCGCCGACGACCGGGCGGTAGGACGGAGCCGGGCCGTAGCCGCTTGCAAAAGCGGGTGCGGCGATCGAAGCGGAAGCAGCGATAAGCAGGGTAGCGATCAGATTGCGTTTCATGGTGTGCTCCAAAGACGGTTGACGTTCGTGTCAGAAAGCGCCGCAGCGGATTGCGAGAAACTGTCTGCTACGTCGATGGAATGCAGTGTATACCCCTACTATCGTTTTTTTATATCGATATATTTCAATTCACTTTTCACCGTGCGCCAACAATCGCTGGCCGCACGAGCGTGCGTGAATCGGCGATTGCCGCATGGATTAAGGCGTACCGAGCGACGACGAGGTTCCTCGCTGACCGCGCCGTTTCGCAGGGACAGAACAATCTTTTGCTGCACGAGCGTGCAGAACAGTGGTGTTCAGTGGACGAGCCGCTGAATCAGATTGACGAGCGTGGCGGGCGAATTGCCTTTTTGACAATACGCGTCGAAGCCCGCGTGCAGCCCTTGTGGCCGCACGAGTTCCTCGCCGAGCGCCGTGAACGCGATGATTCCGGCGTCACGCGTCCGCGCGATGCGCCGCAGCACGCGCGCCGTCGCAAAGCCGTCGTGTTCGGGCATGCTGATATCGAGGATGACGATGTGCGGCACCCAGCCGTCGATGGCGTGCAGCGCGTCGACGCCGGAGAGCGCGACGCGTGTCTCGAAGCCGTCCGCGGTCAGCGCCGCGGCGAGCGCCTCGGCGCTGGAGGCATTGTCATCGACGACCAGGATCCGCCAGCTCTGGACCTCCACGTCGACGCTGCGGCTGGTCCACACGGCGCAATGAGGGGAATGCAAGTTCACGGACATGGCGATTCGCTGAATGGATCGCCGGGCTCTCAGCACGTTTCGCGCCTGACTTCAATTTCCTTTCAGGCGTTGCTTTCCTTCTTGCCTTTGCGACGCTTCGCCGGCGCTTCCTCGCGCTCGCGCAGCCGCGCGTTGGCTTCGACGAGTGAAGCGGCGTCGCGCTGGCGCAGCGCCACGTCGAGCTCGCCGATCGCCGCGAAAAGTGCATCGCGCGCTGCGCCGTCGAACGTGTCGTCGCCGCGCTCGGCAACCCGCCGCGCTTCCTTGTCGAGCCGCTTGAAAAGCTTCGCGCCGAAGCGCGTGTCCACCTCGCCGTCGCGGGCGAGCGTCGCGATCACGGATGCAAGCCGCATGAGGCCCGCCGCCGTCGTTTGTGTCACGCCGTCCAGATCGTCCAGATCATCCACCGCGCTTCTCCCCTAGTTGACCGACGGCATGCTCGCCGGAGTCGGCGGACCGTCTCGCATCGCGCCATGATACGCCGCCAATATGACAGCCATTCTTGCACGACGTGCGACGGTTGCATCGACCGTTTCCGGTGCGACCAGTGGCACACTAGCGCCTGAACGCGCGAGCCGGCCGCCGCAGCGCATGTCACATCGAACGCACGGAACGCCCGCATGAATTCTCCCACCCTGCTCCGACCGCCCTACGGCTCCGACTTCACCGGCCTCGTCTGCGGCTTTCGGTTTCGTGCCGATGAGCCGGGCGAACCGATCGACGCGGAAGCCGCGAGCGCATGGCTCGCCCGCGGCGACACGGCGAAGGAATTCATCTGGCTGCACTTCGATCTCGCCAACAGCGCGTGCGAACGCTGGATGCGCACGCGCCTCGGCGTGCCGGACGCGTTCTTCGACACCCTGCACGAGGGTTCGCACTCGACGCGCATCGAGCATCAGGAAGGCGCGCTGTTCGCGGTCATCAACGACGTCATGTTCGACTTCGAACTGACGCCTTCGCAAATCGCGACGCTCTGGGTCTATACGCATCAGAAGCTGCTCGTCACGGCGCGCATGAAGCCGCTGCGCTCGATCGACTCGCTGCGCGAATCGGTGCGCCGCGGCGAGGTGTTTCGTTCGCCGGCAGAACTGCTCGCGCATCTGCTGCGGGATCAGGCCGATCTTCTCGTGCAGATCGTGCGGCGCACGAGCGCGGAGGTCGATGGCATCGAAGATCATTTTCTGTCGACGCATTCGTCCAAAACGCGCTCCGACCTCGGCGCGCTTCGTCGCGTGCTGGTTCGGCTGCAACGGCTGCTCGCCCCCGAACCCGGCTCCGTGTTCCGCCTGCTCGCCCGGCCGCCGCGCTGGCTGCACGCGCAGGATATTCAGGACTTGCGCGACGCGACCGAAGAGTTCTCGCTCGTGCTGAACGATCTGGCCGGCCTCGTCGAGCGGATCAGGCTGCTGCAGGAAGAGATCGCGACGCGCATGGACGAGCAAAGCAACCGCACGCTGTTCACACTGACGCTCGTGACCGTGCTCGCGCTGCCGATCAACATCGTGGCGGGCTTCTTCGGCATGAACGTGGGCGGCATTCCGCTCGCGGAGAACCATCACGGCTTCTGGCTGCTCGTGCTCGTCGTCGCGAGTTTCACCGTGCTCGCCGGATGGTGGGCCTTCCGGCGGCGGCGCGACATGTGAGTCGCTACAGGCCGAGGTCGCTGAGGCCGGGATGATCGTCGGGCCGTCGGCCAAGCGGCCAGTGATACTTGCGCTCGGACTCCCTGATCGGCAGATCGTTGATCGACGCGTGACGATGCGTCATCAGCCCCGCCTCGTTGAATTCCCAATTCTCGTTGCCGTAGCTGCGAAACCAGTTGTTCGAATCGTCATGCCATTCGTACGCGAAGCGCACCGCGATGCGATTGCCCGTGAAAGCCCACAGTTCCTTGATGAGCCGATAGTCCAGTTCGCGCACCCACTTGCGCTGAAGAAACGCTTCGACTTGCGCACGGCCGGTGACGAACTCCGCGCGGTTGCGCCAGCGCGTGTCTTCGCTATAGGCCAGCGCGACGCGCTTCGGATCGCGCGTGTTCCAGCCGTCTTCGGCGAGACGGACTTTCTGCGCGGCGGTGTGTGCATCGAACGGCGGAAGAGGCGGTCGGCTTTCCATTGCGGCTCCTGGTCGGTGATGGTAGACAGGTCTGTCTACTTGCCAGCACTCTAGCCCAGGTAGACGAACCTGTCTACAATCGACGGCATGAACATCATCGAATCTGTCACGGATGATGCGGGGCTTGCGCCCGATGCGCGCATCCTTCGCACCGCGCACGACCTTTTCTATCGCGACGGCATCCGCGCGACCGGCATCGATCGTGTGATCGCGGAATCGGGCGTCGCGAAGAAGACGTTCTATCGCTATTTCGCGAGCAAGGACGATCTGATCGTCGCGTTCCTCGAGTTTCGGCACGACAACTGGATGGCCTGGTTCCGCGATGCGCTCGCGCGTCATGGCGGCACGCTGTCGGCTCTCGTGCCGGCGCTCGCCGAATGGTTCGGCGGCGAGACTTATCGCGGCTGCGCGTTCATCAATTCGGTGGTGGAAGTCGGCGGCACGCTGCCGCAAGCCGTCGATATCGCACGACGGCACAAGCGCGACATGACCGCCGCCATTCGCACGCTGATGCCCGCGTCACGCACCGCGAAGGCCGACGCGCAGGCGCTCGCGCTGGCCGTCGATGGGGCGATCGTCGCCGCGCAGTTCGCCGATGCCCCCGCCAATGCGTTGAAGTCGCTGGCCCGGCTGGTGCGCGCGGTGCGCCGGGGGGCGAGCGAATCGCACTAGCCGCAGGCCCCCACTTCCCCGCAAGCCGTGCAGAAATCGCAACCGTCCTTGCGAATGACGGCGTTGGCGCCGCACGTCGCGCATTTGCGTCCGTGCATCAGCGCGAGACCGTTCGCATCGCTGGCGGATACATCGGCATCCGAAGCATCGTCCGTTTCGGCTTCATCGTCTGCCGTCAATGCGCGCACCGGTTGGGCGCCCTCGCTGCGTTTCTTCGCCAGCACGCGGGACGGCATCTGAGTTCCCTCCGCATCCAGAAAGCCGCGACGGTGCAGGATCTGCTGGATTGCATACGCAAGCGCCGCGACTTCCGAATCGTGCCAGCGCGGACTGCGATGGCCGTCGAGCCGCTCCACATCGCCGAGCCGTACTTGTCCGCGATCCCACGAAACCTTGCGCATGTCCTGAAGCGTGCGCGCGGCGAAACCGCCGCGTGCCGCGAGCGAAAGCGAACGCATGGTTGCGGTGATCCACTGCTGTGATTCGTCGCGCTGGCCCGTTGGAATGAAAAATTCGATAGGACGCTCGATCGTCACGTCCTGGCCCGCAATGCGCCCCGTCACTTCAATGAACGAGACCGCGAGATACAGCGACTTCTTGCCGGCCTGCGTCAGATATTCGACCTTCTCGATGATCGCAGGCAACTCGCCGCGCGGCCGGTGATCGATTGCAATGCGCAGAGGATCGAGGTCCAGTTCCGGATCGGGCGAATCGCTCGGCGTTTCTGGCGGCGTCACGGACAGCACCGCGCCCAGCGTCTCGTTCGGCCGATACGTCGCCAGCCCCTTGAGGCCACGCCGCCAGGCCTCGAAATACAGGTCCTGGAACTTGTCGAACGGATAATCGGCGGGGACATTCACCGTCTTCGAGATCGACGTATCGACGAAAGGCTGCACCGCCGCCATCATCTCCAGGTGGTCATGCGCGGACATTTGCAGCGCATTCACGAAGTATTCCGGCAGTGCGTTCACGTCCCCGCCCATCTCGCGATACAGGCGATACGCATGATCCTCGACCGCGAAGCTCTGACGCGAGCCGTCCGCCATGCGCTTCGTGCGCTGGTACGTCCACGAGAATGCAGGCTCGATGCCATTCGATGCATTGTCCGCGAACGCGAGGCTCACGGTGCCCGTCGGCGCAATGGAAAGCAGGTGGCTATTGCGAATGCCGTGCAGGCGGATTGCGCTCTGGATATCGTCCGGCAGGCGCGATGCGAACGTGCCTTCCTCGAGATACCGCGTGGCGTCGAATAGCGGAAACGCGCCGCGTTCGCGTGCGAGATCAACCGACGCACGATACGCTTCGTCGCGCATCGCGCGGCCAATGCGTGCCGCGAAGTCGCGGCCTTCCTGTGCGTCGTAGCGTAGTCCGAGCATGACGAGCGTATCGCCGAGACCCGTGAATCCCACGCCGATGCGCCGCTTCGCTTGCGCCTCGCGCGCCTGTTCCGGCAACGGCCACAGCGTGACATCGAGCACGTCGTCGAGGAAGCGCACTTGCGTGCGCGTGGCGCGCGCAAGGCCGTCCCAGTCGAATGACGGCGCACCGCCGCGCATCTGCGCGAACGGGTCGCGCACGAGCCGCGTCAGATTGATCGGGCCGAGGTTGCAGCAACCGTAAGCGGGCAAGGGTTGTTCGCCGCACGGGTTCGTCGCGCGAATGGATTCGACCGCGCGCAGGTTGTTGTCGCCGTTCATGCGAGAGATGAAGACGACGCCCGGCTCGGCGACATCGTAAGTAGAACGCATGATCGTGTTCCACACTTCGCGCGCCCTGACCTCTCGATACACCCACAATCCGTCTTCGCGCTGCCGGATATCCGCCGATGATCGCTGCGCCGGCGATGGCTCCGCCTTGTGCACGAGCTGCCAGATCGCATCGTCGGCGACGGCCTGCATGAAGTCATCGCTTACGGCGACGGAGACGTTGAAGTTGTTCCAGCGCCCTTTCGTGTGCTTCGCCGCGATGAATTCGAGCAGGTCCGGATGTGTGCAATCGAGGATGCCCATTTGCGCGCCGCGCCGCGCGCCCGCGCTCTCGACCGTGCGGCAGGATGCATCGAAGACGTCCATGTAGCTGCACGGGCCGGATGCGGCGGAGCCCGTCGAATGCACTCGCGCGCCGCGCGGACGGATCGCCGAGAAGTTATAGCCCACTCCGCCGCCGCGCCGCATGGTTTCCGCCGCTTGCAGAAGCGCGACGTAGATGCCGGGCAGCCCGTTGTCATCGACGCCCTGTATCGCATCTCCGACCGGCTGCACGAAGCAGTTGATGAGCGTTGCATCGATGCCCGCGCCCGCCGCGCTCATGATGCGACCAGCGCCCAGAGCGCCGCGTCTGAAGTTGTCGACGAACTCCGCCTCCGTCTTCGCGCGCAGTTCCGCCGGCTCGGCTAACGCCACGCCCCGCGCGACGCGTCGATGAATGTCTTCGACGCGAGCCTCGTCGCCCTTGGCGTACTTTTCGAGCATGACGTCGATGGAGAATTGCTGCGGAGCGAGCGCGGTGCTCGGATTGTCTTCGGCCATGTCTGATCCTATGGTATGTCGCGCGCTTGCCGTGGTTCGCAAACGCGATGCCCGACGATAGCGCGAAATCACCGGGCTCGCCACGGAACCGCTAAACTCGCCGTTGCTTCATTCACCCCGTATAAAACCGTCGCATGAATTCGTCGCACCCGCCGTTTTTCGGCATTTCGGGCCGCTCCGGCCAAGGAAAGACCACGTTGATCGAAGCGCTGCTGCCGTGGTTTCGCGCACGCGGTCTCACCGTGAACGTCATCAAGCATAGCCATCATTCGATCGAGCTCGAGCCGCCGGCCAAGGACAGTGCGCGCTTTCGCCGCGCAGGCGCAGGCGAAGTGCTGATCGCGTCGCCCTACCGGTATGCGATCGTCCACGAACTGAACGACGAAGCCGAGCCGCCGCTTGCCACGCTTGCCGCACGCCTTGCGCCCGCCGATCTGGTCATCGTCGAAGGCTTCGCGCGTGAAGCGATGCCGCGACTCGAAGTCGTGCGACCATCCACCGCAACGGAGCCGCTCTTCAAGACCGATGTCGAGATACTCGCTATCGCAACGGACGACGCATCCTCGATCGATACCGCCCTTCCGACGCTGCCGCTCGATGACGCAGCACGCATCGGCGCATTCATATGCGACACCTTGGGGCTTGCGTCGAATGCTTAGGCGAGCCGCGCAATCAATTCGCGATGCTGCGGATAGCGCGCCTGCAATTCACCCGGCGCTGCAAGTTCGAACTCACTGAATTCGAAGCCCGGGGCAACGGTGCAGCCGACCAGCGCCACGCCTGATGCCTCGCGGCATTCGGCCGCGAACCAGTCGCCTGCCTTCACCACGGCCTGAAAGACAACGTCCGCATGCGCCACTGCGTTGCCGAGCCGATGCGTGGTCGACGTGCCGTCGGCATCGATCACATGGACGTCGACCGGATCGCCCGCGTAGAAGTGCCAGACTTCGTCGGAGCGAATGCGATGCCACGCGGAATGCGCGCCATCGCAAAGAAGATAGTAAATGGCGGTGGAAGCCGAACGTGCTTCATTCGATGCTTCCCGCAACACGCGATGGTCCGCGCGATACGTCTCGCGAAAGTAGCCGCCTTCCGGATGCGGCTGCAATTGCAGGCGCGCAATCAGCGCGTGACTGTCGATTGGTTCGTGCATGCTCATTCCCCTTTCCTGAGTTTCGCGTATTCTGCATGTTCCCCAAGCGCCCGGGCCATCGCTATGCGCGACATCACCATTTCCGTTACCGACTGGATCGACGAATCGTTCGAGGCCGATGTCGCGGGCGGGCTCGCCCAATTCAACGCATCGCAACTCGGGCCGAGCGGGCATCGCGATCTCGCGGTATCGCTCTATGTCGATGACGACTTCGTCGGCGGACTGGCAGGCTTTACTGCCTGGGGCTGGCTCTTCGTCAAATGGCTCTGGATACGCGAAGACATGCGCGGCCAGGGGCTCGCCGCACGCGCGCTCGAAGCCGCCGAAATAGAGGCGAAACAGCGCGGCTGCCGTGCCGCCTGGCTCGACACGCTCAACCCGCAAGCACGTAATCTTTACCTGCGCTGCGGCTATGAGACCTTCGGCGAGCTTGCGGATTTTCATGACGGACGTCCACGTATTTTTCTGCAGAAGCGCTTTTGACAGGGTCTTAGACGGCGTTATTGGCGCGCGTTGGTTCAATCGCGCCTTACATTTTTTTTGCGCGATGCTCAAGCCTGTATGCTCCGTGCCGTTAGCCCAATAAGAGCGATTGCTTGACTAACGACTGAACGCGGACCCAGGCCCCCAGCGCGGCGGCCTGAATGCCCCAAGAAAAAAATGGCCTGGAGCGCCGATGAGTGTGTTTTCCGCGTATAACGCGATGCCCGTTTCAGCTTTAGTCGCGGCCCCAACGGACGACGTGACCGAAGTGACCGACACTCAGCCGATAGAAGCGCTGCTGCGCGATGCCGCCTCGATGGACTGCAGCCGCGAGTGGGCGTGGTATCGCGCGGGCGAGCAATTGCATCTCGCGCATCGCGGCGACGCGTCGCTGAAATGGCCGCGCAGCATCCCGGAAGAAGGGCTCGACGAGCAATGCGCGGCGCATGGCTGGCACCGCTGGCCTACCGGACGTGGTGAAGGCGTTCTCGGATGGCTCGTCGCGCCTGCGGTGCACAAGAACGATGCGCAACTGGCGAGCCTTGCCCGGCGTCTCGGCGAACGCGTTCAGGCGGACGCGCTGGCCCGCGCGCAGCTTACGCAACGCGTGCTGTATGAGATTGCCTATCTGGCGAGCTCGGTGCGCGACCGCGCCGAATTCTTGCGCTGCGTGCATGAGCGGCTTGGCACGCTCATCGACGCCGAGAACTTTTATCTGGCGCTTTACGATCGCAAGAGTGGCAGGATCACTTATCCGTATTACGTCGATGTCATCGATACCGACGTGCAGGCCGCAGAGAATTACGACATCCTCGATCCGTCGCATCTCTCGATGACAGGCCGCGTCCTGACGAGCGGCCAGCCGCTATTCGTCACGCGCGCCGACATCACCGCCGCCGAGCGCGACGGACGCTTCTATTGCCTTGGAGACCGCCCCGAGTTCTGGATGGGGGCGCCGCTCAAGAACGCATCCGACGAAGTGTTCGGCATGCTCGCGATGCAGGTCTACGACGTGTCGCGCATCTACACCGCCGAGGACCGTGCGCTCTTTCTCGTCGTCGCGCGCCACGTGGCCATGGCGCTCGACCGCATTCTTCATCGCGCCGATCTCGAAGAACAGGTTGCACGCCGCACGTCCGAGCTTTCGCAGCTCAACGCGGCGCTGCGTCATGGCATTGCCGAGCGCGAGCGTTCCGAGCATTTGCAGGCCGCGCTCTATCAGATCGCTGAACTGTCGAGTCGACCGGGCGACATGATGGAGTTCTTTCGCAGCCTGCACGGCATCGTCGGCGAGTTGCTCTATGCGCGAAATTTTTATATCGCATTGATTGAACCGGATACGGGGTTAGTGTCCTTTCCGTATTACGTCGACGAAATCGTGCAGGAACGCCCTGCTCCGCGTCGTGGTCAGCGCGGGCTGACCGAGTATGTCATCGGGGAGCGTCGCGCGCGGCTGATCGATCACCAGGAAGCCATGCGGCTCATCGATGAAGGGGCATTCGAGACCGAAACGGGCACCGTGCGCCTGCGTTCATGGCTCGGCATTCCCCTCTTCGACGGCGATGTCGTGCGCGGCGTGCTTGCCGTGCAAAGCTATTCGCCGCTGGTGCGTTATTCACTGCGCGACCAGGAATTGCTGACGTTCGTATCGCGTCATATCGATACCGCGTTATCGCGCCGCCGCGACGCCGAGGCCTTGCATGCGGCCAACCTCGAACTCGAAGCACGCGTGCAGGCCCGCACGCGCGAGCTCGATGAAGCCAACGCCCGTCTTCTCTACGAAAACGCGCATGACTCACTGACGAGCCTGCCGAACCGTAGTCATCTGATGCAGCGGCTTCGCGGCGCATGGAACGACTACCGCACGCGTGGGCACGAGCTATCGGTGATGTTCATCGACCTCGACCGCTTCAAGGTCGTGAACGACAGTCTGGGTCATCACTTCGGCGACATGCTGCTCGTCCAGGCCGCCGCGCGATTGCGCGATTGCGTGCGTTCGACCGACCTGCTCGCACGCCTCGGCGGCGATGAGTTCGCGGTGCTTTCCGCTAACGCGCCGGTTCACGACGCCATCGCGATTGCGAGGCGCATTCTCGCCGCATTCGATCTGCCGTTTCATATCGAAGAGCATGTGGTTTTTTCGTCGTGCAGCATCGGCATCGTCACTGCGGACAGTCAGTTCCATACCGAGCCTGCGGATCTCCTGCGCGATGCCGATACGGCGATGTATCGCGTGAAGAATGCGGGGCGCGACAGCTTTGTCGTGTTCAACCAGGAATTGCGGCGCGAGGTATCGGACCAGGTCGAACGCGAAGGCGCGCTGCGCAACGCAATGAAGCGCGACGACGAATTACTGCCCTATTTCCAGCCTATCGTCGATGTCAAGAGCGGGGAAGTCGTCGCGCTCGAAGCGCTCATACGCTGGCGCCAGCCGGATGGAAGCATCGTGGGGCCGGGTGAATTTCTGCCGTCGGTGGAAGGCCTGAGACTCATCGGCCGGCTCGATCTTTATATGCTCGAACGCGTGGCCGCCATTCTCTCGAACGAGCGTTACGCGCACTGGCCGCCGGTGCATGTGAACTGCTCGAGCTATAGCATGACGCGCCCCGAATTCGCGGATGACGTCCTTGCGTTATTGCGTCGTTACCGCGTATCGCCTTCGCGTGTATGTCTTGAACTCACCGAAGGCGCGCTCGTCGCCGAGCCGGATCTCGCGCGCCGCACCATGCAGCGTCTCGCCGATAACGGCATGTCCGTCGTGCTGGACGATTTCGGTTCGGGATTTTCGTCGCTGAGCTATGTGCATCAGTATCGGTTCAGCGGCCTCAAGATCGACAAGTCATTCATTCTCGAACTCACTCAAAGCGCACGCAGCCGCGCAATCGTGCGTGCGATCGTGAGAATGGCCGAATCACTCGACCTTACGCTCGTGGCGGAAGGCGTGGAAGACGCGGCAACGCTTGCCGTGCTGCGCGACATGGGCGCGGCGCAGGCGCAGGGCTATTTCTTCGATAAGCCCTTGCCTTTACACGCCCTCACGCGTACGTCTCTCGCGCCGCGCGCGACGAACAGCGCGGCGCTGTGAACGCACTGCGTTCAGGGCATGCCGCCCATCGACGGCGAAATGATGCTGCCGGGCTCGCCTCCCAGTGCGGTATCGCTTGCACTAACGGCGCGCGTCGATAGCGGCGCGTGATCGGCGGCGCACGTTTCGACGCTGTCGCTGCCGAGACATTGCTGAAACGCGTCGGCTCTGTCCTTGCCGTCGAAGGTGTAGATCGTGTTCTCGACCTTGACTTCCGTGTCGGAGATGCGGTCTGCGCTAATGGTCATCTGCTGTCCTCCCTTTATCAATGCGACCGGTATACGAACGCAGCATCAAACGCGCCTGGCTACAGGTACATGCGTTGCTGTTTGTCTCATCGTTATCGTCACACCGAACAAGGAGGCCTTATGTCTCAGCATCCCGCGCAGTCGCAGGACCAGAGGCACGAAGATGAACCGCGTATGGATGAGATCGCTCAAGCGTTAAAGGGCGCTGAATACCCGCTAGGCAAGGAAAAACTTATTGCACTTGCGCAACGCAACGGAGCGAACGGTGAAGTCATTGCCTTGTTGCACAAGATGCGCGACCACAAGTACGACAGCGATGCCGCTGTGCTGCGCGAAGCCTCGCGCGCCGAATAACCGTCAAACGAGGACACGTGATGGCTCAAACTCCCGAAGCACCCGATACGCATGACAAGCCCCATGCACCGGGCGGCAATGAACTGAACAACATCACGCCCGACGAAGCGGATAGGGTAATCCCTCGTCCCGGTGAGGCATTGGAGCGCGACGAAGCAACCGATCCCGACAAGGCCAGCGTAAACCCTGACGATTCGGGCAATCGTCCGAGGTCGCTATAAATAAATTAAATGAACGCGCAGGCGATTTCCAATCATGCAAGCGCCAAACTCCGCTAGCATTTAAGAGCGTCGAATTGGGGCGCGGCTTTGCACGGCGCTTGCAGACCACCACCGCGCAACGGCCCGGCATCCGCCAGGCCGCTTATTGCACAAGGAGGCTTTATGAAGTGGGAAACCCCGAGCTTCACCGATATGCGTTTCGGCTTCGAAATCACGATGTACATTGCCACGCGCTAATCTGCAAAAAACGGCCGCGACAAGCGGCCGTACTTTTTCCTCTGCAATCCCTTTTACCTCAATTCCCGCGCGGCGGGACGTCCTGTCCTGTTTGAGGTCCCTGCCCGCCCTTACCGGTCGGCTCAGGCCGGTCGCCAGAGCCTAGCGGCACTTCTGCAGTCTGATGCGGGTCCTGCTCCAGACGCCGGTTCTCCGGTTCGACTTCGCCTGCATTCGGCTGACGCACGGCTTGCTTCGGATCGCCGCCCGTTGCCGCCCCGGGTCCTGGCAGGTTTCCAATAGAGCCGCCTCCGCTCGCGCCGCTGCCGGCATCGCCGAGCGGCTTGTCCGTGCTGCCTTTCCCTTCCAAACGATCGTCGTCGGTACCCATTGCACGCCTCCTATCGAGTTGATGATCTGTTGCACAGCAACGGACATTCCACTCGCTTCGCAATGGCTGAGCCGCTTTGAGCGAGAGGTCCGATCATTGCTTGTCGTTCTTCGTTAGAGAGTGCGATGCCCCCGCTTTCGCAAACGCCCTTTGATGTCGTCCCACATACGCTCAACGCCTGACGCTGATGGCAACGCTCAAGCAACCCGGTGTCGAACCGGATCAAACGCCCGCATCACTCGATGAGTGTCACCGCTGCGCGCTCTATAAGGACGCAACGCAGGGCGTGCCCGGTGCCGGCCCGCGCCATGCGCCGTTGATGGTCGTCGGCGAGCAGCCCGGCGATCAGGAGGATTTGCAAGGCAAGCCCTTCGTCGGCCCTGCGGGCGCCATGCTCGATCGCGCGCTGGAGGAAGCCGGTGTCGCGCGTAAAGATGTCTATGTCACGAACGCAGTCAAGCATTTCAAATGGGAACCGCGCGGCAAGCGACGCATGCACAAGACGCCTGCACAGCGCGAGATCGATGCATGTCATTACTGGATGGACCGAGAGACTGCGGATATCGATCCGAAGGTCATCGTCGCACTCGGCGCAACGGCGCTCAAATCCGTGCTGAGCGATTCCAAGGCGAAACTGCAGGCTTCGATGGGACAGGCGATCGAGCATGACGGACGGGTGATCGTCGCCACCTATCACCCGTCGTATGTTTTGCGCGCGGCCGATCCGGAAACGCGTCATGCCGCGTATCAGGCCATCGTCGATGCGCTGCGCGAAGCGCATCGCTTGCTGAAAGCCAAACGTTGATCGGGAAACCTCATGGCAACCACCCGCAAGACTGCAAAGACTTCTAAGACCACGCGCCAACGTCATACGCTCGCGAGCGATCGCAAGAAGAAGACGCGCAGCGCATCCAGCAAGTCTGCCAAGCCCAGGAACGACGATCATCGCTGGTCGCATCACGTGATGGAAACCAGCGATGCAATGGATATCGAGCGCGACATCTTCAAGACGGGCAACGCCGAGGAAATTGCGCAATCGCTCAAGCATTCGTCGACGAGCAGCACGCGACGCAAGGGCACGCCGTTTCAATCGGCGATGTCGATGCTCAATTTCTATATCAATCGAGCGGGCCGCAATCTGCCGAAGACGCGACGCAAGACACTGGAACGGGCCAAAAAGCACTTGCGCGAGGCGTTCGGCCGAAAGCCCTGAGCGCGCCGGACGCATCGGGAATGTGACTTGCTATTAGCCGTGCAATCGACAAGGAGACGACCATGGCGCAAGAACCTCCTCTCAGCCCGGGCGATGAAGCCGAACCCGGCGCACCCGGCACCGGCGAAGACATCTGTCCGGACTGCAACGGCACCGGCAAGCAGGACGGCGGCGAATGCCCGACATGCAGCGGCACCGGCAAGGTGACGCAAGGCATCGGCGGGGGCTGATGAAGCGCCGCATTCACCGGTGCGCGGCGGCAATCGTCGCCCTCGGTCTAGCAAGCTCCGTAGCCAGCGCCGACGATTACGCCCCCGGCTTCGGCCCGAATCCTACGTTGCCAGCCCCAAAGCGAGCATTGCTGCCGACGGTGAACATCGCGCCTGCAAAACCCTGGGCGCAGGGTCAACGGCCCGTCGCGGCGCAAGGCTTCGGGGTGACTGCGTTCGCCGCCGGACTCGATCATCCGCGCTGGCTTGCGACGCTGCCCAACGGCGACGTTCTCGTTGCCGAAAGCAATACGCCTGCGCAGCATGACGAGAACGCGGGTCTCAAAGGCATCATCACGAAGAAGGTGATGAAGCGTGCTGGCGCTGCAGGGCCGAGCGCGGATCGCATCACGCTGCTGCGCGACGCCGACGGCGATGGCGTCGCGGAGACGCGCGCCGTGTTCATCGACAAGCTGCATTCGCCCTTCGGAATGGCGCTCGTCGGCGACTATCTCTATGTTGCGAATACCGATGCCGTCGTGCGCTTTCCTTATCGAAACGGCGACACGCAGATCGCATCGCCCGGTGAGAAGTTCATCGACCTGCCCGCCGGGCCGATCAATCATCACTGGACCAAGAACGTCATTGCAAGCCCTGACGGCAAGCGGCTTTACGTCACGGTCGGCTCGAACAGCAACGCTGCGGAGAATGGCATCGACGCCGAGAACGGACGTGCGGCGATCGTCGAAGTGGACATTGCCAGTAAAGCATCGCGGCTCTATGCAACGGGCTTGCGCAATCCTAATGGCATGGCGTGGCAACCGCAAAGCGGTGCACTGTGGACCGCTGTGAACGAGCGCGACGAAATTGGCAACGAACTCGTGCCCGACTATATGACGGCCGTGAAAGACGGCGGTTTCTATGGCTGGCCTTATAGCTATTTCGGGCAGCACGTCGATGATCGCGTGAAGCCGCAACGCGACGATCTCGTGGACGCGGCCATCGTTCCCGACTACGCGCTGGGCGCGCATACGGCATCGCTCGGCCTCGCGTTCTACGATGGTAAAGCGTTTCCCCAGCGCTACTGGAACGGCGCGTTCATCGGTCAGCACGGGTCTTGGAACCGCAAGCCGAAGAGCGGTTATAAGGTCGTGTTCGTTCCATTCGCGAATGGCAAGCCTTCGGGACCGCCCGAAGACATACTGACGGGCTTCTTGTCATCGGATGGACGCGCGCTCGGGCGTCCGGTCGGCGTGGCAGTCGATCGCACGGGTGGCCTGCTCGTCGCCGACGATGTCGGCAATACCGTCTGGCGGGTCGCGCCCGCGTCGAAATAAGTGGCCGCGCGCAAGCCCAAGGCTAAAGAAGAAGCGCAGGCCGCGCCTCGGCTCACGCTCTTCGCACTTGCGGAGCGGCAGATCGTCGGCCTGTACGACGCGGGCGTATTGTCACCCGCTGTGTTGCATCAGGTGATCGCGGCTTATGCGGATAGCGGCATCGACTGGAACGAAGCAGGCTCCATGCATACCGTGGATGACCGAACGCTTCAGGAAGCGGTCGTGCTCATCATGATGCCGGGGCGCGCGTTGCGTTCGGCACAGAAGGACTTCTTGTCGGTGGTCGAGCATCTTTCGGGAAGGAGTCCGCCGAAGGCGCATGTCGCTGACGATACCAGCGAAGAGCCTGCCGACGACGAAGACCTGTTGAGCCAGCTAGGCGGCAAGCGAAGCGATGAGGGCTCCGAAAAGCAGGAGGCGTCGTCGCGCAAGCCTGCCGGGTTCAATCCGCTCGTCGGCGCGCGCGCGATACCGAAGCACAAGCGCTGAGTCATCGCTTCAATGCGGGACGCCGTCCGCCATCAGGACGCGTAGCTCATCCATATCGAACGGCTTGGCGAGGATGCGAACACCGAGATGCTTCGCGCGTTCGATCTCGTCCGCGTAGCCGGTCATCAACACGATCTTCTGCGAAGGCAAGCGCTGAACGATCTGCTCGGCCAGATCGATGCCGTTCATGCGGCCAGGCATCTGCACATCCGACAACACGAGATCGAAGCCATAGCCTTCGCCCAGGAGCGCGAAGGCCGCGTCCGCGCTCTCTTCGTGATGCACGGCGCAGCCGAACACTTCGAGCACCGCCGTGATGCCCGCGGCGACATCGGCGTTATCTTCGACGAGCAGCACGGACATGCCGCGCAATGGATGGTCCTCATCGACGTTCGGCGGTGGAACCCGATGCTCAGGTTGACTAACTACCTCCTGTTTCGTCGATGCAACCGCCCCCTGATAGCGTGGCAGGTACAACCGCACGGTCGTGCCCGCATTCGGCACGCTCGTGATGCGTGCGGCGCCGCCCGCCTGCTCGCATGCCGCGAGCACTTGCGCAAGCCCAAGTCCCGTTCCCGCGCCGCGCTCTTTCGTCGTGAACAACGGCTCGAACGCGCGACGCAGCACCGACTCGCTCATGCCTTCGCCGTTGTCGGTGACGGCGATCAGCACGTATTCGCCGTCGGGCAAGTCGTTCCCGGCGCTGCGCACGCGCGCGTTCTGACAACGGATCACAATGCGCCCGCCGTGCGGCATCGCATCGCTCGCATTGACCGCGATGTTGACGAGCGCGAGCTCGAGTTCGACCGCATCCGCCATGACGTTCCACGAGTCCGCCGCACACTCCAGCGTCAGCACGACCGATGGATGCACCGCGCTTCTCACGGTATCCAGCACGCTTGTCAGCCACGCGGACGGGTCGATGGCTTCCTGCTTGCGCGGATGCTTGCGCGCCACGCTCATGAGCCGGCGAGCAAGCGATTCCGCGCCGGCGGTGGCGCGTTCGACCGCGAGCACTTCGCTTTCGACATCGTTGAAATGCTTTCGACGCGCAAGCGCCATGTTCGACGACACGACCATCAACAGGTTATTGAAGTCATGCGCGACGTTCGCGACCAGATTGCCGAGCGCCCCCATGCGCCGCAATTGACGGCTCGATGCTTCGACGGAAAGGCGCATGGCGACCTCTGCTTGCCAGCGCTCCCATGCGGCACGTTCGGCATCGAGGCGACGGATCGAGAACGCAATCAGCAGCCACACGGCCATGCAGGGAAAGGCGGCGATTGCGCAGACGAGCGCGAGGTTATGCCGCCATCGCGCCTTGACGGCGGAAGTCGCGTAGCCCGTGGCCACATAGAGCGGGAAATCGGCGACGCGGCGGTAGGCGAGCACGCGTTCGATCTGATCGATGGTCGACGTCATCCGCAGCCGGCCATAGAGCTCGTTATCGCGAAAGGCGTTGGTGAACGGCGTGTCGGTGGCGGGCTGCGCGGCGGCGTCCGCTGAAGGGTAGCGCACGAGCACCCTGCCGTCGCGTCGATAGAGTCCGATGACGAGCGCGTTATCGCCCGCGGCGATCTCATGATAGAAGTCGCTGAAATAATCGCGTTTCAGCGCAATGGATACGACGCCGAGAAAGTGACCGTCCTGGCTCACGCGTCCCATCGTCGTGGTGAAGACGTCGGAGTTCGCGACCTTGCCGCGCAACGGCAGCGAGAAGTACGTGACCGGTGCGATGGCGCGCGCAGCGCGGAAGTCGTCGCGATCCGCGATAGACACTTGAGGCGCAGGGTACCAGCGGCTATTCACGAGCAGCGCACCGTTCGCGCCGAACACCGAAACGGCCGCGACCTGCGCAAGCGTGCCGCTCATGTCGTCGAGCGCGCGATGCAGCGCTTCCTGACGGCTCGCGACGCTGGCATCGTCGCTGTCACCGAGCGTATCCACCACGCGCGTCTCGAGTTGCTGATTCAGGTCCAGCACCTTGAGCGCATGTTCGTTTGCGATGCGCGCGAGACGTTCGGTCAGTTCTTCCGCATCGGCGAAGCGGCGCTGATAGTCGTAGTAGCCATAAATGCAAAGGCACGCGAGCGGTATCAGCACCGACGCTGCCAGCACGAGCAGCAGCACGCGCCGCGTCAGCGCGAAGTTGCGCGACGGAAGCCGTAAGTCCAGTGTCCCGTTCTCGGTAGGGTTCAAGCGTTCGGCCTTTTCGTGAGTCGGCCGTCTATCGTAACCGGCGGGCGCGTATGGCGCATAGCCACATGCACCCGCCCTGTCAACGATGCATCACCCTGCCAGTTCGCGATCCGGCGTCGACGATATGCGATGTATCGCAAGGTCCGCGCCGTTGAATTCGTCTTCGCGTTCGAGCCGCAAGCCAACGGTCATCTTGATGGCGCCATACACGGCCGCACCGCCCGCGAGCGCGAGCAACACCGCGCCCAGCGTTCCGATGCACTGCGACCATACCGATACGCCGCCGATGCCGCCGAACGACCGCTGCCCGAAGATGCCCGCCGCGATGCCGCCCCATGCGCCGCACATGCCGTGCAGGGGCCACACGCCGAGCACGTCGTCGATACGCCAGCGGTTCTGAACGCAAGTGAACATCTGGACGAACAACACGCCCGCGACTGCGCCGACGATCAGCGCGCCCAGCGGATGCATCAGGTCCGAGCCTGCGCATACCGCGACGAGCCCGGCAAGCGGTCCGTTATAAGTGAAGCCCGGATCATTGCGTCCCGCGAACCATGCGGCGAGCGTTCCGCCGACCATTGCCATCAGCGAGTTGACCGCGACCAGGCCGCTGATCTTGTCGACGGTCTGCGCGCTCATCACGTTGAAGCCGAACCAGCCGACCGCGAGCACCCATGCGCCCAATGCAAGAAACGGAATGCTCGATGGCGGATGCGCGGCGATGCGCCCGTCCTTGTGATAGCGCCCATGACGCGGGCCGAGCAGCAGCACGGCAGGCAGCGCCACCCAGCCGCCGAACGCATGCACGACGACCGAGCCCGCGAAGTCATGGAACGGCGCGCCGAAGGTCTGCGCAAGCCAGTGCTGGATCCCGAACCGCTCGTTCCACGCGACGCCTTCCAGCAGCGGATAGACGAAGCCGACGATCACGCACGTCGCGAACAATTGCGGATTGAACTTCGAACGTTCCGCAATCCCGCCGGAGACGATCGCCGGAATGGCCGCCGCGAACGTCAGCAGGAAGAAGAAGCGCACGAGCGCATAGCCGTTGTGCTGCGCGAGGATATCGGCGCCGTGCATGAACTGCACGCCATAGGCGATGTTGTAGCCGATGAAGAAGTACGCCAGCGTCGACACCGCAAAGTCGACGAGGATCTTCACGAGCGCGTTGACCTGATTCTCGCGGCGGACGGTGCCGAGTTCGAGAAAGGCGAACCCCGCGTGCATCGCGAGCACCATTGCTGCGCCGAGGAGCAGAAAGAGCGTGTTGGTTCCGGATTGAAGGGCCTGCATGGTGCGTGGCTCATCTTGAAAAGCGGCGCTTTTTGCAAGATCCGGGCCATGCGAGTGCATCTTGCATGCGGTTGGTGCTTGGACCCTGCCGTACATGCGCCCGGTCGGTGCCGACAGCGTCCCGCAACTCGTGACGTTCGCGCTGCTTTGGTGCGGCCCGACCGATCGTGTTGCATGCGGCGCACCGCCGGCGTGCATGTAACACGCAGAATTCCGCACGCGTGCATCCGAGCCACCGAAAAGCCCTACTCGTCGACCCGTTCATTTCCAAATATTTCCGTAATGTGTAATGATACTGATTCGCATTAACAATTGCGATCATAGCTTGACCCAATGACGACAGCCGCCTTGGAACGACACATGGGCGAGCTGTTTCGTCATCGCTTCTGGGCGCTGAAATCCCGTTTCGCGCCAGTCGGAATCTACTAACAAGTATCGGGGAACGACATGTTGAGGAAAACGCCGCTTGCAGCGGCTCTGGTCACTATTGCCGCGGCGCCGATGGCCGCACCGCTTTATGCGCAGACCGCACCGCAGGGCGCGCTAGCCACGCAAGCAGCAGCGCCCGCGACGCAAGCCTCTTCCGCCACGGACGCTTCGGCCAGCCAGACCATCGCGCAGGCCGCCACGCTGCCGGCCGTCGCCGTGACCGGACAAAGCGACGCCGCTGCCGACTTCCAGCCCGAGATGTCGAGCGTCGGCGCCAAAGTGCCGACCGCGCTGCGCGACATTCCGCAGGCGGTCGTGGTCGTGCCGAAAGCCGTGCTGCAATCTCAGGCGGTGAGCTCGTTCTCCGACGCGCTGCGCAACGTGCCGGGCGTAACGCTGGGCGCGGCCGAAGGCGGCCAGATCGGCAACAACATCAACTTGCGCGGCTTCACGGCGCGCACGGACATTTATCTCGACGGCTTCCGTGACCGCGGCCAGTACTATCGCGACACCTTCAACCTCGAATCGATCGACGTGCTGTACGGTCCTTCGTCGCTGTATTTCGGACGCGGCTCGACGGGCGGCGTCATCAACCAGGTCAGCAAGCAGCCGAACCTCAAGCCGCGCGCCGACGTGTCCTTGCAGGCAGGCACGCATGACCGCTATCGCACGACGGTCGACATCAATCAGCCGTTGACGGATACCGCCGCCTTTCGCATCAACGCGTTCGGCCAGTCGCTCGGCTCGACGCGCGACGAGATGAAAAACAAGGACTTCGGCATTGCGCCGGAGGTGAAGTTCGGCATCGGCACGCCCACGCAAGTCACGCTGTCTGCACTTATTCAGCACAACTACGATCAGCCTGACTACGGCATCCCGCCGTTGAACGGCCATCCCGCTCCTGTCGATACGAAGACCTTCTACGGCTTCACCGACGATCGCACCATTCAGGACGTGCAGACGCTGAACGCGCGGATCGAGCATCGCTTCAACGACATGTTCACGGTACGCAATCAAACGCAATTCAGCCACTACAGCACCGAAGCGCGCGCGACGAACGCAGCGGCCGTACTGACCGGCCCACTCGGCACATCGACGGCGCTCACGAACGGCAATTACACGACGCTGCCGCTGTCCTCTTTGTATGTGCGCCTGCAAGGCAAGGATCGCAACATCAACGATCATTCGGTCTATAACGCGACCGATTTTCAGGGCAAATTCGCAACCGGCTTTCTCAAGCATGACATGCTGGTGGGCGTCGATCTGAGTCACGAGACGTACAGCAACCAGAGCTTCACCGCAACGACGCCGGGACTGCCCTCGAACACGCTGGCCATTGTGCCGCTCGTCAATCCGGCTTATACGCCGCGTCCTTCGAACTATCGCGAAGTGGCGACCAATCTCGCGGAATCGAGCGCGAACGGCATCGGCCTCTACCTGAACGATACGATTTCCATCGGCGAGCACTGGAAGTGGATCGGCGGGGTGCGCTGGGACCGCTACGAAGCGTCGATCAACAACTCGATCAACGCGCCGCGCTATGCGACGCAGACGAATTACTTCACGAGCGTCCGCACCGGCATCGTTTGGCAGCCGACGGAATGGCAGTCTTATTACGTGTCGTATGGGACATCGTTCAACCCGTCGCTCGAAGCGCTCACGCTCACGAACAATCAGCAGAACACGCCGCCCGAGAAGAACCGCTCGTATGAGATCGGATCGAAGTGGGACCTGTTGAACGGCGGGCTATCGGTGACGCAATCGCTTTTCAATATCGAAAAGACGAACGCGCGCACGCAGGTCTCGACCGGCGAATACACACTCGATGGCGATGTCAGAGTGCGGGGCTATCAACTTGGCGTGGCGGGCCACCTCACGAACAAATGGCAGCTGTTCGGCGGCTACACGTACATGAACGGCACGGTGGAAAAGGCGCTCGACGGCACCACCGGCAATACCCTCGCGAATACGCCGCACAACATGCTTACGCTGTGGTCGACCTATAACTTCACGCCGAACTGGGAGTTCGGGGGCGGACCTTCCTATGTGTCCTCTCGCTATGCAGCCAACAATAACCTGGTGAAGGTGGGCGGCTATACGCGCTGGGACGTGATGGCCGCGTATCATCAGAAGCGCTACGATATCCAGTTCAACGTGTGGAATCTGACGGACAAGAAGTACTACGACGCCCTGATTCCATCCGATGGCGGACGCGCGGTGCCGGGCATCGGCCGCACCTTCCTCGCGACGTTGAATTACCGCTTCCGTTGATGCCCACGCGCGCCGTTTCATCGCTCGAAGAAGCGGCGCGCGCGTCAAGTGACTTGCCGAATCATGATTCTTTCGATACCGAACGTACTCAGTCCCGAAGACGCCGCCGCGATGCGTGCACGTCTCGAAGCCAGCGACGCATGGGTCGATGGGCGCGCGACCGCGGGCTATCAGGGCGCGCCGGTCAAGCGCAATCAGCAGATTGCAGAAGGCTCGCCCATCGCGCGCGAACTGGGCGATATGATCGTCGGCGCGCTCGAGCGTCATCCGCTTTTCATCAGCGCGGTGCTGCCGAATCGCGTGTATCCACCGCTATTCAACCGCTATGAAGGCGGCATGCATTTCGGCAGTCATGTCGATGGCGCCATTCGCATCGTGCCGGGACATGGCGCTCGCGTTCGCACCGATGTGTCCGTCACACTGTTTCTTTCACGCCCCGAAGACTACGACGGCGGCGAGCTAGTGATCGAAGACACGTATGGCGTGCAGGAAGTGAAGCTGCCCGCGGGACACGCAATCGTGTATCCCGCGACGAGCTTGCATCAGGTGCGCCCCGTTACGCGCGGCGCACGTGTGGCGAGTTTCTTCTGGACGCAGAGCCTCGTTCGCGACGACGCCCAGCGCGCGCTGCTATTCGATCTCGACAACTCCATTCAACGCCTGAATGCGACCAACGGCGATGAAGCCGCCAAACGCACGCTCGTCGGCTGCTATCACAATCTGCTGCGCATGTGGAGCGAAACGTGACCGCTCAATGGTCTTGCGCGAGTTCCTCGAGCAGCGCTTCATCACGCGCGATCACATCGGGCAGATGTGCACGCAGAAACTCGACCCACGTGCGCGTCTTTGCATCGACGAACTTGCGCGACGCATAAAGCGCATAGAGATTCGTATGCTGCAGCGTGTACTGCGGCAGCACGCGCACGAGCGAGCCATTGCGCAAGCCGTCGATTGCAGCGTAGAGCGGCAACATGCCGATACCCATGCCTTCGCGTATCGCCACCACGAGTGATTCTGCGATATTCACCTGCACCGTCCCGCTGATCTGCAACGTCTCGCGGCCTTGCGGTCCTTCGAGCGTCCATTCGCGTGCGGGAAACGCAGGCGTCTGCAAGGTGAGGCAATCGTGACTGGCGAGGTCGGCGGGCTGCTCGGGCGTGCCGCGTGCATCGATATAGCCCGGCGATGCGCAAAGGATGCTGAACGTGCTTCCGAGCCGATGTGATATCACTTCCGAATCCGACAACGTTCCCGCCGATACCACCGCGACATCGCTGCTGCCTTCGAAAAGATCCGGCATGCGCTGCGATAGCGTCAACTCCACCTTCACGTCGGGATAGAGCGCGCGATAACGGGCGATGGCCGGAAGAATATAGTGCTGACCCACGCTTGCGAAACTGAACATGCGCAGCGTGCCCGATGGATGCTCATGCGCGCCGCTTGCTTCTTCTTCCGCGCCGTCGATATCGGCGAGTATCTGCAAGACGCGCTTCAGATAGCGCTCGCCAGCCGACGTGAGCGCGAGACGCCGCGTCGAGCGGTTCATCAATCGCGTGCGCAAGTGAGCTTCGAGTTCCGACACGGCGCGCGACATCGCGCCTGTCGTCGAGTTCATCGATTGAGCCGCGGCCGTGAAGCTGCCGGCTTCGATCACGCGGGCGAATACCCGCATGTTCTGTAGGGTGTCCATCAAACCTTCACAGTTGCCAGAGGGACGGTATTGTCCGCTCAATTGCCACAAGCATTGTTATCGAATCTGGAAAGAATGTTCCCTGATTCCCTCATTAATCCATGATCCGGTGCTGCCTACAATCGGCTGCTTCACGAAAGGGACGCAGCGGGCAAAAGCATGTCGTTCATGGATCAGCCGCGTGCAGGCGCAGCTTGTGCGCGAGAAGTCATCGACGGCCTGCGCGACTGGATCGCCACCGATGGCAGTGTCTGGCTGCATCTTCTGAAGACGCTGCTTGCCTCGTTCATTGCGATGGGCGTCGCCATGCGCCTGGAACTTTCGCAGCCGCGCATTGCAATGACGACGACGTTCGTGCTGATGCAGCCGTTCTCGGGCATGGTACTCGCAAAGAGCGTGTATCGCTTCGCGGGCACGGCGCTCGGCATGATCGCGGCGCTCCTGCTCGGCGCGGTGTTCGTTCAGGCGGCAGAACTCTATGCATTCGGATTGACGATCTGGGTCGCGGCATGCACGGCCCTCGCTGTGCGGCATCGGCAATTCCGGTGGTATGGCTTCGTGCTGGCGGGATACACGGCTGCCTTGATCGGCGTGCCTGTCGTGACCGCGCCGGATCAATTGCTGCTCGCAACGCTCACGCGCGGCGCCGAAGTGATGATCGGCATACTGTGCTCGAGCGTGGTCAGTGCGCTCGTGTTGCCGCGTCATGCAAGCGCGACACTTGTTTCCGCGCTCGAGCAACGGGAAGCCAGTTTCAATGACTTCGCCGCAAGCGTGCTGCGCGGTGGCCTGAAGCGCCGCGTGCGTGAGCGCCG
The DNA here is from genome assembly GCF_031450805.1 of Caballeronia sp. LZ016. Classification (NCBI taxonomy): domain Bacteria; kingdom Pseudomonadati; phylum Pseudomonadota; class Betaproteobacteria; order Burkholderiales; family Burkholderiaceae; genus Caballeronia; species Caballeronia sp. LZ016. Next base: position 917,579 of record NZ_JARTVY010000002.1, read on the forward strand.
ATATGCGAGGCTTGTCGAAGAGATTGTCGGATTCGAATCGACACGGCGTATTGCGGCTTACGAGAACCCTGCCCTGCGCCGCCAACGTCTGCTACTCGCGCAATTGAACAACGCATTCATGGATGCCTGTGCGCGTCTGCATGCGCTGGACCAGTGCATCAAACGGCTCGGTTTGATCGACGAGCATTCCGCGCTTGCATTATGTCTTCACGAGCTCGCGAACCTGCTGGCTTCATCGCCTTGCGATGAACGCGCGCTGAAGCGCTTCGCCACATCGCTAGACGAACGTCTTAGCGATACATCGAACATCGATGTCACGACCAGTCTGGAATTGCTCGGCCGCTTTACGCGCGACATCGTTCGTCTGATGCGGATGCGCGCATCCATCGCAAGCGGAGAGCATTACCCATCCTCACGCGATGAGCGCACCGGTCCGCGCTATGCCGCGACGACGAATCGTTTCGTCGTCGCGGCGACTTTCGTTCGCTCGGGCGTGGTCATTGCGGCGGTCGCATGGTTCTGGATCGCGACAGCGTGGCCGAGCGGCGGACTCGCGGTCATTGCAGCGACGCTCGCTTGCGCATTGTCGTCCGCATCGGCGAAGCCGGCGAAGTTCGTCGCGCAAATGGCGGCCGGCGCGGCCCTTGCAACGGTACTCGGCTACGTCTACCTGTGTCATGTGTATCCCGCTATCGACGGCTTTGCGCTCCTGTGCGTGGTGCTCGCGCCGCCGCTTGCAGCAGGCGCATTTATCGCGATGCGTTCTGTCATCGCCGGGTATGGCATCGGCTTCTGCGTGTTCTTCTGTCTGCTCGCCGCACCGGATAACGCCGTCGTCTACGATCCCGGCCTCTTGCTCAACAACGGCATTGCGATCGTCGTATCGATGCTCGTTACCGCAACCGCGTGCGCTGTCATCGTGCCGCCTCGTACACCGTGGCTCGTCGGCAAGACGCTGGCCGCATTGCGCGCTCAGGCCGCGCTCGCCTGCGAAGGCCGGCTTTCCGGATTGAACGAGCGCTTTCATTCGGGCACGCACGATCTCATGGCGCAATTGCTCGGACTCATGACGCCTTCCTCGCGCGAGCATCGTCGCGCACTCGCGTGGATGCTCGTCACACTCGAAGTGGGACACGGGATGATCGATCTGCGCACGCTGCGCGCTTCAGTGAATATCGACGAAGCACCGGTATCCGTACGCATCGCATGGTCGTCATCGATCGCACAGATGCTGCATGGCGTTGCAATGCTGTTTCGCACGCCATCGAGCGCGACGCTGCGCCGTGCGATCAACGCTGTCGTATCGTCGATATTCGCAAGCGATGCGTTGCTCCAATGCCTGCGCGCGCCCCAGGCAGCACGCGACCTGCGGCGCGTTCTGGCGTGCCTGCATTTCATCCGCAGCGCACTCGTCGATCCCACGGCGCCCTTCGATACCCATCGCTAGGCCGATCCTTCCTCAAGCTGGAAATGTGCCTTACCCGCAGGACGATTTATCCGCCGGATGACGCGACTTATAGTGCCCGCGTGCCTGACCATCCGACGCAGCGCACACGTCTCAAAGGAAAAGACCATGAAGCCGTTGAAGATCATGCTTGCCGCAATCATTTTCACGGGCGCATCGCTCGCGATTGCGCAAACGTCCATGCCTGCCTCTGACAAAGCCGCAGGCGACACGAATCAGCAGTCCAAGCAAGCGCCGCAGCGAGCGCAGGAATGCGTGGGACCTGCAAGCTATTGCAGTGTCTTCTTCGGCGGCAGTTGATTCTTCGCGTTCGATGTCGGCGCGTTTGCAACACTGAAGCGCGCCGAATTAGACAAAGCGCAAAGAGTCGCATGGTGCAGGCTGCGCTTTCGATGCGCCGCCTATGAAAACAGCGAGGGATAACGAATAATCGCGCCGTTGCCCTGCCCTCTCTGTCCGCAGCATCCTGGCGTCGCGCATTGCCGCCAACCATCGAAGCCTACGCAAGACATACCCGATTAACGCGCCGCATCGATGCATGCTGAATGAAGCGCGCGTGCTTTGATACGCCGTTTCAATGGCGGAAGACGAGACCCTGGCCGGGGCACGAGCCAGTCAGTGTTAGTGGAGATATCGATGTTGGATGACCGTATTCGTTGTGCCGCCCTGCGCGGAAAGATCACTTCCGCAGCCGTCGCCGCGCAGCTCGTACACAACGGCATGCGCGTGGGGGCAAGCGGCTTCACGCGCGCCGGCGACGCCAAGGCCGTGCCGCTGGAAATCGCGCGACGTGCGCGCGAAGAAAGCGGCCCGCTTCGCATCACGTTGATGACCGGTGCATCGCTCGGCAACGACATCGATCGCATTCTTACCGAAGCCGGCGCGCTTGAACGCCGCCTGCCCTTTCAGGTCGACGCTACCTTGCGCCGCGCGATCAATCGCGGCGAAGTCATGTTCATCGACCAGCATCTGTCCGAGACCGTCGAGCTCTTGCGCGACAATCGCCTCGGCGCGCTCGATCTCGCGATCATCGAAGCCGTCGCCATCACCGAAGCGGGCGGCATCGTGCCGAGCACGTCGGTCGGTAATTCAGCGACCTTCGCCATGCTGGCGAAGAAGGTCATCGTCGAGATCAACCTTGCGCAGCCGCTGGGCCTCGAAGGACTGCACGACGTATGGTCGCCTGCGCCGCGTCCGGGGCGCGCGGCGCTGCCTTTGATGCGCGTCGAGGATCGAGTGGGGACGCCCTCTATCGACATCGCGCCGGAAAGGATCGCGGCGATCGTCGTGACGAATCAGCCGGACAGTCCGTCGACTGTGCTGCCCGCCGATGAAGACACCGCGCTGATCGCGGGACATCTCGTCGAATTCTTCCAGCATGAAGTGTCGCGCGGCCGTCTGCCGAAACGATTGCCGCCGCTGCAGGCGGGCATCGGCACGATCGCCAATGCAGTTTTGTCCGGCTTTGCGGCATCGCCGTTCGAAGCGCTCTCGCTTTATTCGGAAGTCCTGCAGGATTCCACTTTCGATCTCTTCGATGCAGGCAAGCTCTCGTTTGCATCGGGCGCATCGATCACGCTTTCTGCCACGCGCCAGGAGCAAGTGTTCAGGGAGATCGACCGCTATCGCGAGCGCCTTGTTCTACGTCCGCAAGAGGTGAGCAATCATCCCGAAGCGATTCGCCGCCTCGGGCTCATCGCCATCAACACCGCGCTCGAAGCGGACATCTACGGAAACGTCAACTCCACGCATGTCGGCGGCACGCACATGATGAACGGCATTGGCGGCTCCGGCGACTTCGCGCGCAATGCGTCGTATGCGGTGTTTGCAACGAAGTCCATCGCGAAGGACGGCCGCATCTCCAGCATCGTTCCGATGGTCCCGCACTGCGATCACAACGAGCACGACGTGGACGTGATCGTCACGGAACGCGGGCTTGCGAATCTCACGGGTCTGGCGCCGCGTGAGCGCGCGCTTGCAGTGATCGAGCATTGCGCGCATCCGCTTTATCGCGATCTCTTGCGTGACTACTATCGCGATGCAGCAGCGCTCGGCGGACATACACCGCATCGGCTCGATGCAGCGTTCGCCCTGCACACCCGCTTTGCACAAGCCGGCTCCATGCTTCCCGACTGATCGACAACGTGAGGCATTCGCAACGGCGAAGATTCGGCGCACAATGCCTGAACGTCGCCCGAAGGCGGGCGGACAGGAGGAGCACCATGACCGCCATTACGTGGGTTCTCGCCGCAGACGGCCGCCGCGCCCGGATCTTCGAAACGCGGGGCCTCGCGCTCGATCTCCAGCAAGTCGAGGACATTCGAAATCCCGCGCTGCAGGCTGCCGATTCGATCGACAAAGGCCGCGACTCTTTCGCTAAAGCACTCGCATCGTTTCTTGAAGAAAGCCGGTTGCGTCATCGCTTCGACCGCTTGCGGCTTGCGGTCGAGCCGGAGTTCCTCGGCGCATTGCGCGAGCGTTTGAGCAGCGAAACGCTGAAGCTGGTGTACGAAGCGCGCAGCAACGAGGTATCGAACGTGAATGTACAGGACGCGCGCCGCTGAAGCGCTTATGCGGCGCGTGTCATTCCTTAAGCGGGCTGGATGTTCTGATTGCTGCGGAACAGATTATCCGGATCGTAACGCCGCTTGACTTCCGCAAGCCGCTCGAAGTTCCGCCCATACGCCGCTTTGACGCGATCCCCCTCGTCGCCCGTCAGGAAGTTCACGTAGACGCTGCCTATCGCATGTGGCGTCAACGCGGCGAACATGTCGCGGGTCCATTGCGTGCACTTCTCGTCATCCGCAGCTTCGGTCCATCGGCCGTGGATGTTGATCGTATAAATGGAGTCGCGATTTGCATACGCGGTGGCGTCGACGGGAACGCGGTTGGTCTGCCCGCCCATGGCCCCGATGAACACTTCGCAATGCGGCGACGGCACCGCGAGCACGGCCTTCGTGAGCACGTCGAAGGTCTCGTCGCTCAAGGACGCGAAGTTGTGGGACTTCCAGTAATTGCGCGCACCCGGCGTGAGCAGCGGGTCGAACGCCTTCTGCCACATGGCGAAGGGCATCGGTCCCAGATGTTCGCCATACGGCGTGCCGAACGACCGCACGGGTTCGAGCGCCTTCGCGCCGTCCTCCACCGGGCCGATAAAGCAGCTTGCTAGCGCAATGACCGGCTTGCCATGCACATCCTCCGGAAGGAACGGCAAAGGCGGCGCAAGACGCATCACGGCCCATACCGTCATTTCGTCGGGGCTGGCCGCGACGAAGTCACGATACTTCGGCAGCACTTCTTCGGCCTGTTCGAGCGGATACACCACGAGCCCGCCATACACTTGCGGCCCCACTTCGTGCAGGCGAAATTCGAACAGCGTGACCACGCCGAAATTGCCGCCTCCGCCGCGCAACGCCCAGAACAAGTCGGGTTCCGACTCCACGCTCACGCGCCGCCATTGGCCATCCGCCGTGACGACGTCCGCAGCGACGAGATTATCGACGGTGACGCCGAACTTGCGGCTGATCCATCCGAAGCCGCCACCGAGCGTGAGGCCGGCAACGCCCGTCGTCGAATTGATGCCGAGCGGTGTCGCCAGTCCGAAGGCTTGCGCTTCGTGATCGAGATCCGATAACAACGCGCCGGGCTCCACATACGCGCGTTTCGATTGCGGATCGACGCGCACTGACTTCATCGCGGACAAATCGATCATCAATGCGTCGTCGCTGACCGCGCTGCCCGCGATGTTGTGCGCGCCGCCGCGTATCGATAACAGCATCCCGTTGTCGCGCGCGAACGCGATCGCCGCGATGACATCGGCCGTGCCGGCGCAACGCACGATCAATGCGGGGCGCCTGTCGATGGTCGCGTTCCACACCTTGCGCGCTTCGTCGTAATCGGGGTCGGCGGGCGCAATGACCTTGCCGCGCACTGCCGTCTTGAGGGTATCGATCGATTCGACCGGAATGTTGACCATGGAAGACCTCGCTGCATCAGAAACCGCGCCGCGACGTGCCTGACCCTGCCATCTGGAACGCTAGAGCGCAAGGAATCCGCCCGATAAGGCGGGATTGCGATGACGGACGTGACTGTCCGCTCGTTGATTAAAGGACCGACATTGCAGAATGTAAAGTGCTGCGCCAGTAAATTCACGCATGACATCTAGCATGCATCGGCCAACTTTTCCGGAAACGGGTCTTAAGTGAAGTTATGGATCGCTTACTGTCTCTGGAAGAATCCCATACGGCAGATTTGGTACTAAGTGTTAAATGTCCTTACACCAGAATAGCGAGCGTCAACGTTCGGACGATGCGCGCGTTTCTCGGACATGCAGATCATCCCGGTCTGCTCTGTCCTCAAGAAAGGTTGTTCCATGACGAAGAAACTGCTTGCCGCCGCTGTCATCGCTTGCCTGTCGGCGGGTGTCTTTGCAAAGCCGCACGAGTTCAAGCACTACGAAAAGGCCGAGCGCAAAGAGCATCGCGAGAACGTCAAGCAAGCTCGCGAACATCGCGATGAGCGTGAGCATCGTGAAGTGCGCGAGGAACACAAGCGCGTAGAAGAAGCTGGCCGTCGCGATACCACGTTGGGCAACGCACGCGTCGACATTCGCAACGATCACGCGAATGGCCTGCAACTGTCGCATTAAGTAGCGCAGTCGACAGGCCGTGCAACGCGACGAGCGCCCATGGCGCTCGTCGCGGGCACGAAGCATGCGCCTCTCGACGCCTGATGACACGCGTCAGACGGGAGAACCGCATGAAGAATCCCTGGACCAGAAAGAACCCTTATTTGGGCATGTGGCTTTCCGGCGCAAACGCGGTCGCGGGATCGGCACGCGGTCATGCGACAGCCGCCGTCAAGCGCCAGGCGCGAAAGCAGATGAAGGACTTCTGGACGGCCGCCCTGACGCCTCTTGCGCCGCCCAAGAGCACGCGACGAAAGAAGCGCCGCTAACCGGTACGATCAATAGCCGAATCCGCCACCGGCAGGAAAGTCGATCGCGCCTTTGTCCGAAAAACGTGCGCCGCCGAATGCGCCGCCCGCGAGCCGGCCGCGCGCTTCATAGGCCACCTTGGTCGATGCATCGCCGCTTGCAAAGCCGAGCGCTTGCCGCGCCACCGACCACGCCGATACCGTCACCGGCACCGACAGCACCGTCTCGCCGAAGCGAGGCACCGTGCCACGCTGCGCACTGACGCCGCTCGCAAATGGTCGGCCATTCAGATCGAGGTCGAGCGCGACGCCATCGAAATCGATCGGCGTATCGTTGGGATTCTGCACGCGTAATTTCACCGCGAAGCGCATCTCGAGTCCCTGCCCTTCGAGCGGTTCGATGCCCGCAACATTCACGCGCATGGGATCACGATTCAGGAAGCCCGCGCAACCGCCGAGCGCGAGCATCGTGAAAAAGACGGTAAGCGCGATAAAGAAGCCGCGTAGCGCGTGTTTCGAGTGCATGGGCAATTTTCCTTGAGCGATATGTAAGGCAGCGGGATATTCTAGGCACGCAGCGCATGAAGCAGCATGCGGCCATACTCGTGGTGAAACCAGACGCCATCGGCCACATAGAGTGCTGCAACCCACGCCGCGCCGACGACAATGAGATCGCAATGACCGCTCGTCCATAGCTTCAGCGAGTGACGCCCGGCGATCCACGGCACGCCCATCGGATTCGGCCAGTCCGCCAGCAGATGCATGATTCCGCCACATGCAAAGCCCAAAGCGAAAGGCACTGCCGGATGACTTCCCACGTAATGCCAGCATAAAGCGAAAAGCGCGGCCCAGCCGATGCCCCAGTGCGTGAGCGTCCGGTGCGTGATCCACAGCTTGCGCTTTCTCGTCCACCACGCCACTTCAAGCCAATCCGGCGCAGTCGCGCCGACCACGCCGCCGAGAAGCGCAAGCGCGCACGCAAAGTAATCGACGCTTGCCGCGGCCTTGGTGACGAGCGCCGCCGCGATGATGCCCGCCGCCCATCCGGTCGCGTGATGGGCCTTGCTCGATGCCATAGGGAACCTGCCTGGGAACGCATGCTGAGGAAACCGCGCATGTTCGCATGACGCTTCCTTTCCTGAGCATGCGGATACATAAACTTACGCAAATGCGAGCGTCGATGACAGGCGCTGACGCACATCGCCGGCGAGCCGGCGCGGCTATGACTAAAATGATTGCAAGAACCGTTGCGCGCGGAATTCGCGTGCGATCGACCCAATCAGCCTCTTAACGATCAAGCCGTCATGCAACACCTGAAATACCTGAGCGCCTATCCGAATACGCTACAGGACAAGGTGCGCCGACTCATCGCCCAGCAACAACTCGGGCCTTATCTCGACGCGCGCTATCCCAACCGGCACGCGGTTCAGTCGGATCGCGCGCTGTATCAGTACTGCACGGATCTGAAGAATGAGTTTTTGCGCGTCGCGCCCGCCATCGACAAGGTGTGCTACGACAGCAAGCTCGATGTGCTGCGTCATGCGCTCGGCCTGCATACCGCCATCTCGCGCGTGCAGGGCGGCAAGCTCAAGGCGAAGAAAGAGATACGCGTCGCCTCGTTGTTCAAGGACACGGCGCCCGAATTTCTCAGGATGATCATCGTGCACGAACTCGCGCATCTCAAGGAAAGCGAGCACAACAAGGCGTTCTATCGCCTTTGCGAATTAATGCAGCCTGGCTACCATCAGATCGAATTCGATTTGCGGCTTTATCTCACGCATCGGGATCTGATTCGCACCAAGGCCGAGTGACTGCGGACCACGCCAGCGCTGCGGCATAGCCGGCCGGTGCGGCAATCGCAATCGCCTGAAACGCACCCGCTTCGGCTGATATCGCATAACGCACGCCTTCGCGCGGCAAGACGGAAAAGCCTGGCATGGTCAGCGTATTGCCGCCGATGCCATCGCCATGTGCTTTCAACACGGCTTCCTTGGCGGTCCAGCATGCGAAGAATGCGCCGCGTGCTTCGGCTTGCGGCATGGCGTCGATGGCACGCTTGTCATCGCGATGAAGCACCGAGCCTTCCAGTGCGCGCCAGTCGAACGGAGGCAGCGCTTCCTCGATATCCACGCCCACGCGCCGCCCGAACGAAACCGCGATCAGACCGTGCATGCCGGAATGCGACACGTTGAAGTCGGGAGCATCGGGCATCGATAGAAACGGTCTGCCGTTGGCGTCGACGTCGAATGCGAGCCTGGACGGATCGACGTCGAGTTCGGCTGCGAGCACGCGTCGCAGCGCCGCGCGCATTGCCACGAAGCGAACGGCGTCCTGGTGCCGCAAGAAGCGGTGCGCGCGGGCGCGTTCGGTGGCATTCAGTTCGTTTGCGCCGGCTTGCGGAAGCGTTGCGGTCAGATCGATATCGACGCGCCACACCCGCACGTCCGATGGCGCGCCTGCTGCCAAGAGTTGTGTCCGCATTCGTATTACGTTGCTGCGTATTGCGCTTCGCCGTTGCCGAACGACCAGTTCTCCTTCTTCACTTCGACGAGGCTGATGAAAACGTCCTCACGTCGCAGGCTGAGCCGCTCGTGCAAGCCATCGGCAATTGCCTTGTAGAACGCGCGCTTCTTCGCGAGGTCACGTCCTTCATTCAACGTCACCTGAATGACGATGCAATCGTCCGTGCGGCTAATGCCCAGATAACCGCGATCGACGATGAACTGCGCCGCGCCGTGCTCCGCGATGATCTGGAAGCGATCGTTCTCCGGCACGTCGAGGGTGGCGCGCATCGCGTCATAGACCACTTCTCCGATCGTCGCGCGATAACTCGCGTCCTTGCCCTGCATCAGGTCGATTCGAACCAGCGGCATTAATCTCTCCTTGTTCAACGATATCGCGGATGCAGACGCAGCCGTGGCACACCGTCTTGCTGCACGATCACGACTGCGTTTTGTTTGAATGCGGTCATCAGCTCATCGGCGGTGTGATCGTCGGCGCCGAGCACGAGAAGACTGGCCTCTGCTGTCCACGCGCCATCGGGATCGAGGCCCGCGCCCGGCAATGCGGTCCGCCCAGACTGTTGAACCTGCGCGATGAGCGCCTTCTGCAAAGCCGTGTTCTCGTCTTGGCTCAGTTCCCGCCCGAACGGATTGAACGCCGTGACGAACACGGCGCTTGCCACGCCGTGGCGCGTCAGGAGCGGAGCAATGGCGTCATTTTTCTTTCCGACGATCATGTCGATCGGCGGTTCGCCTTCAACGCGATAAATCGCCAGGCGGTAAGCGTCGAGCGTCTTGTCGGGAATCGCATTCATGGCGACACGTTACCGGAGTGCCAACCCGCGTGCAAACCCAGTCCTCACGCGCGCAGCAACGCCTATACTCAACATAGCGTCTCATGCGAGGAGGATGCCATGGCACGCAAATTCATCGATTGCCGTGAATTTCCAAGCGACACGAACTGCACGGTCGCTTTATCCGCCGACTCCGAAGACGAATTGATGGAAGCGGCCGTGCAGCACGCGGTAAGCGTCCATCGGCATGAAGATTCGCCCGAGTTGCGCTCGGAGTTGAAGAAGCTATTCCACGACGGCACGCCGCCGATCGACCGGCCGCGCGCGTAGGTGCTCGCAATCTTTGTCGCGCTAGCCGAGTTCGAACGTCGTCACGCCGAATACATGATCGAGCGGCGCTGCCGGGGCCGCTCGCGTGTACATGCGCGCCGTTTCGAACACCATCGTCATGTCGTGCCCGGCGGCGAGCGCGACGGCCGATGCATTGCTTTCAGGGACATCGAGAAAGACGGCCTCGCCTTCGGCCGATGAAACCAGCGTACGATAAAGCGCGCGTGCAGTCGGTAAATCGTCTGCGAAAAGCGGCCCGATCTTGTGTCCGCTCCGGCAACGGCGAATGACGCCGTAACCTCGCAGGACTTCGCCATCGAGCGCGGCAAGAGCACGCGCTTCGTGTTGTGCGAGCCACGCGCGCAGGAACACCGGACGCATCGACGCGAAGCACCGTGCGTCGTAGTCGAGCAGACGATCGAACGGAACGCTCGAGGCATCCACGACCGTCACGCCCGGCAATCGCGCGTCATAGTGCATCGCCATGCCCTGATAGCGCACATTACGATACGCCAGCACGAAGCCCGACTTGCGATAGTTGGACTGCTGGGCAACGACGCCGTCGAGGCCGATGTTGCGCTCGCCGAGACAAGCAATGCCCTCGCGCCACAGACGTATGCCGAAGCCTTTGCCGCGCCACTCCGGCCGCACGATATAGAGGCCGATGAAACCGAACGCGTCGTCGTAAGCCACGGCGGAAATGCAGGCGATGGGCTCGCCATCCCATGTGCCGACGAAGAAACCGTCCGGATCAGCGGCGTGGAAGCAGCGCGCATCGTCGAGGCCGGGATTCCAGCCTTCGGCCGCGGCCCAGTCGAGCGCCGTCACGAGGTCGGCCTGGCTCATGCGGCGGATGATGAAACGAGGGTCATCGGGGCTGGGGGACATGTCGCGCGCCTCGTCGGTGTCGGCGGTACATGCAGTGTCGCGCGTTTGCGGTTCAGGGAAAAGAAAGGCGGGAGAAGCAGCGAAGAAGGAGAACGTGAACGACTTAGGCGCAGCGGCAACGGCTACGCCAGGATTACGTGCAGCCCGTGCGCCGCTCGCTGCGGCTGAAGCTCTGACGCGAACGCCAGTCTTCCGAGCGCAGCACGTATTCGCCGTCTTCGCGTGCTTCGCCTTCGGAGTCGAACCCTTCGTCGCTATAGGCGACCACTTTCATCCCGCCGCCTGCGGCGCGTTCGACAGTGATTCCCCAATGCCAGCCGCCTTCCTGATGGAAGACGTGTAACGTCGGATTCGATGATCTCGTGAGTTCCATAAATGCGGCTCCTACGTCGACGTTCGCCGCGCTGTTCAGCAGACGAACGCCCTTGATGACGGGCGCTTCGTTTAAGCCCCTTTCAGGGACGATGTTTCTTTGCGGCATTGCCGGCTGCTTAAACAGCATAATCAATGCAATGCTGCGTCGCAACACGGGCTTTCCCCGAGCGTGGTGTCGATGAAACGTTTAGCGCGCGAAGTAGTAAAAATGGAAGCCCGTTCGCTACCAGATGTAACGGGCATACGCCGTGCATGTGCAGCACATACCGTTACGCCGTGACGTCCGGTCCGCTTCGTTGGAGAACCGTCATGAAAGCAATCGCACGATCGACAGTCCTTGCACTGGCTGCATTCTCGACTGTATCCGCCCTCGCGCAACCCCTTTCGGGCGATGCCCCGAGAACGCGCGACCAGGTCCGTCAGGAAGCGGCTGCCTGGATCGCGGCAGGCTACGATCCGAACGACTGGCTTCACTATCCCGACAACGCGATAAGGGCAAACCGCGTCATCACGCAACGCGCTGCGCCGGCGCAACCCAACGAGCGTTGACCGGCTCCTGAAACACTATGCGCGCGGCTTGTCCGCGCGAAGGATGCGTCGCGCGATGCTCCAGCGATGCACTTCTGACGGGCCATCGTAGATGCGAAACGCGCGCATGTCCGCGAAAATCCGCGCGACAACGGTTTCATGCGTAACGCCCTGTCCGCCCAGCACTTGAACCGAACGATCCACGACGCGCCATAGCGCCTCCGACGACACGACCTTCGCGATGCTCGATTCATGCTTGCCGAGCACGCCCTGGTCGAGCACCCACGCACAGTGCCAGATGGCGAGGCGCGTCACATGCAGGTCCATCTCGTTGTCCGCAAGCATGAAGCCGACACCCTCGTGTTCGCCGAGCGCCTTGCCGAACGCCTGACGCCGTCGCGCATAATCGCTCGCGACATCGTGAGCGCGGCGCGCCGCTCCGAGCCAGCGCATGCAGTGCGTAAGACGCGCGGGCGAAAGACGCACCTGTGCATAGCGAAACCCTTCGCCCGGCTCGCCCAGCACGTTCTCGGCCGGCACTCGCAGGCCCTCGAAGCGCACGACGCCATGACCGCCCGGAAAGCATGTATCGAGCGAATCCATCGAGCGCTCGATCACGATGCCCTCGCTCTTCATATCGGCGAGAAACATGGTCGCGGGGCCGTCGGCGAACTTCGCCATGATGATCGCAACGGCCGCGCCTTCCGCACCGGTGATGAACCACTTGCGGCCGTCGATCACGTACCCGTCGCCATCGCGCGTGGCGATGGTTTGCAGCATCGCGGGGTCGGCGCCCGCACCCGGCGGCGGCTCCGTCATGCAGAAGCACGAGCGAATGTCGCCGGCGGCCAGAGGACGCAGCCATCGCTCTTTCTGCCCGGGCGTCGCGATGGCTTCGAGCAGATGCATGTTGCCTTCATCGGGCGCAGCAATATTCAGTGCGACCGGCCCAAGCGGCGAATAACCCGCTTCTTCGAAAAGAATCGCCTTGGCGACATGTCCCAGTCCAAGCCCGCCGAACTCCGGCGACACATGGCTCGACAACAAGCCTGCCTTGCGCCCTTTGGCGATGAGTTCGGCGCGCAAGTCTTCGTTGGGCCCATGCGGCGTGCAACGCGGATCGCGCTCGAACGGCACGATCTCTTCTGCAATGAACGTACGCACGCGGGCTTGCAAATCGGTCAGTTCTGGCGAAAGCGAAAAGTCCATCGGCGGTCCTTGGTTTTCGTTGGGGTTCGGACGAGCTCAAGCCTGTGCGCGCCCTTCGTCATTCATCGTATTCGCTGTACTTGCGCGCATCGCCGCGCACTTTATGCACCGGATATTTCGCGCGATTGATCGCCATCTTCTCGAGCAGTGCGCCATGCAGGTCGACATCGAGCGCATCGGCGAGCATCACCAGATACGCGAGGACGTCGGCCATTTCGTGGCGGACTGCGCGCAGCTTCGCGTCATCGAGCTCGGTTTTGTCGCCGGTCGAAAGCCAGGTGAACGGCTCAAGCAATTCGCTTGCTTCGACGCTTAGCGCCGCCGCGAGGTTCTTGGGCGAATGAAAACGGCTCCAGTCGCGTTCACGGACGAACTCGCGCAGAAGGTCGCGCATCGCAGTGAGTTCGCTTGTTTCCTTCGTGGGCTCTTGCTGATTCATTCGTGATCTCACTCATTGCGCGGGATAAAGTCCAAGCGTGCGCGCATGCAGCCGCGCGAGTCCGAGCAGCGCATCGGTGAACGGCGTGGGCACGCCGGTCATCACGCCGAGTTCGCGCACGGAAGCAACGAGCGCATCGAGTTCGACGGCCTTGCGTGCCTCGACATCTTGCAGCATCGAGGTTTTCATCGCCCCGAGCCTGAGCGTGACCGCGTGACGGTCGGCCGGTTCCTGTTCGATTTCAATGCCGAAGCGCGCGCCGATATCTTTCGCTTCCAGCATCACGCGCGTGACGAAATCGCGCACCAGGTCGTCGCTAAGAATGCGGTCCGTCGTCGCACCGGTGATTGCGCTGATCGGGTTCATCGTCATGTTGCCCCAGAGCTTGAACCACACATCACGCTGAATTTGCGGCGACATGGACGCATCGAATCCCGCCCTGGCGAAGAGTTCGACGAGCGATTCGACGCGCGCGCTACGCGTGCCGCCCGCTTCGCCGAGAATGAGCCCCTTGCCCTGCCGATGACGAATCAAGCCCGGCGCTTCGACGAAGCAGCTCGCATGGACGACGCAGCCGACCGTCTGCGCAACGGGGATCGCCGCGGCGATCGCGCCGTGCGGATCGACCGATGCGAGGCGCTTGCCGGCGAAGGCTTCGCCCAGGCCTTCGCAGAACCACCACGGCACGCCGTTCATCGCGGTCAGCACGGTCGTATGCGGTCCGATGAGCGGCGCGATGTGCGCGGCCACCGATTCCATCGCCGGGGCTTTGACCGCGATCACGACGAGGTCCTGCGGCCCGAGATCGGCCGGTGCCGCGCTCGTTTCGAGCTGCAGCGCATGCGTTGCGTCCTGCTCGACGAGCCGCAGGCCGTGCGTCCTGAGCGCGTCGAGCGTCGCGCCGCGTGCGACGACGCTGACATCGCATCCTGCCTGCGCGAGCTTCACGCCGATCCACCCGCCGATCGCGCCTGCGCCGTATATGCCAACCTTCATCGTGCCGTCCTCGCCATGAGCCGTGAAGCGCTCATTGTAAGAGCAGTCGCGTTGTCCGCACGACTGGTGCAAACGATCGAATCTAGGCACAAGGAAGCGCTTTTCAAGAGTTCGAGAGCGAATAAAAAAACGCCTGGAAAATACGTCGTCCACTATTGAAACGATAGACACGGCTCCTATTTTCGATGCAACGGCGGTGGCCACTCACTGCCTTCATCGATCAACTTATCCACGTTATTGGAGACCGGACCATGGGTGACTTCTACTTTGGCGGCGACCTGTTCCATGAGCTCGACCGCATGCAGCGGCAAATGTCGACAGTGTTCGGCAATCTCCCTTCGAGCATTCGTTCGAGCCGCACCGATGTCTTTCCGCAATTGAATATCGGCAGCACCGATGACGCAGTGGAAATCGTGGCGTTCGCGCCAGGCGTCGATCCTTCCTCGCTCGATGTCACCGTCGACAAAGGCACGCTCACGATCAGCGGCGAGCGCAAGGCCGAAGCCCTGACCGAAGGCGCGCGCACCTACGCCAAGGAGCGCTTCACGGGCAGCTTCCGCCGCGTGATCGAACTGCCGCAGAACGCGGACGTCGACAAGGTCGCGGCCCGTTATGAAAACGGCATGCTGTCCATTACCGTCGGCAAGCGCGAAGCATCGAAGCCGCGCGCCATCACCATTCAATAATCGAAGACCGGAGTTCACCATGACCGACACCACCCAGATTGCCCAGCGCAACGAAGGCGAAGTCACGCGCAAGAACGACGACACGGTGCGCCGCGCAACGATCACCCCGTCCGTCGATATCGTCGAAGACAGCCACGGCATCACGCTATGGGCCGACCTGCCCGGCGTGCCGCGCGACCGGCTCGACGTGAAAGTGCATGACGCAAGGCTCTATATCGAAGCCGAGGCGGTGGTATCCGCGCAGGCGGGATTGCGGGTCCATCACACCGAAGTGCGCGCGCCGCGCTTTGCCCGCGCCTTCACCGTCAGCGATGATTTCGACACCACGAAGATCGATGCCAATCTCACGAATGGCGTGCTGAAGCTGACCATTCCGCGCCGCGAAGAAGCACGTCCGCGCCGCATCGAAGTGCGTGCGAACTAAAGAATCCTCAAGCTGTCGATGGCCGCGAATCTCGCGGCCATTTTTTATTCCAGTTAAGCGGCCCCTTATAATTCTTGTGGCAGTTCAGAAATATTCCAATCTATTGCTAAAGAAAAGGGACGATCGTGAACAGGCTGTTGACTGTGTTGTTGGGTTCCATGCTGACCGTGTCCATCGGCGCGCATGCTAAAGACTGGTCGACCATTCGCTTTGGCGTCGACGCAAGCTATCCGCCGTTCGAATCCAAAGCGCCGGACGGCAAGCTCGTCGGTTTCGATATCGATGTCGGCAATGAGTTGTGCCGGCGCGTGCAAGCAAAATGCGTGTGGATTGAAAACGCATTCGACGGCATGATTCCGGGCCTCAAATCGCGCAAGTTCGACGGCGTGCTCTCCACCATGTCGATGACGCCCGCGCGCGTCAAGCAGATCGCTTTCTCCAGCAAACTCTTTCACGTGCCGACGCGCCTCGTCGCCAAACGCGATTCGAAAATCGAGCCTACGGCCGAATCACTTGCGGGCAAATCGGTCGGCGTCGAACAAGGCTCCATGCAGGAAACGTATGCCAAAGCGCATTGGGGCGCCAAGGGCGTGACGGTCGTTTCGTATGCGGATCAGGACCAGGTCTATGCAGACCTGCTTACGGGCCGCCTCGATGCATCGCTGCAAAACGCGGTGCAAGCGGAACGCGGCTTTCTCGATACGCCGCGCGGCAAGCCTTACGGTTTCGCCGGTCCGGCGCTCGAAGACAGCGCCATTTTCGGCGCCGGGACGGCAATCGGCTTGCGCAAGGAAGACACTGATCTGAAGGAAAAGCTCGACGGCGCGATCGCCGCGATGATCAAGGACGGCACGTACAAGCGCATCGAGCAGAAGTACTTCGACTTCGACATCTACGGCGAGTGACTGTCCGGTTTTCTCCGACGATTGACGCGCCCATGCGTTAGCGACTGTCGTTATTGCACGAACGCCACGCTGAAAATTACACTGAGAAACAAGCTGTTTTCGGCGTTGCGCGGATGGCCGCCATCGGCACGGTGCTTGCATGCGATGGCGGCACATGGAGAACTGTTTCGGGGACATCATGCATCACTCGATCGAACCTCACGAGCTCGGAAAGATCGACCTCGCACGCTTTCAGATCGTGCAGGTTTCCGATGGCACGAACACCGTCGTGCTATGGGAAGCGCCGGAACCGGATGCTTTATTGCCACTGCATATGCAAGCGGCAACGCTGACCATTCGTCTGTGCGATCCGCTGAACCCCGTGCGCAGAAAGGACGTATGCGAGCGTTTGCAGGCCCATCTCGCGGCGTCGCGCAACGGGAACAAAAACCCGGCGCGCCAGCGCACTCACTCGCATCGTTCGAATACGGCGGAACATCGCGCTTGAAAATGCTCGGACGGTTAAAGCAATTCGCCTAAGAAATTCCAGAGCGCGTCGTCGACCGAATAAGGGACGTTGAAGCGAAAGCACGCACTCGGCGCATCGCCCGGCCGGAAATACGAACCGGGCGCGAGCCAGATGCCGTGCTCGAGCGCGCGCGTCGCGACCGCGCCTGCCTCGGACGGATCGATCGGTAAGGCCGCCCATAGGAAAAGACCTGCGCGCGGACGACGGAACAAGGTCACGCCCAGCGCATCCATGCGCTCTTCGACGAGCGCGTGCGCGTCCTTGAGCTTGTCGGCGACGAACTCGACGTGGCGCGCATAACGACCTTCCGTCAGCACTTTCTCGACGATACGCTCCGTCGCCTCCGAGGACGTCAGGCCCACGGCCATCTTCGTGCGCGCCAGTTCGCGCAGCACGTCGCGCTCGGCGACGATATAGCCGCAGCGCAGCGAAGGCGTGATGGTCTTTGCGAAGCCGCCGACATACAACACGCGATTGAGTCCTTCCATCGCCGCGAGCACCGGCGCGCCGGGTGGCGCGAGCTCGCGGTTCACGTCGTCCTCGACGACCCACAGGCCATGACGCTCCGCGATCTGCATCAGGCGGAACGCCGATGCCATGCTGAACGTCGCGCCCGTCGGATTCTGCAGCGTGGTATTGAGGAAGACAGCCTTCGGCCGATGCTCGACGACAATGCGCTCGAACACGTCCGTATCGATGCCCGCGACGGTACGCGGCACGCCATGCACGTCGAGTCCGGCGAGCCGGAGAATCTGCAGCAGATTGCAGTAGCCGGGATCTTCGACCACCACGGCGTCGCCGGGGCGCAGCAAGGTACGCACGATCAGATCGAGCGCCTGCGTCGCGCCGGTCGTAAGAAGCACGTTGGATGCGGCATCGACCGGCAAGCCGTGACGATCCAGTTGCTCGGCAATGCGTTCGCGCAGCGGCGCGAAACCGTACGGATGCCCGTAATCCGCGATGCGCGCCGCCGGCACGCGGCTCGTCGCGCGCAACGCATGTTGCAGGCCGCTTTCGTTGACCCATTCGTTCGGCAGCCAGCCGCAGCCGGATTTGATCGGCACCGAATGATCGGCGAAGACATCGGAGAGCAGCCATGTCGCGGTGAGGCTCGGCGGCTGCCACTCGACCGGGCGCGCACGTTCGGCATGATCGCGCAGGGCCACGCGATAGCCCGATCCGTGCCGGGCGGTGACGAGCCCCATCGACACGAGCCGGCCATAGGCTTCCGTCACCGTGAACGTGCTCAAGCCGTGCTGCCCGGCGAGACGCCGCACCGACGGCAATAACGCGCCCGCGCGCAGTGTTTCCGCTTCGATCGCGGACGAAAACGCGCGCACGATTTGTTCGACGAGCGTCGGCGCCTGCCGCGAGCCGCGCTCCAGCTTCAGTTCTATCATGGGATCGATCGGCCGCTACCGGCCAGCACAGTTTGCCGCATTTTGCCAGCACAGTCGGCAGGGCAGTAGAAGAACTGTCTATGCCGCACCATTTTTTCCGCGACTAGAGTGACCGTTCTTCCTGGAGACCCGTTATGAATGCTCGCCCTGTCATCGACGATCTGTCGTCGTTCTGGATGCCCTTCACCGCCAACCGCCAGTTCAAGGCCGCGCCGCGCCTTCTCGAGAGCGCAAAAGGCATGTACTACCGCTCGACCGATGGCCGGGAAGTGCTCGACGGCTGCGCGGGGCTCTGGTGTGTGAACGCGGGACATTGCCGGGACGAGATCGTCGATGCCGTGCAGAAGGCGCTCGCCACGCTCGACTTCGCGCCGACGTTCCAGATGGGCCATCCGCTCGCGTTCGAGGCGGCGTCGAAGGTTGCCGCGCTGATGCCGGAAGGGCTGGATCGCATCTTCTTCACGAATTCGGGTTCCGAGTCCGTCGATACCGCGCTGAAGATCGCGATTGCCTACCATCGCGCGCGCGGCGAAGGACAGCGCACGCGGTTCATCGGGCGCGAGCGCGGCTATCACGGCGTGGGCTTCGGCGGCATTTCGGTGGGCGGCATTGCGCCGAATCGCAAGACGTTCTCGGGCGCGCTGTTGCCGTCGGTCGATCATCTGCCGCATACGCACGATCTCGCCCACAACGCGTTTTCGAAGGGCCAGCCTGCGTGGGGCGAACACCTCGCGGACGAACTCGAGCGCATCGTCGCGCTGCACGATGCATCGACGATTGCGGCCGTGATCGTCGAACCCGTCGCCGGTTCCACCGGCGTGCTGATTCCGCCGAAGGGCTATCTGCAGAAGCTGCGCGACATTTGCACGAAACACGGCATCCTGCTGATCTTCGATGAAGTCATCACCGGTTTCGGCCGTCTCGGCAAGGCCACGGCGAGCGCGTACTTTGGCGTGACGCCCGACATCATCACGATGGCCAAGGCGATCAACAACGCGACGATTCCGATGGGCGCGGTCGCGGCGCATCGCCGCGTGCACGACGCGATCGTCGATGCCGGCGCGGCGAACGCCATCGAACTCTTTCACGGCTACACGTACTCCGCGCATCCGGCGGCGACCGCGGCGGCCATCGCCACGCTCGATCTCTATTCGCGCGACAAGCTCTTCGAGCGCGCGGCGTCGAAGGCGGAGAAGTTCGAAAACGCGGCGCATGCGCTGCGCGACGCGCCTTTCGTGAAGGACATTCGCAATCTCGGACTGGTCGCGGGAATCGAGCTCGAATCGCGCGATGGCGCGCCGGGCGCACGCGCCTACGAGGTGTTCGTCAAGTGCTTCGAGGCGGGCTTGCTCGTGCGCTATACCGGCGACATCCTCGCGTTCTCGCCGCCGCTCATCGTCGAGGATGATCAGATCGAACACATCTTCGGGACCGTGCGGAAGGTGCTGGAGAGCGTGAAGTAGCTTTGAGACGATCGCGCGTGTCTATGAGACGCGCGCGCATTCACGTCGATGCGGTGCGCCCCTACAGTTGAGCCATGCCATGCAGATGGCGATCAACGAAACCAGGAGCACACCATGTCACGTCTTTCTCAGGTCAACGTCAACGAAGCCAGCGGCAAGACTGCGGAGCTTTTCGCCGCCATCAGGAAGGCCGCCGGCCGCGTGCCGAACGCGTACGCGACGATCGGCACGCACAGCCCCGGCGCACTGGGCGCGGCGCTCGCCAACGATGCCGTGCTCGCGAAGAGCAGTCTCGACAAGGCGGATGCCGAAGCGATCAAGCTCGCCATCAGTGAACTGGCGGGTTGCGATTACTGTGCAGCGGCGCATACGGTCGTCGGCAAGATGGCCGGCCTGACGCAACTGGAAACGCAGCAGATTCGCGCGGGCGAAGCGACCGGCAACGCGAAGCGCGACGCCCTCGTGCGCTTCGTGCGGCAAGTCGCCGATTCACGCGGTACGGTCGATGCCCGCGTGCTCGGAGATGTGCGCGAAGCCGGCTATTCGGAGGCGCAGGTCATCGACGCGCTGTTCGCGATGAGCGTCATCAACTTCACGAACCTGGTGAACCGGGTGAACGACACGACGGTGGATTTTCCGGCGCTCGTCTAGCTCTTCGAGAACCGCTCGACGATCGCGCTCACGAGATCCACCGGGACCGGAAACACGATCGTCGAGTTCTTGTCACCGGCAATCGTCGTGAGCGTCTGCAGATAGCGCAACTGCATCGCTTGCGGCGCCTGCGCAAGCATCTGCGCCGCCTGCAGCAGTTTCTCGGACGCCTGCAACTCGCCTTCCGCATGAATGATCTTCGCGCGACGCTCGCGTTCGGCTTCGGCCTGACGGGCGATCGCGCGAATCATCGTCTCGTTGATGTCCACGTCCTTGATCTCGACGTTCGATACCTTGATGCCCCACGCATCGGTCTGCGCATCCAGCACGCGCTGAATGTCGCTGTTGAGGCGCTCGCGCTCGGACAGGAGTTCGTCGAGTTCATGCTTGCCGAGAATCGCGCGCAGCGTGGTCTGCGACAGCTGGCTCGTCGCATCCAGAAAGCGCGCGACCTGAATCACGGCCTTCTCCGGATCGACGACGCGAAAGTACACGACGGCGTTCACCTTCACAGACACGTTGTCGCGTGTGATGACGTCCTGCGGCGGCACGTCGAACACGACGGTGCGCAGGTCCATGCGAACGACTTGCTGCACGACCGGAATGATCAGCACGAGCCCCGGTCCCTTCACCTTCCAGAAGCGCCCGAGCATGAACACGACGCCGCGCTCGTACTCCCGAAAAATCCGCACCGCCGACGCCAGGATGAACACGACGAGCGCAATCACGATGCCGCTAAAGCCGAAGGTAAGCCCCATGTTTCTAGCCTCTCAAGCTGCCTGCTGACGTTGATCTTCGAGCGGCTCGACGGTGAGCGTGAGACCGTCGCGCGCGACGACCCGCACTCGCTCGCCCGCGCCGGGCAAGCCGCGCGCCTCTGTTGTCTGCACGCGCCAGCGTTCGCCGTGCACGCGAGCCCATCCGCTGTCGCCGTTCGACTCCAGCATCACGCCGATGCTGCCCAGCATCGCCTCGCCGCCGCTCACGACGGGGCGCTTGCGCGCCTTCAACGCGGCGCCCGACACCGCGAACACGAAGAGCGCCGTGGTCGCCGCGAGCGCAAGCACGACGCTCACCGGAATGCCGAAGCCGGGCACGTCGGTATCGATCAGCATCAGCGCGCCGATCGCGAACGCGACGATTCCGCCGATGCCGAGCGCACCGAACGTCGGCAGGAACATTTCCGCGATCAGACAGCCGGTGCCGAGCAGGATCAGGCCCAGGCCGACGTAGCTGATCGGCAGAAGCTGCAACGCGAACAGTCCGACGAGCAGGCAGATCGCGCCCGCGACGCCCGGCAGCACGAATCCCGGATTGGCGAACTCGAAGAACAGCCCGTACATGCCGATCATCATCAGGATCAGCGCGACGCTCGGATCGGTGATCGCCGCGAGAAAGCGGCTGCGCCAGTCCGGCTGAAGGACGATGACGGGCGCCGCGCGCGTCGCGAGCGTGCGTTCGCCGAGCGCCGTGCGGACGTGGCGGCCGTCGAGTTTCGCGAGCAGATCGGGCGTGTCCGTCGCGGTCACGTCGATGACTTTCTGCGCGAGCGCCTCGTTCGCCGACAGCGCGACGGCCTCGCGCACCGCGCGCTCCGCCCATTGCTCGTTGCGGCCCCGCAATTGCGCGAGGCCGCGGATATACGCGGCGGCGTCCTGCACCTGCTTGCGTGTTTCGGCGGACGATTCATCGGGCGATGACGCCGCCCGCTCCTTGCCGCCCATGCCGAGCTGAACAGGCGTGGCCGCGCCCAGATTCGTGCCGGGCGCCATCGCGGCGATATGGCTCGCATAGACGATGTACGTGCCCGCGCTCGCCGCCCGCGCCCCGCTCGGCGCAATGAACGCAGCCACCGGCACGGGCGACGCGAGCATCGCCTGAATGATCGAGCGCATCGACAGGTCGAGGCCGCCGGGCGTGTCGATCCGCAGCACGGCGAGTTGCGCGTGCTCGTCGGCGGCGCGGGACAGCGAGCGCACGACGAAATCCGCGCTCGCCGGGCCGATGGCGCCCGACAGCGGGATCACGACGACCGGAGCGGCGGCATCGGCCGGCAGCGCGACGAAGCCGAGCGCGGCCGCCAGCACGAGGCGTCGCACGAAAAGAAGCAGCCAGTCAGCGAAAATCGTTGTCATCGGCAATCGCCGGCCGCAGCCGGCGTCGCTCACGGTCTCGCTTTCAGCTTAGGCGATAGAACAGTCGTCCGGTCGATGACTTTCTCGACATCGGCCGTCTCGCCCAGTTCGGAGACGAAGCGCGCCGTGTCGAAATCGGGCGACACGCAGCCGTCGATATAAACGAAGCGGCGCTGCAAGGTGAGCCACAGGCTCGTTTTCTCGCGCCATTGCAGCGATGCGTTCAGCGCGTTCAGGCGGCGTGCGACGCTTTCGGCGATTTCCTTGTCATAGGCGTAGCTATTCGGCAGACGGCAGCGGCCCGCCAGCCAGCAGCTATTGCCGCGTTCGATGCGGTAGTGCGCTTCGTCGATCCATTCGTTCCCGGTTTCGAACGGGCCGCGCGGCGCGGGGCAGGAGACAATGGCGCTGGAGACGTGGAGGAAGGGATCGTTGCCGCGATTGGCGGGCGTATCGTCGGCGTGAGCGGCGCTCATCAGCGTCGCAAGAGCGAGCACGCGCGTTGCATACTTGCTGGAAAGCGATGTGCGCATCGGTGACGTCCGTGAGCCAGCCATGGCAAAGCATAGAACATCAACATGAACACTCAGCTCGATACGGAAACCAAATGAAACAGGCAATGCATCATCTAAGGCTCGCCACGCGCTCGCGCGGGCTGCACGAAGTCACGCGCGATATCGACCGGTGGATCGACATGCAGGACATCCGCTCCGGTCTGCTGACGGTTTTCTGCCGGCATACGTCGGCATCGCTGCTGATTCAGGAGAATGCCGATCCCGATGTGCGCGCCGATCTCGAGCGCTATTTCGAAACCGTCGCGCCGGAAGCGCCGGGCCGTTATATCCACGCTGCGGAAGGCCCCGACGACATGCCCGCGCATCTGCGCACCGCGCTGACGAACGTGCAGCTTTCGATTCCCGTGGAAGCCGGGCGCATGGTGCTCGGCACATGGCAAGGCATCTACGTGTTCGAACATCGGGCGTCGCCGCATGACCGCGAACTGGTGCTGCATCTGATCGGCGAGTGATTCGTTTGACGCTCACCCGCCGCTCGCGACCGGATGCTCGCGCAGCCACTCGCGCAACGCGTCGTTCATGCGCGTCTGCCAGCCCGCGCCGCCCGCGCGAAACGCCGCGACGATATCGGCGTCATACCGCACGGTGAGCTGAACCTTCGGCGATTCACTCGGCGGACGGCCGATCCGCCGTGTCATGGTCTCGTACAGGGCGTCGGAAGGGACGAACGTTGCCGGATCGGACCGGATGCCGCGCTGGATCGCGGCTTCTTCCGCCGGCGTGTTCCGCGCCAATTTTTTCGATGCTGCGTTCATATCTGTCTACCTCACGATTATTCGCACGGCGCACGCTGATGATGCGCAGCGCCGCGCCCCGCTGGGTGAACACCACGCAATAGAGCCGTGACTCGACCGGCGCATAGCCGATCTCGCGGAGTTCGCCATAGTCTTTCCGATCGTCCACGGCGGACATGACTTCGCGCCAGTCGATACGATGCGCCAGTTCCAGCGAGACGCCGTGCCGGCTGCGATTCAGCGCGTCCTTGAGCGGATCGAACAGAATGTCGATTTGCATTTATCGTAACTACGAAAAAGAAGAATAACAAGGCGCGCGGCGATGCGTGTCACAAACTTTTGCGTTCGCGACCCGGCGTGCCGCACCACCTCATTCTTCCTTCTGCGTCACGGTTTTTCGATAGACCGATCGGCTAATCCGCAGGTGTGGTCCTGAAGCTCTTCCGACGACGCCCAGTCGCCGAAGCCGACCTGATCGTTGAGCAGATAGAACGCGGGCGCGCCGTCGCGGCGGAACGCACCGGCGAGCAGCAGCGTCTGATCGCCCATCGCGCGGCCTTCGCGGGCGAGCGTCGCTGCGAGCAGCCTGAACGGATCGGTGTGCGAGAGATCGGCATCGTCAATGCGCATCGCGCGATAGCGATGCCCGCGCAGGCGCATCGGCAGCGGCGTCCACTCCGCGCCGATGCCCGGCCCGGCCTCGTGAAGCGCCTCGGCGACATCCGCCGCGAGGCAATCGATATGAATGTGCAACTGGTTTTGCGTCCGTCCGCTGGCGGAATTGATCGCGAGCGAGACCCGGTCGCGAGGCAAGGGACGGCGCAATGCGTCGTCGACATAACGGCGGGCTTTCCAGGCATCGCGCCAGTAGTTCGGGGCGTCGGCGGCGAGCAGTTCGGGGCTTTCGATGCCACTCACGCGCGCCGTCGGAATCAGCAGATATTGCGCGACCCCGACGATGTCCTTCAGCACGGCATAGCCGCCCGCGAGATCGACCTCCGCGCACGGTTGCGTGACGGGCGCGCCCCGCGCTGCCGGGACACACTGTCCGTTGACGATATCCCACAGCGCGTCGGGATTCGCGGCGCGCGCGGCGGACAGCGCGAGGCCGAGCGTTGCGGCGACGCCGGATACGATGAGCTTCTTGACGACATGCATCGGCAGCAATCCAGCGGGGCAAAAGGTTAGCGTGCCGGATTATGCTGGCAGACGTGTGAAAGCAGTGAAAGCCCCGGGAATCGAGCGCACATGAAAAAGCGCCAGCCGCGAACGTCACGACTGGCGCTTTCCGACACTTCCACTGCTACCGCCAACCTCTACTGCCAACCTCTACTACTACCGCGCTTCGCCTTAATGGCCGAAGTACACCGAATTGCGATCCGACATCGAGAGGGTCGCACCCGAACGCGAGCCCGACTGCGCCGTGCCGGCCGCCGACGGACCGTACGACGTTGCGGCGACACCTTCTTCGGCGTTCACGCGCGCCTGCGCAGCCTGCAGATTTTGCGGATACGAAACGCGATCTTGCGACGGGTTGTAGCCGGCCTTCTCCAGTTGAACGAGTTCGGCACGGACTTGCTCGCGGGTCAGCGCGCCGTTGTTTTGCGCGAAAGCGAACGTCGGAGCGGCCAGAGCCGAAGCGATGACGAGAGCCGGAACAAAGGACTTGATCATGATGAAACCTCCAGTAGTCTTGTTTTGAGATCGAAACCGGAATCGGGAGCTTTTTAAGCGCTGTCTGATTTCGTTTCGTTGAAAGCAAGTTTAGGAGGGCAGCGAACTAGGGGAAACCCCTATTTCAGCTAAAGATATTTGTTGGATCGACAACAATCTACTTCGCGGGCTTGGGACGCACTAGCGCATCGATGGAAGGCACAGGGGCTTGATTTTTCTAGCGAATCAGCAGCGCGCTGGCTGTTCGAGAAGGCAACCTGTAAGCACCGGCCATTGCGCCGGCGTCAGTCCGCCGTCACGTTCGCGCCAGAATCATCGCGCGGCGACGTAGTCGGTCGCTGCGCCGAGCAATTCGCGCAACAACGGCTGGACCTGGCTCGCGCGGGTTTCATCGTAGGCATAGGGCGACGACTCCTCCATGTACGTCGCCTGCGTCAGCTCCAGTTGAACCGCGTGGATGCCGTTCGCAGGATCGCCGTAGCGCCGGGTAATGTAGCCGCCCTTGAAACGTCCGTTCGCCACGCTGGAGTATCGACCGTCGCGTTCGACGATTTCCGCCAGCCGCCCGGCCAGCCCCGCCGCCGCCGACGCGCCATCCGCCGTCCCGAAGTTGAACTCGGGCAGGCGGCCCTCGAAGAAGCGCGGCACGACCGAGCGGATCGAATGCGCTTCCCACAGCAGCACGCGGCCGTGCGTATCCCGCAGGGCGGCGAGTTCGGTCGCGAGCGCGTCGTGATACGGCTGCCAGTACAACGCGCGGCGGGCATCGATCTGTTCGCGCGACGGCGCATGCCCGGGCCGATAGAGCGGTTCCTTGTCGAAGGTATCGACGGGACAGAGGCCGGTCGTGTCGCGGCCCGGATAGAGGTTCGCGTCGTCGGGCGGGCGATTCAGATCGATGACGTAGCGCGCGTATTCCGGCAGCAGGATCGACGCGCCCATCTCGCGTGCGAAGGCATAAAGCCGTTCGAGATGCCAGTCGCAGTCATCGACGCAGAGCGCGACCGGCGTCATCTCTTCGACGAGCGCTTCCGGAATGCGCGTGCCCCGATGCGGAATCGAGATCAGAAGCGGCGCCGTGCCGCGCTTGAGCGTGTAGATGGAACAATCTCTGGTGGTTTCCATGTCGGCGGTCTCGGTCATTGAAGCTCACGCGAGCAGCGTCTGCACAGCCTCGCGATAACGCCCGAGCGCCGCCTCTTCGCCGGCGTGGCGGCGGGCGTCGATCACCTTGCGGCCGCTCGTGAACACATCGCGGATGGGCGTCTCGCCATGCTCGCAGAAAACGGCGCTGGAAAGCCAGCTCTCGCATGGATGTCCGCCGATGCCCGCATGTGCTTCGTCCAGCACGATCCAGTCCGCGCGCATGCCGGCCGCGAGCGCGCCGATGCGCCGCCCGCTCGCGCTTGCGCCGCCGTCGAGCGCGGCGTCGAACAGACGGTCGGCCGGGCGGCTCGACTCCGCAGAAGCGAGCACGTTGCGCTCGCGCCGCCATAGACGCTGGCCGTATTCGAAGAGACGCAACTCCGAGCGCCAGTCGACGCCCACGTGACTATCCGAACCGATGCCGATGCGTCCGCCCGCATCGAGATAATCGCGCGCCGGAAAGACGCCGTCGCCGAGGTTCGCTTCGGTCGTCAGGCACAGGCCCGCGACGGCACGGCTCGCGGCGAGGCGCTGCAATTCGGCGGCGTCGATATGCGTCGCGTGCACGAGGCACCAGCGCGCATCGACGTCGAAACGGTCGAGCAGCCATTGCACCGGGCGCTGGCCGGTCTGCGCGATGCACGCATCGACTTCGGCAAGCTGCTCCGCGACGTGGATATGCACCGGCCCGCGATCGAAGCGCGCGTCGAACCCTTCGAGCAGCGCCGCCAGCGATTCGCCCGACACCGCCCGCAGCGAATGCGGCGCGACGCCATAACGCCGCGAGCCGTTCTCGGGCCGCGCCTGCGCGAGCGTATCGAGCAAGTGCAGCAGGCTGTCGGGCGTGTTGATGAAACGCCGCTGATCGTCGCGTGGCGCGGCGTTGCCGAATCCGCTGTATTGGTAGAGCACCGGCAGCATCGTGATGCCGATCCCCGCGCGCTCCGCCGAATCGACGACGCGTTCGGCCAGTTCGGCGCGGTTCGCGTAAGGGCCGCCGTCGTTCGCGTGATGCACGTAATGGAACTCGCAGACCGACGTATAACCGGCCTTCAGCATCTCGATGTAGAGCCAGTGCGCGATATCCGCGAGCACGCCCGGCTCGATCTTCGCGGCGAAGCGGTACATCAGGTCGCGCCAGCTCCAGAAGGTATCGGCGGCGCTCGCGCGATATTCGGTCAGGCCCGCCATCGCGCGCTGGAAAGCATGCGAATGCAGATTGGGCATGCCGGGCAGCACCGGCCCCTTCGCCCTTTCGACGCCGGCCGGCGCGGCGCTGTCCGCTTCGACGCGCACGAGCGCGCCGTCGTCGTTCCATTCGATGAGCACGTCGCGCCGCCAGCCGTCGGGCAGGCGCGCGTGGTCGGCGAAGAACAGGTTCATGTGACTTCTCTCCGATGCCGTCAAAGCAGGTCGATGCCGATGTGAAGCCAGGCGCTGTCCGGCGCGGCTTCGACGCATGACGCGGTGCGGTCGATGCGCAACGTATCGCCGGCGTCGAGCGTGACGCCGTGCTCTCTCAGGGTCAGGCCACCGCTCACGCAATGGATGAACGTGACGTCGTGCCGGGCCGTGGTTTCGCAGACCGCACCGCGCCGCACGTCCACCGACGCCCGCGCCCGATCGCGCCGCACCATCACGTTGAAGTCGCGGGTCGGTCCGGCAAGCAAGGCCGCGTGAATCGGCGTTTCGCCTGCGAATCGCGCGATCGCGAGCGGCCGGTCCAGTGCATGCACGCGCCCGTCCGTTTCGGTAAGCCGCATGCCCGCGCCGCCGAGCAGCACGAGCACGCGGTCCACGCCGGGAAACGCGGAAAACGCCCCATCCGCCGATACATCCGCGACGGAGAGCCGCCACGCGAAGGCATCGAGCGACGCTCCCGGCGGGCTGGCCGCAATCTCGCGTGTGACGCCGCCGCCGTTTTTCCACGGCATGTCGATGAGCGAAGCGGCGGGAATGATCGTCACGTCAGAAGTGTCCGGTGAACTGATAGCGATCGCCCGGATGCCAGAGATTGGCGACCGAGGCGACCGTGTCGCGCGACCACGTCCGCCGATGCAGCAGCAGACACGGCTCGTGCTCGGTCATCGCGAGCGCGTGACGAATCCCGGCCGACGGCACCGACGCCTCGATCCGGTACTCCACACGCTGCAGCGGCGCGGCGATCATCAGGTACTGATTGGGCGTGATCGTCGTGAAATCCTGCCGCGCGTACTCGGGCGCGAGCGCCGGATTCACATGGCGTTCTTCGAGCTGAACCGGCTCGTCATTCTCGAAGTGGAGCACGCGCGAATGAAACACCGGGCTGCCGAGCGCGAGCTGCATTTCGGCGGCGAGCGTTTCATCGACGATGGATGCGCCCAGATGCAGCACCTCCGCGCGATACGCATGGCCGCGCGCGACGATTTCATCGGAAATGCTGCGAATCTCCACCAGCGTCGACGCGTACTTGGGCTGCGCGACGAAGGTGCCCGCGCCCTGCACCCGCGTCAGCACCTGCTCGGCCGTCAGTTCGCGCAGCGCGCGGTTCACCGTCATGCGCGCGACCTTGAATTCCCGCGCCAGCTCGTTTTCGGAGGGCACCTGATCGCCCTCCTTCCATTCGCCGACGTGAATGCGCCCAAGGATGTAATCCTTGATCTCGCGATACGCAGGCGTGCTCATGCGCCGGTTTCCGCCGCGTTCATCGCTTCGGATACGAACGAAAACGGGCTGTGCTTCGCGATCTCGCCGTCCTGCACGAGCGTCGCGATGGCCGCGATATCGGGCGCGAAGTAGTGGTCGATATCGTAGTGCGGCACGCGCGCGCGCAGCGTCTTCATCACGGCGTCGAGCCGCTCGCTCGTCCGGTGCGGCGCGCGCAGATCGACGCCTTGTGCCGCTGCGAGCAGTTCGATGGCGAGAATGTTGGCCGTGTTGCTCGCGATATCGCCGAGCTTGCGCGCGGCGAACGTGGCCATTGAAACGTGATCTTCCTGGTTCGCGGAGGTCGGCAACGAATCGACGGAAGCGGGATGCGCGAGCGTCTTGTTCTCCGATGCCAGCGCCGCCGCCGTCACATGCGCGATCATGAAGCCCGAGTTGACGCCGCCATCGCGCACGAGGAACGGCGGCAGGCCGGAGAGCGTCGCGTCAATCAGCAGCGCGATGCGGCGCTCGGCCAGCGCGCCGATTTCCGCCGCCGCGAGCGCGAGATTGTCGGCGGCGAACGCGACCGGCTCGGCGTGGAAGTTGCCGCCCGAAAGCACCTCGCCCGTATCGGGGAAAATGAGCGGATTGTCGGAAACGGCGTTCGCTTCGATGAGCAGCACGTCGGCGGCGTGGCGCATCTGGTCGAGACAGGCGCCCATCACTTGCGGCTGGCAGCGCAGGCTGTACGGGTCCTGCACCTTCTCGCAATCCGCGTGCGACAGATTGATGCCCGAGCCTTCCAGCAACGTGCGATACGCAGCGGCCGCGTCCATCTGCCCGCGATGTCCGCGCAGTTCGTGGATGCGCGCATCGAACGGCACGACGGAACCGGCAGCCGCATCCACCGATAGGGAACCCGCCACGAGCCCCGTGCGGAACAGGTCTTCGATTGCGAAGAGGTTATAGAGCGCGAGCGCCGCCGACGCTTGCGTGCCGTTGAGCAGCGCGAGCCCTTCCTTCGCCTGCAGCGTGAGCGGCTTGAGTCCGGCGACTGCAAGGCCGTCTACCGCGCTCGCGCGTTCGCCGCGCACCATCACTTCGCCGATGCCGAGCAGCACCGTCGACATATGCGCGAGCGGCGCGAGATCGCCCGATGCGCCGACCGAGCCCTTGACCGGGATGATGGGCAGCACGTCGGCGTTGAACAGCGTGATGAGCGCCTCGATGACTTCGCGGCGAATGCCCGAATGACCGCGCCCGAGACTCGACAGCTTGAGCGCCATCAGGAGGCGCACGACCGGGCGGGACATCGGCTCGCCGACGCCGACCGCATGCGACAGCACGAGATTACGCTGCAGCAGTTCGAGTTGATCGGCCGGAATATGCGTGTTGGCGAGCCGCCCGAAGCCCGTGTTGATGCCGTAGGCGGGATCGCCCTTGGCGGCGATCGCTGCAACGGCGCGCGCGCTCGCGTCGATGGCGTCGAAGCTCGCGGGATCGAGGCGCAGCGAGTCGGAGCCGCGCGCAATGCGGCGCAGTTGCGGCAGCGTGAGTTGTCCGGGCGTCAGCGTAATCATGTTTCGTCCTGTCTATACAAGTTAGACGCCAGTCTAAACGGGCATAAACGGCGAAACAAGGGGAACTACGGGATTCCACTGAGATGAAATCCCAACGACGCATCCTGTTGTCTATACAGATGAAGCGTGTTTTTACAACACCTTTTCCATGATGAGCTGCACGAAGCGCTGACCTCTTACGACTGCACGCGCGAGCAGCATGGTGAAGCCGCAGTACTCGAAGAACTCACGTCCGGTCGCGCTGGAATAGGTGTGCAGCACACGGATGCCGGCTTCGTCGGCTTCGGCTTCGATGCGCGCGAGCAGCGCCGTCGCCACGCCTTTGCGCTGGTGATCCGGGTGCACGAACATCATGTCGATCAGTCCGTTCTTCTCGAGATCGGCGAAACCCGCGAGCTGGCCGTCCGTGAACGCAACCCAGGTCGGCCGGCTCGCGCGGGCCAGCGCCCATTCGTCCGGGTCGGCTTGCGCCCACGCTTCGATCTGCTTTTCGTTGTAATCGGCCGATGCCGTCTCGCGCACCGCGCGGAGAAACAGATCGATGATGCCGTCGAGATCGCTCGGACGGTACGGTCTGATTTCGATAAGCGGGAACACGGACATGTATTTCACCTTCTTTCTTGCGGTCAAAGAGTAGAGCCGCTGCAGGCGCAGCGAAGTGGAGCGTCGGGGACGCAGGACGAAATTGTAGGAAACAGGCGCGGGCGAAACGCCAAAAGGTGTGGCGGCATCAACTCGCGGCGGCGACAGTCGCGATTCCGAGCGCGGTCATCAGCAGCGAAGCGCCGACGTGCGTCGCGATTTCGATGAACGCCCAGCCGAACCGCCCCTGCTGAAGATGCGCGACCACCTCAGCGGAAAACGTCGAAAACGTGGACAGCCCGCCCATCAGTCCGGTGATGACGAAGAGCCGCCATTCGACCGAGATATCCGGAAAACGTGCGAAAAACGCCACCGCCACCCCGATGATGTACCCGGCGATGACATTGGCCGTGAAAGTGCCGAGCGGCAAGTTAGGAAAGATGGCGTTCAGGCGCAACCCGAGCGCCCATCGGAGCAGCGAACCGAGGCCGCCGCCAAGTCCCACGGCGAAAATCGACAGGTACATGAATAAGCTTAGTTATCTGAATGAAGGTGCGCGAGCCGTTCGACGAGCGCAGCCCGGCTTCGCTCGACGATCCATCCCCGCTCGTGCCGCACATGCGCCGCCCACGTGCCGTCGCGCCGCGCTTCCCAGCAGCCCGCCTCGTGGCCGTCGATGAAGAGCGAGCCGCGCATGAGCAGCGCGGGATCGGCGGGATCGAGCGCCATGTCGTCGTTGTGTTCGAGCTTTACATCGTGCATGAACGTCGCCTGCGAAAGCCGGCTATCGGCATTCTAACGATACTTGAGCCTCTTACCGTAACACGAAGGATATTGCCGAATGGCAATCGAGCGTGCTCATGGCTGCGTTCGAAGCGCGTCCTTCAGCGAGAGTCGCCGATGACCGTCGCGGCCGGTCACGCTTTTCGCGCTGAAAAGCGCATCGAGAATGGCCTGTTCGATGCTGTCGGCGGTCGACTGAAACAGCGGATCGATGAAGGCGTCGCCAAGCAGCGGCGGCATCGCGATGAAAGCGGCTTCGTGGGGGACCGTGTACGCGGTCGAGAACGCCAGCGCGATGTCGCCGCTGCCGTGGCCATAGACGGAGCCGGTGCGCGCGAGGCCCGCTGCGGCGCGCATCGCCACGCGGCGTAGCTGGCGCGAATCGAGCGGCGCGTCGGTGGCGACCAGCATGATGATCGATCCTTGCTCCGGAGCGGCGTTCGATTGCATCGCGGCGTGCAGCCGGCGCCCGACCGTATCGCCCGCGATCGTGAGTTGCGGCAGGCGGCCGAAGTTGGCGAGCACGAGCGCGCCTGTCGTGTACGCGTGTCCTTCGATGTGGACAATGCGCGATGCCGCACCAATGCCGCCCTTCAGTTCGAAGCACGACATGCCACGTCCCGCGCCGACCGAGCCGCGAGCGAAGTCGGCGGAACATGCGGCGAGGGCATCGCGATAATGCGCCTCTTCCACGGCGAAAGCCTGCATGTCGTTCAGATATCCGTCGTTGCATTCGAGAACGAGCGGATTCACGCTCGGCCAGTCGCGGCCGATCTTCGCATTTGCTTCGCATGCCGAACGAACCTGCGCCTGCGCGACGGCGCCGATACCGAACGTATTCGTCAGTGCGACCGGCGTTTCGAGGACGCCGAGTTCGTCGAGCTGCACGAGTCCGACGCTCTTGCCGAAGCCATTGATGACGCACGCCGCAGCGGGAACCTTGTCGCGATAGATGTCGCCGTCATGCGGACGCACGACCGTGACGCCGGTCCGGATATCGCCGTCGTTCAATGTGCAATGCCCGACCGCTACGCCCGCCACGTCCGCGATCGTGCCGCGTGCTCCCGCTTCGAACACGCCGATATGCGGTACGTTCATCACGGCCGGTCGAGCTTCGGATCGAGCGCATCGCGCAGGCCGTCGCCCAGCAGATTGAAGGCGAGCACCGTGAAGAAGATCGCGAGGCTCGGGAAGATCGCGACGTGCGGGGCCATCGTCATGTCGGCGCGCGCCTCGTTGAGCATCGCGCCCCACTCGGGCGTCGGCGGCTGCGCGCCCAGGCCGAGAAACGAAAGGCTCGCCGCCGTGATGATCGACGTGCCGATGCGCATCGTGAAGTAGACGACCACCGACGATATCGTGCCCGGCAGAATGTGCCGCACGATGATCGTCCAGTCCGAAGCGCCGATGCTGCGCGCCGCCTCGATATACGT
The DNA here is from genome assembly GCF_031450805.1 of Caballeronia sp. LZ016. Taxonomy (NCBI): domain Bacteria; kingdom Pseudomonadati; phylum Pseudomonadota; class Betaproteobacteria; order Burkholderiales; family Burkholderiaceae; genus Caballeronia; species Caballeronia sp. LZ016. The sequence goes on from NZ_JARTVY010000002.1 coordinate 951,346, forward strand.
GAGATGCTTGAGCGCAAGCGTGTTGCCGCGCACGAGCCGCGCAAACGCGGGAATGCTGAAAATGGCGACGGCGAACACGACGTTGACCATGCCGTTGCCGAGAATCGCAACCACGCCGATTGCAAGCAAAATGCCGGGAAACGCGAACAGGACGTCTGAGATGCGCATCACGATGCGGTCCCACCAGCCTTCGTAATACCCGGCGAGCAGGCCGAAGAACGTGCCGATGACCGCGCCGATCACCACGCTCACGAGTCCCGCCGTCAGCGAGATACGGCTGCCGACGAGAATGCGGCTCAGGATATCGCGGCCCAGCGAATCGACGCCGAACCAGTGCGCCGCCGACGGCCCCGCGTTGAGCGCATCGTAATCGAAGTAGTTCTCGGGGTCATACGGCGCGATATATGGCGCGATGATCGCAAGCACGACGAGCAACAGGACGAACACCGCCGCCACGAGCGCGACATGCTGCTGCCGGAACTTGCGCCAGAACTCGCTCCACGGCGTGCGTACTTCCTGCTGCGTGCTTCCGGCGACTCGGGCGGTCACACTCATGCGATCCTCACTTGAACCGGATGGTCGGGTTGATGACCGCGTACAGCACGTCCACGACCAGATTGATGACGATGAACTCCAGCGAGAACAGCAGCACTTCCGCCTGAATCACCGGGTAGTCGCGCATCTCGACCGCATCCACGAGCAGGCGTCCGAGACCGGGCCAGTTGAACACTTTCTCGACGACGATCGAGCCGCCGAGCAGGAAGCCGAATTGCAGGCCCATCATCGTGACGACCGGGATCATCGCGTTGCGCAGGCAATGCTTGACGATGACCATCGGCTCATGCACGCCCTTCGCGCGCGCCGTACGCACGAAGTCCTCGCCCAGCACTTCGACGAACGATGCCCGCGTGAAGCGCGCCATGACCGCCGCCACCGCAGCGCCGAGCGTGAGCGATGGCAACACGTAGCTTTGCCATGTGCCGTCGCCGACGATGGGCAGCCAGCCGAGCTTGACCGAGAAGATCTCGATGAGCAGCATCCCCAGCGCGAACGCCGGAAACGATATGCCCGACACCGCGAGCGTCATGCCGATGCGATCGGGCCACTTGTTGCGCCACACCGCCGACACAATGCCGATCGCCATTCCGAACACCACGGCCCACGCCATGCTGGCGAGCGTGAGCCATAGCGTCGGCATGAAGCGCTCGGCGATTTCCGTGCTGACGGGCCGCTTGCTGCGCGTCGACATGCCGAAGTCGAAGTGCACGACCCTGCTGAAGAAGCTCACGAGTTGATGCGGCAGCGGCTTGTCGAGACCGAGATCGGCACGCACGAGGGCGACCGTCGCTTCGTCCGCTTCGGCCCCGGCCGCGAGACGCGCCGGATCGCCGGGCAGCAGATGCACGAACAGGAAAACCAGCACCGCGACGATGAAAAGCGTCGGCAGAAGCCCCAGCAGACGCTTCGCGAGGAAGTTGAGCATCGTTACTTGATGGCGATGTCGTCGAAATTGAACGAGCCGTCAGGCATCACGTATGCGCCGGAAAGCCGCTTGCTGCGCGCATAGACCACTTTCTCGGTGACGAGAAAGATCCACGGCGCATCGGCCCAGATGCGCTTCTGCGCATCCGCATAGAGCGCGGCTTTCTCGTTGCGATCGGTGGTGGCGAGCGCCTTCTGCAAGTCGGCGTCGACGTTTTCGTTCCGGTAGTACGCCGTATTCGACAGCTTCGGCGGCATCGACGAGCTCGCGAGCAACGGCGAGATGGCCCAGTCCGCTTCGCCCGTCGACGACGACCAGCCGATGTAGTACATCCGCACGGGAGCGGTGGCCGGATCGGGCGCGCTGTCCACGCGCTGCACGCGCTGCCCCGCTTCCAGCGCTTCGACCGACGCCTTCACGCCTACTTGCCCGAGCTGTTGCTGCACGAACTGAATGATCTTCTGGGCCGTCGTGTGGTTATAGCCGGACCAGAGCGTCGTTTCGAAGCCGTTCGGATAGCCGGCTTCCTTCAGCAACTGGCGAGCCCTGGCCGGATCGTATTTCCAGGGGCCGAGCTTCGTCGCATAGTCGACGCCCTGCGGCACGACGCCTTCGGACGGCACCGCATAGCCCGCGAACGCGACCTTGACCAGCGCTTCCTTGTTGATCGCATAGTTGAGCGCCTCGCGCACCTTCGGGTTATCGAAGGGCTTCTGGCCCATGTTCATGCTGATGTAGCGCTGAATGATCGACGGCGCGGCGATCAGATCGACCTTCGGGCTGGACTTGAGCGTGGCCGCCTGTTCGAACGGCACCTGGAACGCGAAGTCCGCTTCGCCGGTCTGCATGAGCGCCGCACGCGTGTTGTTATCGACGACCGGCTTCCAGTCGATCATGTCGATCTTCGGATAACCCTTCTTCCAGTAGCCCGCGAACTTCTTCACCTTGAGGTCGTCCGTCTGTTTCCATTCGACGAACTCGAACGGTCCCGTGCCGACCGGATGAAACGCGATCTCCTTGCCATGCTTCTGGAGCGCGGCCGGCGACATCATCACCGCCGACGGATGCGCGAGCACGTTGATGAACGCGGAGAACGGAATCTTCAGCGTGACCCTGACCGTGTAAGGGTCGATGACTTCCGTCTTCTCGATCTTGTTGAAGAGGTTGTAGCGCTTGAGCTTGTTCGCCGGATCGATCACGCGATCGAACGATGCCTTCACTGCATCGGCGTTGAAGTCGGTGCCGTCGTGGAACTTCACGCCCTGACGCAAGTGGATCGTATAGACCTTCGCATCGGGACTCGCCTCGTAGCTCGCCGCAAGCACGTTCTGAATCTTCATGTCCTTGTCGAAGCCGAACAGCCCTTGATAGAACGACTTCGATACCGCTTGCGACAGCGTGTCGTTGGCATCGTAGGGATCGAGCGTCGTGAACGTCGAAGCGACGGCCATGACCGCGGTGCTTTGCGCATGGGCGGTCACGGGCCCGAGCGCGAACATCGAGGCGACTGCACTCGCTGCAACGCAACTGCGAAACTTGAACGAACGAGAGGACGGCATCGTGAACTCCTTTGCTTGACGTTATGGTTCGCTACGATGTGCTTCCGGCGATTTTCCGGCATCTAATACGCGCCGCCGACGTGATGCTCGGCGACATAATGATCCGGTCCCACCGCAACGAGCCTGGCGACCGTCGGCTCGTCGCCGAGCTTGCGTATCGGGCTCGGAATTTCATCGGCGGCGAGCATGCGCTTCGCATGACGGCGCGCGGGGTCCGCAACCGGAACGGCGCTCATCAGCTTCCTCGTGTACGGATGACGCGGCGCTTCGAAGACGGCGGCGCGCGGCCCGATCTCCACGATCTGCCCGAGATACATCACCGCTACCCGATGGCTCACGCGCTCCACCACCGCCATGTCATGCGAGATGAAGAGATACGCAATGCCCAGTTCGCGCTGGAGATCGAGCATGAGATTGACGATCTGAGCGCGCACCGAGACATCGAGCGCAGAGACGGATTCATCGGCGATGACGACTTTCGGGTTGAGCGCAAGCGCGCGTGCGATCGCGATGCGCTGACGCTGCCCGCCGGAGAATTCATGCGGATAGCGTTGCGCGGCCTCCGGCGGCAAGCCGACCTTTTCGAGCAGCCAGTCGACTCGCGCCTGCGCTTCCTTTCCGCTCGCCACGCCATGCACGAGCAGCGGTTCCATCACCGAGAATCCGACAGTCAGACGCGGATTGAGCGACGCGAACGGGTCCTGAAAGATGAACTGGATATTGCGGCGCAAAGCCTGCAACTCGGGGCCTTGCAATGCGCTGATCTCGCGTCCGTCGAATTCGATCGAACCGCTCTGGCTTTCGACGAGCCTCAGAAGCGATCGCCCCGTCGTCGACTTGCCGCATCCGGATTCGCCGACGAGCGCGAGTGTTTCGCCCTGCCGCAGATCGAAACTGACGCGCTCGACCGCATGCACCGCCGCGGTCGTACGCCCGAAAAGGCCCGTTTTGACGGGAAAGCGCGTGATCAGGTCGCGCACGCGCAGAATCGGCGGACTGCTTTCGTCGACAGCGGGCTGCATCTGATGTTCCACCGCCGCCGATGGCCGCAGCGCGCTGGCATCGTCGGGAGCAGCGTCCGCCGGTTCGACTTCGACGATCGGAAACTTGGCCGGACGATGCGTGCCGTGCATCGCGCCGAGCGTCGGCACCGCAGCGAGCAGCGCCTTCGTGTAGCGATGATTCGGGTTCCGAAATAGCGTCTCAGACGCCCCTTCCTCGACCTTCTCGCCGCGATACATCACCAGCACGCGGTCCGCGACTTCCGCGACGACGCCCATATCGTGCGTGATGAAGATCACGCCCATGTTCATCTCGTCCTGCAGGCCGCGCACGAGTTGCAGAATCTGCGCCTGAATGGTCACGTCGAGCGCGGTCGTCGGTTCGTCGGCGATCAGCAGCGCGGGCCTGCATGAAAGCGCCATCGCGATCATCACGCGCTGACGCATCCCGCCCGAGAGCTGATGCGGATAACGTCCGAATACGCGGCGCGCTTCGGGAATGCGTACGAGGTCGAGCAGGCGCAACACTTCCTGGCGCGCCTGCGAACGGCTCTTGCCCTGATGCAGCGCAATCGCCTCCGCGATCTGATCGCCGACGGTGAAAACCGGATTGAGCGATGTCATCGGCTCTTGAAAGATCATCGCGATATCGGCGCCGCGCACGGTACGCATCGTCGCGGACGAAGCGCGCGCCAGATCGAGCACGTTCCCGTTGCGCCTGCAAAACGCGATGCTGCCCGCAGCAATCGCGCCGCCGCTGTGCTCGACGAGCCGCATCAGCGCAAGCGACGTCACCGACTTGCCCGAGCCGGATTCGCCGACGATCGCAAGCGTCTCGCCGCGATCCACCGTGAACGAGACGCCGCGCACGGCTTCGATGAGCCGCGAGCGCGAGCGGAACGTGACCGAGAGATCATGCACCTCGATCACGCGCGCATCGGGCAAGGTGAGCGTCGCGGTCATGTGCGGTAAATCGCCGTGACGGGTGCTTCGTTCACACGCGCATGGCCGCGATACATGCCTTCCGTATTGAACGGCAACGCGACATTGCCCTTCGCATCGATGGCGATGAGCCCGCCGCGTCCGTCGATGCGCGGCAGCTTGTTCATCACGACATCGCGTGCCGCTTCTTCGAGCGCGAGGCCGCGATATTCCATCTGCGCCGACACGTCATAGGCGGCGAGCATGCGGATGAACATCTCGCCCGTGCCGGTCGTCGAGACGGCGCAGGTCGCATTGTTCGCATAGCAGCCCGCGCCGATCAGAGGCGCATCGCCGACGCGCCCGGCCTGCTTGTTCGTCACGCCGCCCGTCGATGTCGCAGCGGCCAGATGACCGTTCGCATCGAGCGCCACCGCGCCGACCGTGCCGAACTTCCTCGCGGGATCGATGGGGTCGTCTTCGTCCGTGGCCTGCGCGGCTGCATCGTGATCCAGCAGCGTGCGCGATGTGCCGCGGGCCTTGAGCCATTGCTGATAGCGCGCATCGGTATGAAAGTACGACGGCTCGACGAACTCCAGCCCTTGTTCGCGCGCGAACGCTTCCGCACCGGCGGCAGTGAACATCACATGCTCGCTGACATCGAGAACGCGGCGCGCGGCGAGCACCGGATTCTTCACGCGCGTCACGCAACTGATCGCGCCGGCATCGAGCGTCGAACCGTCCATGATCGACGCGTCGAGTTCGTGCGTGCCCGCCGCCGTGAACACCGCGCCGTGGCCCGCATTGAAGAGCGGACAGTCTTCGAGCAGACGCACCGCTTCGGTGACGGCGTCGAGCGCGCGGCCGCCGCTGGCGAGGATGCGTTCGCCCGCGCGCAGCACGTCGGCGAGCGCCGCGTGATAGCGCGCTTCGGTGTCGGCGTTCATGGCCGAGCGCAGGATCGTGCCCGCGCCGCCGTGTATCGCAATCACTGGAATGGCGCTCATGATTCGCGCGGCTCCCGTCGAGTGTGTTGTCCGGTCGATGCCGTCGCAAGCCACGGCAATACGCATTCGGCGAGCCCCGACGCCGCTTCCACCGATCGTTTCGCGCGATGCGCGACTGCATCGCACAGTGCTTCGATGACTGCGAGCACGGCCGTGTCGCAATTCGCGGCGAGCCGTCGTTCGGCGGGAATGGTCAGCACGAGATCCGCGACGCGCGCAAGCGGGGACACGCCGCTGTCGGTCAGCGCGACGACGCGCACGCCGTGCTCGCGGGCCTGCCGCGCGAGCGTGATGGTGTCGTCGACATAACGTGGAAACGCAATGGCGACGAGCACGTCCTCGCGCGATGCCGTGAAGAGCCGCCGCGCCGCATGCGACGGTCCGCCGACGAGCGCGAGCGACTGCACGTTCGCGCAATACGGCGTGAGACCGTGCTCCATCAGCCCGGCGAGAAACGCGCTCGCGCCGTAGCCGAGCACGAACACGCGATGCGCGTCGAGTAATGCGTCGACGAGCGTGTCGGCCTTCGAAGCATCGACCGATGCCTGCGCGAGCCGCACGTTCGACGCCGCCTGCACGAGCGCCGCCTGGAACACCTCGGCCCCGCTCACGGACGTTTCGAGCGACGAGCGCAAGCGTTCGACCGGTGCGATGGTCGCTTCGAAGCCGCGCACGAGCGCATCGCGGAACGCCGGATAGCCCGAGAAGCCGAGCGCCCGCGCGAAGCGGTTCGCCGTCGCGATGGACGCGCCGACCGCATCGGCGAATTCGTCGATGCGCATGGTTGCCGAGCGAAACAGGTTCGCCATCACGAACGCGCCCATGCGCTGATGGATCGGCGTGAGCGTCGGCATGGCGGTGGCGATGCGCGTCGCGATCGGTTCGTCGGCGGTCATCGGCGGGGAGACCGGAAATCGGCGGGACATGACTCGGCGGCACGCTCGTCGGGTAGTCGCGATGAAAGCATATTTACCCCAAACGGCCGTCGAAAAAAATTCATTTTCATCGGACTCGGGTTTTCGATGAGGCCGCGCGACGCGCGAAAAGCATGTGCACGTTCATGCACAATACGGGACGTATCGCTCACGAGCCGACATCGACGCATGAATATCGACCTTCTTCCCGACGCCCTCACGCAACACCTGCCGACGCAACCCTGGGCGCAACTGATCGTGGGGCTGGCCGCGCTGTTCGTCGTCGCGCAGTTCGTGCAGTGGATCATTGCGCGCGTGCTGCTGCGCATCGCGCACCGGCTTCTGGTGCTCGCGGGGCACTCGGCGTGGGACCTGGCGTTCATCCGGCATCGCGCGTATCAGCGGCTGTGGTATGCGGCGCCCTTCGCGGTCGTCGCGCTCTGCATCGGCGAAGTGCCGCATATCGGGCGATGGGCCGAGCCGATCGGACGCATTGCGCACGGCGGCGCGTGGATCTGCGTGTTCCTCGCGACGGGCAGCGCGCTTTCGGCGTGGCAGGACGTCTATGCCGCGAGCAAGGAGGCGCAGACGCGCTCGATCAAGGGCTATATTCAGATCGGCAAGCTGGCGCTCGCGCTCGTGTGCGGCGTGCTCGTGCTCTCGATCCTCATCGACCGCTCGCCGCTCTGGATGCTCTCGGGTCTGGGCGCGCTATCCGCGGTGCTGCTGCTCGTGTTCAAGGACACGCTGCTGTCGCTCGTGGCGAGCACGCAGCTCACGTCGAACGACATGTTGCGCATCGGCGACTGGATCGAGATGCCGCAAGCGCTCGCGGATGGCGCCGTCAAGGACATCGCGCTGCATACGGTCAAGGTGCAGAACTGGGACAACACGATCACCACCGTGCCGACCTACAAGCTCTTCTCGGAGAGCTATCGCAACTATCGGCACATGTTCGAATCGGGCGGCAGACGCATCAAGCGGACGATGCGTATCGACGCCCAATGCGTGCGTTTTCTCACCGATGACGAAACAGAACGCATGCTGCGCTTTCGGCTGCTGCACGATTACCTGCAGCAGAAGCAGACCGAAGTCGAACAGGCGAACCGCAATCTCGGCGAGTTGGCGGCCGAGCCCGCGAATCGCCGGCGGCTCACGAACATCGGCACGTTTCGCGCGTACGGGCTTGCGTATCTGCAGCATCATCCGGAGATACGGCAGGACATGGCGATCATGGTCCGCATGATGGAGCCGGAGTCGGAAGGCATTCCGATCGAAGTGTATTGTTTCACCGCGACGACCGCGTGGGCGCAATACGAGCGCATTCAGGGCGATGTGTTCGATCACCTGCTGTCCATTCTTCCGGAGATGGGCTTGCGGCTGTATCAGGCGCCGTCGGGAACGGACTTCTCGGGCGTCGCCGGGCGGCTGCGCGGCGAGATGCCGACGCTTTGACCCGTGCCCGGAAGAATCAGGCAAGAATCCTCGATTTTTATGTATTCACGCGCGCAGTCACGATCCTTACGATGATGTCATCGCCGGTGCGTCGCATCGCATCGCCATTTCATCGGAACCAGGGAAAACTCACGTGATCGATCGCGTCCATGCCATGCGTGTCTTCACGCGTGTCGTCGATACGAACAGCTTCACGCGCGCCGCCGAATCGCTCGGCATGCCGCGCGCGAGCGTTTCGACGACCGTGCAACAACTCGAAGCGCTCGTCGGCGTGCAACTGCTCGCCCGCACGACACGGCGCCTGAACCTCACCGTCGACGGCGCCGCCTACTACGAGCGCTGCGCCCGGATTCTCGCCGATATCGACGAGCTCGACTCCGGCTTCGCCGCGGGCGAAGAGCGGCTGCGCGGACGCCTGCGCGTGGAGATGCCGGATACCGTCGCGACGTCGATCGTCGTGCCCGCGCTGCCGGAGTTTCATGCGCGCTATCCGCAGATCGAGCTGTCGATCGGCATCGGCAACCGGAACGTCGATCTGGTGGGCGAAGGTGTCGATTGCAGCGTGCAATTGGGTGAATTGCCGGACTCCGGGCTGATCGCGCGGCGGCTCGGAATGCTCGAACAGGTGACGTGCGCGAGCCCTGCGTACCTTGAAAAACACGGCGCCCCGGCAAATCTCGACGAACTGGCGCAGCACGTCGCGGTGAACTGCATGCCAGAAAAGAGCGGCCGCCCCGCCGATTTCGAATTCGACGTGAACGGCAAGCCGTACACGATGAGCATGCGCGGCTTCGTGCAGGTCGCCGACGAGCACGCGTATCTCGCGTGCGGCCTCGAAGGACTCGGGCTCATTCAGCCGCTGCGGATCGCGGCGCAGCCTTTCCTGCGCTCCGGGCAGTTGCGGGAAGTGCTGCCGCAATGGAAATCGCCGCCGCTGAAGGTATCGGTTGCGTTCGTCAAAAGCCGGCAGGCGACGCCGCGCGTATCGGCTTTCGTCGACTGGCTCGCGGCGCTGTTCGAGCGCTCGCAGCAGGTGGACGATACGCTCACGAGCCTGTATCGCACGGCACGGCGGCGTTCCGACGATCAGCACTCGGAAGAAACCGCCGGCGCGTGACCGTTCAGCGCCTTCAGCGCACGGGCGTGGCCGCGTCCTCGCCCACCACCGTATTCCACTTGCGCACTTCCCAGCGTTCGACGAGCTTGTTCGTCACGTAGGGATCGCTTTGCGCGAACGCCTCGGCCGCCGCCGGCGATTCGCCTTCGAAGAGCAGCATCGCGCGGTCGGCGGGGCTATCCAGCGCACCCGCCAGCACGACGTCTCCGCGCTCGACCGCTTGCCACGCCAGCTTGAGGTGTTCGTCGCGAAACTGCGCCCGGCGCTCCAGATAGTCGGGCGCCAGTTCGTAGATCAATAAATAGTGCATTCGCGTCTCCTTGTTGATGGGCCGATCCGTCGGCCGATTGGCTATCCGAACGTTTTTTGCCGCCATTTGCTGCAATTCTAAGAGGTCTTCAGACTCGTCCGATCGTCATTCGCGACGAGATCGCACATCATGCGCAGGTACTCCAATTCGGACCCTCCCATGTATCGCGATCAACCTCCTTGCAATGCGTGCACGAAGCACGATTGCCGCACATGCGCCTGGACGTCGCCGCTCGACGCATCGTATCGCAGGTTCGTTCCGCCGGGCTCGGTTCTGTCGGTGCGCGCCGCGCGCCCGAACGAAGGCGCGGAAAGCCTCGCCGAACAGTCCTGGCTTGCCGCCGCCGCCAGGTGCGTCGCGCGGCTCTTCTCCCATTCTTCATCACGCCCGCTGTAAGCGCGTGCCGAATGTGCACTGAGCGCGCGCTGTCAAGCGCGAAGTCTCGCCATCCTCGATGGAGTGGCGCGCGCACGGCACTTCTGTAAAGAAATATGCCGGTGTCTTTTCAGGATACCGGCGCGGATAGAATGCACGCGTCATTACGCCCGCGTTCGGCGTTTTAGTAAAAGGATAGCAGTCGATGAGTATCAATCTGGTTCAGGTGGTCAAGACCGCGATATCGAGTGAGATCGCCGAACAGCTATCGCACAAATTCGGCATTCCTGCGCCGGTCGTCCAGCAACTCGCCGCGCGCACCGTTCCGGGACTGGTCGCGTCGATCATGGACCGTTCGGCGATCGGCGACGGTGCACGGTCGGTGCACGCAGTCATCATGTCGCCCGAGGCAAACGCGTTGGTCGTCGACCAGTTGCGCAATGCGATCACCACGACGACCGGTCTCAAGCATCTCGAAGTATCCGGCCATTCCCTCGCCTCGCGCGCCAGCGGTCAGCGTATCGACGCCCTGACCGATGCCGTATCGGCCGAAACCGGCGTGCCCGTTCAGGCTACCTCGGCGCTCGCCGGCATGCTCGCCGCCGTGTTGTTCGGCATCCTCAAGCATCACTTCCTGCTCTCGCAAGCGAACGTATCGAATCTTCCCGGCTTGCTGCGCGACCAGATCGGCGAGGTGCGCGCATCGCTGTCGCCCGGCGTCGCAGGCGCGCTCGGACTCGGCAATGTGGACGGCTTCGTCAGCAGCATCGGCGCGCGGCTGGACGCCGTCGGCTCGACGCTCGGACTTCCCGAGGACGCTGCAGCGATGGTCGCGGTCCCGCCTGGCGCTGCCACCACCTATGCGCCGATGAGCGCGCCCAAGCCGCTTCCTACGCCACCGCGGGCTGCTCCGGCGTCGCCGGCCATGCCGGCGTCCGCTCCCCTGCGCCCCCGTACGCAGGCACGCCCGAAAAAGAGGTCGAACAAGTGGGTCTGGGTGCTGTTCGCGATCCTTGCCGGCATTCTCGCCCTGGTCTACTACCGCGGCTTCACGCAAAAGGACAGCGTCGACCTGAGTTCCAGCGCCGGCACGCCAGTCGCAACCGTTGGCCAGGCAGCGCGCGACGCGTCGGCGCGAACCGGGGGCTTCAGTGACCACGCGCCGGCGCCGGCCGCGGCGCCGGCGTCGACCGCAGTTTCGACCGAAGCGCCCGCTGCGGCGCCGAACGCGTCGGCATCGACGGCGAACCGCAAGGATGCACGCCTCGTGTTCAATGTCAGCGACGCCGGCGTTCCTTCGGTGCAGGCAACGGTCGGCACGGAGGCCGAGAAACAGGAACTGATCGACGCGCTCAGTCGCCGCTTCGGCAACGGCTACACCGCGAACGTCTCCGTCGTTCCCGGCACACTTCCCGCCACGTGGCTCTCGCGCCTGAACGACCTTGCACCGCTGATGGCGGTGCCGGGCGCCGAGGCGAAGCTGATCGGCTCGAAGGTCGAACTGAGCGGTGCGGCCGCCGACTCCAGGCTCGGCTGGACAGAACGCCTGAAGAAGGCCTTGGGCGGCATGTTCGAGGTGAGTTCTTTCGATGTCGACACCGCCGTAGCAACGGCGACGCAGTCGTTTCGCGGCGCGATGAAATCGCTGCTCGCCACCGACGACGCCTGCTCCGGCGACAAGCTCGCCCGTGTGTTAGACCTGCAGGTCGTCAACTTCGCGCGATCGAGCGCCACCGTGCCCGACGGCGCATTTGCGACGCTCGGCGAAACCGCGCAACTGCTGAAGAACTGCGCGGCGAAGGGCTCGATGGTGAAGCTCGAAGTGGCGGGCTATTCGGACGGCGTCGGCAGCGCGCCTGCCAAGATGGAAATGTCGAAGGAACGCGCCGCAGCCGTTCGTGCGTTTCTCGTGAAGAACGGCGTGCCGCCTCAGTCGCTCACGGCAACGGGCTACGGCGACGCAAATCCGGTGGCCGACAACGAGACGGCCAGCGGGCGCTTTGCGAACCGTCGCATCGAGTTCGTCGTGAAGTAAGCCGCGTGATTCGTTTGTCAGACAGAAATGCCGTCGCGCGCAAGCGCGACGGCATTTTTTTGCGTATCTGTAGGAGAAAACGTCAGTTCGGCTTGGAAAAGCCGTTCTCGGCCCATCGCTCGGCGCTCGCCTTCGTGAGCTTGAACGCAGGCGACACGCGTACGTGCGCCAGTTGGGTGCCGAACGGATCGAAGGCCTTGAGGTTCGCGTACGGGTCGTCCTCGTCCGGAACGATTTCCAGCGACACCGTGATCTCCTCGCCGCCCACGTCGATGGTCACGTTCTTGTGCAGCATCGCGTGCCGCTGCTGCTCGTGGCGTCGCAGCACTTCCGACGCGGTCTTTACCAGCGTACGGAAAGCGTCCGAACTCAGCGGCTTGGGATTCTTCTTGTCGCGGCCCATCGTCCAGGGGCCGACGAGCGCGGGTTCCGCCTCGCCTGCCTGGATCATCTCGACGGCCCAGCCGTCGTCGTCTTCGTTCTTGATTACACGAGCAGTCCAGCCGTCGTCGCGCCAGAGGCGGTCTTCGTGGATGGCGTCGTCGGTGGAGGGAAATTCGGAGTCGGTCATATCGTTGCAGTGCTGTTTCAGCGATGTGAAGCAATGCAACGAATTCTACCCTGCTCAACACCTTGGCATTCGGTGTGCTAGGAGTCCTGGCCGAATGGCCAATCCCGCGCAGGGGCGGGCGGGTGTCATACCCAAACCCGGCCGCCCATGCTACTTTGAAGCTACCGGAGAAACCCCGGAAGCACTTCGCCAATAAGCAGCAAACTTAGTCAAGGAGCAACTGCATGCTTGCCTTCATCGGTACTCTGATCGTCGGACTCGTCGTCGGTCTCATCGCGCGCGCTATCAAGCCGGGCAACGACAGCATGGGCTGGATCATGACCATCGTGCTCGGCATCGCCGGCTCGCTCATCGCGGGTTACGTCGGCCGGGCGCTCGGCTGGTATCAGCCGGGTCAGCCAGCAGGATGGATCGCCTCGGTGATCGGCGCGATCATCCTGCTCGTCATCTATGGAATGATCCGCGGACGACGCGCGTAGCGCCGCCACGTCGACTGCAAGGCGGCGAGGCGTCGCGTCATCGCTCCGATGACGGCAGCACGACTTCCTCGCCGTTTCGCACGATGCGGTTGGGCAGCACGCCGCCCAGCCAATAGGCGAGTTCGGCCGGGCGATTGATTCCCCACGCGACGAAATCAGCCGCCTTGCCCGCTTCCAGCAATCCATGCGTCTCGCGCAAGCCGAGCGCGCGCGCCGCGTGAACCGTGACGCCCGCCAGCGCTTCTTCCGGCGTCAGGCGAAACAGCGTGCAACCCATATTGAGCATCATCCGCAGCGAAAGCGCCGGCGATGTGCCCGGATTCAGATCGCTTGCGAGCGCCATCGCGACACCGTGGCGGCGCAGCATCTCGACCGGGGGCATCTGCGTTTCGCGCAGCATGTAGAACGCGCCGGGCAACAGCACGGCGACGGTCCCCGCCTTCGCCATCACAATGGCGTCGTCTTCGGTCATGTACTCCAGATGATCCGCCGACAGCGCGCCATACCGGGCCGCGAGCGCCGAACCGTGCAGCGACGACAACTGCTCCGCGTGCAGCTTGACCGGCAGGCCGAGCTTTTGCGCCGCGCGGAACAGCCGTTCGACTTGGTGCGGCGAAAACGCGATGTGCTCGCAGAAGGCATCGACGGCGTCGACGAGGTTTTCATCGACCAATGCGGGCAACATGTGGTCGCACACGTGGGCGATGTAATCGTCCGCGCGGCCCGCGAATTCGGGCGGCAGCGCGTGCGCCGCGAGACACGTTGTACGCACGGTCAGCGGGAGCGTGTCGGCAAGACGGCGCGCCACGCGCAGCATCTTGCGCTCGTTCGCGAGATCGAGGCCGTAGCCCGACTTCACTTCCAGCGCGGTCACGCCGTCGCGCATCAAGCCGATCGCGCGCGCCTTCGCCGTTTCGAACAACGCGTCCTCGCTGGCCTCGCGCGTGGCCCGCACCGTACTCGCGATACCGCCGCCGCGCGCCGCGATTTCCGCGTAGCTCGCGCCTTGCAAACGCGCCTCGAATTCCCCGCTCCGGTCGCCGCCGAAGACGAGATGCGTGTGGCAATCGGTCAGACCGGGCGTCACCCAGGCACCGCCGAGATCGATGCGCTCGCCGTCGAGTCCGCCGGGCATCGTGGCTCGCGGTCCGATCCACTCGATGCGCGCGCCATCCGTCACGATCGCCGCGTCCTCGATGATCGAATACGCGCCGCCCGTCATCGTCGCGGCGTGGCAGTGGTGCCAGAGCTTTTTCATCGCGCGATCATCGGCAGGTCGAGGCCCTGTTCCCGCGCGCAGTCGATCGCGATGTCGTAGCCCGCATCGGCATGACGCATGACGCCGGTGGCAGGATCGTTGTGCAGCACGCGTGCGATGCGCTCGTCGGCTTCGCGGCTGCCGTCGCAGACGATGACCACGCCCGCGTGCTGCGAGAAGCCCATGCCGACGCCGCCGCCGTGATGGATCGACACCCACGTCGCGCCGCTCGCCGTGTTCAGGAGCGCATTCAGCAGCGGCCAGTCCGAGACGGCGTCGGAGCCGTCCTTCATCGCCTCCGTCTCGCGATTCGGACTCGCGACGGAACCCGAATCCAGGTGATCGCGGCCGATCACGACAGGCGCCGACAGTTCGCCGTTGCGCACCATCTCGTTGAACGCGAGACCGAGCTTCGCGCGCTGCCCCAACCCCACCCAGCAGATGCGCGCGGGCAGTCCCTGGAAGCGGATGCGCTCGCGCGCCATGTCGAGCCAGCGATGCAGATGGTCGTCGTCCGCGATCAGTTCCTTCACCTTGGCATCGGTCTTGTAGATGTCCTCCGGATCGCCCGACAGCGCCGCCCAGCGAAACGGCCCGACGCCGCGGCAAAACAGCGGCCGGATATAAGCCGGCACGAAACCGGGAAAATCGAACGCGTTCTCGACGCCCTCTTCCTTCGCCATCTGGCGGATGTTGTTGCCGTAGTCGAAGGTCGGCACGCCCTGCTCGCGAAAAGCGAGCATTGCGCGGACGTGCTCCGCCATCGACTGCCTGGCCGCCTTGACCGTGCCCGCCGGATCGGTCTGCGCGCGGTCGCGGTATTGCGCCCACGTCCAGCCTTTCGGCAGATAGCCGTTGAGCGGATCGTGCGCGCTCGTCTGGTCGGTCACCATGTCGGGACGCACGCCGCGCTTCACGAGCTCGGGCAGTACGTCCGCCGCGTTCGCGCACAGCGCCACCGACACGGCGCGGCCCTCCGACGTGTGGCGCCGGATGCGCGCGAGGGCGTCGTCGAGGTCGCTGGCTTGTTCATCGACGTAACGCGTCTTGAGTCGAAAGTCGATACGGCTCTGCTGGCATTCGATGTTGAGCGAACACGCGCCCGCGAGCGTCGCGGCAAGCGGCTGCGCGCCGCCCATGCCGCCGAGGCCCGCCGTCAGCACCCAGCGCCCCTTGAGATCGCCGCCGTAATGCTGACGTCCCGCTTCGACGAAGGTTTCATACGTGCCCTGGACGATGCCCTGACTGCCGATATAGATCCAGCTTCCCGCCGTCATCTGGCCGTACATCGCGAGGCCTTTGGCGTCGAGTTCGTTGAAATGCTCCCAGCTTGCCCAATGCGGCACTAGATTCGAATTCGCGATCAGAACACGCGGCGCGTTCTCATGCGTGCGGAAGACGCCGACCGGCTTGCCGGACTGGATCAGCAGCGTCTCGTCGGCTTCCAGGCGTTGCAGCGTCTCGACGATCTTGTCGTAGCACGCCCAGTCCCGCGCCGCCCGCCCGATCCCGCCATAGACCACGAGTTCGTTCGGATTTTCGGCGACGTCGGGATCGAGGTTGTTCATCAACATGCGCAGCGGGGCTTCGGTGAGCCAGCTCTTGGCGTTCAACCGGGCGCCGCGCGGCGCGCGAATCTGGGTATCGCGGAAACGGGAAGATGACGTCATGGGCGCTCCTGCGCATCGGTTCGGGGAATGCGCCTCATCTTCTTGTATATACAACCTGCGTTGTATTGGGGAAATCCCGGTTCTATTACTGCCTGCCCGCCGTTGCTGACTACGCCTCTTGTCTAGACATCGCGCTGGCGGAGATTCGTTTTTTTCGCCAATTTTGGCCGGTTATGTTTGCTGCAGCCTTTTATCGATCACGAGCCAGATGAGCACACTCGAAGCCCTTCACGCGATCGTCACGGACGAGGACGCGCCGCAGATCATCCGCGATCACGTCGTCGATGCGCTGCAGTTCGCGCTGCGCAACCACCCTGGTTACTTCACGCGCAAGGAGATTCAATGGCTCGCGCAATGGGACGACACGCGCATTCCGATCGCGGCCGGAAAAATACTGAACGAGATGAACGCCGCCTAGGCCGCGTTGGAAGGCGATAAGACGCGATGGGCGTTCAGCGCGCAGTCACGGCGCGGGCGCGCCGCTCGAAATCCACGGCGATCGCCTGGCCGGGGTCCGACAGGCACTGGACGAAGCTGACCACATCCGGACTGCTGACGAAGCTCGCCGCCGAGTGCGCCGCAAGAATCGCCGAACTGTCCTGCGGCCGCGCGATGAGGAAGCCCTGCACGTAGTCCACGCCGATTTCCTGCAGCGCGCGGAGCGTGTCGAGGTCCTCGACCCATTCGGCCACACTCTGCATGCCGAGATTCCGGGCAAGCGCGACGATCGCCTCGACGATCGCGACGTCCGCGGGATGCGCGCACATCGAGCGAACGAATTCGCCGTCGATTTTGAGGGCATCGGCGGAAAGCGACTTCAGATACTTGAACGACGTATAGCCCGCGCCGAAGTCATCGAGCGCAATCTTGCCGCCCATCTCATGCACGCGTGCGATGAAACGCTGCGTGTTCGCGAGATCGTGCAGCGCGACGCTTTCGGTGATCTCGAGGCACAGATAAGGCACGACGGACCGGTGCCTGGCGAAGAGCGCGAAGATGTCCTCCATGAACTGCTCGTCGTTGAGCGAGCCGCCCGACAGGTTCACGCAGATGAACTGGGTGTTGCGCAATTGGTGGCGATGCGTTTCTATCCATTCGAGCAGCGTGGAAATCACCCAGCGGTCGATCGCGGCGATGTTCCCGGATTCCTCCGCCGCGACGATCACCTTGCCCGCCGGCAGCGTCGTGCCGTCGGGCGCACGCATGCGCAGCAGCACTTCGAAGTTCAGCGATTCATTCGGCGTCTTGAGCGACATGATCGGCTGCATCACGAGGAACAGGCCGGCCGGCAGCCGGTTGCCGCCCAGCGTTTCGACGAGCTTGAGTTCTTCCGCGCGCTCCTCGAACGCCGCCGCGCCCTTGCGATACGTGACGAGATGCGTATGCGCGACCTTCTTCGCCTCCCGGCAGGCGCGATCGGCGTGCGAGAGCGCGTCGGCGACCCGCACGCCCTGCGAGCATTCGACCAGTCCAATCGACGCCTTCACCTGGAAAGCGCGATTGCCGACCTGGTACGGTGCGTCGCTCAGAATGGAGAGCATCTCGCGAGCTTGCGCGATGGCGTCTTCGATGGGCGTGTCGTTCATCACGCAGACGAACTCGTCCCCGCCGATACGCCCGACCGGATAGCTACGTGCAAAGTGGGCCCGCATGCGCGCCGCGACCTGCCGCAGCACTTCGTCGCCGGCGCGATGGCCGAAGAGATCGTTGACGAGCTTGAAGCGGTCGAGGTCCACATAAGCGAGCGCGTACGGCAACGGTTCCTCGCTTTGCGCGGCGATCGCCTTTTCGACACCGCGACGGTTCAGCGAACCGGTCAGCGGATCGTGCTCGGCGAGAAAGCGCAGCCGCTCGACGGCTTTCGAGCGTTCGGTGGTGTCCTGCAGCGAGCCTTCGATCCATCCGTTCCAGCGGATCGCCTTCAGCAGATAGCGCCGCTCGCCGGTGCCGCGCTCGACCGAGCCGCTCATTTCCAGCTCGCCGTCGCTGCCTTTAGCGGCGAGCGCCTGCAGCGCGCCCCAGGCGCCGGCTTCGAAGTAGTCGTGCCAGTGGCGCAGCCGGTAGTCCGACTTCTGCAGGTCGAGCATCGCGCGCAAGGCCGGATTGGCGCGCACGAAGTGGCCGTTTTCATCGAGCGTGAAAAGGCCGATCGGCGTGACCTCGTATGTGTTGCGCAACTCCATCTGCGCCTGACGCCGGAAGTCGCGTTCGGCGCGCATCTGTTCGGCGATGGCGAACGCGGCCATCATGCTCGACGACAGCGCGGCCATCACCGTATTGACGCCGCCGAGCAATACCTTGAGCCCGAGCACCGCGCCCAGCAGCTCGGAAAACGTCGCGAAGAGCACTACGGTCAGCGAGCCGACGTACCAGAGCACGGTGCGGGAGCGCGCCATCCACACGAGCCGCGCGAGAAAGAACAACAGCACGCCGATGGCCAGCGCGCCGCTCACCCAGAGCGTCGGGATGAACGACGAGTAAGGCAGCGCGAGCGCCGCCACCAGCAGCACGATGCCGACGTACTGAATCACCCGCAGCAGCCATCGGTATCCGACGACGCGCAGCTCCCGCCTGAACAGCTGGGTGAAAAGCGCGACGGTCAGCAGGTAGTACGCGGCGAACGTGATCTGCCGCAGCGGCGGCATGAATTCCGCCGGCAGCACGCGCCCGAGCCATTGCGTGTCCCAGCCCATCGCGTTCGCGCACAGGCGCAGATTGCCGACGAGCCACGCCGCGAAGATCACGTAGGTCCACTCGCGGTTGATCATCGCGGTGACGAAGACGAAGACCGCGAGCGTCAGCAGACCGCCGGCGATCAGGCTCGAGCTTTCCTGGAAGTCGAGCGCCGACCGGCGCAAGGCCTGCCCGTCCCATGCGAGCACGCTGACTTGGGCGGGACCGGAATACGTGCCCCGGCACAGGATGGTCTGAGGCGCGGCAAGGCGTCCCGCCTGCACGAAGAAGCCCGCCTTCACCGGATGCATCGCGCCGCTCGCGCCGTCGCGGTCGGCGATGCCGATGGGCGCAAGCGTCGCCGCGTCCCAGCACGCAACCGTTTGCGCGTGACGCGACGGTAATTCGATCGCCGTTGACAACTCGCCGCCCATGCGAGGCGCGATGAAGGTGAACCAGATGGGCTTCTCGGAGAGCCGCGTGCTGTAGCTCAGAACGGGCGGCGCGCCGCGCAATGCTTCCCGCGCTTCGGCGGGGCGCAGCTGGCCGCCGCGATCGGCGATTACGCGCAATTGCAGCGGGACGGCGCCGCGCGAGTCGTATTGGCGCGGCAGGAAATAGAGCGTGACGAGCGTGCCCAGCGCGATGAGCACCGGCACGGTGTAGACGGCAAGCGCGTAAAGCGCGTCGTCGATCCACGAGCCGGATTGCCTGAATCTCGATAAGGAAGCTGGAATCACCGACGCCATACCTGGACAACCCCCGTTCACGCGGCGCATCACGCTGCACCAGCGCAGGACGGCAGCGATGGGCGAGATGCCCCGTCATCGCTGCTTCTTGGCCAACCGGACCGCGCCGGGGTCCGGCTTGTTCGCTATTCGCTTTTTTTCGCCGCTCGGCCGGGACGGCGGTCCCACCGGCGACGCAAAGCCGTCAACGGCGCTTTTGGGCATCCTACCGGTTCCCGTCCGAAAGATAAATCTGGAGATTGGATTCGCGGTTTCGAATCGTGCGCCGCCGCACACTTCTGGGTTGCGCTGCCTAAAGCACGCGTGCTTTAGCGCACGACCGTGCCGTGAACGGGCTTATCGTGCATACGCGAAGCACGGAAACCGCTTCCGCGCTTCGCACCGGCCGCCATGAACCGGCGATGTCAGTCTTCTTCGTCAAGCCAGGGAATGTCGACGTCGGTGATGAAGGCGACCATCGCAAGCGGCCGGCCTTCCTGCCGCCCGATATTGCCGTCCGCGCGCTGCCATTCGCAGCGAAAGACGGTGCCGGGGGTGTCGGCGAGCAAGGTGACGGTGCGGATCTCGTCCGGGTCGTTGTCCTCCACCGGCCCGTCGAGCGATATCAGCAATTGCTGCGGCCACACGCCGTCGGCGGGATCGTAGATCTTGTCGCCATCGTGGATGACGACGTGCGCCTCGACGCCGATCGTCGACGACGCCTCGACGATCATCTTGCCGAGCGCGCGCAGCACCGCCGTGGCGCGGCCCGAGTTGGCCTGGCGGATCGCGAGATCGCCGCGCGTCAGCGCCTGCTCGAGTTTGGGATTGGTTTTCTGTTGCGCCATCGATGTCTCTCTTGAAGTTCAACGCAGATTCGACGAGCCACGCGCGGCTCGAGTTGCAGCGCGATCGTATCACCGCATCTTAATAATAGGATGCACGAAGCGCGCCGCATAACCCGCTCAAGTTCGCCGCCAGCGGGCCGATAAACGAGTCATCGCCCTTCCATGCTCGCGTGCCTGCCGTGCTGCCGTTCATCGTCCCGTGTTGTGTCTCCTTCGACCGTCGGCCCGCGCCCGTGCGCCGTGCGCCGCGCCCGAGGATGCGTGCGTGCTGATGCCGGGCGACGCGGTCGTCGACGGCATCGCGCTTTCGACGCATCTTCAGCCGATCTACAGCCTTCCTCATCAACGGGCGATCGGCTATGAGGCGCTGTTGCGGGGGCGGGCGCAAGGCGCCGGCGACGGCCCGCTCATCGGCCCCTTTGACCTGTTCGCCCGCGCGATCGTCGCCGGGACGCTGACGGGACTCGATCGCATGAGCCATCTGACGCACCTGCGCAACGCGGCGAGACGCCTGCCTGCTGCGCACTGGCTCTTCGTCAACATGAATCCGGCCACCTTCACCGATGCCGGCTACGCAAAGGAACTGGCCGCGCGCACACGCGACGCCGGTCTCGCGCCCGAGCAGCTCGTGATCGAAGTGCTGGAGTCGGGCGGCACGGACGTCGAGCGCATCGCCAGTGCGACGCGCACGTTCCGCGCGCAGGGCTTTCTCGTCGCCGTCGACGATTTCGGCGCGGGCCACTCCAACATCGACCGGCTGCTCACGCTGCGGCCGGACATCGTCAAGCTCGACCGCAGTCTTGTGCGCGCGCAGAGCGCCCTGAAGCACGCCCCTCTGCGCGACGCTCTGATGCCGAAGCTCGTCGAACTCCTGCATCAGTCGGGCATGTTCGTGGTCGCGGAAGGCATCGAAACGCGCGACGACCTGCTCCTCGCGGCACGCTCCAACGTCGATTTCGTGCAGGGCTTCCTGTTCGGCAAGCCGTGCGAGGAACTCGCCCCGCACGGCGCGGCGACGCCGCTCATCGAAGACGCATTCGACATGCTCGCGCAGACGCGCCGCAACGAGCGCCTGGGCGCCGATCTGCTGCTGATGCCGTACCGCGCGAATCTATCGCAGGCTGCGCGACGGATCGCGGGCGGCGCGAGCATGGAAGCCGCGTGCGCCGAAATGCTCGCGCTGCCGAGCACGGTCGCCTGCTTCTTCCTCGATGAAGCCGGCCGCCAGTTCAGCCCGACGCTGCGGGGGGCGGGCGAAAGGCGGCACAGCAAGCGCTTCGCGCCGATCGCGGATGCATCGACCGGGCGCTGGGACAATCGAGGCTATTTCGTCGATGCCTGCGCGCGGCCGCAGCAGATCGTCACGAGCGCGCCGTATCTCTCGGTCACGGGGACGTCGCTGTGCGTGACGCTCACCATCGCGACGCGGCGCGGCGACCGCACGATCGTCGTCGGTGCGGATCTCGACTGGCGGCGTCTTTCGGACACCGCGCCGACGCTCTTGCCCTGAACGCGCTCCGCCGCGTCACGTCTTGCGGATCAGACCGGACAGCGCTCGAGCGCCGGCTTGCAGCGCCGCCAGGTTGCCCGGTTCGAAGGTCCAATGCCCCGCGCCGCCAATCACGGCCAGTTCTGCGCCCGGCCAGTGCGCGGCCAGCTCGACGGCCTGATCCGCCGTGCAGACCATGTCGAAGCGGCCATGCACGATGCGGCACGGCAGATGCGCGATGCGCGCGACGAGCGGCAAGAGCGGCGGCGGCGGCAACTCGTTCGCCATGTAGTGACGCTCGAGCAGCGCCATCGAAACGGCGGCGGCATTCGCCTCGGCGCTCGGGCGCTTGTCGGCGTCAGCGGGTTCCGTCGCCGGCTTGTTGACGACCGAGAGCGTCGTCTCGTAAAGAGTCCACGCACGCGCGAGCTGCGCCCCGGCTTCGTCGAAGCGCGCGAGCGGCGCTTCGGTCATCGTCAGGATGTCCTGCCCGCTCGCCGGTCGCTTGCCGCACGCCGCCTCGATCGCATCGAGAAACGCGCGATGCGCCTCCGGAAACACGCGGCGCGCGTCCCACAGGAACCAGTCGATATCCTCGCGCCGCGCGAGAAACACGCCGCGCAGCAGAAAGCCCGTGCACCGCTCCGGATGCGCGACGCCGTATGCGAGCCCGAGCGTCGTGCCCCACGAGCCGCCGAAAATCGCCCATCGTTCGATGTCGAGCGCTTCACGCAGCTTCTCCATGTCGCCGACGAGCGCATCGAGGCCGTTGTGTTCGAGCTTGCCGAACGGCCTCGACTTGCCGCAGCCGCGCTGGTCGAAGAAGACGACGCGCCATGCTTCCGGTTCGAGCACGTCGGCCCACTTCACGTTCATCGCGCCGCCGGGGCCGCCGTGCACGACGAGCATCGCGGGCGCGTCGCGCGGGCCTTGCGCGCGCCAGTAGATCGAATGGCCATCGCCTGCGTCGAGCATGCCTTCGTCGAAATTCACCGGCTGTTGATCCATCGCACGCGTTCTCCATGAATGTTCCGTGCAGTCATTGTTGCATCACGCGGTCAGCCGCGCATGAAAGCTCCCGAAAGACCGATACGCTATGCTTGCGGATTCCTCGCGTCCATCATTCACATTTTCATTGCCAAGCCCGATGCGCCGCACCCTCGTCAAGTGGCTGTTTGCCACCTACCTGCTCGGCAGCGGCACCGTCTGGTCGATCCTGATCCTGCCGCTCTTTCCGTTCGTCGGCCGCAACGGCCGCTACCGGCTCGCAAGGCTGTGGTGCCGCGCGATGGTCGCGATGATGCGCGTCATCGCCGGCGTGACCACGTCGGTCGAAGGGCTGGAGCATTTGCCGAACGGACCGTTCATCATCCTGAGCCGCCATGAATCGACGTGGGAGACACTCGCTTTCATGGCGCTGTTCCCGCGCCGCATCAGCTTCGTGTTCAAGCGCGAGCTGATGAACATTCCGTTCTTCGGCTGGGTGCTGCGCGGGCTTGACATGGTTCATCTCGATCGCGGCTCGATCCGGCAGGCGCACCAGGCGGTCACGCGCGAATGCGCGGCGCGTTTGAAAAAGGGCGATGCAGTCGTGATCTTTCCCGAAGGCACGCGCGTCGCGCACGATGCCCCGCTCAAGCTCGCGTCGGGCGGCGTGCGGCTCGCCTGCGCGACGAAAGTGCCGGTGGTGCCGGTCGTCCATGACGCAGGGAAGGTCTGGCCCGCGAAGGGCTGGCCCGATCGCGGCGGCCATATCCGCGTGATCGTCACGCCGGCGCTGCCGCTCGAATGCGATATCCCGCAGGAATTGAACCGGCTCGCGCAGGCGCAAATGGACGAAGCGCTGGCCGTGCTGCGCTAAGGCAAAGGCGTCAGTAGAGCGGCCGCTTCTTGGCCGCGCACAGCCGGTTGACCGCCGCCACGAGCGTGCCGAAGTCCACCGGCTTGCGCAGATAGCCGTCGTAGCTGACGAACGCCGGCGGATTCGGATGCCCCGAGATCATCAGAAAAGGAATGTGGGCGAGCGCCGCGTCGTTCTTCATCGTCTGGCAGAGCAGCGCGCCGCCGAGTCCGGGCATCATCCAGTCGGACACCACGATATCCACCGCCTGCTCGCCCAGTATCGATAACGCGCCGTTGCCGTCCGCCGCGCACAGAACGTTGCAATCCTCGCCCTGCATGCAGAGGGACCAGGCTTCGATGGTGGCGGGGTCGTCGTCGACGAGCAGTACGGTCTTCATCATGCAAACGGGGCGGGCGCGGTTGGGAGCGGACAGGAACGGCGGGCAACGTGCGATGTGACCGGGAACGGTTGCTCTCGTTGCCGCTTTGCGTACTTTCGCTGCCTTTCGTCATAGTATTGTGTTCGCGCCAAACTTGCGCGGTAAATGCTGCCTGAGCAAGCCGCGGGCCGCAGACGGGCGTCGGTCAATTGCTCGCGCGGCTTGCTACTTGGTCGCGGCGCGCGAGCGGCCCGCTTCCCGGATCGCATCGACGAGCGATTCCTCCACCGGCGTGCGCGCCGCGTCGTTGCGCCGGATCAGGCCGATGGGCTCGTCTGTTCCGGCGAAGGGCATCGGCAACGCGGCGAGCAGCCCGAGCGCGATGTCGTGCTCGACCGCGCCGGCCGGCACGAACCACACCGCGTCGTTGTGAAGCGCGAGCGAGCGCCCGAGCGATACCGACAGCGTTTCGACCAGCGCCGTCAACGCGTGTGCGCCGAACGCCGTCAGCACGCTTTCCGCGGACTGGCGGATGAGCGTGCCGAACGGCGGCACGACGATCGCGAAGCGCGCGAGCAGCGCGGGCGTCAGCGGCGTTTCGAACACGAGCGGATGATCGCGTCGCACGACGACCGCAAGCGGCTCCCGATAGATCTGCTCGAACGACAGCCCGTGCATCGCCTCCGGTTCGGACAGCCGCCCGACGACGAGAGCGACATCGCCCGCCTTGAGCTTGTCCAGCAGCGACGCGTTGGAATCGGTCGCGACAGACAGCGAGATCGCGGGCCACTGTTGCCGGAAAGCAGCGAAGGCGGGCGGCAGCAGCGCATTGGCCACGGTCGGCAACACGCCGATCGACACCGCGCCCGGCACGTCGCCACGCTCGCGCAGCAGCATGTCGACGCCCTCGCGCAGCGACGCGACACAGGCGCTCGCGTGCGGTGCGAACAGCCGGCCTTCGCGCGTCGGAACCGCGCCGCGCCGGCCACGCTCGAAGAGGCGCACGCCTAGAATGGATTCGAGTTCGCCGATCGTCTTCGATACCGCCGGCTGCGTGATCGACAGGCTGTCCGCCGCGCGCTGCACGCTGCCCAGTTGCGTGACGGCAAGAAAGCACTGCAGGTGACGGAACTTGACGCGCGTATTGGTGAAGTCGTTATCCATGACGAGGCGTTATGTATCGGCGCACAAAACATCATTTTCCATAACCCGATGCGTTCGATAAAGTAGCCGCCAGAAATATCCTATTCACGTCACAACATCAGGAGACAGTGACATGACGTCCCCCATCCTCACGCCGCGCGACTGGGCATCCCATCCGCCGTATCTGTCGCCGGGCTACCGCTCGTCGGTTTCGCGCAGCCCGTCGCTGCCGCTGATCCCGTTGAAGGAGAACCTGCGCAATCGCCGCGTGCCGGTCTACGGCGCAGACGATCTCGGCGCACTCGACAACGACCTCACGCGCAACGCAGCGAAGAACGGGGAACCGCTCGGCGAGCGCATCATCGTGACGGGGCGCGTGCTCGACGAGGGCGGCCGTCCCGTTCGCAACACGCTCGTGGAAGTCTGGCAGGCGAACGCCGCCGGGCGCTATGTCCACAAGAACGATCAGCACGACGCGCCGCTCGATCCGAACTTCCTCGGCGCCGGCCGCTGCCTGACGGACAACGAAGGCCGCTATCGCTTCATGACGATCAAGCCGGGCGCGTACCCGTGGGGCAATCACCCGAACGCGTGGCGTCCGAACCATATCCACTTCTCGCTGTTCGGCGAGTACTTCGGCTCGCGGCTCGTCACGCAGATGTACTTCCCCGGCGATCCGCTGCTCGAACTCGATCCCATCTATCAGGGCATTCCCGAGCACGCGCGGCAACGGCTCGTGTCGCGCTTCTCGATCGACACGACGCAGGAAAACTACGCGCTCGGCTACGAATTCGACATCGTGCTGCGCGGCCCGGACCAGACCCCGACGGAGTGAAGACATGACGACCCTCAAGCAAACGCCCTCGCAAACCGTCGGACCGTACTTCGCCTACGGCCTCGTGCCGGAGCAGTACAACTTCGATCTGAAGAGCCTCTTCACGGCGTCCGCGGCGGATCGCGAAGTGCCGGGCGAGCACATCGCCATCGTCGGCAACGTGTACGACGCGGAAGGCAAGCCGATCGGCGACGCGCTGATCGAAGTGATGCAGGCGGACTCGAACGGCCGCTACGTGCAGAGTCCGGAAGAAGCGCGCGAGACGGGATTCCGCGGCTTCGCGCGCGTCGGCACCGGCACGGACCCCAAGCTGCGCTTCGTCGTCGATACGGTGAAGCCCGGCAAGACCGATGACGACTCCGCGCCGCATCTCGACATCATCGTGCTGATGCGCGGCATGCTGCTGCACACCTACACGCGCCTCTATTTCGACGACGAAACCGAAGCCAATGCGAAGGACACCGTGCTGCAGAGCGTGCCCGCCGAGCGCCGCCACACGCTGATCGCGAAGCGCGAAGTGCATACCGGGGCGACGGTGTATCGCTTCGATATTCATCTGCGCGGCCCGAACGAGACCGTGTTCTTCGATCTCTGAGCCTGATCGCTGCACCGCGATGAACGAAGGCGTCCGGCACTGCGCTATAGTGTCGGACGCCTTCGTTTTTATCGCAATCCCGTTATTTCCGTTATGACCGACGCCGCCAATCCCAGCCCGCTCTATGTCAAGCTCCTTGCCGAAACCGCGCAGATCGGCTGGTCGGAACTCGAGCGTTTCTTCGCGAAGGGCGTGCTGATCTGGGTGAAAGGCGATCTCGATCTCGTGAGCGTGGCCGAAGCCGTCGCCAGCGACGATACGAAACAGGTCACGCAATGGCTGTCCGCGGGACTGATCGAGCGCGTGCAGGCCGGAACCGCCGCCGATCTCGCCGCGCGTGATCCGGAGCTGTGGGCGGTCGTGGTGTCGCCGTGGGTGTGCGTGCAGGAACGCGGAACAGGCGCAAGCAACTAGGCTCGCACCCAGTCGGTCCACAGCACGACGAGAATCGTCATCAGCGCCGGGCCGATGAACAGGCCGATCAGCCCGAACGTCTCCGCGCCGCCCAGAATTCCGAACAGCACGAGCAGAAACGGCAGGCGCGTCGAGCCGCCGATCAGCACCGGCCGCACGAAGTGCTCGGCCACGAACGCCACGACCAGTCCGAAGACCGCGACGCCGATGGCCGCCGCCATCGAGCCATGCGCGAGCAGCCAGAGCGCCGCGCCGAGAAAGACGATCGGCGCGCAGAACGGCAGCATCGCCGCAACGGCCGTCAGCATGCCGAGCAGCGTCGCGTGCGGCACGCCTGTCACCGCATAGGCGACACCTAGCAGCGCGCCCTCTCCGAGTCCCACCACCACGAGCCCCACGACGGTGCTGCGCACGGCATCGGCCATGCGCTGCATCAGCGCCGCGCCATCCGCGCCGAATGCGCGGCTCGACCCGGCGAGCATCTGACGGCCGAGCTTCGCGCCCGCCTGGAAGATGAAGAAAAGCGTCATCAGCATGAAGCCGAAGGTGACGAAGCCATGCACGACGCGACCGCCGAAATGCCGCGTCATCGCGACGAACGTCGCCCCGTGCAGGCTCTTTACCGCCGGCGACGATTCGAGCGGCGTCGCGAGATTGTCCTGCCACCAGCGCGCGGCCTGCTGGGAGCCCATCGGCAGATGCTCGATGAACGCGGGCATCGGAATGCCGGTTCTCAGCACGTCGTGGAACCAGCGCATCGTGTCGTGCGCCTCATCGAGCGTCTGCGCCGCGACGATGCCGAACGGCACGACGAACAGCAAGCCGATTGCAAGCGTCAGCAGGACGGCAAGCAGCGTATGCCGCTGCCTGAAGACCGGCCGGCGTTCAAGCCAGCCGAACGCGGGCCACAGCGCGATGGCGATCACCACCGCCCATACGACAGCCGGGATGAAGGTGCGCGCCGTATAGAGCGCGATGAGCACGAGCACCGCATAAAGCGCCGCCGATGCCGCGCGCTGGAGCTTGCGCGTGCGATCGGCTGCGTCGGATGCGGCCTCGTTGCGCGATGGAATCGCCATGAAAGGGAGCCTTTGAGGGAATCGACTGAAAGCGAAGCGATAGCGCCGCCTGCATTGTAAGCGCACGGTTCATTCCACTTCGCACTCGCCGTCATTGCACCGTTCTTTACAACGCAACGGTATGTTCTCCCTATAATCGCGAGTCGGGCATCAACGCAAGGAATCCTGGAATGTTGGGCAAAGGCTTGGTGGCAATTGGAGCATGCACGTCGATCGCGCTGCTGGCTGGCTGTACGACGAAACTCAACCGGTCGGACGAAGAGAAGCTCAACGCGCAATACGGCATCACGATGCAGACGGTCAAGGGCGGCGTTGAAATGCGCCTGCCTGAAGTCGCGCTGTTCGATAGCGACGAGGCAGCCATCCGCCAGGGCAGCCTGCCCGCGCTGGACCGCGCCGCAACGGTGCTCAAGCGCAGCATGCGGCCGGTGCTGATCGAAGGCCATACCGACAACGACGGCCCGCTCGCCTACAACCAAAGCCTTTCGGAAGCGCGCGCCGAAGCGGTCGCGCGCGCGCTGATCGCGCGCGGCGTGCCGGCCGAGCGCCTGACGACCAAGGGCATGGCTTATCTGCGGCCCATCGCCAGCAACGACACGCCGCAGGGGCGCGCAGCGAATCGCCGCGTCGAGATTCTCATTCGCGCCGAAAGTGCGGACACCCTGCTCGGACCGCAGCCGAAGAAGAAGCGCTAATTTCCTTCCGTTTCCAGCACGAGCAACTGGGAACCGTCGGTGACCTGATCGCCGACATCGAACAGAATCTCGCCGATTTTCCCCGTTGCGGGCGCGACGATCGTGTGCTCCATCTTCATCGCTTCCATCACGATCAGCGGCGCGCCCTTTTCCACCGACGCCCCCGGCTGCACCAGCACGGCGATGACCTTGCCGGGCATCGGCGCGGTCAGTCGGCCTTCGTGCTCGGCGTCGCCCGCGTGGGCCATCAGGTTCTGCCATTCGAACGCGAACGCGGCGCCTTCGAGGAACACGTGGAAAACGTCGCCGTCGATGAAAACGTGGCCTTTGATGAGCGCATCGTCGAGTTGAACGCTGAAGGCCGTTTCCCCGCGATGCGACCAATCGAAGCGCGCGCTCTCGCCGCTCAGTTGCAGACGCTTCTCGCCGTTCTTCGTGAAGACGGCCTTCAACGTTTCATCCGATGCCGCCGCGCGCCAGTTCAGATCCTGACTGTAGCCGCCCGACATGCGCCAGTGCGACAGCGCATCCCACGGCGAATGGCCGTGCGCCTCGCCGCCCTCGCGCGTGAGCAATGCAGCGCAGGCGAGCGCGAGCGCCTTGTCGCGCGATACCGGTGAAGCCGCGAAGAGCGCATCGTGATGACGCTCGATCAGGCCGGTATCGAGTTCGCCCCCCGAGAACGGCTCGCTCTTCACGATCCGCTGCAGGAACTCCACGTTCGTATGCAATCCGACGATCTCGCACTGCGCGAGCGCGCGCGCCATGCGCGCGAGGGCGTCGCGGCGGTCGCGACCGTGCACGATCAGCTTCGCGATCATCGGATCGTAGAACGGCGTGATCGCGTCGCCCTCGCGCACGCCGCTATCGATGCGCACGTGACCATCGATTCCGAACTCCACCGCATCCGGCAACGCGAGGTGCCTGAGCGTGCCCGTCGATGGCAAAAAGCCGCGCGACGGATTCTCGGCATAGACGCGGGCCTCGATTGCATGACCATCGACGCGCAGATCGTGCTGCTGCAAAGGCAACGGCTCGCCGGCCGCCACGCGCAATTGCCATTCGACGAGATCGAGGCCGGTCACCATCTCCGTCACCGGATGCTCGACCTGCAGGCGCGTGTTCATCTCCATGAAGTAGAACTGGCCGTCCTGCGTCATGATGAATTCGACCGTGCCCGCGCCGACGTAATTCACTGCGCGCGCCGCCGCGACGGCGGCTTCGCCCATCGCACGGCGGGTTTCATCGGAGAGGCCGGGCGCGGGCGCTTCTTCCAGCACCTTCTGATGGCGGCGCTGCACGGAGCAATCGCGGTCGAACAGATAGACGGCGTTGCCGTGCTTGTCCGCAAACACCTGAACTTCGACGTGCCTCGGCCGCAGCAGATACTTTTCGATCAGCACGCGATCGTTGCCGAAGCTCGACGCCGCCTCGCGCTTGCACGAAGCCAGCGCCTGCGTGAAGTCCTCGCTTCGTTCGACGACGCGCATGCCCTTGCCGCCGCCGCCCGCACTGGCCTTCAACAGCACCGGATAGCCGATGCGGTCGGCTTCGCGCTGCAACAGATCGGGCGATTGATCGTCGCCGTGATAGCCCGGCACGAGCGGCACCGATGCCGATTGCATCAGCGCCTTGGCTGCGGCCTTGGACCCCATCGCGCGAATGGCTTCCACGGGCGGCCCGATGAACACCAGTCCGGTTTCCTCGCACGCGTTGGCGAACGCTTCGTTTTCCGAAAGAAATCCGTAACCGGGATGCACGGCCTGCGCGCCGGTTCGCTTCGCTGCCTCGACGATGCGCTCGATGCGCAGATAACTCTCCGACGCCGCCGATCCGCCGACGTGCACCGCTTCGTCGCAGACATCGACGTGCTTGGCTTTCGCATCGGCATCCGAATAAACCGCCACGCTGCCGACGTTCAGGCGCTTCGCAGTCGCCGCCACGCGGCATGCGATTTCGCCGCGGTTCGCTATGAGTATTTTGTTGAACATGGCTTTGCTCTGTAGGAGACAGGAGTAAGGCGCGAAAGCGCCCACTCGTGTCGTCACATCCGGAATACGCCGAAGCGCGTGTCTTCGATAGGCGCGTTCATCGTCGCGGCGAGGCCGAGGCCCAGCACGTCGCGCGTTTGCGCGGGATCGATGACGCCGTCGTCCCAGAGGCGCGCGCTCGCATAGTACGGATGACCCTGCACCTCGTATTGATCGCGGATAGGCGCCTTGAACGCTTCCTCATCCTCCTTCGACCACGTGCCGCCCTTCTTCTCGATGCCGTCGCGCCGCACCGTCGCGAGCACGGAGGCCGCCTGCTCGCCGCCCATCACCGAAATGCGCGCGTTGGGCCACATCCACAGAAAGCGCGGCGAATATGCGCGACCGCACATGCCGTAATTGCCCGCGCCGAACGAACCGCCGATGATCACCGTGAACTTCGGCACCTTGGCCGTCGCGACCGCCGTGACCATCTTCGCGCCGTTGCGCGCGATGCCTTCGTTTTCGTACTTGCGCCCGACCATGAAGCCCGTGATGTTCTGCAGGAACACGAGTGGAATCTTGCGTTGCGCGCATAGTTCGATGAAATGCGCGCCCTTCAACGCCGACTCGCTGAAGAGGATGCCGTTGTTCGCAACGATGCCGACCGGGTGCCCCCAGATATGCGCGAATCCGCACACGAGCGTGGCGCCGTAGCGCGCCTTGAATTCGTCGAAAGCGGAATCGTCGACGATGCGCGCGATCACTTCTCGCACATCGAAGGGCTTGCGGGTATCGACGGGAATGACGCCGTACACGCTTTGCGGGTCGTAACGCGGCGGCAGCGGCTCCTTCAATGCGAGCGGCGCTTGCTTCACGCGATTCAGATTGCCGACGATGCTGCGCGCGATGCCGAGCGCATGGGCATCGTTCTGCGCGAGATGATCGACGACGCCCGACAGGCGCGTATGCACATCGCCGCCGCCGAGGTCTTCCGCGCTGACTTCCTCGCCCGTTGCGGCCTTCACCAAGGGCGGGCCGCCCAGAAAAATCGTGCCCTGGTTCTTTACGATGATCGATTCATCGCTCATCGCGGGTACATACGCGCCGCCCGCGGTGCACGATCCCATCACCACCGCGATCTGCGCGATGCCCTGCGCCGACATGTTCGCCTGGTTGTAGAAAATGCGGCCGAAGTGATCGCGGTCGGGAAAGACATCGTCCTGATTCGGCAGGTTCGCGCCGCCCGAATCGACGAGATACACGCACGG
The DNA here is from genome assembly GCF_031450805.1 of Caballeronia sp. LZ016. NCBI lineage: Bacteria > Pseudomonadati > Pseudomonadota > Betaproteobacteria > Burkholderiales > Burkholderiaceae > Caballeronia > Caballeronia sp. LZ016. The sequence goes on from NZ_JARTVY010000002.1 coordinate 983,463, forward strand.
CAAGCGGTTCTGCTCGGCGATTTCCTGCGCGCGCAGATGCTTCTTCACCGTGACGGGATAGTAGGTGCCGCCCTTGACGGTCGCGTCGTTGCAGACGATCACGCACTCCTGCCCCGCGATGCGCCCGATGCCGGTGATGATGCCCGCGCCCGGCGCTTCGTCGTTGTACATGCCGTAGGCCGCGAGCTGCGACAGCTCGAGAAACGGCGTGCCCGGATCGAGCAGTTGCGCGATGCGATCGCGCGGCAAGAGCTTGTTGCGCGACAGATGCTTGTCGCGCGCCGCCGGCCCGCCGCCTTCCGCGATTTTCGCGACCTTGTCTTTCAGGTCCGCGACGAGCGCATCAAGGGCCGCCGCGTTCGCGCGGAACTCTTCGCTGCGCGGATTCAGTTTCGATTCGATGATCGCCATGTCGCGCCCTCACGCCGTCTCGGCGAACAGTTCACGGCCGATCAGCATGCGGCGAATCTCGCTCGTGCCCGCGCCGATTTCGTAGAGCTTCGCATCGCGCCAGAGACGGCCCACCGGATACTCGTTGATATAGCCGTTGCCGCCGAGAATCTGGATCGCTTCGCCGGCCATCCATGTGGCTTTTTCCGCGGTGTAGAGGATGACGCCAGCGCAGTCCTTGCGCACGCGGCGCACATGTTCGGCGCCGATGGTGTCGAGCTGGCGGCCGACCGCGTACACATAGGCGCGGCACGCCTGCAGCGTCGAATACATGTCCGCGACCTTGCCTTGAATCAGTTGGAACTCGCCGATCGGCTGCCCGAACTGCTTGCGATCGTGGATATACGGCACGACCGCGTCCATGCACGCGAGCATGATGCCGGTCGGTCCGCCCGCGAGCACGGCGCGTTCGTAGTCGAGGCCGCTCATCAGCACTTTCGCGCCGCCGTCCAACGCGCCGAGAATGTTCTCCTTCGGCACTTCGACGTTCTCGAACACGAGTTCGCCGGTATGCGAGCCGCGCATGCCGAGCTTGTCGAGCTTCTGCGCGACGGAAAAGCCCTTCATGCCCTTCTCGACGATAAACGCGGTAATGCCCTTCGCGCCCGCTTCGATGCTGGTCTTCGCATAGACGACGAGCGTGTCGCAGTCCGGGCCGTTGGTGATCCACATTTTCGTGCCGTTGAGCACGTAGTGATCGCCCTTTTCGTCGGCGCGCAGCTTCATGCTGACGACGTCCGAACCGGCGTTCGGTTCGCTCATCGCGAGTGCGCCGACGTGTTCGCCGGACACGAGCTTCGGCAGGTATTTGCGCTTCTGCGCTTCGGTTCCATTGCGATGAATCTGGTTGACGCACAGATTCGAATGCGCGCCATACGACAAGCCGACCGACGCCGATGCCCGCGAAATCTCTTCCATCGCGATCATGTGCGCGGTGTACCCCATGTTCGCGCCGCCGTATTCTTCCGAAACGGTCATGCCGAGCACGCCGAGATCGCCGAATTTCTTCCAGAGGTCCATCGGGAACTGGTCGGTGCGATCGATTTCGCCGGCGCGCGGCGCGATTTCCTTCGAGGCGAAGTTGGCGAGCGTATCGCGCAACATGTCGATGTCTTCGCCCAGCGCGAAGTCGAGGCCGGGTACGGTGCTCATGGGGTGTCTCCTCCAGATGCGATGTTGTCGGCGCGCCGCTGCATGAGTCTGACTCACAGCGGACGATCAGCCGCAGAATGCGCCAATTTCACGCTCAAATCGCCTAGCCGTCAATAGGTTTTTGAGCTACGCTCACATTTACTCCGCTTCTGCTTCCGGGCGACCTTCATGTCCACACACTCGACCTCCACCGGCCGCCGCACGCCTGCCGGCGTGAAATCTCAGCAACGCGTGCGCGAGATTCTGCAAGCCGGCCGCGATGTCTTTGCCGAGAAGGGTTATGACGCCGCGACGACCGCCGAGATCGCGCAGCGCGCGGGCATTTCCGAGGCGACTGTGTTCAGTTATTTCAGCGGAAAGCGGGAACTGTGCGCGCGCGTGATCGCGGACTGGTATGACGAGATCATCGATGCCTTCGAAAGCGGCTTGCCGCGTGAAGGCTCGGTTCGGCAGCAGTTCGCGTTCATCGTGAGGACGCATTTGCGCCTGATGCTCGTGAACGGCACGGGACTGTGCTCGCTGGTGCTGTCGGAGGGGCGCACGAAGCAGCACGACCTGTCGGATACGCTGACGGAACTGCAGCGCCGATACACCGCGCCGCTGATGGATGTGCTCGCGCGCGGGCAGTCGCTTGGGCACGTGCGCGCGGATGTGCCGCTGCGACTGTTGCGCTCGCTGGTTTTCGGGCCGATGGAACACGTGTTGTGGGACGCGACGCTGCCGAAGCGCCGGCTGAGCCAGAGTCAGATCGATACGACAGCGGACGAGCTCATCGAGGTGCTGTGGGCGGCGTTGCAGCCGCCGGATGCACAACTGGCTGCGCTCGTGCAGTTTCGGCAGGAGGTGGAGGATGCGTCGCGGCGGTTCGAGGAAAGCAGGAAGCCCGCTACTTCTTGACGAACCGCCTGACCCACCGCGCCAACCTCGGCACCGTACCCGGCCGAAGCAGCCGCGCGTCATACCCGCCCATGCGCCGGTCGTTCTCGGCGAGGCAAAGATCGATCAACGCCCCGACCGACACATCCCCCGCGACGGAATCCCCCACATTCGCCGGGAAATTGGCATCCTGCGCCGCGCCGCTATTGTCGAATCCGCGCGCAAGCGATATGCGGTCGCGAATCAGCGAAAGCCACACGCCCGCCGTCTTCAGCATGAATCCCGGCTTGCGATACCACGGCAGACTCCGCCGATACCACGCCACCCAGTTCGCGAAGAACAGGATGTGCCGCGCTTCCTCCTGAATGACCGGCTCGAACGTTTCGACCAGCGCCTCCGGAAAATAACCCGACCGGCGCGCGGCTTCGAACAGCCCGAACGCGAAAAAGCTGTCGATGCACTCGCTATACCCGGTCAGCATCCACGCGCGCAGCGCATCGTCGGGAGCGGGATACGGCGGCTCCGGCGCGAGCGCGATGCCGTAAGCCTCCACCAGCTTCGACAGCACGATCTTGTGCCGCGCCTCCTCGCCGCCGTTCATCTGCAACGCATCGCGCAAAAGCGGATCGGCGACGCTCGCCGCGTACGTCGCCACGCGAATCGACGCGCGCCCTTCCGTCTGGACCGCGATGTCCCAGATCGGCAGCGACGTCACGCGCTTGAGCGCCGCCGCATCCAGCTTCGGCCAGTCGATGACGGCGGGTTTATACGGGTTGTGCGTCGTCAGCAGCATTTCGCAAAACATGCGCTTGTGCTCATCGGACCCGACCGGAATGGCGCCTTCCGGTCGATAGGTCCAGTTGCGCATCGCATGATCTGCTTCCACCGGAGTGAGCGTGTCGGACATATTCGAATAGTGGGCGGCTATTGGGAACGACCTGCGGATTCTGGCACACGGGACGCTCCGGCGCAGCAAACCGCACGCCGCACGCTCAGGGGCGCATCCTAACCGCCCAGTTAATTGCCGATACGCAGCAATACCGACCGATGCCCCGCTCCGGGCCAGCGAAAAAGGCGCATCCGGAACCAAGGAGCGCGGCGAATCATCGAGAAATTAGGAAATAAGCACTTGTCTTTAAGCGAGGAAATGTTCTAAAGCACCGCTATCCGTGCTTTCACTAGGTCCCGTACTATTTTGGCTTGGTAACCTTCTGCCGATTCTGCGCGGACACGATCCGCCGAATGCCCGCCGTCCGGCGCTCCGAGCGATCACGACCGATCCGCGCCGGCGCCGGCCGCACCCGAACCGAGACCTTTCGGGCTGAACCGACCATCCTTTGGAGTTAACAAGTGAAGAAACTGCTTGCCGCCTTGTCGATGTCCCTTCTCGCCGCCACGTCGTTCACCGCCGTCACGGCTCACGCCAAGGACTATTCGACGATCCGCTTCGGCGTCGACGCAAGCTATCCCCCGTTCGAATCGAAGGGCTCGGACGGCAAGCTGGTCGGCTTCGACATCGATCTCGGCAACGAAATCTGCGCGCGCCTGAAGGCCAAGTGCGTGTGGATCGAAAACGACTTCGACGGCATGATCCCGGCGCTCAAGGCGAAGAAGTTCGACGGCGTCCTCTCGTCGATGTCGATGACCCCGCAACGCGCCGAGCAGATCGCTTTCTCGAGCAAGCTCTTCAACACGCCGACGCGCCTCGTCGCGAAGAAGGGCAGCAACATCATGCCGACGGCTGAAAGCCTGAAGGGCAAGAACGTCGGCGTCGAACAGGGCACCATCCAGGAAACCTACGCGAAGACCTATTGGGCGCCGAAGGGCGTGACGGTCACGCCGTATCAGAACCAGGACCAGGTTTACGCCGACCTGACCTCGGGCCGTCTCGACGCCGCGCTGCAGGACGCGGTTCAGGCCGACCTCGGTTTCCTGAAGACGCCGCGCGGCGCGGGCTACGACTTCGCGGGCAAGGATCTCGTCGATGCGAAGATCCTCGGCAACGGCGCGGGCATCGGTCTGCGCAAGGAAGACACCGATCTGAAGGCGAAGATCGACAAGGCGATCGCCGATATCATCAAGGACGGCACGTACAAGAAGCTCGAGAAGAAGTACTTCGACTTCGACGTGTACGGCGGCTGATCGCTTCGCAGCCAGCTTGGTCGACGGGCTCCGCGCTTCACTGCGCGGAGCCTTTTTCGTTTCCGGCGGTCAAGCCGGCCGGCGCGGGGCGCGCGAGCGCCGGCCTCCCGTGCTGCCGATTTCGGCTAAGATCGAACGTCCGAGGCAGCGCCGGCGGACAGAGACACCGCGGCGCGGGACTCGTCCGGTTCAGTAACCTACAGAGGCAAGACCTCGCGCACTCGCGTGCGCGCGCACACTATGCAGACTAGAACTCATCAACTGATCTCGCCGACGCTCGGCACCTCCCGCAGCATCACGAGTTTTCATTACGGCCCCGGCGGCGGACAGAAAATCTATATTCAATCGTCGCTGCATGCGGACGAATTGCCCGGCATGCTGGTCGCCTGGAAGCTGCGCCGCCAGCTCGCCGCATTCGAAGCCGCAGGCAAGCTGCGCGGCGAAGTCGTGATCGTGCCGGTGCCGAATCCGATCGGCCTGAGCCAGTTCCTGCACGGCAATCTGCTCGGCCGTTTCGAGACCAACAGCGGCCACAACTTCAACCGCAATTTCTACGATCTCGCCGCGCTGATCGGCCCGCGCATCGAGGCCCGGCTCTCGAACGACGCCGATGCAAACCGGCTCGCCGTGCGCGCCGCGATGAAGGAAGCGCTCGACGAGCAGACGCCGCGCACCGAGCTCGAATCGCAACGCCTCGCGCTGCAGAAGCTCTCCTATGACGCCGATGTCGTGCTCGATCTGCACTGCGACCTCGACGCCGCGCTGCACCTGTACACGAACCCGGACATCTGGGACGAAGTCGAGCCGCTCGCGCGTTATCTGGATGCGAAGGCGTCGCTGCTCGCGCTGAATTCGGTCGGCAATCCGTTCGACGAGATTCACAGTTTCTGCTGGTCGGACCTGCGCGCGCGCTTCGGCGAACGCTTCCCGATTCCGAACGGCGGAATCTCGGTGACGGTCGAACTGCGCAGCCAGCACGACGTATCGCACGAACTCGGCGACAAGGACGCGCAGGCCATCGTCAATTATCTGATCCATCGCGGGGTGATCGATGCGCCCGCCGTCGAGCAACCTCCGCTCGCCTATCCCGCGACGCCGCTTGCGGGCGCCGAGCCGATCGTCGCGCCCGTGTCCGGCGTGCTCGTGTTTCGCGCGCAAGTCGGCGCGTACATCGATGCGGGCGAAGTCATCGCCGATGTCATCGATCCGCTCTCCGACACCGTCACCACGCTCAAATGCACGACTTCCGGCGTGATGTACGCGCGGCAGATCATGCGCTTCGCGTCGGCGGGGCTGGAGGTCGCGCGCATCGCGGGAGCGAAGGCTTATCGCACGGGCTCGCTGCTGTCGGCCTAGGCGGGATCAGAAAGCCACGAGACCGCACTGGGCGGCCACGACACGCCAGCCGCCGGCGGTCTCTCCCCACGTTCGCGTGTAGCGCAGGCTGCCCGCGAACGGCGCACCGGCGAACGTGCCGGAAAGCGCCACGCGCGTCACCGTCACCGCGAACGCACCATGCACGCGGACGCTCTGCTCCTCCACATCGAGCCTGTCGATACGCTGCACGCCATAGCGATGGCCATTGAGGTCGTCGGCTTTGGTCCACACCTTGCCAGTGGCGTCGACGAAACTGAGGTCATCGGCCAATAGCGCGTCGAGCGCCTTGACGTCCGACGACAGCATCGCCTGCCTGAGCTGCTCTTCCAGTTCGCGGATTCCTTTTTCGTCCATGATCTCGCTCGCGGTAATCGAACCGCAAGGATACCGCGCGCGTGCGTGCTCACATCCGAAGGGCATCCGCCAGCCCCGTTGCACACGCGATACAGCCGGCGCCGGCTGCCACGCTGTCACATTTCTTTCTTCAGCGATCGCTACATTTGCGCCCGTCGCCGCCATGCGCCATTCCGAGCGCAACGCGCCGCGACGCGCGCTGCTTGCATAGCTGACCGCAACACGCTGCCGCGCGACCACACACCGCGAACTCACTCACGGAGCTTGTTTTGAAGAAGAATCTTTTGGCAGCCGCCGCGCTCGCCGCATTCGCCTGCATCGCGACGTCCGCTCATGCGCAAAGCAGCGTGACGCTGTACGGCATCATCGACGCCGGTATCAGCTACGCCAACAACAGCGCGACGCGCACCGGCAGCGATCATCTGTTCAAGTACGACGACGGCGTGGCGCAGGGCAGCCGCTGGGGCCTGCGCGGCGCGGAAGATCTGGGCGGTGGCCTGAAGGCGATCTTCGTGCTGGAGAACGGCTTCAACAGCGGCACCGGCGCGCTCGGCCAGGGCGGCGCGGAGTTCGGCCGTCAGGCGTATGTCGGCGTCTCGAAGAACGACATCGGCTCCGTGACCTTCGGCCGTCAATACTCGTTCTCGACCGACTACCTCGGCTCGGCCTATTCGATCGGCGGACAGACCGTCGCGGGCAACTACGCGTATCACATCAACGACGTCGATCAGCTCACGTCGAGCCGCATCAACAACGCAGTGAAGTTCAGCAGCGCGAGCTTCTACGGCGTGACCTTCGGCGCGATGTACGGCTTCTCGAATCAGGCCGGCGCGTTCGCCGGTGCGCCGAACACGACGGCAGGCGCCACGACGGTCGCGGGTTCGTCGCGCGCATACAGCTTCGGGCTGAACTACAAGGCGGGTCCGTTCGGCATCGGCGCGGCCTATACCGACATCCGCTTCCCCGGTGCGGCGACGCCCGCGTTCAGCACGACCATCGCGAACATCGCGACGGGCGGCGCGAAGGACCTGCGCACGTTCGGCGTCGGCGCGAACTATGCATTCGGCGCAGCGACGGTGTTCGGCCTGTGGACGAACACGCGCTTCGAACCGGTCGCGGGCAACAGCTCGAAGTTCAATGCGTATGAAATCGGCGGCAAGTACGCGGTCACGCCGGCCTTCACCGCGGGCCTCGGCTACACGTACATGAACCTGTCGGATGCATTCCAGGGCCACTGGCATCAGATCGATGCGAGCGCCGACTATGCGCTCAGCAAGCGCACCGATGTCTACGCGCTCGCGATCTACCAGAAGGCGTCAGGCGCGAACCGCGGCGTTGAGAATCAGGCGCAGATCGGCTCCGCGTCGAGCTACTTCGGCACGTCGGGCGCGGGTGAAAACAACCAGCTCGCGTTCCGCATCGGCGTGCGTCACAAGTTCTGATCGCGCGCTGAACCACGCATGAAAAACGGGCCGCGCAGGCGGCCCGCTCTCGTTCGGATGCGCGTTACTTGCCCTTCTTGCCGTTGCTCTCCGCCTCGTATTGCGCGAGGCGCTCGTTCATCAGCTTGCGGATCGCGCGGCCGATCTGCATGTAGTCGCTCTCGTTGAGATTGGCGAGCGACACGCGTCCCGACGGATGCTGCGTGCCGAAGCCGCGCCCCGGCAACAGCACGACGCGCGCTTCCTTCGCGAGCCTGAAGAGCAGTTCGGAAGGCTGCGTGTTCTTCAACATCCACTCGACATACTCGCGTCCGTGCATGCGCTCGCCGATGTATTCCGCATCGAGGATCGTGTAGTAATCGACGAGATTCTTGTCGTCGTCCTCGAGCGGAATGCCGAGCTCGCGATACAGCGCCTGCTTGCGGCTGCGAATGAGGCGCTTCAACGCGTTCTTGTACGCGTCGGGCGTGTCCATCAGCGAGAAGAGCGAGAAGAGGACCATCTGCACCTGCTGCGGCGTCGAGAGACCCGCCGTGTGATTCAGCGCGACGGTGCGGCTGTCCGCCACCAGACGGTCGATGAACTTCAGCTTGTCCGGCTCCGTCGTGATCGATTCATAGCGCTCATGCAGGATCGCCTTCTGCTCCTCGGGAAGCGCGGCCAGTTGCTCGTCGAAAATGTTCTCCCGATGCGTCGCGATGGTCCCGAGCCGCCAGCCGGTCGCACCGAAATACTTCGAATACGAATAGACGAGAATGGTGTTCTTCGGGCATAGCGCGAAGAGCGAGACGAAGTCATCGGCGAAGGTGCCGTACACGTCGTCGGTCAGGAGGATAAGGTCAGGCCTTTCCTTCACGATCTCCGCGATGTACGCGAGGCTTTCGTCGTCCATTTTGACGGACGGCGGATTGCTCGGGTTCACGAGGAAGAACGCCTTGACCTTCGGATCGCGCAACTTGTCCAGCTCCTCCTTCGAGTATTGCCAGCCTCGCGCGACATCCGCGTCGAGATTCACCACTTCCAGCTTGTAGTCGTTGAGACGCGGAATCTCGATGTACGGCGTGAAGATCGGGACGCCGAGCGCGATGGTATCGCCCGGCTTGATGAGGAAGTTCTCGCGCATCGTATTGAAGATGTACGTCATCGCCGCCGTGCCGCCTTCCACCGCGAAGATGTCGAACTCGCCGACGAACGGATGCTTGCCGATCATCTCGCGCCGCAAATACTGCCCGACGATTACTTCGGATAACTTAAGCATCCTGTCGGGCACGGGATAATTCGACGCCAGAATGCCTTCGCACATCTCATAGAGAAAGTCGCCGGCGTTGAGGCCGAGCTGATCGCGGACATACGATACCGCGCCGAACAGGAAGTCGATGCCGGGCGTGCCCTTGTTTTCACGCGCGAAAATCTCGAAGCGCTCTTCGAGCCCTTCGTGCTTCGGAAAACCGCCGATGCCTTCCGGCATGTAGGCGAAGGAGCGCTCCGACTCGCGCATCGCGAAGAGGCCGAGCTGCCAGAAACCGTGACGCGGAATCGTCGCGAGGAAATTCGGATTGCCGCGCCCCGCGTTGAGCATGGCGACATTGGCCGGGCGCTCGACCACGCCGCCGCCTGCTGCCTTGATGAGTTCGTCCTTGAGTTCGAACGGGCTGAGCGAAGCCATCGCGGCGCGATCGTCGGAACCGGACTTAGAGGACTTTGACATCCAACACCCCCAGAATAGAGCAATCAAACGGGAAGGAAAACACGAGAGGCGGAAGTGCCGCGCCCTCAGGTCAGAAGCATCACCATGACCATCCCCCAGATCGTCAGCAGCGTATTGCCGACTGCATAGGTGACGGTGTAGCCGAGACCCGGAACCTGGCTCTTCGCGGCATCGCAGATCATGCCGAGCGCCGCGGTCGTCGTGCGCGCGCCCGCGCAGATGCCGAGCAGAATCGCGGGATGAAACTTGAACACGTACTTGGCGATATACATGCCGAGGATGAGCGGCACCGACGACGCGAAAATGCCCCATAAAAACAGGCTCACGCCGAGCTTTTGCAGGCCCGCGACGAAGCCCGGCCCCGCCGAAATGCCGACCACCGCGATGAACACGTTCAGCCCGACCGAGTTCATGAACCAGATCGTCGGCGACGGAATGCGGCCGAACGTCGGATGTATCGCGCGAAGCCAGCCGAATACGATGCCCGCGATCAGCGCGCCGCCCGCCGTCGACAGCGTGATCGGAATCGCGCCGAAGCGGACGACGATCGCGCCGATCAGCGCGCCCAGCGTGATGGCGAGGCCGACGAACGCCATGTCCGCCGCGTCGCTCGGCCGGTCGATGACGCCGACCGCATTCGCCACCGCGGTCGTATCCTGCGTGCGGCCGACGATCGTCACCGTGTCGCCGCGATACAGCTTCGTGCTCGGCAGCACCGGAATCGGCGTCTCGGTGGCGCCGCGCTTGATCTTGCGGATGAACACGCCGCGCGCGCCCGGCATCTGCGCCAGTTCGGCAAGCGTCTTGCCTTCGATCCGCTTGTCGGTCAAATAGATATCGACGCCCTCGACCGGCACCGACAGCAGTTCCGCATCGTCCACTTCGGTCGCGCCGCCGAGCAGATCGACGAGATGCTCGCGCCGTCCGACGATCGCGACGACATCGCCCGGCTGCAGCACGTCTTCGAGCTTCGCCTCCTGGATCGCGCCATTGCGGCGAATTCGCTCGATGAAGAGGCGTGCGCCGCTCGGGACCATCGCTTCCGCTTGTCCGACCGTCATGCCGGCGGCCCGCCCTTCTTCCGCCACGCGATACGCACGCAGCGCGAACTGATGCCAGCCCGAACCCGCGCCGCCGAGTTCAGCCGATCCGCCGCCGAGTTGCTTCTCATAGTCCTTGCATGCCGCGACGAGATCGATGTTCAGCAGCTTCGGCCCGAGCATCGCGAGAATCACCGCCGAGCCGATCGTGCCGTAGATATACGTGACGGCGTAGGCCGTGGGCATCGCATCGAGCAGCGCCTTGGTTTCGGCGGGCGGAAGGCCGAGCCGGTTGATGGCGTCGGTGGCGAGACCCATGGATGCGGATATGGTCTGCGATCCGGCGAAAAGCCCTGCCGCCGATCCGATGTCGTAGCCCGCCATTTTGGCGGCGGCATACGGCGCGGCAAGACAAAGCACACATTGAATGACGGAGAACAGCGCTTGCGGCAAGCCGTCCTTCGCAATGCCGCGAACGAATTGCGGACCGACGCCATAACCCACGGCGAAGAGGAACATCAGAAAGAAGACCGCCTTCACGTTCGATGAAATCGTGATGCCAAGCTGCCCGATGGCGATGGCCGCGAGCAGCGTCGCTGTCACGGCGCCCAGGCTGAAGCCCTTGAAGCTCTTGCCGCCGACCCAATACCCGATACCCAGTGACAGGAAGATGGCAATTTCCGGGTACGCGCGCAGCGTTTGCGTGATCCACGACATATGCGCTCCTTTGCGCGATGATTCGCGACCGTTACGTGCCGTGCCGGCACGAAATGAAGGTAGAGGACGAGCAGGCTGACAGACGCGCCGCCATCGGTGCCGGCGGGTCGGGCGCGTCCACGAAATGTCGACGATGCGTTGGATCGTTTCATCGAACCAATCCCGGCATGCAACGGTTGAGCGTATTGATGCCGATGCGTGGCCCAATTTCTTAAGCAATGCATGCAGCAGCGGATTGGAGTCACCAATACACTAGTTTTGATGCGCGGTAGAGTCGAAATTCGATAATTTCGATGGGCGTGCCGCATGGGCGCTATTGTTGCGCGGCGCGGGAGGTAAGTATTGCTTCGGATGCCGAAGTATCATAGCGAAAACGAAAACAGCGGCCGGGGCCGCTGTTTTCGTTACTCCGCCGTTTCTAGCAGCGGATAATCCGTATAGCCCTTCGCTCCGGGCGCATAGAACGTGGACGTGTCCGGGTCGTTCCACTGCGCGTCCAGTTCGAGGCGGCGCACGAGGTCCGCATTCGCGATGAACGGCTTGCCCCAGGCCACCGCGTCCGCGTCGCCGCGCGCGATGATCGCTTCGGCGCTTTCCTTCGTGAACTTTTCGTTGGCGATATAGACGCCGCCGAACGCCTTCTTCAGTTGCGGCCCGAGGCTGTCCGGACCTTCCGCCTCGCGCGCCGCGATGAACGCGATCTTGCGCTTGCCCAGTTCACGTGCGACATAGCCGAAGGTCGCGGCGCGGTCGCTGTCGCCCATCGTGTGGGAATCGGCGCGCGGTGCGAGGTGCATGCCGACGCGATCCGCGCCCCACACTTCGATACACGCATCGGCGACTTCGAGCATCAGGCGCGCGCGGTTTTCGATCGGGCCGCCGTATGCATCGGTGCGCTTGTTGGTGCTGTCCTGCAGGAACTGGTCGAGCAGATAGCCGTTCGCGCCGTGCACTTCCACGCCGTCGAAACCGGCGCGCTTCGCGTTCTCCGCGCCTTTGCGATACGCCGCCACCACGCCCGCGATTTCATCGAGCTCGAGTGCGCGCGGCGTGACATAAGGACGCTGCGGACGCACGAGACTCACGTGGCCTTCGGCCGCGATCGCGCTCGGCGCAACGGGCAGTTCGCCATTGAGAAAGACCGGGTCCGAGATGCGGCCCACGTGCCACAGTTGCAGCACGATCTGACCGCCTGCTTCATGAACGGCCTTGGTCACCAGTTTCCAGCCTTCGACTTGTTCGTCGGACCAGATGCCCGGCGTATCGGCGTAACCGAGGCCTTGCGGCGTGACCGACGTGGCCTCGCTGATGATGAGACCCGCCGATGCGCGATCGGCGTAATACTGCGCCATCAGCGCGTTCGGCACACGTTCGACGCCCGCGCGCTGGCGCGTCAGCGGCGCCATGACGATGCGGTTCTTGAGCGTCAGCGCGCCCACTTTGAGCGGATCGAAAAGAGTCGGCATAACGGAAGGTATCCTAATTAAGTTGAAAGGATGCTGTCACCTGGACGGCGCATCGGATGCTCAGAGATTCTCCATGGAATCGCGGAACGCCTGAATGACCGCCTCGTCGCGCCTGAAGAACACCCATTGCCCTACGCGCTTGGTGGTGACGAGCCCTGCTTTGTGAAGAGTCGCGAGATGCGCGGAAACGGTGGACTGCGACATGCCGCAGCGTTCATCGATCTGACCCGCGCACACGCCATGCGACAGCGGCAATTCCTGATTGGGGAAATGCTGCTCCGGCTCCTTCAGCCATTCGAGAATCTCGCGGCGAAGGGGGTTGGCTAGGGCTTTGTGGATTGCGTCGATGTCCATTTCGTTGCTCGTGCGTCTGACGGCCGGCACGCTAAAGGGCACGTATCGAATCGTCTTGATGCGAAGTATATATCGCAATCTTCCGATACGCAAGAAAGCCGCCCCTGCCGGCCGTTACGCCGAGGCTGGGAAGCGAAGCGCCTGGCGTGCGCGTCGACGAGAGGCAGCTTCAGTGGGCACTCTGCAGCCCGCGCTATTGCGCGCACCGTGCACGAACACCGCTCCCGATGCGGGCTCTGAATCGCCCATTTCAGCCTGTAGCCGAGGTCGGCGAAGGATACGTCGGACCGAACGCTCATGTCCTGCACGTCGACACGACGACGCATCGATCGTACTTTCCGCGCAAAGACCTCCAAGGACGTCCGGTGTTGCAGGTCATGACGCCGCCGCAGACGAGCGATGGGTTCGTCCGTGGATGAAACGCGTCAACTCGCACCGTGACGGTACGGCCCACGGCCTTTGGTATCCACTCCGCATGACCGCAATCGACATCGTTACTGCGCAACCTGCCACCTCAATACCGGATGCGTCGCGGCGAGCCGCATGATCCACGTCCCGGCGGCACTGAAATCCCACGTTGGGCCGAAGCTCTCCGGCTTGCTCATCTGCGCGGTCGTCAAACCGTTCGTGACGGGCACAGGCGTGCCCGAACCGACGCCGGATGCCTGCCCCGTGGTCTCGCGGTCCCAGAACACGTCGGCGGCAACGTTTCCGCGGTTATCGGCAACGAGGCCGCCCCTGAACGCTGGCCGCACGAAGCTCGCGACGGGCCCGCTTGCAAACGACTCCACGATGGATCCGACATTAGTAGCAACCAGTCCCCCACCACCGCTTCCGCCGTCCACCGATCCGGTCGCATACGATTGCCTGATCGACCCTGAATTGCTTCCGACGAGCCCGCCGCCCGCTGCGCGAGAGCCTCCCCCTGCGCCTCCGGTGGCGAAGGACTGCAATATCAATCCTTCGTTATTGCCGACGAGCCCGCCCGCGGCGCTCGACGATCCGGCCGGGACCGCGCTGTCGGAGCGGTACACGACGCCGGTGCTGATGCCTAACAGTCCGCCGACTGGCCCGCCGGTCGATCCGTACGTGACCAGCTTGCCGTCGGCATGAACGTTCGACACCACGCCGGACGACTGCCCGGCGAGCGCGCCCATCGGCCCGAAATAATCGCTGATGCCGACATTGCCGAGTTTCAGGTTCCGCACCGCACCCGAGTTTCCGATCGACGCGAAAAGCCCTGTCGGTTGCGCGGTGTCGAAGTCGAGAACGGTGATGCTCAGGCTGTTGATCGTATGCCCGAGGCCGTCGAGTTGCCCCGTGAACCCGCTCGCGCTGCCCGCGCCGATGGGCTGGAATGTGCTCGTCGACGAACCGGCGTCGATGTTGCGGCCCAGTGCATAGGATCCATTGAGATCCTGCGAGATGGCCGCGAGCTCGTCTACCGAGTCGATCAGCCGATAGTCCGTTATCTGCGCCCGCACGCCGCTGTACGCGGGCGCGGTCCACGCAGGATTGCTGATGACCGTTCCGCTGACGTATTGCCCGCCGCTATCGCGGTAACTCGCGACTACGCCCGAGCTTTTCGACCAGTCGATCGTGCCGAGGTTGAAGACACTGCCCGCGTTCCCCTGCCCCGCTGCGTCGGCGCGCAGCGTCAAATTGGCCGCACCGGTATTGCCGAGCGTCGCCATCGGACCGACCGTGACGGAACGCGCCGCGTTGAGCGTGAGCGAAGCGTTGCCCGACCAGCGCATCGTCTGCTCCATCACGATATCGCCCGGCGACGCATCGAGCGTCACGGACGTGCCCTGATTCAACTGGTGGAGCAACGCCGCCGTCGTCAACGGACCGGCATGGAATACAGGCGCGTTCAGCTTCCAGTTCGCGGCATGAATGTCGGCATCGTCGAGATGAAGCGCCGCGCCTGCCGTATCGACGATGCCGCCCGTGCCATCGGCGTTCGCCGCATCGATGCGGCCGTGCACATGCGCGGCGCCGTCGTTCGCCACGAGCCAGACACGGCCATCGCGCGTCGCGGCGCCGGTCGCGCGCAATGCGTTCGTGTTGCCTGCCAGCGCGAACACATTGCCATCGGCGGCCTGCAATGCGATCTGCGCCGCCGCTATCGTTCCCTTGTCGACCACATCGCCACGGCTGCCCGTCGATTGCACGAACGTTTGCGGAAGGCTGGCGGCATCGCGCACGAGAACCCGATCCCCCGCTGCAAGTTCCGCCGAGCCGGCCGGCGCGCTGATCGTGCCGTCGTTCTCGACGAGACTGCGCGCGATCAGCAACACATCGCCGTTAGTGGAGCTGATCTTGCCGAGATTCACCACGACGCCCCCGCCACTGCCCGCAAAGGTCAGTGGACCGCCCGCCATGAACGCGTCGTTGCCGACATCAAGCGCCGATGCGACGAAGCGCCCGCCCGTCGAGACGACGCCCGTCGCGCCGATCACGATGCCCTGCGGATTGATCAGATAGAAGCTCCCGCTTGCGGTGAGCGCACCGTTGATCGACGACTTCTCGATGCCGGTCACACGGCCGAGCGTTGCGCCGGACCCGTTCTGGATCGTCACCGCGTTGTCTTTGTCGATCGAGAAGCTGGCCCAGTCGATGACGGCTCGCGATGTCGTCTGAGTGACCGTCAGGCGCTTGCCATTGACAGACATGCCGCCCGCGCCCGCAACGAATTTTCCTCCGGCGGGCAGCGGCCCGGCCGACCATGTGTTCGACGCGATCGCCACGCCCGCAATCATCAGAATCGCGAAGCGGCGGCGGTTCGCCGAATCTCTGTGCCGGTGCTTTGCGGACGTTGCGCCGATGGTTCGGGTCTGAGTGGGCATGATGCGCCTCCCGCGGGTTGCATCGAGCGGTCACTGCTTCCGACACATCATGCGCTTTCCGCTTCAATAATCAAGGTCCGGCCAAATTATTACGGCATACTTTCGAATGTAAGCAGACCTGGTTCAGCCGCAGATCGCTCGGGGTTTCTCCGTTCCTGGCACCGTCTGGTAATCTCCGCGTTTTCCCTGCCTCATACGGAACGATCAGCTTATGGATACACCCTTCAACGAACGCGGCGTCACCTTGTCGCGCGCCGGCCTGTCGGCTTCGGGCCAGATGATTCCGCTGCGCGAGCTGCGCGCCGCACGGGTCGTGAAGATCGAACGCAAGAAGCCGCTGCCGATCGCTCTCGCGATCATCGGGCTCGTCGTACTGGGCGCGGGCATCGCGACGGGCGCGGGCGCGGCGCTCGTGCTCGGCGTGATGATCGTCGTCGTCGGTTATCTGACGTGGATCACGCAGGACGTCATCTATCAGTTGATGGTGTCGACATCCGACGGCGAGCGCGAAGTGCTCATCACGAAGGATGAGGATTTCGCGGATCGCGTGGCCGCGCTCGTCGGCGACGCGGTCGCGAAACACGCGCAAACTGCAGCCGCGCGCCCCGAAGCGTGATGCAGGGCGCGCGGCGCTTGGCGCGTCAGCTCAGGTTCAGCGGCTCGACATGCCAGATTTCGCGCGCATATTCCGCAATCGTGCGGTCCGATGAAAATATCCCCATGCCGGCGACATTCTCGATGGCGCTCTTCGTCCAGGCGTCCTTGTCGCGGAACTTGAGGTCGACTTCGCTTTGCGTCTTGTCGAAGCTCGCGAAGTCGGCGAGCACCATGTAGTGATCGCCCCAGTCCACCAGCGTATGGAAGATGTCGTAGAAGCGGTGCGGCTCTTCCGGCGAGAAGTGCCCGAGCCGGATCTGATCGAGCGCGAGCTTCAGTTCCGCGTTCTCCTCGTAAATCTGCCGCGGCCGATACCCCGCCGCGCGCAACGATTCGATCTCGTCCGTCGTGTTGCCGAAGATGAAGATGTTCTCGCGACCGACGGCATCGCATATCTCGATGTTCGCGCCGTCCAGCGTGCCGATGGTCAGCGCCCCGTTCAGCGCCAGCTTCATGTTGCCGGTGCCGGACGCTTCGGTGCCGGCCATCGAGATTTGCTGTGACAGATCGGCCGCCGGAATGATCAGCTCCGCGACGCTCACGCCATAGTTCGGAATGAAGCCGACCTTCAGCCGGTCGCCGACGAGCGGGTCCGCATTGATGCGCTTGGCGACATCGTTAATGAGCTTGATGATGTTCTTCGCCATCTTGTACGCCGACGCGGCCTTGCCCGCGAACATCACCACGCGCGGCGTCCAGTCATGCTGCGGATTCTCGCGGATGCGGTTATAGCGCACGATCACATACAGGATGTTGAGCAGCTGCCGCTTGTATTCGTGGATGCGCTTCACCTGCAGATCGAAGAGCGCTTCGGGATTGATGATCGCGTTCGCGTCGCGCTTCGCGCGTTCGACGAGACGCAGCTTGTTCGCGAACTTCGCCTCGTGAAACGCCTTGCGGAACTCGGGATCGTCGCGCCATTCGCGCAGCCGTCCCAGTTCGAACAGGTCGGTGCGCCAGCGCGTGCCGAGCCGCTTGTCGATCAGCGACGACAGCGAAGGACTCGCCTGCGCGAGCCATCGCCGCGGCGTGATGCCGTTCGTCACGTTGGTGAAGCGCTCGGGATACATGCGCGCGAAGTCGGAGAAGATGTTCTGCACCATCAGCTGCGAATGCAGCTTCGACACGCCATTCACCTTCTGACTCGCGACGATCGCAAGGTGCGCCATGCGCACGCGGCGCTGGCCGTATTCATCGACGAGCGAGATGCGGCGGATCAGATCGACATCGCGCCCGAACTTCTCCGTCACTTGCTTGAGGAACTGCGCATTGATCTCGAAGATGATCTCGAGATGACGCGGCAAAAGACGCGCGAGCATTTCGACGTCCCACGTTTCGAGCGCCTCCGGCATCAGCGTGTGATTCGTGTACGAGAACATCTGCTGCACGAGTTTCCACGCCTTGTCCCACGGCACATGATGCGTATCGACGAGCAGGCGCATCAGTTCGGGAATCGCGAGCACGGGGTGCGTGTCGTTCAGATGCACCGCGACCTTTTCCGCAAGCCGCCCGAAATGGGTATGCGTGCGCTGATAGCGGCGGATCAGATCCTGCATGGTCGCGGAGACGAAGAAGTACTCCTGACGCAGGCGAAGCTCACGGCCGGCCTGCGTCGAATCGTCCGGATAGAGCAGTCGCGACACATGCTCCGACGTGTTCTTCGCCTCGACCGCGCGACGATAATCGCCCTGATTGAACGCAGAGAGATCGAATTCGTCGGTGGCGCGCGCGGACCACAGGCGCAGCGTGTTGGTCGCGGTCGTCGCGTAGCCGGGGATGACCGTGTCGTAGGCCATCGCGTTGACGTGCTCGGTGTCGATCCATTCGGTGCGGTCGCCGTGCTGCACGGTGCGTCCGCCGAAGTGCACGGTGTACACCACTTCGGGCCGCGGAAACTCCCACGGATTGCCCGCGCGCAGCCAGTAATCGGGCATTTCGACCTGATTGCCCTCGACGATGGTCTGCCGGAACATGCCGTATTCGTAGCGGATGCCGTAGCCGAAGCCGGGCACGCCGACCGTCGCCATCGAGTCGAGAAAACACGCCGCAAGCCGTCCGAGACCGCCATTGCCGAGCGCGGCGTCGGGCTCGAGTTCCTCCAGCGTGGCGAGATCGACGCCGAGCGAGGCGAGCGCGTCGCGCACTTCATCGTGAATGCCGAGTGCGAGCAGCGCATTCGTGAACGTGCGGCCGATCAGGAATTCCATCGACAGATAATAGACGCGCTTCACGTCCTGTTCGTATTGCTGCCGCGTGGTGCGCATCCAGCGCGCGACGAGCCGGTCGCGCACGGCGAGCTCGGCTGCATGCAGCCAGTCGCGCGGCTGCGCGGTCGCCGCGTCTTTGCCGACGCCGTACATCAGGCGGTTCGAGATGGAGCGCCGCAGCGCATCGACAGTGCTGTTCAGCTGGTCGAATTCCAGGTCGACGGATGTCATCGATATCTCCGGTTTTTTGCATCTTAGCAACGACCGTCCATGCGCGCCGTTAGTTCAGCGCCGCGCCCGATGACCACAGTCCGGAACGCGAGACGACGGCCTTGCACGTTTGCAGGAGGTCCGCTCGGCGGCCGAAAAAAGGCAGGTTACGCCACTTTTATTTTTTTTGTACGACGTTCCGCGCGATGGTTCCCCGGCGTGTGGCGAACTCGCGTCGGTAAATATTATTTCGTGATCCGTAACATATGGACGATGTCATCCGCGTGACAGCCGTGCGAAAGGCCGATACCCCGCATCGGGCAACGCATTCTTTCCGCGTGGTGTGCAATACGCGGGCAAGCGTCCGTTAGACTCGCGGGTCCGCAGTCATGCACCTGAATGAGGCCAACGATGTACAAGAAAGGCGTGGTCATCGAAATTCAATTCCCGCCCGAGCGACTCAACGACGCCGCCGGCGATCCCTACTGGATCGACCTCACACTCGACGAGGCGCGCCGCCTTCATGCGCAGCTTTCGAGGCGCTTCGCGAGCGGGAAGGACGCCCGCGCGAATCAGCCGCTCGACACGTTCTCGATCGAATAGCAGACGCTGTGCACGGTTGAACAAGACGACGCGCCGCAATCGCGCGGATACTGCGCGTTTTCGTCCTCTTTCTCGGCTCATGTTCTCGTTGCTGACCGCGCCCGTGTTCGTGTTCCTCTGGTCGACGGGCTTCATCGTCGCGCGGGCGATCACGCCGTATGTGGACCCCAATCTGTACCTGCTCGCGCGCTTCTGCGGCACGGCGGTCCTGTTCGTCGTGCTGGCGCTGGTCGCGCGAGTGCGCTGGCCGACGGGCCGCGACGCCGTGCGCCAGTTGGTCGCCGGCGCGCTGCTTCAGGGCGTCTACCTCGGCGCGAGTTACTGGGCCGTCGCGCGCGGGCTCGGCGCGGGCGTGATGGCGCTGCTCGGCGCGTTGCAGCCGCTCCTGACCGCCGCTTTCGCCGCGCGTCTCTTCGGCGAAAAGCTCTCGGCGCGCGCATGGGGCGGCCTTGCGCTCGGGCTCCTCGGCGTCGCACTCGTGCTCGCTCCCAAGATCGCGGAGAGCGCCGCGCCCGCCTCGCATGCAGCGGGGGCTGCGCCGCAATGGCTGGTGGTCACGGTCGCGATCCTGGCCGTGTTCGCGATCACCGCAGGCACGCTTTACCAGAAGACGTCGCTGGCCAACGCGGATATTCGCAGCGCGAGCGCCTTGCAGAACGCGGGCGCGGCCATCGTCGCGGCGGTGCTCGCCGTATCGCTCGGCGAGCACCGCTTCATTCCGTCGATGACCACGTGGCTCTCGCTTGCCTGGGGCATCGTCATGCTGTCGGGCGTGGCGACGACGCTGCTCGTGTGGATGGTCCGGCGCGGCGACGCATCGCGGGCGACGGCCTTGCTGTTTCTCGCGCCGCCGCTCGCGGCCATCGAAAGCTACGTCGCGTTCGGCGAGACGCTCGGCGCGATCCAGATCGCAGGCTTTGGCGTCGCGCTGGCGGGCGTGCTGCTGGCGAGATCCGGCTGATCAATCGACGTGGATCGCGGCCGCCGGCACCTGCTGGCGCGCGGCCTTTCCCGGTCCCGGCGACCACGCGGGCCGCGTCTTTCTCGCCGTATCGATGACGACGAGATAGTGGCCGGCCCACGGCGTCGTCTGCCGATCCGGCTTCAGCACCCATATCGATTGCCCTTCGGCCGCACGCGCTTCGTATTGGGCGTCGAGAATGCCGTGGTGATCGAAGAACGCGTTGAGCGTCGACGGGATGCGCACGCAGCCCTTCGAATGACGCATCCCGAGCACCGGTTCGAGCTTCTCGGGATCGGTGGCGTGCATCTGGAAGCGCATCGGCGAGACGCCGCCTTTGCCCCAGCCGCGTTCGCCGTCGACCCAGCCGAAATCGTAGATGCGCATGTCGCGCGCGCCGTAGCCGCGGATTTTGAACTCGTTGAGCGTGCCTTCCGCGCGGAAGTCCATGTTGCCCGGCACGTGCTGGAACACGCCGAGCGGCGTCAGGAAGTGGTCGTAGGATCCGGGGCGTCCCGTCGATACCGGCGATGCCCCGGTCATCGACCACGCATCGCCCGGTTTCGCGCGAAAGTAGACGAAGACCGCCTGCACGTTCTCCGCGCGATCCACGAGAACCACGAACTCGTTCGCCAGATTACCGTGGCCGTTTTCGTCGAGCGCACGCTGAAGCGCGCGGCCATAGGCTTGCTGATCGGCGGCCGGCACGTCGAGGCGGCGGTCGACTTCGCGCGCGAACGCCTGCCGCATCGCGTAGGCGCCTTGGGGCGCGAGACCCGTTCGCTGCGCGATGTTCGGCTCGGGCGGTTCCGGCGGCAGCGGCGCCTCCGGCACGGCGGCTTCGGATGCCGCGCTCGCCGCCGATGCCGCTTCGGCTGCCGACGCGGCCGACGCCTCCGCGGCCTCCGAAGCCCGCGATGCAGCCGACGCATCCGAGACCGCTTGCGGCGGCATCGGCACCGGCATCGCGGGAAGCGCCCGCGCGGGGGCGCTCACGGTTTGCGGCGCGCTCGCGGCATGCGGCAGCGGCGGCGCGGGCGGAATCGCGACACGCCCTTGCGCGACCCTTGCCGGTGCCGAAGCCGGTGTCGAAGCCGGTGCCGAAGCCGGTGCCGTCGCTCGTCCCGCCTGCTGCGCGCTGGCCTGCGCCGTCATCAGAAAGAGGACGGCAAGCGCCGCAACCCCGGTTTTTCGCGCGCCGAACGGCGTCTTGTTGGTTCCTGCCTGCTGCATTGATGGACCCGCTTGAAGCTGAAACGACAAGCGAGCCCCGGAGCAACGTTCATACCGGCGCCGCATGCCGTTGCGGGCGGGTTGCGATCCGACTCGTCAGAGCCCCTTGCAGGACATGCTGGACAGATTCGGATACCGGTTCGGCCAGTCGCCGGCCATCGCCGATTGCGCGGCCCTGAGCGTGATATCGCCAGTGCAGACGCAACGCTTCAGATAGACCGCGAGCCGCTCCTTGCGACGCTGCCCGGCGCGGCCTTCCCAGCGCCGCAGGTCGAGATTGGCGGGCGAGTTCGGCGAGCCGCCGAGGATCACCGGCATGCGGTGGTCGAGCGCATATTCCGAGCCGAACGACGCATCGACGCCACGCTGTTTGAGCAGCCGGTCCTTCTGGCGCATCTGCATCTCGAACGACGGCAGCACGCGATCGACGTATCCCGACACGCAGATGGTATCGACGATGGTCGCCTGCGTGACGCGCGCATCGAGCCAGTCTGACCGCTGCGCGCGAGCGCCGCCGCCGGACACCGCGATAAGGGCGACCAGCGCGATGACGGCCGGCGACGCCACGCGCCCGATGCGGCGGCGGCTCTCGACGCCGCGCGGATTAACGGAGGTGTCGCTTCGATTCATGCCTCGATGAACTGGACGAGCGGGACAAGCGGATGGCGCGGCCATCGCGTGGCCGCCGGTTTTCGAGATGAACGGCGGTTCAATTAAAACACACGATCGCAGCGGCGCGAGACGCGTCTGTCAGACCGACAGGCGGGCGACGGCGGCATCGAGCGCCGCATCGAGCGTGCGGGCCTCGCGCGTGAACGCGGCGAACGATACGTCGATATTCGCGTCGTCTTCGCCGTTGCGGTCTTCTTCGATGACGCGTTCGCAGTCGCGCTGAAGCACGACGCACGCCTGCATGAACGGCGCAGCGCCGATGACCGCCGCCGCGCCTTTCATCCGATGCGCGATGTCGCGTAACAGCGCGTGATCGCACGCGTGCATCGCGGCGTGGGCTTGGTCGAGGTCCTGGGCGTTGGCGGATCGCAGGGTGTCGATCAGCGTCGCGGCCTGATCGCCGAACGCGTTCAGCGTGGCCTGATCGAAGACGGGGGCGCGGTGCGGAAGTTCCGGCGCCGGCGTGGCTTGCGCGGCCGGCACGGCGCGTCCCGCCTTCACGCCCGCCACCGACAGGACGGCCTCACGCAACTCATCGAGCGAGATCGGCTTGACGAGGCACATCGTCATGCCCGCCGCGACGGCCCGCGACGCCGCTTCCGGCTGCGCATTCGCCGTCAGGCCGATGATCGGCGTCGCGCGCGCGCCCGGCGCATGCTGCGCTTCGTCCGCGCGGATCGCTTGGGCGAGTTCCTCGCCGCTCATCCCCGGCATCGAACAGTCGGTGACGATCACGTCGAATGCGCCCGGATCGGCACGCCAGCGTTCGAGCGCAGCACGGCCGTCGGCTTCGCAATGCGTCGCGCCGCCCAAGAGCCGCACCTGTCCTTCGAGGACGATGCGGTTCGCCGGATGATCGTCGACGATCAGCACGCGCGTGCCCGCCAGCGCCTGCTGCGCGCCGGCCGCCGCCTCGCGCGGCGCAGCCGCCCCGGCATGCTCCGCTTTTGACGCCGGAAACGCGACGCGCACCGTGAACCGCGTGCCCTTCCCCGGCTCGCTCGACAACTCAATGCTTCCGCCCATCATCTCCACGAGCCGCTTGCATATGGTCAGCCCGAGTCCCGTGCCGCCGAAGTGCCGCGCGCCGCCGTCGTGGGCCTGCACGAACGGCGTGAAGAGGGACGCCTGCCGCTCGGGCGGAATGCCGATCCCCGTATCCGATACCGTGAGCGTCAGCGCGCGCATGCCGTCGAGCGGCGGTCCGGCGTCGCAGGCGAGCGTCACCGCGCCGTGATCCGTGAACTTGATCGCGTTCGACAGCAGATTGCCGACGACCTGCCGCAAGCGTTGCCCGTCGGCCATCACCCACGCGGGACCGCCCGCGCCGTCACGCTCTGGCACCAGCGCGATGCCCTTCGCGCGCGCGGCCGGCTCGTAGATCGACGCGACGCTCGCGATCCACGCATCGATATCCATCGGGGCGGGCGCGAGCACCAGGCGCTCCGCCTCGATCTTCGCGACATCGAGCAGGTCGTCGATCATGCCGAGCAGATCGCGCGCCGCGTGATGCGCGGTCTCCAGCGAACGCTTCGTCGCGGCGCCCTCGCCCGGCGCGCGCAGTTCCAGCTCGAGAAGGCCGAGCACGGCGTTCATCGGCGTGCGGATTTCGTGGCTCATCGTCGCGAGAAACGTGGATTTGGCCCGATTCGCGGTTTCCGCTTCCTCCTTCGCGGCGCGCATCGCTTGCTCGGCGGCGATCCGTCGCGTGATCTGCACGCGCAGCGAGACCGCCCACGCCGCAAGCAGGATCACGAGCGCGCCGCCCAGCGACGCAGCGAGTTCGATCTGCGGCAGCCGGCGTTCCCACAATGCTTCGGGATGCTCATCGAGTTTCCAGCGCGCGTGGATCGCTTCGAGCTCGTACGGCGGAAGCGCGGCGATCGCGCGATTCAGGATGCCGAGCAGCACGGGTTCGTCGCGCGCGACGAGCAGCACATGCGGCGACGGCCTGGCCGACAGCACGCCGCTGATCTTCAGCTTGCCGCGATACGGATTGCCGACCGCATAGCTCGCGAGCTTCATGTCCATGATCGTCGCATCGGCATGGCCGTTCACGACGGCCTGCAGCTGTCCGTCGATCGGAGTCGTCTGCACCACGCGCGTCGCCGGCGCGAGCTCGCGGATCATGGCCCGCGCCGGAAACTCGGGCGGCAGCGCGAGCCGCTTGCCCGCGAGCGCCGCGGCATCCTGCAGCGGCGGCGCGTCCACCCGCGTCACGATGGCGATGAGCCCGTCGCCGAAGGGCACGGTCGGCACGAGGTTCCGGTCGGCGTAATCGCGCGGCATGCCGAACGGCACGAACGCGGACGCGCCGGTTCGAAGGTCGTGGTCGATCTGCGCGGCGTCCTTGCGCAATCGTCCTTCGAAGCGCAGCCCCGAAACGCCCGATAACGCGGCGAGCAGATCCGGCACCAGGCCGGCCGGATCGCCCTGCGCGTCGCGGAAAATCAGCGGCGGCGCGTTCGCGACCATCGAGTAATGCACGATGGGATGCGTCGCGACCCACGCCGACTCCTCGGGCGTGAGCTTGAGCGGATGCTCGGCCGATACGGCGGTCATCGCGGCATTCCAGCGCGCCCGCGCGACGATCATCACGCGCGGCGGCAGCGAGGCGAGCGCGGCGTCCACACGCTGGCGCAGGGCATCGGCGCCCGGCCGTCCGGTTGCGAACGCGAAGCTGTATCCGCCTTCGTCGAAAGGCGCGGCGCCGGTCGCGACGAGGCCGGGAAGATCGAGATGCCCGATCGCGTAGGCGACGGCGGTCATGTCGCCGACGAACAGATCGGCTTCGCCGAGCGATACCGCGAGCAACGCCGCGACGGTGCCGGGATACGCGGCGGGCGTCATCGACGGATAGGCGGCCTGCAAACGCGCCCGCGATGTCTGCGCGTCCACATAGGCAATGCGATAGGTCGGCGCGCGTTGCTCAAGCGGCTCGACCAGCACCATTTGCGTCGGCATATACGGCCGGGAAAGCGCGAGCGGGGGGCCGGCGTCCTCGCCGGTCGCGCCCGTGGCCATGTCTATTTCCCCGCGGGTGAGCGCACCGATGAGCGCGGCGCGATCCGGATAGAACCGCCATTGCGGCTGCATGGCGAGCGAACCCGCGACCGCCTGCGCGAACTCGACGGAAATGCCGCGCGGCTCGGCGTTCGGGCTCGCCGCCGTGTCGGCCATGTCGAGCGGCGGGACGATGCCGGGGACCGCGCCGATCACGAGAGGCTGCGATGCGTGCGCGTGCATCCCGCTGACCGCGACGCATACGAGCAGCCAGGCGATGATCGACACGAAGCGCCCGACGCTTGCGGGCTTTGCGGAATGGAACAACGCTGCACCCCTTGTGCGGGCGGTGCAGCCAGTGTGGCAGAAACGGGCGGGCGCGCCAATCGGACAGGACAGCACGCCCATGCTGCCCGTTGCAGGCAGCGAAACGCCTGGCGCTACTGCTCCGCATTCGCGGGCGAGAGCGCCGCACCGATCTTGTCCGCCGTCGTCTTCTGCAACATGATGATGCGGTTCATCGCCGCATGGTTCGAAGTCGCCTCTTCGTACATCTTCGCCAGATCGGCCTTCAGTTGCGTGCGCGAGCCGCCGTCGAGATAGACCATGTGCCCGGACGGATAAAACGTCGCGGACAGGTTCTGCCGCACGGTCTTGTCGATGAGCGGCATCTGCTGAAGATCGAGGATCGTCTGGTAGAACGGCGTGACGAAGTCGTACATGCCGTTCGCGGCCAGCACCTTCAGGTCGACGTTCAGCGCCATCACCGCCGCGAGATCGCCGGCCGTGTAGAGAACGATGTCGCCCTTCGCATCGACGCCCTTCTCCGCGCCGGTCGGATCGGTGTGCTTGAAGTCCCAGTTGACGAACGCCTGATCGTTGAGATCCGTGAACGATGATGTCGACGTGAACTTCAGCTGCTCGTTCAGATAGCTGTTCCACATCGACGTGTAGACGCCGCTCACCGCTGTCATCGTCGGGTCGTTGCCGCCGGAGTTCGGATCGATCTTCCCTGCGATGCCCGTCGATATCGCCGTCACGCGGCCATCGTAGGAACCGAGCGCCTCGCCCTTCGACTTCAGCAGCGTCGTCAGGAAAAGCGAGTTGCCGCGGCTGTCGTAAGCGGCGATATCGAGGCTCCACGCGAGCAGCGTCACCCGGTCGATGCCCGTGAACTCCGCGAGCTTTTCGACCACTTCGTCGTCCGTCTGCGGGAACTTGCGCAGCGCGTTCAGGTAGTCCGTGCGCGCGAATTCCGCGACTTCCTCCATGAAGTTGACGAGGTTCGGCGGCGTCGGATGGACGCCGAGCTTCTTGTGATACCACGCATCGGCGGCGGCGGTCGGCAGCGCGCCGACGGGGTTGCCCGCCTGGCTGTAATCCAGAATGGACGATTGCAGCGTGATGCCGTTCAGATCGACGCCATCCTCATGCAGCCGGTACGCCAGCACGCAGCTGCGCGCGGTGCCGTACGACTCGCCGAACAGGAACTTCGGCGAATTCCAGCGGTTGTTCTTCGTGAGATAGCGCTTGATGAACTGCTTGATGGAATCCGCGTCCTGATCGACGCCCCAGAAGTCGCGATTCCTGTTCGGCGCGATTGCGGCCGAATAGCCGGTGCCGACCGGATTGATGAAGATGAGATCGCTCTTGTCGAGCAGGCTGTCCGGGTTGTCCTCCATCTCGTACGGCGCGGGCGGCGTGAAGCCCGGCATCGAGGTCTTGATGCGGCGCGGCGCGAACGAGCCGAGCAGCACGAATACCGACGACGAGCCCGGCCCGCCGTTATAAAAGAACGTGAGCGGGCGCGCTTCCTCCTTCGCGCCGTCCTTCGTGAACGCGACGTAGAACATCTTCGCTTCGGGCTTCGAACTGCTCGGATCGACCGTCACGAGATGGCCGACGGTCGCCGTGTACGCGATCTTCTCGCCGCCGACCGTCACCGTGTGATGCGTGATCGCGGCGTTTTCGTCGGCTTCGCCCGGGTCGATGGAATCGTCGGGACCGTTGCCGTACGCGACCGAATCGAAATACGGCTGATCCTGCCGATGCTTCTTCCCCGCGCTTTTCGCGGGCGCCTTCGCTGCGGGCTCCTCGGCCGCAGGCGGCTCCTTGATGCCGCCCGGATCGGGCGCGACGCCAGTTCCCGTGGCGGGAATGCTCTTCATTTCCAGTGGATCGGAGTTCATCGTGGTCGCTCCAGAATCGTCGTCGTGGTTGTTGTTCACTGACTTGCCTCAACTGTTACGTGGCTCGGGGCGGGCGCGAGCGCGGCGGCGACCTTCGCGCCGTCGGGACTGCCGAGCCCCGTGCACGCATCCCATCCCGATGCCGCCGCGAAGCTGCCGTTGTTGCCCTCGGTGATGTCGCGGCACGCGGCCTTCGCCTTGTAGAGCTTCGGATTGACGAAGCCCGACGGCGAGCCGTGGATCGCGTTGATGCGCGCGATCAGCGCGGCCCACAGCGGCGCGACGGCGCTCGTGCCGCCGACGACCGTATCGTCGCCGTCGATCAGCACTTCGTAGCCGGTGAGCGGCGATGCGTCGCCGCAGACATCGGGCACGCCGCGCTTCGTCAATGGCGCCTGATGCCCGCCGGAGCGGGCCGCGTGCAGGCCCTTTTGCCACACGGGCAACGCAAAGACGCTGCTCACTCCGCCGCCGCCCGCGCCGCCCTGATCGCCGTCGTTCCAGACGACTTCGCGCGTGATGCCGTGCGCCGTGGCCGCGAGGCTCGTGCCGCCGCAGCCGAGCACGTAGGGGCTCGACGCCGGGAAATCGACGTGATCGGCGTCATCCCCGACGCCGTCCGACGAGCCGCTGTCGCCCGACGCCGCGCACACCGTCACGCCGAGCGCCGCCGCGCTCTGCAGCACGTCGTTGAATG
This sequence comes from Caballeronia sp. LZ016, assembly GCF_031450805.1. Taxonomy (NCBI): domain Bacteria; kingdom Pseudomonadati; phylum Pseudomonadota; class Betaproteobacteria; order Burkholderiales; family Burkholderiaceae; genus Caballeronia; species Caballeronia sp. LZ016. The sequence continues at coordinate 1,011,822 of NZ_JARTVY010000002.1, forward strand.
CGCTCATCGACTGCGACGACCAGTTCGACTCCGGCCCGCCCCAACTGATCGACACGACCGACGGCCGGTTCGTGTTGTCGTGGATCGCGCGATTGACCGCATCGACGAAACCGGCGTCGCTGTTCGGCGCGAAGTACACGGCGATGCGCGCGCCCGGCGCGACCGCCCCTGCGATTTCGATATCGAGCGTCACTTCGCCATCCGGACCGTTGGGATTGCCGGTCGGCGCATTCTTCGCGCGGTCCACGCCGATCGCGACGACCTTCGGGGCCTTCACGCCGAGCTTCGAGAAGTACGCCGAAAGATCGCTGTCGCGATAGCCGCCGCCCAGTTCGATGATGGCGATGCATTGGCCCGCGCCGTCGCCATCGGGGAAGTGGTAGAGGCGTGCGAGATCGACCGGCGAGAACGAGGTCTGCGCCGCGCCGCGAAGCGGCCTGAACGGCGGACGAAAACGGAAATGCGGACGCGCCTGCGGCTTGCTGTCGAGGCCGAGCACGGCCGTGACGGCGTCGTGGATATCGTCGGGCACGTTGACCGGGCCCGCGCGCCCGCGATATTCGCCGATGTTGTGATGCTGGAAGCGTTCGAGCTTCACATCGAAAGCCTTTTGGAACGCGTCGATGCTGCCCTTCAGCACGACGCTGCGCGTGCCGGGTTCCGCGCGCACGACCGACAGGCCGTAGCGCCCGGCGAACTGCGTGACCTTGCGGACGTCTTCCTCGGATGCGCCGAAGCGCTTGTCGAAATCCTCGCGCGAGACCGGCTGCGCGGGGGCGTCGCCGGCGTCGATGCGCGCCATCATCTGGCGAAAGCCTTCGGCGTCCTTGCGCCGCAGCATCACGACGACTTCGATCTGTTCGCCGGGATCGCAATCGCCGATGCACTTCGCGCCTTCGGGATGAATCTTGTCGGTGCCGCTCACCGGTTGCTTCGCCATGATATCGATGCTCCTTGCAGGCTATGGACTTCTTGAGAGTTCCGGTCCTGTCGATGTCGCGCATCGTAAGGTGCGCGAAGCACGCTGCTTATCGTCGTATTTTCCGGACGCGAATGCAATCGCCGGGACCGTGCGACCAAGAATGCGGCGGTCCCGGGACAATGCGTGTCCCGGTCGATTCACGCTTGCACGATGCTCGCGGCGCTCGCCGGCTCGATGCCGAGGCGCTCCATCAGGCGGCGGGCATCGAAGGGAGCCTTCACTTTCTGATCGTTGTCGAAGTAGCAGTACACGTCGCGCGAAGCACGGCGGCGCGCCGCAGCCGATGTGATGAGCCTCGCGTCCTCGACTTGCCCGCCCGCCGCCCAGTGCTCGATGCGCCGGGCCCAGCCGTCGAGCGCGTCGTCGGAATAAGCGCCGCCATAGAGCGTCTCGGTCCCGTGCAGCCGCATGTAGACGAAGTCGGACGTCAGGTCTTCCGCGTAAGGCCAGTCCGCGACCGAATCCGACACGACGAGCGCCGCGCCGTACTTGCGCAGAAGCCGCACGAAGGCATCGGTGCAAAAGCTGTGATGGCGTATCTCGATGGCGTGCCGCAGCGCGCGCTTGCGGCCCGCTTCGCACCACGGGTCCTTGACGCGGGTATCGTGCTGCTGCGCGAGCGCGACGGCGGCGTGCGTGTCCTTCGGCAGCAGCTGGAGAAAGCGTTCGAACGCTTCCGGCTTGAAGCTGAAGTTCGGCGGAAACTGCCACAGGAACGGCCCGAGCTTGTCGCCGAGCGCGAGCACGCCCGAGGCGAAGAAATTGGCGATCGCGGGAATCGCCGTCTCGTCGCGAAAGCGCAGCATGTGCGTCAGATAGCGCGGCCCTTTCACGCTGAACACGAAGTCCGCGGGCGTGGCGTCGTGCCACGCGCGATAGCTCGATAGCGTCTGCAGCGAATAATGCGAGCCGTTGATTTCGACCGTCTGCACCGCCCGCGACGCGAATTCCAGTTCACGCGCCTGCGCCAGTTTCTTCGGATAAAACACGCCGCGCCAGCCGGCATAGCGCCAGCCGGAAATGCCGATGCGGATATGCCCGCCCGCCGCGCTCATTTTGGCCGGTCTTCCGGATATTCCGTGCGCACGCCCGCGGGCAGCCACGGCTCGCGACGCGTGCACCACAGTTCGTAGGCGGGTTCGAAGACGCCGGTTTCGTCGAATGCGCCGAGCGGCAGGTCGACTTCCGGATGGCTCGCATATTCCATGTACGCCACCGATCCGCACACCGGGCAGAAATGCCGCCGCCCGTCTTCGGAACTGCGCCACGTCTCGAGCCGTCCGCTCATCTCGACGTCATCGCGCGCGAAGATGGCGTACGCGCCGAACGCGGAGCCGTGCACGCGGCGGCACGTCATGCAGTGACAGAGCGAGACGCGCCGCGGCTTGCCGCGCGCGCGGAAACGAAACGCTCCGCACGCACAGCCGCCTTCGTGGATGTCGGTGTTCATCGTGCGCTCCGCAGTCGAGGTCGAAGTCTTCACGCCGGAAGCACGTCACGCGCCCGGTCGATCGCGCCGCCCGCCGCCGGCCTCCCTGCGTCGTCGCACGGTTTGTTACGATAGCCCATCACGATCGGAGGCGGCACTCATGACGACATCGGGCATCGCAGGCAGCAGCACGTTATCCCTCTTGAAGCTCCTTCCCGGACCGGGTTCCGAATTCGGTCCCGCGGCGTCCGATCTCGCCGCGCACGTTCTCTCGCATCAGCGTTTCGATCCGGCGGCAGGCGCTGCGTTGCCGCGCGAGACTTTCCACGGAATGACCGTCGACGAAGCCATGTCCGACGAGTACGTCTTTCCGCTCGGCGACACCGGGCAGTCGATCGTGCTGTCGGGCTATCGCATCGCGGCGGGATTCATCGCCGAGCGCGCCGCCGACGAGTGGCTGGAACTCGCGCACAAGGAGCGCGTGGCGCGCGGTCTGCCCGCCGCGCCCGAGGCCGACGAGCCGCCGCTCGCGCCCGATCCCGCCGAAGCCGATCAACTGCTCGATCGCGCGCTGGATTGCGCGCAACGCATCCTCGATCCGGTCGCGGGCCAGCCGCTTCTCTCGCTGTTCGAAGCGCACTATCGCGGAGGGCGCGAATTCCTGCGTCTTTCGTGGGAAGGCTTGCCCGAGGATCTGGTGCCCGAGTCGCGCCGGCCGCTCGCCGCCCTCGCCTCCGCGATGGACGACGGCGAGCGCCGCGAAAAGCGCGATTACGATCCGTACGGCCTCGTCGGCACCGATGATTACGATGTGGACCGGCCGCTCGCGTATCGCGAGAAGATCGGCCCGTTTCTGTTCACGATGACGTATCGCCACGAGTATCCGCAAGTCGACGACGAGCGCCTCGGCACTGCGTTCGCCGTGTTTCACGAAGCGGGCAGCGATATCGTCGCGGCGGCGGCGGAACTCAAGCTCGTCAAGGTGCCGCCGCTCACGAGCAGCGCCGATCTCGTCTATACGCTCGACACGTATTCGGGCGAGATGCTGTCGCTCGCGCTGGCGTCGACGGAAGCGCTCGGACAGGCGCGTCTGTGCGACGTGTACAGCACGCATCGGGTGATCTATATCAGCATGTGGGAAGTGCGAAAGCCGTGGCGCGGCGAAGGGCTCGGCGTCGCGCTGCTGCATCAGGCGCTGGAGCGGCTTCCCGTCGATGTCGACGGCCGGCCGAACGCGCTATGCGTCGCGCCGGAGCCGTATCAGGTGGACATGCGCCACTTCGACAAGCTGCCCGCCGTGCTGCGCGAAGAACTGAAAGCGCCGGGCCGACGGCTCGAGGCGCACCTGACCAGCTGGCTCGAACGCTCGAAGCTGCCGATCGCCATGCATTTCTTCGTGCCGATGGCGCGGCACGCGGGCATCGGGTCGGCGGGCGAGAATGCGCAGTGGATCGACAGGATCATGGAGAGCGAGGCGTGATGCGCTCGTCGCGCCACGTCGCGAGTTCGTCCGCGACGCGCGCGAGCACCGCGTCCCACTGACCGGGCGCGGCCTGCCGGAAAAGCCGCGCGGTGGGATACCACGGCGAATCGTCGCGCGCGTCGAGCCAGCGCCAGCACGCGTTCGAGCACAACAGCACCCACACGGGCTTGCCGAGCGCGCCCGCGAGATGCGCGACCGACGTATCCACCGAAATGACGAGGTCGAGCGAGGCGACGATCGCGGCGGTATCGGCGAAATCGGCGACGTCGTCCATGAATTCGAGCGGGCGCAGGCGCGCGGGCAGCGTTGCAAGTTGCTCGCGCACCGCCGGGCCTTTCTGCAGACTGACGAACGTGATACCGCGCTGTTCAAGCAGCGGCTCCAGGTGCCGCACGTCAAACCAGCGGCGGCTGAACATGGCGAGCGGGTCGGCCAGCCACGGACGCGGCACGCCGCCCCACACGAGGCCGACCTTGAGCGTATCGGCAGGCAGGCGGGTGCGCCACCGATCCACCCGTTCCGCCGATACGTGCAGATAAGGCGTGCCGCACGGGATGGAATCGAGCGTCGTGCCGACGACCGCGGGCACGCTCATCAGGAAGCACCAGTAGTCGTGCGGCGGCAAGGTCGCCAGCGCGTCGCGGCCGATGCACTGCGCGACGCCGTCGACCGATTCGACGAGCGTGATCAACGCGTTGGGACACACGACCGTCAGCTTCTTTGCGCCACGCGACTTCAGTTCGGTCACGTAGCGGCAGAACTGGAGCGTGTCGCCGAAGCCCTGCTCGGTGATGACCACGAGCGACTTCCCCGCGAGCGGCTCGCCGCGCCATTGAGGATAAGACAGTGACGGACGCTCGACGACCTGCTGCGGCAGGCCATCGTCGTAGCGCGCCTCGAAGCATTGCCAGCCTTCGGTGAAATGGCCGGCGCGCAGCAATGCCGACGCGAGATGAAGTCTCGAGTTGGCGGATTCGGGATCGATGCGCAGAACTTCGCGAAACGCGCCCTGCGCCTCGTCCGAGCGTGCGCCGTCTTCGCCAAGCAGAATGCCCAGATTGTGATACGCAGCCGTGAAGTCCGGCATGAGTGCGATTGCCCGGCGATAGGCGGCTTCCGCTTCTTCCAGCCGTTCCGGCCGGCCCTGCGCGGCTTCGCGGAACAGCACGTTGCCGAGGCCGAAGTGTGCGTTCGCGCAATCCGGCTCGATGGCGATCGCGCGTCGATACGCTTCTTCCGCCTCCCCGACGCGATCGAGCCGGACGAGCGCTCCGCCGAGATTGATGAGCGCCCCCACGAAATCGGGACGCAGCGCGAGCGCGTTCCGATAGGCGCGCTCCGCCTCCGCCTGATCGTCGAGCGCATTGCCGAGGTTGTAGTGCGCGTCGGCCCAGTCGGGGCGAGCCGCGACCGCCTGCCGCAGTTGCGCCGCCGCTTCGTCCAGTCGCCCGCAGTCTTTCAGCAGATTGCCGAGATTGTTGTGCGCCTCGGCGTGGGCCGGACGCGCCGCCAGCACCTGCCGGTACGCCGCCTCGGCCTCGGGCAGACGGCCGGCGCGCGTCAACAGGCTGGCGAGGTTGTAATGCGCTTCCACGAAATCGGGCTTCAGCTTCAGCGCCTCCCGGAACCAGTGTTCGGCTTCATCGCGATGGCCGAGCTGATCGAGCGTGTTCGCAAGGTTGTACTGCGCCTCGACGAACGCCGGGCGCAGCTCGATCGCCTTTCGATAGACCGCCTGCGCTTCGTCGAGCCGGCCCGCGTCCTTCAGCGCGTTGCCGAGATTGCTGTAAGGCCCCGCGTCTTGCGGATGTTCGTCGATCGCGCGCCGCCACCAGACTTCGGCCTGCTGCTTCCGGTTCGCGCTGTACGCGCAGACAGCGGCGAGATCGAGCGCGGCCAGATGAGCCGGAACGCGGTCGAGCATCGGCGCTAGGGCGGCGAGGGCATCGTCGAAGCGGGCGTTCGAATAATGGCAAAGGGCCGCGTCGTAGCGGTTCTGATCGAAGGTCATGGCTAACGTAGCGAACGGAATCGACGTCATTTTGCAGCGTGCCCTTCCCCGCGATCGTCACAATTTGGAGCCACCGGGCGAGCGGCGATCGAAATAATCGCGAGCCGGCGCGGGTCGGCTTTACGAACTCATGCAGCTTTTACGTGGTTCTTGCGCGCCACGGGCGGCATCGGCGCATTCAGGCGCGTTGCATGATGCCTGGCATCCAAGTTGCTCGCCGTTGGCCGCCGCGAGCGGCCCTCGCGCGCACCACAACCGCCCACGGACTCGGGCATCGGCGCTTGGCGAACCGACGTCGCATCGGCCGCGAGCGGACAGGCCCCATGAAGACTCGAGCCGAACGGCGTCCTTCTGAACGAGCGAGGAGCCTTCTTTCGCCATGTCCCCAGTCAACAAGCCATCCCCACGTCCCGACGACGCGGCTCAGAAGCCCGCGCGCAGACGCTTTCTGCAATCGGCCGCGGCGGCGGCGGCCGTGACCGCCGCGCCGCTCGCGCCCGCGCAGCAGGCGGGCGCCGATGCGAGCGCAGCGGCGCCGATGCCGCCTTCCGCCGCGCCGACGATGCCCGTCAGGCTGACCATCAACGGTCATCCGCATGAACTGCAAGTGGAAGCGCGCACGACGCTGCTCGATGCGCTGCGCGAATACGCCGGCCTGACCGGTACGAAGAAGGGCTGCGACCGCGGCCAGTGCGGCGCGTGCACGGTCATCGCGGGCGGCAGGCGCATCAACTCGTGCCTGACGCTCGCCGTGATGCACGAAGGCGAAACGGTGACGACGGTGGAAGGCCTCGCCCCCGCCGCCGATGCGCTGAGTCCGCTGCAGCAGGCGTTCATCGAAAAGGATGCGTTCCAGTGCGGCTACTGCACGCCGGGCCAGCTGTGCTCGGCGACCGCGCTCATCGACGAATTCCGCGCCGGCGACGCCAGCGCCGCAACCGCCGACGTGCGCTATCGCCCGCCGCAACTCTCCGACGATGAGATCCGCGAGCGCATGAGCGGCAATCTCTGCCGCTGTGGCGCGTATCCGAACATCGTGGCGGCGGTGAAGGCCGTTGCCACGACGCGCAGCTGAAGGAGGCGCACATGGACGCGATTTCCTATCAGCGCGCCGCCGACATCGGCTCGGCGATTCAGGCCGGCAGCCAGCCGGGCACGGCGTTCATCGGCGGCGGAACGAACCTGCTCGACCTGATGAAGGGCGGCGTCGCGCGGCCCGTGCGGCTCGTCGATATCACGCATATCGGCGGGCTGGATACCATCACGACGCTGCCCGACGGCGGCCTGCGCATCGGCGCACTGGTGCGCAACAGCGATGCCGCGAATCACACCTGGGTGCGCGAGCGTTATCCGCTGCTGTCGCAGGCGTTTCTCGCGGGGGCGTCGGCGCAATTGCGCAACATGGCGACGGTCGGCGGCAACCTGATGCAGCGCACGCGCTGCTATTACTTCTACGACACCGCCTTCCCCCAGTGCAACAAGCGCAATCCCGGCAGCGGCTGCGCGGCGCTCGACGGCCACACGCGCATTCACGCGATTCTCGGCGCGAGCGAGCAATGCATCGCGACGAATCCGTCGGATATGAGCGTGGCGCTCGCGGCGCTCGATGCCGTGGTACGCGTGAGCGGCCGGGATGGCGAACGCACCATTCCGTTCGCGGAGTTTCATCGGCTGCCGGGCGACCGGCCCGATCTCGACACGACGCTCCTGCCGGGCGAACTCATCACGTCGGTCGATCTTCCTCCGCCGCTCTTCGCGGCGCATTCGAAGTATCTGAAGGTGCGTGATCGCGCGAGCTATGCGTTCGCGCTGGTATCGGTCGCGGCGGCGCTGCAGATGGACGGCGACACCGTGAAAAGCGCGCGCATCGCGCTGGGCGGCGTGGCGCACAAGCCGTGGCGCGCGAGCGCGACGGAAAGCGCGCTCGTCGGCAGGACGCTCGACCGGGGCACGCTGCAAAGCGCCGCCGCGCTGGCGGTGCAGGGCGCGAAGCCGCGGCGCGACAACGCATTCAAGGTGACGCTCGCGCAGCGGGCGATCGTACGCGCCGTCGAACAGGCCGGAGGTGTCGCATGAGTGTCATCGGACAACCGCTCGACCGCACCGACGGCGTGCTCAAGGTGACTGGCCAGGCGCGCTATTCGGGCGACAACAGCGAAGCGAAGCTCGCCCATGCGGTGCTGATCACGAGCACGGTGGCGAAGGGACGTATCGCATCGATCGATGCGAGCCGCGCGGAGGCGCTGCCCGGCGTGCTCTTCGTGATGACGCACCGGAACGCGATGCGCCTGCCGAACGGCGGCGTCCCCGATGCGCAGCCGCCCGCCGTGCGCAAGCTCACGCTGCTGCAAACGAACGACGTGCGATACAGCAACGAGCCGGTGGCGGTCGTCGTCGCCGATACGCTCGAGCATGCGCGCGGCGCGGCCCGTTTCGTCGATATCCGCTACGAGGCCGCGACGCCCAACGCGGATTTCCAGCGCGCGAGAAGCTCGGCGTATCAGCCGGAGAAGATGATGGGCCGCGCGATCACGACGCAGCGCGGCGACGTCGATGCCGGCCTGCGCCAGGGAGCGTCGCGCTTCGACGCGGTCTACACGACGCCGAACGAGCATCACAATCCGATGGAGCCGCACGCAACGCTCGCACGCTGGGACGGCCCGAAGCTCACGCTCTACGACTCGACGCAGGGCGTGTCCGGCACGCGGAGCGCGGTGGCCAAATTCTTCGGCATTCCCGATGACGACGTTCGCGTGATCTGCCCGTTCGTCGGCGGCGGCTTCGGCTGCAAAGGGTCGGCGTGGTCGCATGTCGTGCTCGCGGCGATGGCGTCGAAGCAGACGGGGCGGCCCGTGAAGCTCGTGCTCGACCGGCCGCAGATGTTCGGGATGGTTGGCAACCGGCCGTTCACCGAGCAGCGCATCCAGGTGAGCGCCCGTCCCGACGGCACGATGACGGGCATGCGGCACGACGTGATATCGACGACCTCGACGTTCGAGGACTGGACGGAAAGCTCGGCCATCGTCACGCGGATGATGTACGCGGTGCCGAATCAATCGACATCGCACAAGCTCGTGAAGCTGGATGTCGGCACGCCGACCTTCATGCGCGCGCCGGGCGAGACGAGCGGTTCGTTCGCGCTCGAATCGGCAATGGACGAGATGGCGTATCGGCTCGGCATGGACCCGCTCGCCTTTCGCATCAGGAATCACGCGAACATGGAGCCGCAGGAGAAAAAGCCGTGGTCGGGCAAGTCGCTGCTGGAGTGCTACCGGGCGGGCGCCGACAAGTTCGGCTGGAGCAGGCGGAGCGCCGCGCCGCGTTCGATGCGCGAAGGCAACACGCTCATCGGCTGGGGCGTGGCGACGGCGACGTATCCGGCCAATCGCAGCGAGGCGTCGGCGATCGCGCGCATCCTGCCCGACGGCACGGCGGTGGTCGCTTCCGGCACGCAGGATCTCGGCACCGGCACCTACACGATCATGACGCAGGTCGCCGCGGACGCGCTCGGCTTTCCGCTCGATTACGTACGTTTCGCGCTCGGCGATTCGTCGCTGCCGAAAGCGCCGGTGTCGGGGGGATCGCAGTCGGCGGCGAGCGTGTCGCCGGCGGTGCAGGCAGCGTCGAAACAGGCGCGCGAGCAGCTCATCGCAATGGCGATCGCCGATCGGGGATCGCCCGTCGCGGGCCTCGCGCGCGAGGACGTGACCGTGAGCAACGGCTGGGTCGTGAGCCTGTCGGCGCCCGAGAAGCGCGATCCGGCCGCGGCGGTCATCGCCCGCAACGGCGGCAGGCCCATCGAGGCGGTCGCCACCACGCGCCCCGGCGACGAGAAGAAGCAGTACTCGTTTCATTCGTTCGGCGCGGTCTTCGCGGAAGTGCATGTCGATGCCGACCTCGGCACGATCCGCGTGCCGCGCATCGTCGGCGTGTACGACGTGGGGACGCTCATCAACGAAAAGACGGCGCATAGCCAGTTGATGGGCGGCATCGTGTGGGGCGTCGGCTCGGCGCTTCTGGAAAAGAGCGATCTCGACGTGCGTTACGGGCGTTACACCAACGCGAATCTCGCGGAGTATCACGTGCCGGTGAACGCGGATATCGGCTCGCTCGACATTGCGTTCGTCGGGCAGCCGGACCCGCATATCAATCCGCTCGGGGCGCGCGGGATCGGCGAAATCGGCATCACCGGGGTGGCGGGGGCGCTGGCGAATGCGGTGTTCCACGCGACGGGTGTGCGGGTGCGCGATCTGCCGGTCACGCTCGACAAGGTGATGGGAGCAGGCTGAAGGCGGACGCGGCATTCGCGAAGGCGGTCGGTCTCGCGACGGCGTGCGTTGGCTGTTGGGCGAGCGTGGTTGTTCGGCGGTCGCTTTGGTCGGCTGGCATGGGCGCGCACGTGCAGGATTCGCCACGGCACGCGCACGATGGATGGCCAGCGCCGCCCCGCTTGCCGCCGCCTCCGACGCGCTGCACAATCGGCTTCCTTTCTCACCATGGGCAGCACGATGACCTATTCGTCGAACGCGACCGGCCTTCTGCTGGCGGCCGGCCTCGGCACGCGCTTCGATCCGTCGGGCGCGCGGAACAAGCTGCTGGCCCCGCTGCCGGACGGCGCGCCGGTCGTCCTGCAGTCGGCGCGGCGGCTCCTTTCCGTGACGGCGGAAGTCGTCGCGGTCGTGCGGCCGGGCGCGGAAAAGCTCGCCCGCGTGCTGAGCGACGCCGGCTGCAATGTCGTCGTGAGCGAGGACGCGGAACGCGGCATGGGCGCGACGCTCGCCGCCGCGGTGCGCGCAACGTCCAATTGCAGCGGATGGATCGTCGCGCTCGGCGACATGCCGTGGATTGAGCCCGCGACGATCGAAGCGGTCGCGCGTTCCCTCGACGCCGGCGCGGAACTTGTCGCGCCGTGCTATCGCGGCACGCGCGGGCATCCGGTCGGGTTCGGCGGCGCGCATCGCGATGCCCTCGCCTCGCTCGACGGCGACGCCGGCGCGCGCGGCATCCTGGCCCGCGCGACGCCGCTCGTCATCGATGTCGACGATCCGAACGTGCTGCGCGACGTCGACCGACCGAGCGACTTGCAGTAAAGGGCACGACCATCCCAAAAAAGTTGCCTCGAAGCAGGAGCCATCGCTAGAATACTGTATGGATATACAGTACTTTTCAGCCTTTTCTGGTTCCGGTTTCCGATGAAAAGCGTCATTCTCGACCCATCGTTCGCTGCATGGCGCACCGTCGCGCGTTCCCTCGTCACGGAAGGCGTGCCGCCGCAAGACGTGCTCTGGCGCGAGTCCGCCGCGTCGGCCACGGTGTTCGGCACCATCGCCGCACCCTGCGGCCCGGCGGACCCGAACGCGCCGAAGCCGGTGAAAATCGCCCGCGAGTTTCTGACCATGCTGGAGACGGCTGCGTGCTACCGCGCGCCGGATCGCTGGCCGTTTCTCTACAAGGTGCTGTGGCGCTGGACGCAGGGCGATCGCGCGGTCGCGTCGGCTGAAGATGCGGACGGGCATCGGCTGCATCGGATGATCGAGGCGGTGCAGGCCGAGGAAGGCAAGATGCGCAAGACGTTGCGCTTCCGGCACCGGGATGCGTCGCTCGGGCCGCCGGAGTTCATTAGCTGGTGCGAGCCGGTGCATGACCTGCTGGAACACGCCGCCATGCATTTCGCCACGCGCATGGGCAGCGCCACGTGGATGATCGCCACGCCCCACGGCGCGGCGTTCTGGGACGGTGCGCTGCTGCGCGTGGACCGCACGAGCGAGCCGGAGGAAAAGCCAATGGATTTCGGCGTGAGCGCCGATTCCATGAGCGGCGAGGCGGTCAGCGGCGACGCCATCGAGGCGTTGTGGCTCGCGTATTACGAGAGCACGTTCGCGCCGGCGCAGGAAAACGCCGCGGAAATGGCGTCGCACATGCCGGTGCGTTACTGGAAGAGCCCGCCGAACGAGCGCGCCGATCCGGCGCTCATTGCCCGCGCGGACCCGTACACGCGGCGCGACAGCCATCCGCGCAACGTGCCGGACGACATGGAAGTCGCGCTCAATACGGATCTCGAGCCGCTCAAGGGCACGTCGCTGAAGGAGCCGCCGTCGCTCGACGCGTGCAAGCGCTGCTCGCTCTGGCGCAACGCCACGCAGGCGGTGCCGGGCGCGGGCCCGGCCGGTGCGCGCGTGATGCTGGTCGGCGAGCAGCCGGGCGATCAGGAGGATCGCGAGGGCAAGCCGTTCGTCGGCGCGGCGGGCAAGCTGCTCGACGAGGCCATCCGCGAGGCGCAACTGACGCGCGAATCGCTGTATCTGACGAACGCGGTGAAGCACTTCAAGTGGGACGAACACGGCGAGCAAGGCGGCGAAGGCAAGGAACGCCTGCTCGTGACGCCGTCGCAGCGCGAGCGGGAGGCGTGCCGCTACTGGCTCGACGAAGAACTGGCGCGCATTGCGCCGAAGGTGGTCGTCGCGCTCGGGGCAACGGCGCTCAAGGCGCTGACGGGGCATCGCACGGCGTTGTCGGAGTATCTCGGCAAGACGATCGAGCACAAGGGGCGCATCGTCGTGCCGACCTATCATCCGTCGTATCTGCTGCGCCTCATCGACGACAAAGTGCGCGAGGAAGTGTTCGGGACGATCGTCGAGGCGCTCGTGTTCGCGCAGCAAATCGCCGACGGCACCGCGACCGTGCGAACGCCCGTGAAGGACCGCACCCGCTGACGGACGCGCTGGCAAATGCAACAGCCCGCAACAGGAAGAAACAAAACGAAAGCAACGTCAACGATCGTGTAAGCCGTGCGTTGAACCGATGTCGCGCTTGTTTGCGCTTATTCGTTGAGACGACACCACATGGCCGCTCTGCCGCTCGAAGCTCTTCGCCAGCAACATTCCCTGACTGCGCTCGTGCCGAAATCGGCGGGGCAACTGCATAGCGAACGCGAGCGGCTGATTGCGCGCGCCGGCTTGCTGCTGAAGGCGACTATCGCGCTGGCGCTCGTGGGCGCGGCCTTCGTCGCGGGATTGCCGTTTTCGCCGGTGCCGCACGAATACAGCTTCGGCCTGCAGGAAGTGCTGGGCGTCGCGGTGTTCGCGTCGTGCCTGTTCCTGCTGCACGAGCGCGCCGAACTGACGCTCGCGCTCTACGACTACGAGCCGGTCGAGCAGACCACGCAGGGCGAATTGCGCGCGTTGCTGCATCGGGTGCCCGAAGGCGCGTCGTATCAGCAGGCGCTCGCCGCCGACAACCGCACCTTCGTGACCGGTGAAGTCGACGGCATCCGCCGTCGCGCGGAAGCGTTCACGCCGAAAGCGCTGCCCGCCGAAGACGGCAATCCGGAAACCTGAGCCGCAGCCGTTTCGCCGGCGTCGAGAACCGCCGCTCCTGATCGCGCAGGGCGGCGGTTTTCTTTTGAGGGCGCGCGGACGGCGAACCGTCTTGACGATCCTTTGTCCGCCGCCTTCAATACGGACATCCGGAACCCTCTTCGATAGGCATGGCGCGTGCTGAAACTTATGCCTCCGATCCGCCCGAGACACGAGGCCACGCCAATTGCAGGAGTCAGGATGCGAGCCAATCCCTTTTCGAAGTTTGCCGATGCGCTGTCCCCGGACCTGTCGCTCGCCCCGGCGCTGATCCCCGATTCGCCGTCCGCGCCCCCTTCCGCGCCTTCCGATGACGCGCTCACCGATGCCCAGTACGACGAGCTGGTGGCGTTTCACGGCATCGAACGGGAGCGGCTGGTGCTGATTCATCCCGGCAGCCATCACGCTGCGCCCGCGTGGGCTGCGGAGCAATATGCCGATGTCGCCGACCAGCTCGCCGCCGACGGCTGGCAGATTGCGATCATCGGCGACGCGCCCGATCCCGAGCGCACCGCAGGCGTGCTCGGCGCGATGCAGACCGCCGCGCTTTTTCTGGCCGGCGCGGTCGCGCCGCGCACGCTGCCGCGCCTGATCGCGGATGCGCAGCTCCTGCTTTCCGACGACGCGCAGGCGCCCTCGCCCGTCGCCGTGGCGCGCGCGCTCGGCACGCCGCATATCGTGCTGAACGAACATCCGCGCGGCACCGCGACCGACGCGATCGCGCGCCGCGCCCGCGCCGAGTTGTCCGATGTCGAGCACGCGCACCCCGGCCAGCCGTTCACGCTGCACATGCCGGCGTCACACGATGCGTTCTGACTTTCTTTCCGGAGCCACGATGAGATTCGACCTGCAGACCAGTCCCGTCCCCGATCCGATCGCGGACCCGAACCGCGATCCGGAAGCCGATCCGCTCACGCCGCCGTCGCCGGGGCATCGTCCGGACGAGCCGCAGCATCCGGAAGCGCCGCCGGACAAGGACCCCATCGTCCGTTTCTGAGCCGCCCCGCCCGCCTGCCCGCGTCACATCGGGTATTCCCCGCCTCAATCCCGCCTGCCTCGCGCCGTAAAGCAGCCATGCGGCGGCGCACGCCGTCGCATCGTCGATACACACACAAGACAACGTGACATACAAACGTGACGTCAACGTAACGTAACGGAAGAGCGGGCGCACACATGAACGGAATGACCCTCAACAGAAAGCTCGGCTCGCTGATCGCCGTGCTGTGGATCGGCCTGATCGCCATCGGCGTGATCGGAGCGTGGCAGAACCGGACCTCGATGATCGACGACCGCAAGGAGCAGCTCAAATCGCTCGTCGGCGAAGCGCATGCAATCGTCTCCCATTACGCGGCGCTCGCGGCCAGCAAGACGCTCACCGACGACGACGCGAAAAAGCGCGCACTCGAAGCCGTCGGCGCGATCCGCTACGGCACCGACGGCTATCTGTCCATCAACGACTCGCGTCCGGCGATGGTCATGCATCCCATCAAGCCCGCGATGGTCGGCCAGAATCTCGCCTCCTACACGGATCCGGCGGGCAACCGGCTCTTCGTCGATATCGTCAAGGCGGGCGATCAGCCGGGCGGCGGCTTCGTAAGCTACCTGTGGTCGAAGCCGGGCAGCGACAAGCCGGTCCCGAAGCTCTCGTATGCGCAGAAATTCGCGCCGTGGGACTGGTACATCGTCACCGGCATGTACATGAACGACGTGCAGGATGCGTTCTACGCGAGCGCGCTGCGCTGGCTCGGCATTACGGCCCTGCTCGGCGCGGCGGCGACGGTGGCGATGCTCGTCGTCCTGCGCAGCATCCGGCGCAATCTGGGCGGCGAGCTGGAAGTCGCGGTCGGCGCGGCGCACCGCATCGCGGGCGGCGATCTGACTGCAACCGTCCACGTGCGTCCCGGCGACACGACGAGCCTCCTCCACGCGCTCGCGACGATGCAGCGCGGGCTCGTCGAAACCGTCTCGCGCGTGCGCAACGGCACGGAGAACATCAACGTGGGCGCGTCCGAGATCGCAGCGGGCAACACCGATCTGTCGCAACGCACCGAGGAACAGGCGGCGGCGCTCGTGCAGACCGCGTCGAGCATGGATCAGATGACCGCGAACGTGAAGAACAGCGCGGAGAGCGCGGCGCAGGCCGCACGGCTCGCGGAGCAGGCGGCGGACGTCGCGACGCGCGGCAGCGGCGTGGTCGATGACGTGATCCACACGATGACGCGCATCACCGAAAGCTCGCAGCAGATCGGCGACATCATCGGCGTGATCGACGGCATCGCGTTCCAGACGAACATTCTCGCGCTCAACGCCGCCGTCGAAGCGGCGCGCGCCGGCGAGCAGGGACGCGGCTTCGCGGTCGTCGCGGCGGAAGTGCGCAGCCTCGCGCAACGATCGGCGACGGCGGCGAAGGAAATCAAGGCGCTGATCGAGACATCGACGCAGACGGTGGAGGAAGGCGCGTCGCTCGTATCGAACGCGGGCGCGACGATGGGCGAAATCGTCCAGTCGGTGCGGCGCGTGAACGAAATTCTGGACGAGATCAGCAACGCGTCGCGCGAGCAGAGCGCGGGCATCGAACAGGTGAATCGTGCGGTCGTGGAGATGGACCAGGTGACGCAGCAGAACGCGGCGCTCGTCGAAGAAGCCGCCGCAGCCGCGCATTCGCTGAAGGATCAGGCGGACGGGCTGCGAGAGGCGATCGGCAGCTTCAGATTGCCGGCGTGATGCGAGCGGTTCGATGCGCGAGGCGGGGAGCCTCGCGCGTTGTGATTACTCAGCCAGCCACCGCTCCACCAGCCGCGCCCAATACGCGGCCCCGACCGGCAGATTCTTGTCGTTGAAGTCGTAATGCGGGTTGTGGACCATGCAGCCGTCCTCGCCCGCGCCGTTGCCGATGCGCAGGAACGTCCCCGGCCGCGCCTGCAGCATGAACGCGAAGTCCTCGCTGCCCATCAGCAGATCCGTATGCGCGACGACGTTCTCGTCACCGACCAGCTCGCGCGCCACTTGCGCCGCGAACTCGGTCTCGGCATCCGAATTGACGACGACCGGATAGCCTTCGACATACGACACCGTCGCCTTCGCGCCGTAACTCGCCGCCTGCGCTTCCACGAGTTCGCCGATTCGCCGCTTCAGCAGCTCGCGCACCTGCGGGGTGAACGAGCGCACCGACAGTTCGAGCGTCGCGCGGTTCGGAATGACGTTGTTGACGGTTCCCGCGTGCATCGAGCCGACCGTGACGACCGCCGGTTGCGCCGGATCGACATTGCGCGCGACGATCGTCTGCAACGCCATCACGATGCTCGCCGTCACCACGACCGGATCGACCGAAAGATGCGGACGCGCCGCGTGGCCGCCGACGCCTTCGATCACGATGGACACCTGATCGCCCGCCGCCATGAACGGGCCCTTGCGAAACAGGAATGTGCCCGGCTGCGCGCCAGGATGGTTGTGCACGCCGAACACCGCATCGCAATGAAAGCGGTCGAACAGGCCTTCTTCGATCATCCGTTGCGCGCCGCTCGGCACGCCGTGCTCCTCGGCCGGCTGAAAGTACAGATGCACGGTGCCGTTGAAGCGGCGCGTGCGCGCGAGGTGGCGGGCCGCGCCGAGCAGCATCGTCGTGTGGCCGTCGTGACCGCACGCGTGCATCTTGCCGTGCGTTTCGCTCGCGTACGGCTTGCCGGTCTGCTCGACGATCGGCAGCGCATCCATGTCCGCGCGCAAGCCGATGCTCTTCGTCCCCTCGCCCGCCTTCAACGTGCCGACGACGCCGGTCCCGCCGACGCCGCGCGTGACCTGCCATCCCCACTCCGCGAGCTTGTCCGCGACGAGCGCGGCCGTGCGCGTCTCTTCGTAGGACAACTCCGGATGACGGTGAATGTCATGGCGAATCTCGCGCAACGAAGGCGCGTCGTCCGAAAGGTCGGCGATTTCGGTGAAGCGGTGATCGGACGAAGGGAAAGAATCGGTCGTCATGGAAAAGCCCTGGCTGAGAATGAATGCACGGCGCGGCGTGAAAGGCGCACATGATCCTCCACTCGCGCGCCGCTCGCCAGTCCGGCGACGCTTCTGTGCATTTTTCGCACGACGCCGTGGTCCGGGAACGCCGAATGGCTCCCCGCGTTTTAATGAAATGGCTCTGAACCGAAGAGCCAAATCTCACTATAGTCGGCGCTATGTCGCGGCTGCGGTCGCGATCGACACCACAACCGATCACCGCGCCGACGCGGAAAAGGAGATTTCGCCGTGAATGCCCCTCTCAAAAACGCCGACCTGCAAGCCCGCAAGAACGCCGCGACGCCGCGCGGCGTGGGCGTCATGTGCGATTTCTACGCGGCGCGCGCCGAAAACGCGGAACTCTGGGACGTCGAGGGCCGGCGATTCATTGATTTCGCGGCGGGCATCGCGGTCTGCAACACGGGGCATCGGCATCCCAGGATCGTCGAGGCGATCCGCGCGCAACTCGATTGCTTCACGCACACCGCGTATCAGATCGTGCCTTACGAATCCTATGTGTCGCTCGCCGAGAAGATCAGTGCCCGCGCGCCGGGCCGGCATCCGAAGAAGACCGCGTTTTTCACGACAGGCGCGGAAGCCGTCGAAAACGCCGTGAAGATCGCGCGCGCGGCGACCGGGCGGCCCGCCGTCATCGCGTTCACGGGCGGCTTTCACGGCCGCACGCTGATGGGCATGGCGCTGACCGGCAAGGTCGCGCCGTACAAGATCGGCTTCGGGCCGTTCCCGTCGGATGTCTATCACGCGCCGTTCCCGAATCCGCTGCATGGCGTGTCCGTCGACGACTCGCTGCGCGCCATCGGGCATCTGTTCAAGGCGGACGTCGAAGCGAAGCGCGTCGCGGCGATCATCTTCGAGCCGGTGCAGGGCGAAGGCGGTTTCAATCCCGCGCCGCCGGAGTTCGTGCGCGGCCTGCGCGACATGTGCGATGAACACGGCATCCTGCTGATCGCCGACGAGGTGCAAACCGGCTTCGCGCGCACGGGCAAGCTCTTCGCGATGGAGCACTACGGCGTCGAACCCGATCTGATGACGATTGCAAAGAGCCTCGCCGGCGGCATGCCGCTGTCGGGCGTCGTCGGTCGCGCGGACGTGATGGACGCCGCCGCGCCCGGCGGTCTCGGCGGCACGTATGCGGGCAATCCGCTGGCGGTGGCGGCGGCGCACGCGGTGCTCGACATCATCGACGAGGAAGCGCTTTGCGAACGCGCCGTCGCGCTCGGCGACAAGCTCAAGGCGAAGCTCGACGCGCTGAAACGCGACGTGCCGCATATCGCCGATGTGCGCGGCCCCGGCGCGATGATCGCGGTCGAATTCTGCAAGCCCGGCACGCGAGAGGCCGACGCCGACTATGCGAAGCGAGTCCAGGCGCGCGCGCTCGAACGCGGCCTGCTGCTGCTCGTATGCGGCGTGTACGGCAACGTCGTGCGGTTCCTGTTTCCGCTGACGATCCAGCAAGAAGTCTTCGACGAAGCGCTCGGCATTCTGGAATACGCGCTGCGCGACAAGATCGGCGCGGCGGCCTGAACGAAGGACACGACATGAGCCTCCACGATCGACTCAAGGACGCGGCGCTGCTGCGTCACGAAGCCTATATCGACGGCGAATGGCGGCACGCCGACGACCGCGCCACGCTGGAAGTGCGCGATCCGTCGAACGGCGAATCGCTCGGCCACGTTCCGAACATGGGCGCGGCCGAAACGCGCCGCGCAATCGAAGCCGCGAACGCCGCCTGGCCCGCGTGGCGCGCGAAGACGGCCAGGGAGCGCGCGGTCATCATGCGCCGCTGGTACGAGCTGATGACCGAACACGCCGACGACCTCGCGCTGATCCTCACGACCGAACAAGGCAAGCCGCTCGCCGAAGCGAAGGGCGAGATCGGTTATGCGGCGTCGTTCATCGAATGGTTCGCAGAGGAAGGCAAGCGCGTGGCCGGCGACACGCTCGCCACGCCCGCCGCCGACAAGCGCATCGTCGTGACGAAGGAGCCGATCGGTGTCTGCGCCGCGATCACGCCGTGGAATTTTCCTGCCGCGATGATCACGCGCAAGGTCGGCCCGGCGCTCGCGGCGGGCTGTCCGATCGTCGTGAAACCGGCGGAGGCGACGCCGTTCACCGCGCTGGCGCTTGCCGTGCTCGCCGAGCGCGCGGGCGTGCCGAAGGGCGTGCTCGGCATCGTCACGGGCGATCCGAAAGCAATCGGCGGCGAGATGACGGCCAATCCGATCGTGCGCAAGCTGTCGTTCACGGGATCGACGGCGGTCGGGCGGCTTCTGATGGCGCAAAGCGCGCCGACGATCAAGAAGGTCACGCTGGAACTGGGCGGCAACGCGCCCTTCATCGTGTTCGAGGACGCCGATCTCGACGCCGCCGTGCAGGGCGCGATTGCCTCGAAGTATCGCAACAGCGGGCAGACGTGCGTGTGCACGAATCGCTTCTATATCCACGAGCGCGTCTACGATGCCTTCGCGCGCAAGCTGGCCGATGCCGTCGCCGGGCTGAAGGTCGGGCGCGGCACGGAAAGCGGCGTGGCGCTCGGGCCGCTGATCAACGAGGCGGCGGTTAAGAAAGTCGAATCGCATATCGACGATGCGCTGGCAAAAGGCGCATCCGTGGCTGCGGGCGGCAAGCGTCACGCGCTCGGCCACGGCTTTTTCGAACCCACGGTGCTGACCGGCGTCACGCCGGACATGCGCCTCGCGAAGGAAGAGACGTTCGGGCCGCTCGCGCCGCTCTTTCGCTTCTCCACCGACGAAGAGGTGGTCCGCCGCGCCAACGACACCGAATTCGGGCTCGCGGCCTATTTCTACAGCCGCGACATTCGCCGCGTCTGGCGCGTGGCGGAGGCGCTCGAATACGGCATGGTCGGCATCAATACCGGGCTGATTTCGAACGAAGTCGCGCCGTTCGGCGGCGTCAAGCAGTCGGGGCTGGGCCGCGAAGGCTCGCATTACGGCATCGACGATTACCTCGTCATCAAGTATCTGTGCATCGCGGTGTGATGCCTACTTGGCGGCATTGGCGGCGTCCGCGGGCGTGACCCTGACGGCCGCCGCCGATACGAACACCGCGTGCACGGTATCGCCCTTCTTCAACTGCTGCGCGTCGAAGTCGGCCGGATAGTCGAGCGTTTCGGTGCCCCACGGTCCGCGCAGTGTGACCGTGCGCTGCTTCCGGTCGATCTTCTCGACCGTCGCAAGCACTTCCACGCGGCGCGACGATTCGAAACCGCTCACGCCGCCCGCTTCGGACGCCGGCGAGTACGTCTGCGTATCGACACGCTTGCGCAGGCCCTTCTCACCGCCCGTGACCTTGTCGGCGGTGACGAGCAGCGCGTTCTTGTACAGCACGTCCACCTTGTCGCCGACGCGAAGCTGATCGAAGTTCGTCACTTGCCTGTCGACGAGCACGGTCGCATCGCGATGCGGGCCGCGCAGCGTCACCATCCGCGTCGACGGATCGATGCCGGTGATGGTCGCCTGAATGTGAATTGGCGGCGCGGCGGCAATCACCTGCTGCGCGTCCCGGTTCAGCTCGTCGCTGCCTTGCGCCGATGCCGCCCCGCCCGCTGCGGCGATGGACGTCAAAACGAGAATCGAAAGTGCCCGCCGTTTCATGCTCATGGTCGCCTGCTCCCTTTGGACATTTGCAGTGCCAAGCACCAATATCACGTCGCCGCCGCGCGGATCATCGAATCGCGCTATGCATTGCGCGCGGCTCAGAGGAATGTGCAATCGATTGTTGAAGATCGTCCATCAAGATGTCATCGATGTCGACTAAGGCGTGAATTTTGGTGAAACGGTAGAATCGGCTGCTGGCGGAAACGGGGCTGATGAGCGCCTCGCCGCCGTCTCTTCGACCTGCACAGGGGCGCTATGCGACGTTCCGCATTCTTTCTCCGCTTCATCGGTATCGGCGTCTTGTTTCATCTCTATGTGGGTGTGCGGCTCATTCCCGCTGCGCCCGTGGGCATGCCGCTCAAGGTGCTTGCGGCCGCGCTGCTCGTTGCATCGCTCGTGCTCATTCCGCTCGGGATGATGGCGCGCAGCATCGAACCGCCATCGCTCGCCGACCGCCTCGCATGGTTCGGCCTGACCGCGCTCGGTTTCTTCTCGTCGCTGCTGTTGCTGACTTTCGCCCGCGATTTGCTGCTTTTCGCCGTCCATGTCATCGACTGGCTGCGCGGCGCGCCAATCGGTTCGCCCCGGCTCGTCGCCTATAGCGCGCTGGCGGTGCCGATGCTTGCGGTCCTCTCGTCCGCGATCGGCTTTTATAACGCGCGGCGGCGCGCGCCGGTCGTCAGCGTCGACGTCCCCATCGACGGCCTTCCCGCCGCACTCGATGGCTTCACCATCGTGCAGATCAGCGACATTCACGTCGGCCCGACGATCAAGCGGCATTACGTGGAGCGCATCGTCGCGGCGGTGAACGGGCTGTCGCCGGACGTCATTGCGGTAACGGGCGATGTCGTCGACGGCGCGGTGCCGAATCTCGCCGATCACACGCGCCCGCTCGCACGCTTGAGCGCACGCCACGGAGCGTTTCTCGTCACCGGCAATCACGAGTACTACTCGGGCGCGGACAAGTGGATCGCGGAGTTCCGCCGGCTCGGGCTCAACGTGCTGCTGAATCAGCATGTGGTGGTGGATCACGATGGCGCGCGCGCCGTGATTGCCGGCGTGACCGATTACAACGCGGGCAGCTTCGATCCCGCGCATCAAAGCGATCCCGCGAAAGCGATCAGCGGCGCACCGGCCGACGCCGCCGTGCGCGTCCTGCTCGCGCATCAGCCGCGCAGCGCGACGGCCGCCGCCGAAGCGGGCTTCACGCTGCAGCTATCGGGGCATACGCATGGCGGGCAGTTCCTGCCGTGGAATTTCTTCGTGCGCCTGCAGCAGCCTTTCGTGGCCGGCCTCGTGAACATCAACGGGCTCTGGGTGTACACGAGCCGCGGAACGGGCTACTGGGGGCCGCCGAAACGGCTCGGGGCGCCTTCGGAGATCACGCGCGTGCGGCTGGTCTCGCCGACGGTCTAGGACAAAAGAGGATGACTGAGGGAGTGGACGCGCGCCGCATGACGCGCGTCCTGCGCTTGGGGAAAAGCGCGACGTTCGAACACGGGAATGAACGAACGCCCTTCATCGACGAGCGGGAATCCCGCCGACGAAGCATCGACAAGTTAAAGAATTCGGGCCGCAGCGACCACTAGAACTATCTTAAAAATTAGCTGTTCTTAGGCAATCAAAGTCAGGTCTGCTGGAATGTCAGCGCCGCGCCGTTGATGCAGTAGCGCAAACCGGTCGGCTTCGGACCGTCGTCGAAGACATGGCCCAGATGGCCGCCGCAGCGCCGGCAGTGCACTTCGTTGGCGAGCGTGACAGGTGGCTCGGCGGCGTGCGTGGCGACGGCGCCATCGAGCGGCTTCCAGAAGCTCGGCCAGCCGGTGCCGCTCTCGAACTTCGCTTCCGACGAAAATAGCGGCAGGCCGCATCCCGCGCACGCGAAACGGCCATCGCGCCGTTCGTGCAGGAGCGGACTGGCGAACGGCGGCTCGGTCGCGCCGCGCCGGAGCACGCGATACTGCGCGCTCGACAACCTTCTGCGCCAGTGCGCCTGACTATGCTCGATCTCGTAAGACGTATGCGATCCGGCGCGCGCCGGCGCGGCCCCGACATGCCACGGTGCGACGCCGCTCGCGATCGTGGCGGCCATCGCGCCGAGAAAACTGCGTTTCGTGCGTCTCATGACTTTCATCGGATGAACGCCTCCTCGTTTCTCGTCTCGCCGGCGCGAGCGCTGGCTTCACGCCTTCAGCCGATACCCCGTCTTGAATATCCACGCGACGATCGCGATGAACACCGCGAGGAATACGAGTGTCATCGCAAGGCTTATGCCGACATCGACATCCGCGAGACCGTAAAAGCTCCAGCGGAATCCGCTGATCAGATAGACGACCGGATTGAACAGCGCAACGGTTTTCCAGAACGGCGGCAGGATGTTGATGGAGTAGAAGCTGCCGCCAAGGAACGTGAGCGGCGTGACGATCAGGAGCGGAATGATCTGGAGTTTCTCGAAGCCGTCCGCCCATATGCCGATGATGAACCCGAGCAGGCTGAACGTCACCGATGTCAGCAGCAGGAACAGGATCATCCACACCGGATGGTCGATGCGCAGCGGCACGAAGAGCCGCGCAGTCGCGAGAATGATGAGCCCGAGAATGATCGACTTGGTCGCCGCCGCGCCGACATAGCTCACGACGAGTTCCAGATACGACACCGGCGCGGACAGCAGTTCGTAGATCGTGCCGGTGAACCTCGGAAAGTAGATGCCGAACGACGCATTCGCGATGCTTTGCGTGAGCAGCGACAGCATGACGAGGCCGGGCACGATGAACGCGCCATAGCCGATGCCGTCCACTTCCGGAATGCGCGAGCCGATGGCCGCCCCGAACACGACGAAGTAAAGCGAAGTGGAGATGACGGGCGAGACGATGCTCTGCATCAGCGTGCGGCCGGCGCGCGCCATCTCGAAGCGGTAAATTGCGCGTACTGCGTGTAGATTCATTTGGCTTCCCTGACGAGGCTCACGAAGATGTCTTCGAGCGAGCTTTGCGTCGTTTGCAGGTCTTTGAAACGCACGCCGGCTTCATCGACATGGCGCAGCAGCGCGATGATGCGGCCCGGCTCGTCGTGCGCGTCGTACGTATAGGTGAGTTCGGCGCCGTTCCCCGACAGCGTCAGCGCGTAAGGCGCAAGCGCCTCGGGAATGGCGGCGAGCGGTTGCTCGAGTTGCAGCGTGAGCTTCTTCTGCCCCAGCTTGCGCATCAGTTCCGCCTTCTCTTCGACGAGCACGATCTCGCCGCGATTGATGACGCCGATCCGGTCCGCCATCTCTTCGGCTTCCTCGATGTAATGCGTGGTGAGGATGATGGTCACGCCGTTGGCCTTCAGGTCGCGCACGAGAGTCCACATGTCGCGGCGCAGCTCGACATCGACCCCGGCCGTGGGTTCGTCCAGAAAAAGGATCTCCGGTTCGTGCGCGAGCGCCTTCGCGATCAGCACGCGCCGCTTCATGCCGCCCGAAAGCGTCATGATCTTGTTGTCCTTCTTGCTCCAGAGCGACAGCGACCTCAGCACCTTTTCGATGTGCGCCGGATTCGGCGCGCGCCCGAACAACCCGCGGCTGAACGAGACGGTTGCCCAGACGGTTTCGAAGGCGTCGGTGGTGAGTTCCTGCGGCACGAGGCCGATCATCGCGCGGGCGGCGCGATAGTCGGTGACGATATCGTGCCCCGCGACGGTGATCGCGCCCTGGCTCGCCCGCACGATGCCGCAGACAGTGGAAATGAGCGTCGTCTTGCCCGCCCCGTTGGGGCCGAGCAGCGCGAAGATTTCGCCTCGGCGAATCTCCAGGTTCACGTCCCTGAGCGCGGAGAAGCCCGACGCGTAGGTCTTGTATAGGTTCGATATAGCGATGATGTTCGGCATGGCGTGGACGATAGCAGATACCGCGCCAATCGGCTGGAACCGGAGGGGTCGTCCGAACGGCCGATGTTCGTCATGCACGCCGCTCTTTAGAATGAGCGGTCAGACATAAGGAGCCGTCATGCTGTTCGAACACATCCAGACCGCGTGCATCAACGACGCGGACTTGCCCTGGGTCCCCTTCACGCCCTACAGCGAGCGCGTGCTCGTCAAGTACTTCAAGCTCGATCCTATTCGCGGCGAAACCATCGCGCTGCTGAAAGCGCCGGCGAAAGGGCAGATGCCGCGTCACCGGCATACGGGCACGGTCATCGTCTATACGGTGGAAGGGCGATGGAAGTATCGCGAGCACGAGTGGATCGCGGAGAAAGGAAGCATCGTGTACGAGACGGCCGGCTCCGCGCATACGCCGGAAGCCGTCGCGCCGCTGGATGGTCCGGGCGATATCGTCACGCTCAACATCATTCAGGGCGAACTCGTGTTCACCGATGAAACCGGCCGCACGCTCGCCACCGAAGACTGGCGTAGCGGCTGGAACCGCTATGACGCGTACTGCCGCGCGCACGGCCTCGCGCCGCGCGATCTGACGGCGTTCGGCTAGCGCGCGGCGCGGCCCTAGCGCTTCTGAAAGAGCGCGTCGAGCGCTTCCGAATACGCGCGGATGTTCGCCTCGTATAACGGGTCCAGCGTGCGCAGGAATGCACGGGCAGTGGCGCGATAGGCTTCGAGATTCGCGTCGTGCCGCTCGAACGCCTCACGCAGCGCGCGGCCGCCGTCTTCGCAGTCGAAGCCGTGATAGCGGTATCCGCAATCGCCGATCATGTCCGAATTGTGGATGAGCGGATAGCCGCCGTGCAACGCCTCGTAGTACAGATAGTTCTGCGCATTCTCCCACTGGTGACTGACGATAGCATCGATCTCGCGCGGCACGATCTGCGCGAACGGAAACCGCGCCTCGAACGATGCGAGGTTGTGCCTGACCACATCCAGATTCCGCGCGAATTCGATGAACGTGGGCTGCTCCTTCA
This sequence comes from Caballeronia sp. LZ016, assembly GCF_031450805.1. Lineage (NCBI taxonomy): Bacteria > Pseudomonadati > Pseudomonadota > Betaproteobacteria > Burkholderiales > Burkholderiaceae > Caballeronia > Caballeronia sp. LZ016. The sequence continues at coordinate 1,037,611 of NZ_JARTVY010000002.1, forward strand.
GCTTCGCCGTGCCGTAGACGCGCACGGCGTCGAGCACGTTCGGATCGGCGCGATGCGCGCATTCGCACGCGAGCAGCGGCACGTAGCTCGTCTTCACCATCGAGACGTTCGGCTCGAAGATGCCGACGCGCCAGCGGCGCTTGCCCGGCTGATAGCCGAAGCTCAATCCTTCGGGCAGATTGCGCGCGTCCTTCTCGAGCAGCATCGGGCTCCAGATATGCGGCACGATCGTGACCGGCGCGCGGCCGAGCGCCTGAAAGTACGGCTTGCCGGTCCGTTCGTACTCGGGCAGGGTCCACATCGCATCGTAGTAAAGCTGGGAGACGAGGCCCGCGGGCGGCAGCCCGAAAACCATGCATTCGATATCGAGCACGTAGTCATTGCCGACGCGCATCGACACGATCTTGCCGCCGCGCTCGCGGAAGCGCGTCACCCATTCGTGACTGAGCTGCGCGGCCATTTCGATCATCACGTCGAGCCGGCCCAGCGCGGATTCCGGTTCGATGAGCGGCGCGGGCGCATCCGCCATGAAACGCTTCGCGTCTTCGCGGGTGCCGTCGCCGCTCGCGACGATGTAGACGGCCTCCACGTTCGGCGACCGCGCGAGCAGCATGATGAGAAAGAGCGCGTTCTGGGCGATGCCGCTTTCGAACATCGACTGTCCGGCGCCGCGCACATACACCGACACGCCGACGCGCAGCTTGCGCGCAGAAGGCTTCTTGCTTGTGTTGTTCACGGAACTCATCGTGCGGCGCTCCCGTTCGGGCGATTCCAGAGATGCATCAGGCGTTGCGCGTAGGCTTCCAGATTGGCGGGGTTGAACGGATCGACGGCGTCGATCACGCGGCGCGCGCGCGCGCGGTAATCGTCGAGCGACGCGTCGTGCTCGCGCACCGCGCGCAGCAGTTGCCGCGCGCCTTCCTGCACGTCGAAGTCGGGATAGTAATAACCGGCGTCTTTCAGCCAGGGCGAGTTGTGGATCAGCGGATAACCGCCGAAGAGCGCATCGAGATAGAGATAGTTCTGGTCGTTGGCCCATTGATGCGACACGATCGCGTCGCCGTGCATCGCCATGAAACTCACGATATCGTGCCGGCCTTCGAACAGCGCGCGATGATCCCGCACGAGGTCGAGCGAATTCGCGAGATACAGCAGCGTCGGATGGTCCTTCATGTGGAAGGTGTTCAGCGCGACCATCTTCGATACGCTTTCGCGGTTGGCGCGATACGCCTCATCACAGACGAGCATCGGAATGCTCGACGTTTTCTGCACCGATATGTTCGGCTCGAAAATGCCGATACGCAGCGCCTGCGTGCCCGTCTCCGCGCGCGGGCGGTAGCCGTAGCGATGGCCGTGCTGCGCGACATGCGCAATGCGTTGCTCGAGGAATTGCGGATGCCAGATATACGGCACTTCGAACACGTCGCAGCGATGCAGCGTGCGCATGATCGGCGCGGACGGCGCGTCCTTCGACAGCAGCCAGACTTCGTCACAGCGATCCGGGCGCGGCATGTGGCCCGTCTTGCGGAACATCGCCGCTTCGGTGAGCCCGAGATACGGCTGACCGACGACATAGAACACGACCTTGCGCCCGCGCGCGCGCATCAGGTCGAGCCAGCCGACATCGAGCGCGCCGCCCAGTTCGATGATCACATCGACGGCATCGGTCGCCTCTCGCAAGCCGATCACGCGCAGCTTCTTGCCGGCGAGGTCCACTTCCTGCGGCATGGCGGCGAGCGCGCCGACATCGATCAGGTCGACGGAAGAAACAAAGGGCAGGCGCTGAAACAATTCCGCGAGAAAGACGATGTTCTGGCCCATTCCGTTCGACCAGATGCTATGCCCCTCGTAGCTCGCCATCGAAATGCCGATTCTCATTGACACCACTTTCAATACTCCGAAAAGACTTCGCCGGGCCATGACAGGCGGCAAGACAGCGCGCGGTCCGCGCAGACTGGCCCGGCGTGAAACGTTGATTCAGAACCACGACTCGAGCCGAAACGAAGCAACGACGGAAACAATGTCGCTGCGGCCGGCCGACCGGGTGCGGCGTTCGTGACAGACGAAGAACGGGCAACGCGAAGCGGCGGCGCCTCCGTGCGGCATCGAGTGCGATGACGGGCGCTTCGGCGGCGCGGCATTCTACCAACTGCCATCCGTCATCGTTTGATGAACTGAGTGTAGGCCAAACTTTCGGAAATATGGCAGCGAGCGGCCGTTCGCGACTTCAGGAAGACGGGCGTCGCGGCTCGGTAGAATCAGGCGTCGCATCCATTCACGAAACAGGAGCAATCGATGAGCATTCAGACGGTCGGTATCGTCGGAGCGGGAACGATGGGCAACGGCATTGCGCAGGTCGCGGCCGTCGCGGGATTGAAGGTCGTGATGATCGATGTCACCGACGCCGCGCTTGCAAAGGGCGTCGCCACGCTGACGAACAGCCTCGCGCGCCTCGTGTCGAAGGACAAGCTCGATGCTGCCGCGCGCGATGCGGCCATCGGGCGCATCGGGACATCGACCGATTACGCGTGTCTCGCCGAAGCCGACATCGTCATCGAAGCGGCGACCGAGAACACCGAGCTCAAGCAGCGCATCCTGAAGCAGATCGAAGCCGCCGCGCGGCCCGATGCGATCATCGCGACGAATACGTCGTCCATTTCGATCACCGCGCTCGGGGCGACGCTCGCCGACCCGGGCCGCTTCATCGGCATGCACTTCTTCAATCCGGTGCCGCTTCTGCCGCTCGTCGAAGTAATACGCGGCGTGCGCACCAGCGACGAAACCGCCGCGACCGTGCGCGCGCTGACCGAAACGCTCGACAAGTCGCCGATCGGCGTGCGCAATTCGCCGGGCTTCGTCGTCAACCGCATTCTCGTGCCGATGATCAACGAAGCGTTCTTCGTGCTCTACGAGGGCATTGCGAGCGCGGAGGAAATCGACGCCGGCATGAAGCTCGGCGCGAATCATCCGATCGGGCCGCTCGCACTGGCCGATCTGATCGGGCTCGACGTGTGTCTTTCCGTGATGGACGTGCTTCATCGGGACTTCGCCGACTCGAAGTATCGTGCGTGCCCGATGCTGCGCGAATACGTCGCGGCGGGGCGGCTCGGGCGCAAGACGCGGCAAGGCGTGTATCGCTACGACTGATTGCCGCGAGCGGTCACGCAGCCGGCAGCAGCGTGGCGAGATTGCTGAACACGGTGATCAACGCATTGACGCCGACGAACGCGAGCGCCCCGCTGGACGAACGGTTTTTGCAACTGCCCATCCTTCTTCCTGGCGCACGGAGGGCAGTCCATGCATGTGCCCGGGCGCGCGGGGAAACGCTCTGCGGTTTGAGTACGATCGATTGCATGCCGTATCATGCCGCCCGTCGTTCGCAAGACGCTGCTTGCTCGCGCGCGTGCTTTGGCTTATCGCTCGATGCATGCGCGGTGTCTGCCGCGCCCTCCGCATTCCTTACGAAACACACGCGCCATGTCAACTCCACCCAACGGCCAGCCGAATCTCAATCCGCGCCAGCCGGTCGATATCGCCCGCATTCTGCTTCTCATCGCGATCCTGCTTGCGCTGACCATCGGCAGCCTGTATATCCTGCGGCCGTTCATTCCCGGCATCATCTGGGCAACGACGATCGTCATCGCCACATGGCCGCTGATGCTCGCCGTCCAGCGCCGCTGCGGCAACCGCCGCTGGGTCGCGACGACGGTGATGCTGCTCGGCTTGCTGATCGTCATCGTCCTGCCGCTCTATCAGGCGATCTCGACGCTCGCGCTGCATGCCGGCGACATCATGTCGGCCATCAAGAGCCTGCCGACTTACGCGCTCCCTCCGCCGCCGGCCTGGGTGCACGACGTGCCGCTCGTCGGACAGCGCGTCGCGACCGAATGGCAATCGCTCTCCGATGCCGGCCCCGGCGGACTCCTCGCGAAGCTGGAACCCTATGCGACCGTCGCCGCACGATGGATGCTGTCGCACGCGGCCGTCGTCGGCGTGTTCGTCGTGCACATGCTCATCACGCTCGTCATCTCGGGCATCCTGTACACGCGCGGCGAAGCGGCGGGGAGTTTCGTCGTGCGCTTCGCGACGCGCATCGCGGGACAGCGCGGCGCGGAAGCGATCAAGCTCGCGGGCCTTGCCATCCGGGCGGTGGCGCTCGGCATCGTCGTAACGGCCGTCACGCAATCGGCGCTCGGCGGCATCGGGCTGTTCGTCGCCGGCGTGCCGGCGGCGGGCGTCATCACGGCCGTCATGCTGATGCTGTGTCTCGCGCAGATCGGGCCGCTCTTGCCGCTGCTCGGCGGTGTCGCCTGGCTTTTCTGGCACGATTCGCATGTGGCGGCGGTGCTGCTGCTCGTGTGGTCGCTGATGATCGCGATGCTCGACAACTTCTTGCGCCCGCTGCTGATTCAGCGCGGCGTCAATTTGTCCATGTTGCTGATTCTTTCCGGCGTGCTTGGCGGCATGTTCGCTTTCGGAATAGTCGGATTATTCATAGGACCGGTTATTCTGGCCGTCACTTCCGCCATTTTGAATGCGTGGATCAACGAGCAGCCGCCGACCGCGTGAAACGCTTCTTGCATTAGCGGCCTGCTCCGCGATTCGAGCGCAATCGAGCGACCGCCGTTGCTTCGCGGCGACGGCTGCGATTCATCTCGATAATAAATTTCGACAAATCGGATACCGAAGTGCGAAGTTATCCTAGATTCCTTTTCGGAGTCGTACGAAAAAGCGTCCTCCGGCCGCTGTACACAGTGTTTCACGGTTTTGCGACGCGACAAACCCGTTACAATAGGTTTCTTTGATACTTGCCCGATCCAGGGCGTAGGGGAATGACCATGTCTTTGCGCGACGTGGACGTCATCGATTACATCGGGATCAATGTCCTGTTTAAGCAAGTGTATGTCGGCCTTTTCGATGACCTCGACTGGCAGGACGAACAATTGCATCAGGATTTGCTGACGAAGAAAATCGACCACTACACCCGGTATATTCGCTCGGGTCAATTACTGCTGAATTATCCGAAAGTCCGGGGCTATGAGATCGTCGTCGAATACGTTTCGATGCAGGCCATGACGCCTTCCGGCGTCCGCTTCTGGAAAACGCGGGAAGAACTGATTCGCGCCGCGGGTTATGGCGTGCGTACGCGTGGTGTCGATGTGCGACGCTCGCTCGGGTTAAGCGTCGAGGAAGACGTCGCAATGACGGAAGAAGCGGATGTGTGCGAGCTCGTCGAGCCGCCCGCGCTCGAAGTGCTGGACCCGGAGCCGGACATGCAGTTCACCGAGGTGAGGGACGTCTCTTTTTTGCCGCCGCCCGTTCGGGCGCCGCGCCGGCTTCAATCGTTGCCGGTGCTGAACCGGCTTGCGATGCGCCGGGCGGCGATGATGTAAGCGGCGAAGCGCAGCATCGAGGCGATGCGATCACGAAATAGTAAAGCGGCGAGCCCATGAAGCTCGCCGCTTTCTTTCGTGGGAGCCGCGCGCCTACTGTCCCACACCCAGCGCGGACGTCGCGATAGCCGGCACCGAAATGCCGTTCGTCTTGGCGTATTGCACCGCCTGCGTCAACGTCTGCACGAGCGATTGCAATTGCCCCGGCGCCGATTGCGCGATATAGGACGCCGCCTGCGCCGTCCCCGGATTCGTTCCCGCCTGCAAGAGCGAGGACATGTTCATCGAGTTCTTCACCGCGCCGAGGTCCGACTGCAGACCCGCATATTGCTTGACGCCCTGCCCGAGCGACGCGAGCCCATCCGTGAACGTCTGCTTGCTGGCGGCAGTCGGCGGCGTGGCCGCGTTGCCGGTGAACGCCTGCATCAGCGATTGCGATACGCTCTGTTGCGTCCCGCCGAGTTGCGACAGCACACTGGCGCTCGGCACTCCGCCTCCCGAGGCGCCCGACAGCAGCCCCGCCGCCGATTGCGCCTGGCTGGCGACGCCCGCCATCCCCATTGCCGATGCGAGACTCGATTGCCCCGTCAGCACCTGCTGGTTGGCGCCGAGATAGTTCTGCACGAGCGAGCCGAGCGCGGACGGTTGCGCCGCGGCATTCCCGTCCGCTGACTCCGACTTGTTGCCGAAGCCGAATTGTTGAAGGTTGATCTGTGCGTAAGATGCGGCGGGCGCCGCGAGCGCACCTGCGAGGCCAGCCGTCAGAAGCGCGATCCGTAGCGAGCGATTCGGCATGTCGGGTTCCTCCCTGAATTGATCCGACGTGAATGGAGCCGATTCGACCTGCGGGCCTTCAGACGGTTCGCCGAGTTACATTTGCTTTCGATTCGCGCCGCAAGCCGGGGTTTCCAGACCGCATCATTTCGCCGGCTCGCGCAGTTCCGGAAAGTCTTCTTCCCAGAATTCGTTGTCGCGCCGTGTGCCGTCCTGCCCGCGCGCCGTCTCATGCCTGCGCAAGTCGACGCGCCGGATCTTGCCGGAAATCGTCTTCGGCAATTCGGCGAACTCGACCCGCCGAATGCGCTTATAGGGCGCGAGCCGCTCGCGCGAGAAAGCGAACACGCTGCGCGCCAGTTCCGGGCCGATGGTGAACCCGTGACGCAGCGTCACGAAAGCCTTCGGCACAGACAAGCGCAACGCATCCGGGCTCGGCACGACCGCCGCTTCCGCGATCGCCTCGTGTTCGATCAGCACGCTCTCCAGCTCGAACGGGCTCAGGCGGTAATCGGAGGACTTGAAGACATCGTCGGCGCGGCCGATGTACGTGAAATAGCCGTCCGCGCCGCGCGCCGCGACATCGGACGTGCGATAGAAGCCGCCGCGCATCGCGTTTTCTGTAGCAGCGGGATTATCGGCATAACCGGTCATCAGGCCGAGCGGCGGCGGGTCGAGCGCAAGCGCGATCTCACCTTCGTCGGCGGGCTGGCCGTCCGGATCGAGCAGCGCCACGCGATAACCCGGCAGCGGACGCCCCATCGATCCGGGCACGAGCCGCTGGCCCGGCGAATTGGCGATCTGCGCGGTGGTCTCCGTCTGGCCGTAGCCATCGCGGATCGGCACGCCCCACGCCGCCTGCACCCGCTCGACGACTTCGGGATTGAGCGGCTCGCCGGCCCCGACGATCTCGCGCAGCTTCACGCGATAGGACGCAAGCGGCTCCTGAACCAGCATTCGCCAGACGGTCGGCGGGGCGCATAACGTGGTGACTTCGTGCTGCACGAGCGCATCCAGCGTGCGAGCGGCGTCGAAGCGGCTGAAGTTGTAGATGAACACGCATGCCTGCGCGTTCCACGGCGCGAAAAAGCAGCTCCACGCGTGCTTCGCCCAGCCGGGGGAACTAATGTTCCAGTGGACGTCGCCGGGCTGCAGGCCGATCCAGTACATCGTCGACAGATGGCCGGCCGGATAGCTTTCGTGCGTATGCGCGACGAGCTTCGGCTTAGACGTAGTGCCGGATGTGAAGTACAGCAGATAAGGATCGCGCGCATTCGTTTCGGCATCCGGAATAAATTCCGGCGATGCCTCGTGGCCCTCATCGTAGTCGAGCCAGCCTTCGCTCGCGCCGCCGACCGCGAGCCGCACGCCGGGAAGATCGATGCCATTGAACTTGTGCGTCTCGCTCGCCTCCGCGATCGCGTGCTGCACCTGACCGAGCGCAATGCGCTCGCGCACGTCACCGCTCGACAGCTGCGTCGTGGCGGGCAGCACGATCGCGCCGAGCTTCATCGCCGCGAGCATGGTTTCCCATAGCTCGACGCGGTTCGGCAGCATCAGCAGAATGCGCTCGCCGCGTTTCACGTTCAGCGCGCGCAGATGATTCGCCAGCCGCGCGGAGCGCTCGCTCATCTGCGCGAAAGAGAGCCGTGTCTCATCGCCGCTTTCGCTCACGATCTGCAAGGCGGGCGCATGGTTGCCGCGCGCCATCGGATCGAAGTAGTCGAGCGCCCAGTTGAAGCGATCGAGCACGGGCCATTGGAACTCGCGATACGCGGTCTCGTAGTCGGTGCGATGACGCAGCAGAAAGTCTCTTGCCTCGATGAACGGCTCGGCCCGGCTCATAGGGTCTCCTTCTCATACGTTTCGCGCGATGACCATCCGCTGCACTTCGCTCGTCCCTTCGTAAATCTGCGTGATGCGGGCATCGCGATAATGCCGCTCCACCGGATAATCCTGCAGATAGCCGTATCCGCCGTGAATCTGGATCGCGTCCGAACACACGCGCTCGGCCATTTCCGATGCGAACAGCTTCGCCTGCGATGCCTCCGACAAACACGGCACGCCCTCGGTCCGCATGCGCGCCGCGTGCAACACGAGCAGACGCGCCGCGTTGATCTGCGTCTGCATGTCCGCGAGCATGTTCGCGACCGACTGATGCTCGATGATCGGCTTGCCGAACTGCACCCGCTCGCGGGCGTAGGCGCGCGCCGCATCGAAAGCCGCGCGCGCGATGCCGAGCGCCTGCGCCGCAATCCCGATGCGCCCGCCCTCCAGGTTCGACAACGCAATCTTCAGCCCCTCGCCGCGCTCGCCGAGCAGATTGGCGGCGGGAATGGCGCAATCGTCGAAGGTGATCGGGCAGGTATCCGATGCGCGAATGCCGAGCTTGTGCTCGGGCGGCCCGACGCTGAAACCCGGCGTGCCGGCCGGCACGATGAACGCCGAAATGCCGCGCTTGCCAAGTTCGGGATCCGTCACCGCGAAGACGATGGCCACGCCCGCGCGCCGCCCGTTCGTCACGAACTGCTTGCTGCCGGAGATGATCCACTGGCCGTCGCGCTCGACGGCGCGCACGCGCAGGTTGTTCGCCTCCGAGCCCGCGTGCGGCTCGGTCAGGCAGAACGCGCCGATCACCTCGCCGCTCGCGAGCCTCGGCAGCCATTCGGCCTTTTGCGCATCGGTGCCATAGGCGAGGATCGGGCCGCAGCCGACGGAATTGTGGACGCTCATCAGCGTCGCGCACGAGGCGCAGCCCGCCGCGATCTCTTCCATCGCGAGCGCGTAGGCGGTGTAGTCGCTGTATGTGCCGCCGAAATCGCCCGGCACGATCATGCCGAGCAGCCCGAGTTCGCCGAGCTGCCGGACGACGGCGTCGGGAATCGCGCCGTCCTTGTCCCACTGGCCCGCGTTCGGCGCGAGCACTTCGACCGAGAACTGGCGCGCCGCATCGCGAATCATGCGCTGCTCTTCGGTGAGAAAACTGTCGATCATGGTTGAACCCGGTGATGGTCTCGTGTGACCAGAACGATCACGCGAACCGCGCGCTTTCGCCACCTAGTGACAACCCGAATGAATAAGGACGGTATATATTGAGAAACCTTCACCCTGCGCCCGGAGCACGCCATGACGCAGTCACCGCAAGACGCACCGAACAAGCCCTCGCAGCCCGCGACCGAAGAAGACTTGCTCGACGAGGCGCTCGACGAAACTTTTCCTGCCAGCGATCCGATCGCCGTTCATCCGCAACCCGAATCCACCGGGGACCGGCAAGCGCCCAAGAAGTGAATCGCGCCTTCAGTTGGCGTCGTTCGACTCCGGCTCGTCGGGCGACGCCAGCAAGGCGACGAGTTTCTCGACGTGTTGATGCAGCAGCTTGACGTGCTTGTCGATCTGTTCGAGCCGGCCCGACAAATCGGCCTTCGCGGCTTCGCTCATGCGCTCGGACGCGATGAGTTCATCGGCCTTCGGCAGCATCGGCTCGACCTGGAGCAGGCCAAGCTGACGCTCGAGGCGCCGCAGATCCTGCGACAGCAGTTCGCGGTTCTTCCTGAACAGGAGATCGCGCCGGTTCGCCTCCGCCTGCTGCTGGGCGAGATCGGCGACGCGCCGCGTGGCTTCGGTCTGGGACAGCAGCGGCTCGGGGCCGCGAAGCACGGAACGCTTCGGCGCCGGATGCGCGCTGCCGCGAAAAGTTGCGAACGGCCGTTCCTCGTCGAGTGCGCGCCTGACTTCCGGGGGCACGTCGGCGGGGGCGCGGCGCTCGTCCATCCAGTGCGGCGGCAGGCCGGACACCAGTTCGATGCCGCGCACGAACTCCTCGTTGAAATCGCGCTGCCCCGCGACGATCAGCTTCATGAACGACGGCGAGAAGTTCATCATGCGGGCGAGACGCGTCGCGCCGCCCGGCGAGCCGGTCAGCACGTTCATGTTCGCGCGCCAGACGACAAATAACGTTTCGTCGAAATCTTCCATGGACAGGCTCCTGGCGGACCGATGCGCCCGCATGCGCTCATCGCCGTGGCGCGCGACGATGCCGCGCGCGTGTGTATCCTGTTTCCGATTGCCACTGTGCGCCGCACCCGGCGCGCCTTCTAACGGCACATACCGCATAAAACACCATACTCAGGTCGACGGCAAGCGGCACGAGAGACCAACAGTCCCCGCGCCGCCAGGCCTTACGGTTCGTTGCGCAGATACCCTTCCTTGCTCGGGTCCATCATCATCCATGACACGACGAACGAGATCGCGCACATCACGGTGACATACCAATAGAACGCCGATTCGTTTCCGATGTTCTTCAGAAACAGCGCGACGTATTCGGCCGATCCGCCGAACACCGCATTCGCCACCGCATACGACAGCCCGACGCCCAGCGCACGCACTTCCGGCGGGAACATCTCGGCCTTGATGAGACCGCTGATCGACGTATAAAAGCTCACGATGGCGAGCGCCACCACCACCAGCACGAACGCCGCGACCGGGCTCGTGACGTCGCGCAGCGCGTGCAGCAGCGGCACGGTGCCGATGGTCGCGAACGCGCCGAAGAAGAGCATCGAGCGGCGGCGGCCGATGCGGTCGGACAGCGCCCCGAAGAGCGGCTGCAGCAGCATGTACACGAAGAGCGCGCCGGTCATCACGTTACTGGCGGTCTTGGCGTGCATGCCCGCCGTGTTGACCAGATACTTCTGCATGTACGTGGTGAACGTATAGAAGATCAGCGATCCGCCCGCCGTGAAGCCGACCACCGTCAGGAACGCTTTCTTGTGCTGCATCAGGCCGGCGAGCGTACCCGCTTCCTTGCGCTCGCGGATTTCGGCGGTCGTGGTTTCATCGAGTGAACGGCGCAGAAAGAGCGACACGAGCGCCGCGCACGCGCCGATGAAAAACGGCACGCGCCAGCCCCATGCCTTGAGTTCTTCCGTCGACAGAAAAAGCTGGAGGATGACGAGCACCAGCAGCGCGGCAAGCTGTCCGCCGATCAGGGTCACGTACTGGAACGACGCGAAGAAGCCGCGACGTCCGCGCAACGCGACCTCACTCATGTAGGTCGCGCTCGTGCCGTATTCGCCGCCTACCGACAAGCCCTGAAAGAGCCGCGCGATCAGGAGGAACAAGGGCGCCCATGCGCCGATGGTCGCGTACGTCGGCAGGAACGTGATGACAAGCGAGCCGCCGCACATCATCAGCACGGAGATCATCATCGCGTTGCGGCGGCCGTGCTTGTCGGCGATGCGGCCGAAAAGCCATCCGCCGATAGGTCGCATCAGGAAGCCGGCCGCGAACACGCCGGCCGTGTTCAGCAATTGCGTGGTCGGATCGCCCTTCGGGAAAAATGCCGCCGAGAAATACAGCGCGAGGAACGAGTAGATATAGAAGTCGAACCACTCGACGAGATTGCCCGACGATGCCCCGACGATGGCGAATACGCGTCGCCGGGTGTCCTCTGCGGTGTACATGGGATGGTCGCTCATGATGTGCTCAGCTTGTCTGTTTGAACGGATCGCAAACCCGGCGCGAGGCCGGAACGGCACGCTCTGTCGGCGTTCGGGCGCAAGTTTAAACGACGCATCGGCGCTCGGCTTGCAGAGCTTCTATCGATAATGACGCACCTAGGTGATTACCCCGACATGAGACTTTCTCGATGCTTTATCGATAAAGTCTCATGCTAGATTGCTGTCCCGGTTTCCCGTTTCACCGCGAGGTGCGCATGAACAAGCAGAATGCGACGGCGCTGGACGCCGCGCTGGCATCCAAGTTCGCGCGGGTTGCGCTCGGTCATCTGACGCGCGAATACCCGAACAAGCTCGATCACGTGATGGCAAGCGCGGCCGACGTGCAGAGTCCGCGCGCGCTGCATCCCATCTTCTACGGCAGCTTCGACTGGCATTCGTGCGTGCACGGCTACTGGCTGATCGCGCGGCTCTACGACCGCTTCCCGGATCTGCCCGAAGCCGCGAGCATCCGCGCGGTCATCGACGAGCATTTCACCGACGCCAACGTTGCAGCGGAAGTCGCCTATTTGCAGCGGCCGGCGTCGCGCGGCTTCGAGCGGCCCTACGGCTGGGCGTGGCTGCTCGCCCTCGCGGGCCAGCTTCGCTCGATGCGCTCGGACGACGGCGCCCGCTGGGCCCGCACGCTGCAACCGCTCGCCGATGCCTTCGTCGATCGCTTCGAGGACTTCCTGCCGAAATCGACGTACCCCTTACGTGTCGGCACGCACTTCAACATGGCGTTCGCGCTGACGCTGTCGCTCGGCTATGCGCGGACGGCCGGCAATGCCGGTTTCGCGCGCCTGCTCGAAGAGACCGCGATGCGCTGGTTCGCGGACGATGTCGCGTGCCAGGCGTGGGAGCCGGCCGGGGACGAATTCCTGTCGCCGTCGCTGATGGAAGCGGTGCTGATGCGTCACGTGCTCCCGGCGGAACGCTTCGCCGGCTGGTTCGATGCGTTCCTGCCGCGCCTCGCGAACCGTGAACCCGCGACGCTCTTCGTGCCCGCGACCGTCACCGATCGCAGCGACGGCAAGCTCGCGCATCTCGACGGCCTGAATCTGAGCCGCGCATGGTGCCAGCGGACGATTGCGCGGGCGCTGCCTGCCGGTGACGCGCGTATCGCCGTGCTCGAAGCGGCGGCCGAAGCGCATCTGGCGTCGGGCATTGCGCACGTCGCCGGCGATTACATGGGCGAGCACTGGCTCGCGACCTTCGCCCTGCTCGCGCTCGAAGCGTGATCGATCGGACGGGTCAGCGCGGCTGGAACGCAATCACGCTCATTCCGATCAGCGCGATGGCCGCGCCGGTCAGGTCCCACGCCGTCGGCCTGATCCGGTCGATCGCCCACAGCCACGCGATCGCCGTGCCGATATACACGCCGCCATACGCGGCGTAGATGCGGCCGGAGGCGGCATCGTGCAGCGTCAGCAGCCAGGCGAAGAGCGCGAGCGACAACGCGCCCGGCGCCACGAGCCACGGCGATCCGCCCGCCTTCAGCCATCGATACGGAAAATAGCAGCCCGCGATTTCCGCGAGCGCGGTCACGACATAGAGCGCGAAGGTTTTCATGGCGTGCATTATCGGCGCGGGGGCGGGCGTGCGTCAGGTTGCGCCGCCGCGCCGCGCTGACGACAATATCGCCTTTGTCCGCCTGCGCGCTTCCCTTTGACCGATTCCCCGCACTCCCCTCACGCCGACGCGCTGCCGGTGCACTGGCATCGACGGGTGTTGACGCTCGCGTTCCCCATCGTCCTCGCCAATCTCACGCAGCCGATTCTCGGCGCAGTCGATACCGCCGTCGCCGGCCATCTGGACGGGCCGCAATATCTCGGCGGCGTCGCGCTGGGCGGTCTCGTATTCAGCTTCGTATTCTGGGGCTTCGGCTTTCTGCGCATGGGCACGACGGGCCTCGTCGCGCAGGCCTTCGGCGCACGCGATGCGGCCGCCGTGCGCGCGAGCGTGCTGCGCGCGCTGATGCTCGCACTTGCGATCGGAGCGGCGCTGCTCGCGCTGCAAGTGCCGATCATCCGGTACGCGCTCGGCATGCTCGGCGGCAGCGGCGCGGTGCAGGACACCGCGAGTGCGTATTGTCACGCGCGCATCTGGGCCGCGCCGTTCGCGCTCGGCAATTACGCGGTGCTCGGTTATCTGCTCGGCTGTCAGCGCGTGCGGCTCGCGCTCCTCACGCAGGTGTTCATCAACGCGGTAAATATCGTCGCGGTGCTGCTGTTCGTGTATCGCTTCAGTTGGGGGATCGGCGGTATCGGCGCGGCGACCGCGTTTGCGGATGTCTGCGGCTTCGCGCTCGGCGCAGCGGTTCTCTGGCGTCTGCGCGAACGCGGCCTGCCGCCGCTCGCGCTGGCTGCGCTGTTCGATCTTCGCGCGATCCGCCGCCTCATCGCGATCAATCGCGACATCTTCGTGCGCACGCTCTGTCTGCTGGGCTCGTATGGCTGGTTCGCGCACATGGGCGCGCGTCAGGGCGATGCCGTCCTCGCCGCCAACGCGCTCCTGCTCAACTTTCAGACGTTCATGGCCTTCGGGCTCGATGGCTTCGCGCATGCGGCGGAAGCGCTCGTGGGTGCGGCGACGGGCGCGCGCGACCGGCACGCGTTCCGCCAGGCCGTCAGGGTGACGATGCTGTGGTCGGTCATCGGCGCGGCGGGATTTTCCATCGTGTACTGGATCAGCGGCGAATGGATCATCGCGCGGCTGACGGATCAGGCCGTCGTGCGCGCGGCGGCGATGCACTATCTGCCGTGGGCCGCGCTCCTGCCGCTCGCGTCCGTCGCGGGATTCCAGCTCGACGGCGTGTTCATCGGCGCCACGCGCACGCGCGAGCTGATGAAGGCGATGGCCGTATCGCTCATGGTGTTCATGGTCGCCGCGTGGACGCTCGTCGGCTCGCTGGGCAATCACGGGCTTTGGCTCGCGCTCACCGTGTTCATGGTGGCGCGAGGCATTACGCTGCTGATGCAGTTGCCGTCGATCGAGAGGGCGTCGTGTGCGGGCGGACGGGCGTGACTATCGCGCTTAGCCGGGCATCGAGCGCGAAGGCACGGACGCGGACGTCAGGACCCCTTGCCCTGGATAGCCTGCGAACGGATTCTGGCTCCCACGGTTGCTTCGACAATCTTGTCGCGAAGATCGTCCACCTTGTCCTGCCGGACGATGGGTATATCGAGCCTTCTTGCTAAAGTTTCCAACGCTTTCTTCGAGGGAAACTTCTCATCCAGGAGCGCTTGCGCGTCGTGACGGCTCGACAGTGCGGTTATTTGGCCGATTGCCTCATCTGCCGAGATGCCCGGAACGGGTGAACTCGGCTCCTCCTTGGTGCGGCGACGGATTGCACGCAGTTCGATCGAATACTGCGGATCCGAGAACTTCTTCAACTCTTCGTCCGACAAGGATTCAAGCGCCTCGGCGATCCGACGAAAAGCCGCGCGTAGATCGATTCCCGCGCTCATAGCTCGGCCTCATCGAGCGACGCTTCGAACTCGGTCACGAAATCCTCGATTTCCTCGACCACGTCGGAGTGAGTACCGGATGAATAGTGATTCAGCACGACGGGGCGCAGATTCTGCGGGGCGTCTGCGAATATGGTTTTGTTTTCGCGAAAGAAGGATTCAAAAGCTTTTATGCCTAGTCGCCGGGTCTGAGATATGAACTGTCTTTGCGCGGCGATGGGTTGCCCGCCCGTTATCTGAATCATCGTTAAAACGACGCCCAGGATGTCCGGTGAAATCTCTTCGATGTCGCCGTCCAGCTGTGCGTACTCATTGAACTCGCGTACCAGATCATTCACGCTGCGATGGAGGTAGTCGATTCCGAGCGTCGACAGGTAGTCCGGCTTGGCGGGAATCAGAATCTTTTCCGCTGCGACAATCGCGTTCTTCGTGACGATGTTGAAGTTCGGCGGACAGTCGATGAGGACGATATCGTAGTCAGTCGTAACCTTGAGTTCCTCGATCGCTGATCGAAGCTTGCCGTGCACCTTGATGTAGTTCCGCTTGGTCTGCTGGATATTGACGCCGCCCAGGAGCGTTGCAAGCTCGAGGTCGACATTGATCAAGCCGAGGTGAGAGCAGATCAGGTCGATTCTCCCGCCACTACCCGCAACGGCCTCATTTGCACTTCGGGGTGCGATGACAAACGAAGTAAGGCATGGCGGCTCCGAGCTTTGACTGACCGCGTCAAACCACGATTTAATCGTCTTCGCTTCCTTGTACTTGTCATCCCACTCGTCCGGGGTAACAAACGAAAACGTCAGACTGGCTTGAGCGTCGGTGTCGATCAGCAATACTTTTTTTCCGCGAAACGCGAGTTCCGCTGCGAGGTTCGACGTGACGGTCGTCTTGCCGACCCCGCCTTTATAGTTGATTACTGCAACGATATCCATGACTCCCCTCGGCCGGATTATCAAAAGGGTGCAAAAAAATTCGAGTGGAGAATAGCACGACGAAGCAAATGGGCGATCAACATTAGCCTTCTGCGCTCACCGGTCGCGCAAGAAGGCCGACAACCTCACGGCCTTACACCGCTTCTAACGTTCGCTGCTTCCTGTCACCGCTTCCAACCCCTCCAGCAGCGCCTTATGAAACGCCCCCGGGTCCTGCATCTGCGGCGCATGGCCCAGTTCCGGAAATTCGACGAGCCGCGCGCCTTCGATCCGCTCCTTCGTCAGCTTCGCGAGTTCGGGATAGCGGCCGAGCGTCGCGCGAATCTCCGGCGGCGCGAGGTCCTTGCCGATGGCCGTCGTGTCCTTGTCGCCGATCAGCAGCAGCGTCGGCGTCTTCAGGCGATCGAATTCGTGGACGACCGGCTGCGTATAAATCATGTCGTACAACAGCGCCGAATTCCACGCGACGATATCCTTCCCCGGCCCGCGATACATCCCCGCGAGCATCTGCACCCAAGGCTCGTAGTCGTCGCGCCAGTGACCCGCGTAGTACGTGTTCATCTCGTATCGGCGGATGCCGTCGGCGCTCGTCTTCAGCTCGCGCGCATACCAGTCGTCGATGGAAATCGACGGCACGCCCTTCGCCTTCCAGTCCTCAAGTCCGATCGGATTGACGAGCACCAGTTGCTCCGTCTCACGCGGATACATCAACGCATAGCGCACCGCGATCATCCCGCCCGTCGAATGCGCGATGAGCGTCGGACGGCTCACGCCGAGCGCCGCAAGCAGCGCATGCGTATTGCGCGCGAGCTGCTGAAAACTGTACTGATACCGTTCGGGCTTAGTGGACTTGCAGAAGCCGATCTGATCCGGCGCGATCACGCGATAACCAGCATCGCGCAGGGTATCGATCGTCTGCTTCCACGTCGCCGAGCAAAAATTCTTGCCGTGCATCAGCACTGCCGTGCGCCCGTTCGGATGCGCGGGATGCACGTCCATATACGCCATGCGAACCACCTGGCGCTGCGACGTGAACGCGAAGCGCGCCACCGGATACGGATAGTCGAAGCCCTGCAGCTCAGGACCGTATGCGGGGCCGTCGTTGCTGGCAGGGGCCTGCGGGACATCGTCCGCGAATGCAAGAGGGGCGACGGTCAGCGCGATGCACGAGGCTATCGACAGCAGCATCGATCGAATGAAACGAGGCTTCATGGGCGTTCTTCTTCGGGATGATGGAGGCCCGGCGATTCTAGCTCGCTGCCGGCGATCGCGTTTCGAGCGTTTCGAGCATGTCGATGCCCGCGCGCAGCCCTTATACTGTGCCGCCTTGCCGGGCGCGCTTCGGTTGCAGCGCGCCCGGCGGCGCATCGAGCATCACATTCAGTTCGGACTTTCAAGCATGCAAGCAAGCATCAAGGCACTCGTCGCCGCGCTAGTCGGCGCCGTGTGCATCAGCGCGGTCGCGAGCGACTGCCCGCAGTTCAGCCCAGGCGGCCTCGCGCCCGTCGTCACCAATCCGAAGATGCGCGCCTCCGCGCAGGAAATCTGCTATTCGGACTTCGCGCTGCTTCATTCGGGCATCACGCACGGGCCGCTGTGGTCGGCGGAACATCTGACGGCGAAGAGCGTCGATGACGCCCGCGACAACACGCGCACCAACCGCTTCTTCGTCGACAAGCGGCTGCCGCCCGGCGACAGCGCCCAGCTCGACGACTACAAGCGCAGCGGCTACGACCGCGGCCACATGAGCCCGGCCGGCGACCGCGGGACGAAGAAAGGCATGGCCGAATCGTTCTCGCTGGCGAACATCGTGCCGCAGGACCCGTCGAACAACCGGAGCATCTGGTCGCGCATCGAAGAAGCTGTGCGACGCCTGACGGAGGAATCGGGCGAAGCGTATGTCGTCACGGGACCGCTGTTCTCGGGCCGTCAGTTGCAGACCATCGGCGATTCGCGCGTGCTCGTGCCGACGCAGTTGTACAAGGTCGTCTATTTGCCGAAACGGCAGATTGCGTTCGCGGTCGTCATCGAGAACACGCCGACCAAAACCTATACGATGAAGACCGTGCGCGAACTGGAAGCGATGAGCGGTCTCGCGTTTCCCGGCATCCCCGATGCACTGAAAGACAAACGAATTGGAGGACTGAGAGGTGTTTAAGCCATTTGCCAACGATACCGACGCGATGAACATCGCGGGCGACGCCATCAACATCGTCAACGGCACGACGCGCCTGACGCTCAGCGGGGATCTCGCCATCGCGCGGGACCAGGCGGGGCTGGCCGTCGCGAAGGCGCTCCACGACGCGCTGGGCGCGATCGTCGCGGCGCTCGAGAGCGAGTCGAACCTGCCCGCGAAGCTCGCCGACGAGCCGCCCGCGCCGGCCGGCACCGCGGACAATCCGTTTATCTGACGTGATTGACCTTCATGTCGGCCCGAGTCCGCTCGGGCCGATCCTGTATCGCGCGGAGGACGAGCGGCTGACCGGGCTTTTCTTCGTCGGACAGAAGCATTTCCCGAAGGGCATCCCGCAAGTCATGCCCGGCTCGGATCGCGCGGCGTCCCGCGTCATTGCTCAGGCGCACGAACAGATCGCCGAATACTTCGCGGGCGAGCGCAAGACGTTTTCCGTGCCGGTGCGGCTGCAAGGCACGGAGTTCCAGCAGCAGGTCTGGGAGTTGTTGAGCCGCATTCCTTTCGGCGATGCCTGGACATACGGCGACCTCGCGCGCCGGCTCGGCCTGCCGCCGGGCGCATCGCGCGCGGTTGGCGGCGCGAACGGACGCAATCCCGTGGCGATCATCGTGCCGTGTCATCGCGTGATCGGCGGCGATGGCGAGTTGACGGGCTACGCGGGCGGCGTCGATCGCAAGCGTTCGCTGCTCACGCTCGAAGGCGGACGGGGCCGCGAACAGCTTCTTCTGTTCTGAACCGGCGATAAAAAAGCTCGCGGACGTTGCAGTCCGCGAGCTTTTGCCTTGCGCCGGCGATGCGGCTTACTGCGTCAGTACGATTTCCACGCGACGGTTTTCCGCGCGGCCGCCGCTCGTCGCATTCGATGCAACCGGGCGCGACTTGCCGTAGCCCTTCATCGCGAACGTCTCCGACTGCAGACCGTGGCTCTTCAGATAGCCGAGCACGGACTGCGCGCGGCGCTCCGACAGCGCGACGTTGTACGCCGTGGAGCCGACAGCGTCGGTGAAGCCCTCGACGGTGACAGAAGCGAACGTGACGTCGCGGCCATCGGCGATGAGCTTGTCGAGAATGCGCTTGGCTTTGGGCGTCAGTTGGGCGCTATCGAACGCGAAGTTGGTCTTTTCGTCCAGCGAGACCTTGCGCGACGGCGCAACTGCGACCGCCGCAACGGGCGCTTCTGTCACGGCCGCCGCAGCGGCAACCGGCTGCGGTGCGGGCTCGGCGGCCTGAGCCGGCGCGCCGCACGTGAAGACGACCGACCGTGCATCGCCCGATGCCTTCGTGCCTTCGACGCTCTGCAAAAGCGTGTAAGGCTGCTCGCCGCAAACCTTCTTGACGGCCTTCATGCAAGCACTGCCGCTTTCGAAAAGCCCATAACACTCGGCGCGGAAAGCAGGCTGTCCGCTCGATGTCTTGATCTGCTGAATATTGAAAGTAGGCCCGGAATTGGACGCGCAACCGGAAAGCACGGCAGCGACAGAAAGTACAGCGGCAACGGTTCTCTTGAACATCTCGGATCTGGTCAGGAAGCGCAACAAGCCTGCGATGGCGCGCTTTATATTGAAGGTAGTGCCTTGCGTGGCCGCCCGTGACGCGAGCAGGCGATTCAAAAGCCGGGCGATTCTACAAGTGCGCTAACGCCAATCGCAGCAGAAAAATCTCAATTTCCAGGATTAATCGCAGGTAAATGATTATCGTCGCTTTTCAGCAGGTAAATCCGAGGGATGACTGACATGAGAATCTCAAAGCGATTTACGACGCCGCGTATCCGCTTGAGAGAATTTCGGGAAGCCATCCTTTTTGAGGAATTCACGCCGCGAGAAAATGCGCGAATCCGATGATGGCGGCGACATGCGCGAGAAAATGGCCCGGTCCGCGTGAAAGCGGAACGGCGCGGCAGAAAGCATATGCGGGTCGACCGACGGCTCCGCCGCAAGCGACGGCACGGGCGACAACAGCAGCGATGAAGCGAGGCAAGCGGCGAGCGCGATGGCGCCCGAAAGCGGATGTGAACGGTACATGACGTGGAAGGCAATGACGGCGCGGGGCGCCTGAACAGACGCCGGAAACACACGGCGCCGAGTGGAAAGCGACGCCGCTATTTCACCAGTGCGGCCGTCCGTCGCCCATGAGAAGCATCTCAAAGTGCCTCTCCAATGACGGACCGCAGCATTGCACGGCGGCGGGCGCGAATCATGCGGCGCTCCCGGACCGCCGTCATCACGGCGACACCGCTTGCGGAGCCCGTCCGCGCCCGAACCGCCCGCACACCGACGTTGCGGCGAGCAGATTCACGCACCGATGACGACAGCTTGCCATTCGTCAGCGATAATTCGCCATCTCGAAAAGGCGGTTCGCCGAGTAAAAACGAAAATCCCATGAGCCAAGACGACAATCTCCCGCCCGATCCATCGCCGCAACGGAGCGCCAGCGACGGCAACGTCACGACGGGCGTGCCGGGCCTGGATCATATTCTCGGCGGCGGCCTGGTCGAAGGCGGGCTCTATCTGATCGAGGGCATGGCCGGCGCGGGGAAGACGATTCTCTCGTCGCAGATCGGCTTTCATCGCGTCACGAACGGCGACAAGGTGCTGTACATCACGCTCATCGCGGAGTCGCATACGAAGCTGCTGTCGCACCTGCGCAAGCTCTCGTTCTACGACGCGGACGCCATCTCGGACCGCATGCTGTTCGTGAGCGGCTATCACGAGCTGATGCGCGACGGCCTCTCGGGATTTCTCGCGCTGATCGCCTCGACGATCAAGACGAGCCGTCCGCGCTTCATGGTCATCGATGGTTTCCGGAGCGCGCGCGAGTTCAGTTCGACGGAGCTGGAGCTTTCGCAATTCATCCACGAACTGTCGGCGTTCGTCAGCGCCGCCCGCTGCACGACCCTCATCCTCGCGCCGCTGTCGGGCAACGAGCCGCATCCCGAGCACACGCTGGTGGACGGGCTCATCGAACTGAACCGCTTCAACACCGGCATGCGCCGCGCCCGCGAGATCGAAGTTCACAAGCTGCGCGCCCGCGATCATCTGCTGGGCAAGCATTTCTTCAATATCACGGCGAACGGGCTCGTCGCGTTTCCGCGTCTCGAAGCCACCTCCGAGCAGGCGGGCGCGCCGTCGCACTTCGAAGGAAGGCTCGACTTCGCGCTCCCGCTGTTCGACCGCATGTTCGGCGGCGGCGTGATGCGCGGCTCGACGACCACGTTCGTCGGACCATCGGGGATCGGCAAGACGCTGCTCGCGCTCAAGTTCCTGAAGGCGGGCGTCGATCGCGGCGAACGCTGCGTGTACTTCGGCATCTACGAATCGCCGGAACGGCTCGTCGCGAAGGCGCTCGGCGTAGACATCGACCTGACCGATGCCGTCAAGGACGGGCGCCTCACGCTTCAGTGGCATCCCGCAGTGGAACTCGCCATCGACGAACTTGCCGCGGAGCTGATGGCCGTCGTCACGCGCACGAACGCATCGCGGCTCGTGGTGGACGGCATCGACGGCTTCCTGCAGTCGGCCAACCGGACCGAGCGCTTCGGCCTCTTCGTCAACGCGCTCACGCAGCGTCTGCGCAATATCGGCGTGACCACGGTGCTGACCGAGGAACTGCCGCTCTACAACGAATTCGCCGCCCCCGCGACATTACGCGCTTCCGCGATGACCGAGAACATCGTGCTCATGCGCTATGTCGAGCTGAATTCCGCGCTTCATCGCATGGTGGCGATCGTGAAGCAGCGCGAAGGCGCACACGACACGGCGATCCGCCGGCTCACGATCGATTCGGCCGGGCTGCATATCAGCGAGGGGTTCATCGGGCCGACGGGCATCCTGTCCGGGCATCCGTCGCTCTCGCCCGCGATCTCCGTGTCGGACCCCGGCGCGCGAGCATGAAAAAGATCCTCGTCGTCGATGACGAATTCGACATCCTGACCACCTGGCGGCTCGTGCTGGAAATGGAAGGCTACGAGGTGACGACCGCGTTCAACGGACGCGTCGCGCTCGAGGCGGCGAACATGAGCGCGCCCGATCTCGTCATCACCGACTGGATGATGCCGCACAAGGACGGCGTCGAGCTGATCCGCGATCTGGCGTCGAGCGAGTCGCTCCGCGAGGTGCCGGTGATCCTCATGAGCGCCGCGGCGCACGCGCCCGCGCTCGACCATCCACATGCGCAATTTCGCCGCAAGCCGTTTTCCATTGACGAGCTGCTCGCGCTGGTGAACCATCTGATCGGCCCGGCCTGAAAACGCGACGATCGCGCCGGGCACGAAGCGTGCTCTATCGTCCGTTCCGGCGATGCCGGTTGAATCGAAGCAGTATCGACGCAGTTTCGAGGCAATTCCAACGCAAACCGCTTCAACCAGAATGGGAGGCACCATGGTGCAAGATCAAGTGGAAGGCACGGCGCAGAACGTGGTCGGCAAGGTGCAGGACGCGGTCGGCGCGCTGACGGGCGATTCCGGCACGCAGGTGGAAGGCAAGGCGCGGCAGGCGTTAGGCTCGCTGCAGCAGACCTACGGTCAGACGATCGACAACGTGCGCTCGGCCGTCTCCGATCAGCCGATCAACGGCGTGCTGATTGCGGCAGCCGTCGGCTTCCTGCTCGGCGCGTTGTGGAATCGCGATCGCTGATCGTGCGATGCGCCGCCCGCCGGCGCATCGAGACGCAAAGACAAAGCCGGCGCCCTCGTGCGCCGGCTTTGTCGTTTCTGCATGCAGATGTGTGAAGCGTCGCTAGACGGCAAGGACGTTGGACAACGTCCCGATCCCCGCAATCGATACGTCCACGCGCGCCCCGTCCCTGATCGAGCCGACGCCGACCGATGTGCCGCACGCGATGACATCGCCGGGAACGAGCGTCATGTCGTGCGAGATCAGGCTGACCTGCTCAGCGGGCGAGAAGATCATGTCGTCGAGCGGATAGTTCTGCCGTTCGACGCCCTCGACGGTCGTGGTGAGCGTCGCGCTGCGCCAGTCGAAACCGGCGACGATCGCCGGCCCGAGGCATGTAAAGGTGTCGAAGCCCTTCGAGCGGCACCACTGCGCGAAGTTGGGATCTTCCTGCAGCAATTCGATTGCGGTCACATCGTTCACGCAGGTGTAGCCGAAAATCGCCTCTTCGGCTTCCTCCACCGATGCGCCCGACACCGTCTTGCCGATCACGATGCCAAGCTCGCCCTCATACGCGATTTTTCCGTGATAACTGCGCGGACGCCGGATGGCCTCGTTCGGCCCGATAACGGACATCGGTGGCTTGATGAGAAAAAGCGGATGCTGCGGCGGCGCCTTGTCGAGCTTCTGCGACAGCGCGTAATAGTTGTTCCATAGCGCGACGATCTTGCTCGGCTCGCACGGCGCGAGCAGCGTGAGGTCGTCGGCGGCGAAGGTGATATCGGTCGGGCGCGGGCGATCGAACAGCGCGCCGTCGTGCTGCACGACGCGTCCCGAATGCGGATCGAGCGTACCGAAGCCGATGCGTCCGTCGCCGTCGCGAAAGCGTATCCAGGTGGTCACTTATGCGGTCCTTTGTCGTTGGAGGGAGCGCGGGCCGCGCCCCCTCGTTTCACGTCAGATCAAACCCGCCCCGCGCGCCCACTTATATTTCGCACCGAGCACCGCAACCGGCAATTCGGTCGAATACGCATATGCCGGCACGCCGTGCTCGTACAGATACTCGGCAGCCTCTTCCACCTGCACGTCGCCCGCGAGCGACGCGACGATCGGCTTCTCGATGCCGAGCGCCTTCATCTCCTCCTTCACTTCGATCACGAGCTTCGCGAAGACCATCGGCGGCGTGATGATCGTGTGCCAGTAGCCGAGGATGATCGAATGGATGCGATCGTCCTGAAGGCCGAGCCTGATCGTGTTCTTGTACGTGCTCGGCGGCTCGCCGCCGGTGATGTCCACCGGATTGCCCGCCGCGCCGAACGGCGGGATGAACTTGCGGAACGCGGCGTCGAGATCGTCGGGCATCGTCATCAGCGAGAGATTGTTGTCGACGCACGCATCGGACAGCAGCACGCCCGATCCGCCCGCGCCCGTGATGATGACCACGTTCTCGCCCTTGGGCGTCGGCAGCTTCGGAATGCCGCGCGCGAACTCGAGCAGGTCGCGCAGCGAACGTGCGCGAATCACGCCGCATTGCTGGAACACGTCCTCGTAGATCTTGTCGTTGCCCGCGAGCGCGCCGGTGTGCGAGCTGGCCGCGCGTGCGCCGAGACTCGTGCGCCCCGCTTTCAGCACGACCACCGGCTTTTTCTTCGATACGCGCTTCGCCGCTTCCGCGAACGAGCGGCCATCCTTCAGGTCTTCGCAGTGCTGCGCGATGATCTCGGTGTTGTCGTCCTGCTCGAAGAACGTGAGCAGGTCGTCTTCGTCGATATCGCTCTTGTTGCCCAGGCCCACGATCGCCGACACGCCCATCTTCGCGGAGCGCGAGAAGCCGATGATCGCCATGCCGATGCCGCCCGACTGCGACGACAACGCCGCCTTGCCTTTCACGTCATACGGCGTGCAGAAGGTCGCGCAGAGGTTCTTCGGCGTGTAGTAGAAGCCGTAGATGTTCGGCCCCATCATGCGAATGTCGTACTGTCGCGCGATCTTCACGATCTCTTCCTGGCCTTCGTGATTGCCCGTCTCGGCAAAGCCCGACGGAATCAGCACCGCGCCCGGAATCTTCTTTTCGCCCACTTCCACGAGCGCCTGCGCGACGAACTTCGCCGGAATCGCGAACACGGCGACATCGACCACGCCGGGCACGTCCTTCACGCTCTTGTACGCCTTGCGGCCCATGATCTCGTCGGCTTTCGGGTGGATCGGATAGATCGTGCCCTGGTAGCCGCCGTTGATGAGATTCTTCATCACCGAATTGCCGATCTTGCCGTCCTCGTTCGACGCGCCGATCACCGCGACCGCATCCGGCTTCATGATGCGGTTCATCTGCGTGACGATCTGCTCCTGCGTCGGACGATAGCGCGGCTCGGCCGGCTCGAAATCCATCACGATCCGCACGTCCGCCGCGACCGCGCCGCTCGGGCTCGCGAAGACCGGGTTCAGGTCCATCTCCGAGATTTGCGGGAAGTCGTCGACGAGCCGCGACACCCGCTCGACCAGCGTGACGAGCGCCTCGCGATTCACCGGCTCGGCGCCGCGCACGCCGCGCAGCACTTCGGCGGCCTGAATGCCGTCGAGCATCGACGCCGCTTCTTCGCGCGTCACCGGGGCGAGGCGGAACGTTACGTCCTTCAGCACTTCGACCAGCACGCCGCCGAGACCGAACGCGATCAGCTTGCCGAACGACGGGTCCGTCACCGCGCCGATGATCACTTCCTGGCCCGCGCCGACCATCTGCTGCACCTGCACGCCGACGATCGTCGCGTTCGCATCGTACTTCTTCGCGTTCTCGATGATGGTCGCGAAACCGGCGCGGACATCGGCCTCGTTCTTCACGCCGACGAGCACGCCGCCCGCTTCCGTCTTGTGCAGGATCTCCGGCGATACGATCTTGAGCACCACCGGAAAGCCGATGAACGACGCGAGCTTCACCGCATCGTCCGCGCTCGTCGCTACGCCTTCCTGCGGCACGGAAATGCCGTATGCATCGCAGACGAGCTTGCCTTCCGGCGCGGTCAGCGAGGTGCGTCCTTCCGCCCTCACGCGATCGAAAATCTCGGCGACGCGGCGCTTCGCGTCGCTCGCATGCAGCGGCACGACATTGGCGGTTTGCGTGGATTCGTTACTCGCTTCGCTGCGTTCCTGGACAACGGTGCTGTTCATGTGAAATGTCTCCGTGTATAGGGCGTGCCGGTCCGCGCCGCCCTTTTCCGGGCGGCGGCGTGACAACATCGAATGAGGCGTGGGTCAGATCGCGCCGAGGCTTCTCAGCGTGGCGATCTGGTCGGGCGAGTAGCCGAGTTCGGCCATGACTTCTTCCGTATGCTCGCCGAGCAGCGGCGAGCGCACGACTTCGGTCGGGCTATCGGACAGCTTGATCGGATTGCCGACCGTCAGGTACTTGCCGCGCACCGGATGATCGACTTCCACGACCGTGCCCGTCTTGCGCAGCGACGGCTCCTCCGCGATTTCCTTCATCGACAGGATCGGGCCGCACGGAATGTCGTGCTTGTTGAGGATTTCCATCGCCTGGAACTTGGTCTTCGTCATCGTCCAGCGTTCGATCTCCGCGAAGATGTCCTTGAGATGCGGCAGGCGCGCGTTCGGCGTCTTGTAGTCGGGATGGTCGATCCACTCTTCCTTGCCGATCACCTTGCAGATTTCGCCCCACACCGGCGCCTGCGTGATGAAGTAGATGTATGCGTTCGGATCGGTTTCCCAGCCCTTGCACTTGAGAATCCAGCCCGGCTGGCCGCCGCCCGATGCGTTGCCCGCGCGCGGCACCGCCTCGCCGAACGTGCCGTTCGGGAACTGCGGATATTCCTTCATTACGCCGGTGCGCTCGAGCCGCTGCTGATCGCGCAGTTTCACGCGGCAGAGGTTGAGCACGCCGTCCTGCATCGCCGCGAGCACTTTCTGGCCGCGCCCCGTCTGATTACGCTGATACAGCGCCGTGACGATGCCGAGCGCGAGATGCAGGCCCGTGCCCGAATCGCCGATCTGCGCGCCGGTGACGACAGGCGGGCCGTCGTCGAACCCGGTGGTCGATGCCGCGCCGCCCGCGCATTGGGCGACGTTCTCGTAGACCTTGCAGTGCTCGTACGGCCCCGGCCCGAAGCCTTTGACGGACGCGACGATCATTCGCGGATTCAACTCCTGGATGCGCTCCCACGTGAAACCCATGCGATCGAGCGCGCCCGGCGCGAAGTTCTCGACCAGCACGTCGCACTTCTTGACGAGCGTTTCGAGCACCTTCTTGCCCTCGGGGTTTTTCGTATCGATCGTGATCGACCGCTTGTTGTGGTTGAGCATCGTGAAGTAGAGGCTGTCGGCGTCGGGAATATCGCGCAGCTGTTCCCGCGTGATGTCGCCCGCGCCCGCGCGCTCCACCTTGATCACGTCCGCCCCGAACCACGCGAGCAACTGCGTGCAGGTCGGGCCCGACTGCACGTGCGTGAAGTCGAGAATGCGCACGCCGTCCAGCGCCTTGCCAGAAGTGTTCACCGTCATGGCTGTCTCCAGTCTCTCTTGCGACGTTTATAGGTTCTACGTTTATTTGTACATCGTCTGCGCCATCGTGCCGGGGGCATACACGCTGGGATCGACCCAGATGTTGATGACCGCGCTCTTGCCCGTCCTGGCGATCGACTCGCGCGCCCGCTGCAAGGCGCCCGCGATCTTCGACGCTTCGTACACTTCCTCGCCGTAGCCGCCGAGCATTTCCGCGAAGCGTCCGTACGGCACGTCCGACAACAGGTTGCCGACGTTGCCGCGGTCCTGCCCGTACTTGGCGAGCTGGCCGTAGCGAATCTGATTCATTGCCGAGTTATTGCCGACGACCGCGATATACGGCACGCCGAAACGATTGGCTGTTTCCATGTCGAACGAGGTCATGGAGAAGGCGCCGTCGCCGTAATAGCAGAGTACTTCTTTCTCCGGATTGGCGAGGCCCGCCGCGATCGCGAAGCCGGTGCCGACGCCGAGCGAGCCGAGCGCGCCCGGGTCCATCCACTGGCCGGGGCGGCGCGGACGCACGGCTTGCGCGGAAATCGTGACCACGTCGCCGCCATCGCCGATATAGATCGTGTCGTCGGTCAGGAACTGGTTGATCTCGTGCGCGACGCGGTACGGATGGATCGGGCTCGCGTCGGACGTGAAGAGCGGCATCAGCTTCGCGGTCGCGGTTTCTTCGGCCGCCGCGAGTTCGCGCATCCACGCCTGGCGCGCCTGGCGCTTGTCGTTCTTGAGACGCCCGCTCGCCGCCTGCAGCGCCGCGCCGAGGATCGCGCCCGGATCGCCGACGAGCCCGAGATCGATATCGCGGTTCTTGCCGACCGTGCGGTAATCCATGTCGATCTGCACGAGCTTCAGGTCTCGGCTGATGCGCTTGCCGTAACCCATGCGGAAATCGAACGGCGTGCCGACGATCACAATCACGTCCGCCTTCGCGAAAGCCTGCGAGCGCGTGCGGTCGAAGTGATGCGGATCGCCCGGCGGCAAGAGGCCGCGGCTCGCGCCGTTGAAGTAGCCGGGGATATCGAGGCCGCGCAGGAGCGCAATCGCTTCTTCGTGGCCGCGCGCCGTCCAGACTTGCTGGCCGTACAGGATAGCCGGGCGCTCCGAGTTGACGAGCAGATCGGCGAGCTGTTCGATCGATGCCGGATCGCCGACCGATTTCGTCGATGCGCGGTAGCGGCCCGGCTGCGGAATCACGGCCTTGCTGACGTCGATTTCACGGTCCAGCACGTCGCGCGGAATCTCCAGATACGCCGGACCCGGCGCGCCGTTGAACGCTTCGCGCGCGGCCATCGAGATCATGTCGGCGACGCGCTCGGTGCTCGGAATCGTCGCGGCGAACTTGGTGATCGGCGCCATCATGTCGACGTGCGGCAGGTCCTGCAGCGAGCCCATCTTGTGTTGCGTGAGCGCGCCCTGCCCGCCGATATGGATGATCGGGCTTTCCGAGCGGAACGCCGTGGCGACGCCCGTCACCGCGTTCGTGCAGCCGGGGCCGGCCGTCGTGACGACGCAGCCGAGCTTGCCGGTCTGACGCGCATAGCCGTCGGCGGCGTGGGCGGCGACCTGCTCGTGGCGCACGTCGATGATGCGAATGCCTTCATCGACACAGCCATCGTAGATATCGATGATGTGGCCGCCGCACAGCGTGAAGATCGTATCGACGCCTTCGTTCTTGAGCGCTCGCGCGACCAGATGGCCGCCCGACACGACGCCCGCGCCGCGTGTCTTTTGTTTGAGCGTGTCTTCCGCGGTGGTGGTGGCTGGAGCGACTTCCGGACGGCTGCTGACGACTTCGGACATTGTTGTCTCCTCCTCGATGGGGGTTGTGTGCGATCACGAGGCGTCGCGCTGCCGCCCGGTGTCTGTGATATACAATATTCCACACACAGTATTAGTTCAAGCGTCCGGCAGGGGCGAAAACCCTGTGATGCGGCGCATCAACGCCTCTTACGCTGCTGTTTTGAGCCCCGCCGACTTCTGATTGCTGCGATGCAGCGGCCCAACGATACCACCGACCCTTTTTGATGCTCCGTGAAATGTGATATATCACATACCAGCGCGAACGCCCCGTCCTGTCCCTCGCGCCACAGCCATCACAAAAGGAGACGCAATGAACATCCACGAATACCAGGCGAAGGCGCTGTTACGTAAGTACGGCGTCGCGGTCCCGCAAGGCCGCGTCGCCTTTGACCCGCAGGAAGCCGCCGACGCCGCAAGCGCGCTCGGCGGGCCGGTATGGGTCGTGAAATCGCAGATTCACGCAGGCGGCCGCGGCGCCGGACGCTTTTCGAACGATCCCGACGGCAAGGGCGGCGTGCGCGTCGTCAAGTCCGTCGACGACGTGCGCGAGAACGCCCGCAAGATGCTGTCGTCGGTGCTCGTCACCAAGCAGACGGGGCCGGCGGGAAAAGAAGTGAAGCGTCTCTATATCGAGGAAGGCTGCGACATCGCGCGCGAGCTGTATCTCGGCATGCTGGTCGATCGCGCGAGCTCGCGCATCACGATCATGGCGTCGACCGAAGGCGGGATGGCGATCGAGGAAGTGGCGCATCGCACGCCGGAGAAGATTCTGAAAGTGGCGATCGATCCGGCGACGGGCCTGCAGCCGTTTCACACGCGGCAAGTCGCGTTCGGACTCGGGTTGACGGGCGCGCAGATCAAAGCGGCTTCGAAGTTCATCGCGGCGCTGTACCAGGCGTTCGTCGATCTCGATGCGTCGGTGGTCGAAGTCAATCCGCTCGTCGTAACCGGTTCGGGCGATGTCATCGCGCTCGACGCCAAGCTCAATTTCGACGATAACGCGCTGTACCGGCACCCGGATATCGAAGCCCTGCGCGACGAAGACGAGGAAGACCCGGCCGAAATCGAAGCGGCGAAGCACGGCCTCAACTACGTGAAGCTCGACGGCAACATCGGCTGCATGGTGAACGGCGCGGGCCTCGCGATGGCCACGATGGACATCATCAAGCTCTATGGCGGCGAGCCGGCGAACTTTCTGGACGTCGGCGGCGGCGCGACGCAAGAGCGCGTCGCGACGGCGTTCAAGCTGATCCTGCGCGATCCGAAAGTGCGCGGGATTCTCGTCAACATTTTCGGCGGCATCATGCGATGCGACGTCATCGCGCAAGGCGTCGTGGCGGCGGCGCGGGAAATCGATCTGCACGTGCCGCTCGTCGTGCGTCTCGCGGGCACGAACGTCGATGCCGGCCGCGAAATCCTGCGCACATCGGGTCTCGCCATCATCCCCGCCGAAAATCTCGCCGATGCCGCCGACAAAATCGTTTCAGCCGTAGCCGTGGGAGAGTCCAAATGAGCGTTCTCATCAATCAGGATACGAAGGTCATCTGCCAGGGCTTCACCGGCGCGCAAGGCACGTTTCATTCGGAGCAGGCGATCGCATACGGCACGCGCATGGTCGGCGGCGTCACGCCGGGCAAGGGCGGCACGTCGCATCTGGACCTGCCCGTCTTCGATACGGTGGCCGACGCGGTCGCCCGGACGGGCGCGGACGCGTCCGTGATCTACGTGCCGCCGCCCTTCGCCGCCGATGCGATCCTCGAAGCCATCGATGCCGAAGTGCCGTTCATCGTCTGCATCACCGAAGGAATACCGGTGCTCGACATGCTGCGCGTGAAGCGCGCGCTCGCCGGTTCAAAGAGCCGTCTCGTCGGGCCGAACTGCCCGGGCGTCATCACGCCGGGGCAATGCAAGATCGGCATCATGCCGGGGCATATCCATCAGCCGGGGAAGATCGGCGTGGTGTCGCGTTCGGGGACGCTGACTTACGAGGCGGTGGCGCAGACAACGGCGGCCGGGCTCGGGCAGACGACATGCATCGGCATTGGCGGCGATCCGGTGAACGGGACGAACTTCATCGATTGCCTCGAACTCTTTCTTGCCGACGACGCGACCGAGGGCATCATCATGATCGGCGAAATCGGCGGATCGGCGGAAGAGGAAGCCGCGCAGTTCCTGAAAGACGCGAGGACGAAGAAGCCGGTAGTGGGATTCATCGCGGGAACGAGCGCGCCGCCGGGACGGCGCATGGGCCACGCGGGCGCGATCATTTCGGGCGGATCGGGCACGGCGAGCGCGAAGATTGACGCGATGCGGGCGGCGGGTATCCATGTCGCCGACTCTCCTGCGGCGCTCGGCGAAACGATGGTGCGTGCATTGCGCTAGCGCGCGCGAACGCGGAGAAAGACAGAAAGGCCGCTATGCGGCCTCTCTGTCATTTGATCATCTGGAAGCGAAATCAGTCCAGGAAATCGCAATTCGCCTCGACGAACGCCGCGAGATCGAGCGAATGCTGCTTGACGAGCCGCTCCACCAGTTCGGTGTCGCGCTTTTCCAGCGCCTCGATGATGCGCATGTGATCGACGATCGAGCGCGACGCGCGGTCGCTCTGCGAGATCGTCATTTTCCGAATCGCGCGCACGTGCACGAAGATGTTCTTGATCGTATCGAAGATGATCTGCGACTTGGACAGCCGCACGATGGCCTGATGAAACGCGATATTCGCTTCTGAATACTCGTCGATATGCTCGGCAGGCGTGGTGTCGCGGAAGTTGTCGAACATGTGGCGCAACTGGGCGATTTCCTCGTCCGTCGCGCGCTGCGTGGCGAGACGCGCCGCCATGCTTTCGAGCGCGGCCCACATGTGGATCATCTCGACGATCTCGCGCTTGGTCTTGCGCAAGATGTAGACACCGCGACGCGGCACCGTGCGCAGAAAGCCTTCCTGCTCCAGAAGCGTCATGGCTTCGCGGATGGGCGTGCGGCTCACGCCGAGCGCCTCCGTCAGCTCTTTCTCGTCCAGACGAATCTCTTCGCGGGAGCGGTAAATGTCCGCCTCCGCGATAGCCTGCCGCAGTTTCGCGTACGCCTGATCGCGCAGCGAAACCGTGGCATTGATGGGCTCCAGCGAGAGCGTCAGTCCCCGAACTTCCGGACGGTCTACCGATTGAGTATCAGATGGCATTGATGGCTTGATTTCCCATTTGCGGCCGGTCTGCAACTACACGCTTGCCCGAACCGCCGTTCCGGTCATCCGCCGCGAGACCGGCGAAGCGACCGTGATCCTGTGCGCGCTGCAGCATGTCCTGCGGCACCGCCGACGCAATTACAAACGTAACGCCCACACCCACGGCCACCAGCGCGAATCCGACAACTACCGACAAGGCGATGCTCATTTCAAGGCTCCGGTTAATCACTCAAGAGCCTCCAGTATATGTTGCGTCGCAACAGCGCGCAACATATTTTGCATCTTGCATATTAGAAACAACGCTGGGGCCATCGAGTGCAGTTTATGCCGCTTTCTGCGGTTGCGGGAGTGGCTGTGCACGCGCCGTGCCTTGGTTCACCGCTTCCCGCAATTTGATCAATGCGAGGACGGCATCAATCATCGGCGTCTCGACTTTCACGAGGCGCCCGATTTCCTGGACGACGGTGATGAGCGGATCGATTTCCATCGGGCGGCCGGCTTCGCAGTCCATCAGCATCGAGGTTTTGTGCGCGCCGACCGCACCCGCACCGTTGATGCGCCGCTCCACGTCCACCCGGAAGTTGACGCCGAGCCGGTCCCCGATAGCCTTGGCTTCGAGCATCATCGCCCTGGAAAGCGCGCGCGTGCCGGGATCGCTCGTCAGCACGTCGAGGGTGGCGTGCGTGAGCGCGCTGATCGGATTGAAGCAGAGGTTGCCCCACAGCTTCAGCCAGATTTCGTCGCGGATGTTGTCGCGCATCGGCGCTTCCATGTCGGCGGCGACCATGATGTCGTGCAGCGCCTGCAGACGCGGCGTGATCTGCCCGCTGGGTTCGCCGATCGGAAATTTCTTGCCATAGTGATGTTCGATAACGCCCGGCTCCGCAATTTCCGCAGCCGGCAGCAGCACGCAGCCGATTGCACGCTCCGGCCCGAACACGCTCCACTGCCGGCCGCCGGGATCGATGCTCTGCAGTGTCGTCCCGGCCAATTCGCCGCCGTGCTCGTGGAAGTACCAGTAGGGCAGTCCGTTGACCGCAGTGACGATGGCTGTATCGGGGCCGAGCAACGGCGGCATCAGATCGACGACGCCCGGCACCGAATGCGCCTTCAACGCGATGATGACGAAGTCCTGCAGCCCGAGTTCGGCTGGATTGTTCGTGCAGCGGACCTTGACGGTATGTTCTTCCCCGTCGATCCTGAGGCGCACGCCGTTCGCCTGCATCGCCGCAAGGTGCGGCCCGCGCGCCACGAAGCTCACATCGGCTCCGGCACGCGCAAGCTGGGCTCCCATGTAACCGCCGATGGCGCCGGCGCCGTACACGCAGATTTTCATGGTTCGTCTCCTGAGTTAGATGCTTGTAGTTGCTGATATACAAGATACTACATGCCAGGTGCAGGCCGAACAAGGCGAATCGAGCGAGCGGAAACCCGCACCTGAGGCGCGCTGCGGAACGAAGACCGGGAGAAGCTGGCGCTCAGGCTTCGATCGCCTGAGACGCGATAAGAGTATGCGTCGACGACGCGATGAAGTGCCACCAGACGCTTGCCGCGCTTGCGTGCAGCGCACGCCCGCGCCGCCGCACGAGCATGATCGTGCGCGATTCGTCGGGTGCGAGCGGGATGAAACGCACGCGGTCGCTTTCGCACGCGTTCCGCGCGTGCATCGGCAGAACGCCGACGCCCAGGCCCGCTTCCGCCATTCGCGCGACCGCCGCTGACTGCGCGAGCCGCTGACGGACCGCGCCCGTTACCGCGTACCGCGCGAGCGCGGCTTCGATTGCAGCGAGGCTGCCGGTGTCATCGTCGAGAAGAAGGAGCGGCGTGCCGCGCAACTGCTGCCAATCCACGCGCCCTGCCCCCGCCAGCCGATGCGACCCATGCACCACGGCGGCGAACCCGTCCGCGAAGAGCGGCTCGCTTGCGAGATCGTCCAGATTGTCCGGCGCGATCACCACGCCCAGTTCCGCCTCGCCCGAACGCACGAGCTGGAGCACGGCGTTTTGCGGGCGGTCCATCAGGACCACGGTGATGTCGGGAAGGCGCTCACGGCACGACGCGAAAAGCGGCGGCAGAACGCTCGCGGTCAGGCCGCAACTGCACGCGAGGTTCACGACGCCCGGTTCGCCAGATTCCGACGCGCGCGGCCGCAGCGTCGCTTCGAGTTCCTCGACGAGCGGCGCGATGCGCGACAAGAGCTTGCGTCCGGTATCGGTCAGCGTGACGTGGCGCGTCGTCCGGTCGAACAGCCGCAGCGCAATTTCATCTTCTAGTTCTCGAATACTGCGGCTGACTGCCGACTGGGTGATGCCGAATTCGTCGCCCACGCGCGTGAAACTTCGATAGCGCGCGAGCGTGATGAACAACCGCAACTGGTGCAGCGAAACGGAAGGCGCATG
The DNA here is from genome assembly GCF_031450805.1 of Caballeronia sp. LZ016. NCBI lineage: Bacteria > Pseudomonadati > Pseudomonadota > Betaproteobacteria > Burkholderiales > Burkholderiaceae > Caballeronia > Caballeronia sp. LZ016. Next base: position 1,072,380 of record NZ_JARTVY010000002.1, read on the forward strand.
CGCGGAGCCGGGCGGACGGTCGCGCATGCCGTGTCCTCACTGAACCGACGTATTGCGCGACGTTTCCGGCCAGCCCGCCTGAAACGACGCATTCACCGATGCATCGCCCGACGTTTCCGCAACAGTGTTCTCGATCCAGCGCTTGCGCATCGGCGCGAGCACGAACTTGGCGCACAGCCCCGCCGCGATCGATGTCACCGCCGCCGTGATGAACACCGCGTTCCACGATCCGAACGAGGCCAGCACCGAAGCAAGCGGCACCAGCATCGACGCTGTCCCCTTCGCCGTGTACAGCGTGCCAGCGTTCGCTGCCGCGTACTTGCTGCCGAAGGTGTCCGCGCAGGTCGCCGGGAAGATCGAGAAGATCTCGCCCCAGCAGAGGAAGGTCAATGCGGCGAACAGCATGAAGAGATACGGGTTGTGACCGAATTCCATCAGTCCGAGCAGCGCGACGCCTTCACCGAGAAAGATGATGAACATCGTGTTCTCGCGCCCGATCTTGTCCGAGATGAAGCCGCATAGCGGACGCGTGAAGCCGTTGCACAGATTGTCGATGGAGAGCGTCATCGCGAGCAGCGGCAAGGTCACGCCGAGCAGGTTGACCGGCATCTTGGCGAAGCCGTATTCCTTCGCGATCGGCCCGAACTGCGCCGTGGCGATGACACCGCCCGCCGCGACAAACACGAACATCAGATACAGCACCCAGAAAAGCGGCGAGCGCACCATCTGGCCGGTGGTGTAATCGATCTTCGTCGACACGATGCGCTTCGCCGGCACGACGTTCACAGGCGGCTTCGGGCGCACGAGCAGCAACGCGAGAAAGAAGATGCACACGCCCTGGAAGATGCCGAAGAACATGAACGCGTGTTCGTAGCCCGAGCTCTGGATCATGTTCGAGATCGGGATGACCGTCACGGCGGCGCCCGCGCCGAAGCCCGCTGCCGTCAGGCCCGCAGCGAGTCCGCGCTTGTCGGGGAACCACTTGAGCGCCGTGCCGACGCACGTGCCGTACACGCAGCCCGCGCCGATACCCGCAATCACCGCGGCGATGTAAAGATGCGCGAGACTCGTCGCGTGCGCGTCGATGATCCAGCCGAGCGCGGCGCAGATCGAACCGCCGATGACGACCGGCCGCGGGCCGAATTTATCGACGAGCCAGCCCTCGACGGGCACGAGCCACGTCTCGGTGACGATGAAAATGGTGAAAGCCGTCTGAATCGCCGCTTGCCCCCAATGATGCTTGGCATCCATGGGCACGACGAAAAGGGTCCAGGCGTACTGCAGATTCGCGACGAGGCCCATGCATGCAATGCCGATCGCTAATTGAATCCACCTGTTGTGATGACGCCCGTGCGATTGCCCGGACACAACCGTGTCTGCGCTTGCCATGTCTGTCTCCGTTATCTGTTATCGGCGCTCGTGCGGCGCCTGATGCACTGCGAGAACCGCGGGCGCGGTGCGCCAGCGGGCGAGGCGGTCGGTCAGGGAAGATGTTCGGGACGCGCGGCGCGGGCATGGCGGCGCGCATCGGGGAGGGCGATGAAGTTGCACATCTGGCCAACATCCGCGTCAGGCGATCGAAGAATCATTTCGAGCGATTCCCAATAGAGTCCGGATGATTGAAGCAGCCTTTACAGGCTTTCGTGTGCTGCCGATTCGCGACTGGCTTACAAACCCAGGGGCGTGAAGGCATCGTGGGGGAGAAAAACGATTAGGGAAAGTTAAAAAAATTTATTGTATAAGTTAGCTATCGTGAATGGATGAGGGCTCGCCGTGCTGCGTAACGCCACCCTGCGTCAACTGAAAATCTTCGAAACAGTCGCGCGCCGGCTCAGCTTTTCACGGGCTGCGGAAGAGCTGTATCTCACCCAGCCTGCGGTTTCCACGCAAGTCAAGCAACTGGAGGAACATGCCGGCTTGCCGCTCTTCGAGCAACTCGGCAAGAAAATCTACCTCACTCCGGCCGGCAACGAAATGCTCCATTACAGCAGGTCGATTCTCGAGCAGTTCCGTGAAGCCGACGATGCGATGGCGCGCCTCAAAGGGATATCGGGCGGCACGCTCAATGTCGCGGTGATCAGCGCCGGCGACTATTTCTTTCCTCGCTTGCTCGCCGCTTTCACCAAACGTAATACCGATGTCCGGCTCAATCTCGCGGTTCACAATCGCGAAGAACTGCTGCATCAACTCACGGACAATCTCACTGATCTCGCGGTGATGGTTCGGCCGCCGCGCGATATGGATACCGTGAATGTATCGTTTGCGCCGCATCCATATGTGATCGTCGCGCCGCCCGATCATCCGCTCGTCGGGCGCAAGAACCTCCCGCTGGAAGCGCTCGCCGATGAGCCGTTCATCGTTCGCGAGCGCGGCTCGGATACCTGGAATTCGATGGAAGAAGGTTTCGCGGGACGCCTTGCGAATCTCAACGTCGCAATGGAAATCACAAGCACAGAGACGATCAAGCAAGCGGTGATTGCCGGAATGGGAGTGAGTTTTTTATCGGCGCATACGATCAGCATGGAACTGCAGGTCGGCAAACTGGCCGTGCTCGATATCGAGGGTTTTCCCGTGATGCTCAACTGGTTCGTCGTGCATCGGAACAATAAGCGCCTGCCGCCGGTGGCGCTCGCCTTCAAGGATTTTCTCATCGAAGAAGGCGCGGCGCAGATCGAAGCGATCACGCATATCGTCGCGAAGACGGGAAAACCCGACTTATAAGCGTTTTCGAATAGATAGCAGAAGAAAGTTTAACTGTCGTCTATGGATCAGGTTGCCTATTCTCCCAACATGCCCCACGGCCATACAGGAGACGATCATGATCCATTCAACTCACAGCGATGACCGCGAAGTTCAGGCGCAAGTGTGCGCCTTCAATACTGCTTTCGAAGAACTCGACCTGATGTTCCGGTGGGATGCGCAAACGTATCGATCGCTTGCATCGGCGGACAGCGACTATGGAAAGCTCGCGCAGTATATCGGCACGCATTGCCCGCATCTGCTGACGGCTTATAGCGCGGAGTTTCTTTGCCAGGCGATCATCGAGCGCAAGAATTCGACGATCGAGGCTTGCAGGCAGAACACCGTGCAGTATGAAGACAGCACGCAGCGCGCGCGCCTCTGGCGCTCGCGGAATGAGGAAGGACAGCGCGCGAGGGTCTGATTACTGGCTTTGAAGTGAAACGAAGGGGCGGCTATGCCGCCCTTTTGCGTTGAGTCCCGTTCCGTACGCACTCCCACAACACAGCCCTCTCGCGACGCATGCCGCGAGAGAAGCCTCGGTCCTTTACGGCGTCAACGCCACCCACACCGCTTTCGGCTCGGTGAAGTTCTCGATGGCCACGTCGCCGTGCTCGCGGCCAAAGCCCGAATCGCCGGCGCCGCCCCAAGGCAGACGCACATCCGTATAGCCGTAGGTATTCACCCATACGGTGCCCGCCTTCAGTTCCGCAGCCATGCGATGCACCCGCCCGATGTCCGCGCTCCACACGCCCGCTGCCAGGCTATACGCGGTTCCGTTTGCGATGCGCAGTGCGTCGGCTTCGTCGTCGAACGGAATCACGCTCGCGACCGGCCCGAAGATCTCTTCTTGCGAGATCCGCATCTCGTGCTCGACGTTCGCGAACACGGTCGGCTCGACGAAGTAGCCGCGCTCGCCCGACCGCCGTCCGCCCGTCACGAGCGATGCGCCCTCGCCCTTGCCGATATCCACGTAATCGAGCACGCTCTTCATCTGCTTGGCCGAAATGAGCGGACCCATGTTGGTTTCGCGCTTCGACGGATCGCCGAGCTTGATGCTTTGCGCACGCTGCCCGAGACGTTCGACGACCTCGTCATAAACGCCGCGCTGCACGAGCACGCGCGAACCCGCGGAACACACCTGCCCCGCGTTGAAGAAGATGCCTGAAGCCGTCGCGCGCACGGCGCTGTCGATGTTGGCGTCCGCGAAAATCACGTTCGCCGATTTGCCGCCGAGTTCCAGCGTCACGCGCTTGAAGTTGCCCGCCGCGCCCTGCAGAATGCCGCGCCCGACCGACGGCGAACCGGTGAACGTGACCTTGTCGACGCCCGGATGCGCGACGAGCGCATCGCCGACGACCGAGCCTTTTCCCGTCACGATGTTGAGCACGCCCGGCGGCAAGCCCGCTTCGAGTGCCAGACGTCCGACCATCAGCGCGGAAAGCGGCGTGATTTCGGCGGGCTTGACGATCAGCGTGCAGCCGCATGCGAGTGCGGGCGCGATCTTCCACATGCCGATCATCAACGGAAAATTCCAGGGCACGATGGCCCCGACCACGCCGACCGGTTCCCGCACCGTGTAGGTGAGCGCATCGGGGCGCGCGGGCACGACCTGTCCGTTGATCTTGTCGCACCAGCCGGCGTAATAGGTCAGCGTATCGATGGCGGCGGGCACGTCCTGACGCTGCACGCCGGCGATCGGCTTGCCCGCATCGAGACTTTCGAGCGCGGCGAGCTCTTCCTGATTCTCGCGCAGCAGTTCGGCGAGCCGCATCAGGATGCGGCCGCGTTCGGCGGCGCGGATACCGTTCCACGGTTTCAACGCGGCGCGCGCCGCCGCTACCGCGCGATCGACATCCGCCGATGTGCCCTGCGCCACGTAGGCGATGGCGTTCTCGGTCGCCGGATCGAGATTCGTCGAATATTCTCCGCCGCTCGGCGCGACGAATTCTCCGCCGATCAACAGCTCGTAACGCTTGAGGTCCGCACTGCTTTCCATTGCCGTCTCCCTGCTTTATCGAATCGTTTCATGGTGAGCCAGAAAGACCATTCACGATAGCAAAACATTTTTATTGTTCGCATTCAGCTGAATGTATGGACCGCTGAAACCTTCGGGGTTGGCTCGCTCGAGACTGCGTAATACGGAGTAAGCGTTACTTACACATTCTCACGGCATTGTCGGAGGCCAGCCCGTAGAGTGGCAGCGGGTCGCGCGAACCGGCTTTGTGGGTCGGGAATCGCGGTCGCAATTCAGCTATCGAGGAGAAGTGTTTGATGAAGAAGAATCAAATTGTCGCGGTGCTGTTGTGCGCCGGCATGGCTTTCGGTGCGGGCGCGAGTGTCGCGCAGCCGTCGCATGGCGGGCCGGATCATGGGAACGATCGTGGCAATGAGCACGGCAACGGGCATGGTCCCGATCGCGCACCCGGACGTGCGCCGGTGATGAACGGTCACGACGCGCCGCGCCCGCAGGAACATGCCGACCATGACCGCGGACATCCCGACTGGCGCAAGGGCGACCGGCTGTCGGCGGATTATCGTAATCGCCAGTATGTCGTCGATGACTGGCACGGCCACGGCTTGCGTCAGCCGCCGCGCGGATACCAATGGGTCGGCGTGGGAGCAGACTATCTGCTCGTGGCAGTCGGCACGGGATTGATCGCGCAGGTGGTGTTGTCGCAGTAAGCCGGGTTCGCGCAGAGTGGGTTGCGCTGCGGCCGCTCTACTCTTCGTCCGCGAACAGCGATGCCTGCCCGATGCGTGCCGATGCGCCGTTCGCGGGCAGGCTGGCGAGGAACGCATCGCGGTCCTTGCCGGCGATCCAGTGCGGCGCGCGACCGCGTCCGCTCCACGTTGCGCCACTCGCGGGGTCGCGGTATTTGATGGCGACATCGGACGCGGCGGACGACGTCTCGGGCTTGCGGCCCAACAGCTCGTTCAGCGTGATGCCGTATTCGCGCATCTTTTGCACGATCTCTATTAGCGCGAGCCGCTCTTCTTTTCGCCGCGCTTCGGCAAGTTCCTTTTCCAGCGATTCTCTTTGCGCCATCAACTCGGCGACTTGCGGACTTCTGTACGTCATGTTCGTGTCGGGCGTCGGGTATGCGATGTCATCGCCCGCGCATGGCGGAGCGAGGGGTTCGATGCAGGGGGCGCGGGAGCCGCGCAGTCGGGCGCGGCGTTGAAATGCCGCGAAAACGAGAGGCTAACACGAACTGGTGTGCCGGGCAGGAGCGCGAGGACATGCCGTGCTTTCAGCATCGACGGCCAGAGCGCGATAGGAACGCGCGCCGTCTTTGCGGCCGCTTATGCGGTATCGCATGACTGGCTAGCTCAACGGCCTGCATTGCAGCGGACTCGTTCATCAGGGTTCCTTACATGCCGGCGCTTCACGCGACGGTCCTATGAGCGCCCCGACGTTCTCGACGAAGAAAACAAAAAGGCCAGCTTCCCCCACCGGAAAAGCCAGCCTCTCCAAACAACTCTAGCTCGAGCCGAACCTTAGGCCGCGGCGTCCTTCAACTTCTTGAGTGCGCGTGCCTTGATGCGCACGCTTGCCGGCTTGGCCGGGAACCAGCGCTCTTCGCCGGTGAACGGATCCTTGCCGAAGCGCTTCTTCTTCGCCGGCACCGCTTGCGCGGAAATCTTCAACAGACCCGACAGCGTGAATTCGCCCGAGCCCTTCTTGTGAACCGAACCGAGGATGGTGTCTTCCAGCGCGACCAGCACGGCCTTGACCGCCTTGACGTCCACTTCCGCGCGCTCCGCCAGATGCGCTGCGAGCGATGCCTTCGTGAAGGTGTCTTTGATCGGCGACAGCGCACCCGCAGTCTTCTTCACGGCGACGCTCTTGGTGGGTACTTTCTTCGCGGCAACCTTCGATGCTGCTTTCTTTGCCGGTGCAGCAGTCTTCACCGTGGCCTTCTTGGCCGTGGCTTTCTTGGCAGCGGTTTTTGCGGAAGTCGGCATGTTTCTCCTACCTGTTTTGGTCAGTGATATCGGAATACGTCAGCGCTTATGCGTTCGTATCAACGCCGGATTCTACATAGGCCAGACGCGTTCGTGCGAGTCTTTTGCGTTTTTATATCGTTTTTTCAGGGGTTTTTCGTGGCGTCGCACTGACAAACGAGCCGCTCGTCGCGCAATGCATGCGCTTTCGATGCACCGCACTGCGCTTCATCCGTGACGCGATGCACGACGCGCGATATGCGCAATCAGCGGATAGTGATCGGATGCGATGCGCGCAAGCCGCGTGCGATGCACGTCGACACGCATCAGCCGCTCGCCGGGATGCACCCAGATTCGATCGAGCGCGAAGAGCGGGCAGCGCGTCGGAAACGTGCGCAAGGCACTTGCGCGATGGAAGTGCGTGACGAGCCGCCGCAACGTGCGGCCATAGACGAACCACTCGTTCAGATCGCCGAGAAGGATCACCGGAAGCGCGGGCGTATCGAAGCTCTGCAGCACCTGATCGACCTGCGCGCGGCGTTCGCTCGATGCAAGCCCGAGATGCGTCGCGACGACGCGCCATAGTTCGCCGTTGCAGTCGATGTCCGCGTCGAGCGCGCCGCGCGGCTCGCGGCTTCGGAAAGAAAGATCGAGCGTACGCACCGCGCGCACCGGATAACGTGTCAGCACGGCGTTGCCGTAGCGGCGCTCCGGTGTATCGAGCGTCGGGCCTGCAACGGCATGCAGACCCGTCATGCGCTGGAGCATCTCGAGGACATCGGGATGACCGTTGCCGCCGAGCGGCATCTCCTGCAGCGCGAAGATATCCGCATCCATTTCGGCGAGCACACCGGCGATGCGTTCCGGCGCGAACTTGCCGTCGATGCCCACTGCGCCGTGCACGTTGTACGTCGCGATGCGCAACTCCTTCACGCGCGTCGCGCTCAGTTTTTCGATGTCGATTCCGGCCTCGTGCATCAACGTCATGAGCTGACCTCGTCATGATTGCGCGACGATGCGTCATCGTTCGCCGTGTCGCGCGGCATCGCGCTGCGCTCGCGCAGACGGCTCGCGCGCTGCGCTTCGTCGCTTGCGCGCGCCTTGTCCGCATCGCTCGGCGCGCCTTCCGCCACCTTCTCTTCGCTGTCGTTGCGGCGGCCAAGAAAGCGCTGCAGCAGGATCGACACGCCGATCAGGACCGCGCCGATGCCGATCAATACGGCGAACGACCCGACCGTCGGATGGCGCAACGATGCCACCAGCTGATGCGCGAACGCCACCGTCAACAGGATGCCGGGACCCATGCCGAGCAGCGTGCCGATCAGGAAATCGCGCATGCGAATGTGCGATGCACCGGCCACCAGATTGACGATCGAAAACGGCGCAACCGGCAACAGCCGCAGCACGACGACCGCGACGATGCCCCGCTGCGCCACGCGCTCCGATAGCCGGTTCACGCGCGCACCCGCGAGCTTGCGCACCGCATCGCGGCCGAGCCATTGCCCGAGCATGTACGAAACGGAAGCGGCGATCATGGTGCCGGCGAATGCATACGCGCTGCCCCAACCGGCGCCGAACACGAGACCCGTCGTCGCGATCAAGAGCGTGATCGGCACGGAGATCACGGCGGCGACGACATAGCAGAGCAGGATCAGAAGCGGCGCGAGCGGCAGCGCATCGATGCGCCGCGTGGCCTCGGTCAGCGACTTCACGTTGATGTATTCGCCGAGCGGCGTCCAGTGCCACACGGCCGCCACGCCGACGACGAGCAATGCGAGCACGCCGAGCAGCGCGAAGCGGCCGATGAGCGGGCGCGTCCTTTCGGCAGGCACGAACTGGTCGACGAGTTCGTCGGCGGCAATCGGCGTTTCGGGATCGACGAGCGCTTCGGGCGGGATGAGTTGATCGAGCTCGCGCGACACTTCGGGATCGAGCGGCACCAGCGTGCGATGCTCGTCGCGATCGCGCGAAAGCGCCTGAATCGCGGCATTCAGACCGCCGCCGCGCGCATCGCGCTCGCGCACGATGTCCGCCACTTCGCAGCCAAGATGTTCCGCGAGCAGCGTGTCGCGCATCGTCGCGATGGCGCGGCGCAAACGGGCATCCGCGCCGGCATCGATCGATATGTTGCACTCGCTGTCGAGCACCATCGAGCGATTGTTGAGGTTCGCGGAGCCGACGATCAGCAGTTCGTCGTCGACGATCATCAGCTTGCTATGCACGTTGACGATCTCTTCGCCCAGATTGGGCACGGTCGGACACAGCAGCCGGTAACGTCCGTGACGATCCGCCTGTTTCAGGAGCTTGTGGAGACGCGCGCGCAGCACGCCCATCGTCACTTCCTGCAGCCAGCCGCTCTGATTGCGCGGCACGACGATGGTGAGATCGGGCCCGTCTTCGCGCTCGAGGGAATCGGACAGCGCCGCGCCGATGGTGCCCGACGTGAAGTACTGATTCTCGATGTAGATGCTGCGCCGCGCGCGCGCGATCGCATCGAGATATTGCGTGCGGATCTGCTGCACGGCGGGCCGGCCGAGATACGCGGGCTCCGTGAGCGAGATCGCGAGCTGCACGTCTTCCACATCGACGGCGCGCGAAGGCGGCCACGGATCGTTCTGCAGCGCCACGCGATGCGCGCGGATAGCGAGGCGCCGGCCGCATGCGCGCGACCAGCGTTCGCGCGCAAGCTGACCGATCTCGCGGGCAGCGTCGCCATCGAACATCGTGTGGACATCATGGAACGGCTGATACTTCGCGCCGTTCGCGTCACGTCGATGCGGATCGTCGGGCGCATGAGCGGGCGTGTCCCAGCGCGAACGCGTGAGATCGAGACCGCCGACGAATGCGAGGCGATCATCGATCACGACGAGCTTCTGATGCTGCGAGCCGCCGAGCGGATGCTTGCCGTCCATCTGAAACGCGATGCGCCGATGCGTGCGCCAGCCCATCTTGTAGACCGGCAGCCATTCGCGTTCGAACGCGTAGAGCATCGCGAAGTCCCACGCGAGGATGTAGATGCGCAGGCGGCGCTTTTCGGCTGCTATCGCGTGCAGGAAGTCGCCGAGCGCTTCGGGATAGCCGTCGTTCGAACCTTCCGGCGTGAGCTTCATGCGGCTGTCGATATCCCAGCCGAGGATGAACACCGTGCGCTCCGCACGCGTGATCGCCTCGCGCAGCACGCGAAAATAGTCGGAGCCGTCGATGAGCATGCTGAAGCGATCCGCGTGACGCACGCTCGCGCAGTTGCGTCCCGGCTCGAAGAAGGATTCGTCGCGTTTGTCCGTGGTCATCGCGTTGGCGCGGGCGTCGCGCATGGCAGTCTCGTTCAAGCGCTCTCCGTCATGTTGGCCTGCATGCCGCAGCGCGCCGCGACATGTGCGTCAGGGGTTTGCAAGCAACGTGCCCGTGCGCCGATGCCGGTTCTGCACGCATGCGGCCGTTGCGGTAGTCTCGTCATCGATACCAACGACCATCATAGAGAGGACATGCCATGGAATATCGACATCTAGGTGCTTCGGGATTCAAGGTGCCCGTACTGAGCTTCGGCACCGGCACGTTCGGCGGCAAGGGTGAGTTCTTCCAGGCGTGGGGGCAGACCGATGTAAGCGAAGCGCGTCAGCTCATCGACATCTGTCTCGATGCAGGCGTCACCATGTTCGACACCGCCGACATCTACTCGCGCGGCGCATCGGAGTCCATTCTCGGCGAGGCGCTCAAGGGCCGGCGCGACAAGGCCATCATCTCGACGAAAGCCACCTTTCGTTTCGATACCGACGAACCTAACAGCGTCGGCTCATCGCGCTTCCATCTCATCAACGCGGTCAACGATGCGTTGAAGCGCCTGCAGACCGATTACATCGATCTCTTCCAGTTGCATGGCTTCGATGCGAAAACGCCCGTCGAAGAGACGCTTTCCACGCTCGACGATCTCGTGCGCGCGGGGAAAATCCGCTATACGGGGGTATCGAATTTCTCGGGCTGGCATCTGCAGAAATCGCTCGACGTGGCCGACCGTTACGGCTATCCGCGCTATGTCGCCAATCAGACGTACTACTCGCTCATCGGCCGCGACTACGAGTGGGAACTGATGCCGCTCGGGATCGATCAGGGCGTCGGCGCGGTCGTATGGAGTCCGCTCGGATGGGGACGCCTGACCGGCAAGATTCGGCGCGGCCAGCCGCTGCCCGATTCCAGCCGCCTGCATAAGACCGCCGACATGGGGCCGCCCGTGCCCGATGAGCATTTGTACCGCGTGGTCGATGCGCTCGATGCCATCGCCGAGGAAACGGGCAAGACGGTGCCGCAGATCGCGTTGAACTGGCTGCTGCAGCGTCCGACTGTCGCGACGGTGCTGATCGGCGCGCGCAACGAAGAGCAGTTGCGGCAGAACCTGGGCGCCGTCGGCTGGAACCTGACAGCCGATCAGGTGAAGCGGCTCGACGAGGCAAGCAAGGTGAGGCCGGCTTATCCGTACTGGCATCAGGAAGGATTCGCGGAGCGAAACCCGTTCCCCGTGTGATTCGCGCGTCGTGCCGTACCGGAAGCCTTGCGTCGAGGTGTACCGGTACTGTACAGATTCCAACGCTTAAACTGGCCGCAATCGACTCACCTTGCGAACTGCGCCATGCCTTCCGACCTTCTCAACGCCCTGCCCGCCGCCGCGCTCTTCGTGCTCGTGACGAGCATCACGCCGGGTCCGAACAACACGATGCTGCTCGCGTCGGGTGTCAATTTCGGACTGCGGCGCACGGTGCCACATGTCCTCGGCATCAGCGCGGGCGTCGCCTTGCTGATGCTCGCGGTGGGGCTGGGTCTCGCGCAAGCGTTCGATCGCCTGCCGTGGCTTTATCCGGCGCTCGAAACGGCCAGCGTCGTTTATCTGCTCTATCTCGCATGGAAGATCGCGACGTCGTCGTCGGTGCAGATGCGCAACGGCGAGCGCCGCCCGATGCGGTTTCATGAAGCGCTTGCGTTTCAGTGGGTCAATCCGAAAGCGTGGATGATGGTGCTCACCGCCGCCACGACCATCCATCTGCACGCGAGTCTTTCGCTGAACGCCGCGCTGATGGCCGTCGTGTTCGTGGTGATCGGGCTGCCGTGCATCGTTGCGTGGGCAGCGTTCGGCATGTCGCTGCGGCGTTTTCTCGCGCGTCCACGTCTTCTGCGTGCCTTCAACGTGACGATGGCCGCGCTGCTCGTGCTGTCGCTGTATCCAATCGTCGCGCATTATTTTGCGTGACCGGACGAGCGATTGTTATCCGATAAAGCACTTTGCCTCGCTGCCGGACCCGTGCATACTTGGCTTACGCGCCGGCCACGCAAAATGTGCCGTTCCGCTTGCAAGAATGGGACGGCGGTTTCATCACCCAACCAGCGTTTTGTGCGTTGAACGCTGCCGTCATGAACGATCGCAACGTGCGCCGCTTCGACAATCCTTCGAGGCGGTTTCATCGCCCGGCGTGTACATGCCTCGTTGTTCCTTGGTTCGCGCCGTTTATGGCGCGGCTGTGAAATCCGTTCAAGGAGTACGCCATGTCTGGAGCCAACCGCCCGTCCGGTCCCGCCACGCGCAAATCCCTCGACCTTGCCGATCAGATCGAGCGCGATGAACTCAAGAGCCATCTTCTGGATGCGCAAAACCGCGTCGAGGACGACGATGACGAGGACGATGAAACCGACTCCGATCGCACGCTAAGCCGTTAGCCACGACAGTCTCATCCGCGCGCCCGACAGCGCACAGCCGACGCCGCAATCGTCCACTTTCACGGGCCTGCGGCGTTTTTGTTTCGGCCGACACAAATTCTGGATTCGTCTTGGGCACGTGGGTTGCTTTGACCCTTCGTACCGCGCCACCTTGAACAAAAGCGCGGCACGACCGATGAGCGAAGGCGGCGACGGTGTCCAGTCCGCATGCGAATCGAACTCACCAACCGATCCCCGTGGGAGGCTTCATGCTCCGTTACGCTGTCATATTCTTCATCATTGCGCTCATCGCGGCCTTTTTCGGCTTTGGCGGGATCGCGACGGGCGCGGCGGAAATCGCCAAGATCCTGTTCTTCATCTTCATCGTGATCTTCCTCGCGACCCTGCTGCTCGGCGTATTCAGGCGATGACGCTGGTTGCAAGGCAAGTGTTGCATTGACTGACGCGCGGGCTCTTTCGAGGCCCGCGCGTTTTTTCATGCTGCGCGTTATCAGCGGGCGTTCAGCCGGATCGTCTGACCGTGCTCGAGGACGGTGAAGGCATCGGCAGGAAGGCCGGCGTTGCGCACCGCATCGGCGAGGCGGCGCGGGGGTTCGTCGAGCGGTTCATCGGTTAGTTCGAAGCTGCCCCAGTGAATGCCGATGGCTCTTCTCGCGTGAAGGTCCGCGAAAATGCGGACCGCTTCTTCCGGATCGACATGCTGCGCGCCCATGAACCAGCGGGGATCGTAAGCGCCGACCGGAATCAGCGCGAGATCGAAGCCGCCGAATTGCGCACCGATATCGCGGAAATCGGGCGAGTAGCCGGTGTCGCCCGCAAAGAAAAAGGAATACGGACGGGCCGCGCCCTGCGGCGTCTTGAGGACCCAGCTTCCCCACAACGTTTCCGCGCGATCGAACGGCGTGCGCGCTGACCAGTGCTGCGCCGGCGTGAACCAGATATCGAGTCCGGCGGCGTGCGTTGCGTCGCCCCAGTCGAGTTCTTCGGCGTTCGTCACGCCGATGCGCGTCATCCACGCCTTCACGCCCAGGGGCACGAGAAAGCGCGGCGGGCCGCCCGCTTGGCGATTCAGCGCCTCGATGCTCGGCTTGTCGAGATGATCGTAGTGATTGTGCGAGATGAGGACGACGTCGATATGCGGCAGTTCATCAAGCGTCAGGCCCGGCGGCGTCTTGCGCTTCGGGCCCGCGAAGGAAACCGGCGATGCGCGCTCGGAGAAAACCGGATCGGTGAGCACGTTGACGCCGTCGATCTGCACAAGCGCGCTCGCGTGACCGATCCACGTGAGCGTATCGACGCTGCGATTCGCTTTTAGAAACGCGACGTCGGGACGCGCCATCGGGAAGCGATAGCCATTCGCCGGCGGTTTCGGCAGCCCTTGCGTGAAGCGTTCCCATTGCCACTTGAGAAACGACTCGCGCGGCAGATGACGGTAATTGTTCTCGAAGCCCGCGGACGTATGCGTCGCGTGCCTCAGCGGCTGCGGCTGGTTCGTTATCGGTGGATGCGGCTCCTCACTGCGCGAGGAGCATCCTGCAAGCAAGGCGAGCACGCAGATAGCGATGCGTTGGCGCATAGGCGGATGGGTTGCGTTCGTTCATACGGAATGTAGAAAGGGCGCCTTGCGTTCGCCGTCAGCCAACCGCGCGGCCCGCGCAGGCACTCACCAGGCAAGCGAGTGAGCAAGTTTCGAACCGTCGGCCCGGTTCTTGCGTACTTGGCGCGAAGCCGGAAAACGGCGCATCGAATAACTAACGGCGGCGCGCGTCGGCAAAAGACGCGGCACGCCGGCATGGACCACGGGGGCCCTATGGGCGGCAGCAGAAACAGAAGTCACGCTTCGCGCGCATTCAATCCGCAATTGCATTCGATGCACGCGATGCTCGTCTCGCGCACCGCATCGCATGTTGCGGGCGCATTCACATCACACGGACGCGATCAGAGCCTGGCGGAAGGCATCGCCGATGTCATCGCGCATTGCGGTCACGCAGGGCTCGGCCTCTTCCTCGCCGCTGTCTGGCACTGGCTCGACGAGCGCCGATACTTCGACGCCGCCGACGCCGTGCAGCATCACATCGAAAGCGGCACGATGCCGACGCTGAAGATCGAGCCGCGCATCGCCCAACGGCGCGATGCGCGCGTGTGACGCTCAGTGCGAATGGCGTGGATTGCCGCGCGTCTCGATGACCTTCAGATAGAGCGTCGCCGGCTCGAGACAGCCGCCGGTCGATAGCTGCCCGACCGTCTGCCGATACAGTTCTTGCCACGGCGTCTGCGCGACGGGCGCGGCGAACGCGGCTTCGTCGCGACGGCTCGCGAGTTCCGCTTCATCGAGCAGCACATTGACCGAGCGCGCGTTCAGGTCGACGCGGATGCGGTCGTTCGTGCGCAACAGCGCGAGACCGCCGCCCACGGCCGCTTCCGGCGACATGTTGAGAATCGACGGGCTCGCTGACGTGCCGCTTTGTCGGCCATCGCCCATGCAGGGGAGCGAATCGACGCCGCGCTTGATCAGTTCCGCGGGCGGCGCCATGTTGACCACTTCCGCGCTGCCCGGATAACCCACCGTGCCGCAACCACGAATCACGAGGATGCAATGCTCGTCGATTTCGAGCGCGGGATCGTTGATGCGGTCGTGGTAATCCTCGGGGCCATCGAACACGATCGCCCGCGCTTCGAAGATATTCTCCGCGCCCGGCTCGCTCAGATACGTTTTGGTGAACGCTTCTCCGACTACGGACATCTTCATGATCGCGCTGTCGAAGAAATTGCCCGACAGCACCATGAAGCCCGCACCGTGCTTCAGCGGATCGTCCGCCGTGCGGATGACATCGCGGTCGGCGGCGGGCGCTTCGTCGGCAATTTCGCCGATCGTGCGGCCCGAGACCGTGTCACAGTCGCGATGCAGCAGGCCCGCTGCATCGAGTTGACGCAACACGGCCGGCACCCCGCCCGCGCGATGGAAGCTCTCGCCCAGATATTCACCGGCCGGCATGCAATTGACGATGAGCGGCACCTGCTCGCCGTCGCGCTGCCAGTCTTCGAGACTCAGTTCGATTCCCATATGCCGCGCAATGGCGATCAGATGCGGCGGGCAGTTAGTCGACGCACCGAGCGCCGAGGCAACGACGATCGCGTTGCGGAATGCGTCGCGCGTCATGATCTTCGACGGACGCAGATCCTCGCGCACCATGTCGACGATGCGCTTGCCCGTTGCATACGCCATCTGTCCGCGCTCGCGATACGCGGCCGGAATGCTCGCGCACGTCGGCAATGACATGCCGAGCGCTTCGGCGAGACTGTTCATCGAGAGCGCAGTGCCCATCGTGTTGCAATGGCCGATCGACGGCGACGAAGCCGTCGTCAGTCGCATGAAGCCTTCGTAATCAATCTCGCCAGCGGCGAGCAGATTGCGCGCATGCCAGATGACCGTGCCGGAGCCGACGCGCTTGCCTTCGTACCATCCGTCCAGCATGGGGCCGCCGGAAAGCACGATTGCGGGCATGTCGACGGTGGCTGCGGCCATCAGACAGGCGGGCGTGGTCTTGTCGCAGCCGGTCGTGAGGACGACGCCATCCAGCGGAAAGCCATGCAGGATTTCAACGAGGCCGAGGTATGCAAGGTTGCGGTCGAGCGCGGCGGTCGGGCGGCGGCTCTGCTCCGCGAGCGGATGCACCGGGAATTCCATCGGGATGCCGCCGGCGTCACGGATACCGGCTTTCGTGCGCGCGGCCAGCTCGATGTGATGGCGATTGCACGGCGCGAGATCGCTGCCCGTCTGCGCGATGCCGATGATCGGCCGGCCCGACTGCAACTCCTCGCGCGTCAGGCCGTAGTTCATGAAGCGCTCGACATAGAGCGCGGTCATATCGGCGTGCGAAGGATCGTCGAACCATTCCTGACTGCGCAGGCGGCGGGTTGTTTGCTGGGACATGTCTCTCTCCGTGGGGTGCTGGTGTTATGTTGTTACCGGTAACATTCAATCATAGTACCATGCATCGGCTGGCCTTCCGTTGGCTCACGCGCTCTCGCGCGGAATCACGTGATAGTCGATGCGGATGCGCTTGCCCGCGCGCCTTGCGACGCCCTGATCATATGCTTCGAGTGCGGCCAGCAGCGCCGCGCCGGTTCGCGTGCCGATGCCGTATGCGTCGACGGAGACCGTCGTGATCGATGGCGCGCAGCAGGCGGCCACTTCAAAATTCCCGAAGCCCGCAACAGCGATGTCGTCAGGCACCGAGCGCCCGCGCCGACGGCATTCCATTATCGCGCCGAACGCGGACATGTCGCTCACGCACATCACGGCTTGCGTGTCGGGCCATGCATCGAGGAGCGCGGCCATCGCGGGGCCGCCGTGGCTCATGGTGATCGGTGAATCGCCCAGACGGACGACGCGCCCGGCGTCCAGGCCGCGCGCTTTCATCTCCGTCCGAAAGCCCTTCAGACGATCGAGGCCACGCCGGTCCAGCTCGCTTGCACCGCCGAGAAACCCGATACGCTCGTGACCGCGCTCCGCGAGATAGCGCACCATCTCGCGCGCGGCGTTGACGTTGGAAAAGCCGACGGCGGCATCGATCGGATCGGAAGGGAAGTCCCACATCTCGACGACAGGCACGCCCGAGCGGCGCAACAGCGTGCGCGTCGCTTCGGTATGGCGCGAACCGGTCAGCGCGATGCAGCGCGGCTGGTGGCGCAGCATCGATCGCACCAGGTTTTCTTCGCGGTCGAGGTGGTAGTCGGTGTCGCCGATGAGCAGTTGCAGGCCGTGCGGCTCCAATGCCGCGGAAAGGCCGCGCACGGTGTCGGAGAAATTGGAACTCGATAGCGACGGGACCAGTACCGCGACGAATTCCGACCGCCCCGACGACAGAGCGCCAGCGGCGGCATCCGCTACGTAGCCGAGTTCGTCGATCGCTTTCTGCACGCGCTCGCGCGTCGCGAGGGCCACGCTATGTCCGGCAAGCACGCGCGATACCGTCATCTTCGAAACTCCGGCGAGCCGCGCAACATCGGACATGCGCGGCGGGCCGGCGGGAAGGTCCTCGAAAGTGGCCGACACGTCCCTCAGTCCACCCTTGCCCAGCCGTCCGGCCGCTGCTCGAGCGTCAGATGGAGCTTCGTTTCGCCGGCTTCGCGGTCGGCGGCGACGAGATCGGCGAACGCGCGTTTGATGTCGCGGTCATCCGCCCACGGAGCGATGTTGTCGAGCTTGTAGGTATAAGTCACATCCGTGCGATGCGCGCTGGGGTCGGGCTCCGTCCAGGCGACGACCTTGTCGAGCTTCACGCGTGCGTAGCAGAGCATCCATGCACGGTTGTCGGGCGTGGCGTTCGGGTCGCCCGCTTGTCTGACCGTTTCGACTGCGTATTTTTGCCCTTCGCCCGTCAGGCTATAAGCGACGGCATTCTGCTGTGCGTTGGGACTGGCGTTCGTCGGCGCCGACGCCGCTCGCGCGATCAGACCGCTCTTCTCGAGCGCGGCCAGTTGCTCGCGTAACGCGGCGGCGGAGTATTCGTTGAGATCGCGTGCCGAATACGTGGACGGGAAGGTGAAGGGACCGCGTCCGCTGCGGTTGAGGCACAAGAGGCCGCGATTCGTTTTCATGTCGGCGGTGATCGCGTCGCCGAGACTGGACTCGCTCGCATCGTTCTTCTTGCCGCATGCTGTCGTCAACATCGCGATGCTGACCGCGGCAATCAACAGACTCGTTCTCATAGGCGCTCCGATGGGGTCGGCATCGCGCCATTTTACCGACAAGTTTGCGTCGTTCAGCTCTTGCAGCGTTGAATCGTGTCGAGAACCTGGTGTCCCAAACGCAAAAACCCCACCTTTGAGGGGTGGGGTTTTTGTTTAAGGCATGAGGAGCCTGACGATTACCTACTTTCACACGGGGATCCGCACTATCATCGGCGTGGAGTCGTTTCACGGTCCTGTTCGGGATGGGAAGGGGTGGGACCGACTCGCTATGGTCATCAGGCATGACTTGTTGTTGTGCGCGTTGGGGACGGCACAACCAATCTGGGAAGAAGTAGATTCGGTAGTGACTGTTGGGCACAGTCGCGTCACTCAACCGGCGTGCCCCCTTCGGGGGTTGCAGTGAGTAAGCGCTAAAGCGCTAACTCACTGCGAAACACACTGGTTATAGGATCAAGCCTTACGGGCAATTAGTATCAGTTAGCTCAATGCATTACTGCACTTACACACCTGACCTATCAACGTCCTGGTCTGGAACGACCCTTCAAGGGGCTCGAAGCCCCGGGGATATCTCATCTTAAGGCGAGTTTCCCGCTTAGATGCTTTCAGCGGTTATCTCTTCCGAACATAGCTACCCGGCGATGCCACTGGCGTGACAACCGGTACACCAGAGGTTCGTCCACTCCGGTCCTCTCGTACTAGGAGCAGCCCCCTTCAAATATCCAACGCCCACGGCAGATAGGGACCAAACTGTCTCACGACGTTTTAAACCCAGCTCACGTACCTCTTTAAATGGCGAACAGCCATACCCTTGGGACCGGCTACAGCCCCAGGATGAGATGAGCCGACATCGAGGTGCCAAACACCGCCGTCGATATGAACTCTTGGGCGGTATCAGCCTGTTATCCCCAGAGTACCTTTTATCCGTTGAGCGATGGCCCTTCCATACAGAACCACCGGATCACTATGACCTGCTTTCGCACCTGCTCGACTTGTCGGTCTCGCAGTTAAGCACGCTTATGCCATTGCACTATCAGCACGATTTCCGACCGTACCTAGCGTACCTTCGTACTCCTCCGTTACGCTTTGGGAGGAGACCGCCCCAGTCAAACTGCCTACCATGCACTGTCCCCGATCCGGATCACGGACCAAGGTTAGAACCTCAAACAAACCAGGGTGGTATTTCAAGGACGGCTCCACCGAAACTGGCGTTCCGGTTTCATAGCCTCCCACCTATCCTACACAGATCGGTTCAAAGTCCAATGCAAAGCTACAGTAAAGGTTCATGGGGTCTTTCCGTCTAGCCGCGGGGAGATTGCATCATCACAAACACTTCAACTTCGCTGAGTCTCGGGAGGAGACAGTGTGGCCATCGTTACGCCATTCGTGCAGGTCGGAACTTACCCGACAAGGAATTTCGCTACCTTAGGACCGTTATAGTTACGGCCGCCGTTTACCGGGACTTCAATCAAGAGCTTGCACCCCATCATTTAATCTTCCGGCACCGGGCAGGCGTCACACCCTATACGTCCACTTTCGTGTTTGCAGAGTGCTGTGTTTTTATTAAACAGTCGCAGCCACCAGTTTATTGCAACCTCTTCACCCTTCTGGCGCAGGCCAGTCAAGCTACAGAGGCGTACCTTATCCCGAAGTTACGGTACCAATTTGCCGAGTTCCTTCTCCCGAGTTCTCTCAAGCGCCTTAGAATACTCATCTCGCCCACCTGTGTCGGTTTGCGGTACGGTCATCGTTAGACTGAAGCTTAGAGGCTTTTCTTGGAACCACTTCCAATTGCTTCGCTTCCGAAGAAGCTCGCGCCACACCCTTGAATCCTGTGCCCGGATTTGCCTGAGCACCTTCTCCAATGCAGCGACCGGGACGTCCAACACCCGGACAACCTTCCGCGATCCGTCCCCCCATCGCATCTAACAATGGTGCAGGAATATTGACCTGCTTCCCATCAGCTACGCATTTCTGCCTCGCCTTAGGGGCCGACTCACCCTACGCCGATGAACGTTGCGTAGGAAACCTTGGGCTTACGGCGAGGGGGCTTTTCACCCCCTTTATCGCTACTCATGTCAGCATTCGCACTTCCGATACCTCCAGCATGCCTTTCGACACACCTTCGCAGGCTTACGGAACGCTCTCCTACCACACGTACTTGCGTACGCATCCGCAGCTTCGGTGACTGGCTTGAGCCCCGTTACATCTTCCGCGCAGGACGACTCGATCAGTGAGCTATTACGCTTTCTTTAAAGGGTGGCTGCTTCTAAGCCAACCTCCTGACTGTTTTAGCCTTCCCACTTCGTTTCCCACTTAGCCAATCTTGGGGACCTTAGCTGGCGGTCTGGGTTGTTTCCCTCTTGACACCGGACGTTAGCACCCGATGTCTGTCTCCCGTGATTGCACTCTTCGGTATTCGGAGTTTGCTATGGCGTAGTAATCCGCAATGGACCCCACAACCATGACAGTGCTCTACCCCCGAAGGTGATACACGAGGCACTACCTAAATAGTTTTCGGAGAGAACCAGCTATTTCCAAGTTTGTTTAGCCTTTCACCCCTATCCACAGCTCATCCCCTAACTTTTCAACGTTAGTGGGTTCGGTCCTCCAGTACGTGTTACCGCACCTTCAACCTGGCCATGGATAGATCACTTGGTTTCGGGTCTACGCCCAGCAACTGATCGCCCTATTCGGACTCGCTTTCGCTACGCCTGCCTTAATCAGTTAAGCTCGCTACTGAACGTAAGTCGCTGACCCATTATACAAAAGGTACGCCGTCACCCCTTGCGAGGCTCCGACTGTTTGTATGCATGCGGTTTCAGGATCTATTTCACTCCCCTCCCGGGGTTCTTTTCGCCTTTCCCTCACGGTACTGGTTCACTATCGGTCGATCACGAGTATTTAGCCTTGGAGGATGGTCCCCCCATCTTCAGACAGGATTTCACGTGTCCCGCCCTACTTGTCGTACCCCTAGTTCTTCCACGCTGCTTTCGCTTACAGGGCTATCACCTGCTATGGCCGCACTTTCCAGAGCGTTCAGCTAACAATGCAGATAAAGAGTACAGGCTCTTCCCATTTCGCTCGCCACTACTTTGGGAATCTCGGTTGATTTCTTTTCCTGCGGTTACTTAGATGTTTCAGTTCACCGCGTTCGCTCCACATGACCTATGTATTCAGTCATGGGTGACCCATACGGGCCGGGTTTCCCCATTCGGACATCTTCGGATCAATGCTCGTTTGCCAGCTCCCCGAAGCTTTTCGCAGGCTACCGCGTCCTTCATCGCCTGTGATCGCCAAGGCATCCACCACATGCACTTGTTCGCTTGACCCTATAACGAGTGCGTCTCTCATCGAGCCACATCCGCCATAGGCTGAGTTTTCGCGTTGTGCCGTATTCCAAGTCATCATTAAGATCACTTTTCATACTCGATACAATCACTACCCTGAACCTGCTACTCACGCCCATCTCTAAGCGCTTTCCCAGATTCTCTTTACTACTTCTTCCAGATTGTTAAAGAACGTTTAGCCGACAAGCGTGTTTCAATACTTGCGACATCAACTGGCTAGCAATCGCCAATGCTTAACGCTTACCCGAAGCGCTAGGCATTGAGGATTGGTGGAGGATGACGGGATCGAACCGACGACCCCCTGCTTGCAAAGCAGGTGCTCTCCCAGCTGAGCTAATCCCCCGATGAGGCCTGACTAAGGTGTTGCCCAGCCACGCCTGATTCGGATGGTGGGTCTGGTTGGATTCGAACCAACGACCCCCGCCTTATCAAGACGGTGCTCTAACCGACTGAGCTACAGACCCTTAGCCTGTCTTTCTGACAGCCGATAAGCGTGAGCGCTTAACTTTAAGCGCGAAGCTCGAGAAAGGAGGTGATCCAGCCGCACCTTCCGATACGGCTACCTTGTTACGACTTCACCCCAGTCATGAATCCCACCGTGGTAAGCGCCCTCCTTGCGGTTAGGCTACCTACTTCTGGTGAAACCCACTCCCATGGTGTGACGGGCGGTGTGTACAAGACCCGGGAACGTATTCACCGCGGCATGCTGATCCGCGATTACTAGCGATTCCAGCTTCACGCAGTCGAGTTGCAGACTGCGATCCGGACTACGATCGGTTTTCTGGGATTGGCTCCACCTCGCGGCTTGGCAACCCTCTGTTCCGACCATTGTATGACGTGTGAAGCCCTACCCATAAGGGCCATGAGGACTTGACGTCATCCCCACCTTCCTCCGGTTTGTCACCGGCAGTCTCCTTAGAGTGCTCTTGCGTAGCAACTAAGGACAAGGGTTGCGCTCGTTGCGGGACTTAACCCAACATCTCACGACACGAGCTGACGACAGCCATGCAGCACCTGTGCGCCGGTTCTCTTTCGAGCACCCCCACCTTTCAGCAGGGTTCCGACCATGTCAAGGGTAGGTAAGGTTTTTCGCGTTGCATCGAATTAATCCACATCATCCACCGCTTGTGCGGGTCCCCGTCAATTCCTTTGAGTTTTAATCTTGCGACCGTACTCCCCAGGCGGTCAACTTCACGCGTTAGCTACGTTACTAAGGAAATAAATCCCCAACAACTAGTTGACATCGTTTAGGGCGTGGACTACCAGGGTATCTAATCCTGTTTGCTCCCCACGCTTTCGTGCATGAGCGTCAGTGTTGGCCCAGGAGGCTGCCTTCGCCATCGGTATTCCTCCACATCTCTACGCATTTCACTGCTACACGTGGAATTCTACCTCCCTCTGCCACACTCAAAGCCTGCCAGTCACCAATGCAGTTCCCAGGTTAAGCCCGGGGATTTCACATCGGTCTTAACAGACCGCCTGCGCACGCTTTACGCCCAGTAATTCCGATTAACGCTCGCACCCTACGTATTACCGCGGCTGCTGGCACGTAGTTAGCCGGTGCTTATTCTTCCGGTACCGTCATCCTCCATCCATATTAGGGACGAAGTTTTCTTTCCGGACAAAAGTGCTTTACAACCCGAAGGCCTTCTTCACACACGCGGCATTGCTGGATCAGGGTTGCCCCCATTGTCCAAAATTCCCCACTGCTGCCTCCCGTAGGAGTCTGGGCCGTGTCTCAGTCCCAGTGTGGCTGGTCGTCCTCTCAGACCAGCTACAGATCGTCGCCTTGGTAGGCCTTTACCCCACCAACTAGCTAATCTGCCATCGGCCGCCCCTGCAGCGCGAGGTCCGAAGATCCCCCGCTTTCCTCCGTAGATCGTATGCGGTATTAATCCGGCTTTCGCCGGGCTATCCCCCACTACAGGACACGTTCCGATGTATTACTCACCCGTTCGCCACTCGCCGCCAGGCCGAAGCCCGCGCTGCCGTCCGACTTGCATGTGTAAGGCATGCCGCCAGCGTTCAATCTGAGCCAGGATCAAACTCTTCAGTTCAAACCCTGTTACTGTTTTTCGGTTCCGTTAGAAACCGGTCGCTCACTCAACGTACTGACGATGATTAATCCGTCAGAAGACAGATAAACCTTCCTCTTAATACTTCGTGTGAGACTCTTGATTACTTTTGCTTGTCGCTCCAGCACCTAAGCACCAGAACCGCACTCGCCATCAAGCGCCCACACTTATCGGCTGTTAGTTTTTAAAGAACATTCGCTAGACCTTCCCGCTTCGTCTTGCGTCGCTGCGTCAGCAGCAGAGAACGAGATTATGTCTGGGCAGCAACAAGAGGTCAACCCCCTTTTCTCAATTATTTTTCTTCTCGTCTCCGCTGCTCAATAAAGCGGCGCCAGCCACCGATTAACGACCGACCGCCGCCGCCACCACACCGTATGCTTCAGAACGAAACGCTCAGCTCCCGAAGAACGGCACGCAAAATCCGGCCGGCCCTACGCAAGTCGACGCGGACGATGCGCCGCGCTGCATCGTTCCCGAGGCCCCTTCGCCCGACTGCATGCCCCCGTACGATTGGCTGGCCGCGCTCTGCTGCGCGGCGACCCTTGCCTCAGCCGCCTGAATGTCGGCGGGATAAGTGGCATTTTCTCCCGCCGCCGTTGAATACCCGGCGGCCTGGAGTTGCGCCAGCTCGGCCCGGACTTGCGCGCGAGTGAGCGGCGCGCTATTGCTCTGCGCGAAGGATAAGGCCGGTGCGACGATCGCGGCAACCGACACGACGACTTTGGCGATGCTATTCATGATAAAGAGACTCCGACATAAGGTTGAGTGAGATCGCGCGCGATTCGCAAACCTCATCGAGCGCAGAGGGCGATGCCCGCTGCATCCGATTCGCTCGACCCGGGATTCAAGCATCGAGGTTCGCTTGGTTAACCCGCGCACATCGCGATCTATTCCCGGGGGCCTTGCTTGACAGCCGTGAATCGCGTCACGTATTGTTTGGTAGACCAACCAAACAACCCGGACGAGTAACCCAGGGAGCGAGCGATGCTCCGGATTTTTCGCGTTTCACTCTGTTCATGTGTGCTTGCCGCGACGCTGCTCGCGGCGTGCTCGCGTGAAGACCCCAACTTGTTTCAGGGCTACGTCGAGGGCGAGTTCGTCTATGTCGGGTCGTCGCAGGCGGGCAAGCTCGTCGACTTGTCCATCGCGCGGGGACAGACGATAGCGGCGGGAACCCCATTGTTCGCGCTGGAATCCGCCGATGAGACCGCAGCCCTCGATCAGGCGAAACGGCAACTGGCCGCGACGCAATCGCAACTCGAAGACATACTCACCGGCAAGCGCGCGCCCGAAGTCGCATCCGTGCGAGCGCAGCTCGCGCGGGCACGGGCGAACGCACGCAAGGCCGCGCTGCAACTGAGCCGCGATGAAGCGCAATACGATGCAGGCGGCATCCCGAAGGGACAGCTCGACGACTCGCGCGCCAACGCGGACGCCACTGCCGCGCAGGTGCGCGACCTGACGGAACAGGTCGATATCGCGCGTTTGCCTGGACGTCCGCAGCAGATCGCGGCGCAGCGAGCGCAAGTTGCAGCCGCCGAGGCTGTCGTCGCGCAAGCGCGATGGAAGCTCGATCAGAAGCGTGTCGCGGCCCCCGCCGATGGCCTCGTGTACGACACCCTCTATCGTCCTGGCGAGTGGGTGCAGGCAGGCAGTCCCGTCGTGCAGATGTTGCCGCCCGGGAACGTCAAGGTGCGCTTCTTCGTGCCGGAACGCGTGGTCGGTGCGCTGGCTACCGGACGTGCCGTGTCGATTCATTGCGACGGCTGCACCGCCGATGTCGCCGCGAAAGTTACCTACATCTCGCAGCAAGCCGAGTACACGCCGCCCGTCATCTACAGCAATGCAAGCCGGGCCAAGCTCGTCTTCATGATCGAGGCGCACGCCAATGCAGCCGATGCGCGCACGCTGCATCCGGGCCAGCCCGTCGCAGTGAGGCTGCCATGAGCGAGCCGGCCGGCAAGCATGAACCGCAGTACGTCATCGACGTGCACAAGCTCAACAAGCACTTCGGCGACAAGCACGTCGTCAACGATGTCTCGCTGCAAGTCGCGCGCGGCGAAATCTTCGGCTTTCTCGGGCCGAACGGAAGCGGCAAGACCACGTCCATACGCCTGATGTGCGGCCTGCTCACGCCTGATTCAGGCAGCGGCACCTGCCTCGGCTACGACATCGTGCGCGAAAGCGAGCAGATCAAGCGCAACGTCGGCTATATGACGCAACGCTTCTCGTATTGGGAAGACCTGACCATCCGCGAGAACCTCGACTTCGTCGCGCGCATCTATCAGATGCCCAATCGCCGGCAAGTGGTGGACAGTTCGCTCGAATCCCTCGGCCTGCAGAGCCGCGCAAACCAGTTGACCGGATCGCTTTCGGGCGGCTGGAAGCAACGTCTCGCGCTCGCTGCATGCATGCTGCACCAACCCCGGCTGCTCCTGCTCGACGAGCCCACCGCCGGCGTCGATCCCACCGCGCGTCGGGACTTCTGGGAGGAGTTGCATCGGCTGGCTGCGAACGGTATCTCGGTTCTGGTCAGCACGCACTACATGGACGAAGCCGAGCGCTGCCACAAGCTCGCCTACATCGCATACGGAAAGCTGCTTGCACAAGGCACCGCGAACGAAGTGATCGCATCGCAAGGGCTCGCGACATGGCGCATCCATGGCGACCAGTTGAGCGCACTCTCGGAACGGCTGCGCAAGACGCCGGGCATCGATCAGACCGTCGTGTTCGGCTCGACGCTGCATGCAAGCGGCAGCGACCATGCCGCGCTCGAGCGCGCAATCAGCGATGCAGTGAAGCACACCGCGTTGCGCGCCGAGCAGATCGACACGGGACTCGAAGACGTGTTCATCTACCTGATGAGCCGCTCGACCGATAACTTCAAGGCGAAGTCATGAGTGCGCGCAACGGTTTCTCGCTGATGCGCTGGTGGAGCATCGTGCTCAAGGAGTTCCTGCAACTGCGGCGCGACCGGATCACGTTCGGCATGATCGTCGGCTTGCCGATCGTGCAGCTCGCGCTCTTCGGCTATGCGATCAACACCGATCCGAAGCACTTGCCCACTGCGGTCATCGCCGGGGAATCCAGCCCGTTCACGCGGAGCTTCATCGCCGCGATGCATAATTCGGAGTACTTTTATATCGTCGAAACGCTTCCCGATGACGAAGCCGGCCGGCGCGCGCTCGCACAAGGCCGCGTACTGTTCGTGCTGAACATTCCGACGGATTTCTCGCGCAAGCTCCTGCGCGGAGAACGTCCCGCATTGCTCCTCGAAGCGGACGCGACCGATCCCAACGCGGTCAGCAAGGCAACGAACGCGCTGAACGGCCTCGTTCGCTCTGTCGCGTCCAAAGACATCACCGGCCCGCTTGCACCGCTCAATGGCGCGCCCGCCGCATTCGACGTACGCGTCCACAATCTCTACAACCCCGAAGGCATCACGCAATACAACGTGGTGCCGGGCCTCATGGGCGTGATCCTGACGATGACCCTCGTGATGATGACGGGCCTCGCCATCACGCGCGAACGCGAACGCGGCACGATGGAGAATCTGCTTGCAACACCCGTGCGTCCTGTCGAAGTGATGACGGGAAAGATCGTGCCTTATGTGTTCATCGGACTGATACAGGCGACGATCATTCTCGTGGCGACGCGCTTCGTCTTCGGCGTTCCATTGATCGGCAATCCCGTCGCCATCTATCTGGCTGCGCTGCTCTTCATCGCCGCGAACCTGACGGTCGGCATCACGCTGTCGTCGCTTGCGCAGAATCAGTTGCAGGCCATGCAGCTCACCGTCTTCTATTTCCTGCCGAATATCCTGCTGTCCGGCTTCATGTTCCCGTTCTCGGGCATGCCGAAGTGGGCGCAATTCATCGGCAACCTGTTGCCGCTCACCTATTTCAACCGTCTCATTCGCGGCATTCTCCTGAAGGGAAACGGCTGGGCAGACTTGTGGCCGTCCGTGTGGCCGATGGCGCTTTTCACGCTGATCGTCATGGGTATCGCGCTGCGTTTCTACAAACGCACGCTCGACTAGGAGACACGCCGATGAAAACCAGACTAGCCGTATGCGTGCTCTTGCTCGGCGGCTGCACCGTCGGCCCGGACTTTCACGCGCCCGCCGCGCCCGATACGCAAACCTACACGCGAAGCGCGTCGCCCGCTTTGCCGATTGCCGATCACGCGCTACCGCAATGGTGGAAGCAATTCGCATCCGATGCGCTGAACCGCCTCGTCGATGAGGCATTGCGCAACAGCCCCACGGTCGCGCAAGCCCGCGCGCGGCTGACGCAAGCGCGCGAGGACTACCGGGCGCAAGCGGGCGCCGCCTATTATCCCGCGGTCGATGCTTCGCTCTCCGGCTCGCGGCAGAAAGTGGACCCCGCCGCGTTCGGCGTGCCGGTGCCGAGTCCCGGTCCCTTCACGCTATACGATGCATCGGTGAACGTGACGTATTCGCTCGACCTCTTCGGCGGCGACCGGCGTGCGCTCGAAGCACTGCGCGCGCAAGTCGACTATCAGGCGTTCGAACTCGATGCAGCCCGCCTGTCGATTGCAGGCAACGTCGTTTCGACCGCCATTCGACGGGCATCGTTGCAGGCCCGGATCACGCTGACGCAGGGCATCGTGGATGCGCAGGCGCAGCAGCTTTCGATCATGGAAGCGCGCATGACGGCCGGCGGCGTGTCACGCTTCGATGTGCGCAGCCAACGCACGCTCGTCGAGCAAACGCGCGCGAGCCTGCCCGCACTCCTCGCCGAGCGCGATGCAGCCGATCACCGGCTCGCGATTCTGCTGGGCGTCGAGCCGTCGAACGCGGACTTCGACGCGCTCACGCTCGATACCCTGCGCGTACCCGATGACGTCCCGCTTACGCTGCCGTCGACGCTCGCCCGCGAACGCCCCGACATTCGCGCGTCCGAAGCGCTGCTGCATCAGGCGAACGCGAACGTCGGCGTGGCGACGGCAGACCTGTATCCGAAGTTCTCGCTATCGGCGAGCGCCGGCTCGCAGCGCACGAATATCCACGACATGTTCGACAGGATGAACGTGTGGAACATCGGACTCGGCCTGTCGCAGCCGCTCTTTCGCGGCGGCGAGCTGCGTGCGAGAAAGCGCTCGGCGGAAGCCGCCCGCGACGCCGCGACGAGCGCGTATCGCGAGACCGTGCTCGGCGCGCTTCAGCAAGTCGCGGATGCGTTGACCGCGCTGCAAAACGATGCCCACGCCGTGCGCGCCCGCGATATCGCAGCGAACGAGGCGCAAGCGAACCTTGCGACCGCCCGTGCACGCTTCACGGCAGGCGGCGTGAGCCGCTTCGATATGCTCGATACGCAAAGACAGGCGCTGCAAACGCAGCTCGATCGCACGATCGCCCATGCAAGCCGTCTTGCCGATACGGCTGCTCTCTTCCAGGCGCTGGGCGGTATCGAGAGCGAGACGATGAACTCACGCGCCCACTAAATTCGAGATGAGGATTCGGCTATAGTCAGCGCCTTTGCGCCGGCTGCACCGGCAGGCGCGTAGCTGAACGGAGGAGCTCATGAAACCCATCCATCACCTGTGCCAGGGCGGTTCGGCTGCGGCAATGTTGCGCGCGTCGTTGCGCGAGCCGGTCATCGAGATACTGGACGATGGCTCGATCGGCCCGCTCGCCGATGTCGATACGGACGCGCCCGACGCCCGCGTTGCCTTCATGAAGGCGCTCTTCGCATGCGGCGGTTTCGACCACGAAGACGAAGCGAAGATGGACTGGTACGGCGAGCTGCGCGACATGAATCGCCGGTTCGGTCAGCTCGTACGCGATGCATCGGAAGTCGTGATCTGGGCGGAGCACGCCGACGCAGAGCAGGCGCTGCGCCGACGCGCGCATTGGTGGCTCAGGGATGCCGCCGTGACAGTCAGCGAGATCGACGTGAGCCTGCGCGACATCGCGCGCTCGATACCGAAAGGTCAGGCGCTTGCGCTCGACATCGATCAGGCGGCCTCGCTCGTCTCCGCGCGCACGCCGTGCACGCCGGCAATGCGCGCGCAACTCGCGAACGACTGGGCCGCGCTCAAGCAGGACGGCGATGCCGTGCGAGTCTGTGAAAGCGGGCGTCTCGTGTCGTATCCGATCGATCGCTACGACGCCGAATTCGCTGCGCTCGCCAGCACGGCGCCGGTCAAGCTGCTGAGCGGCGAGCTGCTCGGCGCGGCGATGCATCGTTCTGGACGCAGCGATCTCTTCTGCAAATGGCGATTCGCGCAGCTTATTGCGCAGCAGAAGCTCGCGGTGACTCAAGGCGATCTGCGCAATCTCGATTCCGTCTGGGTGGCGGCAAACTAAAGCGACAACGGGAAGCGGCAGACGGATCTGCTAAGAACAACGAACCATAACGACAACACCATGACCGACTTGCTGTTGAGCCTTTATTCCGAATTTTCTTTCCTCGGCATTGGGGCGCATGTGATCATCGCCTTGTTCTTCGCCTACCATGCCGTCCGTAATCGCCAGGAGATGTACTGGCTGTACATCTTGTTCGTGTTTCCGTTGCTGGGTAGCGTCGTATATTTCTTCGCGATCTACTTGCCCGATCTGAAGCATTCGCATCGCGCGCGTGCCGCAACCCGCACCGTCACGCGATTCATCGACCCGAACCGGGCCGTGCGAGAGGCGCGCAACGATCTGGATCGCGCGCCGAGCGTGCAGCATCGTCTACGGCTCGGTCAGGCGCTGCTCGCAGCGGGCAAGGCGCAGGAGTCGCTCGAACATCTCGAGCAAGCGGCAAGCGGTCCATTCGCCGATGACCCCGCACTGTTACGCACGCTCGCCGATGCGCAGTTCTCGGCGCAACAGCCGGCAGCCGCGAATGCCACGCTCAATAAGCTCTTCTCGATCCTGCCGGCCGCGCGGCAGGAGCCGGAGGCCAGCCTGCTGCATGCGAGAACCCTTGCGGCATTGCAATTGCCGGAAGCTCGCGACGCGTTCGAACGCGCCCTTACGTGCGCAAGCGACGCGGCGCCGCGCTGCTTGTACGGGGAATGGCTGCTCAAGCGTGACGACGCGCAAGACACAACGCGCGCCAAGGCGCTTTTCGCCGACATCCTGCGCGACGCCCAACACTGGCCGCGCTACGCTAAGCAGCACAACCGCGAGTGGATCGACCGGGCGCGGGCGGCAACGGCGAAGGCATAAGGACGACCGATGCCGAAGAACGCTGCGGACCTCGACACTTACCGCGAGCGCCGCGCCGCCCGAGCCGCAGACGGCGCACGCATGAACAAGAGCGCGCTCCATCGAGGGGATGGCCTCCCGTTCGCGCCACCGATCGTCGACCGGCATCCTGCCTCGATTCGGAAATTCCGCGTCTTCGCTGTAGCCAGCCGCCTGTCCTCCGCGCGGCAAGCAACTGCAGGTCTTGCGGCCTGCACTTAGTCGGCCGTGCGGGAGCCGTGCCCCGCCCGAGCGCATCCTCCGCGCCCTGAAAGTCATCGCTCCGATGGTGCTCACACTCGTCGTCCCGGAGATCGTCCGGCAATGCTTGTGAAGCGTCCGAGCAACGCCCCTACTCCCCGAACCTTCCCTGCACAGCCCGCTGAATCTCGGCAAAAGCCACCGGCTTCACGAGATGATGATCGAAGCCCGCTTCCTTCGATCGCTGACGGTCATGCGCCTGGCCGTATCCCGTCACGGCGATCAGCAACGCATCGGCGGTAGCGGGGCGCGTGCGCATTTCCGCAGCCAGCCTGTAGCCATCCATGCCGGGCAAGCCGATATCGAGCAGCACGATCTGCGGCAAGAACGCCTCCGCGATCTCCAACGCCTCGGCCCCTTCGTGCGCGGTGCGTACGTCGAAGCCGTCCGCTTCGAGCAGCAGCGCCATCGCGGTCGCCGCGTCGACGCTGTCATCGACGAGCAACACGCGCTTGCCGCCCGTCACGCGCGGCGCTTCGTCGGCATGATGCGGCGCGGGCGGCGGCTCGTTCGCAAGCGGCAGCCACACGACGAACTCGCTGCCCTGCTGCGGCCCCGCCGAATGCGCCTCGATACGCCCGCCCTGCAGTTCGACGAGCGTCTTTGCGAGCGGCAAGCCGATGCCGAGCCCGCCCTCCGAGCGTTCCAGCGATGTTTCGGACTGCACGAACAGATCGAAAATATGCGGCAGGATGTCCGCTGTGATGCCGATACCCTTGTCGCGCACCGCGATCCGCACTTCGTCGCCGAACTGCGCGGTCTCGATCGCGATCTCGCCTTCCTCGAGGCTGTACTTCGACGCATTCGACAGCAGATTGCCGAACACCTGCGCAATGCGCACGCTGTCGCCGACGATGTAGAGCGGCGCATCCGCGAGTCGCGTCGTGAGCTTGTGACGCTTGCGCTCCAGCGCGGGCTGCGCGGTCTCGATCGCTGCTTCCACCGCCGCCGCCACGTCCACCGTTTCCTGACGCAGCGTGATCTTGCCCTGCGTGATGCGCGCGACATCGAGCAGATCGTCGACAAGACGGCTCAGGTGCCGCACCTGGCGGTCGATGATCGTTCGCACCGTCGCGAAGTGCTGCACAGAGGGCGCGCGTTGCGGATCGAGCAGATCGACCGCATTGCGGATCGGCGCGAGCGGATTGCGCAGCTCGTGCGCGAGCATCGCGAGAAATTCATCCTTGCGGCGATCCGCGTCGCGCAACAGCATCTCGGCGGCCTTGCGCTCGGAGATATCGTTGACGATGCCCGCAATCCGCACCGGCCGCCCATCCGCGCCGCGCACCTGCGACGCACGCTCGGCCACCCAGCGCGGCCCGCCATGCGCCCGCGCGATGCGGTATTCGACCTGATACGGCGCGCCGCTCGCAAGCAATTGCCGATACGCCGCCGCCACATGTTCGCGGTCGAGCGGATGAATCTCGCCGGACCAGTGATCCGCGCCGGGGTGCGGCGGGGGCGCGCCTTCGCCGGAATCCCACAGCCGCGCATAGGCGGGGCTCACGTAAAGCAGCGTGTTGGCGGCGGGATCGAGCATCCAGAAGACATCGTCGATATTGTCGGCGAGCTGCCGGAAGCGTTCTTCGCTCTCGCGCAACGCGCTTTCCGCAAGCCGCACGCGCAGCAGCGCGCGCACGTGCGCGATCAGTTCGGCCGGCTCGACGGGCTCGGTCAGATAGCTGTCCGCGCCGCCTTCGAGACCGCGAATGCGATCGAGGCTATGCACCGCCGCCGCCGATGTCTGCAGCACGAGCGTCCCCGCCGTCTCCGGCGACGCCTTGATCTGGCGGCACACTTCGAGTCCGTTGATATCGGGCAGCTTCACGTCGAGCAGCACGAGATCGGGCGACTCGGCGCGCACGCGTTCGAGCGCGGCGGTGCCGGTCCCGGCTTCGATCACGTTGAAACCCGCCCGCGACAGGATGCGCGTCTTCGCGTACCGCGCGCCGTCGTTATCGTCGACGTTGAGGATCAGCACCTCGCTCCAGTCGCTTTTCATGATGTCGTTCCTTCCCCGCGAAGCGCCCCGTTCACTCTGCCCGACACCATGTCCAGCACGCCGGCCAGTTCGCCGCCCGTAATCGGTTTCTGCACGAACGCGGCTGCACCCAGCGCCCCGGCTTCATCTCGGTCTTCCGGTTCGCCGAGCACGACAACAGGAATGTCGCGCGTGGCCGCCTGCGCGCGCAGCGCGGCGAGCCAGATCCACGCTTCCGACGGCGCGGGCCGCACGGCCAGCAGCAGCGCGGCGGGCGGCGTGCGGGAGAGCGCGCGGCTCGCTTCATCGAGCGTGGCGGCGCTCGTCGTGCGATACGGCGACTGCCGCAGCACGGCTTCGCAATCGAGCCGTTCGATAGGATTGCTCGCGACGAGCAGCACCGCCGGGCCCGCGTCACCGTGCGCGGCGCTCTGCGCGGCCTCGGATGCGCCGTAGAAGGCGGGAATCGTCGCGCTGAAGGTCGAGCCGCGCCCAAGTTCGCTTTCGAGCGATACATCGCCGCCCAGCAGCTTGCAGAGCTTGCGGCAGAGCGGCAGCCCGAGCCCCGTGCCCTTGACGTATTGCTGCAGCCGGTTCTCGACCTGCCCGAACTCCTCGAACACGACCTGCTGATGCTCCGGCGCGATGCCGATGCCCGTATCCGTCACCGAGAACGTGATGAGACGGCGAGCTTCGTCATAGCTCGCTGACACGCGCACTTCGCCGCGCTCGGTAAACTTGAGCGCATTCGACACGAAGTTGCGCAGCACTTGCGCGACCTTGGCTTCGTCGGTGCGAATGGGCGGAAGACCTTCGCACGGCTCGAATATCAGTTCGACCGCGTTGCCCGGCGTGAGCGGACGCAGCATGCCGCGCAGCGCGGAGAAAAGCGTATCCACTTCGAATTCGGCGGCGCGCACTTCGATCTTGCCCGCTTCGATCTTCGCGAGATCGAGCAGATCGTCGACGGTTTCGGACAGATCCTCCGCCGCCTTGCGGATGAAGCGCACCTGCTTCTCCTGCTCTTCCGTCAGATCGCCGTCGATGCGTTCCAGCAGCAGCTTCGAGAGCGCGCGGATCGACGAAAGCGGCGTGCGGAATTCGTGGCTCATGTTCGACAGGAACCGCGACTTGGATTCATCCGCGCGGCGCAGATGATCCGCGCGCGCATCGAGTTCCGCGTACAGCGCGACGACGCCGCGGTTCGTGTCCTCGAGCTCGCGCGTGAGACGCGTCAGCTCTTCCTGGCGCTCGCGCAGATCGGCGAGCGCGCCGATCAGTTCGCGGTTCTGGCGCGCCAGTTCGGCGGTCGAGTCTTCGTTGTCCTGGCGCGCGAGCGTCGCGGCGACCGTTTGCGCTGCGTTCGGATGGAGCGGTGCGTTCTCGGGCAGCGCCTTCGCGAGCGAGATCGACGTGCCGCCGTCGGGATCGTCGGCGATCGCGCACTGGTCCATCAACCGTTGGGCGGCGAGCAGGCCGAGCGCCGCCTGCGACGCATCGCTCTGCATCGCGCGAAGGCGCTCTCGCGCGCCGGCGCCGGCGAGAAAGCGCACGACGAAACGCGGCGGATGCGTGGCGTTGTCGAGCAGAAATTCGGCGTGCGCGTGCGGGCCGGCCGCCAGCACCGTGCGCGCGGCTTCGAGCACGGAAGTCGAGATGCGCGTCTGGTCCTGCGTCGAGAAACCGAGCGCGGCGCTCGCCTCGCGCGCCTTGCGACGAGCGGCGACGATATCGCGCTCGCCGTCGATTCCCATCGAGTAGAGCGCAAGCGCCATCATGCGGCTCCCGTCGCCCGCGCGACGAACACGGTCACGTCGTCGCGGCCGCGCGAGAAATCGCGATAGAGCACCGCGGCGACGAGCGCCGGATGACGCGCGCCCAGGCCCGGATAGCGTTCGAGATCCCAGCGGGACCCGAGTCCGTCCGAATGCAGCACGACGAGCGAATCGGGTGGGCAAGGCACGTCGAATTGCTGCGCGCGCCGCGCCGAATGCCCGACGATGCCGCTGTGCGACACCAGATGCCGGTGCGAATCGTGCGTCCACACGCTCGCCGAGATATTGCCGATGCCGGCGAAGGCGACCTTGCCGCCCGCAGCCAGTCGCGCAGCCGGCATGCGCGCCACGCCGACCGCCGCGCCACGCGTCGGTCGCAGCGCCTCGTTGGCGAGCTCCATGATGCGTTCGAGCGGCGCATCGCCGTGCGTGCCGAGCACGCGCGCCGCCTCGATCGCGGCGACGTTCGCGAGCGGCCCGTGGCCGAGGCCATCGGCGACGAGCACGGTAAAGGCGTCGTCGCCGGCGTGGCAGGACCACGCATCGCCGCTCACGGTTTCCGTCTGAAGCGGCAGGTTCACCACGCCGTAGGTCACGCGCGCTTCTTTCGGCGATACGGAGCGCGGCCCGTTCCAGCACACCGCGCGCAGCACGGTGCCGTGGCCCGGCATGCTCCAGATATCGAGTTCGCCGGACAGCCGCCTGATCGCGCCCATGCCGTTGCCGGGGCTGCCGGCCGTCGTATAGCCGTCTTCGAACGAACGATAAAGGTCCTGAATGCCCGGCCCGCGATCGATGCACAGCACCTCGATGCCGTACCGCTGCGGGCCGTCCATCAGCGGACGCACGAGCAGTTCGCCGCTTCCGGCGTGCTTGAGGAGATTGGTCCCGCATTCGGTGACGACGATCGCCAGTTGCCCGGCGACCGTCTCGTTGAAACCGAGTCCGCGCGCGAGTTCGCCGATCGAGCGTCGCGCGAAGGCGATCTGGCTCGCCTCGGCAATCTCGTATCGCTGCTGCGCCGCCATTGATTCCTTCAGAACGGTTTCCATTTGGTGATCGAGACGTGCGTGCCCTCACCCGGCGCGGAGCGGATATCGAATTCGTCGCACAGGCGTTTGGCGCCGCCGAGACCGAGCCCGAGGCCGCTGCCCGAGGTGTAGCCGTCGGAAAGCGCGCGGGCGATGTCGGGAATGCCGGGCCCGTTATCGACGAATTCCAGTTTGAGGCCACGGCGGCCATTGCGTTCGACGAGCGTGCAATGCACGTCGCCGCCGCCGCCGTAGATGAGCGTGTTGCGTGCCAGCTCGCTCGCCGCCGTCACGAACTTGGTTTGATCGATGAGGGACAAACCCTGCGCCACCGCCTTCTCGCGCACGAACTGGCGCAAGCGCACGATCTGCTCGTCGGAGCGGATCGGCAGCGTATCGGGCGGAGACGAGGCGACCGGCGTGGCCGTTGGATGAAAAGTCATCATGGACTGGTTCACTTGCGGCCGTCAGGCCGCACCGCCGCCGGTAAGGAGCGCCATGCCCTTTTCGACGTTGAGCGCCGTCCGCACGCCCGACAGCGTGAGGCCGAGCTCGACCAGCGTGATCGCGACCGAAGGCTGCATCCCGACGACGACCGTCTGCGCGTCGAGCACGCGCGCCATCGCCGCCGTATTGCCGATCATGCGCCCGATGAAGGAATCGACGACATCGAGCGATGAAATGTCGATCAGCACGCCGTTCGCACCGTCTTTCACGATGCGGCTCGTCAGATCGTCCTGCAGCGCGAGCGCGAGGCGGTCATGCATGTCCACCTGAATGGTGACGAGCAACAGCTTGCCCATCGTGAGAATTGGAATGCGATCCATCGCGTGGCCCTGTTCAGTCGCGTTGCATGCTGTGGAAGAACTCGCGCGCCGTCATTCCGGCAACGACGAATCGTGCATGCCGGCGGCCGCGTGCTTGCGCGCCCCGTTGTCCTGCGCGCCGGCCACCGTCACCGACTTGCCGGTGCGCTGCAGCGCGACGACGAACGCGGAGGCGAGCGTCGCCTTGGTCGTCACGTTCGACAGGTTCACGCCGAGATGCACGATGGTCTGCGCGATCTGCGGACGGATGCCGCTGATGATGCAGTCCGCGCCCATCAGGCGCGCGGCGGCGACCGTCTTGAGCAGATGCTGTGCGACAAGCGTATCGACGGTCGGCACGCCGGTGATGTCGATGATCGAAATGGCCGCGCCCGTCTCGACGATCTTCTGCAGCAGGTTTTCCATCACGACCTGCGTGCGCGCGGAATCGAGCGTGCCGATCAGCGGCAACGCAAGGATGCCGTCCCACAACTGCACGACAGGCGTGGACAGTTCGAGCAACTCCTGTTGCTGGCGCACGATCACTTGCTCACGGCTCGCCTGGAACACTTCGGTCGTGTACAGGCCGAGCTCGTCGAAGAGCGCGCTGATGGTCCACGTCAGATCGGCGAGCAACGCGGGTTCCGTCGCCATGGCGGCGCGCAGGCGCGCCACGAGCGGTTGCTTCAGCGAGAAGACGAACATCGCGGTTTCGACCGGCGAGAAGCCCTGACGGGCGCGCTGGCCGGACATGTCCGCGAGAAACCCGCGCACTTCCTGCCATTCGGAGCCCTTGAAGTCGACGGTGTCCGAAGCGCCGAGCGCCGTCAGCAGCAGCCCGACGAACTGCGAGAACTGATTGCGCAGTTCCGCTTCGCCGACGAGTCCGCGCCGCGACGCGATGGCGTGCTGTTGCGTGATCCATTCGTTCAACAGTTCCGTCTGGTTGTTGCTGAATACCTGGGCGAGCCGCTTTCCGCCGACCATTTCCATGCCGAGTTCCTGTGCGAATGATGATTTTGCGGGCGCCAAGCCCCGACGAAAGTGCTTTGGCGTTGCTGAAAATCGGGGCTGCGGATGATCGCGCTCCGATGTCCGAGGATTTGAAGGCGCTCGGAATGTAGCACGCCATCTCGAAATTCGACAGTGCGCGGCGCCTTGATTCGAAAGACTTGCCGCCACTATTGCAGAATCCTTCCGGACCAATGGCCGAAATCGGGAAATGCTGCCGGTTTCGTCGGTCGCGCAGTCAATATTCCGTGCCGATGGGCCGCGACCGACGAAGACAGCGCGCCATACCGCAGATAGCAGCCCGAATATTTTTCTGACGTACCGGCGGTGCAATACTGAAACGGCATCCTTAAAACGCCACGCCGGAGCGCCGATGTCCTACACGACTCATCCTGTCGACGAAGTGCTGCCTTTCGGTCAGATGCTCGCAGTCGGCATCCAGCACGTGCTCGTCATGTATGCCGGAGCAATCGCGGTGCCGCTCATCATCGGCGCGGCGCTCAGGCTGCCGAAGGACCAGGTGGCGTTCCTCATCAGCTCGGACCTCTTCGCGTGCGGCGTCGTGACGCTCGTGCAGTGCATCGGCATCTGGAAGTTCGGCATTCGCCTGCCGGTCATCATGGGCGTGAGCTTCGCGCCCGTCGGGCCGATGGTCGCGATGGCGTCATCGGGCGCCGGCCTGCCCGCGATCTTCGGCGCGACCATCGCGGCGGGCGTGTTCGCCATCGTGATAGCACCGTTCTTCGGGCGGCTGATGCGGTTTTTTCCGCCGATCGTCACCGGCACGATCATCCTCACCATCGGCATGACGCTCTTTCCGGTCGCGATCAACTGGGCCGGCGGGGGACGCGGCGCACAGCATTTCGGCGATCCGCGCAACCTGATGATCGCGGGTATCGTGCTGCTCGTGATCCTGCTCATCAACAAGTATCTGCGCGGCTTCATCGGCAATATTTCGGTGCTGCTCGGCATGGCGGTCGGCTTTGCGATTGCGCTGCCGCTCGGCCTCGTCGATTTCTCCGGCATCGGGCGGGCGGCCTGGTTCGCGCCCGTGAGGCCGTTCGCGTTCGGCATGCCGACCTTCGATCTCGCGGCGATCGCGTCGCTGTGCCTCGTGATGGTCGTGATCATGGTCGAGTCGCTCGGCATGTTCCTCGCGCTCGGCGATCTCGCGCTGCGGCCCGTCTCGCGCGGCGACGCCACACGCGGCCTGCGCACGGACGGTCTGGGAACGGTCATCGGCGGAATTTTCAACACGTTCCCGCATTCGTCGTTTTCGCAGAACATCGGGCTCGTGGGCATCACGGGCGTGAAAAGCCGCTGGGTGGTCGCGGTATCGGGCGTCATCCTGATGCTGCTCGGGCTCCTGCCGAAGCTGTCGAATCTGATCGCATCGATACCAGTGGTCGTGCTCGGCGGCGCGGGCATCGCGATGGTCGGCATGGTCGCGGCAACCGGCGTGAAAATTCTCAGCAAGGTCGATTTCGACAGGAAGAACAATCTGCTCATCGTCGCGATCAGTCTCGGCGTGGGCGTCATCCCGCTGACCGCTCCCACGTTCTTCGGCCAGATGCCCGCCTGGGCGGGACCGCTCACGCACAGCGGCATCACGCTGACCGCGGTCGTGGCGATCCTGCTGAACGCGCTGTTCAATCAAGGCCGGCCGACCGACGACGTGCAGCGCGAAATCGCAGCGGACATGCCCCTGAGCCTGCGCCAGGGCGATGACAACGCGTGACGCTCTATCATGCGGCTATCGCCACGTAATCGGCCGCGCTCGATGATGCAATTGCTGGGGATTCTGCTTGCCGCCATCGTGCTGGCGTATCTCGCCGCACTGGCGGCGCTTTACTGGCTGCAAGGCCGGCTCGTCTATCCGTTGGAGCAGACGCAAACGGTCGTCGACGCGACGCTCGACGCTCACACGCAACCGATCATCGTAAGAACCGAGGACGGTCTGGATCTGATCGCGCGCTTCAGCCCGCCACCGGATGCGGTATCGCCGACGGTGCTGCTTTTTCATGGCAACGGTGAAGACCTGACGCAGCGCGCGCATATCGCGCTGGAATTGATCGAAGCCGGTTATGGCGTGTTGCTTGCGGAATATCGCGGCTATGGCGGCAATCCCGGCAAGCCGCACGAAGCCGGCCTGTATGCCGATGCGCGCGCCGCTTACGCCTATGCCGCCGCGCGTTCGCGCTCGATCGTGCTGCACGGTTATTCTTTGGGCTCGGGCGTAGCGGTGCAGCTGGCAAGCGAGCGCCGCATCGATGCGCTGATACTCGAAGCACCGTTCACGAGCATCGTCGATGTCGCCGCTGCACGCTTCAGACTCTTTCCCGTGCGATATCTGGCCCGCGACCGCTACGACAATCTCGCCAAGATCGGATCGATTCACGCGCCGATCTTGATCTATGGCGGCACGCGGGATTTCGTGATTCCACCCGTGCATTTCCAGCGTCTTTTCGATGCCGCCCGAGGCGACAAACATCTCGCGTTCATAGAAGGCGCCGATCATGTCGATGTCTGGCGCAAGGGCGGACGCACGCAGGTGATGCAATTTCTGGCGTTCATCAAAACGCGCGAGAAGCAAGAAGTTCACGACCCCGACTGACGACCGTGCTTTAAAAATTCAGTCCCCGGATGGGAACCGCTGCCGGTGCGCTTCGTCAGAACCAACTCGTATTCGATGAGCCATGCGCCGCGCGGCGCGCTCCATTTACCGATTTTTATTCCATACCTGAGAGGAGCGGTCAATGTTTCAGTATCCCGGCAATATCGCTTATCAAATTCCTTCGATCGCACGCGCCAATCTGCAGGCGTTTCTCAATGCAAGCGGCCGCTTTGCGAGCGGCTTGCAGGAACTGACCGAACTCAACGTTCAAACGGTCCGCACGGTGATCGAGGAAAGCAATAACCTGCTGAAGCCCGGCGAAGACGCGGGCTCGAGCGTGCTCGGCTGGCAATCCGCGCTGTTCGCGCAGATTCCGCTCAAGGCGGCTTCGTATGGACAGAACGTGTGGTCCATCATCACGTCGACAGAGGCGGACATTCTCGGCGAAGTGCGCAATCAATACGAGCGCAACGGGATCACGCTGAAGGGCCTGTTCGATACGGCCACGAACGAAGCGCAGGAAACCGCCCAATCCGCGGCTCAGGAAACCGGCGTGGTCATTACGAATCTCGCCGAAACCGCAAGCGAAGCAACGCAAGCGGCTCAGGAGACGAGCGGCGTCATTCTCGATGCAAGCGGCGACATTGCCAGCGAGATAGCGAACGCGCCCCAGCAATTGGGCGAAACCGTCGAAACGCCGATCGCCAAGGCATCGCGCGCATCGTCGAGACGTCAAAGCTAAGCAGAAGCCTTCTTTCTGCTGCGCGATTCCTTCAACACGACCCACGCGGGCGCATGATCGCTCGCGTGCGGTTCGCCGCGCACCCATTTGTCGACACCCGCATCCTGGAGCTTCGGAGCGAGGTCTTTGCTCAGCAGAATGTGATCGATGCGAAGCCCCGAATTCGTCTGCCAGTGCTGACGGAAATAATCCCAGAACGTATAGATGCGCTCGTCAGGATGCTTCTCGCGCAAGGCATCGGTCCACCCTTGCGCGAGAAGTTCTGCATATGCGGCGCGGCTTTCCGGCTGCAATAGCGCGTCTTTCTTCCATGAGCGCGTGTTGTAGATGTCGTCGTCGGTCGGCACGACGTTGTAATCACCGGCGAGGACGACAGGATGTCCGCTTTCGAACAACGACGCTGCATGCGCGTTGAATCGCTGGAACCAGTCGAGCTTGTAATCGAACTTGGGGCCGGGCTGCGGATTGCCGTTAGGAAGATAAAGACAGCCGATGAGGATGCCATGCACGGCCGCTTCGATATAGCGGCTGTGCGTATCGTCCTCGAAGCCCGGCAGGCCGCGCCGGCTCAGAATCGGTTGCGTGTCCTTCGCCAGAATGGCGACGCCATTCCACGACGCCTGCCCATGCCAAAGCGCGCCATAGCCCGCTTTTTCAATGGCCGCAGCGGGAAATTGCGCATCGGTTGCTTTCAGTTCCTGCAGGCACACGACTTCCGGCGCTTCTCGCTCGAGCCATGTCAGCAACGCATCGAGACGCGAGCGAATGCCATTGATGTTGAAGGTCGCGATCTTCATTCGGCGGTGTCCATCGGTCGATGGCGTGTTTGACGATCCTACGCGCGACGCACGATGCGTGCCGCAGGTATCGTCGCACCGCTGAACTTACGAGTGAACGCCCCAACGCCGAACCGTGACGCGCTCGACCGTATCGAATACGAGATGCTCCACCGCGAGCCCGATCACGATGACCGCGGCCAGTCCCGCGAACACGCGATCCGTATATAGCTCGTTGCGATTCTGGAAGATGTACCAGCCGAGACCGCCCTTGCCCGAGCTCGCGCCGAACACGAGTTCCGCCGCGATCAGCGTGCGCCACGCGAACGCCCAGCCCACGCGCAAACCGGCGAGAATGGAAGGCAATGCAGCCGGCACGAGAATGAGCACGACATGCCGTAGTCCGGTGAGCCCGTAGTTGCGCCCCGTCATGCGCAAGGTGGAAGGGACCGCCTGAAAGCCCGCATAGGTATTGAGCGCGAGCGGCCACAACACCGAATGCACGAGCACGAACAGCAGGCTGCCCGTGCCCAGCCCGAACCAAAGCAAGGCGAGCGGCAATAGCGCGATCGACGGCAAGGGATTGAACATCGCGGTGAGCATCGAAAGAATGTCGCGGCCGATGCGCGTTGAAACCGCAAGCGATGTCAGCACGAACGCGAGCGCCGCGCCGAGAAAATAGCCGCGCAGCAGCACCGACATCGATATCGCGACCTTCTCGATCAGTTCGCCGGAGAGAACGCCCTGCACGAAGGCCGCGCATGTCGCGCTGAAGGTCGGCAACAGCAGATCGTTATCGACGAAGCGCGCTGCGATTTCCCATATGCCGATCAATACCAGCGCGATCAGCGTCTTGCGCAGCCATGCGCGATCGGTGAGGCGCGTGGCAAGCGGCAGCGGCGCTTCATGTGGCGTCTGAGCGGGCGCTGACGGAACGGCTTCGAACTCGGGCCGAACGGGCGGCTCCATGAATTGCGGCGTGCTCATCGCGTGGCCTCCTCTTCGAACAGAAGGCGATGAATGCGCGCGACGCTTTGCTGAAACTCGCCACGCCCCACGCTTTCCTGCGAATACTGATGACTGTTCAGCTCGGCACGCACGCGTCCCGGATGCGGAGTGAGAAGCAGAATACGATTGCCGACGATGAGCGCCTCTTCGATCGAATGCGTCACGAACAGCAGCGTGAAGCGCTCATCGCTCCACAGGCGCAGCAGCTCCTCCTGCATGCGGCGGCGCGTCAGCGCATCGAGTGCGGCGAACGGCTCGTCCATCAGCAGGACGCGTGGCTGCATCGCGAGCGCACGCGCAATGGCGACGCGCTGTTTCATGCCGCCCGACAAGGTGTGCGGATAAGCATCGGCGAACCGCGCGAGTCCGACCTTGTCGAGGAAGTGAAGCGCGCGTTCGCGTGCTTCGGCGCGGCTCAGCTTGCGAGCCACGCGCAAGGGAAACGCGACATTCTGCAGCACCGTCTTCCACGGCGGCAGTTGATCGAATTCCTGAAACACGACGATGCGATCCGCGCCCGGTCCTGTCACGCGTTCGCCATCGATCTCGATGCTTCCCGTCACCGGCTCGATGAAGCCCGCAACCGCCTTGAGCAAGGTCGACTTGCCGCAACCCGACGGGCCGAGCAATACGAAACGGTCCGCGCCGTAGACGTCGAAGCTCACGTCGTGCGTCGCGCGCACGAGACGCTCCGGCGTGCGGTATTCGAGTGTCACGTTACGCGCGGACAGCAGTTTTCCGCTCGTTGCAGCGGCTCGACCGCCTTCGACCGGATACAGCAAATGGGGATTTGCAGCCATCATTGCAACGCTTATAAGCAAACCACCAAGATACCGGCGTGCGCTTCGCGCGCTAAACAATCATTGCGCATATCCAATGCAGCATCGTCGATAAGCGGATGAATTTCAGCTTCCGTCCTTGGTGGCGGGATCGCTGAAGAAATAGTCTTGCCATGACTTCGGTTCGTTCTTGATGACACCGACGCGGTGCATGAACTGCGCAAGGGCGAACGTGTTCTGAGGCGCGACCTTGAACTGAACCGCCGGGTCCTTGATGACCTTCACCAGCAGACCGCGGTCGATCTTCGCCTGATTGACACGCAAGTAAATGTCAGCGGCTTCTTCCGGATGTTGCGTGACGAAGCGCGCGGCGTCGGCGAGGCCATCGACGAAAGCGCGATACGTCTTCGGATTCGCGTTGCGGAATTTTTCGGTTGCGTAGAGCACGGTCGCCGAACTGGGGCCGCCGAGCACGTCGTATGAGTTCAACACGATATGCGCCTTGGGATTGCCCGCCAGTTCTTGCTGCTGGAACGGCGGATTACCGAAGTGCGCGTTGATTTCCGTGCCGCCCGCGATGATCGCCGCCGCCGCATCCGGATGCGGCACCGCTTGCGTGAGCTTGTCGAGGCGATCGTATTGCTTGTCGCCCCATTGCTTGGCGGCTGCATATTGCAGCACCCGCGATTGCACCGATACCCCTACCGCCGGCACCGCGATGCGGTCTTTTTCCGTGAAATCGGCGATGGTCTTCACGCGCGGATCGTTCGACACGAGGTAGTACGGCAGATTGCCGAGCGATGCAACGCCCTTCACGTTTTGCCGGCCATGCGTGCGATCCCAGATGGTCAGCAAAGGTCCGACGCCTGCAGCGGCGATATCGATGGAACCGGAAAGCAGCGCATCGTTGATGCTCGCGCCGCCCGAAAGCTTCGCCCAGTCGACCTTGATATCGATGCCCTGCTTCTTGCCTTCCTGCTCGATGAACTTCTGGTCGCGCGCCACATTGAGCA
Organism: Caballeronia sp. LZ016; assembly: GCF_031450805.1. NCBI lineage: Bacteria > Pseudomonadati > Pseudomonadota > Betaproteobacteria > Burkholderiales > Burkholderiaceae > Caballeronia > Caballeronia sp. LZ016. The sequence continues at coordinate 1,116,884 of NZ_JARTVY010000002.1, forward strand.
GCAGATACACCACGCCATATTGTTCGGCTATGCGCAACGTCCCTTCGGCATAGGCGTTGGACGCGCCTCCTCCGATCGACAGCGCCAGTGCGGCGGCGAGCGCGCGCCATGCGCCCTTCCCTTGTCGAGAATGCATCGAAAACCCCGTGTTTTATGGACTATTCGGTGTGATGTCAGAAAGGCGTGTCGCCTTCGATCGTCGTGCGATACAGCTTGCGGCGCTGATCGTCCGGCGTGCCCGCCGCGAGATGCATGACCGAGCGGTTGTCCCAGAACACCATGTCATGCTCGCGCCAGGCGTGACGATAGACGAAGGCAGGCTGCACGCTATGCGCGAAGATTTCATCGAGCAGCGCGCGGCTTTCATCCTCCGGCATGCCGATGATGCGCGTCGTGAAGTGCTCGCTGACGAAGAGCGCCTTGCGCCCGGTCTCGGGATGCGTGCGCACGATGGGTTGCACGACAGGCTTCACTTCGGCGATCTGTTCGGTAGTGAGATTCGGCCGCCACGGACTGCGCTTTTGCAGCTCCGCATATTTGGCGAGATACGTATGTTCTGCCGTGCGCCCCTCGACCGCTTGCCTCAGATGCGCGGGCAGCGTGTCCCACGCGAGATGCTGATTGGCGAAGAGCGTATCGCCGCCCGTCGCCGGCAATTCCTGGGCATGCAGCATCGAGCCGAGGCTCGGCTTCTCCTTGTATGAAAGGTCCGAATGCCAGAAATGGCCTGCATCGCCGAGGCCGATCGGCTTGCCGTTTTCGACGATGTTCGACACGATCAGCACTTCGGGATGCCCGCTCAGCGCGAACTGATGCAGCACGTGCTTCTGCAACGGACCGAAGCGCTTGCTGAATGCGACTTGCTGCTCAGGCGTGATGCGCTGGTCGCGAAACACGATCACGTGATGGTCCAGATGCGCGCGATGAATGCGTGTGAGATCCGCTTGCGAAAGCGGCCTTGCCAGATCGAGACCGATGACTTCCGCGCCTAGCGGTCCTTCGAACGGACGAATGGTAATGCCTTGATCGACGGCTTCTTCGGAAGCCTCGCGAGTCGGAGAGAGAGTCGTCACGGTTGCTTTCTAAACGGCGAATAGACGACCAATCTACGCCGCGCGCATCGCATGAGCAAACAACGATACGCGATTTCCTTATTCGCCGGCGCGCTAAAGACTTATTCACTCGTCGGCCGTATCGAAAGGCAATTCGACCTGCACCGGCGCGATGAACACACTCCCTTCTCCAGGCACGCTTAGCGCACTCATTCGCACGCCAAGCAAGCGCAGTCGTTTCTCTAGCGGAATGCGCTTGAGGCATTCCGTCGCCGCACGGCGAATTTCCGCGGCATCGGCGGTTGCGATGGGAATCGTCAGATCGCGCGTGACGGTGCGGAAGTCGTCGAAGCGCAGCTTGATGCCGACCGTGCGGCCCACGTAGCCCTTGCGCTGCAAATCTTCGGCGACGCGCTTGCACAGGTCGGTGAACTTGGCCGACAAGGTCGCGCGGTCGTGCTTCGGATGCAGGTCGCGCTCAAAGGTGGTTTCCCGACTCATCGACTTCGGCGTGGAACTGACCACGACAGGCCGATCGTCCTGTCCCTGAGCGATCCGCGCAAGCCACGCCGCGTACGTGGGGCCGAAATGCGTCTGAAGCAAGCCGGGATCAGCGGCGGCGATATCGCCCACGGTCAGCAGACCGAGCGCCGCGAGTTTTTCGTTCGCCTTCGGGCCGATGCCATTCACCTTGCGCGCAGCGAGCGGCCAGATGCGCGTAGGCAGGTCTTCCATCGTGAGGATGGTGAGGCCATCGGGCTTGTCGAGCTCCGAGCCGATCTTTGCAAGCAGCTTGTTCGGCGCGATGCAGATGGAGCACGTCAGTCCGGTCGCATCGAACACCGCATTCTTCATGCGCTTGCCGATATCGGCGGAATCTCCCGGAAGATCGCTTACGTCGATATAAATCTCGTCGATACCGCGATTCTCTATTTGCGTCGTAAAGCTCGCGATTGCCGCTTTGAACAGGCGCGAATAGTGACGATACGACTCAAAATCCGTTGGCAGCAGAATGGCGTCCGGCGCGAGTTGCGCCGCCTTCATCATGCCCATTGCGGAGAACACGCCGAAGTTTCGCGCCTCGTAAGTCGATGTGGTTACGACGCCGCGGCCCGCGTAATCGCGCAGCCGCGCGAAGCGGCGCGTGCCGTCCGGAAGCGTTTCCGGCATTGCATTGCGACCGCCGCCCACGACGACCGGCTGCCCGCGCAACTCCGGGTAGCGAAGCAACTCCACGGACGCAAAGAACGCGTCCATGTCGAGATGCGCAATGCGCTTGACCGGATCATGCGTAGCGTTCATCGACGGCGAGAAGACTCAAAGGCTGAAAGGCCGGACAGAAAATGGCCTACTGTACATTCATACAGTGATTTTCGCCAGTGCGTCGATTGGGCCTATTCCGGCGTGCGCTTTTCCGCGAGCGCGCGGCGGCAGTCGTCGAAGACCTGCCTCACGACGTCCGACTGATAGTTGAGGTCTTCGCTATCGAGGATTTCTTCGACGGCGTCGCGCGCCCAGTCGGCTTCGAGCATCGCGCAATGACGCGTCGCAAGATCGCGGGCAATGGCCGCAAGTTTCGCGACGGTCAGCCAGTCCGCGAACCGCTGATGCCGGTCGAGCCACTTATGAGCCGCCTGCACGTGGAATGACGCCGCCGGCCAGTCGCCATTCAGATAAAACGCGCCCAGGCTGCCGCACGTGAGCCAGCAAAGCAGTTCGACGCGATCGCGGGCACTAAGAGTACGAGGGACATCGTTCATGGCGGCAGTTCACGAAAGACGTTTCGACGAGAGGCGCTGAAGCACGCGCTTACGTTCCGTATTGAAACAAGATAGCACGTGATGGTGCGCCGCGGCAGTGCTCCGATAAAACGACATCGTGCGCTGACGAACGCTTTCGTCTGCCTCATTAACGGCTAATTCGTGAAGCCTAAGCTGCCTTGCATCGACGACTGCTTCCAGGCTCGCCTAGGAGGAGCGTCGTGTCCTTAGTGGCTCAAAGATAACGGAGTTCATCATGTTCCAACGCCTCTACAAGTCCCTCGGCGATTTCATGTGCAGTCGCCGCGACGCCGGGACAGACACCTATTTCGCTTCATCGATCGATATCGCGGAGTTGGAGCGCCGCATGCGTCATGTCGAGCAGGAAGCGCCCAGCTACACACTGCCTTTTTTTGCGGCTCAGTGAGATCGCGTGACGATGCGGCTTCCTTTTAACGCGCGCTATTTGGCGACGTCGCGGCCGCTTTGGCCGAGCATGACGGTCCAGCCAAGACCGCGCACGTTGCGAATGACGCCTGCGCCAAATTTCTTGCGCACGGAATGAATGAGCACGTCCACCGCGTTGCTCTCGACTTCCTTGCCCCAGCCGTAGAGACGATCTTCGAGCTGATCGCGCGAAAAGATGGTGCCGGGGCGTTCCATCAACGCGTGCATCAACGCGAATTCACGCGCCGACAACACGCCGGATGTCTCGCCGCAGGTCAGCGTTCGCTGGTCGAGATTGAGATTGATGGAATCGTCGCCCAGACGCGAGACTGCGTAGCCCGCTTTCCTGCGCAATACCGCACGAATTCGCGCGAGCAGTTCGGGCATGTCGAAGGGCTTGAGCAGATAGTCGTCCGCGCCGAGGTCGAGACCTTGCACGCGCGTGTCGAGATCGTCGCGTGCCGTGAGAATCAGCACAGGCGTTGCGTTGCCGGCCGTGCGCGCCTGTCGCAGCAATTCAATCCCGGTCATGCCCGGCAAGCCGAGATCGAGCAGCGCCACGGTGTACTCGGCGGCGTCCATCGCCTTGCGGCCCGCGTTGCCGTCGCGCACCCAGTCGACTGCGTAATCCGCGTCTTTCAACGCGCGCATCAGACTCGTGCCGATCTGCACGTCGTCTTCGATCAGAAAAATTCGCATGTTGCACCTTGCATGATGCAGTGGGCAAACGTCGAGGCGCGAGGCGATGCAAAAGCACGACCGGTCGTGGGCGCTCATCGCGGCGGGTGGCGAATGAATTGTAGTCGGCGCTCAGGCGCTTGCGGCATTGCTTTGCTTAGGCAAATCGCCGGCGCTTTCATCGACGGCAAAAGCGATTGCCGCGACAATGCCCGACCGCCCGTCGTCGCGATTGCGCAAAGTGACTTCGCCGCCGTAACGAAGCGCGATGGCCTTGACGATGGAAAGCCCCAGCCCGCTGCCCTCGACATCCGCATTCGCGCGGAAAAATCGGTCGAATACCCGCGGCAATAAATCCTCCACGATGCCCGGACCCGTGTCGACAACCTCGACCCACACCTTGCCTTCATCGCGACGCATGCGCACATCGATGGTCCCGCCATCGGGCGTATAGCGCACGGCATTGGACAAGAGATTCATCACCGCGATGCAAACATCCGCTTCGACTGCGCGCACGTAGGTACTCACCACTTCTTCCGCGCCCACATCGAGGCTGCGCTCAAACGCAATCGGCAGCACATCCGCGATGGCGTCCTTGATGACGGTAGAAAGATCCACGCGCGCCAATGCGTCGTCGTTCAAGGGCGCATCCGCGCGTGCGAGCCTCAACAGTTGCGCGATGAGACTGCCGCTGCGCGCAATGCCGCGCCTCAATTCGCGGAACCGCTCCTGATTGCCGGGTGCGATATGCGGCGCGAGATTGTCTGCCTGCAGCTGCAGCGCGGTAAGCGGCGTGCGCAATTCATGCGCGGCGTCCGCGATAAATTTGCGTTCGCTTTCGATCGACTTCGCGAGCCGCTCGATCATCGTATTGATGGACCGGATGAACGGCGCGATTTCGGCAGGCACGCCGACGGTCGGCAGCGGAGCGAGATGCCCCGCGTCGATGCCCCGCACTTCGCCGCCGAGGCGATTGAGTTCGCGTAACGAGCGCTGCACCACGAGCACGACGGCTATCCACATCAGCGGCAACAGCACGGCAATGGGCCACAGCGTTCGGGTGGCGTTCTCTTCCGCCAGCGCGCGGCGCACCGCCGAGCGCTGCGCGACCTGGATCGTCATGGTCGGTTCTGCACGCGTAAAGATGCGCCAGTCTTCGCCGTTGAAGGTGGCGTCGGAGAAACCCGGCTGCGCGTCGGGCGAGAAGCGTAGCGATGGATCCGTCGTGCGAAACGGCGCATCCCGACCCGGCTTCCAGAGCACGACGACGACATCGCGATCATCCTGCGATCCGCGCGCGGGATTCTTCGGAAGGCTTTCCGCAAAGCCGTCGCGCATGCGCGCGGCTACTTGTTCGAGGCGCAGATCGAGCAGCGCGTTGATGCCGGCCTTGCTCAGGTGATATGAACTCACGCCCTGCACGATGCCGATCGCGGTGACGAGCAAGCCGAGCGCGACGACCAATTGATTTCTTAGCGATTTGATCATGTCCTTGCACTGCGCGATTGAGTGGGTTCGTCGATCAATACACTAAAGCAGCGTTTCGCCCGCCGGGATACCATGACGCTTCCCTTAGCGGCGAATCTCGCGCAATGCCGCTGCATCTCGATCGACCGACACATGCCGCCGCCCAAGCAAACCACTCGCCCTCTCGTCATTGCCGCCGTCATGGCGTCGATGGCGATGGTCGCTATCGAAGCGACCATCGTCTCCACCGCCATGCCGCAGATCGCCACGCAACTCGGCGGACTCAATCTGTATAGCTGGGTGTTCTCGTCGTTTCTTCTCACACAGACGGCGCTGACTGTCGTCTTTGGCAAGCTGGCGGATCTTTATGGCCGCAAGCCCGCAATACTCGCCGGCATCGCCATTTTTCTGATCGGCTCGGTGCTCGCGGGCTTTGCATCGTCGATGCCCGCGATGATCGTCTTCCGTCTCATACAGGGCGTCGGTGCGGGCGCGATCCTGCCGGTCGCGCTCACCGTCGTCGGCGATCTCTATCCGGCGCGAGAGCGCGGCAAGGTGCAAGGTTATCTCGCCAGCGTCTGGGCCGTGTCCGCCGTGCTCGGTCCAATGGTCGGCGGGCTGCTCATTCGTCACTTCTCGTGGGCGTGGATCTTCTGGATCAACGTGCCGATCGGTCTGCTCGCAGCCTTGCTCTTCGTTATGTTCCTGCACGAAGCGCAACGCCACGAGCGTCCCGCCATCGATCTCGCGGGCGCATGTCTTTTCACGGCGGCCGTGGCTTCGCTGATGATGGCGCTTACCGATGCGGGCAGTGCAGATCATGCGCGTGTCGGCGTGGAAGTCGCGGTGTTCATCGTCGCCAGCGTGCTATTCGTGCTGCAGGAGCGACGCGCCGCCGATCCGATGATCTCGTTCGGCCTCTGGGCGCATCGCCCGATTGCAGCCGGTAATGCAGCGACCCTCCTCGCCGGCATGGCGTTGATGGGCCTCACCACGTTCCTGCCGATGTACGTGCAAGGCGTGATGCATCGCTCGCCGGTCGAGGCGGGCCTCACGCTGACGATGATGATGGTCGGATGGCCGAGTGGCGCGACGTTCACATCGCGCACGTTCACTCGCATCGGGCTGCGGCGTCTGCTTGTCGGCGGCACGGTGTTCATTCCGCTCGGCGCGATTCCGTTCGTCTTGCTGACGCCACAAGCGAGTCCGGTTCTGGCTGGTCTCGGCTCCGCAGTCATGGGCTTCGGCATGGGCGTGTTGAGCGTGTCGTGCCTGATCCTCATTCAGGAAATCGTCACGCTGTCGGAACGCGGCAGCGCGACTGCATCGAACCTGTTCGCGCGCAATCTCGGCAATACGCTCGGCGCCGCTATATTCGGCGCGGTGCAAAACTACGGGCTGACGCACGCGAGCGGCTTGCCGTCAGTCAGCGCGGATCAATTGAAGCAATTGCTGACGGCCGTGCCGGGCAGTTTCGCAACGAATACGGAGATTCGCCTTGCGCTGCATCACGCGCTCCATCTGACTTTCATGTCGATGTTGATCATTGCGATCGGCGCCGTGATATCGATGCTCTTAATGCCGGCCGTCGAAATCGGCCGTGCGCGCGAGACTGTCGAAACGGTCGGCGCTGAGGAAGGCAAGCGTGGGAAAGACATATCGGCATCGACGCATGACATCACTCTGGCGCCGATGCCTCTTGAGCTTTCGACCGCTCAATCCTGCGCCTGAATGAGCGGGCTGTCCTGCTTGTCTTTCGACGCGGTTTCATCGTTATTGCGCTGTGGCGCGGCTTCATCGGCGGCAATGGTTTGCATGTTCATGCCCTGCTGCGACGCCGGCGCGCCGGTCGAGGGCTTGTAATGCGGTGCGGGACCATAGCCGCTTGCAAGCGCATAAGTCGCGGCAAGCGAAGCTGCAACAAAGACAACGCCACTGAGTTTGCTCGTCATGATCGTGCTCCTGAGGGTTTCGCAGATCCACTTCATCGGCCTCATTGCACGGGTTCAGCAAGCGACCTTCCGAAATGTGCACGCAGTCTACGTGCGTGCTTTCCCGTTGAAATCCCCACAGAAGCGTGGATAAGAATGGGCGGGCGGGCCTTGAATGAAGTCCTTTGCACGTTGCGGCGCCTTGAGGCCGAAGCACGCTAATGCAACGTTCTTAGAGGAAATACGAGCCGCGCGGATATAAGTCCTAAGGCGCCGCCGAGCAGCGTCTCCCACGCGCGCGCTGCGAGCAGCGGCACCGAATGCACGCCGCTCGCCGCAAGCGTCACGATGAGCGCAAACGCGAATGCGCCGCAAGCGATGTCATAGCGGTCCGGCAAGGCCATTGCATAGACGATCATTGCAAGCGCGGCCATCGTCCAGACGACGAGTGGAGCGTGCTCGGCGAGCGGCAAGCAGACGAGGCCAATGGGCACGCCGATCAACGTTCCATAGATGCGCCGCCGCACACGTTCTGTCGTGCCCACGGCCGATGTCGCGACCACATACACGCATGCAGTGATCGCCCATGCGGATTCCGTCAGCCCGAACGCAGCATTGAGCAGCACCACGGCAAGCGCGCCGCTTGCGGCTTGCAGGCCCATTGCGAAGGCAGGCGATATCACGCGTTCGCCGTAGGCCGTCTCCGAAGCGAGCGCCGGCAAGACAACGGGCCGCTCGGCCGGTCCACTAAGAAGGCGCGGCACGATAGCGGCGATCATCGCGATGAACAATGCAAGCGCGATGGCCCAGGCATCCGTAAGCGCCAGATTCATCGCGAAGGCCACGAGCTGGCCGATATAGATTTGCGATCCGATGCCCGCACCTGTTATGCCGAAGCGCTTGAAATAGCCCACGCAGAACGCGCCCGTCACCAGAATCCACTCCGCGCCGCCGCCCCCGGGATCGCGAAACAGCGCGACAAGTAACGCGAATGTCAGCGCACCGAGTGCGGCGGCTGCGCAAAGTATCGTCAGGTCGCGGCTCGATTTCGCGCGCGACGTTCGCGCTTCGGACACGCTTGCCCAAAGCGCGAACGTTGCCGCAAGCGTGCCGACCGATACGCTCGCCGGCACCTCGCGCGTGACGTCATGCAATGCGCCGATGGCCGCCGCGAGACCGTAGGCCGTCACGAGACGCAAGCCTTTGATGCGTCGATGCGTACCGGGGTCGATACCGTCGAGCCAGGTGCTCATAGCAGTGATAAGACGCACGCCCCGCAGTTGCCCGTCGTTCATTGCAATTCACCTCGGATAGGAACCGGCCTGCATCGCATTCTAGGCGGTCTTTTTGCGGGTCCTGCGTATGTTTCCGGTCGATGAAGAAGCGCGCGCACCCTGCGCCGCCGCTTGCACGATGCAGTCGGCGAGGCGCGTCGCCGCATCGTCGCGAAGGCGCCGCGTACGCTCGACGAGGCCGATCTCGCGATAGAACGTATCGTCGCCGAGATCGAGGGCAACCACGCCGCGCGGCCATGCGCCGATGCCTGCGGATTTCGGCGCCAACGCCACGCCCATTCCGCGCGCGACGAGCTGCGCAATCCCCTGCAGTTCGTCGACCTCGATTGCATCATGCACATCGATGCGCTTCTTGCGCAGAAACAGTTCCACCTGCCGCCCGCCGAACGAGCGACGGTCATAGCGAATGAACGACTGAGTTTCGATCAGCTCGCGCCAGGACTTCTTTTTATACGCACTCGGCGCGAGCAGGACAAATGGCTCCGCAACGAGCGTGCGCCATTGCAACTCGGACGGCAAAGAGAAAGGCGGACGAATGATCACGGCCATGTCCGTTTCGCCGGCATCGACCTGCGCGAGCAGATTGAGCGATACACCCGGCACGATGCGAATGCGCCATGCAGGCAACGTGCGACGGAACATGGCGATCGCATCGGGCAAGAGGACCGCATGCGCCGATGCGATCGTGCCCACGCCGAGCGTTCCTCCGCGTCCATCGTCGCCTTCGGGTTCTGCAAGCCGCGCGTAGAGCGCAATGAGTTCATCGGCAAGTTCAAGCGTTCGACGGCCCGCATTGTTGAGCGTGGCGGAACGGCCGGTGCGATCGAATAGCGCGAAGCCGAGATGCGCTTCCAGCCGCTGCATCTGCGCGCTGACCGCCGATTGAGTCAGACCGATATGCGCGCCCGCCCCCGCAAAGGTGCCGTGGCGCGCCACCGCGATGAAAGTCCTGAGTTCGCGCAGCATGTCCGATTGATCGATTTTCTTTGAGCTGACTCCCGGAATATATCGTTTTTCAGCACGATTTTTTATCAATAGAATCGGAGCCCTCTTTCTCCCAAGCCAGGACAAGGATCAATAACATGAGCACCCCGCAAGACGTCATGCCGCCGTTTCATCTCGCGTTTCCGGTTCATAGCCTCGCCGCCGCGCGCGAGTTCTATGGCGATCTGCTCGGCTGCCCCGAAGGACGCAGTTCGGATGATTGGGTCGATTTCAACTTCTATGGGCATCAGATCGTCGCGCATCTCGCGCCTGACGAAGTGGGACATCGCGCGACCAGCGCCGTCGATGGCGATGCCGTTCCGGTGCGCCATTTCGGCGTCGTGCTGTCGATTCCTCAGTGGGAAGCGCTTGCTGAAAAGCTGAAGGCTGCGGGTACGCGCTTCATCATCGAGCCCCATGTTCGCTTCAAGGGCGAAGTCGGCGAGCAGGCGACGATGTTCTTTCTCGACCCCTCGGGCAATGCTGTCGAGGTCAAGGCCTTTGCGAACATGGCATCGCTGTTTGCGAAATGAACGCTTGCGACGTTGCATGAACGCGCCAGGAAAAAGAACGGGACGCCTGGAAGCGTCCCGCTTTTTACATCAGCTGCGCCAAGGCTTACTGACCGGAGCCGCTCGCGCTGACCGGTGCGCCCGGGCCGCTAGGCGTTGCGGTGCCGCCAGGCGCGGTGGAAGGGCCGGTCTTCATCGATGACGAATGACTGCCGCTGTGCGACTTCTTCGAATGCGTCGACTTGTGCGAGCCGCCCGAGCCTTGCGTCGTGGTTTGCGCATTGTCGCCGGCTTGCAGGCCCGTAGCGGAACTCGGCGGGTTGTCCTGTGCGAATGCCGATGCACAGACGAGAGCGAATGCGCCAGCAGCGCACGAGAGAGCGATACGTTTCATGTCCAATGACTCCTGTTAGCGGTTGCAAATGCGATTCGTGCATTGTTCTGCATGCTGAGCCGCGCGCATGACACACGGCGGCTCGTCGCATTCCGGTCAGGAGCACGGGACGTGCCACGGTCTGACGAATCGATGACGGCTAAAAAGAAAACGCCTCGTGTGGTCTTGCCACGCGAGGCGTCGTCACATCATCGGCTGAAAAAACTTAGTGTCCGACTGGCCCCGTGGCCTTGAGATCGCCCGAGGTCTTTGCTTGCGGATGCGCCGCCTGCTTGATCAGCAGCGCCACCGCCGAAATGAGGCCCGCCACTGCAATCACAGCGAAAATGCCGCCGAACGTGAAGTGCAGGCGCGTCAGTTCCGCGACGAGGAACGATCCCGCGATACCGCCGAAGCGGCCGATGCCCAGCATCCATGCGACGCCCGTGCCGCGGCCTTGCGTCGGGTAGAACGCTGCAGCCAACGCGGGCATCGACGATTGCGCCGTGTTCATGAGCACGCCCGCAAGGAAGACGACCAGCACCAGCAAGCCGACATTGCCCGCCGCCTGTCCGATGCAATACACGCTCACTGCGGTCAACGCATAGCAGGCCGCGATGATGCGGTTCGCATTGAACTTGTCCATCAGCACGCCGAGCAACACCGCGCCCACGCCGCCGAGCGGAAACAATGCGGAGATCAGCGTCGCGCGTTGCGGGTTCAGACCGGATTCCTTGAGGAGAATCGGCATCCAGTTGATCGATGCATAGAAGATCACGAGGCCCATGAAATAGGCGAGCCAGAGCATGACCGAGCCGACGATATACGAACGCGACAGCACGACGCTCATGCCGCTTTGCCCTTGCACCGTCGGTGCGGCTTCGGTCATGAAGAACGAGCCGGCGTTGCGCGCATCCTGGGAAATGCGTGCAAGCGTCGCGCGGATTTTTTCGACGGGCCTGGCCTTCGCCACCATGTAACGCACCGATTCGGGCAGCGCGAGCAGCAACAGCACCGACAGCACCAGCGGAGCGACGCCGCCGAGGAACAGCACGCTGCGCCAGCCGAAGTGCGGGATCATCCATGCCGCGAGGAAGCCGCCGAAAGCCGCGCCCAAAGGAAAGCCGCAGAACATCAGATTGATGAGCGTGGCGCGCCTGTTGTCGGGGCAAAACTCACTCATCATCGTGACCGCGTTGGGCATTGCAGCGCCAAGGCCGAGGCCCGTGACGAAGCGCAGCACCGTGAGTTGCGTGATGTCCGCCGAATAGGCCGACGCAAAGCACGCGACGCCGAAGAGAATGACCGATGAAAGCAGCATCAGCCGGCGACCGAGCCGATCCGATAGCGGCCCGGAAAGCAGCGCGCCCGCTGCGAGGCCGAATAGCGCCGCGCTCAGCACCGGCGCGAGCGCGGGCCGGCTGATATGCCATTCCGTCACGAGCGACGGTGCGATAAAGCCGATCGCGGCCGTATCGAAGCCATCCAGGAGGACGATCACGAAGCACATCCCGAAGATGAGCCACTGAAACGGCGAGAACGGATGCTCGTTGATGAACGTCTGGACGTTCACGCTAGGACTTCTGCTCACTTCATTCCCTTTACGTAGAGAGGCAATAGATGTTCGCCAAGATGTTCGTTACGCGAACAGCGATTCACATAGCGAACTATGCGATTCGCGTGAGAGTACGCAACAACGAATGCATCCGCAACGCGGGGATACCCGGAAATGACAATGATCTTCAGCAGATGCGCGAGCCGGCGCGATAGGTCTCACGCGGCACGACGAGTCCTTGCGCCCGTGCGACGCGCACGAAATCCGCACGCAGGCCCATTGCAATGGCGCCGCGGTCGCGAAGCCCCGCTGCGTGCGCAGGCGCCCATGAAACAGCCGATACCGCGCGCGGCAGAGTCCAGCCCGCGTCATCGACGAGATCGAACACTGCGATGAGCAAGCTCGACGGCACGTAATCGGAAGACAGAATGTCGAGCAGCCCTTCGCGCGCGAGTTCCATCGCCGATACGTTGCCCGAGTGCGATCCGCCGCGCACGATATTCGGCGCACCCATGATCGTCGCGATGCCGTGAGCGCGTGCCGCGCGCGCCGCTTCGAGCGTCGTCGGGAATTCGGCGAGCGCGATGCCGTCGCGCACGGCTTCTTCGACGTGCTCGACGAGCGTATCGTCGTGGCTCGCGAGCGGTATGTTCAGCCGATTGCACCGCGCGACGATCTGCCTGCGATGCTCCGCTGCATAGCGCACCTGTTGTGCGGACCACTGCTCGAGCGCGGCTTGCGCGTGCGCGTCGCTCCACTTGCCATGACGCTCCTGAAACGCGCGCCACTTCTCGTGGTCCTGCCACTGACGCTGACCCGGTGTGTGGTCCATCACCGACGCGAGCCTGAAAAGCGGGTGCGCGCTGAGCGAATCGAATACTTCGACGACATCCGTCGTGCCGACTTCGCAGCGCAGGTGCAGCAGATGTTCCGCACGCAAGAGTCCGCTTTCGGCCAGCTTGCCGATGGCTTGCGCGCACTCGACCTGCACCGCGCGGCCGCGCAACGCGTCGTCGGGACGCGAGCCCACGCCGAGCGCATCGAATACGGTCGTAATGCCCGCCGACGCCACCTGCGCGTCATGCACGATGATGGCCGCTTCGTGATTCCATAGCACGCCGGGACGCGGCGCGAGATGCTTTTCGATGTTGTCCGTATGCAGTTCGACCAGCCCCGGCAGCAGATAGTCGCCGTTCCAGTCGATCGCATCGCGCGCCGCCGTGTTGCCCGTCGCAATGTCGGCGATACATCCGTCTTCGATGCGCATGACGCCCGTGAAAGCTTCATCGCGTGTGACGATCCGCGCGTTCCTGATCAGCATGTCCGTAGAGTTCCGTTGCGCTTGCATTGTTGTTCGGCGTGAGTGAATGGCGGCCGCCTGAGCATTACAATCGGACCAGCATAGTCAGGCGACGCATATGACAGTCACATCTGAATCGAATGATAAAGCGGCGGAGCGCATTGCACGCGTCGCGCTGTATTACTCGCCGCCTGCATCGTCGGCATGGTGGCGTGAAGGCTGCGAATGGCTCGGCCGAGATGCCGAAAGCGGGCGCGAGAATCCAGCGAGCAGCCACGCGTGGACGCATTCGCCGCGTCGCTATGGCTGGCACGCGACCATCGTGGCGCCGTTTCATCCGGCTGCGGGTGTTGCATGGGCGGACGTGCTTGCGGCTGCGCGTGCGTGGGCCAGCGAGGTTCGTGGCTTCGATATGCCGGTGCGCGTCGCGCAGATGAATGGCTTCATGGCGCTGCGCGCCGCGAACGACGAAGACGACGCACGCACGAGAGCCATTGCGGCCAGCGCGCTGCAAGCGTTTGCATCGTTGCGGGCGGAGCCCTCGGTCGAAAGCATCGAGCGGCGCATTCACACGGGCATGAGCGCTCGTCAGATTGCGCTGCTGCGGGAATGGGGCTATCCCTATGTGCTCGATGAATACCGCTTCCACATGACCCTCTCCGATTCCCTCGACGATACGAACGCGCGCGCGTCGATCGAGTCGCACTGGGCGCAGCGCATCGGGCAACTCGGGCCGCTTCCCGTTCGAGGCGCGGCGTTGTTCATCGAACGGGAACCGGGCGCGCCGTTCATGCTGTGGCAGCGCGTGCCCTTTAAGACCGCACAGGACGAAGCATGAGACAGCTCGACAGCGCAGGACTGATCTATGTGATGGGCCCATCGGGCGCGGGCAAGGACGCGTTGCTCGCATTTGCGCGCGAGCGCGTCGGTGCAAGCGCGATGTTCGCGCACCGCTATATCACGCGTGCTTTCGGCGATGGCGAGAATCACATCGCGCTGACCCACGATGAATTCGCATCGCGCGCGGAACACGGCCTCTTCGCGATGCATTGGGAAAGCCTCGGCTTGCGCTATGGCGTCGGCATCGAACTCGATGCGTGGCTCGCACGCGGGGTGCCGGTCGTCGTGAACGGCTCGCGACAGCATGCGCTTGCGGCACTTGCACGTTATCCCGATGCGCGCTTCGTTCATATCGATGCCGCCCCCGCCGTGCTGGCGGCGCGGCTCGCGCGACGCGGACGTGAAGACGCGCGACAGATCGAAGCACGCCTTCTGCGCAAGCCCTCACTCGAGTTGCCTGCCGAGGCGCGCATCGTACGCATCGACAATTCGGGCCTGCTTGCGGAGGCCGGCTCTCGTTTCTTGGGCGTCGTCGAAGAAGCCGCACGGCAGCGCCCGGCACGGCATCTCACGCGCCGATAGAATGGGCGAATGCCCAAGCCACCCATGAACTCGCCGCGGCACGAGCACGCCTTGCCGCTTCATACGCCCAGTACCGCATCGCTCGCCACGGCGGCCGCCATCGCGATGATCGCCTGGCTCGCCATCGCAGCGCAGACGGATTTGAGCATCGCGCGTTCGCTCGGTCGCGGCCTGACCGTGATCGGCGGCCTCGCGCGCATGAGCAGCTATCTGACGAATCTGACCGTGCTGCTCACGGCACTGTGCTTCACATGCGTCGCGACGCGTGCGAATGCGCCCATCGCGCGCTTCTTTCGTCAGCCGCCCGTTGTGACTGCGGTCGTCGTGTATATCGTGTTCGTCGGCATCGCCTATAACACCCTGCTGCGTTTCTGGTGGACGCCGTCGGGGTATCGCGCGCTCGTGAACGAGGCGCTGCATACGGTCGTGCCCTTGCTTGCCGCGCTTTACTGGTTCCTGTTCGTGCCGCGCTTCCATCTTTCATGGCGGCGATGCGCGCTGTGGCTCGTTTATCCGCTGTGTTATCTGTTCATCACACTATGGCGCGGCAGTTCGTCGGCGTTCTATCCGTACTGGTTCATCAACGTTGCAGAGCTGGGCTACGAACGCGTCTTCTTTAATGCGACGCTGCTTGTCGTCGCCTTCCTCGTGTTGATGAGCGTGTTTCTCGTCATCAATCACCGGCGTGAGGACTTGAGCGTGCCCGACCCGGAGGCGGAATCCGACGACATGGCCGACTCGGGCGCACAGCGATGATTTGCTCAGGCGTCTTTCGTATCGAACATCAGCAAGTCGACGCCGGCCTGTGCGAAATTCCCGAGGTCCGCAGCGGTCGCCTGGCCTTCGGGCGATGCAAGCGCGGACCGGATCGCATCGAGCGAATCGAATTCGAGCAGCGCGACGAGGTGATACGGCGATTCGCCTTGCGGCAACGCAATCGGCCCGTTACTCACCTGATAGCTTCTTAGCCCAGGCATTTTTTTAGCAAGCGGCGCGTGCGTCGACGTGTAATAGGCGTCGAAGGCTTCGTTGTCGGACGGGGTCTTGTACAGGGCTACGAGCTGGGCCATCGTTGTCTCCTCACGTTGATGTTCATTGCTTTTCCAACTGCAGATAAAGGCGTTGCACGTTCTGCGGCTGCGCTATCGCATAGAGCTTATAGCCGCTGAAATCCGGCGTCTGTATCGAATGCATTGCATCGGTGAGACCGACGCCGTCCTTATAGGCGCGCTTCACCGACGCATCCAGTTGACGCAGATAGACCCCTGTTTGCATGATGTCGTCGCCTCCGAGCGGAGGCCCGAATGCGGGCACGACAGTCCTGAGATCGAGCGCGCGTACATTCTCGAGTGCGCCGAGCCAGCCCGGAATCTGCTCGTTGCGCAGTTCAGGGATGCGTCCATTGGAGACGAGACTGCCCGCGAACAACACGCCCGTCTGCGTATCGAGCACCGCGAGATCGCCCGGCGTGCTTGCTGGGCCGAAATGCAGCAATTGCAGCTTGCGTCCGCCGCTTTCCATCTCCGTCGTGCCATCGATTGTGCGGTCGGGCACCGTCACGCGAGAGCCGGCCATCTCGTCTTCGCCAAGCGTCTTGCGCAAGTTCGCAAGACAGATGGCGCATCGCTCGCGAATCAATTGCGCCGTGCGAACGTGAGAGAGTATGGGCACGCCCCGGTCGCGAAACGCCGCCGCGCCGAACACGAACTCCGGCGCCTGATGCGTGATGATGACGAGCCTGACCGGCAAGGGCGTGACTTTGCGGATGGCTTCGATCATCGCGCGGCCATAGCGATACGACGGCCCGGTATCGATCACCGTTACGCCGTTCGTTCCCACGATGAAGCCGTTGTTTGCAACGACGCCATGATTCGCAGGCGCAACCGCATCGCCCGTACCGATGAACGCGTACACGCCCGGTGCAATGGCCACCGGCGCGGGCATGCCGGCCAGCGCGGCCATCGCCAGATGAGCGAACGCAAACAGCACCAGAGCAATCGCGGCCCTCATTTCATGGCCGACGTTTGAGGACCCGATTGCGCATCGATTGCGACGGCGCTCTCGAACGTCTTGTTTTTTGTATCCTCGATATGCGCCTTCAATTCGCCATTTCCTTCCGGCAGGAAATAGAAGCGGAAATTCGGGTTCTCGCTGATCGAGAAGTTGACGTTCGCGGTCATCACCGGCTTGCCGGCATACGTGATAGCCACCTTGCGTATGAAATAGGCGGTCGCGTAGTTTCGCGTGATCTGGTTCATCGCCATGCCGGTTCGATTAGGGTGCCGAACCATCACTTGCGCAAGCTCGGGCTTTCCGCCTGCGGGCTTGCCTTTGGCTTGAAGACGCACGGCGCCCGCTGCGCGTTCGGCGGCGTCGTCGTCTTTGTCGGCGGGGGCGGAGCAGCCACCCGATGCCTTCACGAAACGCACGGCGCTATAGAGATGGCCGTCGTTGGTTTCGGCTATCGCGCGCATGAACGTGTAGTCTTCGACGCGAACACGCGTTTCGATGCTCGCGAGACCCGACTCGGGCGTGAATTCGAACGAGCCCGCATACGGCTCCGGATTCTCGTCGATGAAGAGATAGACCTTGCTGATGTAACGCGCCGGTGTCTGCGGGAACTGCGCGTTGATCGCAATGGGCACGACAGCCGCGTCTGCTGCGCGCGCCGGTGCATCCAGCTTGATGACCGCGTCGCCACGCGAATCGATCGTGCGGCCCTTGAAGGCGCCCTCCCTGAAGTCGAGCCAGCGCGCGACCTTGTCGGGATCGTCGTCGGGCGATGCAGCTTGCGATACGCACGGCGCGAGCGATGCCAGCAAAGCCGTGGACACTGCGATGCGCTTCATCATGATGTCCTCCTGTGCCGCTACTTCTCCCACTCGAGCTCCGCATAGGCCGCCGTCACGTTGCGGCGATGATAGACCTCGTACAGCAGCCACTTGTCGCGCTGATCGACGCCTACCGTGTCCACGGCCTGCTGAATGGTGTTGCCTCGTTTAATGGCAGCGCGCACATCGCGCGCCAGTTCCGCGAGGTACTGCTCTTGCGCTTCGATGGACTCGGGCCACGGCGCATCCAGCGGACCATGTCCCGGCACCACATGGCGCGGATTCATCTGCTTAATGCGGGCGATATCGTCGAGCCAGCCGGTGACGCTGCCATCCACCACCGGTATGCATCGGACGAAAAGCAGATCGCCGAGCCATAGCGTTCCGCTCCTCTCATCGTATACCGTGATGTCGTTGTTGGTATGCGCTGTTTTCCATGTTTGCAGCGTCAACGTGCGGTCGCCGAGATCGAGCGTGATGCCGGTATCGACCGTCAGCGTCGGCGCGATGATCTCGCTGCCGTCGGCCGCCGCCCCGAGTTCGCGCTTTAGCGCACGGAGATAATTGTCCGCGCGCGCCGCCTCTGCTTGCGCGAGCTTTGCGCTGCCGACGAATTGCGGATGATCGTCTTTGAACGCCGCATTGCCGAAGATGTGGTCCGGATGCATGTGCGTATTGATGACATAGCAAACGGGCAGCGGCGTGACCGCGCGAATCGCGGCGCGAAGCTGGCGGCCTTCGGCAAGCGTGCCGCCCGTGTCCACCACCGCGACACAACGTGCACCGACGATGAATCCCACGTTGGCGATATCGCCGCCATTAGCGGGGGTCGCCACATCGTCGTCACCGCGATGCACATAATTCCCCGGTGCGATCGGCTGCACCGCGAATGGCGGAGCGGCATACGTCTTCATCGACATGCATAGCGCGAACAAAACAAGGGCGCGCACTGTCGGCGATACGGTCATCGAATGCTTTCCGCATCGGCAAGACGCTTTGGACGCATAAGGCCGAACTCCGCATACTCGCGCTCGAGAAACGACTCCGCATGTTCGAGCAGGAAACGTCGAAACGCGAGACACGTCGGCGACAATTGCTTCGAACGCGAATGCACGAGTTGCCATGTTCTCTCGACCGGCGTGCCGTTCACATCGAGCACCGCAATTTCGCCCGTGCGCAGTTCGAGCGCCAGCGTGTGCAGCGAAATCAGGCTCACGCCCATGCCCGCCATGACAGCCTGTTTGATGGTCTCGTTGCTTCCGAGCGTCACGCTGCGCGTCGGCACGAACAGATTCTGCCGAAACACATGCTCGGCAACGGCGCGCGTGCCGGACCCCGGTTCGCGCAGCAGAAAGGTATCGCTGGCGAGTTCCTGCAGGTCGAAGCGTCGCGCATGCCGCAACGGATGCGAGAGCGGCGCGACGATTACATGCGGATGCCATGCAAGCGGCTCCGCCGTCGTCCCGAGTTCGGGCGGCGGCCGCCCCATGATGGCAAGATCGGTCGCGTTGTCTTGCAGAAGCCTGAGCAATGTCTCACGGTTGCCGACCGAAAAATGCACATCGACATTCGGGTATTCCCGTGAATAGAGCGCGAGCAGCTTCGGCGCGAAATACGTAGCCGAACTGACGATGCTCACCGCGATCGATCCGCTATCGGCTTGCCTGAGCGACATCATCGCGTCTTCCGCGTCCTTGATTTCACCGAGGATGCGGCTCGCATGATGCTGCAGCCTCTCGCCCGCTTCGGTCAGCGCGAGCCTGCGCGCAACGCGCTCGAATAACGGCAAGCCCACGACGTCCTCGAGTTGCTTGATCTGCATCGATACGGCCGGCTGCGTCAGATGCAGTTCTTCGGCGGCACGCGCGAAGCTCGGGCAGCGCGTCGTGATCACGAAGATCTGAAGCTGACGCAGCGTGAGGGAACGGACGAAGTTCATGCGCGGGTCGCTGCATCGAACCGGTCAGCGGCTCGCGCGCGGCGCGTTTCCCGTCTTGACGGGCGCACCTGCAGGCGGCGGAGAGATGTTCTTGAGCGCACCCTGAAACGCGATGGTCTCCTTCTGCAACGGATGCGCGAAATCGTTGCCCGCGCCGGGCACTTCCGTTCGAATGAGAACCACGCTGCCGGGCACGTCATCCGAAACGACGAACGTGTAGCGCTTGCCGATGTATTGCGCAAAGCGGTCAGCATTCGGATCGTTGAGGTAAGGCTGAATCACGATCTGCCGCGCGTTCACGTTCTTGCCGTTCTTGAGGCCGAGCGTCTCGCCGGAGACTGGCATGATCGCGGGGCCAGCGGCGAGCGCGAGGCGTACGCGCTGCTGAAAATAGCGCTTCTGTCCGCCCGTCAATTGCTGCATCTCCGCGATGTCGTGCTCGAGAAAATAGATGATGACCGGATTGCATGGCAGGCCGCCCGGCACGTCGACATTGCCCGTGCGATCCGTCAGCCGCGCATCGTTCTTTGCATTGCCGGGGCTCATCACGAGCACGCGCACCGTGTCGCTGACCTTCGCAGGCGGACCGGAATAGTCGACGGCGTAATCGAGCTCCGTCATCGCATCGACGCCGGTCATATGCGGCTGCATGAAAAGCATGCGCTCGGCCGGCGCGATATCGGGACTTGGCGCGGACGCGGGCGGCGCATCGGCGGCGAGTGCATTCGTCGCCGCACCGGCAGCCACGGCCCACGCCGCGAGCAGCGCGCGAAGTGTTGCATGCGCGCCCTTCATTGCACTTGTGCCGGTTGCATCGGCTGCAGCGGCAGCAAGGGGACCTGGTAGCCCGTCAGTATCTGATCGATCTTCGGTTGATTGGAAGCGATCCAGTTATCGACCTTATCGCGCCAGGCTTTTTCGCCATAGCGCACGCCCATTGAAATTTCGAAATCGAAACGAATGCCCGGCTGCGGCGGAAAGGCCACGAGCCGCACCTTGTTGTCCGAGCGATTCACGAAATAGCCTGCGATGGGGCCCCAGACGAAGGCGGCATCGACATTGCCGCGAGTGAGATCGCGCTCGATCATCTCGCCGGGAAAAGCCTCGGGATCGCCGCTTTGCCCCTGATACGACACAGCCTGATCGATGAGGTTATTTCTTAGCAGCCAGTCCACTGCCGGGCTCTTGACGAATATCCCGAGCTTCATTTTCCTGAGTTGATCGGGCGGCAAGTTGACGAGGTCCGCGGGCGTCTTGATGCTTTCGTACTCGGGCCGGTTCGGAAGCACCATCGCGTAGGTGGAATGGAGATAGGGCCGCGTCGTCGCGGTAAGCTCATAGCCCTTGGGCACGCCGATGATCAGATCGCACTTGAAGCGTTCCGTATCGGGCACCTTCTGGCGCAGCGTATTGCGCACGAAACCCATGCGTTGCGGAAAGTACGTGTATTCGAGCTTGTAGCCGAAGTCACTCGCCATCTGGCTCGCGATCTTGTTCTCGTAGCCCTCGCCCTTGTCATTCGAGAGCGGCATGTTGTTGGGATCGGCGCATACGCGCAAGACACCATCGGCGCCGTCGTTGTTCGGCAGATCGGGCGGCGGAGCGCCCGCGCCCTGTGCAAGCGCGGCATGTGCGGCAAGCGCCGCAAAACATGCGGTCACTAACCGCAACGATCGGAACAATGCGCCGCTGGCATGACGGTGATGCATGAAGCCTCCGGGAGTGAACGCGGTCATCGAACGTCGACGTGCTTACTTCGCATCTATCGCATGCAAGTCGCCCGGATTGATCTTGCCGTCTGAACGTCCCTTCAGATACGCGTACAGGTTCTCCCAATTCTTTTGCATCATCTGGCTTGCGCTGAAGTCGGGCATACCCTTATCCACGCGCCCGCCGAATACGGTTCGATGAAATTCATTCTTGTCGAGCGTCTTCAATGCATCGACCAGTGAGGGGCCGACCATGCCTTCCTGCTTTGCGCCGTGACAGCGTTCGCATGCAAGCGCGCGCCATGTACGCCAGCCTTGCAGCGTATCGTTGTCGACCTTGTTGCCGTCGACGACCTTGTACGCCACCGGCTTCACCTGCCCCGGATCGGTCTCGGCAGACGAAACGGACGACGCAGCGAGCGCCATCGAAAGCAACAAAAGTGATCGGCCTTTCATGCGCTTGTCTCCTTGAATATGATTTGTGCGCGGCGGCGCGTCTTGCCGCCGCGCTTTACCACTCTTGCGCTTCCTACGTGGCCTCGCCTCCGGGGATGGCGAACACGAACAGCGTGCCGCCGAGCGCCGTGTACTTGGCCAGTTCCTTATAGCCGCCGACCGCGCCGAGGCCTTCGGTCGACTTCTCGAGACCTGCCGCCATGCCGATGCCGGCCCAGCCGCCAATGCCCGAATACACGCCGACGTATTGCTTGCCCTGGTACTGGTAGGTGAACACGTTGCCGATGATCCCCGACGGCGTCTTGAACTTCCACAGCTCCTTGCCGTCCTTGATGCGAACCGCCTTGATGTAGCCTTCGAGCGTGCCGTAGAACACGATGCCGCCTGCCGTTGCGAGCGCACCGGACCACACCGAGAACCGTTCCGGCTTGGACCAGGTGATCTTGCCCTTGGCCGCGTCCCACGCGATGAAGTTGCCCATCGAACCGTTTTCGTTCGGGCCGGGATACATCGAAAGCGTTGCGCCGACGAACGGCTGACCCGACACGTAATCGACCTGGAACGGCTCGTAATCCATGCAGACGTGGTTGGTCGGCACGAGGAAGAGGCTCGTGTTCGGATCGAATGCGGCGGGCTGCTGGTCCTTTGAACCGAGGGCTGCGGGACAGATGCCTTTCACGTTGACATCGGGACCGGCCTTTTGGGTCGAGTAGGTTGCATTGCGAATCGGCAGACCGCTTTTCAGATCGACGCTGTCGGCCCAGTTCACTGCGGGGTCGTACTTCTGCGCGACGAGCAGTTCACCGCTTTCCCGATTCAACGTATAGCCGAAGCCATTGCGATCGAAGTGAACGATGGCGGGCACCTTCTTGCCGCCGATGTTCAGGTCCGACAGGATCATTTCGTTGACGCCGTCATAGTCCCATTCGTCGTGCGGCGTCATTTGATAAACCCACTTCGCCTTGCCCGTGTTCAGGTCGCGAGCGAAGATCGACATGGACCACTTGTTGTCGCCGGGGCGCTGAGTCGGATTCCAGGTGCCCGGATTGCCGGTGCCGTAGTAGACAAGGTTGAGTTTCGGGTCCCATGCATACCAGCCCCACGTGGTGCCGCCGCCGTATTTCCACTGATCTCCTTGCCAGCTTTTGAGCGAAGAGTCCGCTCCGACCGGCGTCATCTTTCCGTCGGACCAGGTCATGGTTTGCTGGGGGTCGAGCAGCATTTCATCGTCTGGACCGGTGCTATAGGCTTTCCAGACTTCCTTGCCGTCCTTGATGTTGTATGCGATGAGCCGGCCGCGCACGCCGAACTCGCCGCCGGAGATGCCGGTCAGGACCTTGTCGCCGAATACGTGTGGTGCGTTCGTATTGGTTTCGCCTTTCTTGGCGTCACCGTTCTGAGCGGTCCATACGACGTCGCCGGTCTTTGCGTCGAGTGCGACGAGTTTGGTGTCGGCCTGCTGGAGGAAGATCTTGCCGTCGCCATAGGCGAGACCGCGGTTGACGGTATCGCAACACATCACCGAGATGACCTGCTGATCCTGCTTGGGCTGGTATTGCCAGATGAAGGTCTGGTCTTTCAGGTTGATGGCGATGACCTTGTTCGGGAACGGCGAGTGAATATACATCGTTTCGCCGATGACGAGCGGTGAGCCTTCGTGACCGCGCAGCACGCCGGTGGACATAGTCCAGGCGACCTGTAGTTTGCCGACGTTGCTTTCGTTGATCTGCTTGAGCGTGCTGTAGCGGTGATTCGAGTAATCGCCCGCTTGCGCCGCCCAATTCGAGGGATTCTTGATGAGGCTGTCGAGTTGCGGATCGGCCTGGGCCACATAGGAATTCAGGCTTGCCGTCGCGACCACCGCCAGTCCAAGAACCAGGGTGCGTAAGTTCATGTCTCCTCCAGAATGATGATGCCTCCGACCCAGGGATGACCACGCTACCGGCTTGCATCGTGCGCGCCTTCTGGATGCAGGTAACGCGTTGCGCTTTGCCCGATTCATTGCCGGACGCTTGCGTATCGGGGCCGTTTGCATATTCCATGCCGGTCTGTTGCGGTCTCGGTGTTACCGAGTCGTAGTTGTTTTATGCGCGTGCACGCGGGTCACGGTGAGACATACTGTGTCAAATACGCGAATTTCTTTGCTTTGTTCTGTGCTGGGCGCCTTTGTGTTCTTGACGCGTTGCAGCAGGGTTTTCTTTGCCTTCGCCTGCGGCGCGCGTGCATACTGGACGCGTATGTTTCTCCTGCTTAGCGAGGCATCGCCATGACTTCAGCCGAGAAGGTCTATTCCGACGATGAAGTGCAAGAGCGGCTCACCGGACCGCTTTCTCACTGGTATTTCGAGGATGGATGGCTTAGACGCAAGTTCAGAACCGAAGGGTGGAAAGGCACGCTCATGGTCGTGAATACCGTCGGGCATCTCGCGGAAGCAGCCTGGCATCATCCGGATCTGACCGTGTCCTATGCATTTGTTGTCGTTAAGCTCAAGACTCATTCTGCTAAAGGGATCACCGATAAGGATTTTGCACTTGCTGCCAAGATCGAGGAGGTCGTGCAGTGGCAGCCGGCGCGGGACGGCGGGCCGCTCGAAGGGACTCCCTCCGGGGATCAGCGGTTTCGTTATATCAAGTACGATTAAGGTCTCTTTCGGTGAGCTTGTATTCGTGTCGGTCTATTGGCGCGCCCCTCCCCGGGGCGGGGGTCACTTTCTTTGCTGTCGACCAGAGTTGGCGCTTTAGCGCCTTACTCTGGTCCCATGCAAAGAAAGTAACCAAAGAAAGCAACTTTTCTTTCGAACCGCACAATGCACTAACTTGCGTGGCCACTTCGTAGAACACCGGTGGCTCTCAGCTTGACAAAGCCCTGAATCACCTTCCACGCCCACTGACTACTCACGTCCTCCGAGCCCCTTGGCTCGACAACACCACCAGTCTGCAAAGGCTCACGGCGCCACCCTGGCAAACAAGGTGAACGAGTTCTCTGCATCATCAACTTTCAGCGCCTTGCCAACTCATCGCAGCGTTCGAGTTTGCCTCCGTTCCCGTTTTTGCTTTTGTCTCCGTCTCGGCCTCGCCCTTGGCCGTGGCCTTGACCTTGACCTTGGCTTTAGCCTTGGCTTTGGCTTCTAGTTGAGTGTCGATGATGCGTAGCGTGTGGCGTTCGTTTGGTGCTCACGAGCCAAGGGACTCGGAGGACGCAAGTAGTCAGTGGGCGTGGAAGGTGATTCAAGGCTTTGTCAAGCTGAGTGCCACCGGTGTTCTACGAAGTGATCACCCGAGTCAGTGCATCGAAGCGCAACGCAAAAGAAACCAACCGCACCGCAGAAAAATTGGTACATCTCTTGCCTAAACCCCAAACCCTCGACCCCGGCGCCAGTAAAAGAACCCCGACCGAATCTGTGGAACTCAAAAACCCTCGCCTATCGCCGCGCCGTGCGATCACGGTCTCATCCTCGGCCCGGCTGCACTTGGGCTTCATCGATCCAAACGGATCGTTGGGGCGTTCGTTCGGCAGCGTCGGCCTGACCATCGAAGGCCACGATACGAGGATCACCGCAAAGCCATCGCAGCAAGCAACCCGAATACAAGGTACAACAACCCAAGCCCAGCACGACCGCATCAGGGAACACGTCGAACAACTGAAGGCAGCGCTGAACGAATCGCGCCACGTCGACATAGAAGTCCACGAAACACCGCGTCCCCACACCGGCCTGGGCTCCGGCACGCAGCTCGCGCTCGCAGTAGGAACAGCCTTCGCCCGCATTACGGGCCATCACGTCGATACGGCCGAAATCGCACGCATCCTGCACCGTGGCGCGCGCTCCGGCATCGGCATTCACGGCTTCGATCACGGCGGACTCATCGTCGACGGCGGACGCAACAACGCCTCGACACTACCGCCCCTCATCGCACGGCAATCGTTCCCCGATGCATGGCGCATCCTGCTCATCGACGACACGTCGCGCGAAGGACTCCACGGCGACGCGGAAAAACGCGGGCTCGCCGCACTCGCGCCCTTTCCCGCAGCGCTCGCCGCACACCTCTCGCATCTCGTGCTGATGCAAATCCTGCCCGCCGTAGCGGAAAGCGATTTCGATACCTTCGCCAGCGCCATCACGATCATGCAGCAGACCATCGGCGAATACTTCGCGCCCGTGCAAGGCGGCCTCTTCGCCAGCCCCGCCGTCGCGCACGCACTCGAAGCCGTCGCCGCCGAACAGAAAGCCGGTATCGGCCAGACGTCATGGGGACCAGTCGGCTTCGCGTTTCTTGCAAGCGCCGAAGACGCCGAACGCGCCCTCGTGACGGCGCGACAGGCTGCGCGCAACGCACCGCTCGCGTGCTCCATCACGACCGCCCGCAATCGCGGTGCAACATGGCGCGCCGCCGACCATCGACACCGCGGCGCCGATGCCGCCTGACCGCGACGCACACGCACTCCCCCCATCGATACGAGTCCATGACCATGCCCGAAGCCACCGAAAGACCCTACGTCCTGCACATGTTCACGAGCACGCCGCAGATGAGTCCGTTCGATGTCAACATGGCGGCCGATGCCGGCTATCAGATCGTCGTGCCATATTGCAACGTCGATATCGACAGCGTCGTGCAACTCACCCAGGACGCCATCTTCTCGCGTGGACCGAAGGGCGTATCGCGCACTGGCATCTTCCTCGGCGGACGCGATGTCATGCTCGCCGCCGACATGCTCGAACGCGCGCGCAACGCCATGGTGCCGCCGTTCGAAGTCTCCGTCTTCGCCGATCCGAGCGGCGCCTATACGACAGCCGCCGCGCTCGTCGCACTCGCGGAGAAGCATCTCAAGGCCGTGCATAACGTCGGATTCGACGGCAAGCGCCTGCTGATACTCGGCGGCACCGGCGCGGTCGGGCGCGTGGCCGCGGCGATGGCCGCATCGCTCGGCGCGGATGTCGCGGTCGCAAGCCATTCAAGCCAGTCACGCGCGACGCAAGTCAGTGACGAGATCAACCGGCGCTTCGACATCGCCACATCGGGTGTCGCCACGGGGACGCCCGAGCACCTGCACCGCGAACTTGCGCGCGCGGAGATCGTCTTTGCAACAGCCGTAGCCGGCGTGCAAGTGATGACCGCCGCCGATCTGGCCCATGCGAAACACCTGCTGATCGCCGCCGATGTCAACGCCGTGCCGCCCGAAGGCATCGCCGGCGTTCATGTGATGGACGACGGCAAGCCGCTCGCAGGCGCGGCGCGTGCGGATGCGATCGGCATCGGCGCGCTCGCGATCGGCAACGTGAAGTACCAGGCGGAGCATCGGCTCTTCTTGCGCATGCGAACCGGTGGAAAGCCGGTCTATCTGGGCTTTCCCGAAGCGTTCGACGAAGCGCGCGTCATCGTCGCGGGACAGGACGCGTGATGGCCTCGCGTGCGCCACGCGTTGCGGTGGCGGGTCTGTCCGCGCGCCTGCTCGCACAATCGGCCGAGCGTGCGGGACTCGACGTGGTCGCGCTCGATATCTTCGGCGATCGCGACACGCGCGCGCACGCCGACATGTGGCTCGATATCGGCGGCGACGGCTTGTCGATCGATCGCACGCGCCTCTACGACGCGCTCGAATGCGCCGCACGCCTGCCGCGCATGCTCGGCCTCATCGTGACGAGCGGACTCGAACCGCTCGCGATGGAACTGAGCCGCGCGCCGCGTGTGCCGCGCTTCATCGGCAATGGCGCGCAGGCGCAGACCGTGCGCGATCCGCGGCGCTTCTTCGCGCTGTTGAATGAAGCGCACGTTCCGCATCCGGAAGTGCGCTTCACACCGCCGGAAGATGCGCGCGGATGGCTCGTCAAACGTTCGGATGGCTGCGGCGGGACGCATATCGCGTGGGCGGAGCACGTCGATCATCTTCACGCCGACGCCTATTTTCAGCGCTTTTCGCGTGGCCGTTCCATGTCGGCGCTCTTCGTCGCCGCGCACCGCGAAGCGACGGTGATCGGCTTCGCGGAGCAACTTACGGTCGCGGCGGGCAACCTGCCGTTCGTGCATGCGGGATCGCTCGGGCCCATCATGTTGCCGCGCGATATCGCCGAACGCATCGTTCAGGCAATCGAAACCATCGTTTGGAAAACGGACCTCACGGGACTGAACAGCATCGACTTTCTGCTCGACGACGATACGTTCCAGGTGCTCGAAATCAACACGCGCCCTTCATCGACGATGGCGCTGTATGAAACCGCATGGCCCGATGCGTGGCCGCGCGGCCTGATCGGCGCGCACGTCGAGGCGTGTCTCGACGGCGACTTGCCGCATACGGCCACATGGAAGCATCCCCCGCCGATGATCGCGGGACAACGCGTGGTCTTCGCGTCGCACGGCTTCACCGTATCGACCGCTTTCAGCGACGCCTGTTTCGCCGATTCCGCGTGTCACGACGTACCATCGCCGGGCGCGCGCATCGAGGCGGGCATGCCGGTCTGCACCATCACCGCGACGGCATCCACGCTCGATGCCTTGCGCATCGAACTGGATCGTCAACGTGCGCGTCTTCTGCAACGCATCAATGCCAACTAGCTCATGACCTCGACATCCGCACTCAGCGTCAACGCACTCAGCGAGCCGCTCGTCAAACAGCTCATCGATCATGCGGAACGCCTTCAGGTAGGCATCACTCGCACGCCGGCCGGGACCGTCATCGTGGATGCCGGCGTGAACGCGGCAGGCAGCGTCGAAGCAGGCCTCCTGATCGCGCGCATCTGCATGGGCGGACTGGGAGACGTGACGCAGCGCATCGCCCTCGATGCGGCGCCGCTCTGGCCCAGCTTCATCGAAGTGCACGCGTCGAATCCGGTGCTCGCTTGCCTCGCGAGTCAATACGCGGGCTGGAGCCTTTCAGCGACGAAGGAGCAAACGGGCGGCAAGAAGTTCTTCTCGCTGGGCTCCGGTCCCGCGCGCGCGCTCGCGTGCAAGGAGCCGCTATTCGATGAGCTCGGCTATCGCGATCGTCACGATCGCGGCGCGCTCGTCATGGAAGTGGATCGCGTGCCGCCGCAAGTGGTCATCGACAAGGTGCTCAACGATTGCGGACTCGCACCGGCGAACCTCGTCGTCGCGGTGACACCGACGCAATCTGTCGCGGGGACGGTGCAGGTCGTTGCACGCGTCGTCGAAGTTGCGTTGCACAAGACGCATGTGCTCGGCGTCGATCTGAAGGAGATCGTCGCAGCGAGCGGCAATGCGCCCTTGCCGCCGCCCGCGCCCGATGGCGCGCAGGCAATGGGCCGCACCAACGACGCGATTCTCTACGGCGGCCGCGTGCATCTCACCGTGAAGCGCGATGCGGTTGCGAAGAAGCTCGCGGCCGAGTTGCCATCGTCGAATGCGCGCGACTATGGCGAGCCGTTCGCGGAAATCTTCAAGTCCTTCAACTACGACTTCTATCAGATCGATGCGGCGCTCTTTGCGCCTGCCGAAGCGTGGGTCTCCAGCCTCGAAAGCGGCGCGACGTATCACGGCGGCAAGTTGAACAAGGCGCTGCTCGACGCGCAATGGCAGGCACGATGACACGCATCGCGATCATGACCGACGAGAGGGGCTGGCACACGAGCCGTCTCAGACAAGCGTTCCGCGCGCGCGGCGTGGACGCGCGTTGCGTCGATCTCGCGGATTGCCGCATCGACACGACATGGAAACCGCATGGTCTCGCCATTCCCGGCTTCGGCCGCACGCTGCCGGATGCGGTCTTCGTGCGCGGCATCGCGGGCGGCACGTTCGAGCAGGTCACGCTGCGGCTCGGCGTCCTGCATGCGCTGCGTGAATGCGGCGTACCGGTCTATAACGATGCGCGCGCCATCGAACGCAGCGTCGACAAGTCGATGACGAGCTTTCTGCTGAACCGCTATGGCGTGCCGACGCCCGCGACGTGGGCCGGTGAATCGACCGCATTCGCGCAGCGTGTGCTGATGCGCGAACGTGCGGCGGGCCGCAAGGTCGTGATGAAGCCGCTGTTCGGATCGCAAGGCAAGGGCCTTCAGTTACTCGGCGACGACGCCTGCGAACCGCTGCCGTCGCTCCGGGCGTTCAACGAAGTGGCTTATCTTCAGCGTTATGTCGATGGCGGCGCATCGGGCTTCGACGGCTTCGACTGGCGCGTGCTCGTGATCGGCACGCGGGCGGTCGCGGCGATGAAGCGCGTCGGCGGCGACGGCTGGATTCACAACTTCGCGCGCGGGGCGAAGTGTGAGGCCGCCGAACTCACGCCTTCGCTTGCCGATATCGCGGTGCGCGCAAGCACGGCGCTGGGGCTCGATTATGCGGGCGTCGATCTGATTGCTTCCGCGGCATCCGGCGACAGGCCGCTCGTGCTCGAAGTGAACGGCGTGGCGGCGTGGCGCGGGCTGCAATCGGTGACGTCGTTCGATATCGCGACGCTGCTCGCCGATGACCTGCTCGACGGCAAGCTCGCCGCATCGCAACGGGCGCTGACCGCGCTGACCCTTGCGAGCGGCCATGAACGCGCCTGAGTCATCGGGAGAACGACGCGCACGTGCAGCATTCTTGCAGGCATGCCGGCTCGATGTCGAGACGGCGAAACCGGGCAACGTGAGCATCGCGAGCGCGGGACACGGCATGACGTCGGCGCAATTCATCATCAGCGCAGGCACGGCCGCAGCCGGCCTGTTCACGCCGGGCGCAAGCGTCGGCGCGCGCATTCTCGATGCCGTGCGCCGCACCTTCGATGCGGTCGCCTGCAATACGAATCTCGGCATCGTGCTGCTTGCCGCGCCGCTGTGCGCCGCGCTCGAACGCCTGCCGTGCGATGCGGACATCGGCACCGGCCAATGGCGCGCACAGACGGAGCATGTGCTTGCATCGCTCGATATCGACGATGCGCGGCTCGCCTATCGCGCGATCGCCATCGCGAATCCAGGCGGTCTCGGCGACGCGCCCGAGCAATCGGTGCATGAAGCGCCGACCATCGATCTGCGCACAGCGATGTCCCTTGCCGCGGATCGCGACAGCATCGCGAGACAGTACGCCAACGGCTTCGCGGACGTCTTCGATGCAGCGCAACGGGCGAACATCGAAGAAAACACCGCAATACTAGGGATCTTCCTTAGCTTCCTTGCCGCGCTGCCCGACTCGCACATAGTGCGCAGGCAAGGCGCGGCGATGGCGCAAAGTGTCACGCGCGATGCCGCCGCGCATCGCGCGCGCTGGCTGGCTGCCGGAGCGCCGATGGACGATCCAAAACTCGCTGCATGGGACGCCGAGCTCAAGGCGCGCGGCATCAATCCGGGCACGAGCGCGGACCTTGCCGTGGCGACGATGTTCGTCGCGCTGATGACCGCGTGATGGAAAAGACGCGACACGTACCCCGCAAAAAGTGGCACGGATCATGTTTAGGAAGTGCGCGGTTATGCAGCCCCGTTTTTCAACGAGCCTTGCGCGGTCACTCATGCCCTCGCGAGCGAAGAGAGCAAGTCGGTCGTCCCAAGAACCACTCATCACTGGAGGAACAGCATGGCCAAGATCAACCGCGTCCTGATAGGAGAGTCGCTGGTCGGCGAAGGCAACGAGGTCGCACACATCGACTTGATCATCGGACCGCGAGGTTCCGCTGCGGAAACGGCGTTCTGCCACGCGCTCACGAACAACAAGGATGGCTTCACATCGCTGCTGGCCGTGGTCGCACCGAATCTCATCACGAAGCCGAACACGATTCTCTTCAACAAGGTGACCATCAAGGGCGCGAAGCAGGCCGTGCAGATGTTCGGACCCGCACAGCATGCGGTGGCGCTCGCCGTTGCCGACAGCGTGGAGGACGGCACCATTCCCGCGGACGAAGCCGACGACCTGTTCATTTGCGTCGGCGTGTTCATCCACTGGGAAGCGTCGGACGACAAGAAGATTCAGGAGTTCAACTATCGCGCGACGCGGGAATCGATTCAGCGCGCCGTCGCGGGCGAACCGAAAGCGGCCGATGTCGTAGCGAAGAAGAGCTCGGTCGCGCATCCGTTCGCGGCGTCCTGAGCGATGTGACCTGTCTCGCGGCCGGTGCGCGTCGTGCGGCACCGGCCGTTCATCATCGACGATAAAGCGAGGCTCATCGAATGATTTCACGTTGCCGCACGCTGACGATGCTCGTCACGCTCTCGCTAGTCTCCGTGTTCTCGCCGCATTCGTACGGCGCGGGCGCGCAAGGACACGACTATCCGACCGAGGGCCGCGTCGAATACGTGTTGAGCTGCATGGACGACAACGGGCACGACTTCGTGAACGTCTACAAGTGCTCCTGCGCGATCGACAGGATCGCAAAAGTGCTCAACTATGACGACTTCGTCGAGCAGTCCACCTTCTCCAAGTATGCGACGCTAGGCGGCGAAGGCGGCGCAGAATTCCGCGTGGATCGCGCAAAGGCGCAGACGAAGAAATTCCGCGAGCTGCAGCGCGATGCGTTCAAGGCTTGCGGCATCGTGCAGCGCGCGTCGGCCAACAAATAAGCTGCGTTACTGCGGGACGTATCCGCGCCCGATCCAGCCGAGACCCGTCGTCGCCGACCACGCGCGCCGGCGCTCGATCACGACGCCGACCGCATCGACGTCATCGAATTTCGCGGGTTTCGCCAGCGATATCTTCACCCAGTGCGCGCCGAAATCCGCAATCACCATCTGCGCGATCCGTTCCGCCAGCGCCTCGAGCAATTGCAGCCGATGCGATGCGAGCAGCGCATGAATGGCGTCGCGCACGGCTGCATAGTTGATCGTGTCGGCGATGTGATCGGTGGTGCATGCACGAATCGACGGCACGCCGATCATGAGACTCATGCGGACGGGCTGCGCGTCGTGCAGCTCGCTCTTGTCGATGCCGATGACCGTCTGCCCCGTCAATCCGTCGATATAAACGATATCCATCGCGGCGTCGTGCTGTTCGGCGAAGGCGTTACCTGTGGCTTCGCGGATCGGATCGAATCGGCCCATGTGGGGGTGCCTCGCGTGAGATTGCGGCGCCTCGACGCCGAAGGAATCCGTAACGGCCAAGCAAAAACCGGGCGCAAAAGGCCTTTCCCATGCGACTACCGATTGAACACATGCGTCATAGGATGTACAGTTTTTGAGAACCGGGAGTCCGAACGACAGCATCAGCCCGGCTACGAGGCGCGCACGCGTGCGGCGAACAGCACGACGGCAATGGAGAACGAGCCGCAGCGCCAGCGGAAATCACAACGGATACGGCGTCGGTAAGCCGCGCGGCGAGCGCGCGGCGGAACGCGGCGCCACGGAGACACGCCCCCATGTCGTCGCTTGCTGACGTAGATACGCATGTCCGGGAAGTGCTGAACATCGTCAATAACCCGCTGGCTTCACGGCGCGCGAGCGATTCCGTCGCGCAATCGTGGATGCGCTGCCTCACCGAATTCCACCTCGATCCCGGCCGTTTCGTGATGCCGCCCGTCCTCACGCAGCGCGAACTCACCGAACGTCGCGAAGCCGCGAGCGATCTCATCGCGTGCTCGAAGCTCGAGATGACCACGCTCTATCAGCAACTCGCGGACCCCGAACTCGCGGTCGTGCTCGTCGATGCCGATGGCGTGATCGTGCATCAGGTGTCGTCGGTGCCGTTCGGCGAAGCCGTCGCCGCCGATGGCCTGCGCGTCGGCGCGCTATGGAGCGAGCGCGAAGCCGGCACGAACGGCATGGGCACGTGCCTCATCGAGCGCGACTGTATCGCCGTGTGCCAGCACGAGCATTTTTATCCGCGCTATACGTCGCTTACCTGCTCCGCCGCGCCGATCTTCGACGAACGCGGCGCGGTGGTCGGCGTGCTCGATGTCACGAGCCGCTCGAAACTCTTGCAGCAGCATTCGCTGGTGCTCGTCGGCATGTCGCGGCAGATGATCGAAAATCGTCTGATCGATGCGCGCTACCGGCACGCGAACATGATCCACTTCCATAGCAGGCCGGAGTTCGTCGGCACGCTGCACGCGGGCAAGCTCGCCGTCAGCGACGAGGGCATCGTGCTGGCGGCAAGCCGCAGCGCGCTGTTTCAGCTCGACTTGCGCTCGCCGGCGGAGCTATGCGGCAAGCGCATCGAAGAAGCGTTCAACGCAACATTGGAAGACATGATCGCGCGCAGCATTCGCGGCTCGTTTCACCCGGTCACGGTCTATAGCGCAAAAGCGAACAGCCGTTTCTTTCTCACGGCGCAAACACCGCGCGAAGCCGCAAAGAGCGCAACGCGCATTCTGATGAACGACACCCGCGCGAAACCGGCGCGCAAAGACGCACGCGATGCCGCGGACACAGGCCGTCTCGACAAGCTCTCGCATCTGGAATTCGGCGATCCGCGCATGGCCTCGCAAATTCAGCTTGCCGCGCGCGTGATTCAACGCAAGATTCCGATCATCCTGCGCGGGCAGACGGGCACCGGCAAGGAAGTGTTCGCGAATGCGCTGCACAGCATCAGCCCGAACGGGAGCGGCGCTTTCGTCGCGGTGAATTGCGCATCGCTGCCGGAGAATCTCATCGAGAGCGAATTGTTCGGTTATCGCGCGGGCGCATTCACCGGCGCGCAGCGTGAAGGCCGGCGCGGCAAGATCGTGCAGGCAAACGGCGGAACGCTTTTCCTCGATGAGATCGGCGACATGCCGCTCGCGTTGCAAGCGCGCCTCTTGCGCGTGCTCGAAGAACACGAGGTGACGCCGCTCGGCGCGGAAACCACCGTCAAGGTCGATTTCCAGTTGATCAGCGCGAGCCACCGCAATCTCATCGAGCTCGTGCAGAACGGCATGTTTCGCGAGGACTTGTACTACCGGCTCAACGGGATCGAAATCAATCTGCCGCCATTACGCGAACGTGCCGATGCGGCGGCGCTCATCGCCCATATTCTCGAGACCGAATCCGAAGATCCGCCGGCGTTGAGCGCCGAAGCGCGCCAGGCGCTGCTCGACTATCCGTGGCCCGGCAACATCCGGCAATTGCGGCATGTGCTGCAAATGGCGATCGCCCTCTGCGATGGCAACGAGATTCGCTGCGCGCATCTGCCGCCGGAGATCGTGAGCGGCGTATCCGCGCGGGCCGCGAGTCCGGCACCATCGCCTGCGCCCGCGCATCTCACCGACGATGCGCAAATGAGCGCGCTAAACGCGATCCAGGTGAAGGAGCGCGAGACCGTGCTGCTGTTGCTCGACGAACATCGCTGGAACGTGAGCAATGTCGCGAAGGTGCTGGGCATCAGCCGCAATACGCTTTATCGCAAGATGCATCGGCTGCACATTCGGCTGTCGCATGATTCACCCGCGCCGCACGACGCATGACGCAGCCGACGCCCGCCCGCCGGCTCGACGAATTCAAGCCCGATGCCCACTTCGCGTGGTGCGTGACGGGGTCCGGTCACATGATCGAAGAGTCGATCGATCTTGCATTGCGCCTGCCGCGCTGCGATCTCTTTCTCTCGTCGGCAGGCGAGGAAGTGCTGCCGCTGTATGGCTGGCCGCTCAAGAGACTGCGCGAGCACTTCAAGGTCTTTCGCGACAACAGCGCGAGCAGCGTGCCCGTCGGGATGCTCTACAACGGCGACTACCACACCGTCGTGATCGCGCCCGCGACCAGCAATACGGTCGCGAAGTGCGCGTTCGGCATCTCCGATACGTTGCCCACGAACCTCTTCGCACAAGCGGGCAAGCAATGCGTGCCGGGCATCGTGTTGGCATGCGATACCGCGCCGAGCGTCATCACGCAGACGCCGCGCGAATGGGTCGAAGTGCGCCCGCGCGCGATCGAGTTCGAGAACGTCGAGCGGCTTGCGCGCATCGAACATACGACCGTCGCCTATACGCTCGATGACCTGCGCGCCGCGCTCGATCGGCGGCTCACGCAACTCAGCCTCGCATGGAACACATCGTCTTCCTGACCGGCCGGCTCGCCGAGCAGAGCCTGTATCGCGTGCTGGAGGGCATCGCGCCTGCGGATGCGGCATCGCCGTTCACATGGGAGGTGCGCGAGATCGGCCTGCAGGTGGCGGGCTTGATGACGGCCGACATGATCCGTCGACGAGTAACCCTGCCGCTCACCGACGGCACCAGCCGCATGATCGTGCCGGGCCGATGCCGTGGCGACCTCAATGCGCTCAGCGCGCACTTCGGCGTGAACGTCGAGCGCGGTCCCGAGGAAGTGAAGGACCTGCCGCAGTTCTTCGGACGCGAGGCGCGGCATGTGGACTTGTCCCGTTACGAGACGGAGATTTTCGCGGAGATCGTGGATGCGCCGCGCCTCGCCCTCGACGGCATCGCAACTCGCGCGCGCGAGTATGCGAAACAGGGCGCGAATGTGATCGATATCGGCTGCCTGCCCGAGACGCCGTTTCCCCATCTCGAAGATGCAGTGGCGATGCTCAGGGAACAGGGCTATCGCGTGAGCGTCGATTCCATGGTCGCCGACGAGCTGTTGCGCGGTGCGCGGGCGGGCGCGGACTATCTGATGAGCCTGAACATCGACACGTTATGGATAGCTGATCAAACTGCGTCCACACCGATACTCGTCCCGCGCGAGCCGCACGACACGGCATCGCTCGACGCGGCCATCGACGCGATGCAGAAGCGCAATCGCCCCTTCCTCGCCGATCCCATTCTCGATCCGATTCCGTTCGGGCTCGCCGCTTCCATCGCGCGCTATGTCAACCTTCGCGAGCGTCATCCCGATGTCGCGATCATGATGGGCATCGGCAACGTCACCGAACTGACCGAAGCGGATACGAGCGGCATCAATGCGGTGCTGATGGGCATGGCCGCCGAGTTGCGCGTGGCGGCAGTGCTGACGACATCGGTCAGCCTCCATGCGCGCCGCGCGGTGCGCGAAGCCGACGTCGCACGCCGTGTGATGCATGCCGCGCGCGAAACACAGACATTGCCGAAGGGCATCACCGGCGACCTGTCGGCGCTGCATGCAAAGCGGCCGTTTCCGTATGGCGCCGATGAAATCGACGCGCTCGCATCCGCCGTTCGTGATCCTAACTTTCGCGTTCAGGTTTCGGAGGAAGGCATCCACGTCTATAACCGCGACGGACATCGGCTCGATATCGATCCGTTCGCGCTCTATCCGCAATTGCAGCTGGAATCGGATGGCGGCCATGCGTTTTACATGGGCGTGCAGCTTGCGCGGGCGGAGATCGCGTGGCAGCTCGGCAAGCGCTTCGACCAGGATCAGCCGCTCGACTGGGGATGCCAGGTGGATCGGCCGCAAGAGGATCTCACCGCGTGGCATGCGCCCGGCCCGACGATGAAGAAGCGTTAGTCAGCCCTTCCATTTGATCGAGCAGCCCAGTGCCGGATATTGCTCATCGGGTTCGCGGCCATCGGCGATGGCGCGCATTGCTTCGTACAGGTCTCTTCGAGCGTCAGGTAACGGTTCCTTTCGCGATGCATCGATGCGTCCGCGATAGCGCAAGCGCAGCGCGCTATCGAAGCCGAAACATTCGGGCGTGCAGACCGCGCCGTACGCTCGCGCAACGTTCTGCGTTTCATCGTGGAGATAGGGGAACGGCAGCCGCCATTCGCTCGCCACTTCGATCATGCGATCAAAGGCGTCGTCAGTGTGAATGCTTGCATCGTTCGAATTGATGCCCGCCATGCCGATGCCGATTGCCGCCAGATCGATCGCATCGCGGATCAGGTGAGGCAGCGCCGCCTTCACGTACGGGCAATGGTTGCAGATGAAGACAAGCACCAGGCCGTCACGTCCGCGCACGGAGTCGAGCGTATGGGTGCTGCCATCGGTGGCGCGAAGCGTGAATGCGGGCGCGATTGCGCCGCGGTCCGCTGTCGGGGATGCGGTAGGCATGAGATAGCTCCCAATTGGCCGTGCGGCATATTGGCGGGTGTGGAGGAGTCGGTTAGGATGGGATTTCTTGTTAGTTATACGGAGTATCCATGTACATTTTCAACGTCGAAGAGGCGCAGAAGGATTTGCCGAAGATTCTCGAAATGGTGGCGCAAGGAAAAGACGTCGCGATCGGCGGCGAGCATCCCGTCCTGCTTCACCGCGTACGGGCGGTCGGCAACCTCGGCGACGACCCCGAAACCTGCGGTTCGATCGTCGTAGGTTACGTGGACGACAGCGTGCTCGAAGATGAAGTCGTGAAGCCTCTGCCGGACGACATCATCGACGAGTTCTACAAACCGTTGCCGGACGACATCGTTTCCGCGCTCGAGGGCCGATGATGCGCCTGTTGCTCGACACCCACATCTACATCTGCAGCGTGACGAGGAATCGCAAGCTGCCGGTCGACATGCGCGAAGAGATTGCCGAAGCGAAGCAGGTCTATGTCAGCACGGCGAGTATCTGGGAGTTGTCGATCAAGGCGGCGCGCGGCAAGCTCGAGCCGAACGCCGCACGAAGCATCCACGAGTTCGAAGCGCATCGCTTCATCGAACTGACGGTTCGACTCGCGCACGCAAGAGCCGTGCGTGCGTTGCCCCACCTGCACCGCGACCCGTTCGATCGGCTCCTGGTCGCTCAGGCGCGTACCGAACAGCTCAAGTTTCTGACAGTCGATGGCGAACTTGCCGAATATGTCAACGAACCGGTGCCGGTCTGATCACCCATACCGCTTGGCCATCGCCTCCATCGCCAGCGGCCTGATCCGCTGCGCCTGCCCCTCGCATCCGAACGCGCGAAACCGGTCGATGCAAAGATCGCGCGCCGCCGCCGTCGCCGCTTTCAGCGCATGTCGCGGATCGAACTCCGACTTGCTCGACGCCATCGCGCGCCGCATGGCACCGGTCATCGCAAGGCGTATGTCGGTATCGATGTTCACCTTCCGCACGCCATTCGCAATTCCGCGCCGGATTTCCTCCACCGGCACGCCATAAGTCGACGGAATCTCACCTCCGTGCTCGCGTATCACATCGAGCCATTCCTGCGGCACCGAAGACGACCCGTGCATCACCAGATGCGTATTCGGAATGCGCGCGTGTATGTCGGCGATACGGTCGATCGCGAGGATATCGCCCGTCGGCTCGCGACTGAACTTGTATGCGCCGTGCGACGTGCCGATCGCAATGGCGAGCGCATCGACGCCGGTGGCATCGACGAAATCGCGGGCTTCATCGGGGTCGGTCAGCAGCCGGTCATGACCGAGCGCGCCCCGCGCACCGACACCATCCTCCTCGCCCGCGCGTCCCGTTTCGAGCGAACCCAGGCAGCCGAGCTCGCCTTCGACCGAGACGCCCACCGAATGCGCCGCATCGACCACGCGGCGGCTGACCTCGACGTTGTAGACATAGTCGGCGGGCGTCTTCTGGTCGGGCATGAGCGAGCCATCCATCATCACCGACGTGAAGCCCGAGCGGATCGCCTGCTGGCAAACGGCCGGGCTCGCGCCGTGATCCTGATGCAGCACGACCGGTATGTCCGGATGCGCCTCGACCGCCGCGAGCACCAGATGCCGCAGATACGGCTCTCCTGCATATTTGCGCGCGCCCGCGGATGCCTGCAGGATCACGGGACTCTTCGTGGCTTCAGCCGCCTGCATGATCGCGTGGATCTGCTCCATGTTGTTGACGTTGAACGCGGGGACGCCGTAGCCGTGCTCCGCCGCGTGGTCCAGCAACTGCCTCAAGGCGATGAAAGCCATCGTCGTTCTCCAGGTTCAGGCCGCCACACGGCGCGCCTGTTCGATCACGGCCTCCGTCGTCACGCCGAAATGCGCGTACAGTTCGCTCGCCGGCGCGGACTCGCCGAAACGGTCGATGCCCACCACGCCGCCATGCAAGCCGACGTATTGCCGCCAGAACGCGGTCACGCCCGCTTCGACGGCAACGCGCGGCACGCCATCGGGCAACACGCGCTCGCGCCAGGCGTGGCATTGCCGATCGAAGACGGTCGTGGACGGCATCGATACGACGCGCGCGAGTATGCCTTCACGCTTCAACGGTTCGATGGCCGCCAGCGCCAGTGCCACTTCCGATCCCGTCGCGATCAGCACCACGCGCCGGGCATCGCGCTCACAGGAGCCCGGCCAGTCGGCGAGCACGTATCCGCCGCGCTCGATCGCGTCGATCTGCGCTTCGTCGCGCGGCACGAAAGGCACGCTCTGACGCGACAGCAACAGGCACGACGGACGGTCGCGCTCCACCGCGCCGACCCACGCCTGCGCGGTCTCGACGGCATCGCACGGACGCCACACGTCGAGCCCGGGAATCAGCCGCAAGGTCGCGGCATGCTCGATCGGCTGATGCGTCGGTCCGTCTTCGCCGAGGCCGATCGAATCGTGCGTGAAGACGAACACCGTTCGCGTCTTCATCAAGGCGGCCATGCGCAGCGCGTTGCGCGAATAATCGGAGAACGTGAGGAACGTGCCGCCGAACGGCAGGTAGCCGCGATGCAGCGCGATGCCGTTCATAATCGCGCTCATGCCGAACTCGCGTACGCCGAAGTGGATGTAATTGCCGCGTCCCGGCGATGCGGTCACGTCGATCGCCTCCTTCCATCGCGTGAGGTTCGATCCGGTCAGGTCCGCCGATCCGCCAAGCAACTCGGGCAACACACGCGCAAGTCCTTCGATGGCATGCTGCGATGCCTTGCGCGTCGCGATGCTCTGACGCGCGCGGCCGGCGTCGCGCACGAGCGCATGCGCGGCATCGCGCCAGTTCGCGGGTAACGCGCCACGCGTGCGTCGCTCGAATTCAGCGGCGTGCTCGGGATACGTGTGGCGATACGCGTCCATGCGACGCTTCCAGTCCCGTTGCGCAGCCGCACCTTCATCGCGCGCGTCCCATCGCTCGCGAATCGATGCCGGTATCTCGAACGGATCATGTGGCCAGTCGAGCGCGAGACGCGTGGCTTCCACTTCGTTCGCGCCGAGCGGCGCGCCGTGTACATCGTGCGTGCCGGCCATCGACGGCGCGCCATGACCGATCGTCGTCTTGCAGCAGATCAGCGTGGGACGATCCGATGTGCGCGCTTCGTCGATTGCCCGCGAGACTGCTTCGACATCCTGACCATCCACGTCAGCGATCACATGCCATCCGCAAGCCGCGAACCGTTGCGGCGTGTCGTCGCTGAACCAGCCTTGCACCCGACCGTCGATGGAAATGCCGTTATCGTCGTAAAGCACCGTGAGCTTGTCGAGCCGCAACGTCCCCGCGAGCGACGCCGCCTCATGCGACACGCCTTCCATCAGACATCCGTCGCCGACGAACACATACGTCCGATGATCGACGATCTCATGCCCCGGCCGATTGAACTCCCGCGCAAGCAGCGTCTCCGCGAGCGCCATTCCGACCGCGTTCGCGAAGCCCTGCCCGAGCGGGCCTGTAGTCGTTTCCACGCCGGGCGTGACGCCGACTTCAGGATGCCCCGGCGTCTTGCTGCCCATCTGCCGGAAGCGCCTCAGTTCGTTCATCGGCAAGTCATAGCCGGTGAGATGCAGGAGCGCGTAAAGCAGCATCGAGCCATGACCATTCGACAACACGAAGCGGTCGCGGTCGGGCCAGTCCGGATCGGCGGGATTGTGCTTCAGATGACGGCTCCACAATGCGACGGCGATCTCGGCCATGCCCATCGGCATGCCGGGATGACCCGAATTCGCCTGCTGCACCGCGTCGACGGCGAGCATGCGAAGCGCATTCGCCATCTGGCGCGTATCGGGAGATCGAAAAGCTCTGGGTAAAGCCTCGGCGACGGCATTCATGAATGCCTCCATATTTGCAGGGAAAAAGCGGCTCAGGCGCGCGCGCGGCGGTCGCGCAACTGAAGAATCATCGGCGTGAAGATGAGTTGCATCGCCAGTCCCATCTTTCCGCCCGGCACGACGATCACGTTCGGGCGCGACATGAACGAGTCGTGCAGCATCGTGAGCAGATACGGAAAATCGATGCCTCTGGGCTTCGCAAAGCGAATGACGACGAAGCTCTCGTCCGGCTGCGGAATTTCGCGTGCGGTGAACGGATTCGATGTATCCACCGTGGGCACGCGCTGAAAGTTCACGTGCGTGCGCGAGAATTGCGGGCAGATGTAGTTCACGTAGTCGGGCATGCGGCGCAGGATCGTATCGACGACCGCTTCGTGCGAATAGCCGCGCATGGTCTGATCGCGATGCAGCTTCTGAATCCATTCGAGATTGATGATCGGCACCACGCCGACGAGCAGATCGGCATGGCGCGCGATGTCGACCTTGTCCGTGACGGCTGCGCCATGCAGGCCTTCATAGAACATCATGTCGGTATCGGGCGCGATGTCTTCCCACGGCGTGAACGTGCCTGAGTCCTGGCCGAAATGCGCGGCTTCGACTTCATCGTGAATGTAGCGCCGGTACTGACCGCCTCCGCTTTCGCCGTACGCACGGAAGAGGCGTTCGAGTTCTTCGAGCAGGTTCGCTTCGGGCCCGAAGTGGCTGAAGTTGAGGATGCCGTCGCGCTCGCTTTCTTTCATCGCTTCTCGCATCCCGAGGCGGTCATAGCGATGAAAGGCATCGCCTTCGACGATCTGCGCGTTGATGCGCTCGCGCCTAAAAATGTGCGTGAAACTCTTCATGACCGTGGTGGTGCCCGCGCCGCTCGAGCCCGTCACCGCGATGATCGGATGCCTGATTGACATGCGCCTGTCTCCCTATGTCTTTTCGATGCGTTTCACATCGGCGTCTCGGGCAGAAACAAGGATCGCTCGTTGAACAGCGGCGATGTGAAGGGCTTGTCCTCGCCGCGGTCATACTCGCCGTGATAGCGCTGAATGCGCGCCACCTCGTTGCGCGAGCCGAGAATGACGGGCACGCGCTGATGCAGTCCGCGCGGCGTCACATCGAGAATGCGTTCGCGGCCGGTGATCGACAGCCCGCCCGCCTGCTCCACAAGGAAGCTCATCGGATTTGCTTCATACAGCAGCCGCAGGCGCCCTTCCATCTCCGGCGTCTTGAAGTCGCGCGGATACATGAAGACGCCGCCGCGCATCAGAATGCGATGAACCTCCGCGACCATCGACGCAATCCATCGCATGTTGAAGTCCTGCGCGCGGCATCCGGTGCGACCGTCCTTGCACTCCTTCACATAGCGTCGCACGGGCGGCTCCCAGAAGCGTTCATTCGATACGTTGATCGCAAACTCGCACGAATCGTCGGGGATGCAGATGTCCGAATGCGTGAGCACGAAATTGCCGACATCGCGCTCCAGCGTGAAGCCATGCGTGCCGTTGCCGACGGATATGACGAGCATCGTCGATGGCCCGTAGATCGCATAGCCGGCCGCCACCTGTTCGCTTCCCGGCCGAAGAAAGTCCGCTTCGTTCAGTGCGTCGTGCCGCGACGCGCTTCTCCTCAGCACGGAAAAGATGGAGCCGACGACGCCGTTGATATCGATGTTCGAGGAGCCGTCGAGCGGGTCGAATGCAAGCAGATACTCGCCGCGTGGATACGGCTCCGGCACCGCATAGACGCCGTCCATTTCTTCCGACACCATGCCCGCCAGCAAGCCGTCCCATTCGCAATGCTGCAGGAAGATATCGTTGGTCAAGAGGTCGAGTTTCTTTTGCTCTTCGCCGTGCGTGTTGATGCTCTGTGCCGAACCATGCTGCCC
Organism: Caballeronia sp. LZ016; assembly: GCF_031450805.1. Classification (NCBI taxonomy): domain Bacteria; kingdom Pseudomonadati; phylum Pseudomonadota; class Betaproteobacteria; order Burkholderiales; family Burkholderiaceae; genus Caballeronia; species Caballeronia sp. LZ016. Next base: position 1,160,135 of record NZ_JARTVY010000002.1, read on the forward strand.
GCCGAGCGCACCGCGCGTGAGCGCCGCGGCGATGGTCTTGATCGATGCGGCCACGTCCACCAGCAATGCAGAGAGTCCGATGGCCGCATGCGGGCCGGGCTTGCGATCGAGCGTATCGATCAGGAATTTCGACAACGTCGTGCGTCCGTCCTGCATGGCGTGCTCCTTTCAGGATGGCGATTCGTCGAACACGCGGCTGGCGCGTATGTCGCATGAGTCGAGCCGCATCAGCGCGTTCGCATCGGCGGGACCGCTGCCTCGTTCCGCTGCTGCAAAAAGGCGGTTGGCCTGACGCAGCCGCGCGCGGTCCAGTGCATTGCGCACCGAGCGCGCATTGGCGAAGTTCGGCTGACGGATGCGCCGCGCGAGATACTCTTCGAAGGCACGGCGGGCATCGTCGTCGAAGCGATAATGCATCCCGTCGAGCATTCTCTCAGCGATCCTGACCAATTCGTCAGGCTCGTAATCCGGAAAGACGATGTGATGTGCAATGCGCGAGCGAAAGCCCGGGTTGCTTTGAAAGAACGTCTCCATCCGCGATTCGTAGCCCGCCAGGATCACGACCAGATCGTCGCGCTGGTTTTCCATCGTCTGCAGCAGGATTTCAATGGCCTCTTGCCCGTAATCGCGTTCGTTCTCCGGCCGATACAGGTAATACGCCTCGTCGATGAACAGCACGCCGCCCATCGCGCGCTTCAGCACTTCGCGCGTCTTAGGCGCGGTATGGCCGATGTACTGGCCGACGAGATCGTCGCGCGTCACGGATACGAGCTGATTGCGGCGGATATAGCCGAGCCTGTGCAGCACTTGCGCCATGCGCAGCGCAACCGTGGTCTTGCCTGTGCCGGGATTGCCCGAGAAGCACATATGCAGCGTCGGCGCGCCGCTCGCGATGCCGAGCGTTTCCCGCGCCCGCTCCACGAGCAGATGCGCCGCGATCTCGCGAATGCGCGTCTTCACGGGAGCGAGGCCCACGAGATCGCGGTCCAGCTCCGCGAGCACTTCGCCGATGCGCGACTCACGGTAAAGCGCCATCAGATCGGCGCGCGTTTGCGGCTCTTCTTCGATGATGTCGTCGGCCTGCATGAGCGTTCTCCTTATCGATACCGCTCGCCCGAGGGACGGTCCGTTGCATACGTGCGGATCGAATAACGCTGCACGCGGCTGCGATTGTCCTGCCGTTCGAGCCGGAAACCGTGCTCTTCAGCGGGCCGGTTGACGATGAACGACAGCCGCATCGTTTCGAAGCCGCGCACCGAATCGAACGCATTCACCTTGACGTAGTGCCGCGGAAACGTCTTGCGGCATGCGTTCACTTCCATCATGACGCCGGCGGCATCGTGCAGGTCGAACATCGGCAGGCCCCACATATCCCAGTACGTATTGCGCGGGTGCGGATCGTCGGTATATTCGACAGAGCACGCCCAACCCTGATTCAGTGCGTGGTCGATTTGCGCGGCGATCTCTTCGTCGCTCAACGCGGGCAGGAATGAAAACGTTCCTTGCGTGATATGCATGTCGGCTCCCTTGCTTGTCGTCGAACGTCAGGCCACGGACGGCGTCACCGCGAAATCGGGCGTATCCGTGGAGGCATAGTTGAAGGTCACGTCGCGCCAGGTGTCGAGCGCGAGCTTGAGCGGCGTGCACCAGCGCGCGGCGGCTTCGAGAATGTCGATGCCCTCGTTCACGATGTCGCGTCCTTCGTTGCGCGCCTTCACCATCGTTTCGAGCGCGACGCGATTCGCCGTTGCGCCCGCCTGTATGCCTTGCGGGTGCCCGATGGTGCCGCCGCCGAACTGCAGGATCGCATCGTCGCCGAAGAGGTCGAGCAACTGATGCATCTGCCCTGCGTGAATGCCGCCCGATGCGACCGGCATCACCTTGCGCAAGCCCGCCCACGGTTGATCGAAGAAGATGCCGCGTGGCAGGTCCACGTCGTTGCGCGGCTCGCGGCATACGTTGTAATAGCCCTGCACGGCGAGCGGATCGCCCTCGAGCTTGCCGACCGCCGTTCCCGCATGCGCGTGATCCACGCCCGCCATGCGCAGCCACTTGGCGATCACGCGAAACGAGATGCCGTGATTGCGTTGCCGCGTGTACGTGCCGTGGCCCGCGCGATGCAGATGCAGGATCATGTCGTTCTTGCGGGCCCAGCGTGACATCGACTGAATCGCCGTCCAGCCGATCACGAGGTCGATCATCACGATGCACGAGCCGAGTTCCTTCGCAAATTCGGCACGTTCATACATGTCTTCCATCGTGCCGGCGGTCACGTTCAGATAGTGGCCCTTCACTTCGCCGGTCTCCGCTTCCGCGCGATGCACGCCTTCCATCGCAAACAGATAGCGGTCGCGCCAGTGCATGAACGCCTGCGAATTGATGTTCTCGTCGTCCTTCAGAAAATCGAGGCCGCCCTTGAGCCCTTCATAAACCACGCGTCCATAGTTCTTTCCGGACAACCCGAGCTTCGGCTTGACCGTGGCGCCGAGCAGCGGCCTGCCGTACTTGTCGAGCCTTTCACGCTCCACGACGATGCCGGTGGGCGGCCCCTGAAACGTCTTCAGATAGGCCACCGGAATACGCATGTCCTCGAGCCTCAGCGCCTTGAGCGGCTTGAAGCCGAACACATTGCCGATGATCGATGCCGTCAGGTTCGCCACCGACCCTTCCTCGAAGAGATCCAGCTCATAGGCGATATAAGCGAAGTATTGCGGCTCGTCGGCGCGCGCATTCGGCACCGGATCGACGCGATACGCCTTCGCGCGATACATGTCGCATGCGGTGAGGCGGTCGGTCCAGACGACGGTCCACGTCGCAGTCGACGACTCGCCCGCGACAGCCGCCGCCGCTTCCTCCGGCTCGACGCCCGCTTGCGGCGTGATGCGGAATAGCGCGATGATGTCCGTCTCTTTCGGCGTGTAATCGGGCTGCCAGTAACCCATCTCGCGATACTTCATCACGCCGGCCGCATAGCGTGATCGGGGATCGGCGGGATTGCGCGCCGCCTCGACGGCAGCCTTGCTGAAGTCGTTCATTCCGTTTCCTTTACGAGGGGAAGATAGGAACGACGCGTCTGAAACATCGGCGACCGTCGCGTTGGTGTTGCGCCTTGCTGTGAATGCAGAGTAGGCGCGCGCCCGGCGCTTGGGAATTCACGAATTTCTTGCGAGGGGCTAAGCGATCCCTTATCGAACGTCACGCGCACGGACGGGACACTTTGCTGCGTTTCCGTCACAATGCGAAAGCGCCGAACGTTTCGCGGCCTTTGGCATGCGGCTTGCAACGCTTGCGCGGCGAACGCCGTCCGTATGACGGGCGGCGCTGCCGCACGAACCTCGTCAAGGAGAAACAAGCCATGCAATGGACCACGCCGAGCTTTACCGACATGCGTTTCGGCTTTGAAATCACGATGTATATCGCCACACGCTAAAGCGGATAAGCCCGCACGAAGATGCATCGATGAAAGTCTTCGTGCGGCATCGAATTCGATCATGATCTACGAGACCATCGTGACGACCGCGGCCCGCGACGGGCGTCCGCATATCGCGCCGATGGGTGTGCGCTTCGAAGATGAGCGCGCGATTCTCGCGCCGTTTCGCCCTTCCACGACGCTCGACAACATCGTCGCGACAAAAAGCGCCGTCATCAATCTCACGACGGACGTGCGCGTCTTTGCAGGCTGCGTGACCGGCGTTCAGCGCGACTGGCCCACGCTCCCGGCCACGATGGTTCCGAGCGTGCGTCTGGCGAATGCGCTCGCTCATATCGAACTGCGCCTCGCCGATATCCGCGACGATGAAACGCGTCCCGTATTGCATATGGAATGCGTGCATCGTGAAACGCATGCGCCGTTTCCCGGCTTCAATCGCGCGCAGGCGGCCATCGTCGAGGGCGCGATTCTCGTGAGCCGCCTGTTCATGTTGCCGCCCGAGAAAGTGGATAGCGAGATTGCCTATCTGCGCATCGCGGTCGACAAGACAGCGGGCGACGACGAACGCACTGCATGGAACTGGCTCTTGCAAGCCATCGAAGCACATCGCGCCAAGGCGCTTCATCCGTAACACATCTCCCTGGAGTTCGACGATGACCGCATTGCTCGCGAGTGTCCGCTCGGCCGATGAGGCATTCGATGCCGTGCACGCAGGCGCCGAACTGATCGATCTGAAGGAACCGCATGCGGGCGCGCTCGGCGGCGTTGCATTGAAGGACATCGCGTTCATCGTGCGTGCGTTGCGCGCGCGGTACGCGGTCCGGCCGATCAGCGCGACGATCGGCGATCTGCCGAACGATGCCCTCGATGAAATGACGCATCGCGTGCTCGACGTCGCGGCGACGGGCGTCGATTATGTAAAGGTCGGCGTCGCGCCGGGCGAGCACGCGGCCGATTGCCTGCGTCATCTTGCCGGGCTGCCGGCGGCTGTCGTGCCGGTGTTGCTGTCGGATGAAGGCGTGGACCGCGAGCTTGCCGCGCTCGCTGCGCAACTCGGCTTCGTCGGCATCGTGTTCGATACGGCGAACAAGGACGGCCGCACGCTGTTCGATTGCGTCGACATGGCGGCGCTTTCGGACTGCATGGCGCAAGCGCGCTCTCGCGGCGCAATGACGGCGCTTGCCGGTTCGCTCGGCTGGTCCGATCTCGAGAAGATTCGCGCGCTCGCACCGGACATTGCAGGCTTCAGAGGCGCGCTATGCGATGAACGCGACGGGCGCACCGGCCGGCTCGATCCCTCGCGCGTGCAGAGGTGGGCGCGCGCCCTGCACGGCGAGCGCGTTGCAGTTCATGCCTGAAATCACGCCTGAAACGCGAGCAGCCTGTCCCTCATGCGCGATGCATCGCCCTTGCTGAACACTTCGACGAGATAGTTCGCGTCGCGCACGTAAGAAGTAAAACGCCTGTCGACGACGCCACTCGCCGCAAGCATGTCGAGGGGCGCTTGTGCTTCCACGTCGCATGATTTCACGAGCATGAGACGCTCGGCGTTGAGCGTCGTGGATAGCCATGCAGCGAGACTGTCGGACGTGGTGTCCCAGTTGGTCATCGAATCGGATGTCGTACGCATGAGGTCGGTGGGTACCCACACGGCCACGCGGCCATCGCGCAATGCGCGCCGGATGCGCTCCTCATTCGACGCCAGCACGAGATCGGGCACGATGCCTTGCATGAGGATCGCGTATTGCGCCATTGCGAGCAGGCACATGTTGTGGGCCGCGAGATCATCGAAGCGCCATTCGCGCTGATACTGCCGCACCGCATCCGCGAAATCGCCGCCGCCCGGCACGATCACCACGCGCCCGCCGCCCACTTCCCATAGCCGCATCAGCCATTCGCGCAGCGCCGGATCGTGACTCAGGCTTCCCCCGATCTTGACCACCCACATGGTCTTATCCTCGTTCGAGATTCGTTGTTGTCGCGATCGACGGCGACGATGCGAGCAACGCGACCGCCACGCTCGGCGCACACGTCGAAACCCATTCGGCGCGCTCGTCATCCGCATTCGATATGCCCGCCAGGCGCGCGAAGTCGATGTAGCCGCGCGCTTCCTGCCGAGCAAGCGCTTCCGCGAGAAAGCGTCCGCATCCCGCGCCGACGATGGGCGCAGCCGTCAGCGATGCATGCTGCGCGCATACACGCACAAGGCTCGCTTCGAGCGTGCGCAATTGCTCATGCCGCCACGCAAGCGCGAAGCGCCGCCATTCGTCGGCGCTTGCATCCCCGGCATCGCGTCCGATCATTCTCGCGATGCGCGCACGGCTTGCAACTTCGGTCTTGGGTCCGTTGTCGGCGCTCGGATGCTGGTCGTGGGCGTCCCACAACTCGCCTGTCAGACGATAGACATCCGCTGTCGTTGCGAACCACTCGTTCATCACGCCGGTGCTTTCGCCACGAAACACAATGCGATGCGCGACGCCGCATAGCGGCGTTCGCACGACGCCCTGATACACGAGTTCACCGCTTGCGAGACGCTGCGCATCGTTCATGCCGCGTGCGGCGATGCGGCCATCGATGATCGGAATGATGTCGGTGGTCGTGCTGCCGATATCGACGAGCAGCGCATGAGGCACGCGCGTCGCGACCCATTGCGCCGTTGCGAGCCAGTTCGCCGATGCGACCTTGCGCCAGCCATCGGCACATGCGGATCGCGCGAGCCAGTTCGATTCGCCGCCGTAGAACATCGTGCGCGGGCCGAGCCGCTGCGCGAGCGTGCGTGCGAGTGTTCGCACGCCTTCTGCGCGGTCCGCAAAGAGGTCGACCATCTCGCCGGTCATGGTGACGGCGTGGCGCGCGGATGCATGGGCTGCAGAGGGCCAGCGTTCGAACGCACATTCGATCACGCGTTCCAGATGCGGGATGCCTTGCCACAACGGACACGCCCATTGCGCGACATCGACGAGCGCGCCCCTGCTCGCCATCGACACCTTCACGTGCGCGCCGCCCACGTCCCAGCCGAATACCGGCGCATTGCCGCTCTGCGCCGTCACGTCGATGCTCCGACTGCGCGAACGCGCGTGTCATCGTGTGCGAAGGCTGACACACCATGCGCCGCGAGCAATTGCGCCGCCAGATTGCGCTTCTTGCTGATCGCCGCGTAGGCCACGGTGAGGCGCGGATTGACTTCGATCACCACGGGACCGCGCGCGTCATTCCAGACGACATCGATGCCCGCGAAACCGCGCAGCCCCGGCAATGCATCTGCGACGCGCGTGGCAAGCCGCTCGAGCGTGCGCCCCTGGATGCTGGCGCGGTCGATGTAGTCGGCATCGACGCCATCGAATTCAACGATGCGTTCGCTGCGATTCGATTGCGTGTCGCCGCTCATGCCGATGCGCTGCCGGTTGATCGACACGAGTCGTGCGCCTGCATCGTCGCAGATGATGGACAGGCTGAGCGGTTCGCCATCGATCCATTGCTGCAGAACAGGATTGCGTCCCGCAGCCGCGCGCGCTTCGTATTCTTTCAGCGCGGCGTCGAGGTTGCGATAGACGTACGTATCGAGACCGCCTGCGCCGTCGTCGGGCTTGACGACCCACTGGTCTGCATCGGGCAAGGCGGCCTGTTCCGGTTCGAGGGCGGGCGTCGTCGCGATGCCGTGCGATTCGAGGCACGCCGCTGTCGCGCTCTTGCTGGACGCCACGCGTATGGCTTCTTTTGCGCAGCCGAGCCAGCGTGTTGCGCCGACGGCATCGTAGAGGCGCAACAGCAGGCCGTCGCATTCCGGTGCGACGACGAGTGCGTAATCGTGCTCTCGCGCCATGCGGGATACGAACTGGGTGATGGCTTCTCCTTCTTGCGCGCGTCGATGCGAATAGCGATCATCGATCTGTTCGAAGCTCGAACTGGCGATGGTCACGTCGATGCCGGGCAGCGCGCGCAGATCGGATGCGATGGCATCGCGCATCACGCGGCCTTCGACGATCAGTGCGCTCAGGTCGGCGAGACTGCCTGGGCTGGCGACATCCGGATCGATGCCGCCTCCGGTGAGATACTCGAAAACGAATAGTTTGATCAAAGGAAGGCCATCCATGCAGGTGATACCGGTTCTCGATCTGCTCGACGGTCAGGTGGTGCGTGCGGAGCGCGGCGAGCGTTCGCGCTACCGGCCCATCCGGTCTTCGCTGTGTGCGACGAGCGAGCCGGTCGATGTTGCGCGCGCGTTGCTTCGCGCGACGGGTTCTCGCACGTTGTATGTGGCGGATCTCGGCGCGATCCTTGGGCGCGGTGCGCACTTCGGTGCGCTTGCTGCGCTTCGTGCTGCACTGGGCCGGGATGTTTCGATCTGGCTCGATGCAGGGTTCAGCGACTTCGCATCGGTGCGGGCGATGTTCGGGGTTTGCGATTCGGGCGCATCGCTGGTGCCGGTGTTCGGCACTGAGAGTCTTGTCGATGCCGGGGCCTTTCTCGATGCTGCGGCGTTGGGATATGAGCCTGTGCTTTCGCTCGATTATCACGGCGGGCGGCCGCTGGGCGCGCTTCATGGCGATAGCGCTTGCTGGCCGGCGCGTGTCATCGTCATGACGCTGGATCACGTTGGGGCTCGTGCGGGGCCGGACCTCGATACGCTCCGCGCCGTGCGGACGATGGCAGGTCAGCGGCTCCTCTTCGGCGCAGGCGGCGTCAGGCATCGCGATGATCTCGCGCAGGCTTGTCGTGCGGGCGCGCACGGGTGGCTTGTTGGGTCGGCAGTTCATGAGCTGGCGCTTGGGCTTTCTTCCTTCGCCTGAACTCAATATCTATGCCATCAGTCTGGGGTTGCTTGGTGCGCTCGTTGCCGCGGTTCTACTGTTGCAGCAGGTGACAGTGTGTTGCGTTTCGGGAGCATTTGTTTGTTTGCTGGCTTGCTGGCTTGCTCGCTGGCTTGCTTTCTTGCTTGCTTGCTTGCTTGCGGGGAGCTTGTATTCGTGTCGGTCTATTAGCGCGCCCCTCCCCGGGGCGGGGGTCACTTTCTTTGCCGCTGCAAAGAAAGTAACCAAAGAAAGCAGCTTTTCTTTCGAACCGCACAATGCACTAACTTGCGCGGCCACTTCGTAGAACATCGGTGGCTCTCAGCTTGACAAAGCCTTGAATCACCTTCCACGCCCACTGACTACTTACGTCCTCCGAGCCCCTTGGCTCGACAAAACCAATCGTTCGCCATGACCCCCAGCGCCAATCGACGAATGACATCAATAAGCTTTGCGCGATCGGGTCACCCACGTTGCAAGCGCATCGCTGTCTCGTCGCTCTCCGCTGCCTTTGCCTTTGCCTTTGCCTTTGCCTTTGCCTTTGCCTTTGCCTTTGCCTTTGTCGTTCGGTCCTGCGGGGTGGTGTGTAGCGCGTAGTGCGCGTTGGGTGTTAACGAGCCAAGGGGCTCGGAGGACGTGAATAGTCAGTGGGCGTGGAGGGTGATTCAGGGCTTTGTCAAGCTGAGAGCCACCGATGTTCTACGAAGTGGCCACGCAAGTTAGTGCATTGTGCGGTTCGAAAGAAAAGCTGCTTTCTTTGGTTACTTTCTTTGCATGGGACCAGAGTAAGGCGCTAAAGCGCCAACTCTGGTCGACAGCCAAGAAAGTGACCCCCGCCCCGGGGAGGGGCGCACTAATAGACCGACACGAATACAAGCTCCCAGAAAAACAACACCGCCCCAAGCGCGAGCGAAAACCCCAAACGGCATAGACCTTGCTCGAACGTAGCTCACTATGCCCACGCCACCTCTCGAAGCGCCAGCACAAAAGACGTGCCCCTTCTGCCCACTGCTATGCGAAGACATCGTGCTGACTGCAAGTCTGGAAGCACCGAACACGACATGTCCGCGTCTAGCGCAATCCCTCGCCGCATTCAACATCGACGACGAAGGAACCAAACCGCAGATCAATGGCAAAAGCACCGATCTGCCAACAGCCCTGTCAGAAGCCTCGAGAATCCTGGAACAATCGCGACGTCCACTCTTCGCCGGCATGGCGACCGACATCACCGGCGCACGCGCGCTCTATGAACTCGCCGCACACACCGGCGCCATCCTCGACCACATGCACGGCGATGCGCTCGCCGCCAGCACGCTCGCGCTTCAAGACCGAGGCGCATTCTTCACGACGCTCTCGGAAATCCGCTCGCGCGCCGATCTCATCGTGATCATCGCGTGCGAACCATCTCGCCGCTATCCGCGCTTCTACGAGCGCGTACTGAACCTCAGGCACAACACCGATATCGTCTTCGTAGGATGCAACCCCGATCCAGCCGCAAGCGCCCACGCGAAAGCAATACTCCAGGACGCCGATACATTCGACATCCTCGCGCTCTGGTCAGCGCTGACGGAACGCCGCAACGCCCACACACCAACCGCTCAAGCACTCCAGACGCTGCACGAACGCATCCAGACCGCCCACTACACCGCCTTCATCTACGAACCCGCCACGTTGCCCGCTCCACACGCAGCCCTCGCAATCGAAGCAATCAACCGCATCGTCAAGACAATCAACCGCACCGCGCGCGCAGGCGCACTCGCGCTGACCGGGGACGACGGCGCACTGTCAGTCAACCAGGCCGTCACATGGCTATCGGGCTTTCCGTTGAGAACCCGTATCGCATACGGCCTGCCGCTCGACCACGATCCGCACCGCTATCGCACCGAGGATTTATTGCGCCGCAAGGAAACCGATGCATTGCTATGGATTTCCAGCTTCGGCCCCGAACCGCTGCCTCCATCGCTCACCGACGACGTGCCCGCCATCGTCCTCGGCCATCCGGGGACGACAGTCGATGCACGTAAAGCAACCACCGTGTTCATCCCCGTCGCAACGCCCGGCATCGATAGCAACGGCCACCTGTTTCGCGTCGATGCATCCGTTGTGGTGCCGCTCGCCGCTGCACGCGACACGGCGTTGCCCACCGTGGCTTCGATCGCAAGCGAATTGATTCGCGCAAGGAGGCCGTGATGACCCTGACGCGCATCAGAGGCGGCACCGTCTACGATCCGACTAACGGCATCGATGGCGTCCGGCGCGATATCACGATTCGCGATGGCCGCATCGTCGACGACGCGCAAAGCGAACGCATTCCGCCTGAACGCGACTTCGACGCGAACGGGATGATCGTGATGGCGGGCGGCATCGATCTGCATTCGCACATCGGCGGCGGCAAGACCAATCTGTCGCGCCTGCTGTTGCCGGAAGATCATCGCAACGACACGCGCGCCGAGACGAGCAAGCCCGACGAAGGCCGCTATATGCGTCTGCCTTCTTGCGGAACATGCGCGCCCGGCACGCTTGCCACCGGCTATCGCTATGCCGAAATGGGCTACACCGCCGCGTTCGAACCGGCGATGGTGGCATCGAACGCACGCCATACACACCTCGAAATGGGCGACACGCCGATCATCGATCACGGCGCCTACGTGATGATGGGCAACGACGAACTCTTCCTGCAAATGCTCGCAGCCAGGGAAGACTTCGAGCGCATGCGCGATTACGTCGGCTGGACCATCGACGCCAACAAGGCGCTCGGCGTCAAAGTCGTGAATCCTGGCGGCATCTCCGCATTCAAGTTCAATCAGCGTTCGCTCGACCTCGACGAAGCACACGTGCATTACGGCATCACGCCGCGCGACGTGCTACGAACCTTGACGCGCGCGCTAAACGAGCTGCGCGTGCCGCATCCGTTGCATGTCCATGCAAGCAATCTCGGCGTGCCGGGCAATGTGCAATCGACCATAGCGACGATGGACGCATCCGACGGGCTGCCTATCCATCTCACGCATATTCAGTTTCATAGCTATGGGACCGAAGGCCCGCTCAAGTTCTCATCCGGCGCACGCGCGATTGCGGAAGCGGTGAACGCGCGGCCCAACGTGACGATCGATGTCGGGCAGATCATCTTCGGCCAGACCGTCTCCGCATCCGGCGACACGATCATGCAGTTCCGCAACGCGCCACTGGCACGCCCGCGCAAATGGATTCTCGGCGATATCGAATGCGACGGCGGATGCGGCGTCGTGCCGTTTCGCTATCGCGAGCAGAGCTTCGTCAATGCGCTGCAGTGGATCATCGGACTCGAAATCTTTCTGCTGGTCGATGATCCCTGGCGCGTATCGATGACGACGGATCATCCGAATGGCGGGCCATTCACCAGTTATCCGCATCTGATACGCCTGCTGATGGACAAGTCGTTTCGCGACGAACAACTCGGCAAGCTGCACGCCGATGCAAGAACCGCAAGCGTGCTGGGCGAGATCACGCGCGAACTCTCTCTTTTTGAAATTGCCATCATCACGCGCGCGGGTCCCGCACGTCTGCTCGGTCTCGCCGATCGCGGACACCTCGGCGCGGGCGCGGCGGCGGATATCGCGGTGTATCGCGAAGGCGCGGATCGCGAGCGCATGTTCACATCGCCCGCATTCGTGTTCAAAGACGGCGAACTCATTGCGCGCGACGGCGTCCTGGTCAAGACGCCGACGGGCGGCATTCACTACGTGAAGCCCGACTACGACCGCGCAATCGAACAGCGCGTGCGCGACTACACGCATGCCAACCTCGCGGGAAGGTTCGAGAACATCGCTATCGGCGATGACGAGCTATGCGCGGTCTGCAACGGCGGCAAGCTGTTGCCCGTCGCATGCGAACGACAATGACCACCATGCGCATCAACGACACCGAGATCGACGACACCTTCGCCGAAGCCTTCCCGATGAAGGCGACGCGTCTGATCATCACCGCGCATACCCCGACATGGGCGCGTCATGCCGCCAATTCGCTGACAGGCTTCGCCACGTCCGTCATCGATTGCGGATGCGAGGCCGGCATCGAACGCGATCTGGACGGCGATGAAACGCCCGATGGAAGACCGGGCATATCGGTGCTGATCTTCGCCGTGTCGTCTAAAGAACTCGCCAGGCAAATTGCGCGGCGCGTCGGGCAATGCGTGTTGACATGCCCGACGACGGCCGTCTATGGCGGCATTGATCCATTCAACAGTCGCGCGCCGCTCTCCGACAATGCACCGCTCGGCGCGGGCCTGCGTTTCTTCGGCGATGGCTTTCAGATATCTAAAGTGCTTGGTCCGACACGCTATTGGCGTGTGCCTGTGATGGACGGCGAATTCCTTTGCGAAGAATTCACGGCGACCGTCAAGGCAGTGGGCGGCGGCAACCTGTTGTTTCTTGCGCGCGATATCGACAGTGCGCTACAGGCGGCCGAAGCCGCCGTTGCCGCGATGCACAAGCTGCCCAACGTCATCACGCCATTTCCGGGCGGCGTCGTTCGGTCGGGATCGAAAATCGGATCGAAATACAAAGGCGCGACCGCATCCACGAACGATGCGTTTTGTCCCACGCTCGTCGGCTTGTCGAGGAAAAGCGAACTCACTCCGGAAGTGGCGTGCGTGCTCGAAATCGTGATCGACGGTCTCACCGATGCCGACGTCGGCGCCGCAATGACAGCGGGAATCGCGGCGGCAACGGCAATCGGACGCACCGGCGGCGTGTTGCGCATTTCGGCAGGAAACTATGGCGGCAAACTCGGGCCTTATCACTTCAGGCTGCATGAATTGTCGGCGGATGTTGCGGGAGCACGCGTATGAATGCCATTACGTTGCGCGTAAAAAATGCGCCCGGCTTTCGCGTTGATGCGTCCAAATTACTCCCTCAGACGTTAGCGCAAATGTCGCCTGCGGAACTGGACCGGATGTCTTTGCAGGGCGACGGCGACATGTGCGCGCTAAGCGATCTCTTCGATATCGCACAAACCGATGCAGCCGATGTCTCGCTTGCCATCGAAGGCGATGCCGCATGGCTCGATCGCCTTGGCGCATCGCTAACGGCAGGCACGCTTACGGTTCGCGGAAACGCGGGCGACTACGCGGGCATCGGCATGACAGGCGGCAAACTGTCGATCGAAGGCAACGCGGGCCGCTTCACCGCATGTGAAATGCAAGGCGGACGTATCGACGTATCCGGTCATGTCGGCGACTTCGCGGCCAGCGCGCTGCCCGGCAACATGGAAGGCATGAGCGGCGGCGTGCTCGCCGTTCGCGGCGATGCGGGCGCGCGCCTTGCAGACCGCATGCGACGCGGCACCATATTGATCGGCGGAAACGCGGGAGATTTCGCCGCATCACGCATCGTGGCGGGCACGGTCTGCGTCGCGGGACAAACGGGCGCACACCTCGGCTATGGCATGCGGCGCGGCACGGTCGTACTATTGAGGAACCCGTCACGCATCGGGCCGACATTCACGCAAGGCGGACAAGGCTTCGATGTCTTCTGGCTTTTGCTTGCACGGATGCTCGCTAAAGAATTCGGCCCTTTTTCAACGCTTGAGCAAAGGGCTTTGCCCAGGCGCTACGCCGGCGATCTTGCCGTAGACGGACGGGGGGAATTGCTGATCGCCAATTCATGAAACGACGATAACAATGGACTCTCTATCCGGCGCAAAGATGCCCTTTCGCGAAGGAGGCATGCCATGACCGCAGTGGGCACCCGGCCCGCGACGCCCGACCGTTCGACGGTGGCCAACGAGCGCTTCGCCCGGCCGCTCATCGCGCTGCACTGGATCATCGGTATCGCGATCATCGCGATGCTGTGCATCGGCTTCTATATGGTAGGCCTGCCGCGCGGGCTGCCGTTCAAGTCGACCGTCATCAACTTCCATAAATCACTCGGCTTGACAATTTTCCTGCTGGTGCTGATCCGCATCCTGGTACGCCTGGCCTATGGCCGGCCGCCTCTGCCGCCGATGGGAGCGTGGCAACGCGCCGCCGCGAGCACCACGCAGGGTCTTTTATATGTGGGCATGATCGCGATGCCGCTGACCGGCTATCTCGGTTCGTCGTTCAACAAGTACGGCACGCGCTTCTGGGGCGTGCTTCTGCCACAATGGGGATCGGACGACAAAGCAATGCGCGAGCTGTTCTTCGGAATTCATGGCTTCATCGCCTGGACGCTCGTTGCGTTGATCGCGCTTCACTTCCTTGGCGCAATGAAGCATCAGCTCATCGACAAAGACGGGCTCTTGAGGAGAATGTGGCCATGACGTATTCGTGCGAGACCCCGCGATGAAAATTCGCGTGCTGGGCTCATCGGCAGGCGGCGGATTTCCGCAATGGAACTGCAACTGCCGCAATTGCGACGGCGTGCGCCGCGGTGTCATTGCCGCGCGTGCGAGAACGCAGTCGTCGATTGCGGTCAGTGACAATGGCGAAGACTGGCTGCTCGTCAACGCATCGCCCGACATACTCGCGCAGATCGCGGCGAACCCGGAATTGCAGCCCGCGCGCCGTGTGCGCGATACGGGCATCGCCGCCGTCATCACGATGGACGCGCAGATCGATCACGTCACGGGTCTCTTGATGCTGCGCGAACGCGGCACGCCGCTACCGCTTTATACGACCGATGCGGTATGGCAGGACTTGTCGACAGGCTTTCCGATTACATCGATCCTCTCGCATTACTGCGGTGTCGAGCACCGCCGCATCGCGCTCGATGGCGCCGCGTTCAGCGTGCCTGAATTGCCGCGCGTAAGCATCCATGCGCTGCCGCTTTCCAGCAAGGCGCCGCCCTATTCGCCGCATCGCGAAGCGCCGGAAGTGGGCGACAACATCGGCCTCATGTTCACGAACGATGCAACCGGCAAGCGCGCGTTCTATGCGCCGGGCCTCGGCGCACTCGAACCGCATGTCGTCGAGGCAATGCAGAAGGCCGACCTGTTGCTCGTCGATGGCACGGTATGGACCGACGACGAAATGATCCGTCTCGGCCTGACCAAGAAGACCGGCGCCGATATGGGACATCTCGCGCAAAGCGGGCCGGGCGGCATGATCGAAGTGCTGGATTCGATCGGCCGCGCGGACGTGCGCAAGGTGCTCATTCATATCAACAACACGAACCCTATCCTGATCGAAGACGGACCCGAAAGGCGCATGCTGTCGGAGCATGGCATCGAAGTCGCGCACGACGGAATGAGTTTCGAGCTATGACATCGCGGAGAATCATTGAATGAGTGGCAACGCTTTCACGCCGATGCTGAACCCCACGACCGGCCCGGTGTTCACTGCACTAAAAGAGCCCGGCCCCGCGTGGACGCGCGCGGAGTTCGAGGAACAACTGCGCGCGAAGGGCACGGCGTATCACATTCATCATCCGTTCAACGTGAAGATGAATAGCGGCGGATGCTCGCGCGAGCAGATACGCGGCTGGGTCGCGAACCGCTTCTACTATCAGATCAACATTCCGCTGAAAGACGCTGCGGTCATGTCCAATTGCCCCGACCGCGAAACGCGCCGCCGCTGGGTGCTGCGCATTCTCGATCACGATGGTTACGACGATCAGCCGGGCGGCATCGAAGCATGGGCGCGTCTCGGCGATGCTGTCGGCCTTTCTCGCGACGATCTCTGGTCGCTCCGGTTCGTGACGCCGGGCGTGCGCTTCGCCGTGGATGCGTACGTGAATTTCGCTCGGCGCGCGCCGTGGCAGGAATCGGTTTGCTCGTCGCTAACGGAAATGTTCGCGCCGCAGATTCACAAGGACCGGCTCTCCACGTGGCCTGCGCATTACACGTGGATCGAACCCGAAGGACTCGCTTATTTCCGCTCGCGCGTTTCGCTTGCGCAGCGGGATGTCGAACATGGTCTCGAAGTCACACTCGCGCATTTCACGACGCGCGAACAACAGCAACGCGCGCTCGACATTCTGCAATTCAAGCTGGATATCCTCTGGACCATGCTCGATTCAATCGAAAAGGCGTTCCCGGCATGAGCGACACGAATCCGACTCAGCGCATGAACGAAGCCGTCGAAGCACCGGACGATGCCTTGCGTCCGAAGCTCAAGCGTCTCTTTCGGCTGCAATGGGAACCGGCGCAAGACGCGCATGTGCTGCTGTACCCTGAAGGCATGGTGAAGCTCAATCAAAGCGCTGCGCAAATTCTGCTTCGTTGCGATGGCACGCGGGACATCCCCGCGCTCGTCGCCGATCTGGAACAGGCGTTCAGCGCATCGGGCATCGGCGACGATGTGCGCGCGTTCATCGCCGGTGCGCGTGCGCGTGGCTGGCTAGAGTGAAAAGGTGCGAGCATGACCGATCTCTCCGAACCCATCGCGAAGACCGAGCACGAAGGAACGCCCATTGCGCCGCCCTTGTGGCTGCTCGCGGAACTGACGTATCGCTGTCCGCTGCATTGCGTGTTCTGCTACAACCCGGTGAATTACACGGACCACTCGCGCGAACTCGATACCGCGCAATGGCTCGACGTATTGCGTCAGGCGCGTGAGTTGGGAGCCGCGCAACTGGGCTTTTCCGGCGGCGAGCCGCTCTTGCGCGACGATCTCGAAACCCTCGTCGGTGAAGCGCGGAAGCTCGGCTTCTATACGAACCTCATTACGTCAGGCATCGGGCTGACGGACAAGCGCCTTGGCGCGCTCAAGGAAGCCGGCCTAGATCACATCCAGCTCTCGTTTCAGGACTCCACGCAGGAGCTCAACGACTTCTTGTCGAGCACGAAGACGTTCGATCTCAAGAAGCGCGTCGCGAATCTCATCAAGGCGCACGACTTTCCGATGGTGCTCAATTGCGTCCTGCACCGCTATAACCTGCCGCATATCGGACGCATCATCGACATGGCGCTTGCGATGGGCGCTGAATATCTGGAACTCGCGAACACGCAGTATTACGGCTGGGCACATGCGAACCGCGCGCAACTCATGCCGACCGCCGAGCAGTTGCAGGAAGCGGAAGCCGTAGTCGAACGCTATCGCAAGGAAATCGGCGACAAGTGCAAGATATTCTTCGTCGTGCCTGACTATTACGAGCGCCGGCCCAAGCGCTGCATGAACGGATGGGGTTCGGTGTTTCTCGGAATCGCGCCCGACGGCGCGGCGTTGCCTTGCCATACCGCGCGCTCGCTTCCGGGCCTTACGTTTCCCAATGTCACCGATACGCCGCTCAGGGACATCTGGTACGAGAGCGATGCGTTCAACCGCTTTCGCGGTTTCGGCTGGATGAAAGAGCCATGCCGCAGTTGCGATGAGAAAGCGATCGACCTCGGCGGATGCCGCTGTCAGGCTTATCTGCTGACACAAGATCCGGCGAACGCGGACCCTGTCTGCGACAAGTCCGCGCATCATGAGCGAGTCATCGAAGTGGTGCGTGCGGCCTCGACGCGACAGGAACCGCAGGAACAGCCCATCGTCTTTCGTAACGATGCGAACGCGCGGCGTTTTGCGTCACTGCATCGAACCGATGGATCGGAAGGCGGAGAGTGATACCCATGAACGCCGATATCTCCGTGCTGCTCGTAGACGATCACGCCGTTGTGCGTGAAGGCTACAAGCGTCTGCTCGAACTGAGCCCCGATGTCAGCGTCGCGGGTGAAGCGGCGGATGCCGCGCAGGCTTATCAGAAGTTTTGCGCGTTGCAGCCGGATGTCGTCGTCATGGACCTTGCGTTGCCGGGCGCAAGCGGCATTGAAGCGATGCGTCGCATGCTCTCGCGCGAACCGCATGCAAGCGTGCTGATCTTCAGCGTGCACGAGGAAGCGATATTCGTGCGCCGTGCGCTCGATGCCGGCGCGCGCGGTTATGTCACGAAGGCGAGCGCGCCCGATGTGCTCGTCGAAGCGGTGCGCTCGGTTGCGCGTCGCGCTCGTTATCTCAGCCCGGACATTTCCCAAGCGCTTGCATTGCGCGCGACCATTCAGAAAGGGCCGCCCGGAAGACAATTATCGGCGCGTGAGTTCGAAGTGCTGCGTTTGCTCGTGCAAGGCTATACGCTGCCGAGCATCGCAGAGAAACTCGGCCTGAGTCAGAAGACCGTGGCTAATCATCAATCGGTGATACGGCAGAAATTCGGCGCGGATAACGGCGTGCAGCTCGCGCAGATTGCCAACCGCCTGGGGCTTCATTTCTCCGACTTCACCGGCGCACCGGATGCCCCTTCGTTCGGCGCGCTCGGCAGCGGCCGTCCCGCCTGAACGGGTACGCGCGCGCAGACCAGAAAGCCGTGACCCGGACTGCTCGCGATATGAAACTCGCCGCCCAGCGCTTCCACGCGCTCGCGCATGCCGACGAGTCCGAGCCCCTTGCGCGGGATCGACAGATCGATGCCGGGACCATCGTCCGCGATCGTCACGACGACCTCGCCCGAGCCTTGGTTCGTTTGCGGCGTACGCACCAGATAGATTTCGACGCGTGATGCACGCGCGAACTTCGACACGTTCGTCAGCCCTTCCTGCACGAGCCGATAAAGCGCGATGTTGAGCACATCGCTCAGATGTTCGAAATCGCCCTCTACCGTCAGCGTGAATTCCGCTTGCGGCAAGCGCTCGCGCCAGCCTTCGATGCAATGCTCCAGGGCTGTGGGCAAGCCGAATTCATCGAGGCCGATGGGTCTTAGCTTGCGAATCAAGCCACCGATTTCGCGGTACACGTGCGTTGCGCTCTGCATCAGTGCTAAAGCGAGCCGATGTACTTCGGGCTCGCGTTCAGCGGACAGATCACGGATGCGTGCTGCATCGAGCGATATCGCGTTGAGGTACTGACCCAGTTCATCGTGCAATTCGCGGGCTAAATGACGGCGTTCTGCTTCCTGCGCGGTAATGGCCTGATTGGCAAGCCGCCGGTTTTCCGCGAGCAGATGTTCCGCTTCCTTTTCGAGCGCCCGGCTTCGGCGCACTTCGCGGCGCGCGTCCTTATAGCGCCGCCATGCGAACCATGCAAAGCCTAGCGCGAGCACGAAGAGAGTCGCAGGAAGTTCATCGAGTTGGAAACGCTCCGCACTGCGCGTCCAGCGATAGGTGAATTCGCTGAAGTCGATCAGCGCAAAGCCGGCGCCCGCGATGATGGTCATCGCGAGCACGCAGGCGAGATCGCGCGACGCAGTGGATTGCGTGGCGCGGCGTGAAGCATCTTCGGCGAGAGAGGACAAGGATTCGGATGGCATCGCGGAATCCATTTTAAGCACGCCCGGCTCGCGCGATGGCGCATGCACATGACGTTTGGGAACCCTTCCCTGCCCGATCGGGAAAAGCTCCCGGTGCGCGCGCGGAGTGTTGTGCGACTCTTTCTATCAAAGGCTCATCGTTTAGAAGACGCCCAAAGAAAAATAACCGGAGACGACAATGAGGAGCATGCCGCGCCAGTCCGGCTTCGCGCATCGGTTCAAACCCCGAGCAGGACTCAGGCTCGCGTTCGGCGGCGCGTTCGCGAGCGTCACCGTCGGCGCATGGGGGCAAGCGGTGACTGCGCCGCCGACTACCGAATTACCGACCATCGTCGTTGTCGGCACGACCCCGCTGCTCGGCGTAGGCACGCCGCTAGAAAAAGTGCCTGCGAATGTGCAGACTATCAAGGGCCACGACATCGCAGCGCAACACTCCGCGACCGTCACCGATTACCTGCAGAAGAACGTAGTGAGCGTCGACGTCAACGATGCACAAGGTAATCCGTCTCAAACCGACATCAACTATCGCGGCTTCACGGCGTCGCCCGTACTCGGCACGCCGCAGGGTCTTTCGGCCTTTCTCGATGGCGTGCGGATCAACGAGCCCTTCGGCGATGTCGTGAACTGGGACCTCATTCCTCAGGCTGCCATCAATACGATGCAACTCATTCCAGGCTCGAATCCGACGTTCGGGCTCAACACGCTCGGCGGTGCAATCGTCGTGACGACCAAGAACGGCCGCTCGAACCCCGGCGGGAATATCGATGTAAGCGGCGGATCATGGGGAAGGAAGACAGCACAGATCGAACAGGGCGGCGTGATCGGCAGCAACCTCGACTACTACTTCACGGCCAACGTCTCGAATGACAATGGCTGGGCTGCACAGAATTCGAGCCGCCTGAGACAAGCATTCGCCAAACTTCGCTATACGGACGTCGACACCACCATTGCGTTATCGATGGGCGGCGCGGACAACACACTCAATGGATCGCAAACGATTCCTCGCTCGTTTCTCGACAACTACAAGCAGGCATACACGTTTCCCGACACCAATCAAAACCAGGTGGGCTACGTCACGCTGTCGGGCGAGCACTATTTCTCGCCGAACGTCGAGTTGAGCGGCAACCTGTATTACCGGCACTACCGCAACCGTAACGTGAGCAGCAACGTCAACGACAATTATGGCGAAGCCGACGACGACGGCGCAATCGATCTAACACAGGCGACCAACGATCAATCGGTGATCGTGACGGACAGCTACGGCGCCAGCCTGCAACTGACGCTGCTCAACAAGCTCGCCGGCATGGATAACCAGCTGGTTCTGGGCGCAGCAGGCGACTTCGCCAATTCGCATTTCACGCAATCGTCGCAGCCCGCCGAGTTCACCGATAGTCGCGCGACCATCGGCTCAGGCCCGTTCGTGCCGACGACGAACGCGCGGACGCGTAACGAAAACTGGGGAATCTACTTCGAGAATACGCTGTCGTTCACGGAGCAATGGTCGATGACGCTTGCGGGCCGCTATAACTGGGCGAAGGCCGTCATCGGCGATGAAAGCGGCGTGCAGCCCTTGCTCGATGGACGGCACACGTTCTCGCGTTTCAATCCGGCGATCGGCTTCAACTGGAACCCGACGCCGTGGCTCACGGCTTATGCGACCTACAACGAAGGCATGCGCTCGCCGACCGCCATCGAACTTGCATGCGCCGACCCGAATGCGCCGTGCTCGCTGCCGAACGATTTCATTGCGGACCCCGAACTAAAGCCCGTCATCTCGAAGACTTTCGAAATAGGCGCGCGAGGACGTATCGGCAAGGCGACGACGTGGAGCGCCGCGCTATACAGCACCACACTCACGGACGACATCCAGTTCGTCAGCAGCGAAGGCGCGACGAGCACGCTCGGCTATTTCCAGAACGTCGGCAAGACACGCCGCCAGGGTTTCGAACTTGCCGGGCGCACGCAGTGGGGACCGCTCGGACTCGCGGCGAGCTATAGCTATGTCAACGCGACGTATCGCTCGACATGGACCGAGAACAGTGCAAGCAATTCGAGCGCCGACGCCGACGGCAACATCACCGTGCATTCGGGAGACCGCATTCCGGGCATTCCGGCCAACACGGTGAAATTGCGCGTGGACTACAACCCGCTCTCGCGATGGAACATCGGCACGAATCTCACGTATCGCAGCAATATCCTTGCGCGCGGCGATGAGAACAATCAGGACGTGAACGGCAGCATCGCCGGCTATTTCCTGATCGATCTCGACACGACTTATAACGTCACGAAGCAGTTGCAGGTCTATGCAACGGTCAAGAACCTGCTCAACAAGCGCTATGCGAACTTCGCGATTCTGGGCGAGAACTTCTTCAACGGCCCGAACCATACGTTCAACGGCGCGGACACGACCAACGAGCAGTTCCTGGGCATCGGTGCGCCGCGTGGCGTGTGGGTCGGCTTGCGCTATGCGTGGAACTGAGTGCCGTCATCAACGCGGTCTGAACGGATATATCCTTGCGGGCCGCCGTTGCCGCAACTCGGCCAGATAATCTTCGACGAAGCGGCCCAGTGCATTGGCCTTGAGTTGCTCGAGCATCCGCATTGCATCGCTGGGCGATTCCGGTCCTATCACCAGCGCGCCAACGCCAAGTGACCCAAGATGCACGACGAGCGCGCACGAGGATAGCGAACCGGCGTCGAAGCGGCGAACGGCATCGGCGGCGGCGTCGTCCAGTTCGATGTCGTCTTTCATGCACTGTTCGTGACGAAGCTCGCCGCGCTTGCCGATATAGGCGGGCACCCATCGGCAATTTCCCGTGCTGCCCTGAGCCGCGATCAGAACGCGCTTGCGTACCGGAGTATCGGATATTGCATCGAACGCCTCCGCTAAAGTGAGCATGATTGTCCTCGCCGGAGAGCCTATCTGATACTAGCAGCCGCTTCCGGCGAGGTGCGAGATGGATCGGGCAACGACGGCCGGTGCAAAGTGAAACGGCCGTACGCCGCGCGATCAGCGGCCGGCTATCGACCCCGCGCTCGGCGGATACGTGACGATGCCCCATGCAAGCGGCAAGTCGCCAATCTGCCTGATGGTCTGGAAGTTCGACGCATCGAGCACATACACCGCGTTCGAACGGCCGCATGCAAGCAGAAGCCGCGAGCCATCGGGCGTGAAGCTGAAATGCCAGCAGCGTTGGCCAACGGGTATGTCGCTCATGTGCGCGTAGGTGGCGCCGTCGAAGACTTGCAGTGTCTTGTCACGCGATGCAGCCACGATCAGGCGCTTGCCCGACGGATCGAACGATACGCCATACGGGCCGGTTTTCGTGTCGACGGTCTTGACGATCTTCAGGTCCTTGCCGTCCAGCACGATGAACTTGTTCGCGTTCTCCAGCGTGACGACGTATTGCTTTCCATCGGGCGACCGCTTGATGCCGCGCGGGCGCGAGCCCTTTTGCAATTCCACCGTGCGCACTGGCTTGCCCGTGCGCGCGCGATAAACCGACACCGTGTCGTCGCCTTCGTTCGTGACGAGAATGAGTTTGCCGTCCGGCGAAAACTCGACGCCTTCCGTTTCATGGCCGCTCTTGACCGAATGCGTGACCTTCAACGGCTTCAAATCGACGATGGCGATTTCGGCGGGCGGCGAGTTCGCGTCGTCGTCATCCTTCTCCGGCTCGCCGGGCTTGGGCGGTCCGCCGGACTCGCCCGGCTCATACGTGACATAAGCATAGCCGCCGTAGACCCGCACGAATTCCGGGTTCTTGCCGATCTTCACGCGCCGCACGACCTTCCCCGAAGACGTATCGATTTCTGATAGATCGCCCGTCGATTTATTCGCGACGTAGAGGCGCGTGCCGTCCTCATTGAGGCTCAAACCGCGCGGGCCGTCCTTGCCCACATCGATGGTTCTCGCAAGCGAGAGATTCGCCAGATCGATCACGCCGACACCGCCGGTCTCGCTCGTCACATACGCCGTTTGCGCCGTGGCGTGCGCGCTGATCGCGGAGAGAAACGCCATGGGCGCGAGAAACGACGCGCACGTCAGGCGCGCGGCCTTGAAGCTGACTTGCATGAGCGTCTCCGGCTAAACGTTCTTTGTTGGCTCTTGTTCGTTCAATCGCGGGCCGTTTGCAGGAAGCCTGGCCCAGCGAATAACTTAGCGCACGAAACACCGCACAGGCAATCTCGCCGGACGGGAAAAATTCCCGAAATTCCTGGGCGAATAATCAATGCAGGGCGGACGCATCGTTAGCGAGAAGATCAACCAACGCCTTTGCGCCACGTCGCCATGACTGATCCGTATTGCCGCGAATATCGACCGAACGCTGAAAGAGTATTGCGCCGCTGTGCGCGTCTTCCACGCG